>CAWGDT010000022.1:0-77635 GCA_963821365.1 uncultured Actinomycetes bacterium
CGAGCGCCAGCACCGGAGTCAGGTGGGCGACGCGCACCTCGCCGACGACCTGGCCAGAGGCAGAACACACCGTCAACCCGCCAGTCGCGAACACCGACGAGCCAGAGCGAGAGCGAGAGGCTCGCCAGAGCCCGAGCAACGCCATCAGCACATTGCACACGGCAGAGAGGAGCGTGAGCGGCGAAACGAGGTATCCGGCGAGCGGCGGCACAGATGAAGTTCGGCGCGGCGAGCGGGTTCCAGCAGGATCGGGAACGGGTTGACGCCCTGCAACAGGAGCTTCGCCTCCGGGTAGAGCTGCGTGGTGAGGAAGTCGGCAGCCAGGGAGTTGCTGTGAATCCCGGTCACAGAGCATCCCCACGATCGCCGCGAGTGGGAGGACGCCGAGTGCGACGACCGTGCTGCCGCGTCGCAGGGCATTCGGGCGGGACTGGGTACAACGACTCTCTCGTGGGTTGCTGGGATCACGAATGATGAGGCTTCGGACGGTCGGACGGAACGCTTCGAGCACCCGTACGCCCGACCGACCAGCGATGCTGGCGACATGACGGCGCCGCCGCTCTGGACCATGGGCTAGCAGTCGCCGTCCCATGGATGGGCGACTCAGCTGCGCGCACAGCCGCCATCCTTGGTCGGGTCGGGGAACAGCCGTTGCCCGCGCACAACCCTGCCGGGCCGACGGTGCAGGTTCGCTCCAGGCGGCTGTAGGGCATGACGTCGCGGGCGCTTCCGATCGTCGCCCTCGTCGTCGGCGCGATGTTCGCCGCGTCGCAGCTGAACCATGGTTGGGTGCCGTGGGACGACGGCGCGCTCGCGCAGAGCGCGCAGCGGGTGCTCCTCGGTGCGTTGCCTCACCGTGAGTTGCGGAGCTCTACGCGGGAGGGCTGTCGTTTCTCAACGCCGCCGTATTCTCTGGCTCGCGGGAGGAAACCTCTTCTGGCTCGAGTTCCGTGTTCCTCCTCTTCCTCGCGTACCTGCCGTGCGTCTCTACCTGATCGCGAGGCGGTTCGCCTCCCCGGCGGTGGCGACGCTCGCGGCGCTCTTCGCCGTCGCCTGGGGACACCCCCTGTATCCCGCCGCGATGCCGTCCTGGTACGCCTCTACCTGGCGGTGATCGGTGCCTACTTCCTCGTGAAGCACCACGAACCGGTCGTAGTGCGTGGGCTGCACGGCAGGCCTCGCCGGAGGGCTCTCGATCTGCTGCAAGATCACCGGCGTCTGGTACGTGCTGGCCGTTGGTGTCTACCTGGTGTACCGCGCGCAAGAAATGCAGGCTGCCTTCGGAGGCGCGCGGACGCTCGGTCGGCCGCCTGGCGACCAGGCTCGTCTTCGTTGCTGCCGGCGGTCTCGGCTCTGTTCGTTGGGGCGGTGCTCGCGGAGAAGCTCGGGGCCGCGGAGGCCGTCAATCTCTGCTGCCCGTCGTGGGCGTCTGTGCCCTCGCGGTATGGCGAGGGCTTCGTGACGGCGGAAGCCTCGCGTCGCTGTGCGGCGCGGCGGCGCGTCCTCGCGGGGGTGATCCTGCCGCTCGTCCTCCTTGCCGTCCCGTATCTCTTACGCGCAACCGTCGGAACCTCTACGCGGGCTGTTCGCGCGCCGCGCGGGCGCCTCGAGACGGGGTACTACGGCACCGCCAGACGGTTGCGCTCGTCTTCGCCGTCCCCCACGCTCGGCGTCCTGTACGCCGTCGGACGGAGAACCCGAAGCGCCCGCGCCGCCGATCATCGTCGCGTGCCGTCGTGGCTGCGTTGCTGCTCGTCTCGACCACGACGCTCGCGGCTACCTGGCGATTATGTGGCACGCGACGACGTCGCTTCTGCCGGTCGGCGTGCTCGTGGGCGTCGCGGTGCTGACCCGACATGCCGAGCCCGGCGTCCAGGCTGAGCGGAATTGCTCCGCTCTTCCTCCTGCTGGTGCTGTCCGCCTTCGTCGGGCTCGTGCAGTTCCCGTTCGGTGCCCCCGCGTACTTCTGCTTCGTCGCGCCGCTCGGTGTGCTCGCCTGGCTGGCGATCTTCCGGCACACGCCCCTGCATCGGTCGATCCACGGATCTTCCCGTCGAGGATGCTGCTCGCGGCGATCGTGGCGTTCGGATTCGTGGTCGACCACGGCGCCCTCTACGGGACAGGACAGGACCACGCGGCAACTCGCAGAACGTTGTCCTGGATGGGATCGAGCGTGGATTACATGTCAGCCCGGCACATCGGGCCGCGTACTTCGCGACGATGGCGCTGCTCCGCACCCACGCACGAGGCGAGTACACGTGTACGCCAGGTTGCCGGACACCCCCGAGATCTACGCGCTCACGGGACTTCGCAACCCAACGAGGTCGCTGTTCGACTATCTCGACCCGTCGAACTCCGCGCGAGGACGAAACCTGCTGCGCACGCTCCGCAGCCACGGCGTGACGGCGATCGTCATCAACGCACGACCGCCGGTATCGACCCGGCTCGATCGAGCGACGGTCGCGGAGCTGCGTGACCGTTACCCGCACTACCGGCGTGTCGGGGCGTTCAGGATCCGCTGGATCGCGTGACCGTCCCTCCCGCCGCACGCCTACGCGGCGGGCTTGTAGCCCACCGCCACGAGATTGCTCGACGCCGAGGCTGACCGGCCTGTCGACAACGCGCGCCGCCGTATGAGCATCCGCTGGAGCACCGTCTCGAGGCGTTCGGGAAGCGGCGCGAGCTGCAGCCAGTACCGCAGCGGATAGCGATTCCGCGACGGCGGCCTCGATTCGCTCGACCGGCCAGCTGGGTCGCAGCGCTCATGCTCCGGGGCGAGAAGAGCTTCTGGACGTGCTCGATGTCGAAGATCGGCGAGCGTTGCTTGAGGAGGCGTGCCGTGAAGGCCCGCCGATCGTGACATGCGATCAGCATCGCTCCCCTGGGCGCGAGCGCACGCGCGGCGTCGCGGCAGACCTCGAGAGGGTCGAGCACGTGCTCGATCGTCTGCATGCAGCTGATCAGCGTGAACGACTCGTCGGGGAGGACACCGGCGCTGAAGGGCTCGGGACGGATCGAATCGCGGACGCTCGCCGGCGCCGCTGCCAGCGGCGCCTCGGAGGGCTCGAACCCGACCGTCTCCTCGAACCCCGCGTTGCGCAAGCGCTCCAGGAACGCCCCGTCGCCCGCGCCGATGTCGACCGCGCCGCGAAGATCGGGCAGCTGCGGAGCGATCGTCTCGACGACCTTCGCGTAGGTTGCCGCGGCGTACCGGGCCTCCTCGCCGCTGGCGTAGTCCGCCTGCCGGTACGCGTCGGTCAGGGACTCGAAGGTGGGAACGGGGCTCGCGTAGAGGAGCTCGCACGACGCGCACTCGAGGAGGCGGTGGTAGAGCCCCTCGGGACCTCCGCGACGAGAACGACATCGAGTCGAGCTCGGACTGGTCGAACCGCGCCTCGACGAAGACGCGCGCGTCGGTGGATCGGCAGACGGGACAGGGGCGACCGCCCTGTTCGAACGTGATCAAGGTTCAGGCGGCGGTGGATGCGCACCAGGCGCGACGATCACGCCCTGGCGGTGACGTAGTAGGACAGGAGGTCCAGGCTTGGCGCGGAACCACGAGGCGAGCTCCTCGAACCCCTCGCGGAAGCGGCGTGTCGGGCGCCAGTTCAGCGTTCGCCGGATCTTGGAGCTGTCGGCGACCCAGCAGTCGGTGTCCCACGAGCGCGCCGCCATGGTTCCCCAACGAGGCATCGACTCGACGCCGAGCACGCTCCGGGCGATCTCGGCCGCCTCGCCAACCGTGGTCTGCGTGCCGGTTCCGACGTTGTAGACGGCGCCGGGCTCGGCGTGGACTGCCCGGGCGGCGAGGAGGTAGGCGTCGACGATGTCGCCGACCCACACGAAGTCGCGCGCTGTCTGCGGGTCGACGAGCGGCGGAAAGCGGCCGTGCAGCCCTTCGACGGCGAGCGCGGGGACCAAACGCTTGGGCTCTTCCCATGGACCGTAGGCGGAGTACAGCCGCAGCGTGCAGACGTTGAGCCCGTCCGCCGCCGCGACGTGACGACAGAGCATGGTGGCCGAGGCCTTGGCAACGGCGTACGCGCTGTTCGGCTCGACGGGGTCTTCCTCGACCGGCGCACGATCCTTCAGGCCGTACTCGGAGCTCGAGCCGGTGTTGACGAACGCCTCGACCCCGGTCCGACGGGCCGCCTCGAGCAGGTTGGCGGTGCCGACGACGTTGGTCCGGAGAATCGCGGCGCGGTCCAGTCTGCCAGGAATAGGCGCCGTGGGCGGCGAGGTGGAGGATCCACTCGGGGCGCGCTACCGATACGACCTTTGCGACCGCTTCGCCGTCCGCCAGGTCGAGCTGGACGACAGGGGCTGCCGCCTCAAGGTCGGCGAGGCGCCAGCAGTCGGAGTCCGGCCCGGTCAGGAGCGTCGGCTGGAAGCCCTCGTCGAGCAGGCGCCGCGCGACGTTCGCCCCGATGAAGCCCGCCGCGCCGGTGACGATGACCCGCTTCACGTCCGTCCTCCGGTGAACCGTCGCGGTGCCTCGTGGCGCGCCCGACGCTGGGGTGGGACGTGGGTCTCGACGGCAGCCTCGGGCTCGACGTCGTGGTCGGCGTCAGCGCTCGTCGGCGCGTTCAGCACGCTCTCGACGATGTACGAGGGCCGGCGCTTGACCTCGTCGTAGATGTGGGCGAGGTACGAGCCGATGATGGCGAGGCAGAGGAGCTGGATCCCGCCGAGGAAGAGGATCACGACGAGGAGCGACGTGACGCCCTTAGGCGCGAGCGAGGGGTCGACGAACCGAAGCACGATCTGCGCCAACGCCGCGACGACCGAAAGGCCGACCGTGACGGACGCCAGCCATGCGATCAGGTCGAGGGGTGCGTACGAGAACGAGAGTACGGCGCGACGCGCCCACTTGACGTTCCCGACGAGCGAGTTGGTCGACGTGCCATACGGTCGCTCGGGCCGGACGTACGGGACACCGGTCTGGCGAAAGCCGACCCAGGCGCGCAGGCCGCGCATGAACCGGTCGGACTCGGGCAGCTCGTTGAGGGCGTCGATCACGCGGCGGTCGAGGAGCGAGAAGTCGCCGGCGTCGAGCGGGACCGAGACGTAGCCGTGGCGCGGAACAGGCGATAGAACGCCTTGTAGGCGATCCGCATGGAAGCAGCGTCGCGTCGCGGCGCACGCGCACGCCGTAGACGACGTCGTAGCCCTCCTGCCACTTCTCGTGGAACTCGGCGATCAGCTCGGGCGGGTCCTGCAGATCGCCGTCGAGGAGGATCGACCGCGTCGCCGGTGGCGATGCGCATGCCGCTCGTGAACGCGCTCTGCGAGCCGAAGTTCCGCGTGTGGTTGACGACGACCACGCGCGGATCCGATGCGGCGAGCTCGGCGAGCACCTCGCGCGCGTTGTCGGGGCTGGCGTCGTTGACGAAGATGATCTCGTAGTCGACCCCGAGCGAGCGGAACGTCTCCGTCAGGCGCTCGTACATCTCCGGGATCGCCGGCGCGTCCCGGTAGCAGGCGATGACGGCGCTCAGCTTCTTCATCGGGCGGCGACCGGCTTCGCGGTCGTGTCACGTTGGTCGAGGGCCTCTGCGGCGGCTCGTGCGATCCGGCTCGCCGACAGGCCGTGCGCCTCGTTGAGGAACGCCTCGCTCCCGACGGAGTCCGGGAGGCCCGCGACACCGCAACGGACGACGCGGCAACCGATGCCCGACTCGGCGACGACCTCGGAGACGAGCGAGCCGAGCCCTCCGGTCAGGTAATGCGCCTCGACGGTGACCACGAGGGGGACGTTTCGCAGCGCGGTGACCAGTGCCTCCGTGGGCGCCGGGCTCAGGCATGCAGCGACGACGAGGCGCGAACGCCACCCCTGGCCCTCGAGGAGCTCCGCGGCCGCTGCCGCTTCCCGCGTGATGGATCCGGTGGTGACGATCGCGACGTCGCGGCCGGCGCCGAGCTGCTCGACGCCGTCGAGCCGGAGGCGACCGTCGAGGCCCGGCACCGTCTCGGTCTCGTTCTTGCCGAGCCTGAAGTAGATCGGGCCGGGGACCGTCGTTGGTCTCCGTCAGCGCCGTCCTGGCCTGCTCGAAGTCCGCGGGCGCGAGCACGGTCATCCCCGGCTGCGCGCGCATGACCGCGATGTCCTCGAGCGCGTAGTGCGTGAGGCCGTTCATCCCGTACTCGAGCCCTCCGCCGACGCCGACGACTCTCACGGGGAGATGGTGCAGCACGGGGCCGTTGCGCACGAACTCGTACGACCGGAGGGTCGCGAACGTCGCGATCGAGTACGCGAAGGGGACGAACTCCGCCTCGGCGAGGCCGGTGGCGACCCCGAGCATGTTCTGCTCGGCCACGCCGACGTTGAAGAAACGATCCGGGAACCGCTCTGCGAACGGCTCCACCACCGTGAACCCGAGGTCGCCCGTGAGCAGGACTATTCTTTCGTCCTCCTCGGCGATCTCGACAAGTGTCCGGATGAAGGTCGCTCTCACGCCGCAACCTCCTTGACGGCCCGCTCGAACTGTCCGTCGGTCATCGGGAGGTAGTGCCACTCGATGCTGCTCTCCATGAACGAGACACCCTTGCCGAATACCGTGTGCGCGACGAGCACGTGCGGCGGGCCTGCCTGGGTGTCGAGCCCTCGGATCGTGTCCGCGAGGGCGACCGGGTCGTGGCCGTCCACCTCGTGCACGTCCCATCCGAAGGCGCGCCAGCGATCGGCCATCGGCGACAGGTCGAGCACGTCCTTCGTGTACCCGAGCGCCTGCTGGCCGTTGAGGTCGACGACGGCGACGAGATTCGACAGATGATGGTGCGCGGCGAACATGACGGCCTCCCATACGGATCCCTCGTTGCACTCGGCGTCGCTCAAGAGGCAGAACGCCCGCCTGCTCGAGGCGCGAAGGCGCCCCGCGAGCGCGGCCCCCGCGGCGAGCGAGAGACCGTGCCCGAGCGATCCCGTGGCGAAGTCGATGCCGGGAACACCGACTTCGGGGTGCGTCCCGAGCCGCGTCCCGTTCTCGCAGTAGGTCGAAAGCTCGTCGAACGTCAGCAGGTCGCGAAGATGGAGAGCGGCGTAGACCGCGAGGCTCGCGTGGCCCTTCGAGAGCACGAACCGGTCACGGTCCGGGTCGCGCGGGTCGACGGTCTCGAGGACGTCTGCGTAGAGCGCGGCAACGATGTCCGCGACGGAGAGCGCCGAGCCGATGTGGCCGACGCCTGCCCGCATGGACTGCTCGAGGACGATGCGGCGTATCCCCTGCGCGAACGCGCGGACGTCCGTCGAGTTCGCGCGTGGTGCCGACGCTCCCACGCGAGGGGGGTCGACCGTGGTCACCGGCGCCTCCCGAGTTGGAGAACGACGAATCCGAACCGGCCGCGCTCTGCGACGCGGAGCTCGAATCGCTCGGCCAGGGCCTCATAGGATCGCGACAGGAAGTAGTCGCCGAACCGAGGGTTGCCGATGGGATCGAGCTTGGCGAATGCCTGGGCCGGCTGGCGCATGAACATGGTCTCCGTGACGACGAATGATCCTCGTGGAAGTCTGTCGGTCGCGGCCACCACTCTCTTGAGAGCCGCGTCGTCGACCAGGCCCTCCTGATTGCCGTTGACGATCGGGAGTGCGTTCCCGCGATGCGCCGCGAGGAGCACGCTCGTGAGATACTCGGCGCTGATCAGGACCGCCGGCTGACGATCCGTCGTCGAGTAGGTTCGGACGAGTCTCGCTCCCTCGACGACCCGGGGGGCGTCGTCCGTCGCGGTGAGGAGCGTGCTGATCTTCGACGCCGTGGTCCCCGGCGAGCGGACGACCTGGACGAGCGGCGCGGCTTCGAGCCACGCGCCCGTGACGTTCGTGCTCGATGCGAGCACGGAGGCTCCGAGGCACGATGCGGCGAGCACCGCGCCCCAGGCGTACGCGCGGCTCAGGCGACGGAGCTGCGGCCAGACGACCGTCCACCATCCACAGGCAACGACGACGGCGGGAACCGCGATGTGATGCAGGTTGGACGGCGCCGAGCGGCCGAGGAAGTACGTGAACGCGATCGCGCCGAACGCGGTGGCGCCCGCTGTCGCGGCGATCGTCGGATCGAGTCGCTGTCGCGCGTCGCGCGGGAGCGCAAGTAGGCGCAGTCAGCGAGATGACATAGAGCGCGCCGACCAGATACCCCGGCGACCACGGGGGGATCAGCAGGGAGCCGAAGCCTTGCATCGCGTACAGCGCCACGAGACCCAGGTAGTCCGTCCAGCGCGGCCAGTCGCCGGCGACCACGAGCAGGAAGGCACTTGTCGCCCCGACCGCCAGGAAGGCTACGACCACCGCGGCGGCGATCCGCTTGGCGACGCGCAGGGCGCGCTCGCTCGGCGATTCGGGCCGATCGACGATCGAGAACACCGTGACGGCCGCGTAGGCCGCAAACGAGTAGACGAACGTCTCCGCACTCCAGACTCCGGCAACGCCGACGGCGAGGAGCATCACGGCGTCGAGGAGGCGTCGATGATGGACGGAACGTGCGCGAAGCGTCCCCGCGAGTATCACCACCCAGGGCAACCCGAATCGCAGCGGCCCGACGCTCGGAGAAGCGATGTACTGGGGGAACACCGCCAGGTTCGCGACCAGCGACACCGCCAGCCCGAGGACGGCCACCAGTTGCGAGCGGCAGGCCAGCCGGAGGACGCTGTACACGAGGGCGAACTCGGCCGCGTAGGCAATGCACAGGACGAACTGCAGACCCCCGTAGCTGAGGGGTATCGCGTGGAACGCGCCGGTCAGCGCGTAGAACAACCCGACGCCGTACTGGGAGAACGTGTCGACGAGCAGCGGGTGGCCGTGCCGCATCGCGTTGACGGGGCCGAGGAAGAAGTCGTAGTCGTACCGGAAGGCGCTCGAATAGCCGTTCACGTCGGTGACGACGAGCGCCGTCGTGACCACGACGACCGCGTCGATCGCCCGGCGCCACATGCGCCGGGTCGGAGCCGGAATCCGGAGTGCCCGTACCGCGGCGACGACCGACACGACGAGAACGCACAACCACAGGCGCTCGGCGGTGAACAGCGACCGAGGATAGAAGCTCGCGACGGCGCAGGCGAGGAGGGCGCAGACTCCCAGGATCGCAATCGTGCGCGCGGTGCCCTGCGGTGCGCCGGGCAGCAGGAGTGGCCGCCGGTAGGCGACGACGTCGAGACCGACGACCGCTGCCGTACCGACGAGCAGCACCCATGGGACGGCGTCGGGTCCGGCGACCGCGGCTGCGGCACGCGCGACGAGGACCGCCGCGGACAGCCCCGCAACGTCGAGGAGTGCCAGTGACGTGTACCGCTCGCGGCCGGCCCGTCGGAGCTGTCTCCGCGCGACCGCAACACCCGCGGGTGCGAGCGCGAGCGCCACGACGAAGAGGGTGGTCTCCATGCGCTCCCGGTGACCCAGGGCAAGCAGCGCGCACGAGACCGCGACGAGGAGAGCGATGGCGACGTTCGACGCCGCCACGGTGACGAGCTCCAGCGTCGAAGCCTCGCGCGCACCCGCATCCACGTGCGCTGCCACGCGGCGAGAAGGAGGCAGCCGCGTCGCCGTTGCGACGGTCACGGCGACCGCTTCGGCCGACGTGGCGCCGGCTGCCGGGAAGAGGCCCGGAACGTCGGTTTCAACGCCATCAGCCCATCGTGCCGCGTGCGCCGCGGCCCTGGTCTGGCCGAACGGCTGGTCCCGGCCGCGACCCTCGGCGCCGTGCTCCGGCCTGCGACCTCGTGGACGCACTCACGTCGGGCTCCGGGCGACGATCACGATGCCGTCATCGCGGTGCACGACGTGCGCCCCGGGCTCGGCACGGAGCGCGTCGAGCTGTGCGCGCCGGTCGACGACGACCACCCGGTAGCCGTCGACCGCAGCCGGCCAGTCTCCCTGCAGGCGCCCGTACCGGACGATGCGGTCCAGCGTCGGCATGTCGTAGAGCTCGAAGCGGACGTCGTACGCGAGTCGGCCGCGGAGGTCCGGGATCCGCCAGAGGAGCCAGTCGGCGGTCCCGTCGGTGGCCCACACGCGGACGCTCGGATCGCGGGTCGCCTGGCGCACCGCCTCGACGCGCTGCTCGGGCCAGTCGGAGACGAACCACGACGCGGGGCGGACGAGGAAGGCCAGCGCCGCGACCGCGAGGCCGGCGAGCGCCGCCACGGAGATGATGCGGTTGACTCTCGGCGCGTCGACGTCGGCCCTCGTGAGGACACCGTCGAGAGCGACCGGGAGGATCGCCGCCGCTGCGAGCGCAAACCAGATCACGCCGCGGACGGCCTGGACAGCACCGACGAACGTCACGAGGAGGACGGCGAGCTCGTAGAACGTGAGGCGGCTCCGGCAGCGGCGCAGGGCGAGCAGCCCCGCGGCGACGATCGCGAGCAGCCAGAAGAGCGCAGTCGTCGCCTCGGGCCTCGACCACTGCCATTCGCGGAGGATCGGCGCGAACGGGGCGTCGACCAGCATCAGGTCGTAGTAGGCGACGAGCTTCGTGCCGTACGGCGAGGCGAGCACGGTGAGTGGCGGGAGGGCGACCAGGGCGACGGGGACCCAGGCGAGGCGGCGGGCGCGGACGAGCTCGACGAGCCCGAGGAGCACGGTCAGCCCGGCGCCGAGGACGACGGAGCCGTGGAGGTTCGCCCAGACGACGAGCAGCGGGAGGACGAGCAGGGTGCGCCTGCGGACGCCGTTCCGCGACGCGTCGATCAGGAGCCAGAGCGCGCCGGCGAAGCAGGGGAGGGCCGTTGTCTGTGCGCGCAACGTCCAGCCCCAGGGGCCGGCGAGGACCGCGAGGAGCCCGATCACGAACGTCGAGCGCGACGACGCGCCGCTCGTGCGCGCTGTCGCGGTGGCGAGGCCGAGCGCCAGGAGAACGAGCACGATGCCGAGCAGGATCACGCCGCGCATTCCCGCGAGCGCGTGGGCCGCGTAGAAGACGACCTGTGCGAGCCACTGCTGGTCGGTCCACGTGCGCCCCTCGCCGAGGACGGTGAGGTGCTCGGTGTGCCGGGAGGCCGTTCTCGACGACCTCGCGGCCCGCCGTCAGCGTCAGCCACGTGTCGCCGACGACGATCGACGGGGCGAAGACGGAGAGGAGGACGATGCCGACGAGGCAGACGAGCAGGATCGGGAAGGGGCTCGTCTCGAGGACGCCTTTGGCACCGGTGTCCGACCTCGGTCGGACACCTATGGGCTGGGCGTCGCTACGGGGCCGAGGTGTCGGACTGAAGTCCGACACCGGGGTGGCGTCCGTCGGCGCGTGGCTCACCCGACAATCTTCGCTCGTGGTTCGGCGATCCTGTCTGGACAATGGGCTAGGGTCGGCTGCGACCCTCGCGGGAAGCCTGCGGCACGGGGCTTGGCGATGCTTCGAACGTGACCGTGGTCCCCGACTCGTCGATGGCGCGCGCAGGTGCGTCTCCGCTCGTGCCAGACGTGCCGGGGAACGGGCGGAGTCGGTCGCTCGCCGTCGCTGCGGCGATCGGCATCCCAGTCTCGGTCGTCTTCCTCGTCCTCGCGATCCGCGGGACCGACCTCGGCGCGGTGTGGGGCACGCTCCAGGGCGTTCGCCCGCTCCCGCTGCTCGGCGCCGTCGGCTGCATGGGCGCCGTCTACTGGCTCCAGGCGGCGCGGTGGCGCCGGATTGCCGACACCGCGCTGGGACAGCGCCGGTTCTTCGAGATGATCGTCGCCGGAGTGGCGGTGAACAACGTGCTCCCGGGGCGCGTCGGAGATCTTCTCCGCGCGCGCTGGGTCTCACGCGGAGCGTTCTCCGGCGGTCGCGGGCTCGCCACCGTGATGCTCGATCGGGCGTTCGACATCCTCGCGCTCGTGGCCTTCCTGCTCCTCAGCCTGCCCCTCGTGACCGACGCCGGCTGGGTCGACCGCATCGTCGTCGGCTCCCTGCTCGTGCTCGCCGTCGTCTGCGTCGTGATTCTCGCGGCGCGCTCGTACACGCGCAGGCGGCCCCGGTCGCGACGGCCGCACCGCCGGCTTGCGCGCCGCTTCCTGCGCGACACGCTCGAAGGTCTCTCCGACCCCCTGTCGGTCGAGCGCGGGCTCGTGTGGTTCGGGATCAGCGTCGTGGCCTGGGCGACGTGGGCGGTGGGGGCAATCCTCGTCGGCCGCGCGGTCGGGGTCGAGCTGTCCCTCGTGGACGCGATCTTCGTCACCGCGGCGCTCAACCTCGGCGTGGCCATCCCGTCCTCGCCGGGCTTCGTCGGCACGTACCAGTGGCTCGGCGTCTCCGCGCTCGCGCTCTTCGGGATCGGCCGCGAGGCGGGGCTTGCGTTCGCGATCTGCATGCAGGCCGTCTGGTTCGTGCCGACGACGATCGTCGGCGCGGTGATCCTCGTCTCGCACGCCAAAGGCGCCTGGCGATCGGGGCAGATCTTCGACTTCGGGTCGCCGGCCGACCGCTGAGCACTTCGCGGCGGTGGTGAGGGGCGCTCGGTGTCCGACTGGAAGTCGGACACCCGGGATGTCAGTCGTCGCCGAGAGGGCGCTGGATCAGGCCGAGCTGATAGGCCTGCCGGACGGCATCCGCGCGATTCTTCGCGCCGAGCTTGCGGTAGACGTTCGTCAGGTGGAACTTCACCGTCTGCTGCGTGACCCAGAGCTCCTTCGCGATCTCGTCGTTCGACTTGCCGCTCGCGAGCTCGGTGAGGATCGCGACCTCGCGCTCGGTGAGGCCAGCGGCCTTCGCGCCGCTCGACGTCGACGACTCGGTCATGCCGACCGTGGAGAACACCGTGCCGCCGATCACCTGGCGTAGCGTCGAGGGCAGGTCGCTCGGGTCGACCGTCTTCAGGACGTAGGCACTCGCCCCGCGGCGCAGCGCCTCCTCGATGAGATCGGGCGTGGTCGAGGCCGACAGCATCACGACCTTGACCTTGGGATGCCGCCGACGGATCTCCTCGAGGCATTGCAGGCCGTCCATGTTGGGCATGCGCACGTCGAGCACGACGAGATCGGGCCCGGTCTGCCCGACGAGCGGGAGGACCTGTGCCCCGTTCTGCGTCTCGCCCACGATCTCGAACCCGCCGTCCTCCTCGAGCGCGCGACGGATGCCGTCGAGCATCAGGCGGTGGTCGTCTGCCAGGAGCACCTTCATTCCCGAGAGTCTCGCATGCGCGCATGACGTGCCCGTCCCCCGGTCGTGCACCGACGTCCGCCGATCGAGTCACTCGTGCGAGGCATTGCCTCCCTCCGAAGGGTGATTACCGTCGGAGACAGGGTGACCAGGGCGAGGGGGAAACGGTGATCACGGGGAAGGCGAGGGAGCATGAGGTACGGCTCATGGGGCTCGGTCTCGTGGCGCTGGCGGTGCTTGCCGCGGCGCTCGCGATCTGGGTCGCGTCGGCGGTCGGCGACCACCTGCACGTGCCGGCCGCGGGTGGTGCGGCGGTGACGCAGGGGGCGAGCGGCGGCTGAAGGCGGGGTCAGGACTCGTCCCACATCGGCGCGCCCGACGGACCGCGCCGGACGACCTCGACGCGCGGCAGCGCGCCGTGGAGGCTCAGTCTGAGGTCGACCCACGTCGCGTTGTTCGTCTCGTTCGCTCTCGCGGAACCACCTACCCGGATCGGCTGTCGCCCACAGGCGGTAGACGCCGTCCGGGAGGCCCGTCAGGAGCAGACGCTGGTCGGGCAGGGCCCATGGGTACGGGTCGGCCCACCCGGGGAGAGGCCCATCGTGAACTCGAGCGTGCTCTGGCCGTTGCACGCGGACTTGGGGAACTGCGGGTGCGCCGGCGCCGTGGAAGGCTGGGTGAGGAGGCGGTCGCTGGTCGAAGAAGCAGAAGCCGACCTTGTCGTAGCGGCGCAGGCGCTGCGGTCGAGCCGGGACGGGTGATCCAGTAGGACGCGCCGAGGTGGACGTGCCAGTGGTCGTGCCCGTGCCCGCCCCACACGACGTCGCCTCGTCGTCACGGTCTCGCTCGTCGAGCCGTCGGGCTCCTGGAAGCGCTGGGACACGCGCCACGCCCCACGTTGGTCGCCGCGGACTGCGTGGACGATGAAGGCTCCGACGCCGACGTTCGCCACCGCCGCCGTGAACTGGACGTAGTTGCCGCCTCCCTCGATCCTCACGGCCGAGATGTCCGTGAGCGGGGACATCGCGAGGTCGGGAAGCAGCGGCGACACCGGAGCGGGGAGCAGGCTCGGGCAGGGGCGGTGTCCGGAGGAAGCTCCACGACAGCACGCCGATCGAGCGCCACGAGCGGGACGACCCGAGCGCCGAGCATGCAGACGCCGAGACGACGCGAGTCGAGGCTACCCGCGGTCGCCCGGAGTCAGCCTGCCCGCGCTTCGGGGGGAGACCGGTCTACCCGAACGAGGGAGTTGTCGTCCCCCTTTCTCGGCATATAGATCCGATGCAGAGTGCCGGGTCGTGGCCCCTGCGGCATCAGCGGTCCGTCCGGCGGGGCGAAGCCATGGAAGAGGCGATTTGACCCTGATGCGGCAGAGGTGGAGAAGGCGTGCGCTCGGACTCTGGCTCGTCTGGCGTCGCTCGCGGTCGCTGACGCTCGTGATCGCGGGCGTCGCGACACGATTACGACGGGAATGCGTCGGACGTGGACGAGGGCGTTCCGGCGACCCTCCCGCTGTCCGGCGGGACTGGCAGGACGCTGGCGAGCCTGGAGATCGACGGGAGCAAGCTGCGTCGAGGGCGTACAACGACGGGCTGATCGAGGATCATCGAGCGACGCGGCGGCGGCCCGACGCGTTCAGCTGGACGCTCGTCGACATCCACGCGGTCGACATCCAGGCAGTGATCGTCATGAAGGGCGGCGACGACGGCGAGATCTACTACTACCTCGATTCGCCGAACGGTACCGGACGACTCCGACAGCGGCACTCACGGCACCGATCGATGAGAGCGCCGACCGCGAAGCGGTATCAGATCAGCCATGTCGAGTTCTGCTTCGACCCGAAGGGAGAGGGTGGGACGCCGACGCTGTCCGTCGAGAAGACCGCCGCGGCAGTCGAGAGGATCCAGCACAGCTGGGAGATCGACAAGCAGGTGAAGGTCGCGGCGCGTCCGACGCGACCTACGGTGACAACGCGTCGCTGACCCTGCCCGACGGCGGGAACGGTTCGTTCACCTGGAAGGTGACCGTCTCGCACTCGCAGGCGCAGACCTATGTCGTTGACGGGCACGATCAGGCTCGTGAACAGCGCGGACCGCACCGGGGTCATCGGGCGTGGCTCGTCACCGACTCACTCCCGGACGCTGTCGTCGACTGCGGCGGCGGGCAGGGAGCCCGAACATCTCACGGTGCTCCGGCACACGGACCGCGGTCGTGCTCGTACAGCGTCGCCCCGTGACCGCGGAGGTGGCGAACAACACGGCGACGGCGACGTGGGGCTCGGACATCGGCCGGCTCGACGGCCACGATCCAGTGGACGGCGCGACTCAAGGTCGGCGAGACCCCGGACGTCGAGGACGAAGGCCAGATCGACGAGGCCGCTCGACCTCAAGATCTGGCACGAGACGACAGTGGACGACGACGTACGACGAGAAGTGGACGTGCAAGAGCGGGCGCCGACGTCTCCGAACGGCGGCTGACCAACACCGCGACCGTGACATGGGAGGGCGGGACCGAGCTCGGACAGCGGCGAGCGTCCAGGTCGGTTGCGGCACGACGCCTCCGCCGATCCCGCCGGTGACGCCTCCAGTGACGCCGCCGACGGACGAGCACATGGACGTCCAGGTGATCAAGGACGCGACGCCGCAGGTGCAGCTCGTCAACGGGCAGGCGGAGATCGCCTACACGGTCCGGGTGCGGAACAACGGCCCGAACCAGGCGCACAACGTCACGCTCGTCCGACGCGGCGCCCGGCGGGGTGACGTTCGTCGCCGTGACGCAGCAGCCCGTGAACGGCAGCTGCTCGATCACCGGCGGAGTCCTGCTGCAGTGCAGCCTGGGCACGCTCGGCCCCGGGGTCGAGCGGGTGATCGGCGTCTCGGCACGCGTCGCCCAGACGGGGACCTACGTCAACTGCGCGACAGCGGTCGGTGGCGGCCAGGACACGAACGCCGCGAACAACAGGGCGTGCGCGTCGACGCTCGTCACCGCGCCGGTGACGCCGCCGACGACGAAGCCCACGACGAAGCCGACGCCCACACCGAAGCCGAACCCGCAGCCGAAGCCCAAGCCGGAGCTTTGCCGCGTCCTCAAGGTGACGCCCGGCATGGTGAAGGCGAACGGGGACAGCCACCTCGTCACCGCCAAGGTGACGAGGTCGCGGACGCCCGTGAAGGGTGTCGCGGTGCGGTTCACCGGCACGGGCCTCGACAAGGTCGTCAAGACGAACGGCAAGGGCGTCGCCCGTGTCGGCATCACGCCCAGCAAGGCGGGGATCATGCTCGTGAAGATCACGAGCGTGAAGGCGTGCAACAGCGCCAGGATCGGCGTGGTTGGCGTCTTCGAGCCGCCGGTGACGGGCTAGGGATTCCCCGAGCTGGCACTCGGTCGGTGTCCCGGGCTTCGGCCCGGGGCACCGATGCCTCGGGGAGGGGGTTGGCGGGGCCGCAAGGCCCCGTCGGCCCGTGTGTGCAAGGCTCTCGCCGGACCTAGACCCAGGTGGGGGAGAAAACCCCTCGACCGAGGGGCAGCACCCCGCCAAAAGGGGGATACGGTGAGACGCAGGAAGGATCAGAGTGCCCACGACACCTCCACCCGCTTGCTTGCGGCGAAGGGGTGGAGCAGCCGAGAGGGAGCCGACGATGGAGGACGGACTCGGGAACGCGAGCAGCGCGGGGATGGGCGTCAGCGATGCGTTCGGGTCCTCCGTCACGGGGTGAGGGTTGGCTCCCTCTCCGGCACACGGCCGGTGCTCCCGGATGCCCGGGAGCACCGGCCGGCAACAGCGCCCTGCGCCGTCGGGGTTCCGTCGCTCGAGGATCGGGGGGAGGAGCGCGCGCCGCGTGGGTGGCGTGGCGACGTTCTTCCTCCTGCTCCTCGCGACGGCCGTACCGGTCGCCGCGGCACGTGACGCGGGCGACACGCGGAGAGCGGCACCGCTCTCGCCGCTCGCGAGCGTTCGGGTCGTAGGGTCCGGGCCGATCGCCTGGGGGAGCGTCGCGGTGCGGAGCGCGCCGCGACGGAGCGCACCCGTCGTCACGACGCTCGCGCAGTTCCGCCCCGACTTCCGTCCGCGCACGGTCATGGCGCTCGACGAGCGCCACGACGCCGTGGGGCAGCCCACGTGGTACCGGATCTCGGTTCCCGGACGGCCAAACGGCCGCACCGGCTGGATCCCGGCCGCAGCCACCGAGCTCAGGCCCGTCGACCGCTGGCTCGTCGTCTACCGCGGCTCGCGGAAATTCGAGCTCTACGTCGACGGCCGCCTGCGGCGGACGGGGCCCGTAGCGGTCGGCGCCCGCGGCATGGAGACGCCGATCGGGCTCTTCTACGTGCAGTCGATGTTCGTCCCGAGCAGATATCCGATCCTCGGGGCGTTCGCGTTCGAGACGAGCGGCTACTCGAAGCTCTCGGACTGGCCGGGCGGCGGCGTGGTCGGCGTCCACGGGACGAACATGCCGTGGCTGATCGGCCAGGCGGTCTCGCACGGCTGCGTTCGCCTGCGCAACAGCGACGTCCTGGCGTTGCGCAAGCTCGTCTCGGTCGGCACCCCGGTCAAGATCGTCGCGGCGTAGAGACAGCGGCCGGATCCACCTCTACGGCATTCCGCTCGCGGATGTGGACGGAACGCGATGGATGCGGCCCGCGGAGCGGGTCGCCTTCAGGGATCTGCCCCGACGAAGGCGGGGATTCGAGCGGCGGGATTCCGCTCGGCGGAGTCCCGCTCGCGAACAGGATCTGCTACGCCGCAGACGCGGCGTCGAAGGCGTACGCCTGGATCGGATCGGCGGCGAGCGTCCGCTGTCCGCCGGGGACGGGGCGCAGCTGACGCACGACGTAGCCGCGGTCCTCGAACGTGTAGCCCGGTGCGAACGTCCGCCACGAGCCGCCGAGCGACTGTGCGACCCCGGTCCGCTCGAAGCGGAAGGCGAAGCCGTTGCAGGTCTCGACGCCGCCGTTCCAGGACTCGGCCGTCGCGATCGGCTTCCAGATCCCGTGCGAGCCCGGAAGGACGACGGGGTCGGTCAGCGGCTTGCCGTCGACCCACACGCGCCACACGCCCGGGCGGCGGTTCATCTCGAGCACCGCCAGGCGGTGGCGCTCGCCGAGCTGAACGTTCTGGAGCAGCGGGATGAAGACGGGATCGCGGTCGGCGCGGGTGATCTCCGCATAGACCATCGGCGGCGTGTTCGGCAGCGCGGCGACGCCGGTCTGGAGCCACATCGTCTCCCCGTTTCGGCCGGCGCTCTTGCCGCCGACCCCGATCCACGCCGCGGCGTGGCCCGCCTGCACGGAGGGCGCGCGGGTGGCTGCGATCGTCGCGCGCACGCCGCTGGAGACGCCGGTTGCCTGGAAGCCGGCGTACGCGTAGCCGGCAGAGCCGTTGGCGCCCGAGCCGCACGAAAGCGCGCCGGCCGCGGCACTCGTCTGGAACGGCGCCGTCCACGTCACGGCGACCGTTGCCAGCACGGCCACCAGGAGAGCGCCGAGCGTCTTCACACATCCCTCGATCGGCGTCCCCGGAACGAGGGGTCATCCCTCGATCTGGCGATCGCGGGAGGCGGGCCGGGGTAGCATCCGTCGCATGGCCCGGGTCGAGGAGCGACGGAGCGCGGGCCTCGACGCCTGGCGTGCGCGCTACGAGTCCGCGGCGCTGCGCGAGGGGGAGGCGTTCACGTCGATCTCGGGCGCCGAGGTGGCGCCGCTCGCGACCCCGGAGACCGCAGAGACGGACTACGAGCGCGACCTGGGGTACCCCGGCGCCTTCCCGTTCACGCGGGGCGTCTACCCCTCGATGTACCGCGGCCGGCTGTGGACGATGCGGCAGTTCGCGGGCTTCGGGACGGCGGCGGAGACGAACGAGCGGTTCCGGTACCTGCTCGAGCACGGCCAGACCGGGTTGTCGTGCGCCTTCGACATGCCCGCCCTCATGGGCGTGGACTCGGACTCCCCGCGCGCGGTGGGCGAGGTCGGGCGCGAGGGCGTCGCCGTCTCCTCGCTGGAGGACATGCGGGTGCTATTCGCCGGGATCCCGCTCGGTGAGGTGTCGACGTCGATGACGATCAACTCGTCGGCGGCGATCGCGCTGGCGATGTACCTCGTCGTGGGGGAGGAGCAGGGCGTGCCGCGCGATCGGCTGCGGGGGACGATCCAGACCGACATCCTCAAGGAGTACATCGCCCAGAAGGAGTTCATCTTCCCGCCCGGCCCGTCGATGCGGCTCGTCACGGACATGGTCGAGTTCTGCGCCGCCGAGATGCCGCTGTGGCACCCGATCTCGATCTCCGGCTACCACATCCGGGAGGCGGGCTCGACCGCTGCGCAGGAGCTCGCGTTCACGTTGAAGAACGGGTTCACCTACGTCGAGTGGGCGCTCGAGCGGGGTCTCGACGTCGACAGCTTCGCGCCGCGGCTCTCGTTCTTCTTCAACGCGCACCTCGACTTCTTCGAGGAGATCGCCAAGTACCGCGCTGCCCGCCGGATCTGGGCGCGCGAGCTGCGCGATCGGTACGGGGCGCGCGACGAGCGGTCGCTGCTGATGCGCTTCCACACGCAGACGGCGGGTGTGTCGCTCACGTGGCAGCAGCCGCTCGTGAACGTGGCACGTACTGCGATCGAGGCGCTGGCTGCCGTGCTCGGCGGGACGCAGTCGCTGCACACGAACTCCTACGACGAGGCGCTCGCATTGCCGACCGAGGACGCAGTGCGGCTCGCGCTGCGCACGCAGCAGGTGATCGCGCACGAGACCGGCGTCGTCAACACCATCGACCCGCTCGGCGGCTCCTACCACGTCGAGGCGCTGACGAACCGGCTCGAGGCGGAGGCGTACGAGCTGTTCCGGCGGATCGACGAGCTCGGCGGGATGGTCGCCGCGATCGAGCAGAACATGCCGCAGCGCGAGATCGCCGACGCCGCCTACCGCTACCAGCAGGAGGTCGAGGCCGAGGAGCGGGTCGTCGTCGGCGTCAACCGCTACGAGACCGAGGCGGAGGAGGAGATCTCGATCCTCCGCATCGATCCCGACCTCGAGCGACAGCAGGTCGAGCGGCTCGCCGACTTCAAGGCGCGGCGCGAGTCGGCGGCGGTGGAGCGGCGGATCGCCGAGCTCGCGGAGGCCGCCTCCGTCGGCGAGCGCAACCTCATGCCCGTGATCGTCGACGCCGTCCGCGACGGCGTCACGCTCGGCGAGATCTGCGACACGTGGCGCTCCGTCTGGGGCACCTGGCGCGAGCAGGCAGTCTTTTAGTCCGCGATCGGGAATCCGCCGAGCGGATTCCCGCCGCTCGATCCCCGCCTGCGGCGGGGCAGATCCCTGAAGCCGGCCGCCTTCGCGGCCGGGCGGCCCGTGTTGCCTCATGGCGCGGTGTGCCCGGGGGGCGGCTGACGCGCACACCGCAGGGAGGTGCTCCGCGTTGGTGTCCGACTTCAAGTCGGACACCAGACGCTGTGCGCGGTCGGACACGTGTCCAGAACTGACAACTTGCCGTCTGATCAGGCAACAGGGATGCTGTGCGAGTGGCGAGAGCGTCGCGCGACGAGGGCCCGGAGGCCGTGCATCACGTCATCCCGAAGGGGAGCGGCGGGAGACGCATCGTGGAAGATGACCACGACAGGCTTGCGTATGTGAGTCGGTTCGGTCGGATCACGCGCGAGCTGGGGTGGCTCGTCCACACGAGCTGCCTCATGGATACGCACCATCACGCCGTGCTCGAGACGCCGTGCCCGAACCTCGGTCTCGGAATGAGGCGTCTGCTGGGCGGCCACTCCCGCTGGCTCAACGTCCGTCATGGAGCGTCGGGCTCGGTGTTCGCGCCCCATTTCTGGTCGCGTCGCATCGACGACGAGGCCTGGCTGTTCCAGGCATGCCTCTACGTCGTACTGAACCCGGTCGCCGCGGGTCTCTGCGAGCATCCGCGCGACTGGCGCTGGTGCTCGTACCGCGCGACCGCGGAAGGTGATCTCGGCGCGTTCGCGCCGGGCGAGGAGCGGCTGCTGCGGATGTTCGGCACGACGCCGTTCGAGGCTCGGCGGTGCTACGCGAGGGTCGTCGACGATGCGGTCCGGAACATCATCGCGGGACGACGTCTGGCAACGCAGGAACTCTGGCGCGAGCTGCGGGAGGTTCCGCGCCCTGCGGTCGAGAGGCGTCCGACTTGAGTGGGACCCCCTGGATGCGCGCTGCGTCGGGTGTCCGACTTGAAGTCGGACACCGCGGGGGTGTGCGCTGCTTCGGGTGTCCGACTTGAAGTCGGACACCGCGGACGTCCCGGTCAACGATCCGGCGCTACCTCGAGCTCCATGCCGTCGTGGGCGAGCTGGACCCCGTCGGGCGGCGTGAGCTCCGAGGGGCGGTGCGTGAGGAGCAGCCTGTGCGCGCCGGAGGCGGCGTACGCCTCGAGCGCCTCGTCGGCGCTCAGGTGGCCGCGCGGCTCACCGTCGGCGTCGCCGTGCTCGAGCGTCGCCTCGCAGACGAACAGGTCGGCGTTCCGGGCCAGGTCGGCGATCCGGTCGCTCGGGCCCGTGTCGCCGGTGTAGGCGAGGGTGGCCTCGCCGTTCGTCACCCGGAAGCCGTAGGTCTCGAGCCGGTAGTGCGGGAGCCGCACCGGAAGGACGTCGAGGCCCGCCGCGGTCGCGAACACCGTCTCGGCGTCGTACTCGCGGACGACGAACGTTCGCTCGAACATGTCGGGGAACCCGAGCCGCGAGCCGAGCTCCTCGAGGAAGGCGCGTCCGCCGCGATAGACCCAGAGCTCCGGTCGCGTGTCGTCGTGCCCGCGCCGGTAGAAGCTCCCCCAGACCCAGGGCACGAGGTCGCCCCAGTGGTCGAGGTGGAAGTGCGTGATCGCGATCGCGTCCATTCCCGGCCACGGCTCCGCCTCGCGCAGCCGCGCCAGCACGCCGGGCCCGCAGTCGAGCAGGAGACGGCGGCCCTCGCTCTCGACGACGTACCCGGAGTGGGCGCCTCCCGCGTTCGGCCAGGCCGGAGACGACCCGATGACGATGAGGCGCACGTTCCTATACTGACCGCGTGGAGCGGACGATTCGGGTCGTGATCGCGAAGCCTGGGCTCGACGGCCACGACCGGGGGGCGAAGATCATCGCGCGGTCGCTGCGCGACGCGGGGATGGAGGTCATCTACACCGGCCTCCACCAGACGCCCGAGCAGATCGTCGAGACGGCGATCCAGGAGGACGCGGACGCGGTCGGGATCTCGATTCTCTCGGGGGCGCACATGACGCTGGTGCCGCGGATCGTAGAGGGACTCCGCGCGAACGACGCCGACGACGTGCTCGTCGTCGTCGGAGGGACGATCCCCGCCGAGGACGCGGAGGAGCTCCGGCAACTCGGCGTCGCGGAGGTCTTCACGCCGGGGGCGCCGACGAGCGCGATCGTCGACTTCCTCCGCGGCGCGCTCGCGACCGCGTAGCGCGTCACTCGCCGCCTCAGATACCCGAGCGGTGGTCGTCGTCACCCCGGGGAGGGGTGTCGGCCGCCGTGTCCTCGCCGTCCACCGGGGCCGGCTCGGCCGGGTCGGCCGGGCCGAGGGCGACCGTCGTCCCGCCGGGGCGCGTCACCCGCGCGGCCACGAGCGCGCCGACGGCTCCGCGGAGCGCCTCGGGCGTCAGGCGCGCCTGCTTCGTGAAGGCGGTCACCGTCGGGGCCGGAGCGGATCTCGCCTGGAGCGTCCGGAGCTCCGGCCGGCTCAGGGCACCGGTGAGCGTGGAGTCCACCATCGCGTTCGCCGCGAGCGAGACCGTCACGGAGCGCGTGCCGACGACGGGCGTCCACTGGCCCCCGGGCCACCAGCGCACGGACGTGACCGCCAGCTCCAGCGTGCCGCCGCCCGCGGCCACCGGTGCCCCGCGCAGCCCGATCGAGAACGGCGTCCCGAGCCGCCCCGGGAAGAGCAGCCGCTCGCCCGCGTTCAGGTACGGGAACGGGTTCACCGCGGCTCCGTCGTTCGGGTGCACCTCGAAGTGGAGGTGGTGGTTGCCCTCGGCATCGCCCGAGTCGCCGACGTAGGCGATCTGCTCCCCCGCGGTGACCTTCGCGCCGTCCTCGACGGCGAAGGCGACGCCGAGCTTGCAGCCGCCCTTGTCCTCCGAGGCTTCCGTAAGGTCGTTGTTGAGGTGGATATAGAGGTATGTCGTGCCGCTCTTGCCGTACAGGTAGAGCATGCAGCCCGCACGCGCGGACGTCGTCCACCACTTGACCTTCCCCGCTTCGGCGGCGACCACCGGGGTGCGCCAGGGGACCTGCTCGATGTCGATCCCCTCGTGGCTCCCCTGTGCGCGAGGATCGCCGAAGTTCATCGTGTAGGGGTAGTTCCCGATCAGGGGGAAGACGATCGGGCTCCCGTCGACCAGCCCCGGCTTCGGTGCCGCGCCGGGGGACGCGACGACGGCCGCCGCGAGGAGGGCGGTGAGAATGAGGAGAGAGACCCCTCGTGCTGTCGTCCGGTGGCGAGTCATGGCTCCGCGACGCTCCGCGCCAGGCCGCGCGAAGGGCGGGACACTACCAGACCTGCGGGAAGGAGCTTCCCCGTACAGCGTGCGCCGTTAGAGTCCTGCGCGTGAAGATCGCCGTGTGCGTCAAGCAGGTCCCGGACGCGACCGTCCACAAGCGGCTCGACCCGACCACGCACCGGCTGGACCGCTCCGGCGAGGGCGCGCTGAACGCGACCGACGTCAACGCGGTGGAAGAGGCGCTCCGCCTCAAGGAGGCCTCCGGCGGCGAGGTCGTGGTCCTGTCGCTCGGGCCGGAGAAGGCGATGGACTCGCTCCGGAAGGCGCTCGCGATGGGTGCGGACCGCGCGGTGCTCGTGTCCGACGACGCAGCAGCCGGGTCCGACCTCGTGGCGACGAGCCGCGTGCTCGCGAAGGCGCTCGAGCGCGAGGAGGCCGACCTCGTCCTCTTCGGGCAGGCCTCGAGCGACGGCGACGGCGCGGTTCTGTGGGCCGCGGTCTCGGACCGCCTGCGCCGGCCGATGGTGTCGCAGGTCGCGGACCTCGCCGTCGACGGCGGCACCCTCACCGGCAAGCGGCAGACGGAGTTCGGCTACGACGTGATCGCGGCGCCGCTCCCCGCCGTGGTCGCCGTCTCGGATGCGATCAACGAGCCGCGCTACCCGTCGCTGAAGGGGATCATGGGCGCGAAAGCCAAGCCGCAGGACGTCGTCTCCCTCGCCGACGTCGGCCTCGATCCCGGGCAGGTGGGCGAGGCCGGATCGCGCACGACCGTCCGCGCCGTCGCGCCGCCTCCCGCGAAGAGCGACCAGGTGAAGATCGAGGACGACGGCAGCGGCGCCGAGAAGATCGTCGACTATCTCGCGGGCAAGAGGCTGATCTGATGTCGACGCTCGTCTTTCTCGAGACCCACGACGGCGAGCCGACGAAGGGCGGGCTCGGCCTGCTCTCGAAGGCAGCCGCGCTCGGCGGCGACGTCGGCGCGGTCGTGCTCGGGACCGGCGTCCGCGACGCGGCCGCGAAGGCCGGCGCGTACGGCGCGTCGCATGTCTACGTCGTCGAGGACGACGCTCTCGCCGCACCGCTCCCGCAGCCCCGCGTCGACGCGCTCGAGGCGGTGGTTGCCGAGTCCGCCGCGGAGAACGTGCTCTTTCCGGCGTCGGTGCTGTCCGCCGACGTCGCCTCGGGCCTCGCGGCGCGGCTCGAGGCGGGCCTCAACTGGGATCTCACCGACCTGCGCGTCGACGGCGGCGAGCTCGTCGGCACGCGCCCGGCGCTCGGCGACACGGTGCTCGTGGAGGTCGGGTGGACGTCGACACCGCGAATCGGCCTCGTCCGCTCCGGGACGTTCGACCCCGTCGAGTCGGGCGGCACGGCAGAGGTGCGCGAGGTCTCGGCCACGTTCCAGGACTTCTCGACCCAGGCGCGCCTCGTGGAGCACCTGCAGGAGGAGTCGAGCGGCCCCTCGATCGAGGACGCGGACGTGATCGTCGCGGGCGGGCGCGGGCTCGGCGGGCCCGAGGGATTCTCGATCTGCGAGGAGCTGGCCTCGGCGCTCGGCGGTGCCGTCGCGGCGACGCGCGCCGTGGTGGACGCAGGCTGGTACCCCTACTCGACGCAGGTCGGCCAGACGGGGAAGACCGTCTCGCCCAAGCTCTACGTCGCGCTCGGGATCTCCGGCGCGATCCAGCACAAGGTGGGGATGCAGGGGTCGGGCACGATCGTCGCGATCAACAAGGACCCGAACGCGCCGATCTTCGACTTCGCCGACCTCGGCGTCGTCGGCGACCTGACGCAGATCGCACCGAAGCTCACCGAGCTCCTGCGGGCGCGCCAGTAGCACGATGAAGGGCGTCCGCCCGGCCGACTACCCGCCTCCGTGGAGCGACGCCGAGGCGATCGGCCCGCCGACGGACGCACCCGACGAGCGGATCGACGTCGGGATCCTGATCGTCGGCGGCGGCCCGGGCGGGCTCGCGTGCGCGGTCAGGCTCGGCCAGCTCCTCGAGGAGCATCCGGACGTGCGCGAGCGTCTCGGCGACGTACCCGTGGCGGTGCTCGAGAAGGGCAAGCAGGCGGGGTCGCATCTGCTCTCCGGCGCGGTGATGAACCCGCGGGCGATCCGCAAGCTGTTCTCCGGGCGGCTCGCCGTCGAGGACATGCCGACGTACGGCCAGGTCGAGCACGAGGCGGTCTATCTCCTCACGAAGGGCGCGGCGCTCCGCATCCCGCCGCCGCCGACGATGATGAACCGCGGCAACTGGGTCGTCTCGGTCTCCGAGCTCGGGCGCTTCCTGGCCGAGCAGGCCGAGGCGGGCGGCGCGATGATCCTCCCCGAGACCGCGGGGCAGACGCTGCTCGTCGAGCACGGCCGCGTCGCCGGCGTGCGCACCGGGGACAAGGGGCGCGGCAGGGACGGCGAGCCGCTGCCGAACTTCGAGCCGGGGGCGGACGTCACGGCGAGGATCACCGTCCTCGCCGAGGGGACCGCCGGCCATCTCACCACCGCCGCGATCGACCACTTCGGCCTTCACGGGCGCAATCCGCAGATCTGGGCGCTCGGCGTGAAGGAGGTCTGGAAGGTCTCGAAGCCGCTACGGAAGGTCGTCCACACGATGGGGTGGCCGCTGCGCAAGCGGGCGCGCTACGGCGAGTTCGGCGGGTCGTGGATCTATCCGATGGGCGACGAGCACGTGTCGCTCGGGTTCGTCGTCGGGCTCGAGTACGCCGACGTGGAGCTCTCCGCGCACGACCTGCGTCCAGGAGTTCAAGACGCACCGGCTCGTCCGGAAGATCCTCGCACGGCGGCGAGCGCGTCGCCTGGGGCGCGAAGACGATCACGGAGGGCGGTCTCCACTCCGTCCCGGCGAGGCTCAACGCCCCGGGCCTGCTGCTCGTCGGCGAGGGCGCCGGGCTCGTCAACGTGCCGCGGCTCAAGGGCGTGCACTACGCGATCGAGTCGGGGCGGCTCGCGGCCGAGGCTGCGTTCGCGGCGCTGCAGCGCGGCGAGGTCGCGGGACGGAGAGGCGCGCTCGACGGCTACGACGAGGCACTCCGCTCGAGCTACGTCTGGAAGGACCTCGCCGAGGTCAGGAACATGCGCCAGGCCTTCGACAAGGGATTCTTCATGGGCGGCGCGCTCGCGAGCGCGATGACCGTGACGAAGGGGAAGCTCCCGCCCAAGGACTACGGGACGCACCCGAACGCGGAGACCGCGCTCCTGCGGACGGGACGCGCGTCGTCGTATCCCGCGCCGGACGGCTCGTACATCTTCGACAAGCTCTCCTCCGTCTTCGCCTCGGGGAACAGGACGCGCGACGACCAGCCGAGCCACATCCGTGTGGAGACGAGCGTCCCGCGCGACGTCGCCGAGATGTGGCACTGGATGTGCCCGGCGCAGGTGTACGAGGTGGGGGAGGAGAACGGCGACGGCACCGTGCAGGTGCTCGTCAACCCGTCGAACTGCGTCCAGTGCGGCGCGATCAGCGCCAAGGGCGGCCGGCTGACGCCGCCCGAGGGCGGCTCGGGCCCCGAGTACACCGTCACCTAGGGCCGGGCGCCCGTCGCGCCCCCCGGGCCGCTGCCCAGGCGTCCGCCATCGCGACGCGGCCGGCGAGCGTCGGGTGCGTGCCGAAGAGGAGCTGCGCCCAGGCCGGCGGGCTCGGGTCGCCGAGCGAGGTCGCCGCGAGCTCGCGGAAGAGGCCGCGCGCAGCGACCGGGTCGCGGGTGGTCTCGAGCGCCTTCCAGTCGGCCTCGGCCTCCATGCGGCGGCTGACGAGACTCGCGGCCGGCGCCGCGACGAGCTGGACGACCACGACGACCAGCAGCGCGAGCGGGATCGCGGCAGGCTCGCCCATCCCGCCGCGGCGCCGCGTGGCGAGCATCAGCACGAGCGCACCGGGGAGCGTGAAGAGCGCGAACCAGCCGATCGCCTTCGGCGATGTGGTCGCTCGACTGATGGCCGAGCTCGTGCGCGAGGACGACGTCGACCTCCCGGCTCGTGAAGCGGCCGTCGAGCAGCGTGTCCCAGAGCACGACCCGCCGCGACGGGCCGAGACCGAACGCGTAGGCGTTCGCGAGGCTCGTGTCGCCGCTCACCTGCTCGACGCGGAGTGGGACGTCTCCGACACCCTGGGCGTGCCGGAATCGCTCGTAGGCGCGCTCGACGCGCGGGTCGCCGACGGGCTCGAGGCCGGTGGTCAGGTACGGCTCGACGAGCACGAGCGTCGCCGCGATCGCGGCGAGCACGAGCGATCCGGGGAGCCACCACCACGATCCGAGCCGTCGGGCGAGCGCCATCACGCACGAGGAGCGCGAGCGACAGCGCCACGAAGGTCCCCGCGAGCCCGAGCCAGCCGTCGAGGAGGAGGTCGACGTACCCCGCCGAGGAGAGCCCGTGGCGCCGGTCCCACCACAGCGCCGCCACGGAGAAGGGGAGCCGAGCGACCCAGGCGAGCCCGAGCCCGACCATCCCGAGCAGCATCCCCGTGCCCACGGGGCCGGCGGCCGACTCGCGCGCGAACCGTGCCCCGCGCCGGGCGTAGACGGCGAGCGTGACGAGGAGCGCCGTCTGGGCGAGCGCCCAGTTCACGTAGAGGAACCGCTCGTATCGCGCCGCGCGAGCGACGAGCTCCGCGCCGAAGACGGTGTCGACGTCCACCTTCGGGAGCGCGAGGTCGTCCGGGACGGACGTTCGGGCGAGCAGCCAGGCGGCCACGATCCAGGCAACGGCCAGCGCGCCCGAGACGGCGACCTGTCTCGACCGGGCGGGCGTCATACGCCTTCTCCGGCTGGGGGCGCATCGAGCGTCGGCGAGGCGTCCGGGTACCGCGCGGTGAGGAGCAGGACGTACGCGAACGTCTGGGCTTCGTACCGCAGCGCGGCCGCGCCGAGATCCCGAAGCCCGGCCGGCATCCGGCCCGTCGCGAGCGCCGCGAACCACGCCAGCACGGCCGCGACGAGCGTCAGGATCGCGTACGCGGTGGCGAGGAGGAGTGCCGGGACCGCCAGGACCAGCCGCCCGAGCACGCCGAGCCGATGCTGGCGGACCGGCGGCGCGATCGTCAGGTCGATCGGATAGCTGCCCTCGCGCCCGAGGAAGCCCGGGTACGGGCGGCCGACGAGGTGGAGGAACGCCGAGACGTGCGCCGTCGTCCGGACGAACGATGCGAGGAATCGGTGCAACGGCGCGGGCACGCGGCCCGCCGCGAGCGCCACGGTCCAGGCGGCGACCGCAGCGAGGGTCGCGGGAACCGCCCAGAGCGCGAGCCAGCAGAGGTGCGGCGCCACGAGCAGCGGACGGAAGGCGACGATCAGGCGCGGCCGCCCGAGGTCGTCGCGGACGTGAAGGGCGATCGGGTGCTCGATCCGGGCCCGCGCGTCGTCCGGCGTCGCGTCCGGATGCCGATCCGGCCCGTGGTGGTCGGCGGGCGTGCCCACGCGCGCATTCTGCGTGCGATCGAGCCTCTAGGATCGCGCCGTGACCGGCGACTCTCTCTCCCGCGACGACGTCGTACGCGCGGCCGAGACAATCCGCGGTCGCGTCCGCCGGACGCCGCTGCTGGACGGTGCCGACGTCGCACCCGGCCTGCGGCTCAAGGCAGAGCTGTTCCAGCACACGGGCTCGTTCAAGGCACGCGGCGTCACGAACCGGCTGGCGGCGATGAGCGCCGAGGAGCGGAGCCGCGGGGTCGCGGGGGCGTCGGCCGGCAACCACGCGATCGCGCTCGCCTGGGGCGCGGCGCGCGAGGGTCTCGAGTGCGTCGTCTGCTCGTGGGCGGGGGCGAGCCCGTTCAAGCTCGGCCGCGCCCGGGCGCTCGGGGCGAGGATCGACGCCGAGTCGGCCCATCCCGCGGGCGCGTTCGCGCGGCTCGAGGAGTGCCTCGCGGAGACCGGTGCGACGCTCGTCCATCCGTTCGACGACCCTCTCGTGATCGCGGGTCAGGGCACGGTCGGGACTCGAGATCCTCGAGGACGCGCCCGGCACGGACGTCGTGGTCGTCCCCGTCGGAGGAGGCGGGCTCGTGGCGGGGATCGCGACTGCGGTCGCGCCGCGCGGCGTCCGCGTCGTCGGCGTCGAGCCGGAGGGGTCGGCGGCGCTTCTGCCCGCTCTCGCGGCGGGCGAGCCGGTGCACGTCACGCCGGACACGATCGCTGGCGGGCTCGACGCGCCCTATACCGGGCCGAACGCCCTCGCGGCCTGCAAGGTCGCGGGCGTGCAGGTCGTCACGGTGCCGGACGACGCCATCGCCGCTGCGATGCGCCGTCTCTACACGGATGCCAAGCTCGCCTGCGAGCCCGCCGGGGCGGCCGCGGTCGCCGCCGTCCTCTCCGGTCTCGTGGAGGGCGAGTCGGTCGTCGCCGTCGTCTCAGGAGGCAACGTGGGGCCGGATATCGCCTCTGATATCCTGGCCGGTCGATGAAGGCCGACATCCATCCCGAGTACGTCGTCGCGCACGTCACCTGCTCCTGCGGCAACGAGTTCATGACGCGCTCGACGAAGCCGGAGCTCCACGTCGAGGTGTGCTCCGCGTGCCACCCGTTCTACACGGGCAAGCAGAAGCTGATGGACTCGGGCGGCCGCGTCGAGCGGTTCCAGCGCCGCCTCGAGAAGGCCGCCGCCGCCAAGTCCGCCTAGCGGACGGCGGTAAGCCCGACAAATGGTCGGTACGGTGGCGAGGTGAGCGTGTCCTACGGCGGTCAGGCCGTGCTCGAAGGCGTGATGATGCGCGGCCCGTCGTGCTGGGCGGTGGCGATCCGAACGCCCGAGGGCGGCATCGAGGAGGTCGTCCGGGACGTCAGCTCGCCGATGAAGCGGCATCGCATCTGGCGGCTGCCCGTGATCCGCGGCGTCATCGCGCTCGGCGAGTCCCTGGCCATCGGATTCCGCGCGCTCGCGATCTCCGCCAACGTCGCCGCGCGCGAGGAGGACGACGACGGCAACGTCGTCACGGAGATCTCGCGCGGCCAGATCATCTTCTCCTTCGCGATCGCGATCGGCTTCGCGCTGATGCTCTTCAAGGTCGGGCCGGCACTCCTCACCAACTGGCTGCCGATCGACGACACCGCCTGGTTCGTGATCGTCGAGGGGGTCATCCGGGTCGGTGTGTTCATCACGTACATCGCGCTGATCGGCTTGCTGCCCGACCTGAAGCGCGTGTTCCAGTACCACGGAGCGGAGCACAAGACGATCAACGCCCTCGAGGGCGGCTCGGACCTGACCCCCGAGAAGGTGCAGAAGTTCAGTTTGATCCATCCGCGCTGCGGAACGGCGTTTTTGCTCTGGGTCATGGTGATCGGCATCTTCGTCTTCGCGTTCGTCGGCCGTCCCGTCTGGTACTGGTTGATCGTCAAGTCGGATCCTCCTGCTGCCGGTGATCGCCGGGCTTGCCTACGAGCTGATCCGGTACGCCGGGAAGCACCAGGACAACCGCGTCCTGATGACGCTCCTCGCGCCTGGCCTCTGGCTCCAGCGCCTGACGACGCGCGAGCCGACGCTCGACCAGGTCGAGGTCTCGATCCGCGCGATCGAGGAGGTGCGCCGCCGCGAGGCCGGCGAGAGCGCCGCCGAGCTGGCGACGGACGCCCGCGTCGAGGTCATGGCCTAGATGCCGAGGATCGTTCGGGACGCGGACGTCGCCTGGGAGGGGAACCTCGCGCGCGGGCACGGGGCGATGACCGCCGCCACGTCCGGCGCGTTCATCGGCCTCTCGTACTCGCTCCCGACGCGCATCGGCGACCCCGAGGGCAAGACGAGCCCCGAGGAGCTTCTCGCGGCGGCGCACGGCGGCTGCTTCACGATGTCGCTCGCGGGAGAGCTGACCGGCGCGGGCACGCCCCCCGGCCGTCTCGACGTGCACTGCCGGATCACGATGGACGAGGTCGAGGGCCGCGGGCACCTGATCGTGCACTCGGCGCTCGAGGTGCGCGCGCACGTCCCCGACCTGGCGGAGGACGCGTTCGCCGCGGCCGTCGAGGCCGCCGACCAGGGGTGCTCGTTCTCGGCGCTCCTGCGCGACGCAGGGGTCGGGATCGACATCCAGACAACGCTCGAGAGCTGACCGAGGAGGCGACGAGATGGCGACCGATCGCACGGCGAAGGTGACCTGGGCGGGCTCGCTCATGGAAGGCGGCGGACGGATCGAGGGCGTCGACAGCGGCGCGTTCGGCCCGCTCGACGTGACCTGGGCCTCGCGGGCCGAGGCGCCCGAGGGCCGGACGAGCCCCGAGGAGCTGATCGCCGCCGCGTGGGCGTCGTGCTACTCGATGGCGCTGTCTCACGGGCTCGCGGGCGCAGGAACGCCGCCGGAGCGGCTCGAGACCTCCGTCACCGTCACCTTCCAGCCCGGCGAGGGCATCACGAAGGGCGCGATCGTCGTCGTCGGGACGGTGCCGGGCGTCGATCACGACGGCTTCGTCGAGCAGGCAGAGGGCGCGAAGGCGAACTGCCCCGTCTCGAAGGCGCTCGCCGGGGTGCCCGAGGTCACGCTCGACGCCACGCTCGCGACCTGAGGCCCGGCGCCGCGGGGCGCCTACCATGACGCCATGGCGACGCTGGAACACCTGGCCGACGAGCTCGAGCGCTCGCACGCGGAGCTCCAGGAGCGGATGTCCGATCCGTCCGTCTACGCGGACCATCGCGAGGCGGCCGAGCTCGGGCGCCGCCTGAAGGAGCTCGAGCCCGCCGTCCGCGCGGCGCGTGACTGGCGACAGGCGAGCGCGGATCTCGCGGAGGCGAAGGACGACCCCGAGCTTGCCGCGATGGCCGCGGAGCTCGAAGCCGACGTGGCGCGTCTCGAGAACGAGCTCAGGTCGGCGCTCGTCGAGCGCGACCCCGCCGACGGGAAGGACGTGATCGTCGAGGTCAGGCAGGGCGTCGGAGGCGACGAGGCGGCGCTCTGGGCGGGCGAGGTCGCGCGCATGCTCCAGCGCTACGCCGAGCGGCGCGGCTTCCGCGCGGAGGTGCTCTCCGCGAGCGAGAACGAGGGGGGCGGCGTCAAGGAGACGGTCTTCGCGGTGAAGGGCGACGGCGCCTTCTCGGTCTTCAAGTGGGAGGGAGGTACCCATCGCGTCCAGCGCGTCCCGACCACGGAGTCGCAGGGGCGGATCCACACGTCGACCGCCACCGTCGCGGTGATGCCCGAGGCGGAGGACGTCGAGATCCAGATCGACGACAAGGACCTGAAGATCGACGTCTACCGCTCGACGGGCCCCGGCGGCCAGTCGGTCAACACGACCGACTCGGCGGTCCGGATCACGCACCTGCCGACGGGGATCGTCGTCTCGATGCAGGACGAGAAGTCCCAGCTGCAGAACAAGCAGAAGGCGATGCGGGTGCTCCGCGCCAGGCTGTACGACGCCGAGCGGGAACGCCAGCAGGCCGAGGTCGCCGCCGCGCGGCGCTCGCAGGTCGGCACCGGGGAGCGGGCCGAGAAGATCCGTACCTACAACTTCCCCGAGAACCGCCTCACCGACCACCGCGTCAAGCACACGGTGCATCGCCTCGACCAGATCCTGGACGGGGACCTCGAGGAGTTCACCGAGACGCTTCAGGCCGAGGAGCGGCGGCGGGCCCTCGAGGCCGCGGTGTGACGCGCCGGTGTCCCGGTGTCCGACTGAAGTCGGACACCGGATCGTGACGATCGGCGAGGTCCTGCGCAGGACCACCGAGCACCTCGCCACGCGGGGACTCGACCGGCCGCGGCTCGACGCCGAACGGCTCCTTGCGCACGCGCTCGGGATGGAGCGCGTCGAGCTCTACATGCATCTCGACCGGCCCCTCTCGCCCTCGGAGCTCGAAGGCGCGCGCGCGCTCCTCGCACGCCGAGCGACCGGCGAGCCGCTCCAGTACGTCCTCGGCGAATGGGGCTTCCGACGCCTCACGCTCAGGGTCGACTCGCGGGCGCTGATTCCCCGCCCGGAGACCGAGACGGTCGTCGAGCGCTGCCTCGCGCTGCTCGACGGCGCCGACGCGCCCCGCGTCCTCGACGTCGGCACCGGGTCGGGTGCCGTGGCGCTCGCGCTCGCGGACGAGCATCCTGGTGCCCGCGTGACCGCGATGGACGTGTCCGAGGACGCCCTCGCGCTCGCACGGGAGAACGCGGAGCGCACGGGCCTCGCCGTCGACTTCGTTCACCACGATCTCTTCGCGGGCCTGCCGGGCGACGGCTGGGACCTCGTGGTCTCCAACCCGCCGTACGTGCGGGGCGAGGAGCTCGCGTCGCTCGCGTCCGAGGTCGTCGACTGGGAGCCCGGCGTCGCGCTCGTCGAGCGAGGGCACACCGAGGCGCTCGCGCGGAACGCGGAGCGAGCCCTCCGGCCGGGTGGCGCGCTCGTGCTCGAGACGCACGAGCACGGCGCGGCCGGCGTGGCCGACCTGCTCGAGCGGGAGGGCTACGTTGCGGTTCGCGTGACGCCCGACCTGGCCGGGCGAGATCGCGTCGTCGAGGGGCGCACGCGAGCGTGACCGTCGCCTCCGCGATCGCTGCGCTCCGGGCGGGGCGGCTCGTCATCCTCCCCACGGACACGGTCTACGGGCTCGCAGCCGACGGCGAGAGCGAGACGGCTGCGCGGGCGCTCTATGCCGCGAAGGGCCGCGATGCGATCCAGCCCACGGCCGTGCTCTTCGCGTCGGTCGACGTGCTGCTCGAGCGGGTGCCCGAGCTTCCCACTCGCGCCGTCGACGCCGTGCGGGCCCTGCTCCCGGGGCCACTCACGCTCGTCCTGCCGAACCCGGGACGACGGTATCCCTGGCTCAACCCGGAGCGGGCGGATGCGATCGGCGTGAGAGTTCCCGCCCTGAGCGGCGCCGGCCGAGCCGTGCTCGACGCTCTCGGAGCGGTGGTCGCCACGAGCGCAAATCTTCCGGGCGGGCGCGACCCCCGGCTCGCGGCCGACGTCCCGGCGGAGATCGTGGCGGCCGTCGACGTCCTGGTCGACGGCGGCGAGCTCCCCGGCACGCCGTCGACGGTGATCGACGTCACCGGCCGGGAGCCGCGCGTGCTGCGCGAGGGTGCGCTTCCCTCCGCCGCCGCGCTCGGGCTCCTCCGAGCTCTTACGGATCGTTAACCCCGTGCCGACGCGCGCCTAACGCGACGGGGGGAGACTCGCCGGCATGAGGTCCGGGATCGCCGTCGCCGCGCTCGCATCGCTCGCTCTCGTCGTGGTGCCGCCGGCCGTCGCGAAGCCCCCCACCGCCGTCACCGGCGCGACGACGTCGGTCGGCGCGACCACGGCGGTCGTCACCGGGAAGGTCGACCCCGGCGGGGAGGCGACGAGCTGGTACGTCGAGTACGGCACCTCGGCGAGCTACGGCTCGCGGACGGAGGCGAGGAGCGCAGGGAACGGCACCGCGGCGGTCGACGTCTCCGAGCAGCTCCGCGGGCTCACGACCGGCGCCACCTATCACTACAGGCTCGTCGCCATGAACGCGGCCGGGACGAGCCGCGGCGCGGACCAGGCGTTCTCGACGCGCGCCGCGCCCACCGTCGTCACGAGCCCGGCCTGGGCGCTTGGACCCACCTCGGCGACGGTGGGCGGCACGGTCGACCCGAACGGCCGCTCCACCGGGTGGTGGGTGGAATACGGGACGAGCACGAGCTACGGGTCGCGCACCGATACGCAGTCCGCCGGGTCGGGGTCGAGCGCCGTCGGCGTCTCCGTCCGCCTGACGGGGTTGCGCGCCGGAGTCACCTACCACGTCCGGCTGGTCGCGGCGAACGACCTCGGCACCGCCCGCGGAGCCGACAGGTCGTTCCGCACGGACCTCGCACCGTCCGTGTCCACCGGCGGCGTCGACGGCGTCGGCGTCTCCTCGGCGCGGGCGACCGGATCGGTGAATCCGCAGGGTCGCGGCACCGTCGCATGGTTCGAGTACGGGACGACGTCGGCGCTCGGGAGCCGTACGGGCGACCAGGATGCCGGCTTCGGGACACGATCGACGCGGCTCGACGCGCAGCTGACCGGGCTCCAGCCCGGGACGCGGTACTACTACCGCGTCGCCGCACGGAGCGACGCAGGGACGACGGTGGGGCAGACGCGCTCCTTCACGACGAGCGCCGGTCCGCTCGTCGTCACCGGCGCCGTGCAGGCGACGGGCGTCAACGTCGTCCTGACAGGCACCGTCGACCCGGTCGGCCGATCGACGAGCTGGTGGTTCGAGCTCGGGCCGACGACGTCGTACGGCACGACGACCGTCGTCAAGAGCGCGGGGTCGGGCCGCGGCGCGGTCGCCGTGTCGGAGTCGATCGCCGGGCTGACTCCCGGGACGGAGTACCACGCGAGGCTCGTCGCGCGTAGCTCGGCGGGGACGACCCGAGGCGCGGACGCCGTCTTCCGGACGGCCGGCGTCCCGGTGATCGGCCGCTCGACCGTGTCGGCGATCTCCCTCGCGCGTGCCCGGGTCGACGCCGACGTCGCCACGAGCGGGCTCGGGACGAGCGTGTGGGTCGAGGTCGGACGGCGCGGCCTGTTCACCTCCCGCACCGCGGCAGTGGTGCTCCCGCCGGCAGGCGGGACGAGCCGCGTCTCGCTCCGCGTCACGGGGCTCGCGCCCGGCGCCCGCTACGCGTTCCGCGTCGTGGCCCGGAATGCCGCCGGGACGACCGCGGGGTCTTCCGCCTCCTTCGGGACGGCGGCGCGGCCGCGCGACGAGCACGGCCGGCTCCTCCGCTGCACCATCGTGGGCACGAACGGGCCTGACAGGTTCGTGGGGACCGGTCGGCGCGACGTGATCTGCGGCCTCGGAGGGGCGGACGTGCTCGTCGGCCGCGGCGGAGACGACGTCCTCGCCGGCGGACCTGGCAACGACTACCTCCTGCCGGGCGCGGGCCGCGATCGCGTCCTCGGCGGCGGCGGCAACGACGTCGTCGCAGCGCGCGACGGGCATGCCGACCGGATCTTCGGCGGGTACGGCGCCGACCGTGCGCGCGCGGACCGCCGGCTCGACGTGATGCGGTCCGTTCGTCGCGTCGGTTAGCCGCAGGTGTCCGACTTCGAGTCGGACACCAGGCGCCGGACAGGGGACACGCGCGGGCGGGTATCGCAAGACCGTGGAGTACGATCCCCTCCGTGGCAGTCGCCGCCGACCACCTCGAGCGGCTGCGGACCGGGGGGCTCGCGGAGCACGACCCCGAGATCGCGGCGCTGATCGGCCGGGAGGCCGACCGCCAGCGCGGGCAGATCGAGCTGATCGCGTCGGAGAACTTCACGTGGCCCGCCGTGCTCGAGGCGGCCGGCTCGGTCCTCACGAACAAGTACGCGGAGGGATACCCCGGGCGGCGCTACTACGGCGGCTGCGAGGTCGTCGACGAGGTCGAGCAACTGGCGATCGACCGCGCGAAGGAGCTGTTCGGCGCCGAGCACGCGAACGTCCAGCCGCACGCAGGAGCACAGGCCAACATGGCCGTCTACCTCGGGCTCCTCGAGCCGGGTGACACCGTCCTCTCGCTGCGCCTCGACCACGGCGGCCATCTGACGCACGGGCTCAAGGTCAACTTCTCCGGGCGGCTGTACACGATCGTCCACTACGGCGTCACCCGCGAGGCCGGCATCGTCGACGAGGACGAGGTGCGCGCGCTCGCGCGCGAGCACCGACCGAAGATCATCATCTGCGGCGGGTCGGCGTACCCCCGCACCGTCGACACGACGATGTTCCGCAGGGTCGCCGACGAGGTCGGCGCCTTGCTCTGGTGCGACATGGCCCATTTCGCCGGGCTGGTCGCCGCCGGGCTGCACCCGAACCCGGTGGAGGACTGCGACGTCGTCACGTCCACCACGCACAAGACGCTGGCCGGCCCGCGGGCCGGGCTCGTCCTCTGCCGCGCCGAGCATGCGACGGCGATCGACCGGGCCGTCTTCCCGGGGATGCAGGGAGGGCCGCTCGAGCACGTCGTCGCCGCCAAGGCGACCTGCTTCCGGATCGCCGGCACCGACGGCTTCCGCGCCTACCAGCAGCAGGTGCGCGCGAACGCGGACGCGCTCGCCGAGACGCTGCTCGCGGGCGGGATCGACCTGCTCACGGGCGGCACCGACACGCACCTGCTCCAGCTCGACCTGCGCGCGACCGAGTGGTCGGGGAAGGACGCGGAAGAGCGGCTCCACGCGGTCGGGCTGACCACCAACCGCAACACCGTCCCCTTCGACGAGCGTCCTCCGACGATTGCCTCCGGCGTCCGCGTCGGAACGCAGGCCGCGACGATGCGCGGGTTCGACGACGACGACTTCCGCGAGGTGGGGAGCGTCATCGCCGACGCACTCGCGGACGACGCCGACCTCGATGCGCTCCGCGCGCGGACAGTGGCGCTCTGCGAGCGGCGGCCGCTGTACCCCGGCTTCCGCGGCTACCCGACCTACCTCGCCGACGGCGAGCGAGGCTGAGCTCGCCATGTCGGAGAGTGCGTCGATCGGCACACCCGTGCTGAGCAGCCTGACCGAGGTGGCCCATCCGCTCGTGCAGCACAAGCTCGGCCTGCTGCGCGACGTGACGACCACGACGCAGATGTTCCGGCAGCTCGTGAACGAGCTGACCCTGCTGCTCACGTACGAGGCGACGAAGGACCTCCCACACGAGGAGATCGAGATCGAGACGCCGCTCGAGCGCACGTCGGCGCGGCGGATCTCCGGGAAGAAGGTCGCCGTCTGCCCGATTCTCCGCGCGGGGATCGGGATGCTCGACGCGGTGCTCTCCCTCGTGCCCGGCGCGCGGGTCGGGTTCATCGGCCTGTACCGCAACGAGGAGACGCTCGAGCCCGTCGAGTACTACGTGAAGCTCCCGAACGACATCGCCGACCGGGACGTGATCCTGCTCGACCCGATGCTCGCCACCGGCAACTCCACGGCGGCCGCCGTCGAGACGGTGAAGGCCGCCGGCGCCACGTCGGTGCGGCTGATCGCCCTCATCGCCGCGCCCGAGGGGATCGAGCGGATTCATCGCGACTACCCCGACGTCTCGATCGTGGTGGCAGCGGTCGACCGCGCGCTCAACGAGAACGGCTTCATCGTGCCGGGGCTCGGAGACGCAGGCGACCGCCTGTACGGCACGAAGTAGGAGTGCGGGCATGTTCTCGGACCTGCGTGCGAACCCCGAGGTCCTCTGGGGAGCGCTGATCGCATTCGGCATCGTCGTCCTGCTCACGCCCGCGGTGGGAGGCATGGCCCGGCTGCTCGGCGTCGTCGACCAGCCCGACGCGAGGCGGCTCAACAAGCGGCCGATCCCGCGACTCGGCGGGCTCGCGATCTTCCTCGGGATCCTCGTCCCGTCGCTCGCGTTTCTCGACCTCTCGGGTGAGATGCGCGGCATCGTGCTCGGGGCGGCCGTCGCGTGCGTGGTCGGCGCCGTCGACGACTTCCGCGGGCTCGACCCGCTTCCGAAGCTCGCCGGGCAGGTGGCGGCGGCGGCCATCCCGTGCGCCTTCGGCGTGTGGATCGACCACTTCACCTTCCCGCTCCTCGGCGTGGTCGACCTGCCCGCATGGGTCGGGATGCCGCTGACGATCGTGTGGATCGTGGCCGTCATGAACATGGTCAACTTCCTCGACGGAATGGACGGGCTCGCGGCGGGCGTGTGCGGGATCGCCGGGCTCACGTTCGCGGTGCTGGCGCTCTCGCTCGGCAAGATCGACGCCGCTCTCCTCTCGGCCGTCGTCGCCGGCGCATGCATCGGCTTCCTCCGCCACAACTTCTTCCCGGCGCGCATCTTCATGGGCGACTCCGGCGCCCTCGTGCTCGGGTTCACGCTCGCGACCGTGGCGATCGCCGGGCTGCTCAAGACGGCGTCGACCGTGGTCCTCGTGCTGCCTCTGCTCGTCCTCGCGGTGCCGATCCTCGACACCTCGTTCGTCGTCGCCAAACGGCTCAAGTACCGGCGGCCGATCTCCTCCCCCGACCGGTCGCACCTGCACCACCGCTTCATGGACATCGGCTTCTCGCAACGCCGCGCGGCCGTGACGATGTGGGCGTGGACCGCGAGCCTCGGCGCCGCCGCGCTCGCGACGCGGTTCATCCCGTTTCGCTCGGGCGGTCACTGGCATCCCTGGGAGACCGTCGCGGTCGTCGCGATCGCGTTGGGCGCGCTCGCGGCCTCGGTCTACGTCGTCTACCTGCTCGAGATCGTCAAGCTCGCGAACCCGCGCGTCCGCCGCCGCCGCGCCCAGCTCTCGGACGACGAGAGGCTGAGCGCGTGACGGTGCTGCACGGCGGCACCGTCACCTTCGTGTTCACCGACATCGAAGGCTCGACCGAGCTCCTGAAGCGGCTCGGCGACGGCTACGCCGATGCGCTCGCCGAGCACCGTCGCGTGATCCGCGACGCGTTCGGAGAGCGGGACGGCCAGGAGATCGACACGCAGGGCGACGCGTTCTTCTACTGCTTCGAGCGCGCCCGGGACGCCGTCGCCGCGGCGGTCGCGGCCCAGCGCGCGCTCTCCGACCACGAGTGGCCGGACGACACGGCGCTCCGCGTGCGCATGAGCCTCCACACGGGCGAGCCCGTCGTCGGCGAGGAAGGCTACGTCGGGATCGACGTCCACCGCGCCGCCCGCATCTGCTCCGCGGGCCACGGCGGCCAGGTGCTGCTCTCGGCGACGACGGCCGCGCTCGTCTCGGGCGGGCTCCCGGACGGTGTCTCGAAGCGCGACCTGGGAGAGGTGCGCCTCAAGGACATGGACGAGCCGGAGCACGTCACGCAGCTCGTGATCGACGGGCTCCCCGAGAGCTTTCCGCCGCTTCGGGTCCAGCAGGAGGAGCCGATGGACTTCGGCGACCGCCTCGCCCGGAAGATCCAGGCCGACGTCGAACGGCACCTGGAGATGAGCCTGTCCGGCGTCGGCCCCGGCGCCGGGGCCGACGCCGCAAAGGGCACGACCCGTCTCGCGTTCTTCGGCCTCGCGAACCTCGTGCTGCTCGTCGCCGCGATCGTCGTGATCGTGCTGCTGATCAAGCTCGTCGTCTGACGCAGCCGCAGCTCGGGTAGGCGCAGCCGGTCGAGGGGAGCAGCCGGTCGGCGTGGCGTTCCTCGACCGGAGGTTCTCGACCGGCGGTTCTCGACCGAGCGTGCTGTTCTCCACTGGCGTGCGGTTCTCGACGGGCGCGGTTCTCGACCGAGCGTGCTGTTCTCCACTGGCGCGCGGTTCTCGACCGGGCGCGGTTCTCGACCGAGCGTGCGGTTCTCGACCGGCAGCACCTCCCGCGCGGCGCATCCGAGCTTGCAACAGACTGTTGCAAGCTCGTCCCCGGACGTCTCAGCGACGGCGGTCGGGTGAGCGCCATGCGCGCTCGGCGTCGACGACGGCCCGGGCCGCCCGCCGCTCCTGGAGCCGGCGCTCCGCGACCGCTCCCGCCTCTTCTGGCGAGCGCGTCCTGAACAGCACAGCGACGGCGAGGTCCGTGCCGGGCCGGGGAGGTAGGCGCGGTCGGGCGCGTGTCCTCGCGGGCGGCGCAGCTACGGCTCGGGGCGAATCGCGGCGCGGTTCACGAAGTCGAGGAGCGCCGCCGTGAACGCGGGCGAGAGCTGGGGATTGTGGCCGTACCCCGCGATCACGAGCCGCTCGGCGCGGAGCTCGCGCTCCAGGGCGTCGCACATCGCCTCGTAGGCGGCGTGATGCGCTCCCGAGACGACGAGCGTCGGGAGCCCGAGGGCTGCCAGCTCCGCGAGCGGGATCTCCGCCTCCCACGGCCCGCGTTCGCGGATCAGCGCGTGGACGCCCTGCTCGAGCTCGGGCGGGAGCGGAGACGGCGGGTCCCAGTCCGATCCGACCGCCTCGAGGAACCTGCGCAGGAACGCCTCGGGCTCGAGCTCCCGGGCGCTCGCATAGAGCTCGGCGCCGCCCCGGGCGAACGCCGCAACGACGGGATCGTCGAGCGCGACGCTCGTGCACGGGGGCTCGATCACGGTGAGGGACGCGAGCATGCCGGGGCTGCGCCCGCGCACGGCCGCGAGGAGGCAGACGACCCCGCCGTAGGAGTGGCCGACGAGGTGGTCGCCGGGCTCGAGCCGCTCGGCGAGCCAGTCGGCGTGGTCGTCGAAGTCGACGTCCTCCAGGGGGCCGGGCGCGAAGCCCGGGCGCTCGAGGACGACGAGCTCGGCTCCGTCGACACCCGCACGGCGCTGCTCGCGCCACGTCGCGCGGCCGCCGACGACGCTCCCGTGGACGAGGACGATGCGTTCCACCGCTGCCACAAAGATAGACACTATCCCGCTCGCAGAGCCGAAACGGGCTGTTACAAGCAGGGTGGTATGCTCCCGGTCCCGATGGCCGCCGCCGCCTCTTCGTCGCCGCATTCGCTCGCCACCGCCTCGGGGCTCCTGCTGGGCTCGATGGCCCTCGCGATGGTGGTCGGGGTGCTGCTCGGCTGGCTCCTCGGCTCGGCGGGGATCGGCCTGCTCGTCGGTGCGATCGTCGGCATCCCGCTCGCGATCGGGGTCGTCTACGCCGTCTACTCCCGCGCTGGATCGTGAGCGCGCGCGTCTTCGAGACGCCGCGCCCGGTTCCCGGGCGCCTCGTTCCCGCGCTCGCCGGGTCGGCCGTCGTCGTGCTCGCGCTGCCCGTGTTCCTCGCTGCAGGGTGGCCCCTCCGGGGATGGCTCCTCGCCGCGACGCTCTGGATCGCGGGCGAGCTGTTCGCGCTCCTGCTGGCGCGGCTCCCGCTCGGCACGGGTAACCTCGCCGCCGCAGGCATGCGCGGGATCGGTACGAGCTCGAGAGCACTTCTGATCGGCATTCCCCTCGTCGCGGTCACGATCGCGGACGAGCGCGTCGGCCTGGCCGCGGCGATCGTGTACGCGCTCGCCTTCTCGATCGAGCTCGCGGTGTCGCTCGTCGAGTACTTCGGCCAGGAGGCGCGGGCGTGACGAAGCGCCTCGCAGGCCTTGCAACGCTGCTATTCCTCGCCGTCCCGGCCGTCGCGCTCGCGGCCGACGACGCGAGCAGCGAGGAGGAGAAGTTCAACCCCGCGTCCGAGTGGACGCTGCACGAGTGGATCCCGATCCACCTCGGCCCGATCGACATGTCGATCAACAAGGCCGTCGCGTACCTGCTGCTCGGCGCCCTGCTCTCGTGCCTGATCGGGATCGTCTTCATGCGCGTCAAGGTGGGGTCCGAGCCGACGAGACGGCAGGCGCTCGGCGAGACGATCTACGAGGTCGCCCAGGTGCAGGTCGCCGAGCAGGGCCTCCCGACGAAGGCGATCGGCCGCTGGTTCCCGTACGTCGCGAGCCTGATGGTCTTCATCTGGGTGATCAACATGCTCGGGTTCATCCCGCTGCCGCTCTCGGACGAGAAGGTCACCATCGCCGGGGTGAAGGTGCCGACGCTCGCGCTCTTCGCGGCCACGTCGACGCTGTCCGTCACGCTCGCGCTCGCACTGATGACCTTCGTCTTCACGCACGTCGAGGGCGTCCGCGCGAATGGCGCCTGGAACTACTTGAAGAGCTGGATCCCGGACGTCCCGAAGGCGATGTACCCGCTGATCGTGCCCCTCGAGATCCTCGGTCAGTTCATGCGGCTGATCAGCCTCTCCGTGCGTCTCTACGCGAACATGCTCGCGGGCCACATGCTGATCCTCACGTTCCTCGGCCTGATCTTCATCATCGGCAACCTGGCGCTCGCGATCGTGGCCGTGCCCGCGGCGGCGATCTTCTACCTCTTCGAGGTCGTGATCGTCGTCTCGATCCAGGCGTACATCTTCGCCGCCCTGTCCGCCATCTACATCGGCTCGGCGATCGAGCCGGACCACTAAGGAGGAGACCCCAACGATGCTGTCCTCACTGTTCCTCGCTGCCGCCGAAGACGGGGCCGACGCCGGCAAGGCGATCGCCCTCGCGCTCGGCATCGGCCTCGGCTCGCTCGGCGCTGGCGTCGGCATCGGCAACATCTTCGGCTCGATGATCCAGGCCGTCGCCCGGCAGCCCGAGCTCCGCGGCGAGCTCCAGGGCATCCAGTGGCTCGGCTTCGCGCTCACCGAGGCGGTCGTCTTCTACGGCCTGATCGGCGGCCTGCTCGCCTACGTCCTCGTCTGAGCATGGTCGACCTGCTCGCAGCCGAGTCCTCGAACGACCTGATCAAGGTCGTCCCGGGGCTCATGATCTGGACGCTGATCGCGTTCGCGATCACGTTCTTCGTGCTCAAGAGATTCGCGTTCGGCCCGATCCAGAAGACGATCGACGACCGCCGCGACCGGATCCGCCAGGCCGTCGAGGAGGCGGACAACGCGCGCAACGAGGCACGCGAGCTGCTCGAGCAGAACCGGGCGATCCTCGGGCAGGCACGCTCGGAGTCCGCCGACATCCTCGCCGAGGCGCGCAAGGTCGCGGACGCGCAGATCGAGCGCGCGAAGCAGGAGGCCGAGTCCGAGCGGCAGCGCCGGCTCGAGGACACGCGCAAGCAGATCGAGGCGGAGACCGTCCGCGCGATCGGCCAGATCCGCAGCGAGGTGGCCGACCTCACGATCGAGGCGACCGAGCGCGTCGTCGGCAAGGTGCTCGACGCCGAGGACCAGCGGCGCCTCGTGCAGGAGGCCGTGCAGGGCCTCGACTTCTCGGCCCTGGAGGGCTCGAAGAGCTGATGGCGGTCGCGCACCGCATCTACGCGCGCGCCCTGTTCGACGCCGCGCGCGACCAGGACCGCGTCGACGTGGCGCGCGACCAGCTCGCGGAGCTGGCGGACGCGCTCGAGGCGAGCCCCGAGCTCGAGGCCTTCCTCGCCAACCCGCAGCTCGACCCGGGCGCCAAGGCGAGCGTCCTCGAGGAGGTGACGGAGGGCGGCGATCCCATCGTTCGGAACTTCGTCCGCCTCGTCGCCTCGAAGGGCCGCGCCGGCCAGCTGCGGCCGATCGCCGAGGAGTTCGAGGCGATCGTCGACCGCGAGCAGGGCCGCCTGAAGGTCGAGCTGACGACCGCCTACGCGCTCGCCGACGACGAGGCGCGCGCGATCGTCGGCGAAGATCGAGCAGTCCTCCGGCCGCACCGTCGAGGCAAGCCGCTCGGTCGACCCCGACCTGATCGGCGGGATGATCCTCCGGGCCGGCTCGCTGCGCGTCGACGCGAGCGTGCGCGGCCGCCTCGAGCCTCGCCGCGACTTCGGTCGGTGAACTCATGGTTCCCCCGCGCCCCTCCTTCCGTCGGCACGGAAGGACCGTCTGGGCTCCCGCCGGGCAAGCCCGGCTCCGCCCGCAAACCGCGCGCACGGTGTGCGCAACCAGGAGCGTCCTTGAAGCTACGTCCCGAAGAGATCACCTCGATCCTGAAGCAGCGGATCGAGCAGTACGACGTCGAGACCGATCTCTCGGAGGTCGGGACCGTGCTCCAGGTCGGCGACGGCATCGCCCGCGTGTACGGCCTCGAGAACTGCGTCTCCCTCGAGCGGCTCGAGTTCGAGCACGGTGTCGTGGGCATCGCCTTCAACCTCGAGGAGGACAACGTCGGCGTCGCCCTCTTCGGCGAGTGGCACCACGTGAAGGAGGGCGAGCCGGTGCGACGCACCGGCGCGGTGATGAGCGTCCCCGTCGGCGAGGGGCTCCTCGGCCGCGTCGTCGACCCGCTCGGCAACCCGCTCGACGGCCGGGGGCCGGTCGCCGCGAGCGAGAACCGCCCGCTCGAGTTCAAGGCGCCCGGCGTGATCCAGCGGCAGCCCGTCCACGAGCCGCTCCAGACCGGGCTCAAGGCGATCGACTCGATGATCCCGATCGGCCGCGGGCAGCGCGAGCTGATCATCGGCGACCGCGGCACCGGCAAGACCGCGATCGGGGTCGACGCGATCATCAACCAGCGCGGCGGCGACGTGGTCTGCATCTACGTCGCGGTCGGCCAGAAGGCCTCGACGGTCGTCCAGGTGGTCGAGAAGCTCCAGGACGCGGGCGCGATGGACTACACGATCGTGATCTCGGCTCCGGCGCAGGAGGCGGCGCCGATCAAGTGGATGGCCCCGTTCGCGGGGGCGGCGATGGGCGAGCACTTCCTCTTCAACGGGAAGCACGCGCTCGTCATCTACGACGACCTCACCAAGCACGCCGACGCGTACCGGCAGCTCTCGCTCCTGCTGCGGCGCCCGCCGGGCCGCGAGGCGTTCCCCGGCGACGTCTTCTACCTCCACTCGCGCCTGCTCGAGCGCGCGTGCAAGCTCTCCGACGAGCTCGGTGGCGGCTCGCTCACGGCGCTGCCGGTGATCGAGACGCAGGCGGGCGACGTGGCGGCCTACATCCCGACGAACGTCATCTCCATCACCGACGGCCAGATCTTCCTCGAGTCGAGCCTCTTCTACTCGGGCATCCGGCCGGCGATCAACGTCGGCATCTCGGTGTCGCGCGTGGGCGGCAACGCGCAGACGAAGGCGATGAAGAAGGTCGCGGGCCGTCTGCGCCTCGACCTGGCGCAGTACCGCGAGCTCGAGGCCTTCGCGCAGTTCGGCTCCGAGCTCGACGCCGCCACGCAGCAGTCGCTCTCGCGCGGCGAGCGAATGGTCGCGCTCCTGAACCAGCCGCAGTACCAGCCGTGGGCGACGGAGGAGCAGGTCGTGGCGATCTACGCCGGCATCCACGGCCGGCTCGACCGGGTCCCCGTCCCGCAGGTGCCGCGCTTCCAGGAGGAGCTGCGCGAGACGCTGCGCGCCGAGGGGTCGATCTACCAGGCGATCCGCGAGAGCGGCGACCTCTCCGACGAGACGACGGCGAAGCTCGACGACGCCCTCCAGAAGTTCGTCGACGGCTTCAACGTCGAGGAAGAGCGCGGGCTCGTCGGGTGATCTCGCTCCGCGAGATCACCTAGGGAACCTGCCTGAGCCATGGCATCCGTCCAGGACTACAAGCGCAGAATCCGCTCGGTCCGCAACACGCGCAAGATCACGCGTGCGATGGAGCTCGTCGCCGCGGCGAAGCTCCGCCGCGCCCAGGCGCGGATCGAGGCGATGCGCCCGTACGCGGACACGATGCGCGAGCTGATCGCGGGCGTCGGCCGCGCGGCCGGATCGGTGCGCGGCCTGCCGCTCCTCCAGCAGCGCGAGACGACGGCGGCCACGCTGATCGTCCCGCTCTCGGGTGACCGGGGGCTCGCCGGCGCGTTCAACGCCCAGGTCATGCGGCGCGCATTCGCGCTCGACCGCCAGCTCCAGCGCGACGGGCAGACCGTGCGCTGGCTCGGGGTCGGCAAGAAAGGCCGCTCGACGCTCACCTTCCGGCGCCGGCAGCTCGACGGGACGTTCACGGGGTTCACGGACGCACCCGCCTACGCGGACGCGCAGGCGATCGCGCACCGGGCGGCCGAGCTCTTCGTCGAGGGGGAGGTCGACCGCGTCGTGCTCGTCTACAACACGTTCGTCTCCGCACTCACGCAGACGGTGACCGAGCAGGAGATTCTTCCGATCTCGACCGACATCCTCGAGACCGACGACGAAGAGCGCCGCGACGACGCGCTCCGCGGGGACTTCATCTTCGAGCCCGAGCCGGAGGAGATCCTCGAGCGGCTGCTCCCGGTGTACGTGGAGACGCAGGTGTACCGGGCGCTCCTCGAATCCTCAGCATCCGAGCAGGGCGCTCGCATGACGGCGATGCGCAACGCCTCGAAGAACGCCGGCGAGCTGATCGACAGCCTGACTCTCGAGATGAACCGCGCCCGCCAGGCGGAGATCACGCAGGAGATCCTCGAGGTCGTCGCGGGGGCCGACGCACTGGCCTGAGCCGGAGGCTCAGGTGGCCGGTGCGTCGGCACTGGCCTGAGCCGGAGGCTCAGGTGGCCGGTGCGTCGGCACTGGCCTGAGCCGGGGGCCTAGCGTGCCGGTGCGTCGGCACTGGCCCGCGCCGGGGGCTCCGGCGCCAACCTTTCGCCGCCCGCCGACGTCGTATTACCGGGACGGCTGCGCTATTCTCCACCCGCTCACGTGTCGACCACCAGCCAGACACCCGACGAGCTCCTCGGCCGCGAGATCGGTGCCGGGGACTTCGCGCCCGAGACCACCGAGCCGGCTCAGGGCGACATCCGCGCCCGCGGCTACTGGGAGCAGGTGTGGCGACGCTTCCGGCGCGACCGCGTCGCCCTCGCGAGCGTCGTCTTCCTCGTCCTTCTCATCATCGCCGTGTACCCGGGCGCGTGGGTCGCGGAGAGGCTCGTCGGCCACGGGCCGAACCAGATCTTCCCGGACGGGCTCGACGACGGCTTCCTGCCGGTCGGCCCCTGGTCGCACGTGCAGAACTTCGAGACCGGCAAGACCGACCTGCTCATCCTCGGCGCGGACGGCTCGCTCGGCCGCGACGAGTTCCTGCGCCTCCTCTACGGCGGCCGCGTGTCGCTGCAAGTGGCGTTGATCTCGACCTTCTTCGTGATGATGATCGGCATCACGATGGGCGCGGTCGCGGGCTACTACCGCGGCTGGGTCGACACGATCGTGGCGCGTCTGACCGAGATCACGATGGCCTTCCCGGCGCTCCTCTTCATCATCGCGCTCGCGTCGACCGCCGGCAGCCGGCTCAACAACATTACGCTCGGCGGCCTGGTCGGGGAGGGGGTCGTCACCCTCGTCCTCGTCTTCACGATCTTCGGCTGGTACTACCCGGCCAGGATAATCCGGGCGAAGGTGTTCTCGCTGCGCGAGAAGGAGTTCATCGAGGCGGCGCTGATGACCGGCGCAAGCGATGCGCGGATCATCCGCTCGCATCTCCTGCCGCACCTCGTGGCGCCGATCATCGTCTACTCGACCCTGATCGTCGCCGGCTTCATCCTGAGCGAGGCGGCGCTCTCGTTCCTCGGCATCGGCATCCAGCTCCCGACCGCGAGCTGGGGGAACCTCCTCTCCGACGCGCCGAACTTCTACACCACGGTGCCGCTCCTGATGCTGTGGCCAGGCCTCGCGGTCGTGTTCACGACGCTCGCCTTCAACCTGCTCGGCGACGGCCTGCGCGACGCCTTCGACCCTCGCTCGAGGCTCTAGACCGAACCCCCATCCGTGAGCACTCGAGCCCTGGGCGCGCCGCGCGCCTGAATCCGTCAAAAGGGAAATTCTTCTCCGCTCTCTAACAAACGACGACGCCGCCCGTCATAGATGACGGGCGAATGGTGCCTCTGCCCGGAACCCAGCCGGGCTGCACTCGGAAAGGAGTGAAATGAAAGGACGCATGCTGGCCTCGGTCGTGATGACCGCCATCGGGGCCTCACTGCTTGCCGCGGCGATGTTCGCATCGACGGCGGCAGGCGCCGGGGCGGCTGCCACGGCCAAGAAGGGAGGCTCGCTCACGGTCGTGAACCGGAGCGACTTCGACTACGTCGATCCGGGCCTGGCGTATTTCAGCCACTCGTGGAACATGATGGGGGCGACGCAGCTGACGCTGCTCTACTACCCCCAGACGGAGGGGCCTGCGCACAACCGCCTCGCGGGGATGGCTGCCTCGATGCCGAAGGTGTCCAAGGACGGGAAGACGTACGTCTTCACGGTCAAGAAGGGCTTCCGCTTCAGCGACGGGAAGCCGGTGACGGCCGCGAACTTCAAGCGGGCGTTCGACCGCGGGAAGAACGCGACCATGCAGTCGCCGGCCTCGTCGTTCATGGACGACGTCGCGAGCTACTCGGCGAAGGGCCAGGTCTTCACCGTCAAGCTGAAGGACGTCGCTCCGGACTTCATGGCCCGGATGACGATGATGTTCTTCGCCGCCGTGCCGGTCGACCTCCCGTTCACGGCCGAGGGCATCAAGGCGCCGGTCGTCTCGGCAGGCCCGTACTACCTCAAGGAGTGGAACCCGAAGAGCTCCGCTCTCGCAGTGCGGAACCCGTACTGGAAGAACACCCAGGAGCCCTTCAAGTCGATCGGCTTCGCGGCCAACCTCGATCAGATCCGCTGGATCGCCGGTCCGGACCCCGCGACGCAGCGGCTCATGTGTGAGCGTGGCGAGGCCGACCTGTGCGGCTTCCCGCCGGCTCAGGCGAAGGAGCTCGCCGACAAGTACGGCTTGAACAAGAGCCAGTTCTTCGTCAAGCCGCAGATCGGCAACTGGTACCTCGCGATGAACACGTCGCGCGGCATCTTCCAGAACAACGTGAAGCTCCGGCAGGCAGTGTCGAACGCGATCGACCGTCGGTTCATGGTGGCGCAGCACGGCTACCTGGGCGGCTTCCGCACCGACCAGTTCATCCCGAACGGGATGCCAGGCTTCAAGAACTTCGACATCTACTCGCTGAAGGGCCCGAACTACGCGAAGGGGAAGACCCTCGCCCAGGGCAACACGCGGGACGGCAAGGCCGTGATGTACACGTACAACACCTCGGCCGGGCCTCCCATCGCCCAGTCCGTGCAGTTCAACCTGAAGCAGATCGGGATCGACGTCGAGATCAAGCTGTTCGACCGCGTCGTGCAGCACGAGAAGACAGCGACCCGCGGTGAGCCGTTCGACCTCACCCTCGAGGGCTGGCTCGCCGACTACCCGGATCCGGCGAACTTCGTCAACGTCCTCCTGGACGGTCGCCGCATCCAGGCCGACAACAACGTCAACGCCTCGTACTTCAACGATCCGAAGTACAACGCGCAGATGGACAAGGCGTACAAGCTCGCGGGCGATGCGCGCGCGAACGCCTACGCGATCCTCGACCGCGACATCATGAAGAACGCCGCTCCGGTGGCGCCGTACATCTCGACCGCCTCCCGCTGGCTGACGAGCACCAAGGTCGGGTGCTTCCAGTACACGGGTGCAGCGGGCGTGCTCCTGACCCAGATCTGCACCAAGTAGGACAGGAGTAGCGGTACCGAACCACGGGCGGGGGGAGCGATCGCTTCCCCCGCCCCCTTCCACCACCAGCCGGATTCGAATACCCTCCCGACGACGTGCTGCGATATCTGGTCAGACGGCTCCTCTGGGCGTGTGTCCTCTTCATCGCCGTCACGTTCGTCACCTACGCGATCTTCTTCCTCGTCCCGGCCAACCCGGCGCGGCTCGCCGCGGGCCAGTCCGCGACACCGGAGCGCGTCGAGGAGGTCAAGAAGTTCCTCGGGCTCGACCAGCCGTTCTACATCCAGTACGGGAAGTTCCTGAAGCGGCTCGTCATCGAGGGCTCGCTCGGCCAGTCGTTCGTCACGCGCCGGTCCGTCAACGAGGAGATCCTGCGCGCCGCGCCGATCACGGCCTCGCTCGTCTTCGGCGCGATGATCCTCGTCCTCTCGATCGCGATCCCGCTCGGCATCTTCTCGGCGCTCCGCCCGCGATCGCTGCTCGACCGGGTGGCGATGATCTACGTGCTCATCGGCATCTCGCTGCCGTCGTTCTGGATCGGGCTCGTCCTCTCGTACCTGGTCGGGTACAAGCTCGGCTGGACCCCGATCGCCGGCTACTGCGAGGTGGTCAGCGTCCCGGAGGCGGCTTCGTGCGGCGGCCTGTGGGACTGGGCCTACCACATGATCCTGCCGTGCCTCACGCTCGCGATCGTCGTCGCGGGGACCTACGTCCGCTTCGTGCGCGCCGAGGTGATGGACACGCTCTCGATGGACTTCGTCCGCACCGCGCGCGCCAAGGGCGCGCCCGAGCGGACCGTGATCCGCTCGCACGTGCTGCGGAACGCCATGCTCCCCGTCGTGACGATGGTCGGGATGGACATCGGCCTCCTGCTCGGCGGCGCGATCTTCATCGAGGCGGTCTTCGGCCTGAACGGGCTCGGGGGCACGGCGCTCGAGTCGATCGGGCGCTTCGACCTGCCCGTGCTCCAGGGGGTGGTCATCTTCGGCGCGATCGCGATCATCATCTTCTCGCTGGTCGTCGACCTCCTCTACGCGTGGATCGATCCACGCATCCGCCTCACGTAAGCTTCGCGCGATGAGCGAGCCCCTCCTCGACGTCCGCGACCTGCGGACCGAGTTCAGGACGGACGACGGCGTCGTCAAGGCCGTCGACGGGGTCAGCTTCACGGTCGAGCCGGGCCAGGTGCTCGGCATCGTCGGCGAGTCCGGGTCGGGCAAGAGCGTCACGTGCCTCACGATGATGGGGCTCAACGACTCGAAGTTCGCGACCTCGACCGGAGAGGTGCTGTTCCGCGGCGAGGATCTCCTGAAGGCCTCGTGCGAGCCGTCTGCGCGCGATTCGCGGCGACGAGATCGCGATGATCTTCCAGGACCCGATGACGTCGTTGAACCCGGTGCACAAGATCGGCCGCCAGCTCGCCGAGGCGGTGGCGCTGCACAACGACGTCTCGCGCAAGGAAGCGTACGAGCGCGCGCTCGACGCCCTCAAGGCCGTCGGCATTCCTCGCGCAGCGCGGCGGATCGACGACTACCCGCACCAGTTCTCGGGCGGCATGCGGCAGCGCGTGATGATCGCGATGGCGCTGATCAACAACCCGGACGTGATCATCGCCGACGAGCCGACGACGGCGCTGGACGTGACGACCCAGGCGCAGATCCTCGCGCTGCTCAAACGCCTCCAGGAGGACTACGGCTCTGCCGTGATCATGATCACCCACGACCTCGGCGTCGTCGCCGAGACCGCCGACGACGTGATCGTGATGTACGCCGCTCACATCGTCGAGCGGGGGCCCGTGCGCTCGATCTTCAACGAGCCGCGCCACCCGTACACGTGGGGCCTGATGGGGTCGCTACCGCGGCTCGACGTCAACGTCGAGCGCCTGTACCAGATCCCGGGCCAGCCGCCGTCGCTGCTCAACCCGCCGTCCGGCTGCCGCTTCCATCCGCGCTGCGCCTTCGCGATGCCCATCTGCCGGCAGCAGGAGCCGCAGCTCGCGATCGTCGGCACGGATGCGTCGCACGAGCAGGCGTGCCACCTCGACGAGGAGACGAAGGCGCGCGAGGCGGCGAAGCTCGTGGCGTCGCTCACGGCCGGAGCGCCCTCGTGAGCACCGGGCAGAACGGCAACGAGCTCCTCGTCGTCGAGGACCTGAAGAAGCACTTCCCGATCACGCGCGGGATCGTGTTCCAGAAGGAGATCGCGACCGTGAAGGCGGTCGACGGCGTCTCGTTCACGCTGCGCGAGGGTGAGACGCTCGGGATCGTCGGCGAGTCGGGCTGCGGCAAGTCGACGCTCGTCCGCTGCGTCCTGAAGCTGCTCGAGCCGACGGGGGGCCGGATCCTCTTCGAGGGCCAGGACATCACGGGCCTCTCCCGTCGCGACATGCGCCCGCTGCGGCGGAACATGATGATGGTCTTCCAGGACCCGTATGCGTCGCTCAACGCGCGCAAGCGGGTCGGCTTCATCATCGGCGAGGCGCTCGAGCTCCACGGGATCGGGACACCGGCCGAGCGCAAGCGCCGCGTCCAGGAGCTGCTCGAGGTCGTCGGCCTGAACCCCGAGCACTACAACCGCTTCCCGCACGAGTTCTCGGGCGGGCAGCGGCAGCGGATCGGTGTCGCGCGCGCGCTGGCCGTCAACCCGAAGCTGATCTTCTGCGACGAGCCGGTATCGGCGCTGGACGTCTCCGTCCAGGCCCAGATCCTGAACCTGCTCAAGGACCTGCAGAAGGAGTTCGGGCTCACGTACGTCTTCATCGCGCACGACCTGAACGTCGTGCGGCACATCTCGGACCGCGTGATGGTGATGTACCTCGGCAAGGCGGTCGAGCTCGCGCAGCGCGACGAGCTGTACGTGCATCCGAAGCATCCGTACACGGGCGCGCTCCTCTCCGCGGTGCCGATCCCGAGCCCCGACGTGGGACGTGCGCGGAAGAGCGTCGTGCTCGAGGGCGACGTCCCGAACCCGATCAATCCGCCGAGCGCCTGCAACTTCCACCCGCGGTGCCCGCGCTTCCAGCAGGGGCGATGCGACGTCGACACGCCGCCGCTCGCACCGATCGCCGACGACCACCTCGTCGCGTGCCACTACCCCCTCGAGCGGTGGCCGATGAGCATCGCCGAGCAGCCGGCAACCGCGCAGCCGGTCGAGTCGGCCGGGTAGCGGCCCCACCGGCCCGGACGTGGGCGCCGCAGCGCGACGGATCGTCCTGCTGTTCGGGATCGCGATTCTCGGGATCGTGGCCGTATCGGCCCTGATCGGGCTCGCCTTCGGCGGCTCGGCGTCTCGCTCCGCCGCGACGGGGCTCTACCTCGTCGGCTGCTTCCTCGTCGTGCTGGGCGTGTTCGCGGGCGTTCGCGGCCCGTTGCGGCCCGCGGGGGACGCGGAGGACGCCGAGCCGCTCGGCGCCCTGCTCGGCGTCGGCATCTTCTCGAAGGGCGTCCGGCAGGCAACGGTCGACGAGCGTGACGATGCCCGCGCGACGTCCTGGCTGTTCCTCGCGATGGGCCTCGTGATGGTCGTGGTCGGGATCGCGATCGACCCCCGGACGAAGCTCTTCTAACCGCGTGCGCGTTTCGTCGTCCAAGTCAGCATGACGGGTATGTCGACGCGCCGTTGCGACCGGACACGAGCGCTGCTCTCGCAGCGGCTCGACGGCGCGATCACCGAGGTCGAGATCCGCGCCGTCGCGAGTCACACGGCGTCATGTGCCGCCTGCCGCGCGTTCGAGGAGCAGAGCCGCTGGCTCGCCGACCAGCTCCGTGCCGCTCCCCTCGAGCTCCTTTCGCGACCGCTCCAGATCTCACCCGTCCGCGTGGGCCGGCTCCCGCGCCGCGTCGTCGGGCGAGCCGCGTCGGTCGCGGCGACCGCGGTGGTCGCGGTCGGAGCGTGGGCCGTGGGGACGACCGCCAACCACGAAGCTCCGGGCGACCTGGCCGCGCCGGGCGGGGCGGTGCCGGGCGCCGTCTTCGGCGACGGGCTGCGCGCGATCAAGGTCGACGCGCTGCGGGCAGGCGAGCTGCGGATCCTACCGCCCGCTCCCCCGTCGCGCTCCGTGAAGCCGGCACGTCCCGCGAGCGACTTCTAGACCCACCCCTATTCGACGGGACGAGCGGCCTGGACACCCCGACTACACTCGTCGGCGTGTTGGCCGACCCGACGCGAGCCGACGACCTCCAGGAGGCGGTCGCCGTCGCCGAGCGGCTGCTCTCGAACATCGAGACGGTCGTCCACGGGAAGCGCGACGAGATCCGCCTCGTCCTGACGGCGCTCGCCTGCGGCGGCCATGTCCTGTTCGAGGACGTCCCGGGCACGGCCAAGACCGTGCTCGCGCGCGCGGTCTCCCAGTCGATCGAGGGAGCGGTGGGAACGCGGATCCAGTGCACGCCCGACCTCCAGCCGACCGACGTGACGGGGCTCGCGGTGTACGACCAGCGCACGCGCGACTTCGAGTTCCGGCCCGGCCCGATCTTCGCGAACGTCGTCCTCGTGGACGAGATCAATCGCGCGATGCCGAAGACGCAGTCGGCTCTGCTCGAGGCGATGGCCGAGCGACAGGTGACCGTCGACGGCGCGACGAAGGCCGTCCCGCGGCCGTTCCTTCTCCTCGCGACCGAGAACCCGATCGAGTACGAGGGAACGTTCCCGCTGCCCGAGGCGCAGCTCGACCGCTTCTTCCTGCGCACGTCGCTCGGCTATCCGTCCGCGCTCGAGGAGCTGCAGGTGATCGAGGACCAGCGAGTGGAGCACCCGCTCGCGACACTCCGCCCGATCGTGGACGTCGAGGAGATCGAGGCGCTCCAGCGCGCGACGACGACCATCTATCTCGACCCGCTGATCGCCGAGTGGATCGTCGCGCTCGTCCGCGCGACCCGTGAGATGGGCGCGACCTCGGTCGGCGCGTCGGTGCGCGGAAGCCTCGCGCTCGAGCGCGCGGCGCGCGGCTGGGCCCTGCTCCACGGCCGCGAGTATGTCGTCCCGGCCGACGTGGAGCGCCTGCTCGTCGCCGTGCTCGGTCACCGCGTCGTGCTGACGCCGGCCAAGCTCGCGGAGGCGCGCCAGCACGGGATGGCGAGGGTGATGGAGCGCTTCGCCGACGAATGCCTCACGCTCGCGCCGCCGCCCATCGCCGCGCTCGACGACGCGCCTGCGACGTCCCCCGGCGAATGATCGGCGCAAGCCTCACCTTCCCGCTCGTCTCGCGGCGGCGGCTGATCGGGCTCGCGTTCGGGTCGATGCACGGCGCGCGCCGGGGCTCCGGCTCGGACATCGCCGGATCGCGCACGTACGTGTCGGGCGACGACCCGCACCGCATCGACTGGGCGTCCTCGGCACGGCTCTCGGGCGCGCGAGCGACCGACGAGTTCGTCGTCCGCGAGTATCTCGCCGACGAGGCGCCGCGCGTCGTCGTCTGCCTCGACCGTCGCGCCGGGATGTCTCTCTGCCCTCCCGGCTTCCCGTTTCTGCACAAGGCGGTGGCAGCCGACGTGGCGCGTGGGCTGATCGAGGCCAGCGTCGCCGAGTCGCGTGGACTCGTCGGCCGTCTCGAGCACGAGCGGCCGGGCGTCGTCGACTGGTGCCCGCCGACGAGCGGCCGTAGGCACATGACGCTCGCCGAGCATGCGGTGCCCGAGCGCGACGAGCCTGCGGACGGCATCACGGGCATGTTCGAGTTCCTCACGCTCCACCGACGCCAGGTGCCGTCGGCGAGCTTCGTGTTCGTGCTCTCGGACTTCCTCGAGCCGACGCCGCTCGCGACGTGGGAGTCGGCGCTCGACCGCGGCTGGGACATCGTGCCGGTCGTGGTCCAGGACCCCGTGTGGGAGCAGCGCTTCCCCGACGTCGACCGCCTCGTCACGCCGCTCGTCGGCTCCGACGGCCGCGTGCGGACGGTGCGGCTCTCGACGGGCGAGTCGCGCGTCTGGCGCGATCGTCACGAGGCGCGGCTCGCGGGGTTCGTCGACGGGCTGCGCTCGCTGGCGATCGAGCCCGTGCTGATCGGGAGCGACGACCGCGAGCACGTCTTCGAGGCCTTCCTCAGCTGGTCGGCGGAGCGCCAGGCGGCATGGGGGCATGCAGCGTGAGGCGCTGGGCCGTCATCGCCGTGCAGGTCGCGGCCGCGGTGCTGGTCGGCCTCGCGATCAAGGAGCTCTGGGTCGCCGCGCGGGGCGAGGGAGACGCGGTCGGAGCTCCCGCGAGAGCCGTCGCGGTCACGGCGAGGATCGAGCCGGACGTCGTCGCGTTCGGGACGCCGGTCGTCGCGATGGCGGACGTCGTCGCCGACACGACCGTCGTCGACCCGGGCTCGATCCGACTGCAGGCCGACTTCGCGCCATACGAGGTCGTGGGCGAGCCCGTCGTCGAGCGCCACGTGGAAGGCGCGACCGCGCACGTCGTCTTCCGCTACACGCTCCGCTGCCTGCGTGAGGGCTGCGAGCCGGCGGGCGCGAGGGGCATCGCCGCCTTCGAGTCGGGCCTCGTCCGGTACCGCTTCAACGACAGCCCGGGCACCGGCCGGGACATCGTCGACTGGCCGCCGGTGATCGTCGCTTCGCGCGTCGCGGCGGCCGACGTCGAGGCGATCCGCTGGCGCGCGAGCCAGACCGAGCTCCCGGCGGTAACGACGCGGTTCGGGCCGAAGACGCTTGCCGTCGTGCTGCTTCTGGGCGCGCTCGCCCTCGCCGGCTGCGCCGTGTGGCTCGGGCGCCGCCTCTGGCACGTTCCTCCGGCCCCGGAGGAGACGGCGCCACGCGACGAGCGGCCCCCGCTCGAGCGTGCGCTCGCGCTCGCGCGGAGCGAGGCCGGGAACGGCGCCGCCGCTCGCGACCGACGTCGGGCGCTCGAGCTCGTTGCCCGAGAGCTCGACGCGGTCGGGCTCGCGGACCTCGCCGACGAGGCGCGGGAGCTCGCCTGGTCGCCGCGCGCGTCGAGCGCCGACGAGGTCGAGGGCCTTGCCCGCCGGGCCGAGGAGGCGGCGCGAGGCGAGATGGTGCCGGTATGAGCGAGCTCTCCCTCCGCCGGCGCAGCGGGCTGCCGACCTCGGCGGCGGACGAGCTGCGTGGTGAGCACCGCCGGACCCGGTGGCTGCGCATCGCGCTCGCGGCCGCTGCGCTCGGGCTCCTGCTCGGCGCCTTCGGTCTGGCCCGCAACCTGCACGCCCTGCCGACGAGCTACTTCGCCACCGGCAGCGGCGGCATCGTCGTGCTCGACCTCTCGACGAGCGTCGACGCGCAGAAGTCCCAGCGCGTGATGCGCGTCCTGCAGTCGCTCGCGGAGACGGAGGGGAGGATCGGCCTCGTCGTCTTCTCCGACAGCGCGTACGAGATGCTCCCGCCCGACACACGCAGCGAGGAGCTCCGTCCGATGCTCCGTTTCTTCGACCAGGGGGCGGCCGGATTCGGCGGTCCGCGGGGCTTCGGCGGCCGCGGCGGCGGCAACCCGAGCCCGAACCCCGCGCGGCCGCGCGAGGAGAGCCCGTGGTCGCTCGCGTTCCGCGGCGGTACCCGCATCTCGACCGGGCTCGCCGAGGCGCGCCAGGTGATCGCCCGCGAGGGCGACCGGTCGCTGTCCGTCCTGCTGCTCAGCGACCTCGACGACTCGGGCTTCGACACCGCCGCGCTGACGGAGGAGCTCACGACCTACGAGCGGGACGGGATCCGGCTTCGCGTGATCCCGCTCTTCCCGGCGCAGGAGGACAGGAAGATGTTCACGGCCATCGCGGGCAAGGGCGTGCTCGTCGACCGCCCCGAGCTGCTCCGAAACACGACCGTGCGCGAGCGCCTGACGCTCGTCGGGTCGTCGCCGTGGGCGCTCGTGTGCGTCGGCGCCGTGCTGCTCGGCCTGCTCGCGCTCAACGAGCGCTGGTGCGCGCGTCTCACGTGGGGGAACGCGGCGTGAGGGCCCCGACCTGGCTCCGTCCCGTCGGCGGTGCCGTCGCCGTCGCCGCGCTCGTCGTCGCGGCCGCGCTGCTCGTCGCCCTCGCCGCCGACGTGCTTCGCTGGGACCGCGGGCTCCGCGACGGCGACGCCGCCTACGGCGCCGGCGCCGCCGCGACCTGGCGGCCCGACACGCTCCTTCCGCGGGGCGTCTCCGCCTCGTTCCTCGGCGTCTCCGACGATGTCGACTACCGGAAGGCGGTCGACCGGTTCTGGCAGAGCAAGCCGCGCGATCCGATCCGCGTGTTCGAGGACGTCACCCGCCGCAGCGCCGCCGAGCGCACGCTCGGGCGCACGTTCGATCGCGATCCGAGTGTCGGGAGGCGGGCGCGGCTCGCGGTGCTCCGCGCCGCGATGATGCTCGAGGAGGCGCGCAACTCGCCCACCCAGCGCCAGGTCTTCGTGCGCCGCGCGATCGAGTTCCTCGAGCGGGCGGTGATCCTCGACCCTTCGAACCAGACGGCGGTCTACGACCTCGAGCTGGCGCTCAAGCTGCTCCGTGCGTCGGGCTCGGGCGTGGCGGGGAGCGGCGACACGCGCTCGCCGTTGCCGAGCCCCGGTGCGGGGTCGGCGACCAGCGGCTCCGGCTTCTGACGTGTCCGTCAGCTTCCTCACGCCGTGGGCGGCGCTCGTTGGCCTCCTCGGCGCGCTCGGCGTGCTCGCGTTCTTCAGGGGGCGCCGACGCTCGGCCGCGGTTGCCGCTGCGCTCGGCCTTGCCGCCGCCGGCCGCCGCTCCACCGTCGTCGATCTCGCGCTGCTCGGGCTGGTCGCCGTGCTCGTGGCATTGGCCGCCGCCCAGCCGGTGGTGGCGCGCTCGGAGAGCACCAGCGGTCGCGAGGGCTCGGAGGTGCTCGTCGTCGTCGACGTCACGCGGTCGATGCTGGCCCGCCGCGCGCCGACCGAGCCGACCCGGCTCGACCGGGGGCGTGCCGTCGCGAAGCAGCTGCGCAACGCGATCCCGGAGACGCGCGTCGGCGTGGCGTCGCTCTCGGACCGCGTCCTCCCGCACCTCTTCCCGACGCTCGGCGCGAACGCGTTCTCGGCCGTGATCGATCGCGCGATCGGGATCGAGCGTCCGCCGCCGGACAGGAGGGCGCGGCGGGCGACCGCCTTCGCGGCGCTCGGCGACCTCGGCCGCGTGGCGTTCTTCCGGCCGGACACCCGGCGGCGGGTCGCAGTCGTCATCTCGGACGGGGAGACGATCCCGGTCGATCTCGAGACGCTCAGCGACCGGCTGCGCGACGGCCGCGTGTCCATGATCTTCGTCCAGGTCTGGCGACGCGACGAGGCCGTCTTCGACGACAACGGGAACCGCGACCCGGCGTACCGCCCCGACCCGACGTCGAGCCGGTCGCTGCGGCTCGTCGCAGGGGCGGTGGGCGCCCCCGTGATCAACGAGGGCGACACCCGCGGCCTCGTCGAGGCGGTTCGTGCGCGCGTCGGCACCGGGAAGCTCGTCCCGCAGGGCCGCCAGCTCGTCTCGAAGGAGCTCGCGCCGAAGGCGCTCCTGGCCGCGTTCGTGCCTCTCGGCCTCCTCCTCTACCGCCGTAACGCGTAGTTCACATGCACCGAACGAATTCCGAAACCCGCTCGGCTACCCTCCGGGCGTGATGGAGCGCCTGCGTTCGCCTGGCTTTACACGGGCCGTGGTGTGGGCCTCTGCACTGGTCCTCATCGCGGGTGTCGTCGCGTTCGTGACGGTGCGGCTCGGCTCGGGCGACTCGTCGCCGGCGGCCGATCGCGGCTCCGTCCCGTCCGGCTACGCCTCGGAGGATCTGCCCGGCGTCGTCACGCAGACGACGCCGAAGGAGACCGACGTCCCGAAGGCAGCGCGTGAGGCCGCCGGGGAATTCGTCCTCGCCGCGGTGGGGCGGGAGGACCTCTCGAAGGCGTGGACGCTTGCCGACCAGGAGCTCAAGCAGTCGTGCAACTGCACCCGCAAGGAGTGGCTGACCGGCAACATCCCGGTGCAGTACTTCCCCACGAAGGGCCTCGAGGGCGCTGCGTTCTCGGTCAACGAAGTGACCCCCGGGCACGTCGTGCTGCAGGTGCTACTGACGCCGGGAAAGAACAAGGACGGCCTCGGGCCGACGGAGTTCTACATCGGCCTGCGGCAGCGCGGCGGCAAAGATTCACCCTGGCGCGTCGACTACTGGGCGCCGGTGAACGTCGTCGCGGTGCCCGCCGCCCCGGGCGGCGGCGGCGCGGACGGCTAGCAGCGGGGCGCCGCCGGGCGGCGGGTGTCGAGCCCCGACGCGTACGCTACGGGCGTGTTCGTGACGCCCACATTCGTCACGTCCGACGTCTGACGCCTCGACCACGCCGAGCGTGTCGAGGCGCTGTCGGACGGCCCGTCCCGGGAGCGCCGGGACCCGTTCGGCCTGCTCCGACCATTGGCTAGACTCCGTCGCCGGCCGCCCGTCGGCGCGCCTCTCGGTCAAACGACACGCCCATCGGAGCCCCATGCCTGAAACCAGCACGTCCGGCCGCAACGTCGGGAAGATCATCGAGATCAAGGGCGTCGTGGTCGACGTCGTCTTCCCCGACAGTCTGCCCGAGATCCTGACCGCGCTCGAGATCGAGCTGCCCACCGGAACGCTGGTCGCAGAGGTGCAGCAGCACCTCGGCGACGACCGCGTGCGCGCGGTCGCGATGGACTCGACCGACGGTCTCGCCAGGGGCACCGACGTCGTCGACACCGGCCGGGCGATCTCGGTCCCGGTCGGGGAGCCGACGCTCGGCCGCCTGTGGAACGTGATCGGGCAGGCGATCGACGGCGAGCCGCAGCCTCCGGCGGACGTCGAGCGCTGGCCGATCCACCGCGATCCCCCGGCGTTCCGCGATCTGTCGCCGAAGATCGAGATCTTCGAGACCGGCCTCAAGTGCGTCGACCTGATCGCGCCGTACATCAAGGGCGGCAAGGTCGGGCTGTTCGGCGGTGCCGGCGTCGGCAAGACGGTGCTCATCCAGGAGCTGATCCACAACCTCGCGAAGGAGCACGGTGGCGTCTCGGTGTTCTCGGGTGTCGGTGAGCGCACCCGCGAGGGCACCGACCTGATGCTCGAGATGACCGAGTCGGGCGTGATCGACAAGGTCGCACTCGTCTACGGCCAGATGAACGAGCCGCCGGGGGCCCGGCTCCGTGTCGGCCTCTCGGGTCTGACGATGGCGGAGTACTTCCGCGACCAGGGCCAGGACGTGCTCCTGTTCATCGACAACATCTTCCGCTTCGTCCAGGCCGGCTCGGAGGTGTCTGCGCTGCTCGGCCGCATGCCGAGCGCGGTCGGCTACCAGCCGACGCTCGCCACCGAGATGGGCCAGCTGCAGGAGCGCATTACCTCGACGACGACGGGCTCCGTCACCTCGGTGCAGGCGATCTACGTGCCCGCCGACGACCTCACCGACCCGGCGCCGGCCAACACGTTCGCGCACCTCGACTCGACGACGACGCTCTCCCGGGCGATCGTCGAGAAGGGGATCTATCCCGCGATGGATCCGCTCGACTCGACGTCGCGGGCGCTCCAGCCCGGCATCGTCTCCGAGGACCACTACCGAGTCGCGACGAGCGTCCAGCAGATCCTGCAGCGGTACAAGGACCTGCAGGACATCATCGCGATCCTCGGGATGGACGAGCTCACCGACGAGGACAAGCTCGTGGTGTCGCGCGCCCGCAAGGTCGAGCGCTTCCTCTCGCAGCCCAACTTCGTGGCCGAGCAGTTCACCGGCACGCCCGGCGAATACGTCAAGCTCGAGGACACGATCGCCGGCTTCGACGCGATCATCCAGGGCGAGTGCGACGAGCTGCCCGAGGCGGCGTTCTACATGGTCGGGCCGATCGACGCCGTGCGGGAGAAGGCGCGGCAGCTCGAGCAGGTCGCCGCCTAGGTGGCGGACGTCGCCGATCACCCGCCGTTCGACGTCGCTGTCGTGACGCCGGACGGCCCCGTGTTCTCCGGCGAGGCGCACATGCTGATCGTCCCCGGCGCGGCGGGCGAGATCGGCGTGCTCGCGCGGCATGCGCCGCTCGTCGCGACGCTCAAGGCGGGCTCGACCCGCGTGCACGTCGGTGGCAGCGAGATCCTCGAGTTCGCGACCGGGCCCGGGTTCTTCAAGGTCGAGCTCGACCGCGCGCTCGCGCTCGTCGACGACGCGGTGAACGTCAAGGAGATCGACGACGCCCGAGCACAGGCCCAGCTCGACGCTGCGAAGGCCGAGCTCGAGAAGGTCGAGGCGGGCGAGTCGACCGCCGACCGCTGGCAGCTCGAGCAGCGGATCCGGCACGCCGAGAACCAGCTGAGCGTGTCCGGCCGAACGACCGGCTGAGCCGAGCGCCGGTAGTCGTCGACCTGCAGAGGTCTTGCCAGTGCTCTGACCGGCATGGTGGTTCGCCGAACGTGCTCAAGAGCTGAACGTCGTTGCGAATTGCATTGCAAGAACGATATGCTGAACGCATGGCCCAATTCGTCACGCGCGTCGGAGAGACACTAGTCGACCGGGTCGACTCGCTCGTCACCGCGGGACTCCTCACGAGCCGGTCGGAGGCGGTGCGGCTCGCGCTCGAGGATCTCGTCGACCGGCTCGAGCGCGAGGAGATCGGGCGTCAGATCGTCGAGGCCTACACCAGGATGCCCCAGACGGCGCAGGAGTTGGCCGGGGCAGACGAGGCTTTCGAGCGGATGCTGGCTGAGGAGTCGTGGTGACTCCAAGGCAGGGCGAAGTGTGGTGGGCGGAGGGGCGGGAGAAACGCCGTCCGGTTCTCGTCGTGACGAGGACCGACGTGATCCCTGCGCTCGCCCGGATCACGGTCGCACCGGTGACACGAACGGTGCGCGGGATCCCGACCGAGATCTCACTGGACGAGGCCGACGGGCTGCGCGAACGCTGCGCTGCCTCGTTCGACAACCTTCGTCTCGCCCCGACCAGATCGCTCACGAGACGGATTGGTGCCTCGACTCCGTCACGCCGGGCCGAGGTCTGCCGCGCGCTCGCCGCGCTCGCCGACTGCTCGTAGCCCGGGCCTCGCCGATCTCGCCCCCGGTCGCTATCGTGAGAGGTCCCGGAGAGCTTTGACAGGCAGCTTGGCGACCGGGTCACCAAACGCCTAAAGAGCCCCCGGCGCATCCCCGGTCGGGCTCTCGAGGCAGGAGGCGGCCCACGAGGAGAGGCGTGAGCGCGATCGATCAGCTGAGAGAGATCCTCGACCGGCGCATCGCCGTGCTCGACGGGTCGTGGGGTGTCCTCATCCACCGACGCGGCCTGACCGAGGCCGACTACCGGGGGGAACGCCTGCGGGACCACGGCCGCGACGTCAAGGGCGACCCCGACCTGCTCAACATCACGCGCCCGTCCCTCGTGGCCGAGATCCACGACGCGTACTTCGAGGCCGGCGCGGACATCGCGACGACGAACACGTTCACGGCGACGTCGATCGGACAGGCCGACTACGACCTCCAGCACCTCGCCGCCGAGATGAGCAGGGAGGGCGCGCGTCTCGCCCGCGCCGCTGCCGACGCGTGGACGGCGCGGACCCCGGACCGGCCGCGGTTCGTCGCCGGCGCGGTCGGACCGCTCAACGTCTCGCTTTCCGTCTCGCCGAAGGTCGACGATCCCGCGTACCGCTCCGTGACGTTCGAGGAGGTGCGGGCGACCTATGCGGAGCAGATCGCGGCGCTCGCCGAGGGCGGGGTCGACCTCCTTCTGATCGAGACGATCTTCGACACGCTCAACGCCAAGGCGGCGATCGTCGCGGCAGCCGACGTGGCGCCAGGGCTGCCGCTCTGGCTCTCGTTCACCGCGATCGACCGGAGCGGCCGCAACCTCTCGGGTCAGACGGCGGAGGCGTTCTGGGTGTCCGTCGAGCACGCGCGACCGCTGATCGTCGGCGTCAACTGCTCGCTCGGCGCGAGTGAGATGCGGCCGTTCGTCGAGGATCTCGCGCGCGTCGCGGACACGTACGTCTCGTGCTACCCGAACGCCGGGCTGCCGAATGCGATGGGCGAGCACGACGAGGAGCCGGGCGACACGAGCCGGTACCTGCGCGCATTCGCCGAGGACGGCCTCCTCAACGTCGTCGGCGGGTGTTGCGGGACGACGCCCGAGCATGTTCGGCAGATCGCGGCCTCGGTCGACGGGATGGCTACACGGCCGATCCCCGTCCGCGAGCGGCAGACACGGTGGAGCGGTCTCGAGCCGTTCACGATCGGCCCGGACACGGGCTTCGTGATGATCGGCGAGCGCACGAACGTGACCGGCTCCGCGCGATTCCGGTCGCTCGTCGAGGCGGACGACCTCGAGGCCGCGGTCGAGGTGGCGATCGAGCAGGTGCGGAACGGCGCGAACGCGCTCGACGTGAACATGGACGCGGACCTGCTCGACGGCGCGCGCACGATGACCCGCTTCCTCAACCTGCTCGCGACCGAGCCCGAGGCCGCACGGCTGCCGATCATGGTCGACAGCTCGCGCTGGACGGTGCTCGAAGCGGGGCTCCGCTGCCTCCAGGGCAAGGGGATCGTCAACTCGATCTCGCTCAAGGAAGGCGAGGCGTCGTTCCTCGAGCAGGCGCTGGCGGTCCGCCGGTACGGCGCCGGCGTGATCGTCATGGCGTTCGACGAGCAGGGCCAGGCGGACACCGTCGAGCGGAAGGTCGAGATCTGCGAGCGCGCGTACCGGCTGTTGACCGAGCAGGCGGGCTTCGCGCCCGAGGACATCGTCTTCGACCCGAACGTGCTCGCGGTGGCCACGGGAATCGAGGAGCACAACGAGTTCGCGAAGGCGTTCATCGAGGCACTGCCGCTGATCAAGGAGCGCTGCCCCGGCGCGCGGACGAGCGGCGGCATCTCCAACCTCTCGTTCGCCTTCCGCGGCAACCAGCACGTGCGCGAGGCGATGCACGCCGCGTTCCTCTTCCACGCGATCCGCGCCGGGCTCGACATGGGGATCGTGAACGCCGGACTGCTGATGGTCTACGAGGACATCGAGCCGGAGCTGCTCGAGCACGTCGAGGACGTGATCTGGAACCGCCGACCCGATGCGACCGAGCGCCTCGTCGCGCTCGCGGGCCGGTTCGAGGGCACGGCCGTCGAGCGGGAGGAGGACGTCGCCTGGCGTGACGCGACGGTTTCCGAGCGGCTCGAGCACGCGCTCGTGCACGGGATCGTCGACTTCATCGAGGAGGACGTCGAGGAGGCTCGTCGGTCGGTCACGAGGCCGCTCGACGTGATCGAGGGGCCGTTGATGGACGGGATGCGCGTCGTCGGCGACCTCTTCGGATCGGGCCGGATGTTCCTGCCGCAGGTCGTGAAGAGCGCGCGGGCGATGAAGCGCGCGGTCGCGTACCTCGAGCCGTTCATGGAGGCCGAGAAGAACGGGAGCTCACGGAGCGTTGGCCGCGTCGTCCTCGCGACCGTCAGGGGGGACGTGCACGACATCGGCAAGAACATCGTCGGCGTCGTGCTCGGCTGCAACGGCTACGAGGTGATCGACCTCGGAGTGATGGTCCCGGCGGAGGCGATCCTCGACACGGCCGTCGAGCAGGACTGCGACATCGTCGGGCTGTCGGGGCTGATCACGCCGTCTCTCGACGAGATGGTCGTCGTCGCGAAGGAGATGGAGCGCCGCGGCATGGAGCTGCCGCTCCTCATCGGCGGCGCGACCACGTCGCGGCAGCACACCGCGGTCCGCATCGCGCCCGAGTACACGCAGCCCACCGTCCACGTCATCGACGCCTCTCGCGTAACCGCCGTCGTCGGGTCGCTCCTCGAGCCGGAGCGCCGTGCCGCCCTCGACGGCGAGAACCGGGTCGAGCAGGAGCGCCTGCGCGCGCTCCACGCCGAGCGCGAGCGCCGGCCGCTGCTGCCGATCCGGGCCGCGCGCGAGCGGCGTACGCCGATCAACTGGCACGCCGACGACGTCGCGGTGCCGGCGTTCACCGGGACGCGCATCGTCGAGCCGTCGCTCTCCGAGCTGCGCGGCTACGTCGACTGGACGTTCTTCTTCCACGCCTGGGATCTGAAGGGGCGGTATCCGGCGATCCTCGAGCACCCCGAGAAGGGCGAGGCCGCGCGTGACCTGTTCGACGCGGCGAACGTCCTGCTCGATCGGATCGTCGCCGAGGGGCTTCTCGTCCCGCGTGGCGTGCACGGCTTCTGGCCCGCGGCCACCGAGGAGGACGACGTCGTGCTCGCGACCGGCAACGGGCGCGAAGCCGTCCGCTTCCCGATGCTCCGCCAGCAGGCCGCGCACGACGACTCGCGCCCGAATCGCTCGCTCGCGGACTTCGTCGCGCCGGCCGACGCGGGGCTCTCCGATCACGTCGGCGCGTTCGCCGTCGGCGTGCACGGGGCCGACGAGCTCGCTGCATCGTTCGAGTCGGAGGGGGACGACTACAACGCGATCATGGTGAAGGCGCTCGCCGATCGGTTCGCCGAGGCCTTCGCCGAGTGGCTCCACGAGCAGTCCCGCCGCTCCTGGTACGCGCCCGAGGAGCACCTCGGGACCGACGACCTGGTCGGAGAGCGCTATCGCGGGATCAGGCCGGCGTTCGGCTACCCGGCGTGCCCCGACCATTCCGAGAAGTCGACGCTCTTCTCGCTTCTCGACGCGGACGAGGCCGGCCTCGCGCTCACCGAGTCGTACGCCTCGCTTCCGGGGTCGAGCGTCAGCGGGCTCTACTTCGGGCATCCCGCTGCCCGGTACTTCGCGATCGGCCGGATCGGGCGCGACCAGGTCGAGGACTACGCCGCGCGCAAGGGGATGGAGCTCGCGACGGCCGAGCGCTGGCTGCGCCCGAACCTCGCCTACGACCCCAGGTGAGCGCTCTCGTGCGGCGAGAGGTCGCAGGAGTACAGTGAGATCGTGCGCATCCTGCTCCTCGTCGTCCTGACCGGCGCGCTCGCCGCACCCGCGGCCACGCTCGCCGCTGACGGGCAGCCGACGAAGGCGCTGACCAAGGCGGGCCTTGCGACCGCACGGTCGGTCGTCCTCAAGCGCGGCGACCTGGGCACCGGGTTCACCTCGGTCGCCCGCGACAAGGACCAGCATCTGCCGAAGGGCGCGCGTTGCGGCGCCCTCGACGAGACCGACCTCACCGTGACCGGGGACGCAGCATCACCGGACTTCCGCTTCGCCCAGGGGCCGGTGTTCGTGACGGTCGGCTCGACCGCCCAGGTGTACCGCTCGCTGCGTGAGGCGAACGCATCCTGGAGCCGCGGGTCGACGAACCAGACGACCACGTGCCTCGGGGACATCATCCGGCTCTCCGCCGGACCGGGCCAGAAGGTCACGGTCGTGTCGGCGAAGAAGATCCCCTTCCCCTCGCTGTCGCCGAAGACCGCGGCGTACCGGATCGTGGTGAACGTCAGGGCCGGCGCCAGCCAGCCCGTTCGCGCATACGTCGACGCCGTGATCCTCCAGCACGGGCGGATCCAGTCGGGGCTCCTCTTCACCTCGTTCGGCCGTCCGATCGGCGACACGGACCGCGTCGCGCTAGCCTCGGTCGTCGCCGCGCGCATGGCCAAGGCGGCGCGCCCCAGCGGCCCGATCGCCTAGAGTCAACCCTCCCCCGGAAGGGTGAGCGCGCCCTCGTCCGGGGTGCCGATACCGAGGGACGGTGACTGCGGCGAACCTGGGCTTGATGTGCGCCATCGCGTGCGGCTGCTGGCTGCTGCTCGCGGCCGCGATCCCGATCGGCCGTCACCGAGCCCGGCGGCAGGCCTGCGGCCCGGAGAGCGAGACGATCGGTGGATGGGCCGTGCCTGCCGGCCGGGACCGCGGCTTCGGGGTCGACGATCTCGACGAGGCGGAGACGCGGGCACTGCTCCGGTACGGGCTGCGCAGCGACGATCGCGAGGACCGCGTGGCTGCGGTCACGGCCCTCAGCGGGCTGGCCCGCGACCACGAGTGGGCCCTCGACGGGCTCGTCGAGGCCCTCGCGTCGGAGCTCGAGACGCCGGAGCGCGTCGCCACCGAGCTCGACCGCCTCGCACCGCGCCCCGGTCCGCGGCTCGTTCCCTTGCTCGGGCATCCGAGCGAGGTCGTTCGCTACTACGTGGTGCGGCTGCTCGGTAGCTACCCGGAGCTCGCGCGTCGCCATGTTCCGGCACACACCCGCGACGCGTCGCCTCACGTCCGCGCGGCCGCGCTCGAGGCGCTTCGCGCAGCCGGCTCCACGGAGACCCTCCGACGGGCGCTCGAGCTGCTCTCGGACACCCAGCCGTTCGTCCGCGCCCAGGCGTGTCGCACGGCGGCGGCGATCGCGAAGCTCGGTGCCGCGACGTTCGTCGCGCCGTTGCTCGGCGACGAGTCGTGGTGGGTCCGCGAGGCTGCCAGGGAGGCGCTCGTCGACGCCGGGCCAGACGTCGCACCCGTCGTCGCCGGGCTCGTCGACCACGCCGACCCAACGGTGCGGAAGGGCGCTGCGCTCGTGCTGCAGGACGTCGGCGCGCTCGATGCCCTCGTCGATCGCGCCGAGACCGAGCAGCTCGAGCGGATCCTGGTGGCCGGCGGTGGGCGGCTGCGTCGCGCCGCAGCCGAGCGTGCGCGCCGCAGGCTCGATCTCGCGAAGACGGCCGCGACCACGCTGGAGCGTGCGTCGTGACGCTCGAGCGCATCCTCCCGCTCCTCGTGCTCGTCTGCGGTGCCTATCTCGCCGTCCTCTACGCCGGCTACTTCGCGCTCGTCGCGCTCGGGCACGTCGAAGCGCGCCGACGGCGACGCGACCGGGCGATCGACGACGCGGACACGCTTGCGACGTCGCGCTTCGCCCCGGGCGTGAGCATCCTCGTGCCGGCCTACAACGAGGGCGGGGGGCTCGTGGACGCGGTCCGGTCGCTCCTCGCGCTCGATTACCCGGAGTACGAGGTCATCGTCGTCAACGACGGCTCGACCGACGACACGCTCGATCGACTCGTAGACGCCCTCGTCCTGGACCCGATCGAGGCTCCGTCACGGGAGATCGTCCCGACCGCGGAGGTCGTGGGCTACTACCGCTCACACCTCGACAGCCGCCTTCTCGTGGTCGACAAGGCGAACGGCGGCAAGGCGGACGCCCTCAACGCGGCGCTCAACCACGCTTGGTACCGCTACGTCTGCGGCGTCGACGCCGACATGGTGTTCGCCCCCGGTGCGCTCACGCGGGCGATGCGCGAGATCGCGGGCGATCCCGAGCACGTCGTCGGGCTGACCAGCTACTTCGAGAACGCGCGCGACCCCGTGCGCGTCCTCGAAGGAGGGCTGCAGCAGACATGTCCCGACTCCCGGCCCCTCTTCGCGTTCCAGACGTTCGACTATCTCCGCGCGTTCTTCAACAACCGCACCCCGTGGGCGCGGCTCAACTTCATGCTCTGCGCCGCCGGTGCGTTCCAGCTGTGGAGGCGCGATCTCGTCGAGGAGCTCGGCGGATGGTCGGCCGACTTCACGTGCGAGGACATCGAGTTGACGTTCCGGGTGCACCGCACCCTGCGGGAGCGGGGACGGGCGTACCGAATCGCGTGTCTGCCCGACTGCATCGGGGTCACCGAGGGCCCCGACTCGGTCAAGAACCTCGTCTCGCAACGCGAGCGCTGGCAGCGCGTCGTCCTCGAGACGTGCTGGGCGAACAGGCGGATGTGGTTCAACCCTCGCTACGGGACGGTGGGTCTGCTCGGAGTGCCGTACTACCTCGTCTCGGAGATCCTCGCGCCCGTGTTCGAGGTCGTCGCGATCGGCACCCTCGTCGCCGGTGGGATCGCCGGGCTCATCGACTGGCGTGAGTTCGCGCTCCTCGCCGTGCTCATCACCTGCCTCAACAGCGCGCTCACGACCGGCGCGCTCCTGATGCTCGACCTCGAGTCCCGGGCCTACCGTGCCTCGGGCATCGCGCGGCTTCTCGCTCTCATGCCGCTCGAGATGTTCGTGTACCGCCCCATCATGGCGTGGGCGCGCCTCAAGGGCACGTGGCGATTCATGCGCGGCGACCATGGATGGCACAAGTTCGAGCGGAACGTCAAGGCGGGAGCGACGTGAGGCACGCGTGGTGAGGAGGACGAAGGAGGAGGTGCTGCTCCTGGTCGTGTCGATCGCGGGCCTCGCGATCGCGGCACTGACGATCCGCACGGCCCAGCCGTCGGCTCCCCTGCTGTGGCTCGCGACCGCCGCCGCGCTCGGCATCGCAGGCGCGTCGGCCTTTGCCTACGCGCTCGGCCGCGCAGCCTCCCGGAGGATCGCTGCAGCCGAGGACGGCGATCTCCTCGCCGCGCGCGAGCTGATCTCCGCGATCCCGGACGGGATGCTCCTCGTCCAGGGGGGCCGCATCGTGTCGGTCAATCGCCGGCTCTGCGAGCTTCTCGGGTTCGCGCGCTCGGAGCTCGTCGGGCAGGCCCAGCCGTTCCCCTTCTGGCCTCCCGAGCTCCGGCACGAGCTCGACGCCTGGCACGCGACGCTCGAGCGCCGGGCGGAGCTCGAGGGCGAGCTGACCTTCTGCCGGCACAACGGCGAGCGGGTGCATGTCGTCGTCGCGAGCCGGCACGTTCCCGGCGCGGGGGACGCTCCGCGGCACGTGCTGACCGTCCGCGACGTGTCGGCCGGCCGGCGGCGCGAGCGTCGACTCGCGGAGCTCTGCGGGCGCGACCCACACACGGGCCTCCCCGAGCACGCGGAGTTCGAGGTGCTGCTCGGCGGCGCCGTCCGGCGCGCGATCGCCCAGCGGGAGTCGCTCGCGGTCGTGCTCGTCGAGCTGAGCGTGGACGGGTACACCGGCCCGAACGTGTTCGGCCGCCCGGAGGCGCTCGTCGCGGTCGAGCGGTTGGCGGAGCTCGCGCGCGCCGACGACGTGCTCGCCCGGACGGGGGAGGGTGAGCTGGCGTGGGTTCTGCCCGCGACCGACGGCCACGGCGCCGTCGGTGCGGTCGCCCGGGCCCGCACGGCGCTCGCGGCCCTTCCCGGAGTCGCGCTGACCGTGGGAATCTGCGACCTCGAGACCGCAGGCGACGCGCTCGCGCTCTGCGCCTATGCCGATCGCGCGCTCGTCGAGGCGCGCGCGCAGGGCGTGGGCGGCACCGCGCAGTTCGCCGCCGCCGGCGTCGCCGCCTAGCGTACGCAGCCTCCTCGCCGCGTGGCGTTTTCCGCCACTGTTCGGCGTCGCGCGTCGGTGGTAGCGTCAGCGCGTGCTCCTCGGAGCGACAGGCCGTCTGTCCCTCCTTCGCCGGAATCGTGGTTTCGCCCTGCTCTTCTGGGCGACGGCCGGGTCGGCGGTCGGCTCGTACCTCGCCGCCCTCGCGCTGTCGGTCCACGTCTACGACGAAACCGGATCGGGCCGCTGGCTCGCCGCACTCCTCATCGCCGACTTCCTCCCGATCGTCCTGATCGGGCTGACCATGGGGCCGCTCGTCGACCGCCTGTCGCGCAAGCGGCTGATGATCGCGTCCGACCTCGTCCGGGCGGTGACGTTCGTCGTGCTCCCGTTCGTGGACGAGCCGAGCGCCATCGTCGCGGTCGCGGCGGTGAACGGCATCGCGACCGGGTTCTTCCGTCCCGCGGTCTGGGCCGGCCTCCCGAACCTCGTCACCGACGACGAGCGCGAGCAGGCGACGTCTCTCTTGACCACGGTCGAGAACGTCGCCTGGACCATCGGGCCCGCGGTCGCCGGTCTGCTGCTCGCCTCGGACGGCGTGGACCTCGCGTACTGGACCAACGCGGCAACGTTCCTCCTCTCCGCCGTGCTCGTCTCGCGAATTGCGGGAAGCGCGCTCCGCTCCGACGCCCCGATCACGAAGGGCCACTGGAGCGAGCTCCGCGAGGGGCTCGGGCTCGTCGTCAGCTCGCGTCACCTCGTGACGGTGCTGGTCGTCTGGAGCACGGCGGCCGTCGCGACCGCGTGCATCAACGTCGCCGAGGTCATCTTCGCGAAGCACGACCTGGAAGCGGGCAACATCGGCCTGGGCCTCCTCGTGAGCGCGACGGGAGTCGGCCTCGTGATCGGGAGCTTCTTCGCCGCGTCGGCGCTCGGCGCGCTCGGCATGCGCCGCGTGTACCCCGGAGCGCTCGCGTTGATGGCCGCGGGTTTCGGGCTCGCGTCCGCCTCGCCCACCATCGCGCTCGCCGCGGTCCTTGCTGCTGTTGCCACAATAGGAAACGGTGCTGCAATAGTCTGCAACCAGGTGCTCGTCCAGCGGGGGGCGCCGGACGCGATGCGCGGGCGGGCGCTCGCCGTCCTGATGTCGACGTACTACGCGATCCTCGGGCTCTCGATGGCGGGGGGCGGCCTGCTCGTGGATGCCGTCGGCGCCCGGGCGTCGTGGGCGATCGCGAGCGGCATCTTCCTCGTTGCGGCGGCGCTCGCGGTCGTCCTCACCGCGCGGCTGCGCGAGGTGGAGGAGCCGGCTCGCGCGCCGAGCGGGCTCGAGCGGATCAGGACCCTGATGGAGGAGATCGACGACACGCGGCAGCGCGAGCAGCAGCCGAGCGGCCGAGATGGCGGTGCTCGCGCCACGCGACGCCGAGAGCCGGTCGACGCCGTAGAGTCAGCCGAGATGGTTGGAGGCCGCGGCTGGACGCTGGACGAGCTCGTCGCCGGCGTTCTCGCCGGAGACCGGCGTGCGCTCGCCCGCTCGATCTCCCTCGTCGAGGACGGCGAGGAGGAAGGGGCCGAGATCGTCCGCCGCGTCTACCCGAGCACCGGTCGGGCCGTTTCGGTCGGCGTCACGGGGCCGCCCGGCGTCGGCAAGTCGTCGCTCGTGAACGCACTCGTTCGCCACGCTCGCGGCCTCGGCAGGAGCGTCGGCGTCGTGTCGGTCGACCCGTCGAGCCCGTTCACCCAGGGGGCGCTGCTCGGCGACCGGATCCGCCTCGCCGACCACTTCCTCGACTCGGACGTCTACATCCGCTCGATGGGCACGCGCGGGCATCTCGGCGGCCTCGCCGAGGCGACGCTCCAGACGCTCCTACTCGTCGACGCGTCCGGAAAGGACGTGGTGTTCCTCGAGACCGTCGGCACCGGTCAGAGCGAGGTGGAGGTGATCGGGATCGCCGACGTCGTCCTCCTCGTGCTGATGCCCGGGTCGGGAGACGCCGTGCAGGCTCTCAAGGCGGGGATCATGGAGATTCCCGACGTCATCGCCGTCAACAAGATGGACCATCCCGCGGCGAGGACCATGCTCCAGGACGTGCGCTCGATCGTGGCGCTCGATCCGGTTCGCGAGCGGCGGCCGGCGATCCTGCTGACGGAGGCGCTCCGCGGCGAGGGCGTGGTCGAGGTGTGGGAGGCCCTCGAGGCGCGCCGAGCCGAGCTCGCCGAGCGGGGCGAGCTCGACGCGCGGCGCGAGCGCACTCTGAGCGGCGAGGTCGAGGCGCTGGCCGTCGCACGAGTCAGGCGGCTCGTCCGGCACGCGATGCGGGAGGACGAGGCGGTGCGCGGGCTGGTGGAGCGCGTTCAGCGCCGCGAGGTCGATCCGCTGACGGCCGTCGGGGCGGTCGTCGATGCGGTGACGGGTGGGCGCGAGCCGTGATCGAGCGCCCCACGATCGCCGACGTGCGCGCCGCGCAGGAGACGGCTGCACGGCGTCGCGCGCGTGACGCCCGTGTACTCCTCGGAGACGCTGTCGCGTCTCTCCGGGCGGCACAGTCCTGCTCAAGGCCGAGAACCTGCAGCGCACCGGCGCGTTCAAGATCCGCGGCGCCTACAACACGATCGCGCAGCTGTCGGCGGATGAGCGGAGCCGCGGCGTCGTCACCGCCAGCGCCGGAAACCACGGTCAGGCCGTCGCCTGGGCGGCGCGTGAGGCGGGCATCGCCGCGACGATCTTCGTTCCGGAGGCGGCGCCGATGGCGAAGGTCGAGGCGGCACGGGGGTACGGGGCGACGGTCGAGCTGGCGGGCGACGGGTTCGACGAGACGGTCGCGGTGGCACGGACTCGCGAGGCCGAGACCGGCGCGACGTTCGTCCACGCCTTCGAGGACTCGCGCGTCGTCGCCGGTCAGGGCACACTCGGCCTCGAGCTCGCCGGCCAGCTGCCGTCGGGCGAGCTGACGGTCGTGATCCCGGTCGGCGGCGGCGGGCTCGCGGCCGGAATCGCGATCGCGCTCCGACGCGCTCCGCCCCGAGGTGAGGATCGTGGGCGTGCAGTCGGCAGCCTGCGCGCCGTTCGCGGGGAGGGAACCGGCGGGCGCGACGATCGCGGACGGCATCGCCGTCAAGCACCCCGGCACGCTCACCCGGGAGATCCTCGACGAGCTGATGGACGAGGTCGTCGTCGTCGACGACGAGGAGATCTCGCAGGCGATCGTGCTCTTGCTCGAGCGCTCGAAGCTCGTCGCCGAGGGCGCCGGCGCCGCTCCGGTGGCGGCCGTCCTCGCCGGCCGGGTCGCCGGCGACGGCCCGGTGTGTGCGCTCCTCGCGGGCGGGAACATCGACGCGACCACGATGAGCTCGGTGATCCGCTACGGGATGACGGCGTCCGGGCGGTACCTCGTCGTCGCTCTGCTGATCCCGGACCGGCCCGGCGAGCTCGCGCACATCGTCGGGCTGATCGCCGAGCACCGCGCGAACGTCCTCGCGATCCAGCACCATCGCGAGGGCCGCAACATCGGCGTGCTCGAGACCGAGGCGGAGCTGACGCTCGAGACGCGCGACGAGGAGCACGCGCAGACTCCTCATCCGGACGCTCGCCGACGCCGGGCTACACGGTTCGTCGGCTGCGCTGAGAACGCGTACACTCGCCGCGTGATCGCCTGCGCGGAGTGCGCACGGGAGAATCCGGACGACGCCCGGTTCTGCAACGGCTGCGGCGCGCCGCTCGCCGCCGAGCCCCGGACGCGCGAGGAGCGGAAGGTCGTGACCGCCGTCTTCGTCGATCTCGTCGGTTCCACCGCGCGCGCCGAGCGCCTCGACCCGGAGGACGTTCGCGCGTTGTTGCGCCGCTATCACGAGACACTCCGCCGCGAGCTCGAGCGGTACGGCGGCACGGTCGAGAAGTTCATCGGCGACGCCGTGGTCGCCGTGTTCGGCGCGCCGACGGCGCACGAGGACGATCCCGAGCGGGCCGTCCGGGCCGCATTGGCCGTGCGTGACTCGATCGCCGCGCTCAACGAGCGCGACGACGCGCTCGACCTTCACGTGCGGGTCGGAGTCGCGACCGGCGAGGCGCTCGTCGCGCTCGACGCGCGCACGACGGCCGGGGAGTCTATGGTCGCCGGCGACGTGATGAACACCGCGGCGCGGATCCAGGCCGCGGCGCCCGTCGACGGGATCCTCGTCGGCGCCGGGACGCACCGCGCGACGGAGCGGCTGATCGTCTACCGCGCGCACGAGCCGGTCCACGCGAAGGGGAAAGCCGACCCGGTCCCCGTATGGGAGGCCGTCGAGCCCGTAGGTCGCGTGGGCGAGCCGGCGGGCGAGCCCGCCTCGCCGCTCGTGGGCCGCGAGCACGAGCGGGCGCTTCTGCTCGGCGCCTTCGCGCGCGTCCGGGTCGACCGCTCACCGCAGCTCGTGACGCTCGTCGGCGTGCCGGGGATCGGCAAGAGCCGGCTCGTCGCGGAGCTCGGCCAGGCAGTGGCGGACGACGAGGAGATCATCACCTGGCGCTACGGGCGCTGTCTCCCGTACGGCGAGGGCGTGACCTTCTGGGCGCTCGGGGAGGTCGTCAAGGCGCAGGCCGGGATCCACGAGAACGACTCGGCCGAGGCGGCATCGCGCAAGCTGGCCGCGATGGTCGACGAGATCGTCCCCGAGGGCGAGCGGCGTAGGATCGACTCGAGCCTGCGCCCGCTCGTCGGGCTCGTGCCCGAGGACGTCGCACTCTCCGATCGGCGCGCCGAGCTCGCCGCCGGATGGCGGATGTTCCTCGAGGTGCTCGCCGAGCGGAGACCGCTGGTGCTCGTGTTCGACGATCTCCAGTGGGCCGACGAGGGAATGCTCGAGTTCGTGGACGGGCTCGTCGAGCTGGTCGAGGGAGTCCCCCTGCTCGTCGTCTGCTGTGCCCGGCCGGAGCTGCTCGAGCGGCGCCCGGAGTGGGGTGGCGGCAAGCGCAACGCGCTCACGGTCTCGCTCGGGCCGCTGACGCCGGACGAGACGCAGCGCCTTGTGGAGTCGCTGCTCGGCCGCGACCCTGCCGACGAAGCGCTTCGCGCCTCGGTCGTCGAGCGGGCCGGCGGGAACCCGCTGTACGCAGAGGAGTTCGTCCGGATGCAGGCCTCCGGCGGCGCCACGTCCGAGCTCCCGGACACCGTGCTCGGGATCGTCGCCGCGCGCGTCGACCTCCTGCCGCCCGCGGAGAAGGAGCTCCTGCGCGACGCGGCGGTGATGGGAACCGTCGTCTGGTCGGACGGCCTCCGCGCCGTCTCCGGGCACGACCGGGACGAGGACGTGGGGGACCTGCTGCGCTCGCTCGGGCGCAAGGAGTTCCTCCGCCGCGAGCGTCATTCGGCGGTTGCCGGCGCGACACAGCACGCGTTCGTGCACGGTCTCGTGCGCGACGCGGTCTACGCGCAGCTGCCGCGGCCCGACCGGGTGGAGCGCCACGTCCGCGTCGCGCGCTGGATCGAGACCCTGCCGGACGACCGCCGGGAGGACCGCTCGGAGCTGCTCGCCCACCACTACGTCCAGGCGATCGAGCTTGCGCGCAGCGCGGGGCTCGATGCCGCCGAGCTGCAGCCCGCCGCAGCCGTCGCGCTGCGTGAGGCGGGCCTCCGCGCGTTCGCGATCGGCGCGTTTCCGGCCTGCGTTCGCGCCCTGCGCGCGGCCGCCGCCTGGTCGACAGATGGTCTCGACCCCGGGGCACTGCGCGTGCTCGGCAAGGCGCTCGTGTTCACGGAGCAGAGCGGCAGCGAGGAGCTCCTCCGTGCGTTCGACATGCTCCTGGCCCAGGGCTCGAACGGCGAGGCGGCCGTCGTCGCCGTCGACCTCGCACATTCACTCTGGCAGCACGGCGACGGTCTCGGCACTGCGCAGTGGGCCGCGCGAGGCGTGGAGCTCATCGAGGGGGAGCCGCCGTCCCACGACCACGCTCACGTGCTCGCCCAGGTTGCCCGGCTCGAGATGCTGGCGGGCCGGCAGCAACGGTCGATCGTCATCGCCGACCGCGCGATCGAGCTCGCGACGTCGGTCGGCGCCGACGGCCCGCGGGCGTCCGCGCTCATCACGAAGGCGACATCCCGCGCGAACGCCGGGGACTACGAGAACGTGCGCGAGGATCTCGAGGAGGCGCGAAGGCTGACCGTCGAGTACGACCCGAGCGAAGTGAGTAGGGCGTACATCAACCTCTCGAGCATCGTGCTCGACTTCGGCGATCTCGCCGGCGCGATCGCTGTCGCACGAGAGGGGCTCGCCCACAACGTGCGCGCCGGGACCGCGGGTGGGACGGGCGGCTTCGCGTCGGGCAACCTCTGCGAGGCGTGCTTCCTCGCCGGGGAGTGGGAGGAGGCGGAGGCGATCGCGAACGCCGAGCTCGAGCGGGCGCGGAAGGTCGGCGGGCTGTACTACGAGCCGTTCTTCCGGTTCGTGCTCGC
>CAWGDT010000023.1:0-162081 GCA_963821365.1 uncultured Actinomycetes bacterium
CGTCGTCGGGCCGAACGGCTCCGGTAAGTCGAACGTTGCCGACGCAATCGTGTGGGCTGCCGGCTCGTTGACGCCGTCGGAGCTCCGTGCCGAAAAGCCCGACGACGTGCTCTTCGGTGGCTCGGACACTCGGCCCGCCGCCGACCACTGCGAGGTGGAGCTCGTGTTCGACAACGAGGACGGCGGCTTCGGCGAGGAGGTCGACTTCAGCGAGATTGCGGTTACGCGCCGCCTCGTGCGCGGTGGCGAGGGTCAGTACCTGGTGAACAAGGCAGCCGTACGCCGGACGGATCTCGTCGAGTTGTTGGCCGACGTCGGCCTCGGTGGGTCGATGCACTCGATCGTCTCGCAGGGGAAGGTCGATGCGGTTCTCGCCTCACGGCCCGAGGATCGCCGCCATCTCGTCGAGGAGGCGGCCGGGCTCGGCAAGTTCAAGCGGCGCAAGCACCGCGCCGAGCTGAAGCTCGCGCGGGTCGCGATGCAGATCGAGCGGGCTCGGGATGTCGAAGACGAGGTACGAAAGAGGCTGCGGCCCCTCGCGCTTCAGGCCACCGCGGCCGAGCGGGCCGAGAAGCTCGCCGTCGAGATCGCCGCGTTGCGAGCACGCATCGCGCAGCTCGATCTTGCCGCGGTCGCCGAACGACGGGCCGATGCAGAGGCGCGACGCGACGCCGTGGCGATCGGGCGCCGCAGCGCGCAGGAGAAACTGGCCGAGCTACTCGCGGAGCGTGAACGGGCGGAGGACGAGTTGTCGGACGCGGCGGGCACCCGCGAGACGGCGCTGGCTGCGCTCTACCGCCTTCAGGGCGCGAACGAACGACTCGGGTTGCGGCGGGAGTCGGCCGAAGGGCTCGAGGCGCGGCTTCGCGAAGACCTGGCCGAGGCCGAGCGAGCCGCCGCCGATCGCAGCGACGGCGCTGTCGCGCAGCTCGAGGATACGGCCCGGAGTGCGGCCGCCGTCGCGCGCGACGCGGCAGAGGCGCAGGGGCAGGCGGCTGAGCGTGCTCGTACGGCGCACGCCCGGGTGGCGGCGTTCGAGCGGCGCCTCGCGACGGTCGCCGAGACGACGTTGGCGCAGTTGCGGAGCGAACGGAGCAGCGTCGAGGCGTCCCTCGCGGCTGCCACCGGAGGCGAGGAGGGCGCGAACCGTCGCCTCGTCGAGCTCGGAACTGCGAGAGAGCGCCTCGGCCTGCGGCGCGAGTCGGTGGCAATGCTCGCCGAGAGCCTGGCCCGGGAGCTTGCGGAAGCGCGCGCGATCGAGGACGTGGCGGCGGCCTGTCTCCGGCGGAGCTCGAGACGCGCGCAAATGAGGCTGCCGCGGCAGCGCGGGCTGCAGCCACCGAGCGCGACGATGTCGCGGAGCGGGCACGCTCGTCCCGTGAGCGCCTGCAGGCGCTGGAGCGCGCGATCGCGGAGCGCACGGGAATTCCTCCGGCGGCGCGCTCCCTCGCCGCGGCGGGCGAGACACTCGCGATCTCTGCGCTGGAGGCCGAACCGGGTGCCGAGAAGGCAATCGCCGCGGCACTCGCCTGGCGCGCCTCGGCCGTGATCGCACGGGACGCGCGGCGAGGCCTCGAGTTGCTCGAGCAGACGCGCCGCGAGGGTCTCGGCAATCTCACCGTTGTCGTCGATCGCGAGCCCGAGCGGGCCTCGACGTCTCCGGTTGCGGGTGCAAGGTCGCTGTCGGATCTCGCGACCGGCGACCCGGCTGCGCTGAAGGCTGCTCGACGGCATCTGGCTCGTCGATACCAGACAGGCTGCTCGATGCGACGCACGGCACGGTGATCAGCGCCGAGGGTCACGGTTACGACACCGAGCGCGGCGAGCTGTGGTTCGCAGGTGAGACCCCCGAGGCGATGCTGCTGGAGATGGATGCGCGTCGTCGCGCGCTCGCCGACGAAGCCGTCGAGCTCGACGGTCGCACGGCGGCCGCCGTCACCGCAGCGGCCGACGCAACGCTCGCAGCCGCGGCCGGGGAGGAGGCGTACGCGGCGGTTGCCCATCTCCGCGAGCGCAACGTCGATCCGGAGCTCCTGGGTCGGCTCGTCGAGCTATCGACCGATCTCGGGGTCGACGCTCGGTCGCGGCGCATGCGAGGCGGCTGTTCGCCTCGAGGAGCCTCTGGCAGCGCATCGCGATCGGCGCCGAGCGGGCTGGTGAGCTCGGCTTCGAGTTGCGGCGCCTGTCGGCGCTCGAGGCCGACGCGGCCCGCGAGGCCGCAGATGCGATTGCACGGTCACAGGCAGCGGCGGTCGTTGTCGCCCGGCTCGGTGGGACGCTCGGCGACGGCGTCCCCGATGAGTCGGCGACGCGGGACGCGCTGCTTGCCGAAGCCGTCGTGTTGCTCGAGACGGCCGACGTGGCCGCAGTCGAGGCGCAGGCTGCGGCTGACGGGGCTCGCGAGGCCGAAGCCGCCCTCCTCGAACGCGCACCGCGTCGCTCGAACCTCGACGCCGATCTCCTCGGGAGGCTCTGTGAAGCGGTTTCCGGTCTCGGCACCGAGCTCGTACGGGCCGGGCAGCTCGCGGCGCGTCTCGAGTCCCCAGTCCGTGCCCGCGTCGATGCCGGTTCGGAGCGATCCGCCAACCTCGGTGAGGCGCTGCGTCGACTCGGGGCGGCCGAGGTAGAGCTGCGTCGGCGCTCAGACGAGACGACCGAGCGCGCCACGCAGGTGCAGGTCGAGCTCGCCCGCCTCGAGGCCGAGGCTCGAGCGCCGTTCGCTCGTCGACGAGACAGCCAACCAATTGAGAGTGGCACACAGACACAGCTCGATGAAGGAGGAAACTGTCGACGGAAAGCGGCCACACGCCTTGCGGGGGCCCCGAGTGCACCAGCCCGGATCCCCGTCGCGGACACCAGGAGGCTAGGACGACGCGAAAGGAAGGTGAGCTGATGGGCCGCTACGTGCTGGGGTTCCAGGAGATCGACCAGACGCAGGTCGCGCTCGTCGGCGGCAAGGGCGCGCATCTGGGGGAGCTTTCGAGAATCGAGGGCATCCGTGTGCCGGCCGGCTATTGCGTGACGACGGACGCGTTCGAGCGGATCATGGCGGAGGCGCCGTCGCTCGACGATCGGCTCGACCGGCTGTCGGGCCTGAACCCGGACGACCGCGAGGCGATCCGCGCGCTGAGCGCGGAGATCCGCCGGATGCTCGAAGCGATCGCCATCCCCGACGACCTGGCGGCTGCGATCACCGGCGCGCTCGCACGGCTCGGCGACCAGGCCGCCTACGCCGTCCGATCGAGCGCGACGGCAGAAGACTTGCCGACCGCCTCCTTCGCCGGTCAGCAGGACACGTACCTGAACGTCGTGGGGCCGGCGGCGATCCTCCAGCACGTCAGCCGGTGCTGGGCCTCGCTCTTCACCGAGCGGGCCGTGACCTACCGCCTGCGGAACGGCTTCGACCACCGGAGGGTCCACATGGGCGTGGTCGTGCAGCAGATGGTCTTTCCGCAGGCGGCCGGCATCCTCTTCACGGCTGACCCTGTCACGGGCAACCGGAAGGTCGCCTCCGTGGAGGCCGGCTTCGGCCTCGGCGAGGCTCTGGTCTCGGGCCTGGTGAACGGGGACAACTACAAGGTGCGGGACGGCGTTGTCGTCGCCAAGGCGGTCGCCGCCAAGCAGCTTGCCATCCACGCCTCGCCGGCAGGCGGGACGCACGAACAGGCGATCGAGCCGGACCGGCAGGAGCAGCCGGCGCTGACGGATGCGCAGATTGTGCGGCTCGCGCAGCTGGGCCGGCGGATCGAAGCGCACTTCGGTCTCCCTCAGGACATCGAGTGGTGCCTGGTCGACGATGACTTCCAGATCGTCCAGAGCCGGCCGATCACCACGCTGTTCCCCATCCCCGCGGCCGACGACGGCGAGAACCACGTCTACGTCTCCGTCGGTCATCAGCAGATGATGACCGACCCCATGAAGCCCCTGGGGATCTCCTTCTGGCAGCTGACGACCCCCCGACCGATGGCCGAGGTCGGCGGCCGTCTCTTCGTCGACGTCACCCAGGGCCTGGCCTCGCCGGCGGTCCGCGCCGGCCTCCTGGACGTCCTGGGGAGATCCGATCCGCTGATCAGGGACGCGCTGCAGACCATCGTCGATCGCGGTGACTTCGTGCGGCCGCTCCCGAACGAGGCTCCCGCCACGATGCCGCCGGGGGCCGGAGCGCCCGCTTCGATCGAGACCGATCCGGTCATCGTCACCGAGTTGATCGCGCGCAACCAGGCTTCCATCGCCGCCCTGAAGCGCGAGATCCAGGCGCAAGTCCGGACCTGCGCTGTTCGACTTCATCCTGGCGGACATCCAGGAGCTGAAGCGGCTCTTGTTCGATCCGCAGAGCCATCAGGTGTTCATGTCGGCGATGGAGGCCACGTGGTGGCTGAACGAGCAGCTGCAGGCGTGGCTCGGCGAGAAGAACGCGGCCGACACGCTCACGCAGTCCGTCCCCCACAACGTCACGTCGGAGATGGGGCTGGCGCTCCTGGACGTCGCGGACGCGATCCGCCCGCATCCGGAGGTGGTGGCATTTCTGCAGCAGGTCGAGGGCGAGGGCTTCCTGGACGAGCTGGCCGAGCTCGAGGGCGGGCGGGAAGCGCGGGACGCCATTCGTGCCTTCCTCGACACGTACGGCATGCGCTGCGTCGGTGAGATCGACATCACGAGGCCGCGCTGGAGCGAACGCCCGACCACGCTCGTGCCCTTGATCCTCGGCCACATCGAGAACTTCGAGCCGGGCGCCGCCGAGCGTCGCTTCGAGCAAGGGCGGCAGGAGGCGTGGAGAATGGAACAGGACGTGCTGGAGCGACTGCGGGCCTTGCCGGACGGGGACCGGAAGGCCGAAGAGGCCAAGGAGAAGATCGACCGCGTCCGGACCTTCATCGGCTACCGGGAGTATCCGAAGTACGGCATGGTCAGCCGCTACTTCGTCTACAAGCGGGCCTTGCTGGAAGAGGCCGAGCGCCTCGTGCAGGCCCACGTCCTTCGTGAGAAGGAAGACATCTTCTACCTCACGTTCCAGGAGCTCCACGAGGCCGTGCGCGCGAACGACGTGGACGACCACCTCATCCACCGGCGCAAGGACGAGTTCCGGTCGTATCGAGCGCTCACACCGCCGCGGGTGCTCACGTCGGATGGCGAGGGCATCGCCGGGGCGTACCGTCGCGATGACGTGCCGGCCGGCGCGCTCGTCGGCTTGCCGGTCTCCGCCGGGATCAGCGAGGGGCGGGCGCGCGTCATCCTGGACATGGCGGAGGCCGATCTCGAAGCGGGCGACATCCTGGTCACGGCCCACACGGATCCCAGCTGGTCACCCCTGTTCGTCGCGATTACGGGCCTGGTGACGGAGGTGGGGGGCCTGATGACCCACGGCGCGGTGATCGCACGGGAGTACGGCTTGCCGGCCGTCGTGGGCGTGGAGCAAGCCACCCGGCTGATCCGGGATGGGCAGCGGATTCGCGTACATGGAACGGACGGGTACGTCGAGATCCTGCCCTAGCCGACGCGGTCGACGGCCTCTCCGCTGCTCCTCGAACGTGCGTCTCGGACCTCAGTATGTTTCCGGCCTCGAGATCTGGGCAGTGACGCCAATACGTCGGCCGTGGGCTGTCGGGACGGCATCCGCAATCGGGATTGAGGTTGGCGTAGGAGACGAGATGGAAAGAGCCTCGGGCGATCGATTCGACGTCGTTGTGATCGGCGCCGGCCAGGCGGGGCTCGCCATGGGGTACTTCCTGGCGAGGGATGGCCGTCACTTCACGATCCTCGAAGCCTCCGATTCGATCGGACCGGCGTGGCGGGGTCGTTGGGACTCACTCGTGCTCTTCACGCCGCGTCGGTACGACAGCCTCCCTGGTCTCCCGTTCCCGGGCGACCCGGATGGATATCCCGGCCGCCAGGAGGTCATCGACTATCTCGAAAGCTACGCGTCGACCTTCGAGCTTCCAGTCCAGCTGAACAGCGCGGTCCGGTCGGTCGCATCCGCCGACGGCGGTTTCATCCTCGACCTTGGAGCACGGACTCTGAAGGCCGACCAGGTTGTCGTCGCGACCGGTCCGTTTCAGGTCCCGAGCGTGCCTCCGTTTGCTGCTGGCCTCGCGTCGAACGTCGTCCAGATGCACAGCACGGGCTACCGCCGTCCGAGCGACGTTCCCGAAGGAGCCGTCGTGGTCGTCGGCGGCGGAAACACCGGATTCCAGATAGCCAAGGAGCTGTCGGCGACCCACTCGGTTCACCTTGCGATCGGATCTCGACAGACACCGTTGCCGCAGCGAGTGCTCGGACGCGATCTCTTCTGGTGGCTGACGAAGACGGGGCTCATCGAGAAGACGGTCGAGTCGCGCATCGGGCGTCGTGTAAGGGACCGCGACACGCTGATCGGCTCGAGCACGCGCGATGTGAAGCGTCGCGGAATCGAGGTCAAACCCAGACTGGTGGGCGTCTCGGGCGGCGCAGTGACGTTCGAGGACGGAAGCGAGCTCGATGTCGATGCTGTGATCTGGGCAACGGGCTATCGATCCGAGTACGGCTGGATCGATCTTCCCGTCTTCGATCAGAACCGGGGCGTGCTCCACCGACGGGGCGTCACCGACGTCCCCGGCCTGTACTTCCTGGGGCTGACCTGGCAACACACTCGGGGATCGGCGCTTCTCGGTTGGGTGAAAGACGATGCCGAGTTCATCTCTGGGCGCATCGCCGCAAACACGAACGAGCGCCCCGCCCATGTCGGACTCGCGGCCGAGGCTGACCCAACACGAGGAGCGTGACTTCATGAACGGGAAGGCGCATGAGACGACCGAACGCCAAGACGATTTCCCCACTGACACGAGGGGACTTCCGCGCGCGGTCCCTTCCAGCGTCATCGAGCTCGCAGACGGTGATACGACGCAACTCCACATCGGGCCGGTCGTCAAGCGACTCGGTGACACGGATGTTCGGATGCTCGCCTACAACGGCTCGATCCCCGGGCCGACGTTCAGGGTTCCCGAAGGCGCGACGGTGACGATCGAGGTCACGAACGAAGGCGACCTCGAGGCCACTGTGCACTGGCACGGCTTGCGGCTCGAGAACCGGTACGACGGCACACATGACACGCAGGCGCCGATTCCCGTCGGCGACACGTTCGCCTACCAGCTCCACGTCCCTGATCCGGGCGCGTACTGGTACCACCCGCACATCCGCGAGGACTATGGCCAGGAGATGGGTCTGTACGGGAACATCCACGTCGTCCCGTCCGAGCCCGACTACTGGCCCCCGGTCAACCGCGAGCTGTTCCTGACGCTGGACGACGTTCTCGTCGAGGACGGAAAGATCGCCGGCTTCAGCGCTTCGGAAACGACACATGTCGCGATGGGCCGCTTCGGCAACGTCATGCTCGTCGCCGGGGAGCCAGACCTCGTGCTCACCGCGAGGCGCGGCGAGGTCGTACGTTTCTACTTCACCAACACTGCCAACACTCGCGTCTTCAACGTCACGCTCCCGGGATCTCGTATGAAGCTCGTCGGCGGAGACAGCGGCCACTACGAGCACGAGAGCTTCGTCGATGAGGTTCTCCTCTCGCCGTCAGAGCGCGTCGCGGTCGACGTTCTCTTCGAGCATCCGGGCGAGCACGTCCTGGAGCACCGAACTCCCGCCCGCTCGTACCGACTGGCTTCGATCACGGTGACCGACGACGCCGCCGAGCCGGCCCTTGGAGAACACTTCGCCACCCTCCGGACCAACGACGACCTTGCAGCCGAAAGACAGCGAACCGCCCGATTCATGGACGCTGCTCCGGACAAGACGCTCGCCTTCGTCGCCGAGATGGACTTCGACACGCCCGAGGACGCCGTCTACACGTGTCCGATGCATCCGAGCGTCGTCAGCGAGGAGCCCGGACGCTGCCCCGAGTGCGGAATGAAGCTCCTCCCCGTCGAGGCTCCGACGGGCTTCGTCTGCCCCATGCATCCACACGTCACCAGCGATTCACCAGATCGCTGTCCCGAGTGTGGGATGAAGCTCGTGCCAGCGCATCTTGCCGAAACGACGTCGGAGCACTCCGGGCACGACATGCACGCGTCTCACGAGGAGCATCACCACGAGTCACACGCGCCACACGAGAGCACGCTCACCGCAGCTCACGAGCACGAGCACGCGCAGGGCATCGAGTGGGAAGACGACATGGTCGAGGTGAATCGGCGCACGACGGCGGAGAACACGCGCTGGAAGCTCGTAGACCGGGACACGGGCGCGGCGAACGCCGCCATCGACTGGAAGTTCCGAGTCGGTGATCAGGTCAAGATCCGCCTCGTCAACGAGATGGACTCCGATCATCCGATGCCGCACCCGTTCCACGTTCACGGCGCAGGGCGATTTCTCGTTCTCGCGCGAGACGGCGTCGAGGAGCCGAACCTCGTGTGGAAAGACACCGTCCTCGTCCGCACCGGGGAAACCGTCGACATCCTCCTCGATGTCACGAATCCGGGGCGGTGGATGGCGCACTGTCACATCGCCGAGCATCACGAGAGCGGAATGATGCTCGGCTTCGACGTCGAGCCATGAGAGAAGCCCCAGTCAGTGGGGCTCTCGAAGCGCATGAAGGGACTCGACGGCTACGAGCGCCCGTCATGTGGACCGACATCGCTGTTCTTCGCGCCGCCGTCGGCATGGTCCCCGCGGGCAGACCGATCTCGCCGGGTAAGGAAATCGTTCGGAGCCGAAACCGACGTCACCTCCTCTGACGTCTCCTATCGGTATGAGGGAAAGCGGCGAGCCGTACGCACCGGGTGAGACGGTCTACCTGCTGCGCGAGGTGCGCGCGGGCCGCCAGATCCACGAGATCGGAACGCGCGCTCGCGTGCTCTCGGACCACGGAGCCGTCATCGTCCTCCACCTCGAGGGCTCCGACGCCGAGGTCGTGACCTGCCCGACGGACCACGTCGCCCGCACCGTCGAGAGACTTGCACGCATGCCCGTCCCGCGGGCTGCCTGAGGCACAGAGTCCGGGTACGCCGGAGCCTCGCCCTCTCCCGCCGAGCACGGAGGGGGAGGGCGGGGTCGAACTGCACCGCTCGACTCGGGCGCCTAGGATCCGGATCAGCGTCGTCGCTCCCGGCGCGATCGACACCGCGTCGTCGCGTGAGCGTCAACACTCGACACCGAGGAGGCACGCGATGAACGGCGCCTTTCGTGCCCCGCCGCCGGGCAGACGATCAACTACTTCCGGACGCCGTTCGGCACCGACATCGAGCTGATCAGCTACCCGCACGGAATGGCCTACGAGGCCACGGCCAGGGTCCCACTCTGGGACCCGCGCGACAACCACCCCTGAGCGACCGGGTCGCCGGTCGTCGCACGTGGGTCACGTCGCCTTTAGTGTCCTTCCATGACGGTCGTCCGTTGCACATCGTGCGCCTGGGTCGATGACCGCGAAGGGGCGTGGTCATGAGCGAGCAGGTCGCCGACGTCGTGGTGGTCGGCGCCGGGTCGGCCGGTGCCGTCGTCGCCCGCCGGCTGGTCGACAGCGGCGCCCGCGTGCTCGTGCTCGAGGCCGGAGGGCGAGACGACAACCCCGCGATCCATGACCCGGGCCGGATCCACGAGCTCTGGCTGTCCGACGTCGACTGGGCCTACGAGACCGTGCCGCAGACGCACGCGGCCGGGCGATGCCTCGCATGGCCTCGCGGGAAGGTCCTCGGCGGATCGAGCTGCCTCAACGCGATGATCTGGGTGCGCGGCGCGCCCGAGGACTTCGACACGTGGGCGTACCTCGGCGCCGACGGCTGGTCGTGGGAGGACGTGCTGCCCGTCTACGAGCGCATCGAGCGGCGAGAGCCGGACGGGCTGGGCACCGTGAGCCTGGTCACCTCGTTCGAGCCGGACGCGATCCACGCGTCGATCGCCGAGGCGGCGCAGGAGTGCGGCATCCCCGCGAACGCCGACTACAACGGCGCGACGCAGGACGGCGTGTCGTTCATGCAGTACTCCATCGAGGACGGGATCCGCCACAGCACGGCCGCCGCCTACATCCGCCCCGTCGAGGCCGACTCCAACCTCCGGCTCGTCACCGGCGCGACGGCGCGACGCCTGCTGTTCGACGGCGCCCGGTGCGTCGGCGTGGAGTGGTCCGAAGGCAACCGGATCGAGCGTGCCAGCGCCGCCGAGGTCGTCGTATGCGGGGGAACGATCGGGTCGGCGCATCTCCTGCTGCGCTCGGGGGTCGGGCCCGCGGAGCACCTGCGCTCGCTCGGGATCGACGTCGTCGACGACCTGCCCGGCGTCGGCGAGAACCTGCACGATCATCTGCTTTCCCCCGTGATCTTCACCGCGGAGCGGGAGGTCGGTCCGCCCTCACCGGGCCTCCCGGCCTGCCAGACGCACCTGTTCTGGCGCTCGCGTCCGGGTCTCCCGGTGCCCGACATCCAGCCGATCCACTTCATGGTGCCCATGTACGAGCCCTGGATGGAGGGGCCCGACAACGGCTTCACGCTGCTCGGCGGGATGGTGCATCCGGTCAGCCGCGGGACGTTGCGGCTCACGGGGCCGGAGGCCGAGGATCCCGTCGCGCTCGACCCGAACGTCCTCGCCTGCGACGCCGACCTCGAGAGCCTCGTCGCGGCCGTGGAGCTGTGCCGCCGGATCGGCGCGTCCGCAGCCCTCCGCGAGTGGGGCGCGAACGAGCGGTACCCGGGCCCGTCGGTCGACACGGCGGAGGCCGTGCGCCAGTACGTGCGCGAGACCGCGATCACGTACCACCACCAGGTCGGCACGTGCAAGATGGGCACCGATGCGGCCGCCGTCGTCGACCCCCGGCTCCGGGTGCACGGGCTCGAGGGCCTGCGGGTCGCCGACGCGTCGATCATGCCGGCGGTCACGACCGGGAACACGAACGCGCCGTCGATCATGATCGGCGAGCGTGCCGCCGAGTTCCTCCTCGCAGATGCCTGAGGCCGACGGCCTCCTCGAGGCAGCGGGCCTCCCGTCGACCGAGGTCGACGCATGGCGCGCGAGCGCGCCGAGCGAGGCGACCTCTTTCGACGCTGCGAGCGCCGCGACCTGCGCACATCTCGTCCGCGGGGAGGAGTTGCTCGGCCGCCTTCCCGCGCGTCCGGACCGAAACGAGGCCGAGTCGGAGGCGGCGGCGGCTCTCACGGACGCGCTCGACGGCGAGCGCTCGCGGTTCCTCCGCGGTCACGCCGACGCGGTCTACGTCGCGCTGACGGACGACCTGCGCCGAGTGGTCCGGGACGAGGAGCTCGTCTACGCGGCAGCCGAGCGCTTCCCCGGCCTGGTGCCGACCCGCGCCGCGGTCGCTGCCGAGCGCGCCCGCCCGCTGCCCGACAAGGAGGGGATCGAGATCGCGCAGGGCCTCTTCCTGTCGTTCGTGCTCGCGTCCCCGCGTTGCGGCGCGCACCTCGTCTGGTCGATGCTCCGTCCCACCGAGGCGGCGCTGGCGCGTCTCGCTGACTTCCGTGCCACCGGTGTCGCCGATCTCGGCGGGACGTACCTCGAGCGCCGCGGGCGAGCGGCCTACCTCGAGATCCGAAACGACCGCCACCTGAACGCGGAGGACTGCGAGACGCTCCCGACCACGGAGGCCGCGGTCGACCTGGCACTGCTCGACCCCGAGGTCGAGGTGGGAGTCATACGCGGCGCGGTCGTCAGCCACCCCCGCTACGCCGGCCGGCGCATCTTCGGCGCGGGTCTCAACCTCACGCACCTGTACCACGGCCGCCTCGACTACCTGTTCTTCGTGACGCGCGACCTGGGCTACGTGAACAAGCTGTTCCGCGGGCTGAGCGACGAGGAGCACCGGCCGGACGAGCCCGAGCGAACGACCGAGAAGCTGTGGGTGGCCGCGGTCGAGACCTTCGCAATCGGCGGCGCGTGCCAGATCCTGCACACGGTCGACCACGTGATCGCGACCCGTGGAACGCGCCTCTACCTCCCCGCGCGGAAGGAGGGGATCCTCCCGGGCGCGTCCAACCTGCGGCTGCCGCGGTCGGTCGGAGACCGCCTCGCGCGGCAGGCGATCCTCTCGGGGCTGGAGTTCGAGGCGGGGACGCCGCACGGCGATCTCCTCTGCGACGAGGTGGTCGACTCGTCCGACGGGATGGACGACGCCGTCGCGCGGCGGGTCGACGCCCTCACGAGCTCGGGGCTGGTGAACGCCGCGGGCAACCGGCGCGCGCTGCGCGTCGGCGCGGAACCGCTCGACGTCTTCCGGCAGTACATGGCCACCTTCTGCCGTGAGCAGGCGTACTGCCACTTCAGCCCCGCGCTGGTGCGCAACCTCGAACAGCACTGGAACGCCCACGAGCGCCGACTCTGAGACTGTGATCTGGAATCCCGCCGAGCAGCTGCCGCGGCCGGAGCTGCGCGCGCTGCAGCTCGAGCGCCTGCGGGCCACGTTCGGGCTCGAGCTCGACTCGCTCGACCGGCTCGCGGAGCTGCCGTTCACCGACAAGTCATCGCTCCGCGAGGCCTACCCGTTCGGGCTGCTGCGGGTGCCGGTCGAGGCGCTCGCGCGCGTGCACGCGTCGAGCGGGACGTACGGCAAGCCGACGGTGATCGGCTACACGCCGACAGACCTCGAGGCGTGGACCGAGTTGATGGCGCGGTGCATGACCCTGGCCGGCGTCAGGCCCGGGATGCTCGTCCACAACGCGAACACCTACGGGCTGTTCACGGGCGGCCACGGCTTCCATCAGGGGGCGGAGCGGATCGGTGCGCCGGTCGTTCCGGTCTCGGGCGGCATCGCTGCGCGACAGGCGATGCTCCTCCACGACCTCGGTGCGCAGGTGCTCGTCTCGACTCCGTCCTACGCGATCGTCATCGCGCAGGCCGTGCAGGACGCGGGAATCGCGCCGGAGTCCCTGAAGCTCGAGCTCGGCCTGTTCGGCGGCGAGCCCTGGAGCGACGGGCTGCGCGGGGAGATCGAGCGTGCGTTGCCCGGGCTCCGCGCAGTGAGCTTCTACGGGCTGTCGGAGATGTGCGGCCCGGGCGTCGCGGCCGAGTGCCTCGAGGCGCGCGACGGCCTCCACGTACACGAGGACCATTTCCTCGTCGAGATCGTCGACCCGCAGTCCGGTGCACCGCTCGGCGAGGGGGAGGAGGGCGAGCTCGTGTTCACGACGCTCGTCAAGGAGGCGATGCCGTTCCTGCGCTACCGCACCGGCGACATCGCGTCGGTCACGTCGGAGCCGTGCCGTTGCGGCCGGACGACCGCAAGGATCCGTGGCCTCCGCGGCCGGCGCGACGATATGGTCATCGTCCGCGGCGTCAACGTGTACCCCTCGAACGTCGAGCACGCGCTGCTCTCGGTTCCCGACGCGGCTCCGCACTACCAGCTCGTGGTGGAGCGATCGGGACCGATGGACGAGCTCACGGTGCAATGCGAGCCCGCAGGCTCGGGGGTCGACTCCGCAGGTCTGCGAAAGGACGCCGAGCGGGCGTTGCGCGAGCACCTCGGCATCCGCGTGCGGGTCGACGTGCTCGAGCCCGGGGCCGTCCCGCGGAGCGAGGGCAAGGCCGTGCGCGTCGTCGACCGGCGCTAGAGACTCGATACCCGGGCGGGCCGGCGAGAACCGTGGCCTCGCCGACCCACACGTGCGGCCACGGTCGCGTCGTCACGGCCTCCAGCCGCCGGAGAGCCGCTCGCCGACCCGCAGGCCGAAGCGCTCGAGCAGCTCGGGAACCGACTCCGGACGCATCTCGAGGCCGTAGCGCCCGTTGAGCTGCGCGAGCGCCTCCGGGTCGGCCTCGATCGCGCCGCCCATCGCGTCGAGCTCGCGGAAGAAGTCCTCGAACCCGGCCGGCGAGATGATCTCGAGGATCCGGCACGGCTCGTCGCCCGCATTCCAGAACGTGTGCCACTGGTTACGCGGCTTGAAGACGAGGTCGCCGGGCCCGGCCTCGACGACGTCGTCGCCGAGGAGCGCGCCCATCCTGCCCTGCAGGACGTAGCTGTACTCGTCCTCGCGCGTGTGCATGTGGAGCGGCGCGGCGAGCGCACGCGGCGACATCGGGTGCTCGACGAACGAGAACCGCTCGCCGGTGTCGACACCGTCGATCAGGAAGCGCACGCCGATGCTCCCGAGGAAGCCCTCGGCCCCTGCGGCGGAGCTCACGATCCGGGTGCCTGTGACTGTGGTGCTCATCTCTTGCTCCTTTTCGTCGTACAGTAGTGTCGCACGAATATACGACACGCGCTAGAATCTGTCAAGATTCACGAGACAGATCATGTCCGATCAAAGACGCCCATACCGCATGACGCGCCGCGCCGAGCTCGAGGACGGGACTCGTAGGCGCATCACCGAGAGCGCTGTGGCGCTGCACGAGGAGCTCGGCCCGGCACGAACGACGGTCAGCGGCGTCGCCGAGCGCGCTGGCGTGCGCCGCTCGACCGTCTACCGCCACTTCCCGACCGAGGAGGCGCTGTTCGCGGCGTGCTCGTCACACTGGCGCGCGGAGAACCCGCCCCCGGACATCGGCGCGTGGGCCGCCATCGCGAGCCCGGGGGAGCGCATCGAGGTCGCGCTGCACGAGCTGTACGCGTTCTACGTCCGCACGCAGCCCATGTACGACAGCCTCCTTCGCGACGAGCGCCTCGTTCCGATCGTGGAACGGCTGCTCGGCGACTTCCACGGCTACCTGCAGGCGATCCAGGACGTCCTGATGGCCGGCCGCGGGCTGCGCGGGCGCGCTGCGCGCCGGACGCGCGCGGCGATCGGCCATGCGGTCGCGTTCCCGACGTGGCGCTCGCTGGCCGTCGACCAGGGGCTCGCGGTCGACGACGCCGTCGCTCTGATGTCGTCGTTCGTCGAGCATGCGGCGTCGGCACGGGAGGCGCCGGACCCGCGGACTGCACCGGGGAGCGACCGGGGGGGACGCGGCTGGGCAGGGACGCCTAGCGGGTGATGCCCGCCCTCTTCGCGCGGGAGGCGTTCGAGCCGCTCACCGAGACGCGGTGGGACGAGGCGCGCGTCCGCGACGCGATCCAGGCGATCGCGACGGCGGCGGAGGACGCGTTCGACGACGCGGCCCTCTGGCCCGCGGGCGACTGGGAGAGCTGGCAGACACCGCTGCCGCTCGAGAACCTCTACGTGGGCGCCGCGGGGGTGGTCTGGGCGCTTCACGTGCTGCGCGGCCGGGGGCGTGCGCACGGCGCGCTCGACCTGGCTCGGGCCGTGTCACGGACCCGCGAGGCCTGGCAGCGAGAGCCCGGCCTGATGCGCGACATCGAGCTGCCCTCGACCGCCGAGGCCGCCCTGCTCACCGGCGAGAGCGGGATCCTCATGACGGCGTGGCTCGTCGAGCCGACCGCCGAGTCGGCCGACCGGCTGCACGATCGCATCCGGGAGAACGAAGACAACGAGGCGATCGAGGTGATGTGGGGCGCGCCCGGGACGATGCTCGCCGCGGCCGAGCTCCACCGTCGCACGGGCGAGGAGCGGTGGGCGGAAGCGTGGCGGGAGAGTGCCGGCAAGGTGCTCGCGCGCCGCACCCCCGACGGCCTCTGGCCGAGCCGGCTCTACGGCGAGCTCGGTCGGAGCCTCACCCCGCCGCACGGCGTCGTCGGGAACGTCCAGGCTCTTCTCGGCGGCGGCGACCTGCTCGAGCCGGAGGTGCGGCAGGCACTGCAAAGCGGGACGAACGAGGTGCTGCGGCGGACCGCGGTCGTCGAGAACGGCCTCGCCACCTGGCCGACGGGGGCCTGCGGCGGTCTCGTCGGCGGGGACGGGGAGATCCGGCTCCAGTGGTGCGGCGGCGCGCCGGGCATCGTGAGCGCCGCGGGTTCGTACTTGGACGAGGACCTCCTGCTCGCGGGCGCGGAGCTCGTCTGGCGTGCCGGCCCGCACAGGAAGGAGAAGGGGCCGGGGATCTGTCACGGGACGGCGGGCAACGGCTACGCGCTGCTGCGGACGTTCGAGCGCACGGGCGACGAATGCTGGCTCGAGCGGGCGCGGCGCTTCGCAATGCACGCACTCGAGCAGGTCGAGCGCCGCGAGAGCCGCTACTCGCTCTGGACCGGAGACGTCGGCGTGGCGCTGTTCGCCTCGGACTGCCTCGACGCGCGCGCCCGGTACCCGGTCCTCGAGACCTGGATCTGAGGTCGCATGCTCCGCCGATGAGCAGGGACGCCTCGGTCGCCGTGCCTCGCCGCGGCCGGCGTGTCTTCCGCATTCGCGGGGACACGGGCGATCCTTCATGGAGCTTTCTCGCCTCCCTCGCCGAGCGGGTTCTCGACGCTCTGGTTCGGCCCGGCGCCGTACTCGTCCACCGACAGCGCAATGTGGGCTCTTGCCTTGCTCATGTCGGTGGAGTCCGTCGTCGGCGCCGAAACTCAGCGCCCGGTGCTTGGATGGAGGCAGCGCGGCGGCCGCCGCCCTACCCTGCAACCGAGACGAGGAGGAACACCCGATGCCGTACGTGCCCGCCGCCGACCGCTACGGAGCGATGCGCTACCGGCGCAGCGGCCGGAGCGGGCTCGACCTCCCGCTTCTCTCGCTCGGGCTGTGGCAGAACTTCGGCGGCGTCGACCCCCTGGAGCGCAGCCGTGGGATCGTCCGGCGCGCCTTCGACCTCGGGATCACGCACTTCGACCTCGCGAACAACTACGGCCCTCCGTACGGCTCGGCGGAGGAGACGTTCGGCAAGCTGGTGCGGGACGATCTTCGCCCGTACCGTGACGAGCTCGTGATCTCGACCAAGGCGGGCTACGACATGTGGCCCGGGCCGTACGGCGAGTGGGGCTCGCGCAAGTACCTCCTCGCGAGCCTCGACCAGAGCCTGCGGCGGATGGGGCTCGAGTACGTCGACATCTTCTACTCGCACCGCTTCGACCCCTCGACACCGCTCGAGGAGACGATGGGCGCGCTCGACACCGCCGTGCGCCAGGGGAAGGCGCTCTACGCGGGCATCTCGTCGTACACGGCCGAGCAGACACGGGATGCGGCGACGATCATGCGCGGCCTCGGGACGCGGCTCCTGATCCACCAGCCGTCGTACTCGATGATCAACCGCTGGATCGAGGGCGGCCTGCTGGACGTGCTCGAGGAGGAGGGACTCGGGTGCATCGCCTTCTCCCCGCTCGGCCAGGGCCTGCTCACGGACAAGTACCTCGACGGGATTCCCGAAGGCTCGCGCGCCAGTCGCGAGTCGAGCCTCTCGCCGGATCAGCTCGACGAGTCGACGCTCGCCAAGGTGCGCGCGCTGAACGCGATCGCGGCGGATCGAGGCCAGTCGCTGGCCCAGCTCGCGATCGCGTGGGTGCTCCGCGACGAGCGCGTCACGTCGGCGTTGATCGGCGCGTCGAGCGTCGGGCAGCTCGAGGCGAACGTCGCTGCGCTGGACAGGCTCGGATTCTCCGACGACGAGCTGGCCGAGATCGACCGTCACGCGACCGAGAGCGACATCAACATCTGGAAGCCCGCGCGGCGTCGTTGACCGCGGCAAAACTTGACAGAGCAACTATCTCGCGATATAGTTGCTCTAGCAAGTTTCGCGAGGAAAGGATTGCGAGATGCGATTCGACGGCATCCACCACATCACCGCCATCACCGGCGACGCGCCGCGGAACGTGGACTTCTACACGCGTGTGCTGGGGTTGCGGCTGACCGCGAAGTCGGTCAACCAGGACGACCCGACCGTGTACCACCTGTTCTACGGCGACGAGGTCGGGAGCCCCGGCGCCGACCTCACCTTCTTCGAGTACCCGGGCGCGTTGCCCGGCCGCGCCGGTGCGGGGATGGTGCATCGCGTCGTCTGGCGGGTCGGCTCGCCGGAGGCGCTCGGCTTCTGGGCCGACCGGCTCGCGGCCGACGGGGTCGCGGTCGAGCCGGGCGAGCGCTCGCTCCGGTTCGCGGACTTCGAGGGACTCGAGCACGAGCTCGTCGTCGACGAGAGCGGCGACCCGCCGCTCGTCGCCGTCCACCCGGAGATCCCGGCCGCGCTCGCCCTGCAGGGGTTCGAGGGCGTCCGTGCCGCGAGCTACCGGCCGCAGTCGACCGCGGTGATCCTCGAGAGCCTCATGAACGCCGAGCGCCGCGACGGCGACCGCTGGGAGCTGCGCGGCGACACCCGCGGCGGGTGGATCGCGCTCGATCCGATCCCGAGTGAGCCGGCGAGGCCGAGTGCGGGCACCGTCCACCACGTCGCCTGGTACACGACCGAGGCCGAGCAGGGCCGCTGGCTCGACGTGCTGCGCGAGGCCGGCGTCCCGAACAGCGGCATCGTCGACAGGCACTACTTCCGCTCCGTCTACTTCCGCGAGCCGGGCGGCATCCTGTTCGAGCTCGCGACGGAGGAGCCGGGGTTCACCGTCGACGGCCCGGTCGAGGAGCTCGGGACGAGGATCATCCTGCCGCCCTGGCTCGAGCAGCAGCGAGCCGCGATCGAGGCGCGCCTCACGCCGCTCCCCGACCCGCGCGCGGACTGGGCGCAGGTCACACGCTGATGGGCCAACCGGCGTCGACCTCGAGCGCGGGCAGCTGCGCGTACGTCCTCGGCGCGGACGGGCTCACGCGCTGGCGGGAGCCGTATGCCGGCGCCTGGCTCGGGCTTCTCCAGGCACATCGCCAGCTGACGCGCGAGCTCGAATCGCGTCTGGAGGCGCGCTTCGGCCTCTCCCTGAGCGGGCTCGAGCTCCTCGGGAGGCTCGCCGCGGCGCCCGGGCGCACGCTACGCCTCTCGGTCCTCGCCGGTACCACCGGGCTGACCCTGAGCCGGATCTCGCGGATCGTGGACGCCTTCGAGGAGCGTGGCCTCGTCGAGCGTCGCACGTGTGCCGAGGACGGCCGCGCGACGAACGCGTGGCTCACGGACGGGGGGCTCGAGCTCGTCTGCGAGGCACAGGCGGCGCACGTCTCGGACGTCCAGCGCGTGTTCTTCGACGGGCTGTCGGCGACCGAGCTCGAGACGCTGGCCGGGGCCTTCGCCCGGCTCGCCGAGGCCCGGAGCGAGACAATGTGAGCGAGCTCGCGGTGCGTCTATTGTCCCGTTGAGAGGAGAGCTGATGAACACAAAAGACAAGGTCGTCGTCAACCTGGCCACCGGGCTCGAGGACGCGGAGCGCGTGACCGTCGCGTTCCTCGTCGCCACCGCGGCCGTGGCGCGCGGCAAGAAGGTCGTGATGTTCCTCACGAAGGACGCCGTCCGGATCGGCCTGCCCGGCGGCGCGGAGGGGGTCGCGTGCGACGGCTGCCCGCCGCTGCCGACCCTGTTCCAGCAGTACGCCGAGGGCGGCGGTGAGCTCCTGGTCTGCCCGATCTGCTTCTCGGCGCGCAAGCTCGAGGAGGGCGAGCTGGTCGCGAATGCCCGGCTCGGCGGCGCGACGCCGCTCTGGGAGTGGATCGACGAGGGCGCGACCGTCTTCAGCTACTAGCGCCCGACCTCACGGAGCGACGTTGTGGTTCCGGTGGAAGAGGTTGTCCGGATCCCAGGTGCGCTTCAGCTCCCGCAGCCGCGCGAGCTTCGCAGGCCCGCCGTACGCCGCCGCCTTCCGCGCCTCGGTCACGTCGCCGCCGATCGCGTTGACGTAGACCGCGCCCGTGGTCCACGGCGCGAGCGACGCCGAGAAGGCCCGGGTCCAGTCGCGGTGGAGCGCGTCCTCCGCGGAATCGGTCCACTGGCTCGCGATCCACACCGCCCAGGGCGCCGAGCGGTCGCCGAAGGCGGTCGCCCGCTCCGGCACGCGGGCGATCGCCCCGCCCATCGGGAAGAGGAGGATCTCCGAGCGCGGGGAGCTCACCGTACCCGCGCCCTCGACGAGCGCCTCGATCACGCCGTCGGAGAGCCCTGCGAGGTAGTCGCCGCGCTCCCAGTAGCGGTGGCCGTGCGGGTCGACGTCGTCGAGCGCCGACTGGAGCACCGTGTACGGGATCGGCCCGTGCAGGTTCGCGAGCGGCGAGCCGAACCCGGCGAGCGGCTCGAGCAGCGCCGGGCCACGCTCGAGGTCGGTGCAGAACGGAACGACCGCGAGCACCGGTGCGCCGTGGTGCTGCTCGGGGAAGGGCGGAACGGGCGGCAGGTGCGTGAGGACGAGCCAGAGCGAAACGTCGTCGGGGGCGGCGGCCATCGCGTCGCGGGCGTTGCGCAGGACGGCGGGGGCGTCGTCGAGGGCGTAGATCAGCGGGCCGCCGAGCACGAGCGGACCGACGTCGTGCAAGCGGTACTCGAACGCGACGGCGACGCCGAAGTTGCCCGAGCCGCCGCGCAGGCCCCAGAAGAGGTCCGGGTTCTCGGTCGCCGACGCAGTCACGAGGCGACCGTCTGCCGTGACCAGATCGACCGAGAGCAGGTTGTCGATCGTGAGGCCGTGCTTGCGGGACAGCCAGCCGATCCCACCGCCGAGCGTGAGCCCGGCGATGCCGGTGTGCGAGATCTGCCCGCCGGGCACGGCGAGCCCGTACGCCTGTGTCTCGCGGTCGACGTCGCCCCAGAGAGCGCCGGCCTGCGCCCATGCAACCTTCGCACGGGGGTCGACGCGGACGCCGCGCATCCGCGAGAGGTCGAGGACGATGCCGCCGTCGACCGTCGAGTACCCGGCGGAGGAGTGACCGCCGCCGCGCACCGCGAGCTCCGTCCCCGTCGCGCGCGCATACTCGACGACGGCGACGACGTCGACCGCCCCCTCGGCCCGCGCGATGGCCGCCGGGTGGGCGTCGAACATCCCGTTCCAGACGCGTCGGGCCGCGTCGTAGGCCGCGTCGCCGGGCCTGATCAGATCGCCCCGAAGCCGCTCGGCCAGGCCCTGGAGCGTGTCGGTCGCCTGCGTCGTTGTCATGGCCTCTCCCTTCGCTAAACTCTCTTTAGGAGTCTCTCTTTAGGAGCTTATATAGACTCTCATTGAGAGCTTGTCAAGCGAAAGGGACAAACCCATCACCGGCGACCTCAACAACGTCTCGTACGTCACGCTGGCGCTGATCGGCGACGGGGGCGCGTCGCCCCAGGACCTGGTCGAGATGAACCGGAGCGGGGGCCAGATCTTCTACTCGGTCGCGGCGTCGCGGCTCTACGCAGAGCCGAAGCGCCTCGAGCAGCTCGGCTACGTGCGCTCGGAGAAGCGTCCCGGGAAGACCCGCGAGCGCAGCTTCTACACGCTGACGAAGTCAGGGCGGAAGGCACTCCGCGACTGGATCCTCGAGCCGCCCGCGCTGCCGCGGATCCAGAACGAGGCGGTCGTCAAGCTCATGGCGGGCGACATCCTCGGCGACGACGAGAAGCTTCGCGCGACGCTGCTCTCGGTGCGGGGCGAGCTCGACGACCAGGCGGACAGGCTCCTGAAGGCGCGCGAGCGCCTCGAGCGCCTTCCCCACCGGCGAACGTATCTCCTGCTCATCCACGAGCTCGGGGCGCGTCTCGTCGACCTGCAGCGCGCGTGGCTCGACGACGTCGAACGCGAGCTCGGCCCTTCGCGCGCCGAAAGGACCTCGCGCCGCCGCTGACCGGCCGATGCTTGCCTCCGCCCCGGCGCAGTTGTACGGTTGGTCACAAGCTGTCAGGTAGGAGCCGCGGTGCCTCGTGAACGACCGTCTTCGCCGTGGGGGAATCTCGGTCGCTCCGCCGTCGCGACGAGGCGGGGGGCGACCGGCCTGTCCACGAGCCGCCAGAGGGAGGACGATGACGAGCCGAGATGACGTGGAGCCGCGGAATGCGGACAAGGCGGTCGGCCGCACGGCCGCGTCCGTCGGGGCAGCGAGGTGAAGCCGAGCGCCGACGTCGCACGGCTCGCCGCGAAGATGAGCGAGCTGCGGGCCGAGCAGCCGCCTCGCACGCTGCCGTTCCTGATCGGCGACCTCTGCGGCGAGCGCGCTGGGGTTCCCTCGCCTGCCGCGATCGGCCGCGCGGCCCTCGGGTCGCTGTTCGAGCAGTCGCCCGACCTCGCGGCCAAGCTCCTGCCGGCGTGGCCCCACGCGTCGGACGACGAGGTCGAGACGGCCTTCATCGGCTGGCTCGGTGGGATGAGCCACTCCCAGCGGTATCGCGTCCTCGAGCCGTTCTACCGCCGGGTCCCCGTGCCGCTCTTCTACCAGGATCTCGCGGACCTCGTGGTCAGCGGCTTCGTGACCCACGTCCTCACGACGAACGTCGACACCCTGCTCGAGCAGGCCCTGGAGGGCCTCGGCCTCACCGCGGGTCGCGACTACGGCGTCCAGGTGGTCGGCTCCGTCGATCCCCCGCCGGCAGCGACCGCGCCGACGCCCACGACGATCGTCAAGCTCTACGGCGACCTCGGACAGCGGCAGCTGGCCATGGACCCCTTCGAGATCGACCGGGTGTTGACCGAGAACCGATCGTTCGTGACGCCCGAGCTCGCCGCCGAGCTCGTCGTCGTCGGGCACCAGATCGACCGCGATCAGCCTCGTGCGATCGACGACTGGCTGGCGCGCGGCAGCGGCGAGATCTGGTGGGTCGACCCCGATCCCGACGCAGACGTCCTCGCGCCGTTCGCGAGTCGCGGCATGACGCTGCTCACCGGTGAGCAGGGGGACCCGGAAGCCTTCTTCGGCCAGCTCAACCTGCACCTCATCCGGCTGCCCGCCGCGGAGGTCCTCGGTCCCCCCGCCGGTCGGCGCGGCGACTCCTTCGAGCAGGCGTTCCTCAAGAGCCGGATCGAGAAGGCGCAGGTCTCGAAGTACTCCTTCGAGCAGAACGCGATGCCGGGCGACGACAACGCCGGACTCCAGGCACAGCTCGGCTACCTCTCGGACACGGCGGCAAGCTACGGGAGCCAGCTTCGCGACCTGACTCCGGTCGACGCGCGCAGCGTGCTCGCTCGGCTCGTGGACGAAGCCAGGAGCGCGGACGTCGACCAGAGCACGGTCGACTTCCTCAGCCAGCAGGCGACCACCGTCGAGCGGGAGCTGGCGTCGCCGGCGCCGAACCAGCTCCTCGTGTCCGGGGCGATCAGCGCCGCGAGCAGCGTCGCCCAGGGTCTCGGGGCTCAGCTGAGCAGCGGGCTCACCGACGATCTGCGCTCCGTTGCCGCGAGCTATTCGGCCGGCCCGTCGTGACGGCACAGCTCTCCCTGATGGTCACGCCGACCAAGCTGACCCCGACCGCGGGCGACGACACCACGGAGGGGCCGCCCCAGTTCTACGTGCTCCGGAACACGGTCTGGCGGGACGTCCCGGTGGCGGCGAGCGCGATCGGCCGGCCGTCGGAGGTGAAGGAGTCGATCGAGACGAAGCTGACCGGGATCATGAGCGCGCTGGCGCCGGGCGCGCCGGGGGCGCTCGGGGCGCTCGCCGGCCATTTCTTCCAGGTATGGTCGAAGTGGATCCCGGAGAGCATCCAGCGCGAGCTCGACCAGCTCCCGCGCACCGACGACGATCCTCCGTGCGTCACGCTCTACATCCACCCGTCGCTCGAGTGGATCCCGTGGGAGCTGATGCACGACGGCACGGACTTCCTCGGCGTTCGCTACGTGATCGCGCGCCTGCCGATCGTCCGACGAGGGCCGACGTCCGTCCCCGCGCAGCGCCACGTGACCCGGATCTGCACGTTCCTCGGCGAGCATGTCATGGACGGCGCGGAGCAGACGGAGTGGGAGGGGACCTTCGCAGACCTCCCGAACGGAACGACGGTCGAGCGCTTTCCGGAGAACGGCGTCTGGCCGACAGCCGACACGGTGACGCAGGCCGCGAAGGCGGACATCCTCCACATCACCTGCCACGGCGGCATCCAGGACAACGACTGGGAGACGGTGTGGACGCTCAACCACCAGGGGCTTCCGTTCACGTACGGGATCGGGCAGGCGGGGGTCGATCAGATGGCGTTCGTCTCCGAAGGGCCGCTCGTCTTCGGCAACGCATGCAAGAGCAGCGCCGGCGCCGCCACGTCGACGGGGCTGACGCCCGGGCTTGCGTACTCGTTCTTCGACAAGGGCGCGGCGGCGTTCGTCGGCACGTTCGCGCCGATCACGAAGACGATGGCTCTCAAGTTCGCGACGGCGTTCTACGGCCACCTGCTCGGCGAGAGCCAGGGCGTCGGCGCCGCGTTGTGGCGGACGAAGTCCGACTTCAAGGCGGCAGGCGGGCAGGATCCGTCGTGGCTCTTCTACTGCCTCTACGGCGCCCCCGAGACGCAGTTCGTGGTCACCTGACGTGGCGACGGGGGTACAGGAGGGCGTGGCCAGGGCTGTGCGAGAGCGTCTGCTCGCTCCTGGCCCCGTAACCGCTGCGGACCTTGCCGCGGCGATCGACGCCGTCCCCGGCGCGGCGCCCGCCGACGGCGCCGGAGTCGTGGTCGACACGGCGCACGACACGGGCCTTCTCGGGGCGACCTCGACGAAGCTGGAGGTCACGGTCAAGCTCCGGATGGCGCACATCCCGACGTCCGTGTGCCATCTCTTCGATCCTGCCACGCACCCGCTCGTGAGCTGCCGTGCCGCGAAGGCGCTCGGTGCGGACTCAACGACGCGGCGTCTCCGCGTGACCGCGACGGTCGAGGGCTACTCGGCGCCCGCGATCGACACGGTCGAGCTCGAGACGACGGCGCCGCATGACTTCGACCTCCTTCCGACCTTCTACCCCGAGCGCCTGAACAGCGTCACCGAGCTGACCCGCGCGACGCTGTCCGTGCTCGTCGACGACCTCGACTCGCAGCTCGTCGAGCTCCATCGCACGTCACCCGTCTGGCTGCTCGCGCGAACGACGGCGCTGCTCTCGGTCACCGATCCGACGACCGGCGCGTCCCAGGACCTGACCCCGTACTTCGGCGCGTTCGTCACGCCGAACGACCCCAGGGTGCTCGCGTTCCTCGAGCAGGTGAAGGCGCACCACCCGGACAAGACGCTCGCGGGCTACCAGGGCGACCACGACGGCGTGACCACCCAGGTCAAGGCCCTCTACGATGCCGTGCGGGACGACGTGAACGTCACGTACGTGAACTCGACGCTCGCGTTCTCACCGGACGACACGACGGCCGTCCAGCGGGTGCGCCTCCCGCACGAGGCGCTCGAGACCGGGGCCGCCAACTGCATCGACGGCGTCGTGCTGCTCGCGAGCCTCCTCGAGGCGATCTCGCTGCGACCGGCGATCGTGGTCGTCCCCGGACACGCCTTCCTCGGCTGGGAGACCTGGCGGGACTCGGGGGAGTGGAGGTACCTCGAGACCACGATGCTTGGGACCCAGCCGTTCGAGACTGCCGCTGCGCGCGGCGACGCGGAGGCGGCCGAGCTCCAGAAGCTCGCGGCCGACCGCAACGATCAGGCGATCTTCCGCCGGTGGCCCTTGCAGCAGCTCCGCAAGGAGTTCGGCATCGTGCCGACGATCTGAGCTACCCGGGCGCGAAGGTCTCCACGGCCGCCTGGTCACGGACAGCCTCGCCGCCGCTCGCGCCGATCTGATCCGAGTCGTGCAGCTCGCGCGGGAAGCTGAGCCCCGTCACGAGCGCCTCGAGGTCTGCGACGGAGATCATGCGGCTCCGCCAGGCCTCGTCGACGGCGAACTCCAGGTCGGTGTTCGCGAGGTCCTGGTCGAGCAGGAACGCGAAGGTCCGGAGCTCGTCGCCCGACCGTGCGACGACGATCTTCCAGAACTGCCGCGGGATGGCGACGCGCACGGCGCCGTCGTCGTCCACGCCCCGGAAGAGCCGGTCGTCGGGCCGCAGGACGGGGCCGGCGAACAGGGTGTAGCGCTCGGCCTTGGCCTGCTCGAGGACGAGGTTCTCGAGCTGCCCCCAGGCGCCCTTGAGCGCCGAGCGGTTGAAGCTCGCGATCTGGGGCGAGCAGTTGGTGACGTGGTAGGTGTCGCCGTTGGCGCGCCGCACCTCGTCGAAGCTGTCGCCCCACGCGACGTCCTCGCGCCTCACGATGTGCCCCTTGTCGAACGAGGCGCGATCCTTCGTGAAGAAGCGGTCGGGTAGCTGGTGGACGGCCGGGATGCGCGGGTCGGTGAACCACCTCTCCTGGTCGTTCTCACCGAGGCCGGTCAGGCCGCGCCGGGTGTAGTCCCGACCCGGCTCCGGCTGCTTCCGCGCCGGGTCGGCGTCGACGTTCGAGGCCGTGAACAGGGCCAGCCGGCGGCTCTTGTCGACGACGAGCGCGAAGTGCTCGTACGGCAGGACGTGGGAGCCGTCGTCGAGACGGGAGACGCTGCTCTCGTCGAGCACCGTCGGCAGGGGGACGGGGACGCCGAGGAACCGGTCGTCGTAGCCGTTGCGGTCCGAGAAGTCGTCGTCCCGGAACGGCTCGACCATCGCCTCGGTGCCGCCGTCGGCCACGTGCGCGCGGCCGTCTGCCGTCTGCCGGGCGCCGACCTGGACGGTCACCTCGAGCGGGATCGACAAGGTCAACGTGGCCTCTCCGTGGCCGGGAGAGACCGCGCCGCCTGTGGGCGGCCTCTCCGGCCCGGCCACGGAGCTTCCCCCGTCCGTGGGGTCGGCCTCGACCCAGTACGTGTCCGAGGGGAGGGGGCCACCGGTACCCACGGCGTCCTCCTGGAAATGCACGCCTGCGTCGAGCACGCGTCGGTCGAGCGCGAGCTCCCGGGTCGGCACGGCGAAGTTGGCCTCCAGGTACCTCCCCGCGAAATGCAGGCCGACGACGCGGCCGGTAGCGACGTCGATCAACGCCGAGCCCGAGTTGCCGCCCAGGGTGGAGCTGTCGTGGGTCACGGCGGAGACGACATGTCCGAAGCTGCCGATGTCGGCGCGGTCGCGCAGCTTGCCCGGCTGCAGCCGCTTCACGTTGAAGACCCCGCCGAAGATCTGGTTCTGGAGCTCGACGTTGTTGCGCGGGTCGAGCGCGGGATACCCGATCACGGCGATCTCGTGGTCGCGCAGGTCGCCGGCAGGGTCGACGGCGAGGGTCAGCGACGGCACGTGGTCGAGCCCCTCGGCGACGACGAGCGCCATGTCCCAGTACGGATGGATCATCGCCACCCGCACGATCCGGAACAGGCTCGAAGCCGGGAGATCACGCTCGCGGAGCAGGTCCACCGCGGCGGTCTGGCCGGGCCGGAACGACAGCTCCTCGCGGCCGAGGCCCTGGGAGAAGAGCTCCGCTACGTGCCGGTTCGTCATCAGCAACCCGTCCCCGACGACGAAGCCGGTACCGCCGTAGGGCAACGACGGATGGTCCGGGAGCTCGATCCTGCCGATGCTCGGGATCGCCGCCTCGATGGTGGCGCGCGCGGCGGCGGCGTCGAGGTGCTCGAACGGAGCCGCCGGTTTCGCGTACGTGCCGCCGACGATGTCCACGACCGGCCGCTCGCGCGGCAGGACGATCGCCTCGATCACGTCGGTCTGCTCCGGCGCGAGGGTGCTGCCCTGCTGGAGCCGACGGACGGCCTCGCCCGCACGCTCGACGTCCACCGCCGTCGACCAGGGGACGTCCGCGAGCCCCTCGAGCAGGGTCGGCTCGCCGGCGATCGCCTCGAGCCCGCCTTCCGGCGCGATCCATTCGAGGTAGCGCTTGACCTTCTCCGCTCTCTCGTCGCTCACGGCTGCTCCTCCCCGTTCGCCTCGGCTCTCAGAAGAGCGAGACGCCTCCGAACTGGACGGTTGCGACGCCCATCAGGACGGTGCCGACGACGATCAGGAGCCCCGCGAAGCGCAGGTTCTCGGGCAGCGCCGCCACGATCCCCTGGACCTGCTCGAGCGCGCTCGTCGCCGCCTCGGTGGACGCGCCTGCGGCCTCGACGGCTTCGGTCGCCGCCTCGGTGGAGGCGCCGACGCCCTCGAGGTCCGACCCGGCGACCGCAGCCGACGTCTGCTCGATGTGGCCGCGTGCGTCAGCGAGCCTCGCCTGCGCCTCCTCGGCCTTCGCCTTGGCCTCGTCGGCCTTCTCGCGCACGCCGCTCGTAGACAGCCGGAGCCCCAGGAACACGCCGACCGCCAGAAGCGCGATGCCCACCACGAAGCAGGTCCACGCCACGACCTCGGCCTGCGTGACAGCGACGACGAGACTCACGGCGCCTCGTTTGTATCACATCGCACGAGTCGCTCAAAGCTCCGCGGCCGCTCGTGCACCGCCGTCGAGTGACACCCGTCATGCGAGATCGGTGACGCGCGCCTCTACCGGGGGAGGGCCCCGCGCCGCCACCATTGACCCATGACCCAGACGACGATCATCGAGCCCGAGACCCGGGCGACCATCCGCGACGCCGGCCTCGAGCTGATCGCGGTGGAGAAGACCTATCGAGGCGCTTCGGGGCCCGTGCCGGCCGTGCGTGGCCTCGACCTGGCGATCGCGCGCGGCGAGACCGTGGCGCTGCTCGGCCCGAACGGCGCAGGCAAGTCGACGACGATCGACATGGTGCTCGGACTCCAGCGCCCCGACGCCGGAACGGTCGAGGTCCTCGGCGCGACGCCGGAGCGGGCGGTCGGGCAGGGCCTTGTGGGGGCGATGCTCCAGACGGGCGGCCTTCTGCGCGGGCTGCGTGTGCGCGAGCTGCTGACGATGCTCGCCTCGGTCTATCCGGCGCCGCTGCCCGTCGCGGACGTGCTGGCGCTGGCGAGGATCGAGGAGCTCGCGGAGCGGCCCACCGACAAGCTGAGCGGCGGTCAGACGCAGCGCGTGCGATTTGCGATGGCGCTCGCCGGGAACGCGGAGCTGCTCGTCCTCGACGAGCCGACCGTCGGCCTCGACGTCGAGTCCCGCCAGGCGTTCTGGGCCACCGTCCGCGGGATCGCGGGCAGCGGCAAGACGGTCCTCTTTGCGACCCACTACCTCGACGAGGCGGACGTCTACGCCGACCGCGCCGTGCTTCTCTCGGCCGGCCGCGTCGTCGCCGACGCCGCGACGACCGAGATCAAGGCGATGGTCGGCTCGCGGACGATCCGCGCCACGTTGCCCGGGGTTTCGCTCGAGCGTCTGGAGAGACTGCCGGGCGCGAGCCGCGCGGAGCGCCGCGGCGACGCCGTCGTGATCACGTGCGGGGACTCCGACGCGACGGTCCGCGCCCTGCTGGACGAGTTTCCCGAGGCGCACGACGTCGAGATCGCCGGCGCCGGCCTCGAGCAGGCATTCCTCGCACTCACGAGCGACCCGGAGGTGACGCGATGACCGTGTATGCCCGCTACGAGCTTGTGCGGACCTTCCGAAACCGACGCTTCGTCGTCTTCTCGCTCGGGTTCCCGCTCGTCCTCTACTACGCGATCGCCGGGCCGAACCGCGACGAGGCGAGCCTTGCGGGGAGCGGCATCTCGGCGCCGCTGTACTTCATGGTCGGGCTGACCGCGTTCGGCGCGATGAACGCGGTCCTCTCGATGGGCGCGCGGATCGCCGCGGAACGCGCGGCCGGGTGGAACCGCCAGCTGCGGCTGACGCCGCTCTCCACCCGCCGCTACTTCCGGATCAAGGTGCTGACGGCGTACGCGACCGCCGCGATCACGATCGCGCTGCTCTACGTGGCCGGTGCGACGCTGGGCGTCCACCTGCAGACCGGCAACTGGGTGGAGATGACCGTGCTCGTCCTCGTCGGTCTCGTTCCGTTCGCCGGGATCGCGGTCGTGATGGGACACCTGCTGACGACCGACTCGATCGGGCCGGCGATGGGCGGGACCACGGCGCTGCTCGCCCTGCTCGGCGGCGTCTGGTTCCCGATCACCGGCGGCACGTTCCAGAAGGTCGCCGAGACGCTTCCCTCCTACTGGCTGGTTCAGGCGAGCCACGTCGGCCTCGGCGGTGCGGCCTGGGGGGTGACGGGCTGGGCGGTCGTCGGCGCCTGGAGCGTCGGCGCCGCGCTCGCCGCCGGCTGGGCGTATCGGCGCGACACGCAGCGCGTGTGACCTGGAGCGTGACGCATGCGGCACGATCTGGTCATGAGCGTTCGGATTCCGCGGCGGGTGCGCGTCAGGCTCGGGCAGTCGCTCGGGCTGCTCTTCCTGATCGGGCCGCTCGCGGACCTCCTCCGGAGCGAGGACTCGGAGGCGCAGACGGCCGCGATCCTCGTCGTCTTCGCGGCTTTCGTGGCGCTGTACCTCGCCCTGCTGCCGCCGGCAGGATGGCTCGTCCGGCGCGGCCCGCGCGCGCTCGTCGCGGGCCTGGCGCTCCTGGCGGCGTCGGCGGGGATCACGCTCCTCCTCGGCGCACCGGGGTCGTTCGCCGCGCTCTTCGTCTACGTCGCCGTGGCGTCCGGGCTGCTGCTGCCCGTACGCCCCGCGGCGATCGCGATCGGCGTGATCGCGCTCGGCGTGGGCATCGGCCTGGCGGTGGCGGGCGCGTCCGGCTCGACGGTCGCGTCGCTCGTGCTGACGATCGTCGCGATCGGCGCGATGATGGCGGCGTTCGCGCGCAAGATCCAGGCGAACCGCGAGCTCGAGGCCGCGCGCGAGGAGCTCGCCCGGCTGGCGGTGTCCGAAGAGCGCCTCCGGATCGCGCGAGACCTCCACGACCTGCTCGGCCAGACGCTCTCGGTGATCGCGCTCAAGAGCGAGCTTGCCGCCAAGCTCGTCGACCGCGACCCTGCCCGCGCCCGCGGCGAGCTGGAGGAGGTGCAGGAGGTGACGCGTCACGCGCTCGCGGAGGTGCGCGAGGCGGTGCACGGGTATCGGCGGCTCGCGCTCGCGGACGCCGTCGACGGCGCGAGGACGACGCTTGCCGCCGCGGGGATCGACTGCACGGTCGAGGGCCGTGCGGGCACGCTGCCGGACGACGTCGAGGACGTGCTCGCGTGGGCCGTGCGGGAGGCCACCACCAACGTCGTGCGTCATAGCGACGCCCGCACGTGCTCGATCAGGCTGCACTCGACCGACGGCGGCGTCGAGCTCGAGGTCGCGGACGACGGCAGTCCCCGCACTCCCGGTGACGACGGCACGGGGCTTCGCGGCCTGGCCGAGCGGGCGGAGAAGCTCCGCGGCACGGTCGAGGTCGGCGCGCGGCGAGCCGGTGGGTTCAGGGTCAGGCTGACCGTGCCGCTGCCGGCGTCGTGATCCGGGTACTGATCGCCGAGGACCAGGCGATGGTCCGCGGTGCGCTCGCGAGCCTGCTCTCGCTCGAGGACGACATCGAGGTCGTGGCCGAGGTCGAACGCGGCGACGAGGTTCTCGACGCAGCGCGGCGCATTTCCCCGGACGTCGCCCTTCTCGACATCGAGCTGCCGGGCCGCGACGGGATCGCGCTCGTCGCCGACCTCGGCCGTGAGCTACCCGGCACACGCACGCTGATCCTGACGACGTTCGGCCGGCCCGGGTACCTGCAGCGGGCGGTCGAGAACGGGGCCGACGGGTTTCTCTTGAAGGACGCGCCGGCCGAGCGCCTGGCCGACGCCATCCGCCGTATCGTCGCAGGCGGCCGCGTGATCGACGCCGACCTCGCCGCGGACGCCCTCGTCGAGGGGTCGAGCCCGCTGACCGACCGAGAGCACGACGTCCTCGCGGCGGCGGGGCTGCACACGACGGCGGCCGAGATCGGCCGGAGCCTCCACCTCTCCGAGGGCACGGTGCGCAACTACCTGAGTGCGGCGATCCGCAAGGTCGGCGCACGCAACCGCAACCAGGCGCGGGCGATCGCGATCGAGAAGGGCTGGCTCCGCGACGAGCCGTGACCCTGGCCGGGTGTCCTCCCGCGGATTCGCCGTTCGTCTAGAACGCGACACCACACTCCACCAAGGAGGAAGCGCGATGAAGTACCTGCTGCTGATCCACCAGGGAGAGACCCCGACGCCGTACGACGAGGAGGCATGGGGGCGACTGACCGAGGACGAGCAGAAAGAGGTCTACGCGGCCTACCAGGCGATCAACCAGACCCCCGGAGTCACGCCCGGCATCGGGATGGAGCCCCCCGAGATGGCGACGACGGTGCGCGTACGGGACGGGGAGACGCTGACGACCGACGGGCCGTTCGTCTCCGTCAAGGAGGCGCTCGGCGGCTACTTCCTCTACGAGGCCGACGACCTCGACGCCGCGATCGAGCTCGCCTCGCGCGTGCCGGCGGCACGCATGGGCGGCGCCGTCGAGGTGCGGCCGGTGGCCGAGTGGTAGAGCTCGACCGGATCTTCCGCGACGAGTGGGGACGTGTCGTCGCGGCGCTGATCGGCTTCCTCGGCGACTTCGACCTCGCCGAGGAGGCCGCACAGGAGGCGTTCGCGATCGCCGCGGAGCGCTGGCCGCGCGACGGGCCCCCCGCCAGCCCGCGGGCGTGGCTCGTGACGACGGCGCGGAACCGCGCGATCGACCGCATCCGCCGCGACCGTACGTTCGCCGAGAAGACCCGCCTGCTCGACATTCCGAAGCCAGTGGAGGACGTGGTGGACGAGAGGACGATCCCGGACGAGCGGCTCGAGCTCGTCTTCGCCTGCTGCCATCCGGCGCTCGAGCTCGACGCCCAGGTCGCGCTGACGCTGCGGACACTGGGCGGGCTTCGCACGGAGGAGATCGCGCGCGCGTTCCTCGTCCCCGAGGAGACGATGGCGAAGCGGCTCGTGCGCGCGAAGCGCAAGATCAGGACGGCGGGGATCCCGTTCCGCGTCCCGTCGGCGCACCTGCTGCCCGACCGTCTGAGCGCCGTGCTCGCGGTGGTCTACCTGATCTTCAACGAGGGCTACGGCGGCCGGGGCGACCTGGCCTCCGATGCGATCCGGCTCGGCCGCGCGCTCGTCGAGCTGATGCCGGACGAGTCCGAGGCACTCGGCCTGCTCGCGCTGATGCTCCTGAACGACGCGCGCCGCGACGCGCGCTTCGCGAACGGCAGCATCGTTCTCCTCCACGAGCAGGACAGGTCGCTCTGGGACGCCGGCGAGATCGCCGCGGGACGCGCCGAGCTCGATCGCGCTGTCGCGCTCGGCGGCCGCGGAACGTATGTGCTGCAGGCCGCGATCGCCACGCTGCACCTCGACGAGCCTCCCGACTGGCCGCAGCTCGCGGCCCTCTACGGGGAGCTCGGGCGTCGCACCGGCTCGCCGGTCGTCGAGCTCAACCGGGCCGTGGCGATCGCCGGGGCGGGCGATGTCCAGAACGCGCTCGCCGTCCTCGACGGGCTCGAGCTCGACCGCTACCACTACCTCCACGCGACGCGTGCCGACCTGCTCCGGCGGCTCGAGCGGACCGACGAGGCCCGCGACGCCTACGCGCGTGCGCTCGAGCTCGTCCACTCGGAGCCCGAGCGCCGGTTCCTCGAGCGCCGGCTGGCGGCCCTCGGGTGACCAGCCGTCGCGCACGCGCGGGCGCGGCCGGCCCCTCGCGCGCGGAGTAGTTCAGCGTCGACCCGGCGTCCCGCAGGCGACGAGGCAGGCGCCCGGGAACTCGAGGCCGTCGGCGGTCTCGTACGGTCGCGCCGCCTCGGAGGCGCGGGCGCGCAGCGCACGGGCGGCAGGCTCGGGGAGCGCCGCGAGCTTCCGCGCGAGCGGCCCCGCCAGGGCGGACGTGCGCTCCCACCACTCGTCGGCGGACGCTGCGCGGTAGGGCGTCTCGAGCTCCTCGACCACGACGTCGGCGAGGCCCGCGTCGGTCAGGATCCGCTCGAGGCGGCGTGCGTCCTCGAGCGAGAAGGGGTGGGGGAGGCCAGGCGGCGGCACCGGAGCGCCGAGCTGGGCCGTGACGACGTCGAACACGACAGCGAGCCAGGGGTTGCGCTCGCGCGGCCCCCAGACGGAGACGACGGCACGCCCTCCGGGGCGGAGGACGCGGCGGATCTCGCGGGCCGCGCGCTCCGGATCGGGGACGAGCATGAGCCCCTCGCGGCAGAGGACGACGTCGAACGCGCCGTCGGCAACGTCGACGTCCTCGAGATCGAGCACACGGGCCGTCACGTTCGCGAGCCCGCGCTCCGCGGCCCGGCTCGCCGCGATCGCCACCATCTCGGCAGCGACGTCGGACAGCACGACCTCTCCGTCGGGTGCGACGAGCGGTGCAGACTCGAGGCCGGGGCCGCCCGCTCCGCACGCGAGCTCGAGCACGCGCTCGCCGGGACGCGGACGCGCCAGCTCGATCATGCGCGCCGTGACGTGCTCGCCCCGGGCGTCGACGAACGCCGCGTTCGCGTCCCAGGCTCCTGCGACGCTCGCCCACATGCCGTGCAGCTGCGCCCGGACGGCTGCGCCGTCGTCGAGCCGGGTGTGGCTTGCTGCTTCCATGATGTCCTCCCTATTTGAATACTCGTATCGAGTAATGAATTCTTGGCTAGAGTAGCAAAATGCCGGAGCCGGGCAAGACCCGCCGCTACGAGTCGCCGCGCAGGCGGGCGCAGGCGGCGGGGACGCGGGCGCAGATCCTCGAATCGGCCGGCCGGCTCTTCGAGCAGCAGGGCTACGCCGCCACGACGATGGCAGCGGTGGCCGCGGACGCCGGCGTCGCCCTCAAGACGGTGTACCTCGCGTTCGAGACGAAGAGCGGCCTGCTCCGCGCGCTCTGGCACCTGCGGCTGCGCGGGGACACCGACGACCTGGCGGTGCAGGACCGCCGCTGGTTCCTCGAGGTGATCGAGCGGGCCGATCCCGTCGAGCAGCTACGGCTGACCGCACGCAACTCGCGGGTCGTCAAGGAGCGCGTGGGTGCCCTGTTCGACGTGATCCGGAGCGCTGCGACGACCGACCCGGACGTCGCGGCGCTGTGGAGCCGGATCGAGGCCGACTTCCACGAGAACCAGCGCACGATCGTCGAAAGCGTCGCCGCCAAGGGGACGCTCCGCCCGGGGCTCGACGTCGGCCGCGCGGCGGACATTCTCTGGGCGCTCAATCATCCCGACCTCTGGCGCCTCCTCGTACGCGAGCGCCGTTGGACGCCCGACGAGTGGGAGCAGTGGTTCGGCGACACTGCGATCACGCAGCTCCTGCGGCCGTCACCGTCACGCACCCGTGCGCGGCGGTGAGCGGTGACCGCGCGTTTCGCGCAGAATCCGGGCGTGCCCAGGAACTACGAGGTTGCGTTCGCCGAGCGGCCCGAGATCCTCGCGGCCTGGCTGCAGCTGAACGCCGCGATCAAGGCGGGGATGGACCTCCGCCGGTACGAGCTCGCGACCCTCGCCGCGGCGCGGCGCCTTCGCTCGAGCTACTGCTGCCTGGCGCACGGGTCGGTGCTCGCGCAGCAGTTCGGCGAGCCCGTGCGGGAGATCGCGCTCGACCGTCGCGCGGCCGGGCTCGACGAGGTCGACGTCGCGGTGATGGACCTCGCGGAGCGCGTCGTCGACGACGCGACTTCGATCGGGGACGCCGACCTTCAGCCGCTGCGCGGCCTCGGGCTCTCGGAGACCGAGATCATGGACGTCGTGCTCGCCGCGGCTGCCCGCTGCTTCTTCTCGAAGACGCTCGACGCCCTGGGCGTCCTCCCCGACGCGAGCTATGCGGAGCTGGATCCGGGATTGCGCGACGCGCTCGTCGTCGGGCGGCCGATCGCCGCGACCTGAGCCCTCGGCCGACGATCGAGCAGCTTCTTCGCCTCGTTCGCCCACAACACGGCGCTCGCGAGGGCGATGCAGACGAGCCAGTCCGATGCCGAGAGCGGTGTCGTCCCGAACGCCTCGTTGAGGAACGGAAGGTGCACGACGGCGACCTGCAGCGTGAGGGAGAGGGCGATCGCGGCCCAGAGCCAGCCGTTCACGAAGAGCCGGGCGAACGCGCTTCGGCGGTCGGAGCGGGCGTTGAAGCAGTTGAAGAGCTGCGCCACGACGAGGGTGGTGAACGCCATCGTGCGGGCAGTCTCGATGTCGCCGCCGTCCCCGACGAGGCCGCCGGGCAGGCCGAGGTCGAGCGCCAGGAGCGTCGCGATCGCCATCACCAGCCCGACCCAGACGATCCCGATCCACATCTCGCGGTCGATCACGCGGTCGTCGGCCCGGCGCGGCGGTCGCTGCATGACGTCGTCGGGCGGCGGGTCGACGCCCAGCGCGAGCGCGGGCGCGCTGTCCGTCAGGAGGTTGATCCACAGGATCTGCGTCGCGAGCAGCGGCGTTGCGACCGCCTCGCCGGTCTCGTCGAGCCCGATCACGCCCGCGAGGACGACGCCGAGGAACATCGTCAGCACCTCGCCGACGTTCGACGAGAGCAGGAAGCGCAGGAACGTGCGGATGTTGGCGAGGATGCCGCGTCCCTCCCGCACCGCCGCGACGATCGTGGCGAAGTTGTCGTCCGCCAGGATCATGTCCGCGGCCTCCTTCGTCACGTCCGTGCCGTTGATCCCCATGGCGACGCCGATGTCCGCGGCCTTCAACGCCGGCGCGTCGTTGACGCCGTCGCCGGTCATCGCGACGACGTGACCCTCCTCCTGGAGGGCGCCGACGATCCGGAGCTTGTGCTCCGGGCTGACGCGCGCGTAGACGGAGACGTCCCGGACGGCCTCGCGAAACCGCTCCTCGACGAGGTCGTCCAGCTGGGCGCCGGTGAGGACGCGGGCACCGTCGATGCCGAGGTCGTCGGCGATCCGCGCGGCCGTCGCCGGGTGGTCGCCCGTGATCATGATCGTGCGCACGCCGGCCTCCGCGGCCTCCGCGATCGCCGTCCGCGCCTCCGGGCGTGGGGGGTCGATGATCCCGACGATCCCGAGGTACGTGAGCTCGCGCTCGACCGACTCGTCGGCCGGCAGCAGCACGTCGTCCGGAGCGGAGCGGTACGCGACGGCGAGCGTGCGCAGCGCGAGCCCCGCCAGCCGGTCGACCCTCCGGGCAATCTCGACGCGGCGCCCGTCGGTCAGAGGATAGGCCTCGCCCGCAACGCGCTCCGACGTGCAGCGCGCGAGCACGACGTCCGGGGCGCCCGTCGTGACCACGGCGATGCCGCCCTCCTGCGCGTCCGCCTCGAGCGTCGACATGAGCCTCCGCTCGGAGGTGAACGGGACCTCGCCGACGCGCTCGAAGCGTTCCTCCCGAGCCTCCGAGAGCCCTTCGATCTTCGCCTCCGCGACGAGGAAGGCCGCATCCGTGGGGTCGCCGTGGATCACCCATTCCCCGTCCACCTCCTGGAGGACGGCGTCGTTCGCGAGGCTGCCCCCGCCGATCACGAAGCGCACCTCGGCGAGCAGCACGGGGTCGTCGAGCGGCCGCCCGCCCACGAGAAGCTCGCCCTCGGGCCGGTAGCCGTCGCCCGTGACGTCCACGTCGCCCGAGGCGGTCGACACCTTCACGATCGCCATCTCGTTCTTCGTCAGCGTCCCCGTCTTGTCGGAGCAGACCACCGACGCCGATCCGAGCGTCTCCACCGACGAGAGGCGCTTGACGATCGCCCGGCGGCGGGCCATCCGCTGCACGCCGAGCGCGAGGACGACGGAGAGAACGGCGGGGAGGCCCTCGGGCACCGCGGCGACTGCGAGCGACACCCCGACGAGGAGGACGTCGACGAGGTCGGAGGCCTGGTCGACGTCCGCGGTCACGAGGATCGCCGCCACGACGACGACCGCGATCCCGATCACCGCGATGCCGAGCATCTTCCCGATGCGTGCGACCTCGAGCTGGAGCGGCGTGCGCTGCTCCTCCGTCCGGCCGAGCAACCGCGCGATGTTTCCCATCTCGCTCGCCATGCCGGTGGCCGTCACCACGGCGCGACCGCGTCCACGGGTCACCGCTGTCCCGTCGAACACCATGTTCAGGCGGTCCCCGAGCGCCGCCGGGCCGTCGAGCGCGGCAGTCTCCTTCGCGACCGCCTCGCTCTCGCCGGTGAGAGAGGCCTCCGCCACGGTGAGCGAGGAGACCTCGACGAGACGGGCGTCCGCGCTCACGGCGTCGCCCTCGGCAAGGACCAGGAGGTCGCCGGAAACGACGTCTGCGGCCGGGATCCGCTGCGTCCGCCCGTCGCGCACCACCGCCGCCCTGGCCGCGGCCATTCGTTGGAGCGCCGCCACCGCCTGCTCGGCCCGGGCTTCCTGCACGAACCCGAGGAGGCCGTTGAGCACGACGATCACCGCGATCACGAGCGCCTCGTAGGGCACGCCGTCGGCTCCCTCGGAGGCCCACGCGACGACCGAGACGAGGGCCGCCGCGAGCAGGAGGTAGATGAGCGGGTCGGCGAACTGCGCCAGGAGCTTCCGCCAGGCAGGCACCTTCGGGGCCGGGTCGAGGAGGTTCGGCCCATAGCGCCGGAGCCTGGCCGCCGCCTCGGCCGAGCCGAGCCCGTCGTCCAGGTCGGTCCCGAGGTCGGCGGCGACCTCCGCGGCCTCGCGACGCCAGGGCTCGGCTGCGGCCGGCGCGGTCAGAGCTCGAGGGCGGCGACGGCCTTCTCGAACTGATCCTCGCGGACGTACACGAGGTAGCCGAACCCGCCCCGGCCGTCGGTGACGGCCGTCGACGCGTACACGTCGACCTGTGCGTCGACGAGGCGCCCGTGGACCTGGGCGAGAGCTCCGACCTCGTCGTCGCCCTGGACGAGCAGCGCGTGGTACGGCCCGTCGAGCGCCAGCCCGGCCGCGCTCGCCTCGGCGGTGAGCCGGTTGGGGTGGTCGGGGAACAGCGCCAGCTGCGCGAGCGCTGGGCCACTCGGGACGACGGTGAAGGCGAGGAGACTCACACCCCGCCCGGCGAGCTGCTCGAGGACACGGTATGCGGCGCCGAGCTCGTCGCGGACGTTCGCGTAGTAGTACTCGACCGGGCGGATCGTGAACGCCGTCGGGGCTCACCTCCAGCGGTCACCCTACCGCCGTGCCGCACGGAGTCGCAAGCGTCCCGGTGGCCGGCCTGGCCTTGCGCTGCCCGGCGCGCCGGAGCATGCTTGCGCCGATGCCGACCGCGCGGCCGATCGTGTTCCTGAGCGACTTCGGTCTCGGCAACGAGTGGGTGGGATTGTGTCATTCGGTGATGAGCGGGCTCGCTCCGCAGTGCCCGATCGTCGACCTCTCGCATCTCGTGCGTCCCCTCGAGGTGGCCTCCGGCGCCATCCTCCTCGCCGACGCCATGCCCTACATCCACGACACCTCTGTCGTCCTCGCGGTCGTCGACCCGAACGTCGGCCGGGACCGAGAGGTCGCGATCGAGACCGAGAGCGGCCGGCATCTCGTCGGCCCCGACAACGGCCTGTTGTCCCTCGCGTGGGAAGCTGCCGGCGGCATACGGGCCGCCGTCGAGCTCACGTCGGCGGACGTCGTTCGCCGACCGCACGCCGAGTCGTTCCGCGCTCCGGACACGCTGTGCCCGGCGGCCGCCTCGCTGGCGTCCGGAATGCCGATCGAGCAGCTTGGCACGCCCCTCGACCCGACGACGCTCGCAGTCGTCGTCATGGCGGAGCCCGAGATCGAGGCGGGAAAGATCACCTGCGAGGTGATCGACTTCAACCGGTTCGGCAACGTCCACCTGAACGTCCGGCCGGCCGACCTCGCGGCAGCCGGGCTCGACGCCGAGGCAGTCCTCTCGATCGAAGCCGTCTCCGGGGCGGCGGTCGCGAAGCGGGGCAACACGTATGCGGACTTCGCGGCCGGGGAGTACGGCGTGCTCTTCGACCCTCGCGGCTGGCTCACGATCGTTCGGGGAAACCCGGCGAGCGCCCTCGACGGGCTCGGCCTGTCGATCGCCGCGCCGGTCTGGCTCACGGCCGCGCAGGACTGGGCGCCGGGCCCACCCGGAGCTAGCGCGTGACCCACGAGCCGAGGTCGGCGAACATGAGCTCGTAGTCGGACACGTCCTCGACATGGACCTCGACGGTGGACGTGATCCGGTCGCGGAACTCCGCGCGCGCCGCCAGGTGCTCGTCGGCGAGCTCGCGGCTCTCCCAGAACGTGACCGCGATCGTTCTGCCCTCCTTCTCGGAGGAGAGGATCAGGAGCCCTGCGAATCCGTCGATCTCACGGAGCCACGGAAGCATCTCCTCCCCGGCGATCCGCGCGACCTCGACCGGCTGGTCCGGAGAGCCCTTCGTCGTCGTGACGGTCACGTGCATCCGGCGTTGTATACCGCGTCGCGGGTGACTGCGACGGGCCGAGCCCGGGGCGTCAGGCGACGGTCTCGTCGCCCAGCAGCCGGTCGAGGCCGCGCGTCAGGCCGACGCGGCCGGGGAGCGCGCGGATCGCGAGCAGCGTGCCCGCGACGTACGGCTCCGGGGTCGGGCCCGCGTCGTGGCGGAGCGTGAGCCGCTCGCCGCCCGAGGCGAGCACGACCTCCGTCGACACGACGAAGCCCGGCAGCCGCAGGGAGTGCACCTGCGTTCCCGCGACCGTCGCGCCGCGCGCCTCACGTGCGCCGAGCACGTCGTCGATCGCGACGCCGAGCACCGGGCGGCGCACCGTGTCGAGCCGCTCGGCGAGCTCCCGGGCCGTCCCGCTCGGTGCGTCCTCCTTCCCGGCGCTCGCGTAGTCGATCACCTCCCACGAGTCGAAGTGCCGCGCGGCCTCGGTCGCGAACCGCAGGACGAGCGCTGCGGAGAGCGAGAAGTTGCCTGCCGCGATCACACCCGGCGCCCTGCTCGCGGGCCAGCGCGTCGATCGCGGCGTAGTCGTCGGCCCCGAGCCCGCTCGAGCCGACGACGACGCCCACGCCTCGCGCGAGCGCCGCCCGGACGTTGGCGTCCACCGCGGCGGCATGCGTGTAGTCGACGAGGACGTCGGCAGCGACCGCGTCGAGGGCATCGGCGACCGACGAGAACTGCACCGGGTCGGTCCTGGCGACGCCGGCGACGAGCTCGAGGTCTTCGGCCGCCCGGACGCCGTCGGCGACCGCGCTTCCGGTCCAGCCGGTGATGCCCGCGATGCAGACCCGGATCACGTCAGTACGGGTCCCGGGGCGAGCGGTCGTCGGAGAGCGACCCCCGCGACCGTGCGACGAGCACCTCGATCGCGTCGGTGAGGTGGTCCGGCGCGATGTTGTAGTCGCCACGCTCGACCCGCAGCCTGTGCGCCTCGAGCAGGACGTCCGCATGCGTGTGGCCGAAGGGCGGCTCGAAGCGGTACGACGCGAGCTCGATCAGCAGGCCCAGGGGGTCGTCGAAGTAGATGGAGTCCATGAACCCGCGGTCCTTCACGCCCGAGTGGCGGATCCCGCGCTCGTCGAGCCGCTCCACGACCTGGTGGAACGTCGCCTGCGAGAGCGAGAAGGCAAGGTGGTGCACCGTGCCGGGATCGCGCGAGAGCCGGTCGGGGTCGGCCGAGCGCTCCTCGTTCGTGAAGACGGTGACGAGGCGCCCGTCGCCCGGGTCGAAGTAGAGATGGCTCTCGGACTCGTTGTCGAGGTTCGGCTGCTCGAACACGAACGGCATGCCGAGCAGGCCCTCCCAGAAGTCGATCGCGGTCTGCCGGCCGGCGCCGACGATCGTGATGTGGTGGACGCCCTGGCTCTGGATCTTCCGCATCGGACTCCCTCGGTCGCCGTGTCGCGGTGTGGCGGAATCCTTATAGCGATCGGCGGCAGACGGTGACGTACGGTGTCGGCGTGCTCCTGCTCGTCGCCGCGACCGACCGCGAGCTCTGCGGTCACGACGGCCTCGTCTGCGGCGTCGGCCCGGTCGAGGCCGCCGCCGTGACCGCCCGTGCGCTCGCGCTCCAGCCCGTCGAGACGCTCATCCACGTCGGCATCGCAGGAGCGCGCGGGCTCGACCCCGGGACGCTGGTCGTCGGCACCGAGGCTGTCTATTGCGACGCGTCCGCGCAGTGGCCGGTCGTCGACCGGGTCGCCGGCGCACCGGGGCTGGTCGCCGCGGCGCTCGAGGCGCTCCCGGCGGCCGCATCGCAGCCGATTCACACCTCGGCCGCGGTCGGCGGTGCAAGCAACAGTCTGTTGCAAGGGCCGCTCGTCGAGGCGATGGAGGGCTTCGGCGTCCTGCGGGCGGCGGCGCTGGCGGGCGTGCCGGCGGTCGAGATCAGGGCGGTGTCGAACACGATCGGGGAGGCGGATCGCTCGCGGTGGCAGGTCGGCGCTGCGCTCGAGGCGCTCGAGCGCGCGATTCCCCTGCTCATCGACGTGCTCAGGGCTCGCGGATCGTGACGGCGACCTCGAGGGTCTCGTCCGCCGTCCCCTTGTAGACCCCGCGCGACGGCGGGACGTCGGCGTAATCGCGACCGACGCCGACCCGGACGTAGTGCTCGTCCTGCTCGACGTCGTGCGTCGGGTCGAGCGACAGCCAGCCCGCGTCGCCCGCGTACACGTCGACCCAGGCGTGCGACTCGCCGAGGTCGCCCTGCGTCGGGTCGTACAGGTATCCGCTCACGTAGCGGGCCGGGATCCCGGCCGCGCGGCACGCGCCGATCATCACGTGGGAGAAGTCCTGGCAGACGCCGCGTCCCTCGGCGAGCGCCTCGGCGGCCGTGGTGTGGACGTTCGTCGTGCCGCGCTCGTACGTCATCGCGGCGCGCACGGAGTGCATCAGCCGCGCCGCCTGCTCCGCGACGTCACCCGATCCCGACACGGACGCCGCGAGCTCGGTGAGCCGGTCGTCGAACGCGACGTAGCGCGACGCGGCGACGAAGTCGAAGCGGTCGAGCGGGGAGAGCGGCGCCGGGTCGACGAGCCGTGGGGCAGTCCAGACCTCGCTGCGCGCGGTCACGACGATGCGCTCGTGCTGCTCGAGGAGGTCGAAGTGGTGCACGGTGTTCCCGAACCGGTCGACGTAGTCGGCCACCGTGGCCGCGCGCGGCTCCGGGAGGAGCGAGAACGACGAGCACCGCTGCCCGTCGCGATGCGCCGGCTTGAGCCGCAGCTCGGTATACGCCTCGGTGATCGGGCCGTCGTAGGAGAAGCGCGTGACGTGCTCGACGCTCAGCCACATTGCTGCTGTTGCGCCTCCTGGATCGCGACCGCCGCAGCCGGCACCGCGCGGCTCGAGAAGAACGCCTTCGTCAGCGCGTCACCGGTGCGGTTGATGCCGGCGAGAAGCCCGCCGAGCGTCTCCGCCACGCCCCCGCCCGAGACGTCGTCGATCTCGCCGTACACGATGTCGGCGCAGAGTCGCCCGAGGACGCGGTGCGGCGCCCCCTGCTCCACCGCGATCCGGTCCACGGACGCGGCGCACGTCCGCAGGCAGTAGAGGACCGAGCGCGGGAACTGCGCGGAGCGCACGAGCGCGTCCGCGATGTCGAGCGGCTCGAACGTGGCGCCGTGGCGCTTCACGTACGCCTCGAACGCGCTGCACGACTTGAGGAGCGCGGTGAGCTCGTGGGCCTGCACCGGATCGTCGTCGGCGAGCGCGACCGCGACGGGGTACCGGCTGCGAATGACCCGGACGGTCGTCGACGCGCGCTCGAGGTGGAGCCCGAGCTGGATGAACTCGTAGGGCTCGCCGTGCGTCATCGTCGCGTCGGCGCACCCCTGGAAGCGATGGGCTCCGTTCCGCAGCTGCTCGAAGAAGGCGTGTGGTCCCCGGACGGTCGCGCGCCGGTTGGCCCGGCCGACGAGCAGGAACAGCGCGTTGATCGCCTCCCACATCTCGCCCGAGATCTGCTCGCGCACCGAGCGGGCGTTCTCGCGCGCGGTCGTGATGCAGCTCGCGACGGCGTTCGGGTTGCCCTCGTGCCAGAGCAGCCACTCGGCGACGCTTTGCGCCGTGAATCCGTCGAAGTGCTCGGCGTAGACCTCCTCGTCGCCGAGCAGCCGGACGAGGCGGTGCCACACCTCGCCGTGGTCCGCGACCTGCGTGTCGAGGAGCGCGTGGTAGTCGACGTCGAGCAGCCGCGTGACGTCCTCCGCGCGCTCGACGTAGCGCGCAGTCCAGTAGAGGCTCTCGGCGACTCGGCTAAGCATTCAGCACCCAGGTGTCCTTGCTGCCGCCGCCCTGCGAGGAATTGACGACCAGCGAGCCCTCGCGGAGCGCCGTGCGGGTCAGCCCGCCGGGGACGATCCGCACGCCGTGCGCTCCCGAGAGCACGAACGGGCGCAGGTCGACGTGGCAGCCGTGCAGGCCGCCGCGGACGAACGTCGGATGGCGGGAGAGGGAGACGGTCGGCTGCGCGACGTAGTTCCGCGGCTCGGCGGCGACACGGCGGCGGAACTCGGCTCGCTCGGCCGGCGTCGCTGCCGGGCCGATCAGCATCCCGTACCCCCCGGACTGGTCGACCGCCTTCACGACGAGCTCGTCGATCCGCTCGAGGATCTCCTCCCGCTCGACCGGGTCGGTGCCGACGAGAGTCGGGACGTTCGGCAGCACGGGCTCCTCGCCGAGGTAGAAGCGGATCATCTCCGGAACGTAGGGGTAGACGGCCTTGTCGTCCGCCACGCCCGTGCCGACGGCGTTGGCGAGCGTCACGTTGCCGGCGCGGTAGGCGTTGACGAGCCCCGTGACGCCGAGCAGGCTGTCGGGGCGGAACGCGAGCGGGTCGAGGAAGTCGTCGTCGATCCTTCGATAGATCACGTCGACGCGCTGGAGCCCCTTCGTCGTGCGCCTGAAGACACGGTTGCGGTGGACGACGAGATCGTGGCTCTCGACGAGCTCGATGCCCATATGGCGCGCGAGGAACGAATGCTCGTAATAGGCGGAGTTGTGCGCGCCGGGAGTGAGCAGGACGATCGACGGGTCGCTGCCCGCGCCGCTCGGCGCGACCGACCGGAGTGTCTCGTGGAGCTCGCGCGGGTACTGGTCGATGCTGCGCACGCCCGAGCGCTCGAAGAGCGCCGCGAAGATCCGCTTGAGCGCCTGGCGGCTCTCGAGCATGTAGCTCACACCGGAGGGGGTTCGGAGGTTGTCCTCGAGCACGAGGTAGCGGCCCTCGTCGTCGCGGATCAGGTCGATGCCCGCGACGTGCGCGAAGATCCCGCCGGGCGGTTCCACGCCGATCATCTCGCGGCGCAGGTTGCGTGACCCGAAGACGAGCTCGGAGGGGATGATTCCCTCGACGAGGATCCGCTGCGGGCCGTAGAGGTCTCCGAGGAACAGGTTGAGCGCGCGGATCCGCTGGGTCAGGCCTCGCTCGACGTGCGCCCAGTCGTCCGCGGGGACGATTCTCGGGATCAGGTCGAAGGGGAAGATGCGGTCGGTGCCAGCATCGTCGCCGTACACCGTGAAGCCGATCCCCTGGGTGAGGAAGAAGGCATTGGCGGTGCGGATCCGCTCCTCGAGCCCTTCGTCGGTCAGCGCCCGGAGACGGTCGTAGAGCGCCCGGTAGTGCGGGCGGGGGCGTCCGTCCGCGTCGAGCATCTCGTCGAAGAACGGCCCGACGTCGTAGCCGGCGACGAGGCCGGCGCCCGCGCCGACGGGCGCGGCTTCGGCCTCGCCCCTCTCCGGTGTGCCTCGTGCTCCTGCCGGTGCCAGAGCGTCACCCTACCGCCCCGTCTACCTTTCGGGCCGTGGCGCGACCGCGATACCCGGGGAGGAACGAGCCGCTGCCGCCGCCGTTGCCGCCCGCCTCGCGGACGGTCGGTCAGGTGGTCGCGGAGGCGATCGCGCTCTACCAATCGCACTTCGTCTGGGCGCTCGTGCTCGGGCTTCCCGTCGCGGTTGTCGATCAGGTGATCGCGAGCGGGTCGGTGGCCGAGCGCATCGCGCTTCTCGCGGTCGCGTCGCCTGCGTTCAGCCTCGCCTATGCGGCCGCCTGCGCGATCCGCGAGGGCCGGAGACCGCCGCTCGCCACCTGGGTCGTCGCGGTCGGGGTCGGCGTCGTCACGTTCCTGCCGGCTGCGTTCTTCTTCGGCTGGTTCGTGATCGTGGCGATCCTCTGGCTCGGGCTCGCGGGCCACGCCGTGCCTGCCGTCATGGCCGAGCGGCTCGGTATCGTCGCGGCGCTGCGGCGGACGTTCGAGCTCGGGCGCGCCGACTACGTCCACGCGGCCGGCTCGTTCGCCGCGCTCGCGATCCTGTTCGGCCTCAGCCGGAGCGCCCTCGGGCTCCTGCTTCGGAGCCAGGCCGACGCGACGGTGCGGGTGGCGATCTTCCTCGCGGACGTCGTGCTCTCACCGCTCCTCTTCCTCGGTGCCGCGATCGTCTACGTCGACCTCGAGGCGCGGGTCGGGCTCAGCCGGGACGAGCGCCGGAAGCTCCGGCAGGCCGCGCTCGGGAGACCCGAGTAGGCTCTGAGCCCGATCCCGAGAGGAGGCGACCCGTGCCGACGTACCTGATGCTCTCGACGCTGACCGAGAAGGGCAGGCAGACCCTGAACGCGAACCCGGCCCGGCTCCGCGAGGTGAACCGCGACGTCGAGGAGCTGGGTGCCAAGGTGCTCCACCAGTGGGCTTCGCTCGGCGAGTACGACTTCGTCAACGTCGTCGAGGCGCCGGACGAGCTCACGATGGCGAGCCTCTCGCTCAAGCTCGGCGCCCGCGGAAGCGTCAAGTTCCAGACGCTGATCCTGCTCCCGGTGGACGACCTCTTGGCGGCGCTCGAGACGTAGCGGCAGCGATCGGCGCGGCGCGGCGGCTTACAGCGCGAGGAAGCCGGTCTCGCGCGCGGCCACGGGCATCGGGCTTGCCGGCAGGCCCGGCGCAGGCTCCTGCGCGTTGTAGCCGCCCGGGGCGACGTCGTTCGGCGTGTCGGGATGGAAGAGCGCCGCGAGCAGCTGGATGTGGCCACGCCCGACGGAGAGCTCCCACTGGCCGCCGCCGTAGGCGCCGATCCCGTGCGCCTCGCAGTAGTCGTAGGCGGCGAACAGGCGCTCGATCGAGCCGAACCGCGACGGCTTCACGTTGACGGTGCGTGGCGGCCAGCGGAGCGCCTCGATGTCGGCGACGGCGTGGATCGGCGCGTCCCAGGTGAGGCGTTCGGCGTGCGGCTCGAGCACGGGCAGCGTCTCGTCGGTGAGCGCCGGGTCCTCGATCCAGGCGTCGGGGAAGGCATCCAGCACGCGGCGGTACAGATCCGGGTCGGGCGGGTTGTCCACGACCGTCCCCGAGTACTGCCCCTTGAGGTCGATCGAGTCGACGCAGCCGAGCTCGCGCAGCTCGTCGAAGATGCCGTCCGTCCAGTCCGGGCGGGCATCGAGCTTGAAACGCAGCGTGGGGTAGAGCGCGAGGAACGCGCGGATCCGTGCGGTCGAGGGCGGGTCGCCGAGCCCGCCGGAGGCGACGAACGTCACGTGCTGCGGCTCGCGTCCGACGACGCCTCCCAGCGAGCGTCCCGCCTGGCGGAGCGCGAGGTCGAGCGCGGCGCTCTCGAACGCCCAGCGGCGATAGTCCTCGTAGTCGTGACGGTCGGGCGCCTCCGGGAAAAGCGCGACCGTCCCGAGATGCCGCGAGAAGCTCTCGATCGTCCACTCGCCTGCGAGGGGAAGGGTCGCCCCGCGCGTCTGCTGGGCGTCCTGGAGGTCGCCGTCGTAGGTCACGTCCTCGCCGAGCCCCTCTTCGCCTGCGCCGCTGAGCCGGATCACGGTCGTCTTGCGCCTGAAGTCGGCTCGGGCGTCGTACGCGTGGCCCTCGAGCTCGTATCCCTCGACGACGAGCGGGAGATCGCGGACGCTGTCGTAGAGCGCCACGTTCAGAGGGCCGCGTAGGCCACGGCGATCTCGGCGGCGAGCCCGGCGTTCGCGACGATCAGGTCGCGGTTGACGCGGCGGGTTGCGCCTTCGGAGCGCTCGTGGAGGCCGGAGAGGACGTAGGGGGTCACGGCCTGGCCGACGATACCCCGGTCGGCCGCCTCGGCGACGATCTCCTCGATCAGGTCGGCGACGTCGAGGCTCTCCTCCGGCCGCCGGCCGACGAGGATTGCGTTGCCGCCGAGTCGCCAGTGCGCGTCGGCGACGCGGGCTGCCTCGGCGGCGTCCTCGACCCGGGCGGAGACCGGTGGGCCGCCGTCGGCCGCGTAGAAGAGCGGCAGCGTGTCGACGCGGTAGCCGAGGACGGGGACGCCGAGCGTCTCGAGAAGCTCCATCGTCGCCGGCACGTCGAGCAGCGACTTGACGCCGGAGGACGCGATCACCGCAGGGATCCGCGCGCAGGCCCCGAGGTCGGCGGAGACGTCGGGCGGCGTCGGGAAGCCGCGGTGGACGCCGCCGAGGCCGCCCGTGCCCATGAAGCGGATGCCGACGGCGGCTGCGGCGGCGAGCGTGCCACCGACCGTCGTCGCGCCGACAGCCCCCTGGACGGCGCACACGGCGAGATCACGCGGGCCGAGCTTGCGGGCGGCGGGCGTGAAGCGCTCGAGCTCGGTCGTCGTCAGCCCGACGACGATCCTCCCGTCGAGGATCCCGATCGTTGCGGGGACCGCGCCGGTTGCGCGGACGGCCGCCTCGCTCGCGCGCCCGACCTCGACGCCCGTCGGCGCGGGGAAGCCGTGCGCCACGAGCGTCGTCTCGAGCGCGACGACGGCGCGCTCCTCGGCGAGTGCGGCTCGAACCTCCTCGGAGACGCGGATCAGGTGCTCCACGCGCGGGAGACTAGACCCGGGGCGGGCCCGGGCCGAAGATCACGCGCTCGCCCGGGACGTCGTACGTCACGGTGAAGCGCCGGAGGAACGCGTCCCCGACGAGCCCGTCGTAGATGATCCGCTGGAACATCACGTCCGGGTCGGGGTGCGCGACCGAAGGCGCCCCGGCGGCGTGGATGGTTCCGGCGAGCCGCGTGAACGACCTTCTGTACGGATGGCCGGTCTCGTCGCGGCCATCCACGCGGCGCACGTCGTCGTGGTCGAGGTCGACGCCGAGGTCGGCCGCGAGCCTCTCGTCGAGGATCAACGAGTCGCTGCCCATGTCGATCTCGACCTCGATCGTCTTCCCCCCGGGGAGGCCGAGCTGCATGAAGGCGTCGACGGCAGGGCCGTCCCGCTCGACGCGGATTGGGACTACCGACCCGTTCCGCGCGCGCTCGTCCACGGACGCCGGAGACTCGACCACCACCGCGCCTCGCGCGTAGTCGACCGTGAAAGGGGCAGCCTCGAAGAACGCCAGGGAGAGGAACCCGTCGACGGCGCCGAGCTCCGGGGGAAAGCCGTCGAGCTCGATGATCCCCACCACGTGGTCCCGCCGCGCCATGCCGCCGATCGAGAGCGACGGACCGTCCGCAAGCGGCACGGTGACCTCCTGACCGGACATGCGCCGACCGGTGAAGGTCGAGCCGTTCGTCTCGCATGCGATCTCGGCGCAGAGGGACTCGGAGAGGAGCGTCAGGCCGATCCCGGTGTCGAGGACGAAGCGGGACACCCGCCCGCCGTCGACCAGCACGGGCACCGTGACGAGATGGTGGATCCGGTCGAACGGCGTCGCGGCCACGCGCCTGACCGTACCCCGCCCGTCCGGGGCGGCGCGGCTCTCGGTGCGGCTCGGCGCGGCTCTCGGTGCGGCAGGCTCCACGACGTCCCCAACCGCCCCCAGGGGCACCCGGGTGTCCCTGGTGCCAGGCTAGCGAGAGAGGAGTGACGGGACCGTGTCGCCTCTGTGCCGAGATCGCGTCGCGTCGCATCGACCTGCCGTAGGCTTGCGGCGTGGCGACGAAGAGCGCGTTGATCACGGGGATCACCGGCCAGGACGGGTCGTACCTCGCAGAGCTCCTCCTCGGCAAGGGCTACGAGGTGCACGGGATCATCCGCCGCTCCTCGAGCTTCAACACGGAGCGCCTCGACGGGATCTACGAGGATCCGCACGTCGAGAGCCGGCGCCTGTTCCTCCACTACGGCGACCTCACCGATGCATCGGCGCTCGTGAACCTGCTGCGCGACATCCAGCCGGACGAGGTCTACAACCTCGGCGCCCAGAGCCACGTCAAGGTGAGCTTCGAGACGCCGGAGTACACGGGCGACGTGTCCGGGCTCGGGGCGATGCGACTGCTCGAGGCCGTCCGCGCATCGCGGATCGACACCCGCGTCTACCAGGCCTCGACCTCGGAGCTCTTCGGCTCGGCCCCGCCGCCGCAAGGCGAGCAGACGCCGTTCCACCCCCGGTCGCCCTACGGCGTCGCCAAGCTGTATGCTTTCTGGGCAACGGTCAACTACCGCGAGGCGTACGACATGTTCGCGGCGAACGGGATCCTCTTCAACCACGAGTCGCCTCGCCGCGGCGAGACGTTCGTCACGCGCAAGATCACCCGCGCGGTCGCGCGGATCAAGGCCGGGGTCCAGGAGCGCCTCTACCTCGGCAACCTGGAGAGCACGCGCGACTGGGGATACGCCCCCGAGTACGTGGATGGCATGTGGCGCATGCTCCAGGTCGACGAGCCGGCCGACTTCGTGCTCGCGACCGGCGTCGGCGCAACCGTCGAGCAGTTCGCAGAGGCGTCGTTCCGCGCGGCCGGGCTCGACCACCGGGAGTACGTCGAGGTCGACCCGGCGTACTACCGCCCCGCCGAGGTGAACTACCTGCTCGGCGATCCGGCGAAAGCCGAGGCGGCGCTCGACTGGAAGGCGACCACCCACTGGGAGGAGCTGGCGCGCATCATGGTCGAGGCGGACGTCCAGCTCGTGGAGGACCAGCTCGCCGGCCGTCAGGTCCGCGTCGACCGCTGAGAGCGACTGAGTCCCGAGCCGCCGGCCCCCGAGTCAGCCTCCGCAACCTCCCCCAGGGGCACCCCGGGTGCCCTGAAACCAGACTATCGGCTCGAGCGTGCCGTCTTCGTGCCGTCTTCGTGCCGACTTCCCGTTCGACGCGTGAACCGACCGGGTCATGCGAGGCGACGCGATCGCGCCGGCGAGCGGCGCGCACGTGCTCAGGTCACGCGTCCGCCGACGACCCGGGCATCGAGCCGGTCCATTGCACGCACCGCGCGGCCGCCTCGAGCGCGAGCTCGGGGCCGCCGACGATCCAGCCGGCCGCGAGCGCGTCGCCGGCTCCGGTCGTGTCGACGACCTCGGGCACCGCGAGCGCGGCGCGCTCGTCGCCGTCGAAGGAGCACCCCTGAACTCCGCGCTTCAGGATCCAGGTCACGCCCGGCAGCGGGCCGCCGAAGACCTCGTCCTCCTCCTCGTTCGCGAACACGACGTCGGGCTCGAGCGACTCGACGAGCCCGCGGAACCGCTCGGCGCCGGCGTCGCGGATCGCGCTCCACGACGACAGGTCGACGCTGATGCGCGCCCCGGCCAGGCGGGCGAGGTCGATCGCCCGGACGGCTGCGCGCACGACGGGCTCCGCCAGCAGCGCGTAACCCGAGACGTGCAGGTGGTCGCAGACGAGCCACGCAGGTCGTAGCTCGACCGGCTCGAGCAGCGTCGAGACACCGCGGTCCGGGAACATCGAGCGCTCGCCGGTCGGATCGACGAGCGAGACGATGACCCCGTTGCCCAGCGCCTCGACCGGCCCGGCCAGCTCGACGCCTGCTCTCTCGAGGGCCCCGGCCGCCAGTCGGCCCTCGGCGTCGTCGGCGCGCTTGCCGACCCACCGCGATGACCCGCCGAGAGCGGAGACCCACGCGGCGACGTTCGCGCCCTGACCCCCGGCCGAGAGCGAGACCCGCGCGGGTGTGTCGGCGCCTCGCGCGACGTCCGTCAGGACGCGCACCACGACGTCGAGCGCGAGATCACCGAGCGAGACGACCTGCATGGCCTACGATCGTCTCATGGGCGACGACGACGAGTCGCGGGAGGTACGCGGCCGTCGAGCGCGCACGCGGTCGTTCGTGCTCGGCGGCCTCGTCGGCGCGTCGGCGGTGGCCGCGGCGCTGCGTCGAGCCCAGCGCCGGCGCGGGAGGCCCGTGCAGGCGGGGCTCGGGGCGTTCGAGAGCGCCCCGTGCTATCGCGAGTTTCTCGAGTCGGAGCGCAGAGACGGCCCGTAGCCCCGGCGCACTCGTTCGGCCCGCACGACGGTCTGCAGGTTGATGTCTGCGTCACCGATCCCGAGCTGCTGCCCCACGAGCAGCGCCCGAGCCGCGTCGTAGAGGAACGTCTTCGGCGTGCGCACCGCGTCCTTCGTGCGGATCACGAGGAATGGCCCGAACACGCGCGCCTCGAACGCCGCCTCGGGCGTCGGCAGCCGATAGTCGATCTCGAGCCGCGGCCGGATGTTGTTCCGCTCGCTGGCGTCGAGCACCCAGACGCCGCGGCCGAGCTGCCCGGAGCGCTCGATCGTCCGCAGCGCAAGGCGCGGATCGGCGCGCGGCACGACCGTCGTCGGGAACGACCGATTCCGCTCCCATGCACCCAGGAAGAGCGGCTCGTAGCCGAACAGCACGTCGTCGCGCCGGCTCGTGGCCGCGAGCCACGTCTCCGCCTCCGCGCGCGCCGCCTGCCGCGCGTCGGGCTCCCATTCGAAGAGGGGCGGCGTCCGGTGCCAGGCCCACGAGACGTCGACGACGACGAGGATGACGACCACCGCCACGGCGACCAGGGGGCTCCGGCGGCCGACCCGAACGATCGCCGACGCGAGCGCGATCGCAAAGAGCGGAGCCAGGAAGATGAGGTGGCGCGATTCGGGCGACGCGGACCCGCCCATCCGCGCGAGCACGAACGCGGCGACGGTGACGCCGAAGAGGCAGAGGACCAGCGCGCGCGCCTCGCGTCGCAGGAGGACGACACCGGCCGCCGCTGCGAGCACGACCGCCAGCGTCACCGGCCACCAGCCTGCGCTGGCGTCCCCTGCCGAGCGCCACAGGTAGCGCGCGACCGCGCCGGGCCCGCCGAGCTTCTGGCCACCGCCGCCCACCCCGACGTCGAACCGGTCCGCGAGAACGAGGTCGGTGAGCCAGAACGGGATGCCGAGCACCAGCACGGCGCCCCCGGCGAGCGCCGCGTCGCGCAGGCGGTCGCGGCGCACCGCGAGCAGGTACGCCGCCTGGCCGCCGAGCAGAAGGACGCCGTACGGGTGGGTCGCGACGGTGAGCACCGCCGCGCCCACCCAGAGCGCCCAACGCCATCGCCCACCGCGCTCGAGCGCGTCGAGCAGGGCGAGCGTGCACGCCAGCGAGCACACGAGGAAGAGGCTGTACATGCGGCCGTAGACACCGTGGAAGAGGAACAGCCAGTTGGACGCGAAGAGCACCGTCGCCACCAGCGCCACGGCCCTGCCGGCGAGGCGGCGGCCGAGCAGCGCCACGAGCGGCAGGCTCGCGAGCGCGAACGCCGCGGAGGCGAGACGCAGGCCGCCGAGGCCGAAACCGAGGTGCGCGACGCCCCACGCGACGAGGAAGTGCAGCGGCGCTCCGCCCCGGTCGCGGGTGACGTGCTCGACGACGCCCGGGAGCGAGTCGCGACCGACGAAGAGCGCGAGCGTCTCGTCCTCGTGCGGGGGCCAGGCCATCAGCTGATGCAGGAGGAAGACGGCCGCTGCCAGGGTCACGCCGGCGACTCCGAGCCACAGCCAGCGCTCGGCGACCCAGACACCCGCCGACGAGCGGGCTGCCGCCGACGGCGTGGTCTCGACGCGTGCCTCGATCCCTTGCGTCATGGGGTTTCAGCCACCCTCGCTGGTAGATTGGCCGTCCGATGCCGATCTACGAGTACCGTTGCCCGAACGGGCATACGTTCGAGGTGTTCCAGCGAATGAGCGATCCGCCGGCGAGCGTGTGCGAGACCTGCGGCGCAGGGCCGGTCGAGAAGGTGCTGTTCCCCGTCGCGGTGCACTTCAAGGGCTCGGGCTTCTACGCGACCGACTACGGCCGTGGCTCCCGGAAGACGTCGGCGAAGGACGGGGACTCGGGATCGACGTCGACGGACGGGACGTCGACGTCGGACAAGCCGGCTGCGACAACCGAGACGAAGAAGTCGGACTCCTCGAAGTCCGACGCGTAGGGCCAAGATGGTCGATCGGCAATTCGCGCGAACCGGATGGCGCCCCCGACGCTGCGCCGGATCGCCCCGTCCGGGCACGGCCCGTACCTTCGGGTACTGGCCGCACCCGCCCGGTGCGCCCGGCTTGGTCTGGGACGCCCCCGGACGTCGCGCCGATTACCGATCGACCATCTAGTCTCCGACAAGGCATCCCGGAGCGTACGGCTGCCCGCGCGGCGGGGGAAGTGGCGCGGAGCGATTCGTGAACATCGCAACCGTCGAGACGTTGTCCTCCGTCCCGAGGATGACGGACTCGCCGCCGACCGTGGCCGGGTCGCCGCCCAGCCGGCAGTGGAGGGCGCGGCCGGTGTCGGCGCGGAAATAGACCCAGCCCAGCTGCATCAGCTCCCACGCGGTCAGGTCGGTCGCGAGCGGTCGCACGAGGTCGCCGCCGACGAAGGGGAGCCGAAGGGCGGTCCCCACGCTCGTCACCTTGTCGAGAGTGGCCGCGACGACCTGCTGCTGGCGGCGTGCCCGGTCGAAGTCCGTCTCGGCGGGGTTCAGGAGGTTGTGGCGGATGCGCGAGTAGACGAGCGCGCGGCGGCCGTCCATGTGCTGGACACCGCGCTCGAAGCGCCATCCCTGCCACTGCGCGCAGCGTGCGGCCGTCTTGTACGGGCAATCGAAGCGGTTCGAGCGAATCCGGCGGGGCACTCGGACGTCGATTCCGCCGACGGCGTCGATCAGCTCCTCGAAGCGGTCGAAGTCGACGAAGATGACGTGGTTGACGTCCAGTCCGGTGAGGTCCTTGACCGTGCGCAGGGCCAGCGCGGGACCGCCGAACTGGTTGGCCGCGTTGATCTTCGCGACCCCGTACTCCGGGATCTCGACCTGGAGATCGCGCGGGATCGACAGGTATGCGAGGCGGCGCTTGCCCGGATCGGTGCGCAGCAACATGATCGAATCCGAGCGGTTCGCGCCCTCCCGGCCCGTACGGTTGCCACCGTCGGTGCCGAGGACGAGGATCGTCGTCGGCGTGGACACGAGCAGCCCTCCACGCTTCGCGAGCTGACGTCCGACGCCGGCGGGCACCCGGTCGTTCGCAGCGGTCACACCGCTCGCGACCGACAGGTAGCTCCCCACCGCCCATGCGATCCCGAGCACGAGCAGCAGCACCAGCCCGAGCGCGATCCAGCGACCCGGACGCCGGCGTTTTCGCGGAGGCTGCGGCGACGTCGGGGGTGCAGGCGCGCCCGGGGCGCGCGGAGGCGACGTGTGCCTCGCCAGCGGGACCCGCCCCTTGGCCCTGCCGCCCCGATAGACCCGGTACGGCTTGTCCTGAGCGGGCATGAGGCCGGGTATGGTAGCCGCGTCGTGCCGCCTGACCTGGTCATCGGGGTGGACGTCGGCGGGACGAAGATGCTCGCCGGCACGGTCGCGCGAGACGGCTCGGTCGGGCGCACCGTCGAGGTGCCGACCTCGACGGCCGGACAGGCTCCGCTCCTCGAGGAGCTCGACGGACTCGTGGGGGGACTGCTCGCCGACGGCGCCGCGGCGATCGGCGTCGGCGTCCCGATGAACCTCGACCGGAGAACCGGTGTCGGTCTCGGCGCGGTCAACCTCCCGCTTCGCGCGCTCGATCTCGCGGGGCACCTGCGGGATCGGTTTTCGGTTCCGGTCGGTGTGGAGAACGACGGCAACGCGATCGCGCTCGCCGAGTGGCGTGTCGGCGCCGGTCAGGGCGCGAACGACCTCGTCGCGCTCGCGCTCGGGACGGGCGTCGGCGGGGGCGTCGTGCTCGACGGACGCCTCTACCGCGGCTGGGCGGAGCTCGGCCATGTCGTCGTGGTGGCCGACGGTCCGCCGTGCCAGGGGAGCTGCCACGGCCACGGGCATCTGGAGGCCGTCGCCTCCGGCGAGGCCGCGGAGCGCGTGGCGGTCGAGCTGTGGGGCGAGGGCGCCGACGCCCATCGGCTCGTGCGCGAGGCACTCGACGGCCACGAGGCGGCGCGCTCCGCGCTCGCGCGCATCGGGCACTACCTCGGCGTCGCGATCGGCTCCTTCGCGAACGTCTTCGCGCCGGAGCTCGTCGTCGTCGGAGGAGGGTTCGGGACGGCCGCGTGGGCGTTTCTCGGTAGGCCCGCCGAGGCCGCCGCTCGCCGCGAGGCGCTCCACCCCGCAGACGACGAGCTCCGGATCGTGCAGGCGGCGCTCGGCGACGACGCCGGGCTCGTCGGGGCCGGCCTGGTCGGCTTCGAGGCGCTCGACGGGCTGCGCTAGCCCATGCCGCTCCTCGTCTGCGCGACGCCGATCGGAAACCTCGCGGACGTGACGCATCGTGTGCTCGACGCGCTCCGCGACGCCGACCTCGTGCTCTGCGAGGACACGCGCCGCACGCAGGTGCTGCTCGATCGGTACGGGATTCGCGCGCGCGGGCTCGTCAGCGTCCACCGCCACAACGAGGCGCGCCAGGCGCGCGATCTCTTGCCGCGACTCGAGGCCGGCGCGACGCTCGCCCTCGTCTCGGACGCCGGGCTGCCGGGCGTCAACGACCCCGGCAGTCGTCTCGTCGGGGCCGCGCTCGGCGCAGGTGTCGAGGTGACGGTGCTCCCCGGGCCGAGCGCCGTCGAGACGGCGCTCGTCGCGAGCGGCCTCGGTGTCGGGCAGTACCGGTTCCTCGGGTACCTCCCGCGTCGGGCGGCCGAGCTCGATGCGCTGTGGGAGGAGTCGCGACGCTGGGCGTACGCAGCCGTCGCGTTCGAGTCCCCGAAGCGCCTCGGCACGTCGCTCGCGGTCCTCGCCCGGATCGATCCCGGCCGTCCCGTGGTCGTGTGCCGGGAGTTGACGAAGCGCTTCGAGGAGACCGTCCGCGGCAGCGCCGCCGAGCTCGCCGAACGGTTTCGTGGGCCGATCAAGGGCGAGGTGACGGTCGTCGTCGGGCCGGGAGGGACGTCGGATGCGCGACTCGAGGACGCGGTCGGCGCCGTGCGCGAGCTCGTCGCTGCCGGCGCGGCTCGCCGCGCGGCAGCGGACGCCGTCGCGCGTCTCGCCGACGTGTCACGGAACGAGCTCTACCGCCGGTCTCTCACCCCGTCCGATTGACGCCGTCCGACGACGGCGCTACCCTTCGTCGGCCGCGTTGCCCGCGCAGAGAATGAAGGAGGTGCCTCGTGCATCGTCTTCTCGTATTCGCGGTGGCGGGTCTCGCGGCGCTCGTGGTCAGCGGCTCGGCCACGGCGTGGTCGTGGCCGGCGGACGGCGACGTGCTCCGCCCCTTTGCGCTCGGCGGCGACGCGTACGCCGCCGGACAGCACCGCGGCGTCGACCTCGCCGGGTCGGAGGGCTCTCCGGTGCGAGCGCCCGCCGCCGGCACGGTGTCGTTCGCCGGCTCGCTCCCGTCCTACGGCCGCGGCATCACGATCCTCACCGCCGACGGCTACGCGGTCACGCTCGTCCACCTCGGCTCGATCGGCGTCGAGAAGGGCGACGTGGTCGCGGAGGGAGCGTCGATCGGAACGATGGGCTGGAGTGGTGACGCCGAGCACTCGGTCTCGTCCGTCCACCTCGGCATCCGGGTCGGGACGGAGCCGGAGGGCTACGTCGATCCGCTCGGCCTGCTTCCGCCGCGCCCGGCTCCGTCGACCCCTCCGCAGCCGGCCCCGACTCCGGCGCCGGCGCCGACAGCTGCCTCCACGGCGGTTCCGGCTCCTGCGCCGGCGGTCACGCAGGCCGCACCGGCCACGGCGCCGACGCAGCCGACCGCACCGCCCCCCGCCGCGGCGTCGGCCTCGGCTCCAACGGCGCCGGCCGCCGCCGCACCACGGACGGGCACGGTGGTGGTGACGGGACCCGCGCCGAGCTCGGGACCGTCGTCTGCGGCCGACGCGGCCGTGACTCCGGACAGCACGACGTCTGCTCGGGCGGGGACCGCGGTGAGCCCTGCGGTGGAAGGGACACGCGCTCCGTTCCGGGTCGACCCGACGCCGAGCGCATCGTCCTCGGCTCGGACGACGGCGCCTCGCGCCGACGACATTGCACGGGCGTTCGAGACGTCGTCGCCGACCCGTGCAGCCGAGCGGCTCGCCGAGGCCATGGTCGCGGCTGCGCCTCGCCCACCGCAGGCGGCGGCCGGGGCGGGCCTCGATCGGGCGCGAGCGAAGCCTCGGCCTCTCGTCCGCGCGACGCGAGCCGCGGACGTAGTCCGGCCGAGCGCCCGGGTCGCGTCGGATCGGGCCGAGCATCCGACCGCGGAGAGCGTGGCATCGACGGCGAGCACGCGGGCGTCGTCCGTCCCGCCGCGGCCGGGGACGCACGCGCGAACGGTCGCCGCGGGGACCCCACCGGTGCATGACGGCACCCCGCCGGGCGTCCTCGTCGCGGCCGCATTGCTCGTGCTGCTCGCGGCTGCGGTCGCGAGGAGGGCCGCCCGTAGAATCGGCGGGAATGGAGCCGTACTACGTCACCACGCCGATCTACTACGTCAACTCCACGCCGCACATCGGCCACGCCTACACGACCGTGGCCGCGGACGTGTTCGCACGCCATCAACGGCAGCGCGGCCGTGACACGTTCCTTCTCACCGGTGTCGACGAGCATGCATCGAAGGTGGCGCGCGTGGCCGAGGAGCAGGGCCTCGGCCCTCAGGAGTACGCCGACCGGATCGTCGAGGCGTGGCGGGCGCTCCCCGCCCGCCTCGGCGTCACGCCGGACTTCTTCATCCGCACGAGCGACGACGGGCACAAGCGGTTCGTCCAGGAGTTCCTGACGCGGATCCGGGACAACGGTCGCGACGACATCTACCAGGACGTCTACGCGGGGCTCTACTGCGTCGGGTGCGAGGCCTTCAAGACGGAGGACGAGCTCGTCGACGGCAAGTGCCCTGAGCACGACATCGAGCCCGAGTGGATCGAGGAGCGGAACTGGTTCTTCCGGCTCTCGGCCTACCAGGAGCGGTTGCTCGAGCTCTACGACGCGCGGTCCGACTTCGTGCTGCCTTCGTTCCGGGCGAACGAGGCGCGGTCGTTCGTCGCAGGCGGACTCCAGGACTTCTCGATCAGCCGCGAGGGCCTGTCCTGGGGCATCCCGATCCCGTGGGACACAGAGCAGGTGGCGTACGTCTGGGCGGACGCGCTCGTCAACTACCTCAGCGCGCTCACGTACGCGCTGCCCGGCGAGAATCTGATCCCGCGCTTCTGGCCGGGCGTCCGGCATCTGCTCGCGAAGGACATCCTGCGCTTCCATTGCGTCTACTGGCCGGCGATGCTGCTGGCCGCGGGGTACGAGGTGCCGCGCCAGCTCTTCGTCCACGGGTACCTGCTGCTCGACGACCGCAAGATCTCGAAGTCGCTCGGAAACGTCGTCGACCCGCTGGATCTCGTGGACGTCTACGGGGCCGACCCGGTCCGCTTCTGGTGCGCGCGCTCCGTCTCGTTCGGGCAGGACGGCACCGCGTCGGTCGACGGGGTGCGGGAGCGCTACGAGCGGGAGCTCGGGAACGACCTCGGCAACCTGCTCTCGCGGACGACCGCGATGGTCGCGCGGTATCGCGATGGCAAGCTCCGCGCAGTGCCCTCTCCCGTGTCCGAGGTCGCGGCGATCCTCGAGCCGCTCGGCGCGGACGTCGCCGCGCGCCTCGACGCGTTCGACCTGACGGGTGCGCTCGAGCGGATCTGGGAGGTCGTGCGCGGGCTCAACCGGCACGTCGAGACGACCGCGCCTTGGCAGCTCGCGAAGGACGAGGCGCGGGCGGACGAGCTCGACCGGGTGCTGTACGACCTCGTCGAGGGGCTCCGGGCGGTGGCGGTCGCGCTCGCCTCGTACCTCCCCGAGACGTCCGAGCGGATCCTCGAGGCACTCGGCCAGCCGACCGCGGTCGACTGGTCCGAGGTCGCGTACGGTCGCGCGCGCGCCGTCGAGGGTCTCGAGCCCGCGGAGCCGCTCTTCCCGCGTATCGACGAGCCCGCGCCGACGAAGTGATCGACACGCACGCGCACCTCGACGCGTGCGACGCCGACCCGGAGGAGCTGCTCGCCCGCGCCCGGACCGCCGGAGTGACTCGCGTCGTCACGATCGGGACGGGAATCGACTCCTGTCGGAGCGCGCTCGCGATCGCCGGCGCGCACGAGGGCGTCGCGGCCGCGCTCGGGATCGACCCCCACCGGGCCGCGACGCCGGAGGCGGGCAGGGTCGACGAGCTCCGCGTGCTCCTCGCCGAGCCGCACGTCGTCGCCGTCGGCGAGACCGGGCTCGACGGGCACCACGGCGCCGACACGCTGCGTGAGCAGCGCGCGCTCTTCGACCACCACCTCGCACTCGCAGACGAGCTTCGGCTGGCGGTCGTGATCCACAGCCGCGCTGCGAGCACCGAGACCGCGTCGGCGCTCGCGTCGTTCCCGGGGACGGTCGTCCTCCACTGCTTCTCGGAGCCCGAGCTGCTCGAGCCCGCACTCGAGCGTGGGTACTACGTCTCGTTCGCCGGGAACATGACGTACCCGAAGGCCGAGGCGCTCCGGGCGAGCGCCGCCCGGATCCCGGCCGACCGGATCCTCGCGGAGACGGACAGCCCGTACCTCGCCCCGCAGCCCGTCCGCGGTCGCCGCAACGAGCCCGCCAACGTGGTCCACACGCTCGCCGTCCTGGCCGCCGCGCGCGGCGAGGACGCGTCGGAGCTCGAGCGACGCATCGACGAGAACGCCGACCGTGCGTTCGGTCTCGGTCGAGCATGAGCCCTGTCTCCCCGAAGAAGGCGCTCGGACAGCACTTTCTCGCCGACCGCAACGTGCTCGGCGTGATCGAGCGCCTCGCGGAACTCGCGCCTGACGACGTCGTGCTCGAGATCGGGCCCGGGCTCGGCGTGCTCACGACGTTTCTCGCCGACCGGGTGCGGCGTGTGCACGCGATCGAGCTCGACCGCGGTCTGGAGGCACCCCTGGAAGAGGCGCTCGAAGGCCGTGTCAACGTCGAGCTGGTCTTCGCGGACGCACTCGCCCTCGACCTCACGGCACTCGACCCACCGCCGTCGAAGCTCGTCGCGAACCTGCCGTACAACGTCGCGACGCCGCTCGTTGCGGAGACGCTCGTCGGCGTGCCCACGCTTCGCTCCTGGTGCGTGATGGTGCAGCGCGAGGTGGCCGACAGGTTCTTCGCGGAGCCGGGGACGAAGGCGTACGGCGCGGTCTCCGTGATCGTCCGGCTGCACGCCCGGCGTACCGGCTTCCACCCGGTCTCGCGGACGGTGTTCCGCCCGCCGCCCAACGTCGACTCCGCCCTCGTGGCGTTCGAGCGGATCGCGCCCCCGCCGAATGCCGAGCGCGTGCGTCGCGTCGTCGCAGGCGCGTTCGGGCATCGTCGCAAGACGCTCGCGAACGCGCTCGCGCTCGCCGGGCTCGCGACGCGCGCGGAGGCAGTGGCCGCGCTCGAGGCGATCGGACGCCGGCCGGACGCACGTGCCGAGGTACTCGAGCCGGAGGAATTCGTCCGCCTCACGGGGGCGCTCGGCGCGTGAGCGGCTGGCGAGAGGCGCCGGCCCCGGCGAAGCTCAACCTCGCGCTCGTCGTCGGCCCGTTGCGTCCCGACGGGAAGCACGAGGTGGTCACGGTCCTCGAGCGGCTGTCGCTCGCCGACACCGTCTCGGTGCGGCCGGCGCCGGCAACCCGTGTCACGGGCTTCCCCGACGACACGCTCGTCCACGCGGCGCTGCAGGCCGTGACTCGCAGCGTCGACGGACAGGTTCGTTTCGAGGCGCGCATCGAGAAGCGAGTGCCCGTCGCGGCCGGCCTCGGGGGAGGGTCGAGCGACGCCGCGACCGCGCTCTCCCTCGCGAACGGGTTGCTCGAGCGGCCGCTCGGGGCCGACGTCCTCCAGCAGCTCGCCGCGTCGCTCGGGGCGGACGTGCCCTTCTTTCTCCGCGAGGGCGCGCAGCTCGCGACAGGCGACGGGACGTCGCTCCGCCCGCTCCGGCTTCCTCGCGACCATGCAATCGTCCTGGCGCTTCCGCACGGAGCGGTCAAGTCGTCGACGGCCGACGTCTACGCGCTGTTCGACGCGCGCCGCGGAGCCGTCGGGTTCGACGACCGGCGTGGAGCCTTGCTCCGCGCGCTCGAACGCGTCGAGCGGACCGCGGATCTCGCGCACCTGCCCCTGAACGACCTTGCGTCCTCGCCGTTCGCCGCGGAGCTTCGCGCTCTGGGCGCGCTGCGGGCGGACGTCACGGGTGCCGGCCCGGTGGTCTACGGGCTGTTCGCCGACGGGCGCGACGCCGCGAGCGCCGTAGCCGCCCTCGGCGACCGCGCCGAGAGCTGGATCACGAAGCCGATCTGAACGGCGCGCTGCGCGCTCGTTCGCGCAGGACGGGTGAATCAGCGTCAGACACCCCGCGTCTCGATCGGGCGCCGAGCGCGTATGGTAGTAAATAGGCAATGCCTAGGAAGACGCTCACGGCCGCACAGGCGTCGCGTGCGCTCGGGATCAGCCTCGACACCCTCCGTCGCTGGGATCGTGAAGGGAAGATTCGCGTCGAGCGCGACTCCGCGAACCGGCGTGTCGTTCCTGCGGCCGAGGTCGAGCGGCTCCGCGCCGACGACGGCCCGGAGGGATTGACCGCCCGCAACCGGTTCCGGGGCATCGTGCGCTCCGTGGAGACCGACGGGCTGCTCGCCCGCGTCGAGATCGACGTCACCGGGCCGGCGCGCGTGGTGGCGATCGTGACGCGGGAGTCGGTCGAGGAGCTCGGGCTGCATCCCGGGATGAGCGCCGCCGGTGTCGTGAAGTCGACCAGTGTGATGGTGGAGCGATGACACGCATCTTCAGCCGTCGTCGCCTGCTCACCGCAGCTGCCGGTGGTGTCGCCCTCGCGACCTTCCCCGCCCGGCCCGTGGAGGCCGCGACCGACGACGACCTCGCGTATGCGAACTTCGGGCTCGCGGCCGCGTATCTGGCCGCCGACTACTACGCGCGCGCTCTCGAGGCGGATACGCTCGGAGTCGACGCACGGCGCACACTCCGAAGCGGCCGCTCGGCGTCGCTGGCACACGCACGCGCCATCTCCGACCTCGTCACGGGCGCGGGGGACACGCCCGCGGCGAGCGACGACTTCGCCTTCGAGTGGCCGGCGAAGGCGTTCGACACCGCTGCGGCCACCCGGAAGAGGGGCGTCGACGTGCTCCGGCCGACGCTCGGCGCGTACCAGAGCGCCGCCTCGGCGGTTTCGGAGCCTTCGTACCGCGTGCTCTTCGCGAGCCTCGTCGCGAGCGTCGGACAGCAGCTCGGCGCGCTGGTCGGCTCGGTCGGCGAGCGCGTCGAGCCATTCCCGCCCGCCCTCGACCTCGAGACGGCCAGCGCCGCGCTCGAGACGTATCTCGGTTAGGAGACACGACGCATGAGACATACGAGACATCGCGTCATCGCGCTGGTCGCAGGGCTCCTCGTCGCGGCGTTGGTCGCGGGCGGCGCCGGCGCGCACTCGACCGCGACGCCGCCGCTGACGATCTACGCCGCCGCCTCTCTCACCGAGGTGTTCAAGACGCTCGACTCGGCGCAGAACTACAGCTTCGCGGGCTCGAACGCGCTCGAGACACAGATCCGGAACGGGGCGCCCGCGGACGTCTTCGCCTCCGCAGCGCCGCTCAACACGCAGCGGCTCTTCAAGGCGGGCCTCGTCGACAAGCCCGTGACCTTCACTGCAAACCGCCTGGCGTTGATCGTCCCGAAGTCGAACCCGGCCGCAATCAGGTCGATCTACGACCTGCGCAGCAAGCCGGTCAAGCTCGTCGTCGCCGCGCCGGCCGTGCCGGTGGGCGGCTACACGCTCACCGTGCTCCGCAAGATGGGGCTCTCCGGCGTGCTGAGCAAGGTGGTCAGCCGCGAGTCGGACGTCAAGGCGGTGACGGGGAAGGTCGCGCTCGGGCAGGCCGACGCCGGCTTCGTCTACGTCACCGACGCCCGCCCGGTCAGCGACCAGGTCGAGGTGATCCGGATCCCGGCGTGGGCGCAGCCGCGCGTGCGCTACGAGATCGCCGTCGTCTCGAAGTCGCAGAACAAGGCGGCGGCGCAGGCGTGGGTCAAGCTGGTCCTGTCCGCGAAGGGCCAGAAGGCGCTGCTCGGCGCCGGCTTCCTCCCGCTTCCGAAGGCGTCGTCGTAACCCAGCTCTTCCGAGGCGTGCTCGTCCTCGCGACGGCGCTCGCGCTCGGTTTCCTGCTGCTGCCGATCCTCGCGATCTTCCTGCGCGTTCCGCCGGGTGACCTCGTCTCCGCCCTGCAGAGCGACGTCGCGAGGGACGCGCTCGTCGTCACCTTCGAGACGAACCTGATCGCGCTCGCGCTGATCGTCCTGTTCGGCACGCCGACCGCCTACTGGGCTGCGACCCGGCGCTCGCGCCTCCGGGACGCCGTCGTCACGCTGATCGAGTTGCCGCTCGTGCTGCCCCCGGCCGTCGCCGGAATCGGGCTCCTCGCCGCCTTCGGCCGCCTGGGCCTTCTCGGAGGCACCCTCGAGGCGCTCGGGATCGACGTCGCCTTCAACAAGCTCGCGGTCGTTCTCGCCGTCACCTTCGTCGCAAGCCCGTTCTACGTCAGGACGGCGGTCTCTGCCTTCGAGGCTCTCGACCCGACGCTCCCGGCGGCCGCGCGCACCCTCGGTGCCGGACCGGCGCGCGTCTTCTTCCGCGTCGCGCTCCCGCTCGCGGCAGGCGGCCTCGGTGCGGGCGCGGCGCTCGCGTTCGCCCGCGGGCTGGGAGAGTTCGGGGCGACGATCATGTTCGCCGGGTCGCTCCAGGGCGTCACGCAGACGCTGTCGCTCGCGATCTACGAGCAGTTCGACCTCGATTTCGACGTCGCTCTCGCGATCAGCGCGGTGCTGGTCGCCACGAGCGCCGCGACGCTGCTGTCCGTCAAGCTGGTCACCCGATGGCGCTCGACCTCGAGCTCACCCATACCCTCCGTAGCTTCGTCGCCGCTGTCGGGCTGAGCGTCGGCGACGGTGCGACGTTCGCCCTCGTCGGCCCGTCGGGAGCGGGGAAGACGACGGTGCTCCGGACGATCGCCGGATTGCTCACGCCGAACGAGGGCAGGCTCGTCGTCGCGGGGGAGACGTGGCTCGACACGGGCCGGCGCATCGACCTCGCGCCCGAACGGCGGCGGGTCGGCTACCTGTTCCAGGACTACGCCCTCTTCCCGCACCTCGACGTGACCGGGAACGTACGCTTCGGCGCGGCGAACGGCGCCGACGTCCACGAACTGCTCGAGCGCTTCCGGATCGCGCACCTCGCGCGAGCGCGGGTCCCGGATCTGTCGGGAGGAGAGAGCCAGCGGGTCGCACTCGCACGTGCTCTCGCCCGGGACCCGGCGGTCCTGCTGCTCGACGAACCGCTCGCGGCGCTCGACGCGCACACCCGCGCGGTCGTCCGGTCGGAGCTGCACGAGATCCTTGCGGAGCTCGCGATCCCCACGGTGCTCGTGACGCACGACTTCGAGGACGCCGCGGCGCTCGCGGACGACGTCGGCGTGATCGTCGACGGCCGGATCCTCCAGGTGGACACGCCGTCCCGGCTCGTCGCCGCCCCGGCGAGCCCGTTCGTCGCGAGCTTCACCGGCGCGACGTTGCTCCCCGGGACGGCCGCCGCGGGACGCGACGGCCTCACCGAGGTGAGCCTCGACGCGGGGATCACGGCCTGGACGACCGATCCCGGCGAAGGACGGGTCGCGCTCAGCATCTACCCGTGGGAGGTCTCCATCGCCCGCGAGACCTCGGCCGACACGGCGGTGAACCACGTGCGTGCGCCGATCGTCTCGCTCGTCGAGCTCGGGAACCGCGTCCGGTTGCGCGTGGGGCCACTCGCCGCGGAGGTGACCGCGGGCTCTGCGGCGCGCCTGGCCCTCCGGGAGGGCGACGTCGTCGTGGCCTCGTTCAAGGCGACAGCCGCGAGGCTCCTCCCGCTCTGACCGCGATAGGGTCCCGGCGTGGAAATCGAGCTCGTCCCCGAGGCGTGCGCGGCGGAGCAGGCGGCCGCGGGCGGTGCTCTGGCCTCGGCGGCGCTGGACGCCGAGACGTCTTCGCTCTGGTGGCGCGCGGGACTCGACGAGGCGCTCGGACGGGCGCCGTCGGGCCCGCCGCGCCCGTCGGCCTATGACGCCGCGCCGCCGCCGCGCAGCACGCGGGGTGCCACCCGGGCGTAGTCGAGCCCCGAGACCCAGGTCAGCACGGTCGCGACGAGGAGTGCCCACCACGCGACGTCGGCGTCCCACGCGCCCGCCGCCTCGAGCCCGGCCAGGGTCGCCGCGACGGTCTGCGCCCACGTCTTCAGCTTGCCGAGGTCGCGTGCCCCCATCACGACGCCGCGCTCGATCGCGGCGAGGCGGAGCCCCGAGACCGCGATCTCCCGCGCGACGATCGCCGCGATCATCCACGCGGGGGCGACACCCTCCGCGACGAGCATCACGAGCGCGGCGAGGACGAGCACCTTGTCCGCAATCGGGTCGAGGAGCGAGCCGAACGCGGACGTCTGGTTCCGGCGTCGGGCGAGCCATCCGTCGACCTGGTCGGTCGCCATCGCGACGACGAACACCCCGGTCGCCCAGTACAGGTGGTTCGGGAAGTCCCAGGCGAAGAGGACGATCACGACGGGAACCGCGAGCGCCCGGGCGAGCGTCAACTGATCGGGCAGGGTCACGGTTCGGGGAGAATACGCGCCGTATGCCGCCGTTCTCGAAGGTGCTCGTCGCCAACCGGGGTGAGATCGCGATCCGTGTCTTCCGGACGCTGCGCGAGCTCGGGATCGGCTGCGTCGCCGTCTACTCGGAGGCCGACCGGGGGCGGGCGCACGTCCGGGCCGCGGACGAGGCGTATCTCGTCGGCCCGGGACCCGCAGCCGAGAGCTACCTCCGCGGCGACGTGCTCGTCGAGACCGCCCTGCGCGCCGGTGCAGAGGCGATCCACCCGGGCTACGGCTTCCTCGCCGAGAACGCCGCCTTCGCGCGCATGGTCGAGGAGGCGGGGCTGACGTGGATCGGGCCGCCGCCGGCCGCGATCGAGCTGATGGGCACGAAGACGGCGGCGCGCCAGGCGATGCGTGACGCAGGAGTGCCGATCGTCCCGGGCTCCGTCGATCCGGTGCGGACCGCGAGCGAGGTCGTCGAGCTCGGCGCCGAGGTCGGGTACCCGCTCATCATCAAGGCCGCGGGAGGAGGCGGCGGGAAGGGGATGGAGATCGTCCGCCGGCCCGACGAGGCCGAGCGTGCGTTCGAGGCGGCGACCCGTCAGGGCGAGAAGCACTTCGCCGACCCCGCCGTCTACGTCGAGCGCTACCTCGAGGATCCCCGGCACGTCGAGGTGCAGGTCCTCGCCGACGCGCACGGCAACGTGATCCACCTCGGCGAGCGGGACTGCACGATCCAGCGCCGCCACCAAAAGCTCGTCGAGGAGACGCCCTCGCCCGCCGTCGACGACGCGCTCCGCTCCCGGATCGGGCGGATCGCGGTCGACGCCGCCCGCGCGGCGGGCTACCGCTCCGCGGGGACGGTCGAGGGTCTCCTGACACCCGAGGGCGAATACTTCTTCATGGAGATGAACACGCGCATCCAGGTCGAGCACACGGTCACCGAGGCCGTCACCGGGCTCGACCTCGTGCGCGAGCAGGTCCTCGTGGCCGCGGGAGAGCCGCTCTCGCTCGGGCAGGAGGACGTCGTCCTTCGCGGCCACGCGATCGAGTGCCGCATCAACGCGGAGGACGTGGCCAAGAGCTTCCTTCCTGCCCCCGGCAGGATCACGGCGTATCGCGAGCCCGCCGGGCCGGGCGTGCGCGTCGACTCGGGAATCGAGGCGGGGGACGAGGTCAGCGGGCTCTACGACCCGATGATCGCGAAGGTGATCGTTCACGACGTCGATCGCGACCGCGCCATCGCGCGCATGCAGAGGGCACTCGCCGAGTTCAGGATCGAGGGCACGCCCACGCTGCTCGGCTTCCACCGCGCGCTGCTCGAGCACCCGTGCTTTCGCGCGGGCGGGACGTGCGCCGGCGTCGTCGAGTCGCAGGAGCTCGCGGAACGAGCGCAGGAGCTGGACGAGCGGGCCGCTCATCGGACAGCAGGAGCCCCGCGCGGCCCGGACGGGCCGGGCGCGACCGTCCCGCGGGTGGTCGGCGTGGAGATCGACGGGCGCGCGTACGACGTCCGCCTCCATGTCACGGAGCCGCCCTGGGCAGGGCTGGCGCGGCGGCGGCGCGACCGTCAGGGTCACGCAGGCGGCGCGGCCCGGAACGGCGCCGTCGTGAGCCCCATGCAGGGAACCGTGCTCGAGGTGGCGGTCGCGGACGGGGATGCCGTCGGCGAAGGCGAGCTGCTGCTCGTCGTCGAGGCGATGAAGATGGAGAACGAGATCGTCGCGCCGCGCGGCGGCATCGTCCGCGACCTCGCCGTCACCGCGGGGGCAGGGGTGACGAGCGGCCAGCTTCTCTGCGTCGTCGCAGAGCCGGGCGCGGCGTGACGCTCACCGACCTCGTCGGGCGTCTCGTGGGCGAGGCCGTGCTGACCGGCGCGACGCTGAGCCGCCCCCGTGCGCCCGAACCGGACGGCCCGCGGCGGATCACCGTCGAGCCCGTCCAGCTCCGTGCCGGGACGCGGTGGCGGGTGCGGCGCCACTACACGACGCGGACGACGGACGAGAACCTGGACTCGCCGACGCTCACGCGCCTGCTCTCCATGGCGATCGGGGCCGACTACCGGCAGGCGCTCCTCCACGAGCCGGACGCCGACTGGCAGGTGCTCGCCGGGCGCGGCGAGCCACGCATCCTGCGGAAGCCGCCGACCCGCACGGCCGCCTCCGCGACCCACGACCGCGCCAAGCGGCACCTGTTGCCCGAGGGCGAGCCCGTCCCGTACCTCGTCGCCCTCGGAGTGCAGACGCCGGACGGTCGCGTGCGCGCTCCGCGCAGGGCGAAGTTCCGCCAGGTGAACCGGTTCGTCGAGCTCGTCGAGGACGTCGTCCCGAGCCTGCCGGAGGGCCGCCTGCGGGTCGTCGACTTCGGCTCGGGGCGCGCATACCTCACGTTCGCCCTCCACGACCTGCTGACCCGCGTCCACGGGCGCGAGGCGGACGTGCTCGGGCTCGACCTGAAGCCTGACGTCGTCGCGGAGTGCGAGGAGCTTGCACGGAGCCTCGACGCCGACGGGCTGCGCTTCGAGCTCGGCGACATCGCCGAGGCCGACCTCGCCGACGTCGACCTCGTGGTCAGCCTGCACGCGTGCGACACGGCAACCGATGTCGCACTCGACCGCGCGGTGCGCGCCGGCGCCGAGGTGATCCTCTCCGTGCCCTGCTGCCAGCACGAGCTTCTCGGCCAGCTCTCGAACGAGACGCTCCGGCCCCTCTTGCGCCACGGCACGCTGCGCGAGCGGTTCGCGGCCGAGGTGACCGACGCAGCCCGAGCCCGGCTGCTCGAGCTGTCCGGGTACGACGTCCAGGTGGTCGAGTTCGTCCCGCTGGAGCACACCCCGAAGAACGTTCTCCTTCGCGCGACCCGCACGTCGCGCCCGCTCCGCGACCGCGACCGGCTCGCCGGCGAGTACCGGGCCTTCGCGGACGCGCTCGGCATCGACCCGGCGCTCGAGCGGCTCCTGGCCGACGTGGTCGCGCTCCCCGCGCCACCGGCGTAGCGTACTCTCTCTTGACCGAGACGGTAGGAATTCCTACTGTTGAGGTATGAAAGCCGTGGTGTCCGAGAAAGGACAGGTCACGATTCCCAAGCCATTGCGTGACCGACTCGGGATCGCGCCCGGCGCCGTGCTCGAGTTCCGAGAGGAGGCCGGCACGCTGATCGCGTCCAAGGCGAGCGGGGAGGACGTGATCGCATCCGTGTACGGCATCCTCGACGTCGACCGCCCGGTCGACGAGCTCGTCGAGGAGCTGCGAGGCGCCTCCGAGACGTGATCACGGCCGTCGACACGAGTGTCCTGCTCGACGTCTTCACGGCCGATCGCGCTCACGGCCGCCGATCCGCGGCCGCGCTCGCCCGCGCACGGCACGAGGGCGCGATCCTCGCGTGCGACGTCGTGTGGGCCGAGACGGCGGCGTGGTTTCCGTCGGTGGCGGCGGCCATCGAGGCATTCGACCGCATCGGGCTCGGCTGCGACCCCCTCGACGACGCGGCGGCGGCGTTCGCCGGTCTTTCGTGGCGCGCGTATCGCAGACGGGGGGGATCGCGACGGCGGATCGTGTCGGACTTCCTCGTCGCGGCGCACGCGCTCCGTCGCGCCGATCGCCTGCTGACGCGCGACCGGGGCTTCTACCGGCGCGCGTTCTCCGAGCTGACGGTCATGGCCCCCTGACGTCAGGGCCGCGCACGCAGCCGGTGCGCGTGGTCCGTGATCCAGACGAACTGGCTCGGCATGCCGTCCGGCGGGTCGCCGACCGCGACCAGAGGGCCGAACACGACGCGGACCCAGCGACCGGACGCGAGCGTTCCCGGAGCGGCGATCGTCCCTCGCCAGCTCGCACCGGGCCCCAGCCGGGCGGGCAGCTCCGGGACGAAGCGCCGGGCGGCGCGGATCCCGGGAAGCTCGGCGTTCCGGTTGCGCTGCTCGAGCTCGCCCATATCCCCCGTCGCAAAGAGCATGATCCCGAACGACTGCTCGACGGCGATCGGGTTCTCGCCGAGGCTCCACGGGATGCCCGTCCGGTTCTCGATCTCGACGTCCGACTCCCAACCGTCGTCCGTCACGGCGAAGCGACGCACGCGAAAGACGAGCGCGGGGCCGGTCGTGGGCGAGCGCTCGTCCCACGCCAGCTCCACCGCCTGGGGCGGGGCGGCGCTGGGAATGACCGGCGGAGCCCCGCCGGAGCTGCACCCCGCCGTGAGGAGAACGGCGCCGAGCGCGACCAGGACGGCGACGGGGCGCTGCACGCCGCCATGCTCGCACACGCCGCACGAGCCCCAGGCGTGGTGGCGGTCCGTGGCGCGGGGGTTCTTCGATAGCCTCCCGCGCGGCGTGGATCTCTACGAGTACCAGGGCAAGGAGCTCTTCCGGCGGGTCGGGATCCCGGTCTCCGATGGGCGGCTTGCGACCACCCCCGGCGAGGCGCGCCAGGCGGCCGAGGTGCTCGGCGGGCCCGTCGTCGTCAAGGCACAGGTGCTCACGGGCGGGCGCGGCAAGGCGGGCGGGATCAAGCTCGCCGCGAACGCCCACGAGGCGGAGGAGCGCGCGAAGGAGATCCTCGGCCTCGACATCCGCGGACATGTCGTCCGCAAGCTCTGGATCGAGTCGGCCTCGGACATCGCGAAGGAGTACTACCTCTCGCTGACGTTCGACCGGAGCGCCAAGCAGGCGCTCTACATGTTCACGACGCAGGGCGGCGTGGAGATCGAGCAGGTCGCGGAGGAGAGTCCCGACGCGCTCGTCCAGCTGCGGATCGACCCGCTCGAGGGCTTTCATCCCTGGCAGGCTCGCCGGCTCGTGTACGGCGGCGGTGTGACAGACCCGTCCGAGCAGAAGCAGATCGCCGCGATCGTCGGGAAGCTCTACGAGGCATTCGTCGGCTTCGACGCGATGCTCTGCGAGATCAACCCGCTGATCGTCACCCCCGACGGGGAGGTGAAGGCGCTCGACTCGAAGTTCACGGTCGACGACAACGCCCTGTTCCGCCACCCCGAGGTCGCCGAGATGCGCGATCGCGAAGCAGCCGACCCGCTCGAGGCGCTGGCACGCGAGAAGCACGTCACCTACGTCAAGCTCGACGGCGAGGTCGGAGTGCTCGGGAACGGCGCGGGACTGACGATGTCGACCGTCGACGTCGTCACCTTCGCGGGCGGGCGGCCCGCGAACTTCTGCGACCTCGGCGGCGGCGGCGACGCACAGGGCGTCGTCGACGCGCTGTCGGTGATCACGCAGGACCCGCAGGTGAAGGCGATCTTCTTCAACGTCTTCGGCGGCATCACGCGGTGCGACGAGGTCGCGCGCGGGATCCTGCAGGCCCTCGGCGAGATGTCGCTCGACCTGCCGATCGTCGTGCGGCTCGACGGGACGAACGCCGAGGACGGTCGCAGCATCCTCGCGGAGGCCGCGCCCGTGAACCTGCGGGTCTCGCCGACGATGCTGGACGCGGCGAAGCTCGCCGTGGAGCTCGCGACATGACCTCCGTCGACTGGAGCGAGCGGGCCCGTGGGTACGTCGACTCGGACGCGCATCGCGAGGGAGTCGATCTCGACCGGCTCGTCGCGTGGTCGGCCGGCGCGCGGACGGCGCTCGACGTGGCGACCGGAGGAGGCCACGTCGCCCGCCGGCTCCGCGAGGCGGGGCTCGAGGTCGTGACGTGCGATCCGGCGCCGGGCATGCATCCCGACGTGATCTGCCGGGCCGAGTCGCTGCCGTTCGCGGAGGGTGCGTTCGACGTCGTCGCCTGCCGCACGGCGGCGCACCACTTCGCCGACCCGGCCGTGGCCGTGCGCGAGATGTCGCGCGTGAGCTCGGACCGCGTGCTCCTCGTCGACACCGTGTTCATGGGCGACCAGGTCGAGGAGGCGGAGACGCTTCGCGACCCCTCGCACATCCGCAACTACACCGAGGCCGAGTGGCGCGGGTTCCTCGACGAGGCGGCGCTCTTTGTCGAGGAGGTGGAGGTCCTCGTGCATTCGTTCGACTTCGCCGCGTGGCTCACACGAACGGGGTGCGAGGGCGTCGAGGCCGCGCGCGTCGAGGCACTGCTCGGAGACCGCGTCGCCGACGGTCGGCTGACGCTCGACAAGCTTGCGATCCGGGCCCGGAAGGGATCCTGATGGCGATCCTCGTCGACAACGACACGCGGCTCGTCGTCCAGGGCCTGACCGGCTCCGAGGGGCGCTTCCACGGCCTGCGCAACCGCGGCTACGGCACGAAGCTCGTCGCGGGCGTCACGCCCGGGAAGGGTGGGCAGGACGTCGACGGCGTCCCCGTCCTCGATACGGTCGCCGACGCCGTCCGGGAGCACGGAGCGAACACGTCGATGGTCTTCGTCCCGGCGCCGTTCGCCGCGGACGCGATCTACGAGGCCGTCGAGGCGGGCGTCCACACGGTGATCACGATCACCGAGGGCGTTCCTGCGCACGAGATGCTGCGCATCCACGCCTACATCCACTCCAGGGGCGTGCGGCTCCTCGGGCCGAACTGCCCGGGGGCGCTCTCGCCGGGCAAGGCGAACGTCGGGATCATCCCGGCCGAGATCTTCCGGCCGGGCGACATCGGCCTCGTCTCGCGCTCGGGCACGCTCACCTACCAGATCGGCCACGAGCTGACGCAGATGGGCCTCGGCAACTCCACGATCGTCGGGATCGGGGGCGACCCGGTGGTCGGGTCGTCGTTCATCGACATCCTCGAGCTGTTCGAGGCGGATCCGGAGACGAAGTACGTCGTGATGGTCGGCGAGATCGGCGGCGACGAGGAGGAGAAGGCGGCCGACTTCATCGAGACCGAGATGACGAAGCCGGTGGTCGCCTACATCGCGGGCTTCACCGCACCGCCCGGGAAGACGATGGGACACGCCGGCGCGATCATCTCCGGCTCTTCCGGGACGGCGTCGGCGAAGAAGAAGGCGCTCGAGGAGCGCGGGATCCGGGTCGGCACCACGCCGACCGAGACGGCTCAGCTCGCGGCCGAGCTCACCATCTGACGGCGACGGCGGGCGCGCGTGACCTCGGTGACGGCGATTGCGCCTGAGGCGTCCGAAGGCCGCGTGCCGCTTCGAGACGACGCACGCGACGTGGCGACGACCGTCCTCGTCGGGACGGCTGCGGGAGCCCTGGCGGGCCTCGTGGTCGGCGGCATCGTCGGACGACTCGTCATGCTGGCACTCCGTGTCCTGTCCGACCCGCTCGTCATCGGAGTGACGTCGGACGACGGATTCGAGATCGGACACGTCACCGCAGGCGGCTCGTTCCAGCTCGCGGGCGCGATGGCGGCCGCCGGCGCGGCGAACGGCGTCCTCTACTCGGTCGTTCGCGACACGATTCCGTCGCGGGCACGGGCGGCGCTGTGGTCGCTCTTCGCTGCCGGGGTCGGGGGCTCGCAGTTCGTCCACGCGGACGGCGTCGACTTCACGCTGCTCGACCCGCAGTGGCTCGCGGTGGCTGCGTTCGTCGCGCTGCCGGGGCTCGCGGCGCTCGTCGTGGTGCTCCTCGTGGAGCGCTGGCTCGCCGACGAAAGGATGCGTCCGCGGCCCGCCGTGCTCGCGATCGCAGCCTTCACCGGCACGATCGCGCTCGTGCTCGCGGCAGCCGCGGCCGTCGCGCTTCTGGGCGCGCGGCGCTCGGGCGTCTCCGGGCATCTCGCGGCCGTGGGCCGGGTCGTGGTGCCGGTGGCGCTGGTGATCGGGACGGTCGTGGGGGCGTGGGTGACGATCGACGAAGCGTCACAGATCTTGGGCTGACCGAGCCTTCCGGCAGGGGTGAGGCCTTCCCGCGCGAACTCCTTCTCCGTGCGCCGGACGGTCGAAGAACGCCTGCAACGCAAGATCGAGAAGCTGTCGATCATCCGCGCCGTCCGGATGGTCGCGTTCGTCGCGCTGTCGCTTGCGGCGATCGCCGCCGTCTTCGAGTGGGCCGTCGATCCGGGGATCGGGACGTTCCGCGACTCGTTGTGGTGGGCCATCGTGACGGTGACGACGGTCGGCTACGGCGACGTCGTGCCCACGAGCTCCGCCGGGCGGCTCGTCGCTGCCGTCCTGATGCTCGCGGGCGTGAGCGCGATCCCGATCACGACCTCGCTCGTCGTGTCGGTCTTCGTCTCGCGCCTTCAGCGCCAGCAGCACGAGCAGGACGCCGAGGAGCGCAAGGAGCTCGTCGCCCGCCTCGAGCGGATCGAGGCGCTCCTGACGCGCGAAACGGCGTGACGGCGGTCCCGGCCGCACGACGGCGGCGGCATAGGATCCCACCGTGGAGCTGCGATCACTCTCCGCGGCCGAGCCGTTCACGACGAAGGACGGCTCGACGATCCGCGAGCTGCACCACACACCGGCGCAGTCGCTCGCCGAGGCGTCGCTCGACCCGGGCCAGGCGACCCAGCGCCACTACCACGCGCGGACGGAGGAGATCTACCTCGTCACCGCGGGAAGCGGCGTCCTCGAGGTCGACGGCGAGTCCCGCGACGTCACGGTCGGGGACGCGGTCGTAATCCCACCCGGCGCCCGGCACGAGCTCGTCGCCGGGCCGGCGGGCGCGCACGTGCTCTGCATGTGCGTCCCGCCGTACTCCCACGACGACACGTACTTCGACTAGAGGCGCCCGGCTAGCGCCGGCGCGTACGCGCCGAGCCCCACCCGCCGCGTCGGCGCGAGGAGTAGAGGAGCCGCGGTGCGGCGGTCTTCATCCCGGTCGAGACGAACGTCTCGTGCTGGCCGTTCAGCCGCGCGACGCGGCTCATGTCGGCCTGCTGCTCGGGCAGGACGAGCGTGACGCCCGTGCCCGACCGCCCCGCCCTGCCCGTGCGGCCGACGCGATGCGTGTACGCCTTGCCGTCCTCGGGCGGGTCGAAGTTGATCACGTGGGTGACGTCGTCGAGGTCGAGGCCGCGGGCGGCGACGTCCGTCGCGATCAGGGTCGTCACGCTGCCCGAATCGAACCGCTCGAGCGCGCGCTGCCGCTGGCCCTGCGTGAGGTCGCCGTGCATGGCGACCGCCTTCACGCCCTGCTGCGCGAGCTTGCGCGCGAGCCGGTCGGCGCCGCGCTTCGTGCGCACGAAGACCAGCGCCAGGCCCCGGTCCGCCTCGAGCAGCTCGACGAGCGTCGAGATCTTGGTGTCGGCGGTGACCGGGACGAACCGGTGCTCGATCTCCCCCGGCGAGTGCTCGCTCGGGAGCTCCGCCTCGATGCGGACCGCCGACTGCGTGTACATGCTCGCGAGCTCACCGACCTCGCCGTCGAGCGTCGCGGAGAAGAACATCGTCTGCCGGTCGCGCGGGAGCCGCTTGACGATCCGGTCGACCTGAGGCTTGAAGCCCATGTCGAGCATCCGGTCGGCCTCGTCGAGGACGAGGATCTCGACCGCGTCGAGCGTGACGAGGCGCCGGTCGATCAAGTCCTGGAGGCGCCCGGGCGTGGCCACGATCACGTGCGCGTCGCGCGCGTGATTCGCCTGCGGCCGCAGCGCGACGCCGCCGTAGACCGTGGCGACCCGGAGGTCGCGGACGTCGGCGAGCAACTCGATCGCCTCGGTGACCTGCAGTGCGAGCTCGCGGGTCGGGACGAGCACGAGCGCGGCGGGGCGCGCATCGTCGCGTGGAGCCCGCTCGACGAGCGGGATCGCGAAGGCGAGCGTCTTGCCCGAGCCCGTCGGCGACTTCGCCAGCAGGTCGGTCCCGGCGAGCGCGGGCGGGATCGCGCGCGTCTGGATCTGGAAGGGGCTCGAGATACCGCGCGCCTCGAGCGCGTCGGCCAAGTCCGTGCTCACGCCGAGCGCGGCGAACGTGTTCTGCGACATACAACTCCTCGATTCGGTGAAACAGGCTCGAGACCTACGACCTTCGAGCCCTGGAGGAGTCGAACGAAGCGGATCTCACGGGCCGGCCCCGTGGCCGACCGTGCGGAGAACGGTAGCAGCCGCCTCGGTCGCCGCCCCCGCGAGATGATCGATACCGGACAGCCGTACGCGTGGCTGGTGGCCGTGACGCGTCGCCTGGCGCGACGATCGGCCACGACACATATCTTCGGATATGCGCCGTGACCGCTCCTCGCACCATGCTCGGTCACGGACATCCCCAAGCACACGTCTGTCCGGTATCGATCATCTAGGCTCGAGGCATGGCCCCGATCTCGTTTGCGCGCGGAGCGCCCGCGCCCTCCTGCCTCGATCCCGCGCTCATCTCGGACTGCGCCCGCGCGGTGCTCGAGCGCGACGGGGCGACGATCCTCTCCTACGGAACGGGCGGCGGGTATGGCCCGCTCCGCGAGCTCCTGGCCGAGCGTCACGGCGTCGACCCGGCGCGCGTCTTCGTGACGACCGGAGGGCTCCAGGGATTCGTCTTCTACTCGGCGGCGCAACTCGCCCGGCGGCCGGGGCGCGTGCTCGTCGAGGGGCCGACCTACGACCGGCCGCTCAAGCTCCTGCGGTGGCAGGGTGTCGAGGCGGTCGCGATCCCGATGGACGAGGAGGGGCTCGATCCCGACGCGCTCGAGTCCGAGCTCCGGCGAGGCGGGGACGTCTCGTTCCTCTACACGATCCCGACCTTCCAGAACCCGAGCGGCCGCACGCTCGGCGAGGACCGACGGCGGCGGATCGCCGAGCTGGCCGCCTCCTACGACCTGGAGGTGCTCGAGGACGACCCGTACGGGCTCGTCCGCTACGAGGGCACGGCGCCGGCTGCGCTGCACGCCCTCGAGGGCGGCGAGCGGGTCACCTTCACGTCGTCGTTCTCGAAGACGGTGGCGCCCGGGCTGCGGGTCGGCTGGTTCGTCGTCCCGGACGGGCTCCGCTCCGCGTTCGACGATCGCGCCGTGTCGACGTACATCTCACCGCCGCTCCTCCCCGAGGCGATCGTGCACGAGCTGTTCGCGCGCGGAGCGTTCGAGCCGAACCTCGAGCGTGTCCGCGGGATCCTTCGCGCCCAGCGCGACGCGATGCTCTCGGCGCTCGACGAGCACCTCGCGGGCCGCGCGACGTGGAGCCGACCCGAGGGCGGCTACTTTCTCTGGGTCGACTTCGCAGGGGGCGTGGACGCCGGAGAGCTGCTCGGCCGGGCCACCGAGGCAGGCGTGACGTTCGTTTGCGGCTCCGACTTCTTCGCGGGCGAGGGCGGGTGGAGCTCGGCCCGGCTCGCGTTCTCGTACGAGCCGCCCGAGCGGATCGTCGAGGGCGTCCGGCTCCTGGCCGGCCTCCTCTAGCCGGCTACCGCTTCCGGCGCCGCCACCAGCGGGGGCCGACGACGGCGAGCGCGGCGCCCAGCCCCATGCTCAACAGGATCAGCCACGGGAGCCGCGTGTTGACGGTGAAGAACACGAAGTCGACCGACTGCTTCTTGTCGTTGAAGGCGATGACCAGGAGCGCGTAGAGCGCGATCGCGCCCCAGAGCACGAGCTTCCACGGGATGCCCCGGGAGTCGCCGGAGGAGGAGCCGGGCGCGTCGCTCACGCGCCGGATCCTATGCGCCGGCGGCGTGCGCGACCTGGGGGAGCGGCGCGCGGAGCACGAGGCGCGGCTGCGCGGGCGGAACGAGGTTCGCGGTCGCCGCGCGGAACGTCGGGCACGGCATGTTCCCCGGGAGCGCGCAGAGCCCCTCGCGGCGGAAATAGCAGTCCTCGCATGTCGCGACCGCTCGCTTGCTCATGTCCCCTCTGTTCGCCTGCCCCGAAATCCCCTGAAGGACAGCCGGGATTGTGGCCGCGGCACGCCGTGCCCGCAACCCCCGCCGCAACGAAAACCCCGCATTTTGCGGCTGTCGCCCTTCCGGACAAAAGTCCTGCAAACGGACTATTTTTGCGGGAGTGTTCGCAGGACGTGCAACGCCTGTTCAAAACTCTCCACAGGGATCACGCGCAAGCCTCCTGCATACCGCCGTGCCGTGGCAGCGTTTTCCCCAGCCGGGACGAGGAACACGTCCGCTCCCGCCGACCGGACGCCGTACGTCTTCTGCTTGATCCCGCCGACCGGCTCGATGCTCCCGTCCAGCTCGATCTCGCCCGTGGCGGCCACCCGGCGACCGCGGTCGACGTCGTGACCCAGCTCCTTGTAGATCTGGAGAGCGAAGGGTAGGCCCGCCGACGGCCCGCCGACGTTCCCGAGGTCGATGTCCACGTCGAGCGGCAGGTCGATCTTCGCGTCCTGCGAGACGCGGATCCCGAAGATCGCGCGCTTCGGTTCGTCCGGTGCGGCGACCGTCGGGACGGTGCGCTCGACGAGCTCGGCGTCGCGCCGCAGGCGGAGCCGGACCTTCGCGCCGGGGCGGAGAGCCCGTGTCGTGTGGAGCAGCTGCTCGACCGTCGTCACCTTCCGGCCGTCGACGCCCACGATCACGTCGCCGCTCTCGAGCGCCTTTGCCGCGGGGACGTCGATGGCGACCGCCTCGACGAGCACGCCGCGCGGCATCGTCTCGACGTCGAGGCCGCCTGCCTCGAGCGCGACCGCGGCGGCGATCTGCTCCGACCGCCGCATCTCGGCGCGTGCCTCGACGATGCGCTCGTTGAACGTCTCGCCCGGTGCCGTCACTGCCTGCGGCGGCACGAGGGACGCACCGTCCGGCCGCGTGAAGGGCAGCAGCCGCTCGAGCCAGCGCACCTTCCGCACGGTGACGTCGACGTAGTAGATCCCACCGGGCCCGTCGGGGCCGTCCTTCCCCTGGACGGCGACCTTCCCCGCGATCGGGTGCGCGCCGTTCGGGACGAAGAGGTAGTCGCTCGACGGAAGCGTCGCCAGGAGAAACAGGACGGCGGCAAGGAGCGCCGCGCCCGACAGGGCGAGCCAGCGGGAGGTCGACCCTCTCACAGCAGGCCGCGGGTGAGCCCGCCGTCGACCGGGATCACCGCTCCGGTGACGTAGCCGGCGCGGTCGGAGGCGAGGAAGGCGGCGACGGCGGCGATCTCGGCGGGCGTCCCGAGCCGGCGCGCGGGCACGTGCTCGAGCTCCGAGGCGGGTGGGCCGCCGGCGCCGTGGAGCGACCGGAGGCGATCGGTGTCGATGCGGCCCGGCGCGATCGTGTTGACCGTGATGCCGTCGGGGCCGAGCTCGCGGGCGAGCGTCTTCAGCCAGCCGACGACGCCCGGCCGCACCGCGTTCGAGAGGGCGAGGTTCGCGAGCGGCTCGCGCACCGACGAGGACTCGATCGCGACGATCCGGCCGCGACCGCTCTCGCGGAGGTGGGGGAGGCAGCGTCCGACGAGGGTCACGTGGGACGTCAGAAGGAGCGCGACGGCGTCGTCGACCGCCTCCGCCGTCAACGACGAGGCGGTGCCTGCGGGCGGCCCGCCGCCGTTCAGGACGAGGACGTCGATGCCTCCGAACGCGCCGACCGTCGCCTGCACGAGGCGCTCGAGATGCTGCGGGACCGTCAGATCGCCCTGGACGGCGAGCGCGCCGATCCGCTCCGCCTCCCGCTCGAGCATCTCCCGCCGGCGGGCGAACATCGCCACGTTCGCGCCCTCGGCGGCAAGGGCCTCCGCGACGGCGAGGCCCATGCCGGACGAGGCGCCGCAGACGATCGCAGTCCGGCCGGCCAGCCCGAGATCCATGGCGGCGAAGGCTACCCGGGCAGGTGTTCAGGCCGGATGAAGCGCTGCCCGCGGCCTTACGCGGTGGTCGTCAGCACGCCCACGACCTCGCGCACGGCGGCGGCCGACTCGCGCAGCATCTTCTTCTCGGCCGTGCTCAGCTTGAGCTTGACGATCTCCTCGACCCCGCCTGCGCCCAGGCGTACGGGCACGCCCATGTAGAGGCCGTCGACGCCGTACTCGCCCTCGAGCAGCGCGGTGCAGGGCAGCACGCGCTTCTGGTCGAGGCAGATCGCGTCGACCATCTGCGCCGCGGCGGCGCCGGGCGCGTACCAGGCGGAGGTGCCGAGCAGCCCGACGAGCTCGCCGCCGCCCTTGCGGGTGCGGACGACCATCTTCGCGGTCTTGCCCTTCGTCGTCAGCTGCTCGAGGGGGACCCCGCCGACCGTCGTCGCCGAGACGACGGGCACCATCTGGTCCCCGTGCCCGCCGAGCACCATCGCCTGCACGTCCTTGACCGACGAGCCGGTCTCCCAGGCGATGAACGCAGAGAACCGTGCGGTGTCGAGGATCCCGGCCATGCCGACGACGCGCTCCTTCGGGAACCCGGAGACGGCGTGCGCGACGTGGCACATCGCGTCGAGCGGGTTGGAGACGACGACGATCACGCTCTTCGGTGAGCGCCGTACGACCTCTTTCGTCACCGACGCGACGATCGCCTCGTTCGTCGTGACGAGGTCGTCGCGGCTCATCCCGGGCGAGCGCGGCCGGCCGGCCGTGATCACCACGACGTCCGAGCCCTTCGACGCGTCGTAGCGCTCGCTCCCGACGATCGTCGGCTCGTAGCCCGCGACGGACGCCATCTGGTTCATGTCGAGCGCCTTGCCGGCGGCGAAGTTGGGGACGATGTCGACGAGCACGACGTCCGCGTAGTCGCGCCGCGCCACCTCGAGCGCGCACGTCGCGCCGACGTTCCCCGCCCCGACGACGGTGACCTTCTTCCTCCCGTTCACGTGTCTCCTTTTGTTAGCGCGACGGCGATTCAGCCGAGCCGCGCGATGATCGCGTCCGCGAACTCCGACGTCCCGACGGCCGAGGGGTCGTCGCGCGTCGGCTTGAGGTCGTACGTCACGCTCTTCCCCTCGGCGATCACGGCGGCGACCGCGTCCTCGAGCCGCGTCGCCGCCTCCCGCTCGCCGAGATACTCGAGCATGAGTTTCCCGGAGAGGATCATCGCCGTCGGGTTGACCTTGTTCTGACCGGTGTACTTCGGCGCCGACCCGTGTGTTGCCTCGAACACGGCCGCCTCGGTGCCGATATTGGCCCCGGGCGCGACGCCTAGACCGCCGACGAGGCCGGCGGTCAGGTCGCTGATGATGTCGCCGTAGAGATTCGGCAACACGAGCACGTCGAACTCCTCCGGGCGCTGGACGAGGCCCATGCACAGGGCGTCGACGAGCGTCTCCCACGCCTCGATCTCCGGGAAGTCCTTCGCCACCTCGCGGAAGACGGCGAGGAAGAGGCCGTCGGTGTGCTTCATGATGTTCGCCTTGGTGATGCACGAGACGCGGCGGCGACCGTTGTCGCGCGCGTACTCGAAGGCGTAGCGGATGATCCGCTCCGAGCCCTCCGGGCTCAGCGGCTTGATCGAGATCCCCGAGCTCGCGACGATCTGCTTCGGCTGGCGCGCGTTCAGGAACTCGATCACCGCGTGGGCGTCGTCCGTCCCGGACTCGAACTCGATACCCGCGTAGAGGTCCTCGGTGTTCTCACGGACGATGACGACGTCGACGCCCTCGTAACGGGAACGCACACCGGCGTAGCTCTTGCACGGCCGGATACAGGCGAAGAGGCCGAGCTCGTGCCGCAGCGCGACGTTGACCGAGCGGAAGCCGGTCCCGATCGGCGTCGTGATCGGGCCCTTCAGCGCGACCCCGTTGCGCTTGATCGACTCGAGGGTCTCGAGCGGAAGCGGCGTCCCCGCGCTCTCCATCACGTCGACCCCGGCGTGGCGGACATCCCAGGCGAACTCGACGCCGGTCGCCTCGAGCACCCGGCGCGTCGCCTCGGTCAGCTCGGGGCCGGTCCCGTCGCCCGGAACGAGTGTCACCGTGTACGGCATCGGGCGTGAGGATAGTGACACTCCGACGACCTGCCGGTAGGTACCGTCCGGCTGACCGCGGCCACGGACGGAGAGGAGCGCGATGACCGAGTTCAAGCCTGGCCTCGAGGGCGTCGTCGCCTTCGAGACCGAGATCGCCGAGCCCGACCGGGACGGCGGCGCGCTCCGCTACCGCGGCGTGGACATCGAGGAGCTCGTGGGCTCCGTGCCGTTCGAGCGGGTCTGGGGCCTGCTCGTCGACGAGTCGCCCGAGCCCGGCCTGCCCCCGTCGGAGGAATACGCGGCCCGCGATCTCACGGGGCAGACGCCGTCCGACCTCCAGACCGTGACGGCCCGGCTCGGCGGCGAGTGGAGCCTCCAGAAGCTGATCGACATCTCGGACGACGAGGCAAAGGAGGACCTTCGCCGCCTGTCGGCCACGATGATCACCGTCTGCGCCCAGTCGGCGAGGCTCGCCGACGGGCATCCCGATCGCATCGACCCCGCGGTCGTCGCCGGCGGCGATACGACCGCCGAGCGATTCCTCCTGGAGTGGCGTGGGGAGGCCGACCCGAGGGATGTCCAGGCGATCGACACGTACTGGATCTGCACCGCAGAGCACGGGCTCAACGCCTCGACCTTCACGGCGCGGATCGTCGCGTCGACCGGGGCCGACTGCGCCGCGGCGCTGTCGTCCGCCGTCGGCGCGCTCTCGGGCCCGCTCCACGGCGGCGCGCCGGCTCGCGTGCTGCCGATGCTCGACGCGGCCGCTGCCGCTTCGTCCGTGGAGGGCTTCGTCAAGGACCTGCTCGATCGCGGCGACCGGTTGATGGGTTTCGGGCATCGCGTCTACCGTGCGGAGGACCCGCGTGCACGGCTTCTGCGGCGGACAGCGCAGGAGCTCGGCTCGCCGCGGTTCGACGTCGCCGAGGAGCTCGAGCGCGTCGCGCTCGCCGAGCTCCACGCGCGGAAGCCGGATCGCGTGCTCGCGACGAACGTCGAGTTCTGGTCGGCGGTCGTGCTCGACGTCGCGGAGGTGCCGCCGCAGCTCGCCCCGGCGATGTTCGCCTGCTCGCGCACGGCGGGGTGGTCGGCGCACATCCTCGAGCAGAAGCGGCTCAACCGCCTCGTGCGGCCGTCCGCCCGCTACGTCGGCCCGGCCGCGCGGTCGTTCTCGGCGGTCTGATGGAGCTTGCCGAGGCAGCGGCGCGAGCCGACGCGCTCGCGCGGGAGCCGGGGAACGAGCGTGAGCTTGCGACCCTCCGCGCGCAGTGGGACGACGAGCTCGAGGCTGCGGCGCGGAGCCCGGACTACCGCTTGCGCGGCCAGGCCTTCCGGGCGATCGGCCAGTTTCGCTTCCGGCAGAAGCTCGAGCTCATCCGCCGCGGCCTCGAGGACGAGAGCGCTGCGGCGCGCGGGTCGGCGCTGATCGCGCTGACCGCGCTCTCGGCCGATCACCCGGGGGACGTCAACGGCTATCGGGCCGCGCTCAACGAGCTCGCGATGCGCGACCCGAACCCCGCCGTCCGCCGTCTCGCGATCGCCTGCCTGCGCAACGGGACACCCGACCGCGGCACGATCCAGCTGCTCGAGGGGATCGCGCAGGACGACGAGACGGACCGCGAGGTCCGGGACGCGGCGCGCACCGTCGCTGCGTCGCTCGTCAAGAAGGCGCGGGCGAAGTAGGGCTAGATGGTTGATCGGCAATTCACGCGAACCGGCTGGCGCCCCAGACACGGCGCCGGATCACCCCGTCCGGATACGGCCCGTACGTTTCGGTACGAGCCGCACCCGGCCGGTGCGCCCGGCTTGGTCTGGGACGCCCCCGGACGTCACGCCAATTACCGATCAACCATCTAGATGGCGGCGCCGCTCGTCGGGCTGATCATGGGCTCCCGCTCGGACTGGGAGACGATGCGCCACGCCGCGGAGACCCTCGACGAGCTCGGCGTCCCGTTCGAGCAGCGCGTCGTCTCGGCGCACCGCACGCCCGATCTGCTCTTCGAGTACGCGTCGTCCGCGGAGGAGCGTGGCCTCCGGGTGCTCATCGCGGGTGCAGGAGGCGCGGCGCACCTCCCCGGAATGGCAGCGTCGAAGACGACGCTGCCCGTGCTCGGCGTCCCGGTCGAGTCGAAGGCGCTCTCCGGGATGGACTCGCTGTTGTCCATCGTCCAGATGCCCGCCGGAGTCCCGGTCGGGACGCTCGCGATCGGCCGCGCGGGGGCCGTGAACGCGGCGCTCCTCGCGGCGGCGATCCTCGCCGGGTCGGACGCGGCGCTCGCCGACCGCCTGCGGCGCTTTCGCGCGGCGCAGACCGAGGCGGTGCTCGGCAGTCCCGACCCGGCCCAGCCCGCGGCGTGAGCCACCACGCGCTTGCAACAGACTGTTGCAAGCGATGACAACCGTCGCGTGCATCGGCGGTGGGCAGCTCGGCCGCATGCTCGGCTTGGCGGGGCTGCCGCTCGGCCTCTCGTTCCGCTTCCTCGACCCGTCTCCGGACGCGTGCGCGCGGGAGGTGGGCGAGCTCGTGGTCGGGAGAGTACGGCGACCCCGGAGGCGCTCGACCGACTCGTCGACGGCGCGGACGTCGTCACCTACGAGTTCGAGAACGTCCCCGTCGAAGGCCGCGGCGCGCGTCGCGGCCGTGCCGGGCCCGGCCGCGCTCGAGCAGGGGCAGGACCGGCTGCGCGAGAAGGAGCTCTTCCGGTCGCTCGGGATCGCGACAGCGCGGTTCGGCACGCTCGAGGAGACGGGGCTGCCGGCGCTCGTCAAGTCGAGGCGGCTCGGCTACGACGGCAAGGGGCAGCGGCGGGTCGACGAGGCGGACGTGGTGAGGGAGGACGAGCTCGCGGAGGAGCTCGTGCCGTTCGAGCGCGAGCTCTCGATCGTCGGCGTGCGGGCGCGGGGCGGCGAGACGCGGTTCTGGCCGGTCGGCGAGAACGTCCATCGCGACGGGATCCTGCGAGTGACACGCGCGCCCGCCGCGGACGCGCCTCAGAGCGAGGCGGAGGCGATCTGCGCGACGCTGATGGACGCGCTCGGCTACGTCGGCGTCCTGGCAGTCGAGCTGTTCGAGGTGGACGGTCGGCTGCTCGCCAACGAGTTCGCGCCGCGGGTGCACAACACGGGGCACTGGACGATCGACGGCGCCGGGACGAGCCAGTTCGAGAACCACCTGCGCGCGATCCTCGGCCTGCCGCTCGGGTCGACCGAGGCGCGCGCGCCCTGCGTGATGGTCAACCTGATCGGCGACGTGCCGCCGCTCGACGAGCTGCTCGCCTTGTCCGGCGCGCGCGTCCATCTCTACGGGAAGGCGCCGCGTGCGGGACGCAAGGTGGGGCACGTCACGCTCGTCGACCCGGACGCGGCCTCGGTCGAGCGCGCGGTCGCTCTCGCCGAGTCCTAGCCGGCGTCGGGTGCGCGCTCGGTGCGCCGGCGGGCGTGAGGATGCGCGCGGAAGTACGCGTCGCGTCGGTGCCGGTCGGAGATGTGGGTGTAGCGCTCCGTCGTCCCCACGTCGGCGTGGCCGAGCATCTCCTGGACGCTTCGGAGGTCGGCGCCGCCCTCGAGCAGGTGCGTGGCGAACGAATGCCGAAGCAGATGGGGATGCACGCGGCCGGGCTCGAGGCCGGCGCGATCCGCCAACCGGCGGAGGATCAGGAACGCGCCTGCGCGGGTCAGCGCGCCGCCGCGCGCGTTGAGGAACAGGTCGGGGCGGTGACGCCGGTCGAGGTGCGGCCTCCCGATCGCCAGGTAGCGGCGCAGCGCCTCGGCAGCGGGCCGGCCGAGCGGGACGAGGCGCTCCTTGCCGCCCTTCCCCGTGACCCGGACGATGCGCCCCTCGAGGTCGACGGCGGCCTTGACGAGCCCGACGGCCTCCGAGACGCGGAGCCCCGCGCCGTAGAGAAGCTCGACGAGCGCGCGGTCACGCATCGCTCTGGGCGACGTCCCGTTCGCCGCCTCGACCAGCCGCTCCGCCTCGGCGGGCGAGAGGGTGCGCGGCACCGTTCGCGGCCGTCTCGGGCCGGCAATCGCCGCGGCCGGGTTGTCCGCCCGGGTGCCGATCAGGGTCAGATGGCGGAGGTAGGCGCGGACGGCTGCGAGACGCCGGGCGATCGTCGCCGGCGCGCGCCCGTCCGCGCGCATCCCGGCGAGCCACGCCTCGATCTCCTCGGCCGTCGCGGCGCCGACCGGATGGTCGATCGTCGTGCCGAAGGCCGCGAGGTCGCGCCGGTACGCGTCGACCGTGCGCGGCGAGCGGCGGGCCGCCAGGAGGAGCAGGAAGCTCTCGACGTCGGGGTCGTGGCGGTCGCTCATCGCGGCTGGACCCGATTCGGCGGCGCGGGGCACCCTCCTGCGCGCCCTACGAGCGCGGGTGAGCGTGGTCGTACACCCGGCGCAGGCGTCGGGCATCGACGTGGCTGTAGATCTGCGTCGTCGAGAGCGAGGCGTGGCCGAGCAGCTCCTGGATCGTCCGCAGGTCGGCTCCGCCCTCGAGCAGGTGCGTCGCGTAGGCGTGGCGGAGACGGTGGGGGTTGCGAAGCACGCGCCGGAGCACGCTGGTGTCGAGCCGCCGTCCGCGCACGGAGAGAAAGAACGCGTCGCAGGCGCCTCGCGCGAGGGCGGGCCTGCCGTCCCGGAGCCACAGCCCGATGCGCCACGCCGCCTCTTCGCCGACCGGGACGACCCGTTCCTTGCCGCCCTTGCCGCGCACGTGGACGTGCTCGCGGTCGAGATCGACGTCACGGAGGTCGAGCGCCACGACCTCGGCGGAGCGGAGGCCGCAGGAGTAGGCGAGCTCGAGCAGCGCCGCGTTGCGGAGCGCCAGCGGCTCGTCGCCCTGTCCGGCGAGGTCGACCGCGTCCTCGACGTCCCCGAGCGCAGGCGTGTCCGGAAGCCGCCGTGGGCGCCGGGGTGCGAGCGCGGCGTCCGGGACACGCTCCGGGCCGAGCGCGTGACGCGCGAGCGAGCGCACCGCCGAGAGCCGGCGGGCGATCGTGGTCGGCGCGAGCCCGCGGCGTGCCCTGCCGATCTCGGCCGTGTACGCGGCGAGCACGCGGACGTCGAGGTCGTCCAGCCCGAGACCTTGCTCGCCGAGCCATCGGGAGAAGTCCCGCAGGTCGGCGGCGTACGCTCGCCGCGTCGCCTCGGAGAGCGCCGGGCTCGAGAGAAACCGGTCCACCGCGACGGCCGTGTCCACGTCTACCGTTTCTCGCCCGCCCTCACGACGCCTGCCCATGCGACTCTCCCTTGCCTTCGTCCTCGCCGTCGCGATCGCCGTGGCGGTCTACGCCGTGAGGCGATCCGACGACGACTCACGCTTGCATGCGACAGGCGCGGCAACCCTGGTCGGGGACTCGCTCAACGTCGGGCTCGAGCCGTACCTCGCCGACGAGCTCCCGGGATGGCGCATCGATGCCCACGACCGCGTCGGGCGCGCGACGCCGGAGGGGATCGACGAGTTGCGCGCGCTCCGAGGCGCGCTCGCCCCGGTCGTCGTGGTCAGCCTCGGCACGAACGATCCACCTGGCTCGGAGCCGGAGTTCCGCAAGCTCGTCGGCGAGGCCGTCGCGATCGTCGGGCCGCGGCGCTGCCTCGTGTGGGCGACGATCGTCAGGGACGGGACGGGCCGCACCGGATTCGACCGCGTCCTCCGCGACGCGCAGTCCGACAACCCGAACCTTCGCCTCGTCGAATGGTCGCGGCTGGTCGAGCAGGATCCGACGCTCCTCGCGGGCGACGCCGTGCACGGCACGCCGGAGGGGTACGCACGGCGTGCCGAGGAGACCGCGCAGGCGATTCGCGGCTGCCCGGGGCCGTGACCCTCTACCACGTCGTCCGTGCCGTCACGGCGCCCGCGATCCGCGCGGTCTGGGGGCTCGCAGGTCGTCGGCGGCAGGCATGTGCCGGCGGGCCCGGTGATCGTCGTCGCGAATCACGACTCGCTCTCCGACCCGTTCTTCCTGGGAGCCGCGCTCGAGCGGCCCCTGCGCTTCCTCGCGAAGCGGGAGCTCTGGCGGAACCGCGTCGCCGGGCGGATCCTCGACGCGCTCGGCGGGATCCCCGTGGACCGGAGCCGCGGCGACGTCGGTGCGGTCGCCACCGCCGCGCAGGCGCTCGGGCACGGCGCCGCCGTTGCGATCTTCCCGCAGGGAACCACACTCGGGGCGGCCGACCGCCCCTGGCAGCGGGGCGCCGCCCGCCTCGCCTTGACGACGGGCGCGCCGCTCGTCCCGGTCGCGATCGTCGGCTCGGCGGACGTCCTGCGGCCGGGCACGCGGCGTCTCCGCCGCGCCCGGGTCAGGGTCGTGATCGGGCCGCCGATCGTCGTCGAGCGCGCCACGCCGACGATCCCTGCGAGCCGCGAGCTGACCGGGCGGATCCGCGAGGCGGTCGAGTCGTTGTCCTCGGAGTAGACGCCCCAGGATGAGAGAAGCGCGTCAGGCACACTCAGTCTCGTGCCAGGTCGCCGCTTCGACGCCTTCGCGACCGGCGAGGCCCCGGAGCGCCCGGCAGACCCCGCCGTCCGCAAGGCCAATCTCCGCCGGATCATCCGGCTGTTCACGCCGTACCGTGCTCGCCTCGGCCTCGTCTGCGGCCTGATCGTCTTCTCGGCGGGTCTCGGCGTCATCTCGCCCTTCCTGCTCCGCGCGGTGCTGGACACGGCGATCCAGGTCGATCCGCAGACCGGGCAGGCGAGTGTCGAGCTCGGGCTCCTGACCGCCCTGGTCGCGGGGATGGTCGCGATCCCGATCGTGACCGGCGTCCTCGGCGTCTGGCAGACCCTGCTCACGAACCTCGTCGGGCAGGCGGTGATGCACGACCTGCGGACCTCGGTCTACCGCCACCTCCAACGCCTGTCGCTGGCGTTCTTCACCCGCACGCGCACGGGTGAGGTGCAGAGCCGGATCGCGAACGACATCGGCGGCATCGAGAACGTGGTCACGTCGACCGCCACGTCCGTGTTGTCGAACGTCACCACGGTCATCGCCACCGTCATCGCGATGGTGCTGCTGGACTGGCGCCTCGCGGCGTTCGCGCTCGCGCTGCTGCCGCTCTTCGTCTGGCTGACGAAGCGCGTCGGCGACCAGCGCAGGAAGGTGACGGCCGAGCGGCAGGCGTCGCTCGCCGACGTCTCCTCGATCGTCCAGGAGTCGCTCTCGGTCTCGGGGATCCTGCTCGGCAAGACGATGGGCCGCTCGGCCGACCTCGCCCTGCGCTTCGAGACGGAGTCGCAGCGTCTCGCCGGGCTCGAGGTGCGCAGCCGGATGACCGGCCGCTGGATGATGGCCGCCATCCAGACGACGTTCGCCGTGATGCCCGCCCTCGTCTACCTGTTCGCCGGCTGGACGATCGAGCGCGGCTCGACGGCGCTCACGATCGGCACCCTCGTGGCGTTCACGACCCTGCAGGCGCGCCTCTTCTTCCCGATCGGCAGCCTTCTCGGCGTCCAGCTCGAGGTGCAGAGCTCGCTCGCGCTCTTCGACCGGATCTTCGAGTACCTCGACGAGTCGGTCGACATCGTCGAGGGGACGAGGACGATCGAGCGGCCGCGCGGCGACGTCGCCTTCGAGGACGTCTGGTTCGGCTACGCAAGCGACACGTGGACGCTGGAAGACGTCGCGTTCTCCGTCCCGGCGGGGACGAAGACGGCGCTGGTGGGCGAGACGGGATCGGGCAAGACGACCTGTGCGTATCTCGTCGCACGGCTCTACGACCCGACGCGGGGGACGGTGACGATCGACGGGGTCGACGTGCGCGAGCTGACCTTCGACTCGCTCACAGACGCGGTCGGCGTCGTCTCGCAGGAGACGTACCTGTTCCATGCGACGGTGCGCGAGAACCTCCGCTTCGCCCGTCCGGACGCGACGGACGGCGACGTCGAGGACGCCGCCCGCGCCGGACAGATCCACGACCTGATCGCGTCGCTGCCGGACGGCTACGAGACGGTCGTCGGCGAGCGCGGCTACCGGTTCTCGGGCGGCGAGAAACAGCGCATCGCGATCGCGCGGACGATCCTGCGCAACCCACCGATCCTCGTGCTCGACGAGGCGACGTCGGCGCTCGACACACAGACCGAGCGGGCCGTGCAGGCCGCGCTCGAGCGCCTCTCCGAGGGGCGGACGGTGATCGCGATCGCACACCGCCTCTCGACGGTGCGCGACGCCGACCAGATCGTCGTCCTCGACCACGGCCGCATCGTCGAGCGGGGAGCACACGACGAGCTCCTCGCCCTCGGCGGCCGCTACGCGTCGCTCGTCGCCCGCGACGCGGACGTCGGCGACGTCGTGCCGACACCCAGCTGAGGCGCGCTGCCGAACTGCCATGCCAGCCTCGTTGCGTCTACCGTTCCACTCTGGCGCAGTGCGCGCCGCCGGACCGCATCCACGACGCTTCAGGAGACTCGACCGATGACCGCGACGACGACGGAGACGGGGCTCGACGCGCACGGCATCTGGCCGCGCGGCCGGGTGATCCACAACCCCACGACCGCGCAGCTCTACACCCACGCGCTCGCGAGCGGCGACGGGCGCCTGGCGCACGGCGGCGCGCTCGTCGTGGACACCGGACGCTTCACGGGCCGCTCGCCGCAGGACAAGTTCGTCGTCGACGAGCCCGGCTCGCGGGACCGGATCTGGTGGGGCGAGGTCAACCAGCCGCTGGCCGACCATCATTTCGACGGGCTTCGGGCGAAGGTCGCCGAGCACCTCGCCGGCCGTGAGACGCTGTACGTGGTCGACCACTTCGCGGGGGCGAACCCGGACCACCGCGTCGGGGTCCGTGTGGTGACCGCCAGCCCGTACCACGCGCTCTTCGCGAAGACGATGTTCATCGTGCCGACCGCGCGCGAGCTCGAGCGGTTCGCGATCGACGCGCTGGTCCTCCACGCGCCCGAGGTCGAGGCCGTGCCCGAGGACGACGGCACGCGGACGGGCACGTTCGTCGTGCTGCACCCGTCTCGATGCGAGGTGCTGGTCGGCGGGACGTTCTACGCGGGCGAGATCAAGAAGGGGATCTTCAGCCTGATGAACGACCGCCTGCCGCTCGAGGGCGTTCTGCCGATGCACTGCTCGGCGAACGTCGGCGAGGACGGCCGCGTGGCCGTCTTCTTCGGGCTCTCCGGAACGGGCAAGACGACGCTCTCGGCCGACCCCGACCGCGCGCTGATCGGGGACGACGAGCATGGCTGGAGCCCGAGCGGCGTGTTCAACATCGAGGGAGGCTGCTACGCGAAGGTGATCCGGCTCTCCGCCGAGGCGGAGCCGCAGATCTGGCGGACGACCCGCACGTTCGGGACGATCCTCGAGAACGTCGCCGTCGACGAGGCGGGTGCCGTCGACCTCGACGACGAATCGAAGACGGAGAACACGCGTGCCGCCTACAAGCTCGAGCGCATCGCCAACGCTCTCCCGACGAAACGCGCGGGCCACCCGAGCTCGGTCGTCTTCCTCGCCGCGGACGCGTTTGCCGTCCTGCCGCCGATCGCCCGTCTCTCACGCGACCAGGCGATGTACTGGTTCCTCTCGGGTTTCACGGCGAAGCTCGCCGGCACGGAGCTCGGGGTGACCGAGCCGCAGCCGACCTTCTCTGCCTGCTTCGGCGCGCCGTTCCTGCCGCAGGCGCCCGGCGTGTACGCGCGCATGCTCGGCGAGAAGCTCGACCGGCACGGCGCGAGCGTCTGGCTCGTCAACACCGGCTGGACGGGCGGGCCGTTCGGGGTGGGCCATCGCATGCCGATCACCGCGACGCGTGGCCTCCTCCACGCGGCGCTCTCGGGCGCGCTCGACGACGCGTCGTTCCGCTCCGACCCGGTCTTCGGGTTCGAGGTGCCGACACACGTGCCGGGCGTCGACACCAAGCTCCTCGACCCTCGCGCAACCTGGACGGACCCGGTCGCCTACGACGCCAAGGCGCGCGAGCTCGCGGCGATGTTCAGGACGAACTTCGAGCAGCGCTTCGCGGCGGACGTCGCTCCGGAGATAGCGGCGGCGGGGCCGCGCCCGGAGTAAGCGTCCGCCGGCTTCGCCTCGTCGTCACCGCCGGGGACTACGAGGCAGCGCTCTCGTTCTACCGAGGTAGGCGCAGCGGTGCTCGCGGAGCCGACTGCGACGCCGTGGGGATCCCTCAACTCGCGTCTCGAGGCGCCTGCCGGGCTCCAGCCGACGCTGTTCCAGGAGCCGTCCGGCGGGTCGCTCGAACGTGTGACGGGGTAGCGGGCACCGGCGGCGTTCGCGATGCGGCTCCGGGGAATCGCCGCAGGCGGATGCTCGTCCAGTCGCACGCCGCTCCTCGGGACCAGCCTGGCCGGCATCCGATAGGTTCCAAGCGATGGACGCTCCCTTCGACGTGCTCGTCGTCGGTGCCGGCTGCGCAGGCATGCGCGCCGCGATCGAGGCCCACGACGCGGGAGCACGCGTCGCGGTCGTCTCGAAGCTCCACCCGACCCGCAGCCACTCGGGCGCGGCCGAGGGCGGCATCAACGCGGCGCTCGGGAACAAGGCGGACGACGACCCCGAGACGCATGCGTTCGACACGGTCAAGGGCTCCGACTACCTCGGCGACCAGGACGCGATCGAGATCTTCACGCGCGAGGCACCGGGCGACATCTACCAGCTCGAGGGCTGGGGCTGCGTCTTCTCGCGGAACGCCGAGGGCAAGCTCGACCAGCGCCCGTTCGGTGCGGCCGGCTCGCCGCGCACCGTCTACTCGGCCGACATCACGGGCCACGTCCTCATCCAGGTCCTGTACGAGCAGCTGCAGAAGCGGATGGACGAGGGACTCGTCGTCCTCGAGGAGTACTTCGCGTTCCGGCTCGTCGAGGAGGACGGCCGTTGCACGGGCGTCGTCTGCTGGGACCTGCTGCACGGCGGCGTGAAGGCGGTGACCGGTTCGGCGACGATCCTCGCCACGGGCGGCGCCGGGACGCCTGTACCGCGCGACGACCAACGCCTACGCCTGCACCGGCGACGGGATGGCGATGGCGCTCCGCGCCGGCCTGCCTCTGAAGGACATGGAGTTCATGCAGTTCCACCCGACGACGATGTACCCGTCGGGGATCCTGATCACCGAGGGCTGCCGGGGCGAGGGCGGCTACCTGATCAACAAGGACGGCGAGCGCTTCATGAAGCGCTACGCGCCGAACGCGCTCGAGCTGGCCTCGCGCGACGTCGTCTCCCGCTCCGAGACGACCGAGATCGAGGCCGGACGCGGGGTCAACGACTCGGTCATGCTCGACCTTCGGCACCTCGGGCCCGAGAAGATCCTCAACAAGCTCCCCGGTTCGCGTGAGCTCGCGATGACGTACGCCGGCGTCGACCCGATCTTTGCGCCGATCCCGGTACGGCCCGGCGCCCACTACCACATGGGCGGCGTCGAGACGGACGAGTGGGGGCTGACCGCGATCGAGGGGCTCTACGCAGCGGGCGAGGTCGCGTGCGTCTCCGTCCACGGCGCGAACCGCCTCGGTGGCAACTCGCTGATGGAAACCATCACCTTCGGGCGCCGTGCGGGTCGGCACGCGGCCGAGTACGCGCTCGGCCGCGCCGCACCTGCAAACGGGCACGCCGAGGCCGCGCGCTCGGACGCCGAGACCTGGGTGAACGGCCTCCTCGCCGTCGAGCACGGCGAGCGGCCGTGGCAGATCCGCGACGAGCTCGGCCAGTCGATGCTCGAGAACTTCGGCGTCTTCCGCTACCCGGACAAGATGGAGAAGCAGGTCGGAATCATCGAGGAGCTCCGACGGCGCTACGACCGGGGCGTCGTCGTCGAGGACAAGGGCACCGTCTTCAACAGCGACCTGACCCAGGCGATAGAGCTCGGCTATCTGCTCGACCTCGGCGCCTGCATGCTCCAGGCGGGGCTCGCCCGCAAGGAGTCGCGCGGCGCCCACTCGCGCCCGTCGGACTTCCCCGACCGGGACGACGAGAACTTCATGAAGCACACGATCACGACGTGGGGCGACGGCGCGCCGCACCTCTCCTACCGCGAGGTGCGCATGACGCGGTGGGAGCCGATGGTGAGGTCGTACTGATGGCACGGATTCGGCACATAGTTGGCACGCTTCCGTTGCTCTTTTCGGCAACGAAGCCGATAGAATTGGCATCGGGTGGTGGGTTGGGGTGCCCCGACGGAGCATCCGCGCAGCGACGACCGAAGCGAGCCCACGTGAAGGTCGAGCTGAAGATCTGGCGCTACGACGCTTCCACCGGCGATCGCGCGCTCCGTCCCTACGAGGTCGACGTCTCCGACGAGGCGACGCTGCTCGACACGCTCGACGTCGTGAAGGACAGGGTCGACGGCACGCTCGCGTACCGCAAGAGCTGCCGGATGATGATCTGCGGCTCGTGCGGGATGCGCGTCGACGGCGGCGCGGTGCTCGCGTGCAAGACGCGGATCGCGGACGTCGTCGCCGACGGCCACGTCCCGGTGATCTCCGCCATGGGCAACCTGCCGATCGTCAAGGACCTCGTGGTCGACATGGATCCTTTCTGGCAGAAGATGCGCGCCGTCCAGCCCTATCTCGAGCCGCGTCTCGACCGCGCGACCGAGAAGGAGAACGTCGTTCCGCAGGAGCGGATGGACGTGATCCACAAGGAGTCGCTCTGCATCAACTGCGGCTGCTGCGTCTCCGAGTGCAACTCGATGGAGTCCGACCCGGACTTCCTCGGCCCGGCCGCGCTCGCCAAGGGGTTCCGTTTCGTCGGCGACGCCCGCGACGGCGCCACGATCGAGCGGCTCGAGCGCCTCAGCGAGGAGCACGGGATCTGGGACTGCACGCGCTGCTACTTCTGCAACGAGCGTTGCCCGAAGGGCGTCGACCCGCGCGACGCGATCGCGAAGCTCGGCGCCGAGGCCATGAAGGTCGGCATCGACCGCGACATGGGGGCGAAGCACGCGAAGTGGTTCGTCACCTCGGCGAAGACGACGGGCTGGCTCCGCGAGACCGAGCTCGTCCCGAAGACGCAGGGCGTCGTGAAGGCGATCAAGGAGATCAAGTTCGCCATGTCGCTGCTGCCGAAGGGGAAGGTGCCGCCGCCGTTCCCACCGCACGTCGCCGCCGACGTGGGCGAGTCGCGCGCGCTCTACGACCTCGTCAAGGACCAGGGGCGCGACGGCGCCGCCGGGATCGTCCAGGGCGAGAAGGCGCTCCAGCACCTGGCGCACCAGGGCGAGACGATCGAGGGCGGCCCGACCCACCCGTACGACGACCCGCGCTCGTTCGCCAAGCCCTATCTCCCCGACGAGGAGCCGGTCACGTGAAGCAGGTCGCCTACTACAAGGGGTGTCTCGCGAGCCTCTCCGCCAAGGAGCTCGACTCCTCCACCCAGGCGCTCGCGCCGAAGGTCGGCTACGAGCTGCTCGAGCTCGAGTCGGTCACGTGCTGCGGCGCCGGCGACATCCACGAGGCAGAGCCCGACTACTACCTCCACCTGAACGCGCGGATCCTCGCCTACGCCGCCGCGACGGGCGCCGACACCCTGATGACGGTCTGCAACGTCTGCACGCTCAACCTGCGGCAGGCGAACTACCAGCTGCTGAACGACGCGGCTCTCCGCGAGCGCGTGAACGACAACCTGGAGAAGGTCGGCGCGCCGCGCTACGAGACCGACGTCGAGTGCGTCCACTTCCTCTGGCTTGTCGCCGGCGAGAGCTTCGGGAGGCTGCAGGAGGTCGCGCACAAGGGCCTCCGCGGGCTCAAGATCGCGCCGTTCTACGGCTGCCAGATCCTGCGCCCGTCCAGGCTGATGGGCTTCGAGGACCCCGACCGGCCCGACTCGCTCGAGCGGATCATCGCCGCGTGCGGCGGCGAGGCGATCGACTATCCGGCGAAGGTCAAGTGCTGCGGCTTCCCGATCATCCAGGCGCGCGAGGACACCGCGCTTGCCGAGCTGATCCAGCCGATCGAGCAGGCGAAGGAGGCCGGCGCCGACGCGATCGTGACGCCGTGCCCGCTCTGCCATCTCTCACTCGACGCGTGGCAGTCGAAGCTCAAGAAGCAGACCGGCAAGGACTTCCAGATGCCGATCCTCCACCTCTCGCAGCTGATCGGCGTCGCGGCGGGCCTGACCGACTCGGAGCTCCGCTTCAAGCGGCACGTCGTCTCGATGCAGCCGGTGCTCGAGAAGCTGGCGCTGTAGCCCGGTCGGCGCGACAGCCGTGCTCCACCGTGCAGTGACACGCGCTGACGACTATCCAAGGCGGTCGTCGTGGAGCCAGGCGAGTTGGAGCGGAAGCGCCGAACGGAAGTCGGGGACCGGCTCGAGCCACTCGCGTCGGAGCGCCTCGGGATCCACGAGCTCCGGGTCCACGCCTCCACCGCTCCAGCGCTCGGCGAAGCGGCGGGACGCGCTCCCGAAGTAGGCGGCGTCGAACGAGGCCTTCGTCTCGCCGATCGAGAAGCTCGTCCGGCAGCACACCACCCGCGATCGCTTGCATCGCGCGCGCGCGGCTGCCGAACCCGCGCGACCCTCCCGCCTGTGCAAGAGCCGCCGCAAACCGCTCGTCGAGCAAGGGGGCCTCGACGCGGACGCCATCCGAGAGCCTTTCCAGGCTCGCTGCGGCCACGATGAGCGTGCGCGCACGGATGGCTCGTCGGACGACGCGGTCGAAGCGAACCGGCTCGTTCCCGGCCGCACGCTCGATCGACAGCAATCGGGCAGCCGCCTCGGGCCGGAGCCAGCGCGGGAGGCTCGACAACATGTCGCGAGGCGATCAGGCGAGCCCGGAGTGTGCCCGGGAGCGCGGCCGCGGCGAGGCGAACGCCGTCCCGGAGCGTTGGTCGACGACGGCCGGAGAGCGCGTCGTTCAAGCGAGTCCACACGTGACCGTCGAGCAGCTCGTCTCCGCCCAGGCCGAGTAGCAGGGTTCCCCCGGCCGCGTGCTCGAGAAGGGGTGCGAGTGCGTGGGAATTCGCGGGGAACACGGTGCCGCGTCGTCGAAGCTCTGCTATCGCCACGGGACCGACGAGATCCAGTTCGTCACCGACTTCGACAACTACATGGTGCTCGATGCCGAGGTGGTCGAGAACGAGGCGCTGCCACCCACCCTCGTTCGCGGCGGACGCGCCCGGAAACCGCACGGTGACTGCAATTGGCGGCCGGCAGCCGTGGCGTTCAGCAGACCGCATCGCGGCCGCCAGCACGAGGGAGGAGTCTCGTCCGCCCGAGAACGCGACACAGCATGGTGAGCGTCGGACCGCGTCCGCGAGGACCTCTTCGAGAACCGTCAGAGGATCGCCGTCGACCTCGGGGAGGACGATGTCCGGTTCGAAACCGACGGGGACGCCGACCGCGCACTCGAACGCCGACATGTTCGGTGGCGCGCCGCGGCTCATCTCGATAAGGGCGCCACCTGAGGGATCGGCCGTGCTGGTCACGACGAGGGCCGGGAACTCTCCCGACCCTCACGTATCCCGATGTACGTCAGGCCTGGCTAGGAGTACCCGCCGCCACCCTGATCCCTGCCGCCGAGGAAGTCGGCCTGGCGTGGACCCTTGGAAGCGGTGAGCTCCGTCAGCGTGCCGTAATCCGCGATCCGCGGCGGCTCGTAGGACTCCCGACTGGGCTTCTCGGCTGTCGGCTCCGAGTGTTCGTGTTTCACGACATCTCCTCGCGATCGTCGAATAATCGCATCTTGCCCGAAGCGGACACCGCGTCAAGGACGCTCGTACCTTTTTCATACCCCCGATTCGAGTCGCTCACCACGCGCTCTTTCGGCGGCGAACGCGGACTGGAAGAGCATCGTCGACGCCCAGGGAAAGCTCCCGCCCGACCACAGAGCCCTGAGGACGTCCGTGTCGACCACCTCGTCGTCGACACCGTGGCCCGACCACTGCGCGGCGAAAGCCCGAGACGCATCCCCGAAGAACGCCTGGTTCCTGTTCACCCCGTCGGATCGGCGCAGGAGCTCGGCGGGGAGGAGGTGTCCTGCCAGGTGCGACAGGGTCGCAGCCCGGTTGCCGAAACCCCTGCGGCCGCCGGTTGCCGCGAGGGCGGCGATGAATCGATCGTCCCTGTACGGCATCGCCAGCCGAGCCCCCGCGGCGGCTGCGAGAGCGTCGAACGAGACGCGCATGCCGGTATGGCATCGGTGTGTGCGTTGTCGAGCCAGCGCGCCGTCGAAGCGGAGGGGAATGTCGGTCGAGGCGTCGATCTGAAACCGTTCGACCTCGGTGGACGCGGTGGGGCGCAGCCACGGGTGTGGAGCGCCGAGACGGGCGCGAACGAGCTTCGAGCGGCGTCGCCGTGGAAGCGCCGCGATTGCGAGATCTCGGACGTCACGGCGTCGCGGGACGCCGCCGCGCAGCAAGGACTTCCGATGCCCGCGCCCAGCGCCAGTAGGTGAAGAAGTCGGTGAGCGCGCCGCCGGCGAGGAGCCAGCCGCCTCGTGCAAGGTCGAGCAGCGGGAGCATGGCGTACGCAGTTGCCGGAAACAACAGTCCGACGGTGAGCAGCGCTCGTTGCGCATACGGGCCGAGGATCTCCAGGTCGTCACCGATCTCGACCCGCTCCCAATCATCGAGACCGAGGTGCGAGACGATGCGCTCCTGATGGCGGGCGTCGCTCGCCGACGACGCTCCCTGGTAGCGCAGTGTCGCCGGGATGGGGTCCGCGTGGCCCCGGCTCCGCGCCGCGGCTGTGGCCGCCGCGAGCAGCCAGGCAGACTCCCTGCCTCCCGAGAACGAAACGAGACACCGACCGGTCGCGAGTGCCGGCTCGAGGATGTCGTTGACGGTCTCGTCCAGGGAAACACCCGCGCGCACGACCGGGAGAGGCTGGCGCTCGTCGACGCCCAACATGGTCGCGCACGCGATTTCGAGCGGCGTCAACCCTGCCGGATTGCCGACCCCGGCCGAAGCGAGCACGTGGGGTCGTGTCGCCTCGGTCATAGCTCGGTCAGCCGGGAGCTCTCGTCGAGGGGGGGCAGGAGCGCGCGGCCACCGCTCTCGACCCACGCGTGCGCGGAGAATGCGGGCTCGACGTCGACCCCGATGACGAGCGTCGAGGCGGTACCCCGGCGCGCGAGCAGGCCCAGCAGCACGAGTGATCGCGCGAGACACCGTGAATCGAAGGGGACGAAGCGCAGCGTCCGCTCGATGCCATGTCCGAGCCGAGCGCCGATCGCCTGGCGGCGCGGGTCTGTCGTGAGCGGGTCGTTCCCGCGGAGCGTCGCAACGACGAACGGCAGGTCGTGGCGCCAGAGCAGCCATCGAACCCGGGCGTACGTGATCACGATCTCCACGACGAGCGCGGCTTTGGTGCGCAGACGGAGGGGCTTGATCAGCTCGATGTGCGGTAATCCCGCGGTGACGGAGCGGTCTGTCATCACTGCTCCATGTGTGCGATGACCGCACGAGCCACGCTGGACGCATCTTCGCCGGAGGGAATGCGTACCGAGAACGCCGGCACCGTCTGGGCGACGCGATCGACGACGGCGAGCTGGTTCACGATCCGCTCGGGTGTCCGTACGTAGGTGTTGAAGCTGCTCGCGAGCAGTCGCACCGGGTCCGGGGCGAGCGGCGCGATGCGCAATCGTCCCGACGCCGGACGCTCGAGGAAGTAGATGTGTCTGAGGGGCGTTGCGTGGATGGCGGGCTCGACTGCCAGCACGACCTTGTCGGCGCGTCCGACCTGGAGCCCGAGCCGCCGTCTTCCGGTCGGGGGCATCCGCATCAGCTCTGCCGGGTCGATCGAGAGCGACGCGGCGCCGGGGTGCGCCACCACGACGTCATCCTTCTCTTCCAGCGCGAGGACGTCATCGGTGACGAGAACGCCGCCTCGTGCGACGACGTGCGCTGCGACGGAGGTCTTGCCGGTGCCCGCCCGCGCGACGAGGCCGAAGGTTCGACCGTTCCATCCCACTGCGCTCGCATGCAGCAGCTCGAGGCCCTGGAGCGTCGCGGAAAGTGGCAGCACCTGCGCCAGGAGCAATCGCTGCCAACGCCACAGGGCGTGGATCGGGCGGGTCGAGACGATCCGCGCTCCGTCCGGCGAGACGAGATGGCGCCCGTTGCGTGGGGCGTAGACTCGATAGCCGAGGTCGGGGTGATGGTCGACCGCCATGACGAGTCGTCCGCCGTGTCGACTGCGCTCGAGCACCCTCTCAGCCGTTCTCGGGCGCCAGGCAGCGTCGAGCTCGGCGACGCTCCGAAGCTCGAGCACGACCTCGCGGCCCCTCGCGCCGGCCCCGCAAGCTGACGCCATCAGTTGCATCGGTGCGGTGACCGCGATCCCGAACGCGCAGCCGCGGTCGGACAACACGGCTCGTCCGTGGCGCTCGGCCGGCTCCGCGACGCTCATCGGGCGGTCTGGATGAGGCCGCGGTCGAGGAGGTCGGTGGTGAAGGCGGCCAGGTCGGCCTCTATCCGCTCGAGCGGCTCGCCGAGCTCGTCGGCGAGCGACTTCGCCGCCATGCGCGCGCTCGGAGCCCGCTCGAGGCTCTCGAGCATCCGCCCCGCAGTCGGGTTGAGACCGTGATAGACACCACGTTCGAGGTTGACGACCACCGTCTCGAGGGCGAAAGAGCGATACACCACGTGGTCGGGCAAACGGAAGGCCTGATCGAGGATCAGGCGGATCTGATCGGTCTGCACCGCGTCAGTACTCGATGATCGTTCCACGTTCCTGGCTCTTTCGAATCGCGACGGATAGCACCCATGTCGAGAGCGGCAGCAGAACTGCGGCTGCCGCCGCAATCTTGGCGAACATCGTCCAGGGCGACCCGTCGAGCGGGGTTCCCACGAGGACGTTGCGAAGCAGCTCCAGGGTCGGCGTGAACGGCTGGGCGTTCGACGTCCATTGGATCCAGTCCGGGAGGAGGGCGATCGGGAAGACGAAGCCCCCGAGAAACGAGATCGCGGTCGTCAGGAATCCGATTCCAGCCTCCGTTTCCTTGAAGAGGATCACGGACGCAGTGGCGACCAGGGCGAGGGCGACGAAGCAGAGGCAACCGACGAACGCGACCGGCAGGCTCAGAGGCAGTGTCTCCCAGCGGATCGGCATCCCGAAGACGAGGGCCGCGAACGCGATGGTCAGCACGCCGCTGACGAGCGCGAGGAGCAACGGAAAGACGCTGAGCGAGATGACACTTGCAGTTGGCCCGAAAGGCGAGAGGACGAGCCGCTCGAAGGTACCAGCGACGACCTCCTGGCGTACACGGCCCGGAAGCGAGTTCAGCGTCGAGAGCATGAGCTCCATGATCACGAGCCCGACCACCACGAAGGCGAAGTACGCCTCGGGACGGTCGAACGGAGCCACGGTCACGAGCCGCGAGATGTAGTAGAAGAGCGCGACGCCGATGAACGACCGAATGACCTGTGCGGGGAAGCGCATCCGGTAGGTCCTGAACACCGAGACGTCGCGCTTCGCGACGGCGAGCGCCGCGTCGACGGTTGCCACGATCGTGCTCACTGCGTCCAGACCTTCCCGTTGGCCAGGACGAAGCCGGAGTCGGGGTGGACGGGGATCTCGTCCGTCGTCGGAGCGCACCAGACCGTCGCGCTTCCGCGAGCCACCGCCGCCGAGACTGCTCCTCGAAGGAGGTCGATGCCGTCGGGATCGAGGCTCGTCGCAGGCTCGTCGAGGAGCACGAGCCGCGGCTCGTGGAGAAAGGTCAGAGCAAGCCGGAGCCGCTGTCGCTGCCCCGTCGAGAGCCGGTCGGCACGCCGCGCCGCCAGCGATTCGAGCTCGAACGCATGCAGGCTCCGCTCGATCACCTCCCGGCGGTGCGATCGTCGAACGAACGCGATCCGGGCCCAGAACGCGAGGTGGTCGCGCACCGAGTAGCGCGCATAGAGCCCACTCTGCCCGGCCTGCAGGAAACCGACGCGGCGCTGGTACTCGCGTCGCGCGGACCTTGGCGTGAGGCCCGCCACCGTGACAGTGCCCGAGTCCGCCATGATCAACCCTGCGACGACCCGGAGGAACGTCGTCTTGCCGACCCCGTTCGCGCCGACGAGCGTTACCACGGTCCCGGGGCGGATGTCGAGGTCGATCGAGTCGAGAACGACGCCCGGGCCGTCTCGCCAGCTCTTCGACAGGCCGCGAAGGACGAGCAGCGCGGGCTCCGAGGCTTGTCGGAGCGTTGGGCTGTGCGCCACCTCAGGCTCCGCAATCCGATGCGTGGCCACGCTCGAGCTCCCCCTCACCCAGTTCACCCGCTCAACCCGGGGCGTGCTCACCAGACAACATGAGGATTCCGAGCCCCAGGCGCTGATCGGACAGGATCCGGTCTGTCGCCTCGTGCCGCGACCTCACACCGAGCTTCCGGTACGCGGTGGACAGATGACTCTTGACGGTCGCCTCGGTCACGTGGAGCTTGCTCGCGATCTCGACGTTCGAGAAACCGAGCACGACCATCGACAGCACCTGCTTCTCCCTCCGCGAGAGGATCGGATACTCGACGATGCGACGATGCTGGGAAGGCACGGTCAGCTGACCGGCGGCCGCGGCGTACACGGTCGCGCCGAGCCGCGCCTCGATCTGGTCCTCGGCACACGAATCCGGTTGCACCGGCATTCACCGCCTCCTCGACGGCCAGGCGATCATCCCGGCGCGAGACGACGACGATGGGCACGCCGACCGACGATCGAACGGCCACGGAGATGGACTCGGCCAGCGGTCCCTCGGCCGCGACGACGACAACGGCATCCGGCTTCTCGTGGCCGTCGACCTCGGTGTCGGTGACCGCGCAGCCCGCGTGCTCGACGACGCGCCGGACACGGCGGGTATCGAGGTCCGTCGGTCCCATGACAACCACCTGGAGGGCGAGCTCGGCGCGCGGCATCGGCGCAGCAGGCAGCCCAGAGCCCGACTCGGCGGTCATGACCGCAGGTTAGTGTGGCAGCAGCCACTGCGGGCTGGTCTTTCGGCTAGGTCCGTCGGTGCTTCTCGTGCTCGAGGCTCGATCTCCTGGTCGGGGGTCCGCGCTCCTCGGCTCGCCGACGGGCCCAGCAAGCGCCGATGCTCGTCGATCGGTGCGAACGGCCGGCGGAGGGCAGTGAACGACCGGTCGAGCTTCTCGCCCCACCCCTCGTCGCCTGCGGGGCGGACCTCGCCGAGCAGCGCCCGACCGACCCGCCTCGCGGCCGATTCGGGGCGGGTACGCCCAGATCGGCGAGCAGAGGCGCTCGAGGTGGTCTTCGACGACCGTCTTCTCGCGGAGCTCGGGCACGTGCCCGGCCCATAGCCGGAAGGGAAGGGGTCGCTGCCGGTGCAAGAGTCCCTCGATCGCGCGCTCCGTGGTCTCCCAGAGGCGGGCCATGCCCCACCGTCGGGCAGTCGCCCGGATCTCTGCGCCATCCGCCTCGGCGCGGAACGCTCCCACGTCGACCAGGTCTCGTGCTCGCCCGAGCGGCTGATGCGCCCAAGCGTGTGCAGCGAGGAGAAGTGCGTGGTGCGCCGGGGCGGGTGCGAGGATGCCGTCTACCCCTGCCTCGCGAGCCGCCTGCGAGGGGACCGCCGCATCGAGCAACTCGTCGATCGACGGTGCGCGCAGTTCGTCCGGCCAATTCGGCTCGGTATGCACCTCGACGTAGAGCGACCCGCGCCACCGCAACGGCGGGAGGTGGTGAATCCCCACCCAGATGCCCTCGGGGTCCGGCATCTCCTCGAACCCCGCGCCGCGCAGCTGTCGCTGAACTGCGGCGGCGTCCGGGCACCAACAGATCCAGGTCGCCGTACCCACGAGCTCCGTGCGGATAGCGGATGGCCGCCTCCGGCCCCTTGACGAGGAGGATCGATCCATCGCAGACGTCACGAACCCGATCGAGCACGAACTGCGCGGTGAGCGCCATCACGCGGGTGCGCTCGAGGTGGGGTCGGAGCGCCTCCGGAACCACCGTGCCACGAGCCTCGAGGAGTTCCGCGGCGAGCGCCGCCAACCCGTGGCGCGCAAGGCCATCGACGTTGTTGCGGTTCCGGTCGATGAGCCCGACGACCCCGGCCCAGAAGTCGTCAGTCGGTCGCGTGCGCCGCTCGGGGAGTGGCATGTCAGTACCCGGTGTCAACGATCCTGTTCCGAGTGCGCTGCCGACGAGATCTTCCCCACGGTGCCGACGATCCTGCCATCTCTCGCAACTCGTTGGCGTCGCCGCAGGCCTCGCGGACTCCGAGCTCCCCTTCAAGCGGCACGTCGTCTCGATCGAGTCCGTGCTCGAGACGCTGACGCTGTTGCCCCGGCTTGCAGCGCACGCCACCGGAGCGCCTCGTCCCAGAGCGCAAGCGCGACGAGGGACCAACCGAGTAGTTCGAGGCCCTCCTTGGCAACAACCTGGTACTCAGTGATCGGGTCGCCGCGCTCACGCTGGAAACGGCCCGGATCGATTCGGTCGAGGCCATTGACGAAGAACGAGCCGACGAGCGCGCCTGCCGCCACACACAGGCTCAGCCGGCCGCGCAAGGTCATTGATCTCGCCGTGATCGCTAGCAGTACCGCCACCGCGCCCACGGTCGTGATGACGAGCCAGCCGACGTTCGAGGCGGGATGCGCGCCGTCGTGGACGATGTCGGCAAACGTCAGGAGCTGCAAGCAGGAGCGAGAGCGCCGTCGCGACGAGGCGGCCGTGGTCGCTTTCGGCCCTGGCGATCAGGGTCGCGCCGCCTGCAGCCGCGGCGAGCACGACGGTCGACACAAGATCAGGCATTCCGTTCGATCGGTCCAGGTCTAGCACCGTGCCAACGCGACCCGCGTCGAGGACAACGACGAGATGCGCTGCAGACTGGAGCAGCATGAGAGCGGCCGTCAGTCCCACCCACGCCCGCATACGCAGCGCGGCTCACGTCGCGCGAACCCTCCCCACTCTCTCAGCGTAGTCCGTTCCGCCCGCGTCTCTAGGGTGGCCGGGATGCTCCTCGTCTTCCTATTCTTGGCGGGCGTCGCTGCCGGGTGCATCGTCTACGGCTGGATCGAGGCCGGGCGGCTCAGGACGCGCGTGCTCGAGGTTCATGTCGCCGCGCTGCCGAGAGAGCTGGACGGTCTCCGGATCGGTCATCTCTCCGACTTCCACTTCGGAGCGCCGCTCTCGCGCGGCAATCGGGCCAGTGAGCAAGCGGTTCGCTGGGTCGCCGAGCGGCGGCCCGACCTCGTCTGCATCACCGGCGACCTCGTCTCGCATCCACGCGGCGAATCGCGGCTGCGCGAGGCTCGTCGACCGACTCGAGCGGCCGTTCGTGGTGCTCGGCAACCACGACGTCGCCGTAACGCGAGACCCGTTCTCGCGCGCCGCGGAGCTGGGTGATCTTCGCGGTGCGCGGCTACTTGGTGACACGGGCGAGACTATCGTCGTACGCGACCAGCCGATCTCGGTCGTCGGAGTCGATCCGCAGATGTACTGCGCGCGGGTCGGGCGCCCGTCGAGCTCGTCGACTCGTCCGCCGCCTTCCGCATCCTCCTCTGTCACTTTCCGGGCGTGGCCCGGCGGTTGCCCGAAGATGCGTTCGATCTGGTGCTCGCCGGTCATCTGCATGCCGGTCAGATCAGCCTTCCGCTCCCGGGACGTCGCCTCATGCTGGCCCACCCCCGCGCGCCCTTTGTCTCCGGCGTGTACGAGACGAGGGCCGGCACGATGCACGTCTCGCCCGGAACAGGCACGACGTTTCTCCCGTTCAGGTTCTTCGCGCCGCCGGAGGTGACGGAGCTCGTCCTTCGGGCCGGGACGCAACGGCTCGAGCGCAAGCAATGAGGCGTCACGGGCCTCGCGTGATGGTCACGGGCACCCGCGAGATGACCGACGGTTCCGCCTCGAGTGATGCGGTAACGCTGCACTTCACCTCGATCGGGACGGTCGTCGGAGCGGTGTACCTCCCGGAGGCCGTCACGGAGCCACAGCGTGCCTTCCCAGTGGAGTCGAGGACGAGCATCCAGTCGTCGGTGCCGTCGCTGTGGCTTCCGGGGGTGGTGAAGGTCCGTCGACTGGTGTTCTCGTAGCCTTTGCCGATCGCCAGGTAGTTCCCGTTCGTCGGATCGAACCAACGAGCTCGGGTCGGCCCCGAGAGCGCCGACATGGCGACCGAGAACGACCGCGCACCCTCCTTCGTCACGGGCACGTATGCCAGCAGCCACTCGTGATCGGACGTGCGCGCCGACGTAATGTAGTCGAGGCCACCCCACTGGCCGCGTCCCGTTGGGACCAGGCCGACGCCCGTGTGACCTCGCGTGGTGCCGGACGGCTCGAGCGTCCACCACGGCAGCGACCGGAACAGCTCGAATGCCACGGTCGAATAGAGCGCCCCGGGCGTCGACAACGACTTCGGAAGATCCACCCATTGCCAAGCATCCTTCGACCCGAACCCGTCGCCGGCCGTACCTCCGGCGAGTACCGACCAGTACCGTCCGCGGCGTGTATCCCATGGCTGCGCGCTGAAATGACCGAGGTTGTTTTCGTACTCGTAGGTGCCTTCCTGCATCCACGCAGGTTTGGCCGGCGAGAGACCGTATGCCCGGTCGGCGGTCTCGTACACGGCGCCGTAGCCGCCGGGGCCGTAGCCGTAGAAGCTGTTCATGTCGACGACGGAACGGAAATACGGAACCTCGCCCGGGATGCCATCCGGAGGTGATGCCTCGGCCATGAAGAGCTGAGAGGCGCCCGTCGACTTGATCCCGTCGGCCATCGCGCGAGCCCGGCGCGCGCCCTCGGAACCCGGAGGCGGCGTGAAGTCGCCGAGCCCGAACCAGATCACGTTCTTCTTGCTCTTGTACCGGTTCCCCAGCCAGACCCCCCACCGATACAGGACATCGCGGCTGGGTTGGGCGAGGATGTCCTGATACCACCCTTGATTCCCGCCATCGACGCCCAGATAGCCGTAGGCGAGCATGACGACCATGTGCTTTGCGGCTGCCTTGTCGATGATCGAATCGATCCACATCCAGTATCGTCGCGACGCGCGTGTGTCGCCCGCCGTGGAGTAGTCCCCGGGCTTGGCAAGCGGAGGATCGCCGCGCCAGTCGTTCGGTGCATCTGGGGCGCTCGGATATCCGCCGGGGTGGACCATGATGTGAAGGTAGAAGGCGTTGAAACCCTGCCTCCGGCGGGTCGAGAGATATTCGTCGACCTGGGCGGGAGTGGCGAGCGCGGACATCAGCCATCCTGCGTCCGCCTGGACCCGCCACGGATGATCGTGCTGATCGACGAGATAGCGACCGTTCCGCGAGACTTTCAACGGCAACGTGGGCTCGTCATCGCCTGAGCCGCGCGCGCGTTCGACGAGTCCCCAACTGACCGGTTCCTTGTCCGTCACGGACAGCTGCCGGGTTTCGCCAGCGCGAATCGTCAGGCTTCGCATTGCCATCTGTGGAGGTTGATCGGAGTTGTCCCGCAGGCGCCGAACACCAATGACGGACGTCGCGATGACAAGGACGATCGCAAGCACCGCCCATGCCCTAACGGCGGTCCAGTGGTCTTTCCTCCCCGCCACCGCAACACCTCGATCTCGATCTCCCGCCACTGCCAGTCTGGCAGATCGCCCTCTCGGCGCAACCCCTGACTTGCGCGGCCAAGCGCTTGACTCAGGCGTATCTCTGGGGGCCCGCCCGACCTTGTGTGGCCATTCCTGACCAGCCGCCTTGCGTCCGAACGCGATCAGAGTACGCTGAGCATTGGCGACGGGGAGGAGCCCTCGCGACTGCGCGAGCTGTGTCTTAGTGCCGTTGCGTGGCGTCGATACGGAAAGTGCGTGAGAGAGGGGCTGGTGTAGTGGATATCGCGTCGGTTCTCGCGCTACTACCTGAAGATGCCACTATTCGTCGACTGCGATGGACGGGCGTCGGCGGCCGCGGGCTTTGGTCCATCGTGTCCAGTGTCCACGTGGACCTCGTCCCGTTGGTCACACCGACCATGTGTCGCGGTGATGTGTGTGACCCGCGGCCCAGGACAGCCATTGACGGGATGTGTGGGGTGTACTGGGAAGAGCCGATGCGCTGCGGAGGACGATCATTGACATTCGGGTATTGATGGGATTGCGGGCGGACCCCTGGGGGACCCTTGCGCCAACGGCGGGCTACGGCATGTATCCCCACATTGCGATCCAGCGACTCGTGCTTGTCGCTCCTCAACGGACTCATCTTCAATGCCAGCGACGCTTCTAGCCAAAGCTTGCGAGAGGGGCATTCGGGAGTCACTCGAACTGAGTCAGGACATCGCGCAGGCCAGGCTCGCCGCTCGCGACCGTACTCAGCGAGCCTTCGTCTTCGTCTCGCCACCGATGAACCTCAGCGGAGCCCCGTTGGCGCTGGTACGAGTCATCGAGGACTTCGCGGACCGATACGGCCCAAGATCGATACGCCTCCTCTCGCCGCAAATCCATCCAGAGCTGCGCGAGCAAATCGCCACGAAGGGCGTGAAGGTTGAGCGTGCCGCCGCCGTCATGGGTGCGGCGCTCGTGCGGCTCCAGCTTGCCCTCCGCAGGCGGGACTTCGTCCTTCTCAACACGGCGGCAGTTCCATCGAATTATCGAACGTCTGTTTTGGAGGCGCTGCGACTCGGGAGGCTCAGTCAAGCAAACTGGTACATACATGAAGATATCGATCAATTGCAGGCGTTGGCACCAGTCCTTCTTGAGGAAGAGACTCGAAAAATGGTAGGTGCTCTAGTTGAGAATCGGCAGTTGAAAATATACGTACCGTCCAACCTAGTAAAGGCTGAGTATGATGAATTATTTAGAACAAAGAGAACGATGATATTACCGCCTACTGTGAAGAATGATAGTGACAAACGATCTAGGCATCCAGATGAATATAATTCCGTAAAGTTTCTGCTATCCGGAAGACCAACCGATGGTCGCAAAGGACACGTCCTCGCACTCGCAGCGTTTCATGAGTTTGTTAGATCATACTATCAGGTAAACCATGAAGAATACCGTGATTTTTCGCTAACACTCGTCGGTATGACGGATGACTATATAGCCGATCAGATCGTGTCGATCGGAACTTCAGTTCTTGGAAAATCGTTTCGCGTATTGGGTGAGATTTCACATGAAGAATCTCTTGCAATCACGCGAGAATGTAATGCTGTAATTTGCTGTTCATTTAACGAGGCGTTACCGCTTTATGTACTCGAGGCCATGAGTGTGGGGCACATAGTCATACGAAACAACTGCGGAGGCTTGGAGGAGCAGCTTGACGAGGGCGTGAACGGCTTTCGGATTGACAGCAGCGATGTCCGGCAGTTCGCCAGCGTGCTGGAGCAGGTGCTCAACAAGAGGTCGATGAAAAACCGGCAACTCCAGGCGATGGGAAGGGCGTCGCAAGAGATGCTGGCGGACTTGCGTCGCGCACATGAAGATGCGATGGCGGACCTGCGGAACTCGGCCGCCTGAGATGGGCCGGTTGCTCTTTCGAAGATCAAAGAGCCCCTCGCCGGGCGGCGGGGCGGACGGGCCGCACGAGACTGAGCTACCCAGTGTCGGTCAGTCAGGTGGCGCGATTCGAGAGGATCGCGACAGCTCGACCGAGGTTCGGCCTCGGGCAGCTAGTGGGGAGATGGTTGCGCACACGCGTGACGCGCGGGCCGTAGGTGAACTCGAGCCTCCCGCCGAAGGTTCGGGACCGATGCCTCCCACGGGCGGCTTGGAGGTGGAGGCGCGCGAGGCGACGGCACCGCTCCGGTCAAACAGTTCGCCTGAGGGTGACGCGCTCAGTCTGCCGCGTGACGAGGTCAGACGGAGGTCCTTAAACGGCGTCTTCTTCTTGACGTCCTCGAGCTTCGTGAACCTGATCGTCGGCTTCGCCGCGAGCCTCGTGTTCGCGAGGCTTCTGACGCCGGCCGACTTTGGCGTCATCGCTGTCGGCGCAACCGCGACACTGCTAGCTGGGGCGCTCGCCGACGGTGGTCTCGGCGCGGGCATGGTCCGGCGTCCGGAACCGCCCACGCTGGCGGAACTGCGCACGATGAACGGTATTCAGCTCACGCTCGCTCTTGCCCTCTGTTTGCCGGCTGCCGCCATCGCGCTGGGCTTTGGCCGCACGGGAGCGGTCACCGCGTTGATGATCATGTCGCTGCCGATCACGACACTGCAGACACCGGGACGAATCACGCTCTCGCGCTCGATGCGATACGACCTGCAACTCGCCGCCGACACCGGATCGCAGGTGATTTCGCAGGCGCTAGCCGTCGTGGCTGTTGTGCTCGGCGCGGGTGTCTGGGGCCTCGCCGGCGGTGCGGTGGCGAGAGCGCTTGTCGCCACGCTGCTCATCGGTCGGCTGAGCATTGGATTCCAGGCTCCGTCGTTGCGTGGTTGGCGCGGGTTCGGACCCCTGTTGAGGTTCGGCGTGAAGTTCCAGGCCAACTGGTACACTTTCCTCGCCCGCGAGCAGGGAATCAACATCGTGGTCGGTGTCGTTGCCGGCGTCGGTACGCTCGGCATCTGGACGTTCGCGAATCGCATCTTCCAGTTCCCCTCACTTGCGTTCAATTCGCTCTACGTCGTGGGTTTCCCGGCGGTCGCGAACTTGCTCGCGCGCGGCGAGGCAGTCGGTCCGGTCATTCTCCGTACGGTGCGACGCGCCGCGATCGCGGGAACGCTCGTCTTCGCCACGTTCGCAGCGGTCAGCCCAAAGCTCGTGCCGTTGGTGTTCGGCGAGAACTGGGCAGACGCCGCGCTGATCATTCCATTCAGCTGCCTCTCGACATTGCTGCTGGGATCGATCGCGGTGGCCGCGACAAGTTATCTGTCGGCCGCCGGCAATCCCGGCATCAACGCCGTCGCGTCGGCCTGCCTGGGCGTCGTATGGATTGCAGTCACCGCGGCGCTTCTGCCGAGCATCGGCGTCATCGCGATCGGGGTCGGCAACCTCGCCGGTGCGGTTGTCGAGGCCACCGTGCTCAGCGTTGCCACGAAGCGTTCGTCGGGCGTTGATCCTTCTCGACCTCTCATCGCTCCACTGTGCGTGGCTCTGGTGAGCGGCTCGCTCGGACTGCTCGTTTGCATCGAAGGGTCCAGCGGCGTTCTGACCGTGGCCGCAGCCTGCATCGTGACGCTCTCGGTCGCCGTAGCCGGCTTGTGGATCGTGTGCCGTAGCGATTTCGTCGACACGGTGCGCCTCGCGTTCGGAGTGCTGCCGGGGGTTCCGCGGAAGCTGCGCCGGACGTCGGCACCGACGCCCGAGAGTGAGCGCTCGACAGGCACGGTCGCGCGATGAAGCTCACCGTGGGCATTCCCACGTACAATCGCTCCGGCCTGCTGCGCGAGGCGATCGAGAGCGTCCTTGCGCAGGACTTCACTAGCTTTCGTGTGATCGTGAGCGACAACGCCTCGGACGATGACACGCCGGAGGTCGTTCGATCGTTCGCGGACGAGCGGATCGACTACTCGCGAACCGAGCGCAACATTGGGAATATTCCGAATTACAACCGTTTGGTCTCGCTCGCCGAGACCGAGATGCTCGTGCTCCTGCCCGACGACGACGTCCTCAAGCCCGGCCATCTCGCCGCTGCCGCTGACGCGCTGGAGCGATTTCCGACCGCCGGTCTGGCCCACTCGGCGTGTGACGTGCTCGACGCGCGTTCGCGCGCGGTCGGGAGCATGGCGCCGCTGCCGACCCGTGGCGCAACGGTGAGGCTCGAGCCGGGTGAGCGGGCCCTCGAACGGATGATGGTCTCGGACTGGCCAATCTGCTTTTCTTCCGTCGCGTATCGCACGAGAGCAATCATCGGGGCAGGTGGATTTCGGCCGAACGAGGAGCCGTTCGGGGACCTTCAACTCTGGATGCGCATCGCGATCGACTGGGACTTCGTCTACCTGGCGAAGCCTCTTGCCGGATTCCGGGTGCACCGAGAGACGCTCACAAGCGACATCGGCGCGCAGCAGGGAGTCGCAACTGACGAACGCGCGGTCGGATTGCTTCACGACCAGATCCGCTACGAGCGGCGCACTAACTTCCTGGCAGACGCCGCATTGGACGCCCGTACGACACGCCGACTCCGGACACGCGCGACGCTCCAGCTTGTCGTCGCGCGTGACCGCTCCGGTCTGCCGTGGTCGGACGTCAACGCAGGGCTCGTACGAGGCTGCCCTCAAGTCATGCTGAGGACTGGCTATTGGCGCGTCGCCATCGCGCACCTCGGCGCGAGAAGAGCACGTACCGCGCTCCGGCGTGCCGTGCGAAGATTTCGCTCGGACACGCTCGTCATGTAGACACTATGAGATCCCCGTCTAGCCCTCCAGTGAGCACGACCCCTGTCCTCGACCTCGAGCCGGGCGAGCTGGTACGAGTTCGCAGCGCCTCGGAGATCTTCGCCACCTTGGACGAGAGTGGAGCGCTTGACGGGCTCCCATTCATGCCGGAGATGCTCAAGTACTGCGGCCGCACGCTGCCCGTCGGCCACCGGGCCGATACGACTTGCAACGGGGGCGGGGTCGTGCGACGGATGGCCAATGCGGTTCACCTCCAGAGGATCCGATGCGACGGGTCGGCTCACGACGGATGCCAAGCGGGATGCCTGCTGTTCTGGAAGGAGGCGTGGCTCGAACGCGTCCGAGATACGGAGTTGAACGGCTCGTCGCCGAGCCCGGACGCCGCTGACGAGGCGTACGTCACGCAGACGCTGATTCCCGGAACGCGAGTAGCCGACCAGGCAGATACGCCGCGGTACAGGTGCCAGGCAACCGAGATTCCGAAGGCGACAGACTCGCTGCCGTTCTTCGAGCTCAGCCAGTACGCGCGCGGAATTCGGAACTGGAGACTGCCGAAGTTCCTCTACGGGGTTCCGATTGCGGTGGTGAACATCTGGCAGTCGTTCAGCGAGCGCCGTCTGCCACATCAACTGCGGATCGCTGACGGCCGGCGCTACCCGTTCGTCTTCGGAAAGCTCGAGAAGGGCAAGACGCCGTCCGCGAAGCTCGATCTGGAACCAGGCGACTTCGTCCGGATCAAGAGCAAGGAGGAGATCGTCGCCACGCTCGACACGAACAACAAGAACCGCGGTCTTCAGTTCGACGGCGAGATGGCGGCGTACTGCGGCCGGACAGCGCGCGTCCAGGGGCGAGTCGATCGTCTGATCGAGGAGCGGACGGGCGAGATGGTCGAGATCAAGTCCGACTGCATCATTCTGGAGGGCGTCTTCTGCGCTTCCGATACGTACCGCTTCTGCACCCGGGCGATTCATATGTACTGGCGCGAGATCTGGCTGGAAAGGATCGAGGCGCCCGAGGACAACATCGTCACCGCCCCGTGCATCGCCACCCGCTGGAGCAGGGTGTGAGCACTACAGGTTCTTCGCTACCCGTTCATGCCCGCTGGCTTTAGTCAGGGCCACCAGACGCCGGTCGACGACCACGGCCTCGTGCGCCAGTTGACCCACGAAGACGTTACTCAGTCGGCGTTTGGGGCCCGCTGCGACGTTGCGGCGTTCAAGACCGAATGGCCTGACGGCGGACAGCGCATCATCTCCGAGTGGGACCATGCGTGGCCTAACTACAGATCGTTCGCCGTGCTCGGCCGAACTGGGGAGGGCGTGTGAACGAGCTCGTCTTGCGAATGCTCTTGCGGGCGCAGCGAACGTCGTGGAGACCGCCAGGTCCCGTGAGGCGCGTGGCGCGTAGCGTGCTGGACCGCCGCCTCGGCGAGGCAAGCGTCGTTGAGCCGTGGACGCGCCCGCTGGTGGGCGCGTCACGCCTTGGGAGTCCACCGGCGGCACTGGATCATGCAGCTCCGCCGTCTCCGACTGCTGGCGCGATGGAAACGGACGCCACGTCGTTGCACTGTGCGCTGGTGACCGACGAACTCGACGTCGGAGGCGCGGGGGAGATCGTGGCGCTCTTGGCGCGGCGGCTCCCGGCGCTCGGAATATCGACCAGCGTCTTCTTCACGACGAGAGGCGCTCGTGCGCCACGCACCGTTTCCGAACTGGCGAGCGAGGGCATTGAGGTCACCCAGGTCAACCGGTCGTCGGTAGTCGCGCAACTCCGCGCCCGGCGTCCGGACGTTATCAGCGCCCACGAGGCGCCAGCGTGGTGGATCGATCTCGCGTCGGAGTTCGAGATTCCGTACGTCGAGACGGAGCAAGGAATGCATGCATTCTTCGATGCTCCGTGGGCCTCCCAGGCCATTGAGAGCCGCAGAGCATCGGAGGCGGTCCGCAGCCGCAAGATCGCGTCGGTGATCGCTGTCAGCGAACTCGTCCGCCAGCAGTACCTTGCGTTCAACCCGGAGATCGAGTCCGCGCGGGTGGTGACCGTTCCGAACTGCATCGAGATCTCCCGCGTTCCGTATCTCGATCCTGCAATATGCCGCGACTGGCTCGGACTGCACCGCGACGAGTTCCTGTTCGTTTCGCTGGCGAGGTATTCGCCGCAGAAGAACACGTACGGGCTCATCAGTGCGTTCGACGAGGTCGTCGCTGCGTATCCCGAGGCGCACCTGCTCATCGCGGGCCGCCCGGACACCGGTACCTACCCACATCAGATCCGGCAACTTCGCGACGCGCTGCCGGGCCGCGCACGCATACATCTACGTGACCACGCGCCCTGGCCCGGAGTACCGCTGGCTGCTGCGAACGCATTCGTGCTGGATTCATTCTTCGAGGGCTGGTCGCTCGCCTCCATGGAGGCGCTCTATGCTGGCCTGCCGGTCGTTCTGAGTGATGTAGGCGGCGCGCGCGAGCAGGTCGGTGACAACGGCCAGCGAGGCTGGCTCGTCAGCAATCCCATCGGCGACCGGCTGGCCGTCGATTGGCGAGCGATCGACGCCGCACTCTACGCGCGGCAGCCAAATCGGGACGAGCTCGTCAAGGCGATGTGCGCAACAATCGAACGCCGCGACCATTGGGCAGCCCGGCGGAGCGAGTTGCGCAGGGAGTCCGGCGATCGTTTCCACCCAGATCATGCAGTTCGCGGCCACGCAGCCGTCATCCGACGGGTCGCAGCGCCAGCCTGAGCGCTACCTGCGAGCCAGCTGGAGTGTCGCCAGCAGCCCGACCTGCCAGGCCGTTCGGCTCTAATGCGGTTCCGTACGCCACGCTGACGAACTTCGACGAGAACATGCCGCTCCGGACGGGGTGGCCGATCAGGATCGACACCGTCCAACGCGCATCGGCAATCCAGGAGTTGATCGACCGAAACGAGTGGGCGGCGCAGCAGACCGCGAGCCCGGCCGCACTCGCCCCGTGCGTTGACATCCCGTGTGATCGTCCAGTTCGCGAAGGGCGACCGCCTCGTGCCGAATTCGACCACCACGGCCATCGTGCCCGTCGAGTCGCGCCGGCTGTCACCCGCTGCGTCCCAGAACGACTCCTTGCAGCGCGGGCGACTCTTTCTGAATCCACTGTGTCTTGTCGAGGGCGTCTCGCATGTCGTACGCCGCGATTGAGCGCGGGTGGATCTGCGTCCGGCAAGATACGATGAGAGGTAGTCATGAAATCTGTTTCCAACACGCGTCGGCTCGCAAAACTGCAGACGGATTCCCGGGACCCAGGTGCGCCAGTGTGGGGCGGTAGTTCCAAGCGCTCACGATCATGGTTAGCGGGCTGCATCTCTCGATCCTGATCGTGAACTGGAACACGCGGGATCTCGTGCTCCGTTGTCTAGATTCACTCGCAGCGGCTACGGAGGGTATTCCGAGCGAAGTCATCGTCGTCGACAACGGATCCGTGGATGGGTCGCCCGACGCACTCGCTCGCCGGACCGACATCATCCTGCTCGAGGAACGAAAGGAATCTGGGATTCGCCTCGGCTGTGAATCAGGCTTACAAGCGATCGTCGGGAGAGCTCGTGCTCCTGCTCAACTCCGATGTCGGCCTGAACGGCCAAGCATTGCAATCGATGATTGGGTTTCTCGACGATCATCCCACCATCGCAGGCGATCGCGCCACTGTACGTCAATCCGGATGGTTCGCCTCAGCCGTTTCACTTTCGCTTTCCCACGTTCTCCGTGACACTCGCCAGCTGCAGTGCGATCGGTCGGCGCTTCATTCCAGGTATCACTCGCCGATTGCGGGAATACCAGATGCTCGACGACGATTTCTCGTACGCTCGACCTGTGCCTCAGCCGTCGGCGAGTTGCCTGCTGCTTCGCCGATCGGCCCTTCCCGACGACCACGTTCTCGACGAGCGATATCCGATCTTCTTCAACGACGTCCAGTTTGCGCGGTCATTGGCGGTGCGCGGACTCGACCTCTGGGTAACGCCAGATGCCACGGTCGTCCATGACGGAGGTGCCTCAACGCGAATGCTCGGAGTCGCCCTGAAGCGGCAATACCTTGGCTCTACCATCCGAATGCTCATCGAAACCGAATCGCGCTCAAGGGTGTGGCTATTTCGAGTCGTCGTCTTTGCGCAACACGTTCCACTGTGGGTCCTTGCTCGATCTAGCACGATCGGCGTCAGGCAGCTGTGGATGGCGCTCTCGGGAGATGTCGGATCACTGCCCACAGAACCCACGGCGAGAGCAGGATGACGCGAGTGCGACCTGCGGGCGTCTTCTGGCGCGGAGGGTCACGTGCTGTGGTGCCCGTCGTCGTCCTCCATCTCTATCTCGGCACTACCTGTCGAGGGGTAGCCGAAGGGCGGCGGCGTGAATCCGAGGAGGGTCGTGAGTGCGGCGCGTGCAGAACGACGCCGCTGTCGGGCGTCAGGGCCGCGGCCGGGCTTGACCGAGCGGATCGCGTACCCCAGGCCGACCGCAAGAATGCCCGCCACCCGCTCGGCGGGCGCGAAGTGCTTCGCCATGTATTGCCGTCGTGCGAACGCCATCTGCCGGCTGAGCCTCGCGTTCGACGGTCTTGTGCTGCTCTCGTGAAAGATGGTCATCTGGGGGAAATGGACGACGTCCCAGCCCGCCTCCCGTATCCGAAGGCAGAGGTCGGTCTCCTCGGAGTAGAGGAAGAACCGCTCGTCCATGCCGCCGATGCGGTCGAGGGCTGCTCGGCGTACGAGCATGAACGAACCGGACGTCCAGTCGCAACGCGTCTCGTGGTCGTAGAGGTCGGCCCCGAGCACCCGTTCTCCTAGCCAGGAGGCGTGGAATGGGAGTCGTTCGCCACCGAGGCTCGCGGAGAGTGACCGAACGACACTTGGGAATCGCCGCATCGTCGTGTCCAGGACGCCGTTCTCGTCGACCTGCCTGACCCCCACGAGCCCTACGGCCGGGCGCGCTCGAACCGTTTCTATGAGTCTCCGCGAGCGACCCCGACAGGATCCGGGTGTCCGGATTGAGGAACAGGATCCACTCCGCGTCGACAACTTCGAGCCCGCGATTGTTCGCAGACGCGAATCCGCGATTCTCGGTCGCCAGCACCCGAACGTCGGGAAACTCGCGCCTGACGAGATCGACCGTGTGGTCGGTGGAACCGCTGTCTACGACGACGATCTCGACCTCGAGGCTCCCTGACATCGCGTAGACACTTGACAGGCACTGCTGGAGCCAGCCGGCGCTGTTGTGGGAGACGATGATGACGGCTAGGCGATCGCGCTCGCGTGCCGTCGCTCTTCCCGGCGATTCTCGGCCGGCACCATCGTGGGCGAGACGCCGCGACTAGCTTTCGATCCCTCGCCGTCATCGCCAGAGTCGATGCGCAGAGGGTATCGTGCAGCCGGCTTCATCCCGCTCCGCGCCGGTCGGTCGGCATCATGCGCGGCGACCGCGACACATCACGTGCTTGCGCGCCAAGCAGACGGCAGAACGAGGTCACGCCGGTCCATGGTATTGGGCTGGTCGAGTGGATGGGGGAACTTCGTTGCGGGAGACGCGAGTCCCACGCGGTCTCGGCGCAGGAGTGTCATCTCGAGAGAACGCGGAATCTCGATCTCGCGGGCGTAGACTCGACCCCCGTAGTTGTTCGGATGGATGTGTACAACGTGAAACCGCTCGAGCAGCCGATCCATGGTGGATTGAATGACTTCGAAGGCGTGTCTGTCAAGCAGCCGCTCCATGTCGTGGAGTTCGAGCACGATGATCCGAAAGCGTGCGAGCGTGCGATCACCGATGTTGAGCAAGACCGGCCACTCGGCGCCTTCGATATCCATCTGGAGGAGGAGATCGCCGTCGCCGGGCTCGTAGTCGTCGATCCAGCGGTCAGCAGTGATGAACGTCTCGTTGTTTACCACGCCCAGATCGTGCTTGGTGAAGGTGCTGCGGTAGTCGCTAAGGGGATTGCGTTCGACGCTGCGTCAGCCAGATGACAGCGTATGCCTCGATTGAGCAACGCTTCTTCGAACGTCGCGCGATTGTCCACGCCGGGCGAGAAGCAGGCATCGATACCGTCTAAGTCATCCGGTACAAGGTAGCCGCCATCGCCGTCGCATCCAACTCGGATGAGCTCATGGTCGGTCGTGACAGGTTTCAGGCGTCTGATGAGCATTCCGAGGTCGTCCATCGGCGTCGTCTTCGCTATTGCGAGTCCGAACCTGAACGCTGTTGAGACAGCGAGGTACTTCAACACTTGGTCAGTCTCGCGGGCTGTCAGCTGGTATTCCGCGCAGTCGGCAGCCCGTCATTGCAAGCCACCTCGTAACGGCCAGCATCATGGCAGGGGACACCGAGCAGATCCGTCCGGCGAGGATGGCACCACGGACAGAAGCGTAGATGAAGGAGCCGTGTTCACTAGCTTCTTGCCAGTTCGATCCCCTTTGGACATCTCGTCCTGCTGCCAACCAGTCAGTCGTCGGAACCCAAACACGTCGCCGTATCGCGACAGGGTCCGCGAAGGTACCGGCCCTCAGCATCGCGACGGGCTCTGCATCAAAGGGCGGTGCGTCGAGCGACTGTCGATTCCGCCACCCGATTTCAGACCCTCGTTCAGCACGTTCTCGTCAGGCCGCTCTCTTGGGAGACGGTACCCTGACGTGTTGGGCTCGTCATCCCGTCCCCGAGGTTGCGTTGTGGAGGATCGGTTCCGCCCGGTTCCCTGGTGCGTCAGCCCCTCCTGGGTGGACCCGACGACCAACAGGCGTCGAGAAGCGTTTCTTCTGCCGCGGCATCGACGTGGTTCAGCGCAGCTGGCTGGCGCGGGGACTCACCCGAGGTTCAACGGTCGCCCTGTCTCGTGGTACACGTTGCCCGACTGGATCTCGCCGGCACAGTCGGTTGACGGCCCGAAACGCGCCAACTTTCGGGCGAGAAGATCGTGCTGAAGCTGTTGTCGATGATCTGGAAGTTCGTCGTGGCGGCTTCGGGCAATACAGCGTGTACGCCCCACCTGCGAGCAGGTTGTTCTGGATCAGCACGTGTGCCTTAGGCCGGCAGCTGTTGGGATGTTGATCGCGGAGGTGTCAATCGCGTAGATCGTGTTGTGCTCGATCGTCGAGTTCGATCCGTTGCCCGACTGGATTCCGTCGGTGTGGAGATCGGCGCCTGCTGCCAGGTCGTGGATGTAGCTGTCCCGAAGCGTGACGTTCGTCCCGATGTCGAGCCCGTTCTCGCAGCCGTGGATGTTCACGCGATAGGCGTTGAAGTTGCTGAACCTGATCCCGGTGTTCCAGTACCGATCGGACACACGATCTCGGTGTCCTGAACCGTGAGAGGCGGGTTCGCTGGGTCAGCAGCGGCTCCGTCGATGATGATGCACCCGACCTTCGAGTTCTTGATCGTCACGCCGTAGCCGGTGACCTCGATGCATCCGGTCGTGCTGATCGCGTTTACGACCGCGTTGTTCGTGCTCACCGTCAGCGAACCGGTCGACGTCAGTGTCGTTCCCGCCGGAACACCCGTGTTGCTTGCATCGGGGAAGCCGAGGTGGCTGCGGGCGTTGCGTGGGTTCGTGCCCCGCTTGATCTCGACTCCGTCGCCGCACCCGTCGCCGTCGGTGTCCGGTTTGCGTGGGTTCGTCTTGTGTTGGTCGACTTCGTCGCCGTCCTGGAGGCCGTCGCCGTCGGTGTCCCGTTTGCGCGGGTCGGTGTGGTAGCGCTTGACTTCGGCGCCGTCGTCGAGGCCGTCGCGGTCGGTGTCCGGTTTGCGCGGATTGGTGTGGTAGCACTTGACTTCGGCGCCGTCGTTCAGGCGGTCACGGTCGGTGTCTCGCTTGCGGGGGTTGGTGTGGTGGCGCCGCTCGGCCTCGTCGCTCAGGCCGTCGCGGTCGGTGTCGCGTCCGGCGGAGGCAACGGTGGACGCCTGCTCGCGATCGGCAGGGCGCCTCCGCTCGCGGCCGATGGCGGTCGCGCAGGCAAACACGACCGCCGGTAGCACCAGCCATCTCAACCAACGGCGCATTGGCGCATCGTAGTCGCCGTCGAGGCTCTGGCTCCGAGCGTCGAGTCCGACATGTCACCTGCGTCGAGTTTGGGAAGGTCCATGGCTGTGGCCGTCGAGCTCCTGTGCGAGATCTGGGCTCCAACGCGAAGCGCGCGTGGTCGAGGCTGATGGTCGAGCTTCGAAGACGACGTCGGGCAAGCGCTCGTAGTCGGACCAAGCACCGGACCGGCATTCCGGAGCATCGTGATCACCCATCACCCGGCCTCGAGGAACGAATGATGCCAATATCGAGCTGTGGCGCTGGCGGACTCACGCCAGCGTCACGTCTTGCGCGTCCGACAGATCAGGCCCCGAGGACTAGTTTGCCGCGATACCCCGTGGCGGATTGAGGCGGTTCAGCGCGCACCGGCTAGGCGCTGGGACTCACCCCAGGTTGACCGGCGGCCCGGTTTCGTGGATGACGTTGCCCGACCAGGTCTCGCCGCCACAGTCGGTGTTGGAGCCGAACACGCCGACCTTCGGGTAGAAGATGGTGCTGAAGTGATTGCCGATGACGCGGAAGTTCACGGTTGGCGCCCTTCGGGCAGTACAGCGTGTACGCGCCACCTGCGAGCAGGTTGTTCTGGATCAGCATGTCGGTGCCGGAGGCCGGCCGCGTAGTTGAGATGCCGATCGCGGAGGTGTCGATCCCGTAGATCGTGTTGTGCTCGATGGTCGAGTTCGACCCGTTCGCCGACTGGATTCCGTCGTTGTGGTATTCGGTGCCCGCGGCCAGGTCGTGGATGTAGCTGTCCTGGAGCGTGACGTTCGTGCCGAGTCCAGTCCGTTCTCGCAGCCGTGGATGTTCACGCGGATCGCGACGAAATTGTCGAACCTGATGCCTGTGTTCCAAGAGCCGATCGGACACACAATCTCGGTGTCCTGGATCGTGAGAGGCGGGTTGGTGGGGTTACCAGCGGCCCCTCCGTCGATGATGATGCACCCGACCTTCGAGTTCTTGATCGTCACGCCGTGCCGGTGACGGTGATGCAGCTGGTCGTGCTGACCGCGTTTACAACCGCGTTGTTCGTATTCACCGTGAAACCGCTGCTCGGAGTAAGCGATCGTTCCCGGACGGAACACCCGTGTTGCTTGCGTCGGGGAAGCCTGTCGGCGGAGGCGGAGTCGGTGTCGTGTTCGACACCGCGACCGTCACGCTGGGTGAGTTGCCGACGTTGCCGGCTGAGTCATAGGCGCGGGCACTGAACGTGTGGCTGCCGTTCGCGATCGTGGATGTGTTGACCGGGATCGTGTACGGGGCGCTTGTGTCGCTTCCGGACGACACTCCGTCACGGAAGAAATCGACACGCGCGACACCGATGTTGTCCGTGGCGTTGGCGGACGCGTTGACGGTGCCTGTCATCGTCGAGCCGTTCGTCGGAGCGGTTATCGCCACGGTCGGTGGGGTGGTGTCGGGGCAGGGGAGGGTGGAGACCATGATGATGGTCTTGGGGGAGCTGTTGCCTGAGCCGTCGAAGGCGTCGACCGCGAGTGTGTAGTTGGTGTTGCAGGTGAGGCCGCTGACGATGCCGGTGGTGCCGGCGGTGGTTTGCACGAGGTCGGCGCCGTTGTAGATGCCGTAGCCGGCGACGCCGATGTTGTCGGTGGCGGCCGCCCAGGTGAGGGCGATGCTGGTGGTGGTGCGGGTGGAGGCGGTGACGTTGCCAGGCGCGGTGGGCGGCTGGTTGTCGGGGCACGCGGATGTCGTGGCCGACATCGTTGCCTGCGGGGACGTGTTGCCGGCCTTGTCGAGTGCTCTGACCCCGACCGAGTATGCGGTTCCGCAGGTGAGCCCGTTGATCGTGTAGCTGGTGGTGGTGGTGGTGCCGGCCTTGGTGGTGGCGCGGTAGATGTCGTAGCCGGTGACGCCGACGTTGTCGGTCGCTGCGTTCCAGGCGATCGTGACGCTCGTTGCGGTGGCCGCGGTGACACGCAGGTTGCCGGGCTGTCGAAGGAGCGGTCGTGTCACCGCTGGGCGGGGATGGGGACGGGGGGTGGGGGTGTCTGGCTGCCGATGGTGGCGGTGACGGTGTTGCTGGCGAGCAGGGTGCCGCTGTCTGTGAGTGCGCGCACCTGGAAGGTGTGCTGGCCGTTGCTGGTCGTGATCGATCCGTCGGCGAAGCTGTCACCGAACGGGACCAGCTGCTCGCTGAGCACGAGCTTGCCGTCGATCAGGAACTCCATCTTGCCGGGGTCGTCCTCGCTGCCGTCGCCGTTCGCGTCGTAGACGCCACGCCAGTTCGTGAGCCCCGACAGGGTCGCCCCGTTCGCGATCGTCTGCTTCACCGCACCCGTCGAACTGGGCGGCGGCGGGGCGCAGGGTGAGGTGGTGATCGAGAGGGTGGCCTGCGGGGACGTGTTGCCGGCCTTGTCGAGTGCTCTGATCCCGACCGAGTATGCGGTTCCGCAGGTGAGCCCGTTGATCGTGTAGCTGGTGGTGGTGGTGGTGCCGGCCTTGGTGGTGGCGCGGTAGATGTCGTAGCCGGTGACGCCGACGTTGTCGGTCGCTGCGTTCCAGGCGATCGTGACGCTCGCGGCGGTGGCCGCGGTGACGCGCAGGTTGCCGGGCTGCGAAGGAGCGGTCGTGTCACCGCTGGGCGGGATGGGAGGCGGGTGGGGGTGTCTGGCTGCCGATGGTGGCGGTGACGGTGTTGCTGGCGAGCAGGGTGCCGCTGTCTGTGAGTGCGCGCACCTGGAAGGTGTGCTGGCCGTTGCTGGTCGTGATCGATCCGTCGGCGAAGCTGTCACCGAACGGGATCAGCTGCTCGCTGAGCACGAGCTTGCCGTCGATCAGGAACTCCATCTTGCCGGGGTCGTCCTCGCTGCCGTCGCCGTTCGCGTCGTAGACGCCACGCCAGTTCGTGAGCCCCGACAGGGTCGCCCCGTTCGCGATCGTCTGCTTCACCGCACCCGTCGAACTGGGCGGCGGCGGGTGGGGGTGTCTGGCTGCCGATGGTGGCGGTGACGGTGTTGCTGGCGAGCAGGGTGCCGCTGTCTGTGAGGGCGCGCACCTGGAAGGTGTGCTGGCCGTTGCTGGTCGTGATCGATCCGTCGGCGAAGCTGTCACCGAACGGGATCAGCTGCTCGCTGAGCACGAGCTTGCCGTCGATCAGGAACTCCATCTTGCCGGGGTCGTCCTCGCTGCCGTCGCCGTTCGCGTCGTAGACGCCACGCCAGTTCGTGAGCCCCGACAGCGTCGCCCCGTTCACGATCGTCTGCTTCACCGCACCGGTTGCGGTCGCGGAGGGCGCCTGCGGCGCAGCTGCAGCTGGAGCTGGAGCAGCGCTAGCGGCAGGCGCCGTTTGATTGCTCGAGGGGCAGGGGGATGTCGCCAGATACGAGGTTGCCTGGGTGGAGCGGTTGCCTGCAGCGTCGGCCGCGTCGATCGCGACCAGGTAGCTGGTGCCGCAGGCCAGGTTCGTGAGCGTCGCGCTCGCGTCGCTGGAGGTCGAGACACGCAGACCGGACGCATAGAGCCCGTACTCGACCACACCGACGTTGTCGGTCGACGGGGACCAGGCGAGCATCACCGAGTTCTCCGTCGCCGCCACCTGACGCATCCCGGACGGTGCCGAGGGAGCCGTCGCATCCGGGCAGGCCGAGGTGGAGACCGTGGTCGAGGTGACCGGCGAGTGGCGGTCGCCACGATCGAACGCATCGACACCGACCGTGTAGCCCGTGCCGCAGGCCAGCCGCCCGATCGTGTACGAGAACGAGTCCCGATCCCGCCAGCGCTTCACCTGATCGGGCGTCTGCGTCCCAACCTGGGCGCCGTTGAGATAGACGCCGTACCCGACGACGTCCCTCTCACGGGAGGGCGGCCACGCGATCGTGACGCTCGAGCCATCGGTCGCGGTGACCTCGACCGGGCCGACAGCGTCGGGAGCTCCCCGGCCCCCTCGGCCGAACCTGCGGCGAAGCTCATCTGACTTCCGATCACGAGCGTGGTAACGATCGCCACAAGCGTGGCGGCTGATGGGCGGCGGCGAATACGCATGCTGTTCTTGTCGCCCGCCACGCCACGGGACCATGCCCCCCATTGGGGGGTACTGGCTCTCGTCGCTTGAACCGCCACGGGCCTTTTCCCTCGATTGGGGCACTGCATTCGGGGCCATCGCTCGCGGGTCGCCGGGGCTCGCCCGCGGTTGTCCACAGGAGCGGCCCGCGCCGTTGGCCGGAGGCGAACGCGTCCGGCGAGCGTGACGCCGCGACGCTGACGCGGGCCGGCCGCAGTCCCACACACGCTATGAGTACGTGCATGGCGATCTCTGTCGTGATCGCAGCGCACAACGAGGAAGACGTTCTCGGCCGTTGCCTCGACGCGCTGCTGCGGCGTCCCGAACCGAAGGAGCTCGAGATCGTGGTCGTGTGCAACGGCTGCACCGATCGGACGGCAGACGTCGCGCGAGGGTACGGCAACGACGTCCGCGTGATCGAGACCCCGATAGCCTCCAAGACAGCCGCCCTCAACCTCGGCGACGCTCTCGTCTCGGGTTTTCCGCGGTTCTATGTCGATGCGGACGTCACGCTCCCGCTCGCATCGATGCGGCGGATCGCCGCGCGCCTCGACGAGGGAGATGCCCTGGCGGCGTCACCGGTCATGCAGCGTCGATCTGCGCGGGTCCAGCCTGGCCGTCCGCGCCTACTACCGGATCTGGGCGCGTCTGCCGTACGTCCGCGAGGGCATGATCGGCGTCGGCGTGTACGCGCTCTCGGAGGAAGGGCGCCGACGCTTCGCAGACTTCCCCGAGATCATCGCCGACGACGGGTACGTCCGCTCGCTGTTCGGCGCCGGCGAGCGCATTCGTGTCGATGACGCCCCGGTCCGCGTCTACGCACCTGCGGGATTCTCCGATCTCGTACGCATCAAGACCCGGAGCCGCCTCGGCAGGTACCAGCTCAGGCAGCGCTTCCCCGACCTCGTCGCGCGCGAGCGGACGACGAAGTCGTACCGCAACGCGATCTGGACGATCGTCGTTCGACCCTGGCTCTGGCCGGCTGCGATCGTCTACGCGGCCGTCCTCGTCCAGACTCGTCGTCGCGCCCGCAGGCAGCTCGCGTCCATCGACGACTATGTCTGGGAACGCGATCGGTCGTCACGTCGACCCGATCGGCGCTGATGTCACATCAGTTCGAGCAGCTCCCGCCGGCGCCGTTGTCCGGGCTGATGAGCGCGCCTGTGCCCGCGTCCCGGTTCTCGTTGAACTCGGTGACCGTGATCCCCAGTCGCACGCACGCCGTGTAGCCGAAGGCGGCGCGCTGCATCCGGTTGCGGTTGATGTAGACGTCGTGCGTCTGCTGACGCGGTCGCGTAGATCGCATACGCGGCGTTGCGCCCGTCGATGTAGTTGTCCTCGATCCAGACGTTCGAGTTCGGCGTGCCCGAGTCGGTGTCCACATGATGATTCCCGAGGTGCCGCCGACCGCCGACTGCGGACCGATCGGGTCGATCGTGTTGTGGCGGATCACGAGGTTCGCCGTACCCTCCCCGGTCTGGATTCCGTCCGTGTGCGGGTCGTTGCCGCAGACGTAGCTCGGGCCCGTGGTGTCGAGGTCGTGGACGTAGTTGTCCTCGAACGTGACGTTGCCCGGGCTGTCGATGTTCACGGCGTTCTCACAGCCGGTGATCTCGGTTCGCCGCACCGTGAAGTTGCTGTTGCCGATCCCGTTGTGGCAGTTGTTCTGGCCGGCGACGCGGCCGGTTGATGATCTCGCTGTCCTCGACCACCAGCCCCGTGCTGTTGTTGTCGATCACCCACATCGAGTTGCTGCGGATCCGCGAGTTGCGGATCGTCACGTTCGGGGCGTTCACGACCACCGGGCCGGTGATGTCGCGCGCGTCGATGACGGTGCCCGCGGTGCTGATCGTCAGGCCGCCGCTCGGCGTCAGGGTCACTCCGGCCGGCACGCCGGTGCAGCCGGCGTCCGGGTATGCGGGGAGCGGACAGCTCGTCGAGCTCGGTGGCGGCGGGGTGGGGGTGTTTGGCTGCCGATGGTGGCGGTGACGGTGTTGGTGGCGAGCAGGGTGCCGCTGTCTGTGAGGGCGCGCACGAGGAAGGTGTGCTGGCCGTTGCTGGTCGTGATCGATCCGTCGGCGAAGCTGTCACCGAACGGGGCCAGCTGCTCGCTGAGCACGAGCTTGCCGTCGATCAGGAACTCCATCTTGCCGGGGTCGTCCTCGCTGCCGTCGCCGTTCGCGTCGTAGACGCCACGCCAGTTCGTGAGCCCCGAAGGGTCGCCCCGTTCACGATCGTCTGCTTCACCGCACCCGTCGAACTGGCGGCGGCGGGGCGCAGGGTGAGGTGGTGATCGAGGGGTCGCCTGCGGGGAGGTGTTGCCGGCCTTGTCGAGTGCTCTGACCCCGACCGAGTATGCGGTTCCGCAGGTGAGCCCGTTGATCGTGTAGCTGGTGCGTGGTGGTGGTGCCGACCTTGGTGGTGGCGCGGTAGATGTCGTAGCCGGTGACGCCGACGTTGTCGGTCGCTGCGTTCCAGGCGATCGTGGCGCTCGGTGGTGGTGGCGGAGACGAGTCTCAGGTTTGTCGGCTGCGTCGGTGGGGTGGTGTCGGGGCAGGGGAGGGTGGAGACCATGATGGTGGTCTTGGGGGAGCTGTTGCCTGATGCCGTCGAAGGCGTCGACCGCGAGTGTGTAGTTGGTGTTGCAGGTGAGGCCGCTGACGATGCCGGTGGTGCCGGCGGTGGTTTGCACGAGTCGGCGCCGTTGTAGATGCCGTAGCCGGCGACGCCGATGTTGTCGGTGGCGGCCGCCCAGGTGAGGGCGATGCTGGTGGTGGTGCGGGTGGAGGCGGTGACGTTGCCCGGCGCGGTGGGCGGCTGGTTGTCGGCGCACGCGGATGTCGTGGCCGACATCGTTGCCTGCGGGGACGTGTTGCCGGCCTTGTCGAGCGCTCTGATCCCGACCGAGTATGCGGTTCCGCAGGTGAGCCCGTTGATCGTGTAGCTGGTCGTGGTGGTCGTGCCGACCTTGGTGGTGGCGCGGTAGATGTCGTAGCCGGTGACGCCGACGTTGTCGGTCGCTGCGTTCCAGGCGATCGTGACGCTCGTTGCGGTGGCCGCGGTGACACGCAGGTTGCCGGGCTGCGAGGGAGCAGTGGTGTCGTGCTAGGCGGCGGTGGGGGTGTCTGGCTGCCGATGGTGGCGGTGACGGTGTTGCTGGCGAGCAGGGTGCCGCTGTCTGTGAGGGCGCGCACCTGGAAGGTGTGCTGGCCGTTGCTGGTCGTGATCGATCCGGTCGGCGAAGCTGTCACCGAACGGGGCCAGCTGCTCGCTGAGCACGAGCTTGCCGTCGATCAGGAACTCCATCTTGCCGGGGTCGTCCTCGCTGCCGTCGCCGTTCGCGTCGTAGACGCCACGCCAGTTCGTGATCCCCGAGAGGGTCGCCCCGTTCGCGATCGTCTGCTTCACCGCACCCGTCGAACTGGGCGGCGGCGGCGGTGGGGGTGTTTGGCTGCCGATGGTGGCGGTGACGGTGTTGCTGGCGAGCAGGGTGCCGCTGTCTGTGAGGGCGCGCACCTGGAAGGTGTGCTGGCCGTTGCTGGTCGTGATCGATCCGGTGGCGAAGCTGTCACCGAACGGGGCCAGCTGCTCGCTGAGCACGAGCTTGCCGTCGATCAGGAACTCCATCTTGCCGGGGTCGTCCTCGCTGCCGTCGCCGTTGCGCGTCGTAGACGCCACGCCAGTTCGTGAGCCCCGACAGGGTCGCCCCGTTCGCGATCGTCTGCTTCACCGCACCGGTTGCGGTCGCGGAGGGCGCCTGCGGCGCAGCTGCAGCTGGAGCTGGAGCAGCGCTAGCGGCAGGCGCTGTTTGATTGCTCGATGGGCAGGGGGAGGTCGCGCAGATACGAGGTTGCCTGGGTGGAGCGGTTGCCTGCAGCGTCGGCCGCGTCGAGCGCGACCAGGTAGCTGGTGCCGCAGGCCAGGTTGGTGAGCGTCGCGTTCGCGTCGCTGGAGGTCGAGACACGCAGACCGGACGCGTAGAGCCCGTACTCGACGACACCGACGTTGTCGGTCGACGGGGACCAGGCGAGCATCACCGAGTTCTCGGTCGCCGCCACCTGACGCATCCCGGACGGTGCCGAAGGGGCCGTCGCATCCGGACAGGCCGCCGTGGAGACCGTGGTCGAGGTGACCGGCGAGTGGCGGTCGCCACGATCGAACGCATCGACACCGACCGTGTAGCCCGTGCCGCAGGCCAGCCGCCCGATCGTGTACGAGAGCAAGTCCCGATCCCCCACGCGCTTCACCTGATCCGGCGTCTGCCTCCCAACCTGGGCGCCGTTGAGATAGACGCCGTACCCGACGACGTCCCTTTCACGGGAGGGCGGCCACGCGATCGTGACGCTCGCGCCATCGGTCGCGGTGACCTCGACCGGGCCGACAGCGTCGGGCGCTCCCCGACCTCCCTCGGCCGAACCTGCGGCGAAGCTCATCTGACTTCCGATCACGAGCGTGGTAACGATCGCCACAAGCGTGGCGGCTGATGGGCGGCGGCGAATACGCATGCTGTTCTTGTCGCCCACCACGCCACGGGACCATGCCCCCCATTGGGGGGCATCCGCACTGCGAGCTAGCGGGCAGAGCCGCCACGCTCTCGGGACGGAATACGGCGCATGCCGGGTCGGGTGGGCTCGTTGCGGCCAACCGATGCAAGCGCGTTTCAGATCACGTGAACGAGGGATTCCTGTCGTTCGCGGAGAGGCGCTCGTAGGCTCCGACGTAGCGCGGCGCCTGGTGGCGCCACGCGAGGACGTCCACGACGCGTTGCCTGCCCTGTTCTCCCATGTGCCGCCGACGTTCGGGGTCGTCGAGAAGCTCGCCGATCGCGCGAGCGTACGCGGCCACGTCGTTCGGCTGGACATAGACGGCGGCGTTGTCCGCCGAGACACGCGTTTCCTTCAGATCGAACGCCACGACCGGAAGCTCGAACGCCATGTACTCCATCGTCTTGTTCATGGTGGACACGTCGTTCAGCGGGTTGAGCGGATCCGGGGAAAGCCCGAGATCGGCGGTCGAGAGCACCTCGGCCACGACCTCGTCCGGGACCCTGCCGGTGAACGTGACGATGTCCGCGATGTCGAGACGCTTCGCCAGCTCGACGAGCTCGTCGGTGCTGTCCCCCTTGCCCATGAAGACGAACTGGATGTCGTCACGGCCGGCACGTGCGAGCTCGGCGGCGGCGCGGAGTGCGAGATCGACACCATCCTGCGGGCCCATGACGCCGAGGTAGGCGCACAGGTACCTGCGGCCGCGTCGCCAGTCGGGGTTCGGTGCACCGCGCACGAGGACGTCGGGATCCGGTCCTGTCCGAACGACCGTGACGTCCGCACTCGCAACGTTCCCTCGGCGGATGGCGGTGGCTCGATACGAGTCGTTCGTCGAGATCACGTGGTCGGCAACGGCATACGTGGCCCGCTCGAGGAGGCGGAGGCCGCGAAGCAGGGCGCGCGAGCCGTTCGGGAATCGCGACTCGTACACCTCGGGGCAGAGGTCGTGCTGGTCGAAGACGAACTTCCTGCCGGCGAGCTTGAACGGCAACGCGAGCGCCCAGAACGTGTCCGGCGGGTTGCACGCCTGAATGACGTCGAAGCCCTCCGCGCGGTGCGCACGGAGCACGAGGCGCGCGGTTCGCAGCCAGCAGTACGCGAACTCGTACAGATAGGTCGCGAGTCCCCGCGTGTCCGGTGGCGGCGGATAGCGCCGGATCAGGATCCCGTCGAGCACCTCCTGCGCGTTGTCGCCCGCCCCCATCGGGCACACGACGGAGACCTGGAATCCCGCATCGCGGAGCGAGCACGCCTCGAGCCAGACCCGCCGGTCGAAGGGGACCGACAGGTTCTGCACGATGATGAGGACGCGCCTCCCGTGCACGTCGTCCTCCGGCGTCACCACGCGATTCCGGAGTAGCCCGGCAGCGCCTCCAGCTCGGGGCTCACGGAGCCGTGGAGATCCAGCACCACACGGGGCGGCGCATCGAGAACGGCGCGGAGGACATCGCCGTCGGACGTCGCGACGACCGCGACCCCGGCGCCGCGAACGGCATCCTCCGGGCTGGAGCACAGCATTCGCTGCAGATGCGGGAGGTGCTTCTCGACGTACTGACGGTTCGACCCGAACAGGCGCGCGGGCTGGATGATGGGGTCGAAGATCCTGACCTCGAGCCCCTTCCCGACCAGGAGCTCGGCGAGCTCGACGTACGGGCTCTCGCGAAGGTCGTCGGTCTGCGGCTTGAAGCTCAGCCCGAGCAGTGCGACGACTCGCTCGCCGGTGTCGAGAATGCGCCTCGTGGCCGAGCGAAGGTGCGACTCGTTGCTGCGCATGACGCCGTTGAGCATCGGCAGCGTCGACATCTGCGATCCGGGCGATGTGCATCAGGGCGCGCAGGTCCTTGGGAAGACACGATCCGCCGAAGGAGAACCCGGGTCGAAGGTACGCGGACGAGATGTTGAGGCGGTGGTCCTCGCAGAAGACGCGCATCACGTCGCGCGCGTCCACGTCGACCGCCGAGAGGAGGCGTCCGATCTCGTTCGCGAAGGTGATCTTGACGGCGTGATACGCGTTGCACGCGTACTTGATCGATTCGGCCGCCTCGATCGACACCGCATGGATCGGCTGCTCGATCGCCGCGAACGTCTGCGTCACGAGCTCGAGCGTGCGGTCGTCTCGGACGCCGGCGACGGTGAACGGCGGAGCGAAGAAGTCGTCGACACCGCTTCCTTCGCGGAGAAACTCGGGGACCATGCCAACCCCGAAATCGTCGCCGGCTCGACGACCCGACACACGTCTCGAGGATCGGACGCAGGCGGCCGTCGACGGTCCCGGGAGGGACGGTGCTGCGATAGACGATCGCGAGAAACGACGAGCGATCTGCGACGACGGCGCCGAGCTCCTCGGTCACCCGCTCGACGAAGCCGAGGTCGACGGTGCCGTCGCTGCGGGCCGGCGTGCCGACGGACACGAGGACGACATCGGCGTCGTGCGCGGAAGCCGCCAGATCGGATGACACGCGGAGGCGGTTCGACTCCCTGCCCGAAGCCACCAGCTCGTCGAGCCCGGGTTCGACGATCGGGCTGACGCCTCGCTCGAGCGGCTCGAGCTTGTGCGGATCGATGTCGACGCCGACGACGGTGTGTCCCAGCTTCGAGAGGCACGCCGCCGTGACCGCACCGACATATCCCAGACCGACAACGACGACGTTCATCCGCGAAGCAGTCCTCCCCAGTCACAAAGGCCGCGACACTCTTCGGCAAGGGAAAGTATCTGACACTCCGACGCATCCGGCCAGAGCACCTCGGGCGCCGTGGGCCTCGACACACCACCGTCGCGGCGGTCGCGCGGACGCCGAGCATCGTTGCGATGACGTTGTGGCGGCGCGTCTGTCCGATGAACCCTTGCGCGCGCCGAGCAGTCGGCTACGATCAGCAAGTGTCGGCTCCCGCAGTGCGGCAGCCGCAGTCGGCTGGCTTTCAAGGTTTGGGGGAACGAGATCGACATCGCTCTTTACGCGGATGTTCTTCGGCGCCACCGTGTGGTCGTGCTCGTCGGTGTCGCTGCTGACGGTGGCTCTGGCCGTGTTGTCCTACGTTCGGGTCTCCCCTCGGGGATCTCCTACCGCTCGCCGCGAGATCTGGTCGAATCAGGCGACGCTCGTGTTGACGCAGGAGGGAGCGCCCGAGCTGAGGTCGGTGCTTCCCGCCCGTCCGGGAGGGTACAGCCCGTCACTGGCCGACACGGGCCGCTTCGCGAGTCTGATCGACGTCTACGCGACCCTTGCCACGAGTGACGCCGTCGTCGGCGAGCTCGAGCGGCGTGGCCTGCTCGACGAGGAGGACCTGAAGGACGGTGCTCTTCCGATCATCGCGGCCGCCGGTGCCGTCCACGGTCAACGCCTCGACACCGATGATGACCATCACCGCGACCTCCCTCACCGGCCCGAAGGCGACCAAGCTGACGTTGGCTGCCACGAAGGCGTTTCTCGACGTTGTCACGCGCGGCAGCTCGCGGCCAAGATCCCGGTGAAGGATCGCATCCAGGTTCGCGTCGTCAAGAGCTCCGAAGCGCCGAAGCTCGTCGATCCGAGAAGCAAGGCGTTGCCGATGCTCGTCCTTCTCGGCGGGTTGATCGCGACGGTGGCGGTGGCCTTCACGCGGGACAACCTTGCTCGACGCGAACGGGCTCCCGAGCTGACAACAGTGGCGTCCCGCGACGAAGCCGGATCCCTCGGTCGATGGCACCAACGCCCGTCCGACGCCCAGGCCGGTCGCCCAGCCCGGACTCGGTGACCGCGCGTGAGGACGCCGGCCCGACGATCGGCGTCACCCGCGGCCGTTCGACGCTCGGGTCCGTTCCCCGCGCCTCGCCGACGGCGCGCGAGCGCGGACCTGCCCGACGACGTCGCCCAGCAGGGCTCGTCGAGGGCTAGATCCGCAAGCTCGTAGGAGCTGAGGGTGATGGAGACTCGACGCTGCCGGACGGTCGAGCAGTCCCGGTTGGACGCCCGACGTCGGATCCGGTCTCATCGTGGCGTGCTCGTTGGTGCTCGCGGCGACGGTGGTCGTCGGCCGTGGCGTCGCGCCGGTCGCCGCGATGCTCATCGTCTTGTCAGCGCTGGTTGCGTGGCACCGGTAGATCCTCTGCGTGGCACGTCTTGGTCTGCTTCGTCATCGCGAGTCGTGCTGTTCGTCCCGGTCGGACGGTACTCACTGGCGATCAACCTACCGTTCGGCCTGGAGTTCTGGCAGCTCGCGGTCGCGCTCGTCGTGCTCGTGTGGCTGGCCTCGCTGCTCGTCGATCCGAGGGTTCGCCTTCGGCGTACCCCGCTGGACGCGCCGGTCGCGCTCATCGTCGCGGCGTCGCTCGGCTCCGTCGCCGTCAACTACGGACGCGTGGCGCCTCTTGCGTCGGCGGTGCTCAAGGCTCGTCATCGTCTTCCTTTCCTTCATCATCCTCTTCTACTTCATCTCCAGTGTCGTCACGACCGCCGCCGGCGTTGTCGCGGTCACGCAGTTCATCGTGTGTGGCGTCGCCGTCGTCGCGTTCTTCGCGATCATCGAGCAGAGGACGGGGTTCAACATCTTCGATCATGTTCGGAGCGTCCTCCCATTTCTGCAATTCGACGGGGCGAGCACTCGCGTATCCGATACGGGCTGATTCGCGCGATCGGGTCCGCTGATCACCCGATCGCGCTCGGTGTTCTGTTCGCGATGGTCGTTCCCGCTCGGACTAGCTCTCGCGAAGTCGCGATCGCCCGTCTGGTGGGCGCCTACGTCACTGATTCTCATCGGCGTACTCGCGACGGCGTCTCGTACGCCTGTTCATGGCGCTGGTCGACAGCGGCCGTCGCTTTCCTGTGGCTTCGCCCACGTGACATCCTTCCTCTGTCTGCCTCTGGCGATCCCATGGTGATCGTCATCAAGATCGTCGCTCCGGGATCGATCGCGACCTTGAAGAACTCTTTCCTACCCTCGTCCGGGCCAGGGTTGATCGCGTCACAACGCACGCTTGCAGCCGATCCGACTCTCATCAGTGGGCGCGCCAACTTCAAGCCGAGGCTCATCGAAGGCATGCGCAGGCCGATCCTCGGGCAGGGCCTGGGCACGAGACAGACCGGCGAGGACAACCCCCTACGCAACGCCCCGATCCTCGACAACCAATGGCTCGGCCTGTTCCTCGACATCGGCCTGCTCGGCGTTGCCGGCTGGATCTGGCTGATCGTCCGGATCGTTCGTCGGCTCGGTCGTATCGCCCGAACGAGGGGAAGTCCAGAAGGCTTGCTCGCAGCGGGTTTCGTCGCATCCATCATCGGGCTTCGCCGTCGCGATGCTCACGTACGACTCGCTCGCGTTCGTCCAGGAGGCGGTCATTCTCTGGGTGCTTCTGGCGCTCGCTGCGACGCTGATCGCAGTGCACCCGGAGACTCGAGCTTCCTCGTCGGAGCCGGCAGTCTGACTCGAGCGCTCGGGCCGACGCGCGCGTCGACGCGACGACGCGAATACCGCGAGCTCGATCGTCGATGGCAACGGCGGCGTCCGCGGTTCACCCGCGTGTCAGCAGTCGCTCGCATGAAGGACTCGGCCGGAGATCTGCTTCCACGGGATCGGCGACCCGCACGCATGAGCTCGACGCCGGGTCGAACGGTCGACTGCTTCCACGGATCTGGACGTCGGCAGGCCCGGCGGATCAGCTTCGACGACGGGAACGCGTCGGACCTCGACATCGGTCTGGCGAGCGTTGCTCGAGCGGTGACGCGTCGTCGGGTCGTTCTTCGTGGTGGCCGGTCGGATCGGATCTCGCGGCAGCCTCGACGCGGACGGTCTACGCGAGCTCAGTCGGCACGGCATGACGATCGGCACGCACGGGATGGATCATCGTCCCTGGCGAAGGCTTCCGCCGGCGGTCGCGAGCGCGAGAGCTGATCGAGGCGCGAGAGCGTATCGCCAGCGCGACTCGGTCGACGGGCACGGCGGTTCTCGGCAGGCCTGCTATGACCGCCAGGTGCTTTAAACGCGAGCGAATGGACGGACCGGAAGCGTGCTCCAGCCGAGATTCAGCATCCTCGCCGACGACACCGTCGAGAGCCGTCGAGCGGTACGCGTTGGCCGATCCGCCCGCTGACGGAGGGCATGGCTGGTCGCGAAGAGCCGCTTGAACGCCTGCGGTGAGCGAGCCCCGAGGCCGACAGCCGTCCATCCAATGCACGAGGCTAACAGCGTCCAGACTTTCTCGAGCTACCGCTGACGCTCGACGCCCGGAGGTTACTTGACAGCCCCCGGCGCCGTCGCCCAGCGTCGCTCGAGCACCGACGCGTACGACTCGGGCTTCATTCCGGCTTTGGCGGTGATGCTGAGCGCGACCTGGTCCTCGGACATGCCGTCGAGGAGGTCCTCGATCTGCGCCTCGGTCAACGGCTCTGGCCCCCAGTAGTCGCGACAGAGGGACGACGGCGGTGGCGATACTGGTCGCCGGCGTTCGCCGAGGACGTCCGACACGAATCGACCGTAGAGGATGTACTCGGAGAAGTCCCACGCGCTCGAGATCGCGCGCATCCACGAGCGGCGGAAGCGGCCGTCAAGGAAGTCGAGCAAGGCGACGGCGTTCTCGCGCCGCCACGGGACGAGGCTCGTGATGTAGTCCGGTAGCGGGATCGGGCTGGGATCGAGCCCGAGGAGGTGCTCGGCGGTGCGGTGCCAGCGGACGTGTTCGGGCATGCTCTCGTCGATGCGGCCCGGTGCGCGGTACAGGCGGACACGGCCCTCGGCGTCGACGAGCGACTTGGCGTCGAACGGTCGCACGAGCGCGACGTCGGAGTCGGCGTGGACGATCACGTCGGCCGCAACCTCACGGCAGGCGGCGAGCTTCGACGAGTTGCTGGACGAGCCATCCTCGGATGGGCTTGCCCAGGTGCAGGAACACGTTCGAGCGGAGCCCGACGCGCCGCGCCTCGAGCCGCCACACGCGCTTCGGGAGCACGTCCTCGGTGGCGACGATGCGCCGACGCCCCGACTCCAGCTCACGGAACTGCGGAAGATCGGCACGGTCGACGATGATCACGTGGTCCGAGGTCGCGGGCGCGAGGGCGTCGATGCTCCGGCACAACAGCCTGCAGCGGTCTCGGTCGGGCCCGTAGCTCACGGTCACGAACGCCACGGTGGGCGACGGACCATGCTCGCCTCCGACCCCGCCCGGCGTCATGGCCTCACCCACGTGTCGCCCTCTCGCGACGCGGGCCACGACGGTGACTCGGCGTGCGTGCTCGTTGCCATCACTCAACAAGCGTAATCACGTAGGTGGTCACCACCACCCCCTCGCGACCCGGCCGGGACCCGGCGGGCCGCAGTTGAACGCGCCGCGTGTGGGCCCCCTTGCGGTTTCCCGTCGAATCTAGTATCTTTGGGGAGCGGGCGACATTCGGTCGCATGCGGCACGGGGGAGACGGGGAGTGATCGGAAAGGCGTCGGGGGCCGAGGTCCTTTCGGGGACGTCGGAAAAGGGGGAGGGATGAGCGAGAGCCTTACTGTCGAGGGCTGGCGCGTCCGTGCGGACGCGCCGGATTTCGTATCTGCACCGCTCGAGCAGCTGTCCGTCGAGCTGCCGGTTCCGCTGCGGCGCTATCGGCGCGGCGCTCTCGTTCGACGTGTCCTCCTCGCCGCAGACGTCCTGGGGCTCGTTCTCGCCTTCGTTCTCGCAAGTGCTCTCGTCCCGTCCGGCACGACAGGCGACAGGGTCAGCCCCGGGTTTCGAGTACCTGGCGTTCCTGCTCGCGATCCCGGGCTGGCTCCTGCTGCTGCGGCTCGAGGGACTCTACGACCGGGACGAGGAGCGGACAGACCATTCCACCGTCGACGACATCGTCGGCGTCTTCCGCAGCGTCACGATCGGTGTCTGGGTCTTCGCTCTCTTCGGCGTTGCCACGCACCTCGTGCAGCCGGTGCTCGCCCGGCTTGGCCTCTTCTGGCTCGCCGCCGTCGTCCTGATCCCGACCCTGCGCGCCGTCGCGCGGACGCTCAGCCGCCGCCTGCCGGGTTACGAGCAGAACGCCGTCATCGTCGGCGCGGGACACGTCGGCCAGCAGCTCGCTCTCAAGCTGACGAACCATCGCGAGTACGGGATCAACCTCGTGGGATTCGTCGACGATCGCCCGACCGAGCTCGACGACGAGCTCGCACAGAGGCTCCCGCTGCTGCTCGGCGGCCCTGACCGCCTGCGCGAATGCGTCATCGAGCACGGGGTCGAGCGCGTGATCTTCGCCTTCTCGAACGACTCGCACGAGGCCGTGCTCGCCAACATCCGCGCGATCCGCGACCTCGATGTGCAGATCGACATCGTCCCGCGGTACTTCGAGGTCTTCGGCTCCGGCGCGGAAGTCCATACGCTCGAGGGCATCCCGCTCGTGGGGCTCCGGCCGATGAGGCTCTCTCGCTCGTCGCGCGTCCTCAAGAGGGCTTTCGACGTCGCGGCCGCGACCGTCGGCCTGCTCGTGCTCGCGCCGCTGTTCGCCGCCGTCGCGCTCTGCGATCAAGCTCGAGTCGCGAGGGCCCGTGTTCTTCAGGCAGGTGCGGCGCGGCGCGAACGGTACGACCTTCCGGATCTACAAGTTCCGGACGATGGTCGCCGAGGCGGAGGAGAAGAAGGCCGAGGTGGTCCACCTCAACATGCATCGAGACCGCGACCCGCGGATGACGAAGATCCCCAACGACCCGCGTGTCACGCGCGTCGGTCGGTTCCTGCGTCGGTCCTCGATCGACGAGCTTCCACAGCTCATCAACGTGATCAAGGGCGAGATGTCCCTCGTCGGTCCGCGTCCGCTGATCCTCGAGGAAGACGCCTTCGTCCAGGAGTGGGCCCGCAAGCGGCTCGACATCAAGCCGGGGATCACCGGCCTCTGGCAGGTGCTGGGCCGCAGCGACATCCCGTTCGACGAGATGACGAAGCTCGACTACGTCTACGTCACGAACTGGTCGCTCCGGGAGGACATCAGGCTCATCCTCCTCACCGTTCCGGCGCTTCTCCGGACGCGACGCGCGTTCTGACCCGGCGCGACTCGCTCGTCCTGCGGCGCCGGCACTAGACTTCCGTCCGTGGAAGGTCACGCCGTCATCTCGCACGAGGTGCTGGCGGCGTACGCCGGGGATGCGGCGCGCGAGGTGGGGGGCGTGCACGACCTGGTCGACGGGCCGCGGCGTCACCATGGTGTGCGGGTGGTCGAGGAGGACGGTGCGACGACCGTCGAGTTGCACCTTGCGCTCGAGTGGGGCGCGGCGGCACCGGACGTCGCGGCCGAGGTGCAGGGGCGCGTGGCGGAGTACCTGGCCCGCACGGCGCGGTTACCGTCGGTGACGGTCGACGTCGTCGTCGCGGGCGTCGCCGCAGACGCGAACTGATGCACGGCGGGGTCTCGGGCCTCACGCGCGCGACGATCGGCTCGGCTCCGTCGGTGTGCCGCGACTGCGTGTGGTGGCAGTCGCGCGGGAACAGGACGGCGTCGAAGGAGCGTTGGAGCGAGCGCGCGGAGGAGGAGTTCGGCGAGTGGGGGACGATCTACCTCGACGAGAGCGGCCGCCTGCTCGGCTCGATGCAGTACGGCCACTCGCACCTGTTCCCCCGCGCGGCCGACCTGCCTGCGGGGCCGCCGTCGGAGGACGCGGTGCTCGTGACGTGCGCGTACCTCGTGCGCGACGGCGCGGAGTGGATCGAGAAGTCGCTCCTTCTCGCCGCGATCGGCGAGTCCCGGGACCGAGGTGCAAGAGCGATCGAGGCGTTCGCGTACCGCTACCCGGAGGGCGAGTCGGTAGAGGAGCGCTTCCTCGTCCACCGCACCGTGTTCCCGCGCGACTTCCTCGACGAGTTCGGCTTCGTCACCCTGCGGGCGCACGGGCGCGTCGAGCTGTGTCGCCTCGAGCTCGGCGGTCTCGTCCCGGTCGAGGAAGGCCGGCGGTCGAAGGTCCTGCGGGTCGTGCAGGAAGCCTTCACGCCGACGCCGAGCCCGGTGCCGCGACCCTAGACCGGGCCGTCAGACGCGCGCCGCGACGCCTTCGAGGAGAAGCTCGGCGATCTGGATCGCGTTGAGCGCCGCTCCCTTGCGGAGGTTGTCGCTCGAGAGGTAGAGCGCGAGGCCGTTGTCGGCGGCCGTGTCGCGCCGGATCCGGCCGACCAGCACCTCGTCCTCGCCGGCCGCTGCGGCCGGCGTCGGGAAGGACGGCAGGTCGAGCACGCGCACGCTCGGCGCCTCGCGCAGGAGCTCGGCGGCGTCGACCGGGGACAGCGGCCGCTCGAGCTCGACCCACACGGCCTCCGAGTGCCCGACCATCACCGGGACGCGGACGCAGGTCGCGGAGATCGGCAGATCCGGGAGCTCGAGGATCTTGCGCGTCTCGGCGCGGAGCTTCGCCTCCTCGTCCGACTCGTCGCCCTCCCACACCCAGTCCATCACGAGGTCGTGCTCGGCCGGTGCCTCGTGCGCGAGCGCGTCCATTCGCTGTGCACCTGCGCCGGAGACCGACTGGTAGGTCGACACCCGCACGCGCGCGAGCCCGGCCTCGTCGTGGAGCGGCTTGAGGACGCAGGTGAGCGGGATCGTGCAGCAGTTCGGGTTGGCGACGATCCGGTCGCGCTCGAGTGCCTCGAGCGCACGCGCGCCGTTGACCTCGGGCACGACGAGCGGGTAGCCGTCCACGAGGCGGTAGGCCGACGACTTGTCCACGCAGACCGCGCCCGCGGCCGAGGCAACCGGCACGAGCTCGTGGCTCGCCGACGTTCCCACGGAGAAGAGAAACAGGTCGATGTCGCCGGCGCCGAGCGCCTCGGGCGTCGCCTCCTCGACGAGGAGCTCGCCGTCGCCAAACCGAACCGCCGAGCCGGCGGAGCGCGGCGACGCGAACGCGCGCACGTGCTCGTAGCCGCGCTCCGCGAGCAGGCCGAGCGTCACCGTGCCCGACCGCGCCTGTCGCGCCGACGACGCCGATTCTCGGTTGAGCGTCCATCAGGCCTTCTTTCTAGCCGACACTGACCTCTCCATGTGGGACGTGGCCACAACAGCCATCTCGACAAGCCTCGGGCTCACTGGCAGCATGGGTTGCAGTGTTCCGTCGAGCTTACGATCCGCCGGCGATGTCGCGACAAGAATGGAATTCGCTTCTTGCGATGATCATGCGGATGGACTGGAAGCTCGACCAGATCATGGAGGAGCTCGGAATCGAGCATGGCGAAGAGGAAGATTGACCCCGAGGAGTGGCGCCAGGCACGCGAGGTGAGTCGCCAGTTTCGCGAGATGGTCGAGCGCAGAGCCGCACGTCTCGCGGCGTGGGACGAGGCAGAGCGGCAGCGCAAGGCGCGACTTCGTCGCTGGTCGTTCGGGCTGCTCGGTCGGCCCTAGGCCGGCCGGCGGCCCGCGAGCGCGCGCCCGAGGGTGACCTCGTCGGCGTACTCGAGGTCGCCGCCGACCGGGAGGCCGCTTGCGAGGCGCGTCACGGTCACGCGGTCGCGCAGGCGGTCGGCGAGGTAGGCGGCCGTCGCCTCGCCGGTCATCGTCGGGTTCGTCGCGAGCACGACCTCCTCGACGCCGTCCGAGCCGACCCGCTCGAGGAGCAGCTGGATCCGTAGGTCGCCAGGCTCGACGCCGTCGAGCGGGGAGAGCGCGCCGCCGAGCACGTGGTAGAGGCCACGGTACTCGTGGGTCCGTTCGAGCGAGAGGACATCGACCGGCTGCTCGACGACGCAGATCACCGTGCGGTCGCGGCGGGGGTCGGAGCAGACGCCGCAGAGCGCCTCCTCGGTCAGGTTCCCGCAGGCCGGGCAGGCGCGGACGCGCGCCTTGACGTCGGCGATCGCGATGCCGAGCGCGTTCGCCTCGTCCGGCGGCGCCGCGAGGAGGTGGAACGCGAGCCGCTGCGCCGTCCGGGTGCCGATCCCCGGCAGCCGCGTGAGCTGCGCGACGAGGTTGTCCACCGCGGGGCTCAGCACGCCGTCACGTTAGCCATCCCGGCGGACGTGGCACTGCCGGACGACCCGTCCGGCACGGCGTGCCCGCCGGCGCCCTCGTGGAGCGTGCGGACAAGCTCGATCGTGTCGGCCTCGGACGCCGCCTTGTCCGGCCGGTACCCCTTGACCCGGGCGAAGCGGAGCGCCAGGCCGCCCGGATAGCGGGAGCTCGCCTGGACGCCGTCGAAGGCGATCTCCACGACGAGCTCGGGACGGACGTGCACGACATGGTCGTCGCGTTCCGTCGCGAGCTCGAGCAGACGCCCGTCTGCCAGGCGAGCATCTCGTCGGTCATGCCCTTGAACGTCTTGCCGAGCATGACGAAGCCGCCGCCGTCGGGGTCGCGCGCGGCGAGGTGGAGGTTGCTGAGCTTCCCCTGTCGGCGCCCGTGGCCCCACTCGGCGGCGAGCACTACGAGGTCGAGCGTCGTCGCCCGCTTGACCTTGACCCACGCGGCCCCGCGCCTGCCCGCCTCGTAGGGTGCGTCGAGCGCCTTCACCACGACTCCCTCGTGCCCACGGGCGAGCGCGTCCTCGAGGAAGCGCTCGGCCTCGGCGGGGTCAGCCGTGTCGACACGAGGGACGCGCAGTTCGTCGGGCACGACCCGGGCGAGCGCCGCAACGCGATCGGCGCACGCGCGGTCGAGAAGGTCGTCGCCGTCGAGATGGAGGCAGTCGAAGAAGAAGGGAGAGAGCGGGAGCCGCTCGGCGTCGACGTCGGCCTCGGCACTGCTCCCGAAGCGGCTCATCGACACCTGGAAGGGGTGCGGGCTGCCGTCGGGTCGCAGCGCGATCACCTCGCCGTCGAGCACCACGGCATCGACGGGAAGCGCGAGCACCGCGGCGACGACCTCCGGCACCCGGTCGGTGACGTCGGCGAGACTCCGAGTGAACGCGCGGACCTCGTGGCCGAGGCGGTGCACCTGTAGGCGCGCGCCGTCCAGCTTCCATTCGACCGCCGCGTGGCCGGTGCGCTCGATCGCGGACGCGACGTCCTCGGCCGCTTGCGCGAGCATGGGCTTGACCGCACGGAGCACCTCCAGGCGAAACCGCGCGAGGCCTGCCGCGCCGTCCGCGAACGCCGCTTCCGCCACGGGCGCGAGCTCGCCCGCGAGCATGAGCGCGCGCCGGACGGCGGCCGCCGGAACCTCGGCAGCGCGCGCGACCGCCTCGACGATCACACCCTCGAGCGCCCCCTGGCGAAGCTCGCCGTGAAGGATCGCGCGGAGGAACCGCTGCTCGGGCTCGGTCGCCCGCGCGAACAACTCCTGGAGCGCCTGCCTGCGCTCCGCCTGCGAGCCGCGGCCGGAGGCCGAGGCGACACGCTCGAAGGCGGAACCGACGTCGAGGATCGCGAGCGTTGCAGTCGGGGCCGGGGAAGGCACATCGCGCAGCGCTGCCCAGCCGACGCCGATCCGCGGCAGCGTCCCGGAGAGGAACGTCACGGCGGCGCGCACCTCCTCCGGCCGCAGCCTGCCCAGGCACGCCGCCAGTAAGCCGATCTTCGTCGTGCGGGCGCGGGTCTCGGCGACCGCGACAGACGTGCGCGCGAGCTCCTCGAGGAGCACTACCGTCTACATCCCGGGCAGGCCTAGCGCCCCGAGATCGGGCATCTGTCCGCGGAGCTTCGCCTCCACCGCCTGGGCGGCGGCACGAAGCGCCTCGTTCGCCGCGGCGAGCACCATGTCCGCGAGCATCTCCGGGTCCTCCGGGTCGATCGCGCGCGGGTCGATGGCGATCTCGAGGAGCTCGCCTGCTCCGTTCGCCTTGACGGTGACCATGCCGCCGCCCGCCGAGGCCTCACCGATCTCGTTCTTGGCCTCCTCCTGCGCGCGCACCATCTGCTCCTGCATCTCCTGCGCCTGCTTCATCAGCGCGTTCATGTCGAGCTTCACGTCGTTTCCTCCACTTCCGTTGCGTCGAGATCGCTCTCCAGCAAGGCGATGAGGTCTTGCTCCCCGATCGGCGCATCGTCGGCCGGCTCGTCGCCGGGGGCGGCGTCCTCGAGCGCGGTCACGACCGCGAGCCGTCTGCCCGTGACCTCGTAGAGGGCGTCCCGGACCAGGCCGATGGTCTTCGGCTCGTCGAACTGCTTGCGGTGGAACGCGGCGCCGGAGGGGAACCCGAGCGTCAGCGTGTCGCCGTCGAGGCGGGACGGCGACGCCTCGGCGAGGAGCGTCGCGACCGGGATGGAGCGCTCCTTGACCGCCGGCAGCACGCTCCGCGTCCACGCCTCGTGCATCTGCTCGAACGTGACGTCATGCGCCGGAGGCTCGCTCGGCGCGGGCGACGTCTCGATAGGTGCCGGGCCCGCCGCGGGCGCGGGAACGGGGGAGGGGCCCCACGACTCCGCGGCGGATGCACCGGCATGCAACCGTGATTCCAGCACCTCGACCCGATGGACAAGCGATTCGCGGGCCAGATCGGCCTGCGGTCGGGTCACCTTGACGAGCGCGAGCTCGAGGGGCAGCCGGGGATCGCCGCCCTGGCGCTCGTCCTCGATGACGACCGCGAGCAAGTCGATCAGCCGCACGACCGTCGGCTCCGGGAGCTGGTTCGCCTGCTCGCGCAGCCGGTCCCGCGACTCCTCGGTCAGCGGCAGCGAGTCGGGCACGTGGCCCAGGTGCTGGACGAGCAGCAGGTGGCGGAGGTGCTCGAGGAGCTCCCGCGTCAGCTGCCCGAGGTCCTGTCCCCGTTCGGAGATCTCCTCCACGAGCACGAGCGCGCCGGCGACGTCGCGATCGACGATCGTGTCGCAGAGACGGAACAGAGTGTCCTCCTCGACGGCGGTGCCGAGCTGGAGAACGTCCTGGACGGTGATCTTCTTGCTCGTCGCCGCGGACAGCTGGTCGAGCGTCGAGATGGCGTCGCGGAACGACCCGCCGGCGCCCCGCGCGATCAGCGAGAGCGCCGAGTCCGGCGCGTCGATCCCCTCGCCCTCGCAGACGTTGCGCAGGACGGTGACGATCTCCTGCAGCCGCGGGCGCTGGAACACGAACGTCTGGCAGCGCGAGCGCACCGTCTGGATCACCTTCGAGAGCTCGGTGGTGCAGAACACGAAGACGAGGTGCGGCGGCGGCTCCTCGATCAGCTTGAGGAGCGCGTTCCACGCGGCCGACGTGAGCTGGTGCGCCTCGTCGACGATGTAGACCTTGTAGCTCCCCTCGGCCGGTTGCAGCATCGCGCGCTCGCGGATCTCCCGGATCTCGTCGATCCCGCGCTGGGAAGCGGCGTCCATCTCGACCACGTCGAGCGCGGTTCCCGCGGCGATCGCCCGGGCGATCGGCGTCGTCGGGTCGAAGTCGGCGTTCGGCCCGCCCTCCGCGTTCAGGGCCTTCGCGAGGATCCTGGCCATCGACGTCTTCCCGGTCCCGCGCGGGCCCGCGAAGAGGTACGCCTGCCGCACCTGGTCGTGCTCGATCGCATTCCGCAGCGTCCGCACGACCGCCTCCTGCCCGACCACCTGGGAGAAGTCGAGCGAGCGATAGGTCCTGTAGAGCGCGGTCACGCGGGGGGCCGCCCGTCCGGCACGCTTTGCCGTCGCGAGGGGTGCCGCGGGGTCCGCCGCAGAGCCGACACGTCGTCATCGTTCATTCGACACATCTCCGCGGAAGCGCTCCCCCGAAAGTGGATTCGTGCTTCCTTGACGATACTTGCTGCGCTCCCCGCGCGAGCGGCGGCGTTCGGCGACTGCTACGGTCGGATCGCCCGGTCGCGCTAGGTGGGGAGTCAGCGGTTCCCTGAACCCGAAATCCGCTCCAGCGGGGCCGAACGCCGTCCGAGGACGGTGGTCATGGGCATGGGTCACCGACATGCGGCGTTGACGGTCGGGTCCCGCGCACTGGGAGCGTTCGAACCGCGTCAGGTCCGGAAGGAAGCAGCGCTAAGGACTCCCTCCCAGGTGCCGCGGCACCGCCCGACCCGAGCAGGCGGCGGAGATACCACCCGGGGTCACCTGTTCGACGACGGAGCGCGTGACCGGGCGCTTTCCGCCAGGGTTGGGCGCGGCAGTTGTCGAGCCCGTCGCCGTTGGGCGGTAGCATGGTGGCTTCGTCAAGCGCAGGCCGACCGAGGCCGATGAATGATTCGATGACGTCCGTCGCGGACATCCCCGGCGACGCGGACGACGATCTCTCCGGGATCAGCCCCGAGCTCGTCCTCGTCGATCCCGAGCTGGCGCGTCTCGTGCGCGAGCGCGAGCCGGCTCTGCTTCCGGCACCGCCGACGCTGCGACTCATCCCCGCGAAGGTTCCGGAGCCGGAGCCGCCCGTCGTGTCCGAGCCTGAGGCGCCGCTGCCCGCCGCCGTCAGTGAGCCGCCATCGCCCGCGATCGCCGCGCCGTCGGAGCCTGCACCCGCCGCAGCGTCGCGCCGACGCCCCCGGAGCCGTCGGCGCCGGTCGCGCCTCGCCGAGCCGTGAGTCGCCGTCGTCCGTCGCCCTTGCACCCTCGGTCGTGCCGCCCGCGCCGACCGTCGACGTCCAGCCGGAGCCGCCCGATCCTCCGGAACCTCCGTCGCCGGCCGTCGAGCGCGTGATCGAGGCCGAGCCCGTGTGGATGGTCGAGCCGTCTCTGCACGCACCCACGGAGGCCGCGGAGCTCCCGCCGACGTCGCCGCCCGCCGCGATCCCTCCGGCGATGCCGCACCCCGTCGCGCGCCCTGCCACTGTGGCGCGCCAGGCGCGCCCGCGCACCTCCCGGCCGCGACGCGGCCGCGGCGCACTCGCGCTCGTCGCGGCGACCGCCGTCGCCTCCCTCGCGATCCTCGGGATCATGCAGCTCGACGGCGGCCTGCCATGTCGGGTCGTCGAGCGAAGCAACCGCCGTGCCTCCCGGCACGCCGCCGACCGCTCTCGAAGAAGGCGACTCGCGCCAAGCCGAAGGCCGGCACGACCACCAAGCCGCCTGCGAAGGCCAAGGCCGCGCAGGCCACGAAGGCCTCGACCCAGGTGAAGTCATCCGCCTCCGAGGTCGCCAAGGCGAGGGCGGCAAAGGCGAAGGCGGCCAGGACGAAGGCGCGCGGCCAAGGCGAAGGCCGCCGCACAGGCGAAGACCACGCGTCGGCTGCGCAGGCCAAGGCTGCGCAGTCGCAAGGCTGACGGCCAAGCCCAATGCTGCCGCCAAGCCCAAGGCCGGCCGGCGCCACGGCACCCGCCGCCGCGACGGAGCCGAGACGGTTCGCCTGGGCGCCTGTCGCCGGCGCGACCGGCTACCACGTCGAGCTCTTCAAGGGCGCCAACCGTGTGCTCGCGAAGGAGACGACGGAGCCCGTGCTCGAGGTCGGGCAGAGCTGGCGGTACGAGGGCCGAACGAACCGCCTCACGCCGGGCTCGTACAGGTGGTACGTCTGGCCGGTCACGAAGAGCGGCCGGGCGACGCAGGCCGTCGTCCAGGCGACGCTCGACGTTCCCTGAGGTCACCGTCGCCGGACCGCCCGGTCGAGGGAGTCAAGCCGCGGGAGGCCCGTGCCGATGAGGGCCTCGATGACGTCTGCGGCACGCGCGGTCGGCGATCGCGCCGACGATCTTCCGAGGATCAGCCCCGAGCTCGTCCTCGTCGACCCCGAGCTCTCTCGGCGCGTGCGGCCGCGCGTCCCGATCCTCTCTCGCCGCCGTCGGCGGCCGCCGCTGCCGGCGCTCGGCCCCCGTCCTGCCCACGCCGACCCGCCGCAGCCCGGGCTGGCGCCGACGGTCGGCTCGTAGTCGTCTGGCGCCGGACGCTCTCCGTAACGCTCTCCGTCAGCACTGGAACGCCGCGGCCCCGGGTCCACGGCCCCTGTCTAGCCGTCGACGAGTCCTGAGAAGGCGGGCTCGCTGCGGATCGGATCGAGGTCCGAGTCGCCCTGGCAAGGCTGCGGCAGCCGTCCCAGAGCTCGATCGCGCGCGCGAGGTGCGCGAGGGCGTCCGCGGTCTCACCGGCGAGGCTCTCGCAGCAGGCGGTGTTGTAGAACACGAGCCCCTGCTCGGGATAAGCGTCGAGCAGCTCGCGGCCCCGGGGCGGCCGCCTCGGCCGGCTCCCTTCCACGACTCGGCGCGGCATAGGATGTCGCATGATCGCGGCGCTCCTCGGCCTGATCTGCGTCGCGGCGTCAGCCGTCATCCTGATCACGCTGCACGTCGTGCCGACCGGGCTCGATCCGATCCGCTACGCGGTCAGCGACTACGGCTGGACCTCCTACCACCTGGGCTACCGCGCGATGGTCGTGCTGCAGGGCGTCGGGGCGATCCTGATCGCGGTCGGGCTGGGGCAGGAGACCGATGTGGCGTCGCTCGGCTGGCTCTACGCGTACGGCGTCGTCCGGCTCCTCGTCTCGGGTTTCATGACCGATCGCGAACCGGAGAGTCTTCGCTCGCTCACGCGTACCGGTCGCATCCACGTGCTTCTCGCGGGGACGGCGTTTGCCTCGATCGCCGTCGCGGCGTCACACCTCGACTGGACGGGCAAGCCCGCCGTGCTCGGCCCGCTCGGATGGCTCGTGACCGCAACGGCGATCGCGACCGCATTCGCGCTCGTGGTCACACCGATCCGACGTGTCGCGCTCGGACTGATCGAGCGAGCGCACTACGCCTCTGCCATCACCTGGCTGATCGTCGTCGCAGCATCGATCGTCTAGGGCGACACGCGGCTGCGAGTCGTGTACGGCGGCCGGAGCTCTTCGTCGCGGAGGGCCGCGCTCGTCTGCTTGACTGCATGCCGCATGCCAGCGCGCGAGGAACGGCTTGCCGCGAACGAGGCGTTCTTCCGACAGCTCAACGAGCGTCTCGAAGAGCTGACGCCGTCGTCGGCGTCGGAGTTGATCGTGATCTGCGAGTGCGCTGACGAGGACTGCGCGCTACGACTCACGCTTCGGCATGAGGAGTACGAGAGGATTCGTGCGGACGGAACCGACTTCGTCGTGGCACATGGCCACGCCGACCCGACGATCGAGGCGATCGTGTATCGCACGGATCGCTTCGAGGTCGTCCGAAAGCGCGGCGACGCGGCTGAGGTAGCAGAGGACCTCGACCCGCGCGCAACCTGACTCCGGCACGGACCTCTGGAACGCTGTCGTTGAAGCGGGCGGGCGGGCGAGCCGCACAACTCGTTCCAACGCCGTCTCTACGGGCGTCTCCGGGCCGACGATCCTGGCGACGTAGCTCGAGGAAGCGAGGGCGTTGGAGATGAACGGGGATCAGATCGAGGGCAAGGCCAAGCAGGCGGCGAGCAAAGGACAGGAAGCGTGGGAGACCCCGAGGGATGCGCCGGGGCTGGGCACCCATCGTCGGTCTCGGTCGCGGACGTGGACTTCGATCGTTACGTTCCGATCCGCGACTTGCGGCCAGTCAGGGATTGGACGATGGTCTGGGTCCGGTCCGCCGCGCGACAGCGACAATCGAGGTTCGCCGGGGGAGCCGAGCGTCCGGGATGCATTGGGGGACATCCCGGCGCTCGCGCGGCACTCGTGTCCCGCGGGCGTCGCGAGATCTCGGTGCGCCTCCCGCGCACCTCCGTCCCTTACATGGGCGCGCGGGCGGGGCAGCGCGGACGGGGGAGGGCCGCACGTACCCCGCCCGGCTTGTCGAGGGTGCCGACCGTCTCGTGGTTGCCGCGTTAAGTGACGGGACAGGTTCTGTTGTCCGGCGGACGCGTCAATCGTCGCGTTCGTCTTCGTCTTCGTCGTCCTGTCTCGGGTCGGCGTCTGGTGACGGAGTTCGACCAGCTTCCCCGGTCGGGCGAGCCCATCTATGGATTCGCGGTCGGCGTCTATCCCACCGACCATCCGACCCTACCGAGCAGCAGCAACCAAAGGCTCCGTCTGACGGACTCGAACCGTCGACCCCCTGCCCGCGACCAGGCCCCACCATGATCACCGCATCGAGGGGGTGAGCAGGGCCGGTGCTGAAGAGGAGCTCGAACGCGACTTCGGGACGAGGCTTGCGCTGCGGATCGGAGTCAACACCGGCGAGGTGGTTACCGGAACCGAGGAGCGCCTCGCGACGGGAGATGCGGTCAACGTTGCCGCTCGCCTGGAGCAGGCGGCCCAGCCGGACGACATCCTCATCGGCTCCGAGACGCTTCAGCACGTCGTCGATGCGGTTACGGTCGAGCTTATCGAGCGGCTCGAGCTGAAGGGCAAGGCGGAGCCGCTGGATGCCTACCGGCTGGTCTCGGTGCAAGCGACGACCGGTGGTGTCGCACGCCCGGCTGGCGCGCCCATGGTCGGCCGAACGCGGCAGCTGAAGATGCTCCGCGACGCGTTCGACAACGTCGCCAGTGAGCGCTCGTGCCACTTGTTCACTGTGCTCGGATCGGCGGGTGTTGGAAAGACACGTCTGGTGTCGGAGTTCTTGCGCACCCTGGGTGGTGATATCGCGGTTCTGCACGGAAGGTGCCTCTCCTACGGCGAGGGCATCACGTACTGGCCGGTCGTGGAGGTCGTGAAGCAAGCGGGCGGACCCGAGCTCCTTTCCGACGTGACCGCACGCCATGCGCTCGACGTCGTGGTCGGCGAGGCCGAACTCACGTCGGCGGCAACGCCCGATCAAATCGCGTGGGCGTTTCGCAGATTGCTCGAGGCCAAGGCCGTGGACGAGCCGCTGATTTGCCTGTTCGACGACATCCAGTGGGGCGAGAACGTCTTTCTCGAGCTTGTCGAGCATGTTGCGGATCTCTCGCGTGGGGCGCCGATACTGCTGCTGTGCATGGCACGCCCGGAGCTGCTCGACAGCCGACCGAACTGGGGGGCGGCAAGCTGAACGCGACCAGCGTGCTCCTGGAGCCGCTCTCCGAGCAGGAGACCGACGAGCTGATCTCGAGCCTTCATCAAGGCTCCACGCTAGACGCGGTGCTGCAGTCACGGATCCGCCGTGCCGCCGGCGGAAACCCGCTCTTTGTCGAGGAGATGCTCGCCCTCGCCCTGCAATCGAACGGCGCCGAGGTTGCCGTCCCGGCCTCGATCCACGCGCTGTTGGCCGCGCGGCTCGACCAGCTCGGCCCATCCGAGCGTCGCGTTCTCGAGCGCGGATCGGTCGAGGGAGAGGTCTTCCACCGGGGCGCCGTCGCGGCCCTCGGTCGCGGCGAGGCGCGGCTCGACGACTCTCTCACCGCGCTCGTGCGGAAGGACCTGGTCCGGCCGGAGCAACCGCAGCTCGTCGGAGAGGACGGCTACCGGTTTCGTCATCTCCTCATCCGGGACGCCGCCTACGAGGCTTTGCCGAAGGCGACTCGTGCGGACCTTCATGAACTCTTCGCATCATGGCTTGGGCGATACGGCGCGGAACTCGTCGAGTTGGACGAGATTCTCGGCTACCACCTGGAGCAGGCATTTCGATACCGCAGCGAGCTCGGCCCGGTTTCCGACGACGATCGGCGGAGCGCCAGCCGTGCCGGCGAGCTACTCGCTCGGGCGGGGCGGCGGGCGCACGATCGCGGCGACAGGGCGGCCGCCATGGTCTTCTTCGAGCGCGCCGAGCGATTGCTGCCAGAGCCAAGCTCGGAGCATCTGCGCGTTCTGCTGGCCCGCGGGCGGTGCCTCGCAGACACTGGCGTCGACTGGCAAGCGAGCCGAATCTCCCTCGAACGAGCACAGGACGAAGCTGACGTTCTGGGGCGAGAGGACCTCGGGTTACGGGCTCAGCTCGAACTCTCGTACCTCGACATCATGACGGGGACCGTCGTCGACGCCGACGCGCACGAAGCCCGGGCCCGAGCGTCGATCTCGGCTCTCGGGGCACACCATGACGACGAGGGTGTCGCCCGCGCGTGGTTTGTCCTCGCGATGACGTACTGGGTCCGTGCGCGCTGGGACGACATGCGCGAGCCGCTCAGTCGCTCGATCGCCTACGCGGAGCGGGCGGGGAACCGCAGCATGGAGCTGGAAGCGCTGGTACACGTCCTCGCCGCCCTGGCGTTCGGAAGCACTCCGGTCGACGAAGGCGTCCGGGTCGCGCGCCAGGTCCTCGAGGACGTCTCCGACAGCCGGGAGCTCCAGGGTTGGGCGATCCGGTTCATCGGTACCTTCCTGGCGCTCGAGGGTCGTGTCGCGGAGGGCCGCGAGCTACTGGAGCAGGCACGCGCCATCTTCACCGAGCTCGGGAACGGAGAGGCTCTAGTGGCTCTGGCGTTCTCGATGGGGCCGCTCGAGCTCAGGGCGGGGAATGCAGTGGCTGCCGAGGACGAGTTCCGGGCTGCTCTCGAGTCGGCGCAACGGATGGGCGACAGAGGTCGGCTGACGAACCTCGCCTCGGGCCTGGCCGACGCACTGCTCGACCAGCGTCGTATCGACGACGCAGCGGAATACGTCGACCTCGCCCGTGACACAGCGGTGAAAGACGACGCGAGCGGGCAAGCCGCCTGGCGAATGGCGGCAGCGCGCCTGCTGCTCGGTCGTGGAGACCCTCTCGTCACTGCCCGAGCGGGGGACACGACGCGCGTGGCGGGCGATTCGCGCGACCCGGCGTGGTCACCACTAGGGGACGAGATCGCATTCACGACCCCGGGAGGCGAGGTAAGGGTCGTGCGCAGCGACGGAAGTGGGCGGTCACGTCGTGTCGTCGGTTGGCGCCCGGGCCGAACGGGGTTCGGCTACCCGACATGGTCGCCGGATGGCGGACGACTCGCCCTGGCGGAGGGCCGCTACGACTCGATCTATGTTGTCGATGCAGACGGAAGCAGCCTCCGTCGCCTCACCAAGCGCGCGTACAACGAGTACGCGTTCGCGTGGTCTCCGGACGGACGGGCGATCCTCTACGGCAGGGAGGATCGCCTGGGCATCTACGTGATCGGAGCCAACGGAAGCAACGATCACAAGGTCACTTCCGACTCGCCCGCCCCAAGTGCGTGGCGAGCGTTAGCCTGGGCGCCCGACGGAAGAGCCATCGCCTACGCGACGGACCGCACGGGCAACGGTGATCTCTACGTGATCGGCGCCGATGGACGCAACAAGCTTCGGTTGACACGGTCGGCTCACACCGACCTCGCTCCGAGCTGGGCTCCCGGCTGAGAGTCCGCCGGGTCCAGCCTCGGTTCGGTCCGCCCGCCTTGACTCGCGTTGCTCGATCCGCAGGTGGAGCTGGGTCGTGATGGGCTTGGCCTCCCTGGCGCGCGAGCGCGCGCGTGCGCGCGAGGGGAGGCGTTTGGGAGCATCGCATGGTGGTGCGGTGCGCCGATCGACCCTCCTCGGCCCGCCGATATGTTTCCCACACGATGGGTGACGCACTCGTAACGACCGTCGTCGGGAGCTACCCCCAGCCCGACTGGCTGATCGATCGAGAGCGGCTGGGGTCGCGTCTGCCGCCGCGAGTGAGAGCCCGCGAGCTCTGGCGCATCGCGGAGCCGCACCTCGAGGAGGCACAGGACGATGCGACCCGGATCGCGGTGTCGGACATGGAGCGTGCGGGCGTCGACATCGTCACCGACGGCGAGATGCGGCGCGAGAGCTACTCCAACCGGTTCGCGACCGCCCTCGACGGTGTCGACCTCGACACCCCCGGCGTCGCGCTGGATCGAACCGGTCACCCGAACCCGGTGCCGCGTGTGGTGGGCCCGATTCATCGCACAGGACCGGTCGAGGTACGGGACGTCGAGTTCCTGCGTTCGATCACGGACCGGCGCATCAAGATCACGGTGCCGGGGCCGTTCACGATGGCGCAGCAGGCGCAGAACGACCATTACGCCGATGCTCGGACGCTCGCGCTCGGGTACGCCGAGGCGGTGAACGAAGAGCTCCGGGACCTCAAGGCGGCGGGGGCGGACGTCGTCCAGATCGACGAGCCGTACCTGCAGGCGCGACCCGAGCAGGCCCTCGAGTACGCCATCGAGGCCATCAACCGTGCGCTCGAAGGGGTCGACGGTGACACCGTGCTCCACACCTGCTTCGGCTACGCGCACATCGTTCACGAGCGCCTTCCCGGTTACCCGTTCATCCGCGAGCTCCAGGGCTGCGTCGCGACGCACCTCTCGCTCGAAGCGGCGCAGCCGGACCTCGACCCGCAGGTGCTGCTCGACGTTTCGGACAAGATCATCGTGCTCGGCGTCCTCGATCTCGGCAACCCCGAGGTGGAGACGGCCGAGGTCGTCGCGGGGCGAATCTGCCGGGCGCTCACGGTCCTGCCACCCGAGCGACTCGTCGTCGCGCCGGACTGCGGGATGAAGTACCTGTCTCGCGACCTCGCGTACCGCAAGCTCGAAGCGATGGTCGCAGGCGCGAAGCTCGTCCGCGAGGAACTCGGCTTGTGACCATCGGGACGCCCGGCCGGCCGGTGACGGGGATCAGCCAGGCGTATCGCGATCGAGTCGAGGTGCGTGGGCGGGACCTGACGGGCGACCTCATGGGCCGCCTGACCTTCACCGAGTACGTCCACCTGCTGCTCACTGGCGAGGAGCCGACCGACGACCAGCGCTTCTTCCTCGACCTGCTGCTCGTCTCGATCGCCGAGCACGGGATGATGCCGACCAACGTCGCCGCGCGGATGACGCTCGCGGCCGATCCCACCGCCCTGCAGGGCGCCGTCGCCGCGGGCATCCTCGGCGCGGGGCCGGTCGTCCTCGGGACGCCTGAGGAATGCGCGCTCCTCCTCGAGGATGCGAGCCGACGCGTCGCGGGCGGAGCGAGTGCAGAGGACGTCGTCTCGGACATCGCTCGCACCGCGCGCCAGTCCGGCGCCAAGGTGCCCGGCTTCGGCCACCCCGTGCATCGCCCCCTCGACCCGCGTGCGGAGCGGATCCTGGTGCTCGCCGACGAGCGCGGCGTGAGTGGCGAAAAGGTCGAGCTCGCGCGACTCCTCCGCGACGCGGTGGCGACCGAATGGGAGAAGCCGCTGCCGATGAACGTCTCGCTCCCGATCGCCGCGGTGATGCTCGACCTCGGCTATCCAGCGGCGGCCGTCAAGGCGGTTCCGATCCTCGCGCGAACGGCGGGGCTGCTGGCGCACCTCGTCGAGGAGCAGGGGAACCCGCTCGGCTTCTTCCTCGCCGGGAAGGCCGAGGAGGCGGTCGCCTACGAACCTCCCTCCGGCGACTGATGCTCGATCCGCAGGTCGAGGCGCGCTCGTGGGACGAACAGCTCGCGCTCGACGACGTCGCCTACCGGGCGCAGCTCGCGTACCTGCTTGAGCGCTCACCGTTCTACCGGGACAAGCTCGAGCACTCCTCTGCGGACGACGCGGGAGGGCTCGCCGAGATCGCCGGGCTTCCGCTCACCGAGAAGCCCGAGCTGAAGGCCACCGCGACGGAGGAGAACCCGGTCGGCGCGCACCTGTGCGTCGATCGCTCGGAGATCGTGCGCATCTATTCGACGAGCGGCACCACCGGGACTCCGAGCTACATCCCTCTGACCACGCGGGACCTGGACGACTGGGTCACCGGCTCCGCTCGCAGCTACGCGGCGTCCGGGATCTCGGCTGGCCAGCGCGTCGTGTCGACGTACAACGCCGGCCCGTTCGTGGCCGGCGCGGCGCTCGCCTCGTTCGACCTGATCGGCCTCTGCCATGTCCCCGTCGGCACGGGGAACACGGAGCGGCTCGTGCGCGCGATCGAGCTGCTGCGACCTGAGGCGGCGGTGCTCACGCCGTCATACGCGGCCTATCTCCTGGAATGGACGTCGGGCCGTGGGTTCGACCTGCGAAGCTCGAGCGTCGAGCGAGTCCTGGTCGCCGGCGAGCCGGGCGGCGGTGAGCCGGCGCTGCGGGCGAGGCTGGAGGAGGGCTGGGGCGCACGTGTCACCGAGGCCATGGGCATCGGAGACATCGGGATCTCGCTCTGGGGTGAGTGCGAGGAGCAGGACGGTATGCATCTCGGCGCGCGCGGGTTCGTCCACCCCGAGCTGATCGACCCGACGACCGGCGAAGGGATCCCGATCGAGGACGGCGCCTCGGGCGAGCTCGTGCTCACGCATCTCCGGCACCAGGCGGCGCCGCTCCTGCGCTTCCGAACACGCGACCACGTCCACGTGCGGACGAGCCCGTGTCCGTGCGGGCGCACCGGGCCGCGCGTGCGCTGCGTGGGCCGCACCGACGACATGCTGATCGTGCGCGGGGTCAACGTCTTCCCGTCGGCGGTGCGCGACGTCGTCGGTGGCTTCGCCCCGCGCGTGAGCGGCCAGATCCGCGTCCGGCCCGAGTCCGCAGGCGTCAAGCAGGAGCCGCCCCTCCCCGTCGCCGTCGAGCTCGCCGACGGGGTCGAACTCGACAAGGACCTCGCAGAGGCGATCCGTGAGAGAATCCGCGCCGTGCTCGTCGTCTCCACACGCGTCGACCTCGTGCCGTGGGGGAGCCTGGCGCGAAGCGAGTACAAGGCGAAACTCGTGGACCGCGGCGCATGAGGAAGATCCAGACCCAGGGCGTCCACCACATCACGATCAACGGCGCGAACCGCCAGACGTCGATCGACTTCTGGGAGGGCGTGCTCGGGATGCCGTTCGTGTTCGAGCAGCCAAATCTCGACAACGCCGCCGAGAGCCACCTCTACTTCGACCCCGGCGACGGGCGCCTGATCACCGTGTTCACGAACGAGGAGCGCGCGCCGGAGCGGAAGTCGGCGCCGAGGGAGCCGGGCATCGTGCACCACCTCGCGTTCGCGCTCTCGCAGGCGACCTTCGCTCAGACCGTCGAGCGCCTCGACGAGCGCGGCATCGAACACTCCGGGGCCAAGGATCGCGGCTTCATGGACTCGATCTACTTCGAGGACCCGCTCGGGCTGCTCGTGGAGCTCGCGTCCTATCGTTTCGAGCCGCCGCACGGAAACACACACACCGACGTCCTGCTCGAGGCGCACATCCTGCGCATCGAGCGGGGCGATCCCAACATCGACCGCGTCCACCTCACCGACGCCATCGAGCGGCTCGTCACGCGCTCGCAGGCGTCGCTCTCGGACGACCGCTCACCGAAGAACCCGTACTGAAGGAGGAGTGATGGCAACGCACACCCTGAGCATCCTGAAGCCGAGCGTGAACAACCTGACCGTCCGCATCTTCGTGCGCGCCGCAGATCTCGACTTCGAGGAGATCGACGTCTGGGGGAAGAAGTCGACGCCGGACTTCCTCGCGAAGGATCCGGCCGACCTAACGCCACTACTCGAGGAGGAGGGGCTGCCGAAAGGCTCCCTCTGGGAGAGCTGCGCGATCATGCAGTACCTCTGCAACAAGCACGGTCTCGATCGCTTCTACTCGACCGATCCGGGCGAGCGAGCGATGGTCGACAGCGCGATGTTCTACTTGATCGGCACCTTCTATCCGCTGCTGGCGCGCGCGACCTATCCGGCGCTGCGCTTCGGTCAGTACGCGGGCGAGGTCGCTACGGCGGAGGTCTCCGACGAGCTGAAGGAGCGGGCCCGCAAGGACGCCGAGACCGCGGTCGCCGGGCCGCTCGAGACGTTCAACACGTTCTTCCTCGCTGGTAAGTCGTTCGTCGGAGGGGACGAGCCTTCGATCGCGGACATTCGCTGGGCGGCAACGCTCGAGTTCCTACGCGCGATCGACTACGCCTTCCCGGCCTGGGCCGAGGAGTACCTCGAGCGGATGGAGGAGGCGCTCGGCGGCGCGTACTCGGAGCCCGTGGCCGATGTCCGAGGCTACATCGAGTACGTGAAGTCGGAGGCGGCCGCGACCTAGCGGCGCAGGGACGCCCGATGTGGCCGAGCGTTCCCGAAGCGATCCTCGATCCTGCCCCGCTCCCGAACGCCTGCCTCCCTCTCTCGCGCGCACGCGCGCGCACGCGAGGCGCCGGGTACCCACCCCCACCCCCTCGACGTCGGCATCGCGCGATGCGGCCCTTTCGGGGGGGCGTCGGACAAGTCGCACGAACGCCGAGCGCCCAGGACGGCGAGATGGGTCACCCGATCACGGTGATGCAGGCACCGGCGAGCTGTGCAGTCTGTTGGTCGACGTCGCCTGGCGGCGCTTCTCGTGGTCTTCCTGAAAGCGCGCGAACGCGGCCGTCGAAGCGATCGGGTTTACCTCGTCATCGCCGTGGTCGTGGAACGACACGTGCACAAAGGAGTCGTCCGCGAGCCGGGGACGATGTAGCTCACGCTGTCGGGCTAAAGAGGTCCTAACTCAATGAGTGCTCCAGCTGCTGCCTCATCTGCTGGCGGCAGCTGGAGACGTCATTGAGTTAGCGAAGAGCGTCCTCGAACCGGGGGTCGTCGCGTACGGCGGCGAAGTCGTCGTCTCTGCGCGCGTCTTCCCGGAACCGCGGTAACAGCTCGACGGACCGGCGGAGGTGGGCGAACGTGTCGTCGCCGGTGTCGCCCGCGAGCGTTGCGAAGCAGGCGTAGTTGTAGTGCAGGCCCGCGTGGTCCGGCATGCGCTCGAGGGCACCGCGGACCGCTTCGAGCGCATCGGCGTAGCGCTGTTCGCCATAGGCGTTCATGGACTCGCTGTGGAATGGCCACGCCTCACCCCAGTCGATCCCCTGGTACGGCTCGCCGGGTGTGGCGCCGACGGCAAGAACGGTTCCGTCCCCGGTCGCCTTCCGCCGCGACTCCGGCCCGACGAACACGAACGTCCCTGCGGGCGCGTCGACCGTGTCGCCGTCGAGCTCGAAGGTCACATTCCCGTCAAGCACGATGTACAGCTCCTCCTGGCCAGAGCCGGACTCGTCGTGCTCGCTGATCAGCGTGCCATCCTCGCTGGGCGTGTAGGCGTTGATTCCGAATGCGTGGATCCCGAGGTGCTCGCGCACCGGGACGTCTCTGCCGCGCCGCTCGATGTCGTCGAGAAGCGCGACCTGCCACTTCGGCTTGTCGCTCATCGAATCTCCTCCCGGTAGGGCAGGTCGCTGGAATCGTCGATCGTAACCGGGAAGAACGGCGGGAAACGCTCACCAAGGTTTCCGAGACATGTGCCGGTGTTCGCGGCTCGCCTGCGCGAGCGTGCGGGCTTGGTTCTTGAGCGCGGCGCGGGCGCTATCGCGCCACCACGAGGGGGCGACGTCGACATCAGGTGAATTGGTGAGCCGCGCCTTGTTGTGGCCGTCGGCGTCGATCTGGTGGCGCCGGACGGAACACGGCTCGGTCTCAACCACCGACCAGCTGACTCGCGGCAAGCCGAGCACGCCCCCTCGCGCGGCGCGCCTCAAGACGAAGGCGGGGATCCGTGATGTCGTCGGTCGGACCCTCACGCGCGCTCCTTGAGCGCAGCAAGGACGGCCCTCGCGAGCCCGTGCGGCCCGGGACGAATCGTGCGACGAAGGACATCGTAGTCGACCGCCTCGATGCGGTCGAGAACCGCGAGGTACGCGGCCCGCGCGAAGCGCATGCCCGCCCGCGCCGCCGGCAGGGCCGCCGCGAACGCGGGCTCGGACTCGGCAAAGAACCCTCTGGCCCGGCGGACCTCGGCCGCGAGCAGGGCGCGAAGCTCCGGCGAGGCGGAGTCGAGCCCGAGGTCGGCGGGTACCACACCGAAACGGATGAACTCCTCGGCGGGCAGATAAATCCGATTGAGGCCGTAGTCGACGCGCACGTCGCGGACAAAGTTCGTGAGCTGGAAGGCGACGCCGAGGCGAGCAAAGGCTTCGCCCTCACGCTGCGCGCCGAGGATCACTGCCATGATGCGCCCCACGGCCGCGGCGCTGCCGTCCATGTACCGCTCGAGCTCGGAGCGTGTCTCGATCCGGACGAGACCACAGTCGACTCGCATCGACTGCATGTAGGTCCGGAGCTCCTCGAGCGGCAGCTCGAAGCGTTGGCCAGCGTCCACGATCGCGGCGATCACGCGGTGGCCCGAGACGCCAGCGGCGAGTCCACGAGCGAGTTCGTCCTCCCAGGCATCGAGGGCCGCCAATCGACTCGCCGGATCGGCACCGCGCCCGGCCCCGTCGACGATCTCGTCCGCCCCGCGGACGAACCCGTAAAGCGCATAGACGGCAGGCCGCACCTCGGCAGGGAGGCGGAGAACGGCGAGGTAGTAGGTCGGGTCGTGCCGGCGCAGCATTCTCCGACAGGCTGCGTAGGCAGCATTCGTGCTCGGCCGACTCACTCGTGCTGCGCCTCCCGAAACGCTCACGGTGGGATCGTTACCTCTTCCGCGCGCACCCCTGTCGTCGTCATGATCGGTTTGGCCCTGCGTCCCGGTGCCTAGGATGCATCGTGCAAGCCACCAGCGGGATCAAGCGGATTAGCTGCGTGTGCGGCAAGGTCGTCGAGGGCAAGGACGATGACGACCTGTGGGAGAAGGCGCAAGCGCACCTGGCCGTCGACCACCCGGACCTCGTTGGAAAGGTTTCGCGCGAGGACATCCTGGCGCAGGCCGAGGCGATCTAGTCGTCGGGGTCTCACCGAGCAGGCGTCGGTAGACGTTCTGGACGGCGGGGCTTGGCGCGACTCCGAGTCGTCGCGGAGCATGACGCGCAGGCGGTCGTAGACACGTAGCGCCTCTGCGACGTTCCCGCTCCGTTCGAGCGCCTCCATCAGGGGTACCCCCTAACCACCCCCTCGCTGGCCATTGACACGCTCGCAGCGCGTACCCATCATCGACACGAAGGGATGCCGCGTTCGCTCGGACAGCTCGCGAACAGGGTCTGGACGGGAGTCGTCCGGCTCGTTGCGAGCGTCCTCGGGGTCTTCGGCATCACGGTTGCGCGTCCGCCCGGACCGCCGACCCGCTGCGGGCCGAGCGACGGGGGGCCCGGGTGCAAGCCAAACCCGTGGCCGTGCGGCTCCGACATCGTGGTGAGGGTGTTCGACGACATGGGTGCGCTCGCGACGTACGAGGAGTGCGACGACGGCCCGCATATCGTCGTCCGCGCCGACCGCGCTTTCGTCGGGATCGACGTTGCGGCTCGGGCCGAACTCCGCTTTCCACCGGCTCGGACCGTGACGATGCGTGTGGTGCACTTCTCGAACCCAGGCAAGATCGAGGCGTTCGATCAGAGCGGCACGCTTGCCGACATGCAGATGATGGCGCCGACGCCCGCGGTCGAGCAGCAGTTCACGCTCAACGGCTCGGCAATCGATCGCGTCGTCGTTACACCGCCGTCGTCGGCTAACGAGACACGAGTGATCCAACTCTGCCACTAGCCCCATGTCGTTGCGCATAGGACCAGATGGCCTGCCGGTCGGCGATGAGCCGCCGGGCCGTGAACAGCCGCTTCTGTCTGCCTTCGGCGTGCCCGACCCGCCGGACGTCGCGCTCGCCGTTGGCGCGCGGGCACGGCGCGTTCTCGACCGCAGCGCGAGGCCGTTCGGCTCGGACGGGGCGGCGCGGGCGGTCGTCGCCCCCATGCTGATTGACGACGCTCTTCTCAATCCTCTTGGTGTCGGCGCACGCTTCGTCGAGCGCGCCGTGTCGACGCTGATCTCCGCCGCGCTGGCCGGCAACGTCGGCGACTGGACAGACCAGGATTCTCGGCAGGCGTTCGCGACCGCGTTCGGCCTCGATGCGCCGAACACACGCGGGCGCGACGAGATCCTCGGGCAGCCGTTCACGACGTACGACTTCGCCGACGACGGGCTGTTGACCGAACGCCTCCGGCGTGCGCTCCTTCCTGTCGACGAGGGCGGAGGGCTCCCACCCGGACGCGGCAACGAGTTCGTCCCGCTCGACGACGTCTTCGAGCGAACGTGTCTGATCGGGGTCTTCGAGAGCATGCACAACCTCGCCGTGACGTACTCGCGGCAGCCGCGTGAGGCGACGAACGCGAAGATCGACAAGCTCGACCCTGACCACGGCTGCGGCGGAGAGAAGGTCCGTATCACGGGCTCGGGCTTCGGCGAGGACGCGTCCACCTACGGCCTCGTCCTCATGTTCCCGGCGTTCGAGGGCGGCTGGATCTCGGTCGACGTCGCGGACAAGGACTGGAGCGACAGCGAGATCCGGACAACCGTTCCGAAGGGCGTCGGGATCGGGCCCGTTGGGTTCATCCAGGTCAGCGAGGGCGCGAATGAGACGCTCGGCGCCGCGGTCTCGGAGTTCGTGGGTGCCGTCGGCGAGTGCCTCGGTCCGGGGGCCGAACTGCACGCGGCGAACACGTTCGGCAAGCTCGGCACCGTCTCGAGTGCCGCGATCACGGAGACGCGGACGAACGTCTTCCGCGGCGGCAAGCCGAAGATCGACTACTTCCTGGCCAACGGCGCGTTGAGCGCAGTCGTGCGGCCGACCGGGACCATCCGCCTGCAGTGGAGCGCGATCAACGCCGACTCGGTGAGTGTGAGCGCTGCCGCAGGCGCTCCGGCCGAACAGCCCGCCGTCCCGCCGGCAGACGCGAGTGGGCAGCGCGGCGACATCCTGCTCGAGCTCCCCGCCGGCACGGCGGAGTGGTCGGGGACCTACGAGATCGTCGCAACCAATCAGTGCGGACACGCGACCGCTACGGTGCGGGTGGAGGTGCGGTCAATGCTCGCGCTCGCGTTCTCGGGCGGCGGCTCGAAGGGCGCTTTCGAAGTTGGCGTGGCGCGCTGTCTCTACGACGTATTCGGCGTGCGCCCCGATCTGCTCGTTGGCGCCAGCGTCGGCGCGCTGAACGCCGCGAAGCTTGCCGAAGGGCCGGCCGCGTTACCCCAGCTCGAGCAGCTCTGGCGGAACATGATGGGGCCCGCGGACCTCTTCCTCATCCGTGGCGAGATCAACACGATCCTCAGCCAGCTTGGACCCGAAATGCGCAGGATCCTGCAGACGAAGCCGCTCGAGGATCTCCTGGGCTGGGCGCCGGAGCCCCCGAGCATGGCCGTGCAGAACCTCAACATCGCAGGGGGGATGCTGAAGTTCGCGATGAACTACGGGGTCGGCACGGGCGTATTCGGGTCGATCAGCGATGTCCTCTATATGGGACTCAGTATCGGGCTCACGATCGGGAAGATCGTGCAGGCGATTCAGCAGCTCCTCCTCCGGCCGTCGCTGCTCCTCTTCGACCCGATCGAGTCGCTGATCCAGTCCGACATCAGCCCAACCAAGGTGGCCGCGTCGGGCATCCGGCTGCGGATCGTCGTCAACGGCGCCCGAACTGGACGAGTGCGGTACGTCGACGGCAACGGTGCGTGGGTCGACGGCGGACCGGCACCCGGCCTGCGCCGTGCGCTGACGGCGTCCGCGGCGATCCCGATCGCGTATCCGCCCGTTCCGCTGCCCGACGGCGAGACCTACGTGGACGGGGGCGTGCTCGAGAACATCCCGATCGAGGCCGCGGTTCGCGCGGGCGCCGATGAGGTGATCGCGATCCTGCCGTCCCCGGCGGCCCTGCCGCAGCCGGCGGCGGCCCCCTCGACACTCTTGCCGGTCGCGACACGTGGGATGGAACTCCTGCTGGACGGATCGACGCGCCGCCAGCTCGAGCCGTTCCGGGGTTGGGGAGTCCCTGTGAAGGTGATCGCTCCGCGGATCGAGCTCCACAACCTGCTCGCGGTCGATCCAGGGCTGATCAAGATCAACATGGATTACGGCTACATGTGCGCGTACGACGAGATGCAGTCCGACGACAGTCTGCGCTCGCAGTTTCGGACGAGCTCGGACGCGATCACCCGACTCAGGCGGCAGATCTGGTGGGACGAGCATCGCCAGAACAACTGGTTCCCGAAGGGCGTGTGGTACGAGACGCTGAGCCACCCCTGGGGCACGGCGGAGGAGATGGGGTACATCCGCGACGACAAGCGCCGCGTGCGTGCTCTCGTGGTCGACCGTGTCGCACTTGCGCAAGGCTCGAAGGCGTGCGTGCCCGCGGACATCGCGACCGCGTGGACCGAGTGGGAAGGGCACTTCTTCAGCACGCTCTTTCCCTCGCCGTGGGGAGCGTGGTCGAGCTTCCCGAGGGGCGTCCTGCAGGCCGAGACTCCGCCGCCCCCGCTGCCCTGACTGAGCCACGCCCGGTACTCGAAGGAGGCGATCTAACGCAAACAGCCGCGATGGAAGCCTTCGCGAGGAGATGCAACGATCCCAACTGAGCGGCTCGCAAACCCGCGTCGTTGAGGGGC
>CAWGDT010000024.1:0-5937 GCA_963821365.1 uncultured Actinomycetes bacterium
GAGCAAGCGCTACCCGGGAGGCGTCGCGTTGCGCTTTGCGCGTGTGAAGGGGTTCCGCCCAGACAAGCGGTCCGAGGAAGCGGACACCATCGACGCCGTCCGAGCCATTCACGAGGGACGGGCGAACCGGCTGTGACCAGCACCCAGCACAGCGTGAGTGGCATGCCTATCGTCCCGTCACGCCAGTGGCGACAACGGCGTGCGCCACGCTAGCCATCGTCGGAGCAGGGTCGTTGCAGGTAGCGCCGGCACTCCTCCTCGGTCAGCGAACGGGTGATGCGGCTCCGAGCGATCTCGAGCAGGAGCTCCGGATCGAGCGCCCACACGCGCACGAACGGCACGGGCTGTCTCTGGCGCACCCCGGCGAGAAGGCGGCCGTCCGGGCTGAGCGCGACGCGCATGCCACTCTCGCGGAGCTTCAGGGTCTCGACACCCGCGGGCCAGTCCCAGATCCGGATCGCGAACGCCCGCTCGTCGACGGTCGTGTTCGCAAGCCGCGATCCGTCGCGGCTGAACACCATGTCCGACGACGCCGCGCTCGTCTCGAGCGTGCGCAGTCGCTTGCCGCTCGACGCGTCCCAGACCACGGGACCGATCCCCGACTCGGTGAGCACCTGCGTGCCATCGGGGCTCCAGGCAGCCGACGCACCGGGGCCTCCGGACGGTGGCAGCGCGAGCAGCTGCCGGCCGGCGTGCGCATCCCAGATGCGCGTTCCGTCTGGCGCTGTCGACAGGAGTCGAGTCCCGTCCGGGCTCCAGGCGACCGGGTACGTCCCGAAGCCGCCCGGCTCATGCCCCCTGAGCACCCGAAGCTGTCGACCGGTGGTCGCGTCGAAGATGCGCACGGTGGCATCCGAGCCCGTCGTCGCGATCCTCGAGCCGTCCGAGCTGAAGACCGCCCGGTTGACGACACACAACCCACCCACAACGCAGTGGCGACCGCGGATAACGACCAGCTGCCGACCAGTCTTGGCGTCGAAGATCCGGGCGCTGCCGTCGGCGCCGGCGGTCGCGATACGCGAGCCGTCCCCGCTGACGTCGATCCCGATGACGGCGCGGACCGGAGCGTCCGTTCGCGCGTGCTGATCGAGGACGAGCAACTCGGCTCCGGTCTCGACGCTCCAGACGCGCACCGTGCCCTCGCGTCCGGAGCTCGCGACGAGGCGACGGCCGTCCGGCATGAACGCGATGTCGGCGTGCCAGTCCGTCTCCGGGCCGGGCAGCGTGAGGACCTCGCCGCGGCCGGCGGGCGAGACGTCCCATACCCTTGCCTCGCCGGAGATCTGCCCCCACGTCACGAGCCGTGTCCCCGTGCGGTCGAACGAGACGCTTCCGACGGGGTTCGTGTGACCGCGGAGCGTCAGGGCCTCCTTGAGCTTTCCGCGTGCCACCTCCCAGGTTTTCGCGATCCCGTCCACGCCTCCGGTGGCGACGAGCCGTCCGTCGCGACTGAGCTCGACATCGAGGACCGCTACGCCATGGGCGTGAACGACGTCCAACTGCTTCCCCGACGGCAACCCGTACAGCTGCAGCAGGCCGCTCTCCGCCTGAACGGCGACGAGCGTTGTCCCGTCCCGGCCGACGTCGAGGTCCACGACACGAGCGACACCGCCGGGATCCTCGACGATGCCGACCTGCTTACCGGACGAGACGTCGAACAGCTTCGCCACGACGGGCGAGGGGGCGCTTCCCCGCGCCCACGGCGAGACCGCGATGCGGTCGCGGCCGACGAACGCGACCCCCTCGCCCCAGGCGACGCTCGCTGCGGTGCGGTCGTGGACATCTGCGAACGCCTGGAGCTCTCGTCCGGTGCGGACGTCCCAGACACGCACGGCGCGATCGGCGCCGAGCGTCGCGAGCCGCGTGCCGTCCGAGCTGAACCGGGTCGCGAACACACCGCCTCGATGCGCGCGCATCACGTGAACCGGGTCGCCGGTGGCGACGCTCCAGAGCCTCGCGGTGCCGTCGGCGCCTCCGGTCGCGACGAGCGTCCCCTCCGGGCTGTATCCCGCCGCGAGGACTTCTCCGGTGTGCCCGGAGAGCCTCACCAGCTTCTCGCCTGTGAGCGCGTCGCGAATGCTCGCGGCCTCGCCCTCGAGGTCGGCTGCGACGAAACGGGATGCGTCCGGCGCGAGGGCGACGACGTGTCCGATGCCGGTCATCCGCCCGATGCCGGGCACGGCCGCCAGCACGCGCGAAGTGGCGAGCGCGTCGTGCAGGGCCTGCTGGGCCTCCGCGAGTACCGTGCCGTCGTGTCGCCGGGTCGTCTCCGCGGCTTCGACGGCGAGCAGGATGCTCCGCTCGGGATCGACGTCGAGGTTCGCCTGTGCGGACGCGGCCAGCTGGCGGGCAGTCGCGAGGCGTGCATCGTCCCGCGCCTCGTCCCGGAGGATGAACGCGACCGCCGCGAGCGCCGAAGCCGCGACCGCGAGCACCGCGAACCCCGCCAGCGTCGCCTGGCGCCTCCGCGCCTGCCGCCGCGCCGTCGCGTCCGCGGCACCCCGCGCCTCGGCCAGGAACTCGCGCTCGCCGGCGGTCAGCGCGAGGTCGGTCGCGCCCGCCCAGGCCTCGAATTGCTGGAGCCGGCCCTCGTGGGGTAGGTAACCGGGATCTCGCGATGCGTCCTGCCACTCTCCGACCGTCTCGATGAACCTCCGGTGGAGGAGAAGGTTCTCGCGGCGCTCCTCGATCCACCCGCGTAGCCGGTCCCACTGGGACAGGATCGCCTCGTGCGCGACCTCGACGGTCGGCGTCCGCGTCAGCGGCTCGCGGTCGAAGGTGAGCAGTCGGTGCTCGCCGTAGCGCGTGAGAATCTCCTCGACCGCGCCGGGCTCGAGTTCGAGCTGGCGGAGTTCGCTGCGCCGTACCCTGCGCCTCGTGTCCTGTGCGGCGGGGTCGGCGCTGACGAGGCGCAGGAGGACGTGGCGGCACGCCGCCCGCGCCGATGGACCGAGGCGCGTGTAGAGATCCTCCGCACGCCGGCCGAGCGCGCCCACGACACCGCCGGTCGCGACGTAGCGCTCGAGCGTCAGCGTGTCCCCGGTGCGGGCGGCGAATAGCTCAGTCAGCGCGTACTGCAAGAGCGGCAGGGCTCCGGGCTGATCGCGGACGTCGGCGACGATCTGGGAGACGAGTCCCGGCTCGAAACGAACACCGACGCGCCGTGTCGGGCGCTCGATCGCCTCTGCAAGCTCGTCCTCGGAAGGCGCTGCGACCGCGACCATTCCCGCCCGAACGAGCTCCCCGAACTCCGGATAGCGGAGTGGGTGGTCGAAGAAGTCGGCGCGCAGCGTGACGAGAACGCGCGCAGGCGAGTGTGGGTCGCCGGCGAGCGCGGTGAGTCCCTCGAGGAAACGGCGGCGCGTCTCCTCGTCGGCTGTGAGCGTGAATAGCTCCTCGAACTGGTCGACGATGAGCAGCAGCTCGCTTCGGGCCGGGAGGATCCGCTTCACGACGCGGCAGATCCCGAGCTCGTCGCGCGCCAACTCCTCGACGAGGTCGTCGGGCAGCTCCACTGCGACCCGGAGGAGCGCGGCGGCAAGTTCCTCGTAGGGGTATGAGCCGGGGAACATGTCGGTGACAATCCACGGTTTCGATTCCGGCAGCGCCCCGCGACGGAGGGCCGCGACGAGGCCGGCCTTGACGACGGACGACTTTCCGATTCCGGACGGGCCTACGACCGCGATCAGGCGTCGGTCGCCGACCGCGTGCACGAGCTCGTCGATGAGCGCCGCACGTCCGTAGAAGTCGGCGGCGTCTGCCTCGCCGAACGCCTGCAGACCCTTGTACGGGTTCTCCGCGGGCGTGTACGTCTCAGCCACCGGGGTTCCGACCGCGGCGGCGAAAGCTGCGACGAATCGGTCGACCGACTCGTAGCGCTCGCTTGGATCCGAAGCGGTGGCGCCGGCGACCACCTCGTCGAGCGCAGCCGGCAGTTCCGGCCTGACCACGCGCAACGACGGTAGCGCCCCGTCCATGGGCGGCCGCTGGCCTGTGAGCAGCTCGAACGTCAGCAAGCCGAGCCCGTAGATGTCCGACCGCGGCGTGAGCGGTTGACCACCTGCCAGCTGCTCTGGCGGAACGTACGCGGGCGACGAGGTGAGCGGGCGCCCTGCGTCGTCCGAATCGGCCAGGCGGGCGGCGATTCCGAAGTCGGAGAGGTAGGCATTCCCGTCCTCGTCGAGCAGGATGTTCGCGGGCTTGACGTCGCGGTGGACGACGCCCTGCCGGTGGGCGTAGGCGAGCGTGCTTGCCACCTGCGACAGCAGGTGCGAGGCGGGCTCGAGCTTCCACGGGCCTCGCTCGAGCGCCTGCCGCAGCGAGCCCCCTCGCAGCCAACGCATCACCAGGTACGCCCCTTCGGGGTCTCGCCAGTAGTCGTACAGCGGAACGAGGTGCGGATGCTCGAGCTGCGCGATGAGCTGCGCCTCCGCCTCGAACCCGCGCACGAAGGCGGGCTGGTTGACCAGCTCGGGTCGGACGATCTTGATCGCGACCTCGCGCCCGACCGAAGGATGGTACGCGCGATAGACGATGCCGAAGTCGCCACCGCCGACCTGCTCGCGGAGCTCGTAGCCCCGCACCGAGCGGCCGAAGGCGCCGGGCAGGATCACGGGGGGCAGGCGGTCGATCCTGAGGGGAGGGAAGTCGGAGGGAAGCCCGTCCAACAGGAGCTGGAAGACGTGTTGCGGGCTGCCGATGCCCTTGAACCGGAACTCGCCGAGCGCCTTCGCCTGCCAGCCACCCCGCAACGCCGACAATGCCGCATGCGCGTCCCCTGAGAGGAGCACCTGCCGGCCGTGCGCGGCGGCGAGCAGCCGGCCGGCGCGATTGAGTACCGGCCCGAAGTAGTCGTCTGCGCGAGCCTCGACCTCGCCGACGTCGATCGCCATCCGCACCCGCAGTGGCTCCAGCTCGCCCCAGTCGGCCGCGGCAAGCTCCCGCTGGATCTCGCTCGCGGCGTCGAACGCCGCCCCCACGTCCGCGAAGGCGAGATCGACGCCATCGCCGACGCGCTTCACGACCCGCCCTCCGGCCGCCTCGGCAGCGCTGAACACGAGGCGGTCGTGCTCGGCGACCGCGGACCGCATGGCGTCCGTGTGCAGCTCCCAGAGGATCGTCGAGTCCTCGACGTCGGTGAGGAGGAAGGCGAGCGTCTGCACCTGCGGTTGCGCCTCGAGCAGGAGCGACGGGTCCTGGTTGAGGATCCTCCGCTCGACGTCCTGCAGCTGCGTCGAGGCCTCGAGGCCGAGTTCCTCGGCCAGGTACGCACGCGTCTTCTGGTACGCGCGAAGCGCCTCCGCCTGCCGGCCCGAGCGATAGAGCGAGAGCATGTGCTGCGCACGGAAGCGCTCGAAATCAGGAAACTCTTCACATAGCACCTCCAGCTCGGCGATCAGCTGCGCGTGGCGCCCGAGGGCGAGCTCTGCCTCGATCCGCGTCTCGACGGCGCGGAGGCGCAGCTCTTCGAGGCGCCGCGCCTCGAGCTCCAGCCGGAACGGGCCGGGCACGTCGGCGTACGGGTGGCCACGCCAGAGCGCGAGCGCAGCGCGGAGCAGTTGCGCCGCTTCGGCAGGGTCGGTCTCCACGAGTCTGGTCGCATTCTCGACCGCCCGCTCGAACTCGAACGCGTCGACGTCCTTCGGCTCGGCTGCGAGCCGGTAGCCGCTGTCGTCGCGGACGATGACGTCCCCGATCGCGGTCCTGAGGTTCGAGACGTACGTCTGCAGCGTCGAGCGTGCCGCGGCGGTCGGATCGTCGCCCCAGACGCCGTCGATCAGCGCGTCCACCGAGACCGGCTTGCCCACCTCAGCGGCCAGCAGCGCCAGAACCGTGCGCTGTTTCGGGCCGCCCAGGCGCACGCGGGCGCCGTTGCTCAGGACCTCGAGCGGACCTAGGACGCGAATGTTCAAGTCGGAGCGACGATACGACGTTTCG
>CAWGDT010000025.1:0-19133 GCA_963821365.1 uncultured Actinomycetes bacterium
ACGTGACCCGGAACGTCGGGTCCTCCTCGGCGAGGCGCGCGAGCCCCTGGCCGAGCTTGTCCTGGTCGCCCTTCGTCTTCGGCTCGATCGCGACCGAGATGACCGGGTCCGGGAACGTCATCGACTCGAGCACGATCGGCGCGCTCTCGACCGCGAGCGTGTCGCCGGTCGTCGACTGCTTGATGCCGACGGCGGCGGCGATCTCGCCGGCGCCGATCTCCTCGCGCTCCTCGCGATGGTTCGCGTGCATCTGGAGGATGCGGCCGATCCGCTCGGTGCGGCCGTTCGTCGTGTTGAGCACCCGGTCGCCGGCCTTGACGTGGCCGGAGTAGACGCGGAAGTACGTGAGCTTGCCGACGTACGGGTCGGACATGACCTTGAAGACGAGGGCGGAGAACGGCGCGTCCTCCGCGGCCTGCCGCGTGATCTCGTCGTCCGTCTTCGGATCGGTGCCCTGGACGGCCGGGACGTCGAGGGGGCTCGGGAGGTAGTCGACGACCGCGTCGAGGAGCGGCTGCACGCCCTTGTTCTTGAAGGCGGAGCCGAGCAGCACCGGTGTGAGCGCGTCGGCGAGCGTGCCCGCGCGGAGCGCGCGCCGGATCATCTCGGGCGTCACGGACGCCTCGTCGGACAGGTACGTCTCCATCAGCTCGTCGTCGTGCTCGGCGATCGCGTCGATGAGCGCGTGGTGCGCCTCGTTCGCCGCGTCGGCGAGCTCGGCCGGGATCTCGCCGACGGCGAACGTCTGCCCGAGGTCGTCCTCGTAGACGATCGACTTCATCTCGACGAGGTCGACGACCCCGCGATGGGCGTCCTCCTGGCCGATCGGGATCTGGATCGGCACCGGGTTCGCGCCGAGCCGGTCGCGCATCGACTGGACGGCGGCGTCGAACTCGGCGCCGGTGCGGTCCATCTTGTTGATGAACGCGATGCGTGGCACGCCGTAGCGGTCGGCCTGTCGCCAGACGGTCTCCGACTGCGGCTGGACGCCCGCGACCGAGTCGAACACGGCGACCGCGCCGTCGAGGACGCGCAGCGACCGCTCGACCTCGACGGTAAAGTCCACGTGTCCGGGAGTATCGATAATGTTGATCCGATGGTCGCGCCACGACGCCGTGGTCGCCGCCGACGTGATGGTGATGCCGCGCTCCTGCTCCTGCGCCATCCAGTCCATCGTCGCGGCGCCCTCGTGCACCTCGCCCAGCTTGTGCGTGCGGCCGGTGTAGTACAGGATCCGCTCGGTCGTCGTGGTCTTGCCCGCGTCGATGTGGGCCATGATCCCGATGTTCCGGACGCGGTCGAGCGCGACCTGGGTTGCCGTCGTCGTCATCGTCGGATCACCAGCGGTAGTGCGCGAACGCCTTGTTGGCCTGCGCCATCCGGTACATGTCGTCCTTGCGCTTGAACGCGCCGCCCTGCTGGTCGATCGCGTCGGAGAGCTCGCCGGCGAGCTTCGCCTCCATCCCCTTCTCGCGGCGCTCGCGCGCGAACGTGACGAGGTAGCGGATCGCAAGCGTGCGGCCGCGGCGCGGCGGCACCTCGACGGGCACCTGGTAGTTCGCGCCGCCGACGCGGCGCGAACGGACCTCGAGCACCGGGGTGACGGACTTGACGGCGGAGTCGAGCGCCTCGAGCGCGGGCTTGCCCGTCTTGTCGGCGACCTGCGTGAGCGCGTCGTAGACGACCCGCTCGGCGATCGACTTCTTGCCGTCGACCATGAGCCGGTTGACGAGCTGCGTCACGAGCACCGACCCGTACACCGGGTCGGCCACGACCGTGCGCGGCTGGATCTCTGCGCGGCGGGGCATCGGGCTACGAGCCGCCCTTCTTGGCGCCGTACTTCGAACGGCCCTGACGGCGGTCGGCGACGCCCGAGGTGTCGAGCCCGCCGCGGATCACCTTGTAGCGGAAGCCCGGCAGGTCCTTGACGCGGCCGCCGCGGATCAGCACCACCGAGTGCTCCTGGAGGTTGTGCCCCTCGCCGGGGATGTAGGCGCCGACCTCCATCTGGTTCGTGAGCTTCACGCGCGCGACCTTGCGCAGCGCGGAGTTCGGCTTCTTCGGGGTCGTCGTGTAGACGCGCGTGCACACGCCCCGCTTCTGCGGCGCGCCGCGAAGCGCGGGGGTCTTCACTTTCGCCTTGGGCGACTTGCGCCCCTTGCGAACGAGCTGATTGACGGTGGGCACGCTGCTCCTCGAAGTCGGTCGGCAGTTCTTCTCTCGCACGGATAGGCCGGCAGGCACGACGTCCCTGCCGCCGGGGAGCGGCAATGGTAGCCGAAACGCGGCTCTTGCGGGCGGCGACGGCCGGCCGCGGCGACAGCGGGGTTCCCGAACGCCGCCCGCCCGATTAGATTGCGTGCGGGGAAGGGTGGGGACCGGACATCTCGAGCGGAACGACGATCAGCCTGGTCATTGCTGCGGCGGCTCTCCTGGGCCTCGGCGGGATCGTGCTCGTCCTCGCGCGGCGCCGCGCCGAGACGCCGCGCGACGACCGCCTGGTGCAGGCGGTGGACGAGATGCGCACGCGGATGGACGACCTGGGGCGCGACCTCTCGCAGGCGCTCGAGCGCGCCGAGCGCGAGAGCAAGCGCAACCGGTTCCTGAGCGATCTCGGTACCTCCATCGAGTTCGACGAGCTGCTCGACCGGGTGCTCGACGCGGCTCTCGAGGTACCCGGGTTCGACGCCGCGATGGTCGTGCTCGACGAGGCCGGCGGCCAGACGACGGTCGCGACGCGCGGCCTGACGCCGGAGGAGGCGGCGCACCCGCCGTCGTCCGGGGCCGGCGGCGCGCTGCCGCCGGGGCCGATCACGGTCAGCTACCGCTACGGAGCAGCCGATGCGGCGGACACGCACCTGGTGCGCGGCGGGCTCTTCGTCCCCCTCGTCAGCCGCGACGGGAACGCGCTCGGCACGCTCGCGCTCTTCTGGCGGACGCCCGGGTACGAGCCGGCGCCGGAGCGGGTCGCCGCGATGGAGCAGATCGCCGCCACGTGCATCCCCGCGATCGAGAACGCGCGCCGCTATCGCGAGGCGCGCCAGATGGCGGAGACCGATGCGCTGACGGGCTTCTTCAACCAGCGCTACTTCCACGAGACCCTCCGGCGCGAGGCGCTCCGCGCGCAGCGGTACGACCGTCGTCTCGCGCTCCTGATCCTCGACCTCGACGATTTCAAGGCCGTGAACGACCGGATCGGGCATCTGGCCGGCGACGCCGTGCTCGCGCAGGTGGCCGAGCGCCTGCGCAACTCGATCCGCTCGGTGGACGTCGGCTGCCGCGTCGGCGGCGACGAGTTCGCGGTGATCATGCCCGAGTCGACTGCCGACGACGCCGCCCAGCTCTTCCAGCGGATGCACGACGGTGTCGCGACGATGTCCGTTCCGGGAGGAGGTCGCGTGAGGATCTCCGCCGGGATCGCCGAGCTGCGCCACGGCGAGACGGCGGCGGGGCTCTTCGAGCGGGCCGACTCGGCCCTCTACACCGCGAAGGAGCTCGGGAAGGACCGCGCCAGCGTGGCGTCGGACTAGGGACGGCGCCGCGTCAGCCGCGGACGGCGACGAGGCGCAGCGGCCGCGAGGGACGGTCCGGCGCGGGCGATTGCTCCAGCGTGACGGCGATGCGCGCGCCGCGGCGCACCGCACGCCCGAGCGGCACCGCGGGCTCCCTCGCGGAGAAGGTCGCCACCCGGAGCGGCGTGGCAGAGCCCGGTGGGACGAGCCATGCCGCGTAGGTCATGCCGTCCGGCGCCGGGCCGAGGCCGTCGAGCGCGAGCACCGCCCGGTCGCCGGCTCCCACGACGAGCGTGATCCGCCCCATCGATCCGCGCAGCGCGAAGCGCTCTGTTCCCGGCCCGGCCAGGATCGCGACCGCGCGCTCCAGCGCCGGGACGTCGGGCGACGGCGCCTCGTCGGAGCGGACGTTCGCGACGAGCGCCCAGGCGCCGAGCACGATCGCCACGACCCCGCAGCCGGCCGCGAGCGCGGCGAGCGTCGGCCAGCCGGGGCGCCGAGCGGGCGGCAGGTCGAGCGCTGCCAGCGGGACCGGCGAGCCCGGCGACGCCTCGAGGACCCCGGCGCCGGCGGCGTCCTCCGGCGCGTCGAGCGCCACGAGATGAGCGCGAATCGTCCCCATCGGCGCGAGGATAGCCCCGGGTCCCGACGGCGCCCGCGGCCGGGGGCGGCAACAGCCACCCCCCACTGTAGGGTTCCCTCGATGGAGGGACGCGTGCCCGGCACGAGACGCGGCGGTGCGGGATGACGACGTGGATCGCGCTTGCGGCGCTCGTTCTCGCGGCGCTCTCGATCGTCCTCTTCGTGCTCGCCCTCCGGCAGGCTGCTCGCCCGCCAGGCGGACGTGACCGCGACGATGCTTCGCCGCTACGACGACCGCCTCGCCGGCTTCGCGCAGACGCTGGGCGACGCGCTCGCCTCACTCCAGAGCTCGCGCCCGATCGCGACGCTCGAGCTCGAGGACGACCCCGAGCCGATGGTGCGCGCGCTCGAGCTGGCGCGCGAGCGGACGGCGGCCGACGGCGCCATCGCCCTCGTCACCGGCGGCAAGGGCACGCCGATCGTCGCCACGGTCGGCCTGTCGGAGTCCGAGACGAACCACATCGCGCGGATGGGCTTTCCCGACTACCGCGGCGCCCGCGCGATCGAGGTCGCGTTCGCGGGCGACCTCGTCGCGCCCGACGGCGAGGAGCCGGTCCGGGCCGGCCTCGTCATGCCCCTGCTCGCCGAGGACGAGGCGCAGAGCCTCCTCGGCGTCCTGACGCGCGATCGCGGCCGGCGCTTCAGCGAGGAGGACGTCGACGGCCTCGCGGCGCTCGTCGCAGACGGCGCGCCCGCCGATCTCGCGGGCGCTCAACCTGCGCGACGCGGACGTCGTCCCGGAGCTCGACATGCTCACCAACCTCCTCGATCGCCAGTCGTTTCCCGACGTCCTCGAGCGGGAGATCCTCCGCGCACGCCTCGCGCACTATCCTCTCGCCCTGCTCGTGATCGACGTCGACCGGCTCACGTGGCTGAACGCCCGGATCGGGATCGTCGCCGCGGACGGCGTGCTGCTCGAGCTCGCCGAGCGCCTCCGATCGGTGGCGCACCGGCTCGACTACGCGTTCCGGCTCGGCGGCGGCAGGTTCGCGGTCGTCCGCCCCGGATCGGAGGGCGGCGACGCGTCCGGGCTGTTCGAGGCGATCCGGGACGAGCTCGCGGCACATCCGATGGGAGACGCCGGAGCGATCTCCGTGTCGGGAGGGATCGCGGAGCTCGAGCCGCGAGACGACGTCGACTCCTTCGTCGCCCGGGCCGAGGCGGCGCTCACGGAGGCGAAGCACGTCCGCCGCGGATCGGTCGTCGTCTCGGGATCGGCCGGGAGCCGACCGAAGGCGAACGGCACGCTCCATGAGATCGCCCCGGGGGAGATCGTCCTCGAGGGCTGATGCTTCCGGACCGCAAGGTCGATACTCGGAAGCGTGAACCTCACCGTTGCACTCGTCGTCCTCGGCGCCGCGGCGTTCGTCTCGGTCACGGTCTTCGCCACGGTGGCGCAGCGCCGGCGCGCCGCCCGCGCCCGACGACGTCGCGATGCGCTCGCCGAGGTCGCCGCACGCATCGACGCAGCCGTCTCCTCGCTCGGCGAGCTGACGGTGATCCGCTCCTTCGATGCCCTCGCCGCCCCGCCCGATCCGACGGATCCGGCGTCGCTCGTCGAGGCCGACCTGGCGGGTCGCGCGGGACTCCTGCAGGCAATCGCCGCGGGAGTCGCCGCGGCTCGCTCACAGGGCCAGCGACTCGCAGCTGCGGTCGTCCGCGCCGAGGAGGGCGACGCCGCGACGCTCGCGCGCGGCGCCCGCTCCGTGCTGGACGTGCCCGTCTACGCCGTCGGGCCCCGGGCGGTCGCCCTCGTCCTCCCCGGGCTCGGCCGTGCGGACGCGCTCGGCGTCCTCGCGCGGATCGAGGCGCAGTGCCCGTCGTCGGGACGGGCCGTCGAGCTCGAGTCGGGCGAGGACGCCGTCGAGCTCGCGGCCCGGCTTCTCGGGGGTCAGGCACCGCACGGTGCCTGACCCGGTCCCGCCCTCTACGCCTCGTCCGTCGCGTCGGCTGCGTCGGGAACGTCCGGCAGCTCGGGGAGCTCCGGCAGCTCGTCCTCGTAGCCGAGGCCGAGCGAGGCGAGGTCGAGCCCCTCGCCGTCGCCGATCTCCTCGAGTGCGGCGAGCAGCTCGGCATCCGTGCCGGGGCCGAACATCGCCGCGGGGAGCGGCTCGGATGGCTCGATGGAGATGCCGCGGTACTTCTTGAGACCCGTGGCCGCAGGGATCAGCTTCCCGATGATCACGTTCTCCTTCAGCCCGAGCAGCCGGTCGACCTTGCCCTCGATCGACGCGTCCGTGAGGACCTTCGTCGTCTCCTGGAAGGAGGCGGCCGAGAGGAACGACTCCGTCGCCAGCGAGGCCTTGGTGATGCCGAGGATGAGCGGCTCGAACGTCGCCTCCTCGCCCTTGGCGCCGCGCGCTGCGTCGTTGGCCCGCTCGAGCACGACCTTGTCGGCGAGCTGCCCCGGAAGGAGCTCGGTGTCACCGGGCGTCTCGACGCGCACCTTCTTCATCATCTGGCGGACGATGAGCTCGATGTGCTTGTCGTGGATGTCGACGCCCTGGGACTTGTAGACCTTCTGCACCTCGCCCACGAGGTACAGCTCGGTCGGGGTCGAGCCCCGCCCCGCCCTCGTGTGCAGCTCGAGCATGTCGGCCGGGTTGCGGGAGCCCTCGTTGAGAGGATCCCCCTGCTCGACCGTGTCGCCCGAGCGGGCGAGCAGCCGCGTCCGCCGCGGGAAGGAGTACTCCTTGATCGGGAGCGGCTCGCCGTTCTCGTCGAGCGTCGTCGGCGTCACGCTGACGAGCACCGTCCGCTCCTGCTCCTCGACCGAGACCTTCCCGCCGACCTCGGCGAGCGTTGCGGCGCCCTTCGGGTTGCGGGCCTCGAAGATCTCGACGACCCGCGGAAGGCCGTGCGTGATGTCCGCGCCGGCGACGCCGCCCGTGTGGAATGTCCGCATCGTGAGCTGCGTGCCCGGCTCGCCGATCGACTGCGCCGCGACGATGCCCACCGCGTCGCCGATCTCGCACATGTCGCCGGTGGCCAGGAACGTCCCGTAGCAGGCGCGGCACACCCCGACCTCGCTGCGGCACTTGAGCACCGTCCGGAGCGGGAGCAGCGCCGTCTCGGCCGCCTCCTCGAGCTGCTCGACGACCTCGCGCAGGCGCGGCTTCGTGAGGAGCTCGCCCCTCTCGGCGAGCACGGTCTTGCCCGGCTTGCCGTCCTTGAGCGGCTTGTGGACGTCCACCGCCAGCACCCGGCCGGCCGCGCTCAGGTTGACCTGGCCGTCGAGGATCGCGGGAAGCTCGACGTGGTCGGACGTCCCGCAGTCCTCCTCGCGGATGATGACGTCCTGCGAGACGTCGACGAGGCGGCGCGTCAGGTAGCCCGAGTCGGCTGTCCGGAGCGCCGTGTCGGCGAGGCCCTTGCGGGCGCCGTGCGTCGAGATGAAGTACTCGAGCACCGAGAGGCCCTCCATGAAGTTGGCCTTGATCGGGCGCTCGATGATCTCGCCCTTCGGGTTTGCCATCAGGCCGCGCATGCCCGCCAGCTGGCGGATCTGGTTGAACGACCCGCGGGCGCCGGACTTGGCCATCATGAGCACTGTGTTCGTCTCGTGGAGGTTTGCCTCCATGGACTTCGCCACGTCGTTCGTGGCCTCCGTCCAGACCGCGATGACACGCTCCTTGCGCTCCTCCTCGGTCATCAGGCCGCGCTCGTACTCCCGCTCGACGTTCGTCACCTTCTCCTCGTAGCCGGCGAGGATCGCTTCCTTCTCCGGCGGGATCACGATGTCGTTCTTCGACACGGTGATGCCGGCGCGCGTCGCGTAGCGGAACGCGAGCGACTTGATCGTGTCGAGCACGGTCGCGACGGCGTACGCGCCGTAGTCGCCGACCAGCTTGTCGATGAGCGCGTCGAGCTCACGCTTCGTCAGCGCGCGGTCGACGACGAGCGGCTCGTGCAGGCCGTCCACGACCGCGTCTTCGAGCGAGCGCTCGAGCTCCGACTCGAAGATCACGCGGCCGGGCGTGGTGAGGCGCACCTCGTCCCCGCGCCGGTACTCGATCGGCTCCTGGAGCGAGACCTTGTCGCCCTTGTCCTCCAGCGCGAACTCGACCTGCTCCTCCGTGGAGAACCGCCGGAGCCCCTTGACGCCCAGCTTCTTCACGAGCTCCTCGGTCGACGTCTCCGAGAGCGGATCGTGCGCGCAGTACGTGAGGAAGTAGGCGCCGAGCACCATGTCCTGCGTCGGCGTCGCGAGCGGACGCCCGTGCGCCGGGGAGAGGATGTTGTTCGAGGAGAGCATCAGGATCCGCGCCTCGGCCTGCGCCTCCGCCGAGAGCGGCAGGTGGACCGCCATCTGGTCGCCGTCGAAGTCGGCGTTGAACGCATGGCAGACGAGCGGATGGACCTGGATCGCCTTGCCCTCGACGAGCACCGGCTCGAACGCCTGGATGCCCAGGCGGTGGAGCGTCGGCGCGCGGTTGAGCAGCACGGGATGCTCGGCGATGACCTCCTCGAGCACGTCCCACACCTCGGGGACCATCGACTCGACGTGCTTCTTCGCGGCCTTGATGTTCTGGACGGACTTCCGCTCGACCAGCCGGCTCATGATGAACGGCTTGAAGAGCTCGAGCGCCATCAGCTTCGGCAGCCCGCACTGGTGCAGCTTCAGGTTCGGCCCGGCGACGATCACCGAGCGGCCCGAGTAGTCGACGCGCTTCCCGAGCAGGTTCTGGCGGAACCGGCCCTGCTTGCCCTTGAGCATGTCGGAGAGCGACTTGAGCGGCCGGTTGCCCGGGCCGGTCACCGCGCGCCCTCGGCGACCGTTGTCGAACAGCGCGTCGACGGCCTCCTGGAGCATCCGCTTCTCGTTGTTGACGATGATCTCGGGGGCTCCGAGGTCGAGCAGCCGCTTCAGCCGGTTGTTGCGGTTGATCACGCGCCGGTAGAGGTCGTTGAGGTCGCTCGTGGCGAAGCGGCCGCCGTCGAGCTGCACCATCGGGCGGAGCTCGGGCGGGATCACCGGCACTGCCTCGAGCACCATCCACTCGGGCTTGTTCTCCGACGTGATGAATGCCTGCACGACCTTGAGGCGCTTGATCGCGCGCTGCTGCTTCTGGCCCTTCGAGGTCTTGATGGTGTCGCGCAGCATGAGCGACTCCTGCTCGAGGTCGAGATCACGGAGCAGCTCGCGGATCGCCTCCGCGCCCATTCCCGCCGCGGAAGTACACGCCGAAGCCGTACGGCGACCCGAAGCGGTCCTTCAGCTCGCGGAAGAGCTGCTCGTCGTTCACGACCTGCTTGACGTCGAGCTCGCGGAAGAGCTTCCACGTGTCCTCGAGCCGGCGGACGCCCTCGACCGCCGCCTCGCGCGTGTCCTCGCGGCGGCTCTCGATGTCGGCGACCATCTCCTTGACCTTCGTCGCCCACTGCTGTGCCGCCTCGAGGTCCTCCTTGCGGGCACCCTCGACGAGGCAGAGGTCGTACGCGAGCTCGCGCACCTGCTCGGGGCCTGCGTCGGCGTCCGCCCGCTCCAGCACGTCGCGCAGGAGGCCGTTGCCGATCTCGCGCGCGCGCTCGAGGTTCTTCGCGTCGATGGACGCGGCGAGCTCGGCGTCGTCGCCGGAGAGCTCCTCGCCCGCGAGCAGCTGGTCGAGCAGCTTGTGGAGGTGCTTCGTGATCGCGCCCTTCTTCGCGCCCGAGGCCTTCTCGAGCTCGGCGCGGAGCGGGTCGAGCGCGGTGCGGATCTCCTGCGCGGCGGTTCCGACCGACTCGATCTCGCGCGGCGCGAGGCGACGGTCGTCGCGGGTCGCCGTCTGGCGGACCAGCTCGCGGAGGCGCTTCGGATCCTCGCCCGCGACGGTCTTCGCGAGCTCGGGGAAGATCGAGCCGGCGAGCGTCCGGGCCTCGTCGAGCGTCGGCATCGCCTGGTCCTCGGCCCAGTTCGAGAGCCCGCGGGCCCAGAACTCGTCGTCCTCGTCGAACCCCTTGTCCTTGCCCGCGGCGAGGTAGTCGCGGCGGCGCTTGAGACGGTCGTCGAGCGCCGAGAGCTGCTCGTCGCGGTCGACGTAGATCTGCTCGGACTCGCCCCGCACCTTGTCCTCGAGGTCGGCGAGGTCGGCGGCGCGCTTCTCCTGGTCGACGCCCGTCACGATCGACGCGGCGAAGTAGAGAACCTTCTCGAGCTCGCGCGGCGCGATGTCGAGCAGGTAGCCGATCCGGCTCGGAACGCCCTTGAAGAACCAGATGTGCGAGACCGGCGCGGCGAGGTCGATGTGCCCCATGCGCTCGCGGCGCACCTTCTGGCGCGTCACCTCGACGCCGCAGCGCTCGCAGATGATCCCCTTGTAGCGAACTCGCTTGTACTTGCCGCAGTAGCACTCCCAGTCCTTCGTCGGACCGAAGATGCGCTCGCAGAACAGGCCGTCCCGCTCCGGCTTCAGGGTTCGGTAGTTGATGGTCTCCGGCTTGGTGACCTCGCCCATCGACCAGTCACGGATCTGCTTCGGGGAAGCAAGCCCGATCCGGATCGCGTCGAAATCGTTGATGTCGATCTGCGCCAAGGGGATGTCTCCTTCGGAGCACTCCCCCTACGAGGAGCTCTCCAGTTCGCGTCTTGTCTCTCCAGCTTCCGGGGGAAATCGCGAGGCGACGTCCCACGTCTCAGTCCTCTACCTCGAGGTCGGCGGGCAGAGCGAGCTCCTCCTCGGCCGGCTCCTCCTCGAGGTTCTCGTCCGAGGCGAGGGTCAGGTCGGCGCCGTCCTCCGGCGCACCCTCCTCGACCTCCTGCACGGTCGGCTCGCCGGCGGTGCCGCGGATCGATGCGGGCGAGAGGTCGATGCCGAGCTCCTCCGCGGCACGGAGCAGCTCGTCGTCCTCCTCGCGCACCTCGACCTCGCGGCCCTCGTCCGAGAGCACGTGCACGTCGAGCGACAGGGACTGCATCTCCTTGAGCAGCACCTTGAACGACTCGGGGATCGACGGCTCGGCGATGTTCTCGCCCTTGACGATCGACTCGTACGCCTTGACGCGGCCGATCGTGTCGTCGGACTTGATCGTGAGCATCTCCTGGAGGGTGTACGCGGCACCGTACGCCTCGAGCGCCCACACCTCCATCTCGCCGAAGCGCTGGCCGCCGAACTGCGCCTTGCCGCCCAGCGGCTGCTGGGTGACGAGCGAGTACGGGCCGGTCGAGCGCGCGTGGATCTTGTCGTCGACCAGGTGGAGCAGCTTGAGGATGTACATGTAGCCGACGGTCACCTTCTGCTCGAAGGGCTCGCCCGACTTGCCGTCGAAGAGGTGCACCTTGCCGGAGCAGCGGCGACCCTCGACCCGGCTCCGGTCGACGTTCATGCCGATCGTGTCGCTCTGCTCGGCCCACGCCATCAGCGCCTCGTCGACGTCCGCCTCGGTGGCGCCGTCGAACACGGGCGTCGCGACGGCGCGCGGGTCGGGCGCGTTGATCGGCGCCCGCTCGTTGACGGGCTCGCCCTCGGTGAACACGCCGTGCGCGGCCGCCCACCCGAGGTGGGTCTCGAGGATCTGGCCGATGTTCATCCGGCTCGGCACGCCGAGCGGGTTCAGGACGACGTCCACGGCGCGGCCGTCCTCGAGGAACGGCATGTCCTCCTCGGGGACGATCTTCGAGATCACGCCCTTGTTCCCGTGGCGGCCGGCGAGCTTGTCGCCCTCGGCGATCTTGCGCTTCTTCGCCACGAACACGCGGACGAGCTCGTTGACGCCGGGCGGCAGGTCGTCGCCCGCGTCGCGGGAGAACGTCTTGACGCCGATCACCTTGCCGCCCTCGCCGTGCGGGACCTTGAGCGACGTGTCGCGCACCTCGCGCGCCTTCTCCTTGAAGATCGCGCGGATCAGCTTCTCCTCCGCGGTGAGCTCCGTCTCGCCCTTCGGCGTGACCTTGCCGACGAGCAGGTCGCCGGAGCCAACCTCGGCGCCGATGCGGACGACGCCGCGCTCGTCGAGGTTCGCGAGCGACTCCTCCGAGCGGTTCGGGATGTCGCGCGTGATCTCCTCGTCGCCGAGCTTGGTCGAGCGCGCGTCGATCTCGTACTCGTGGATGTGGATCGAGCTCAGGACGTCGTCCTTGACGAGCCGCTCGGAGAGCACGATCGCGTCCTCGAAGTTGTAGCCCTCGAACGGCATGAACGCGACCAGCAGGTTCGCGCCGAGCGCGAGCTCGCCGCGGTCGGTCGCGGCGCCGTCCGCGAGCACCTCGCCCTTGCCGACCGTGTCGCCGAGCCCGACGACGGGCTTCTGGTGGATGAGCGTGCCCTGGTTCGAGCGCATGAACTTCGTCAGGGGGTACTCGTCGCGGGTGCCCCTGCCCTCGACGACGATCCGCTCGGCGTCGACGTCGATCACCGTGCCCGGATTCCGCGCGAGCACGACGTCGCCGGTGTCGACGGCGGCCCGGTACTCGAGCCCCGTGCCGACGAGCGGCGCCTGCGGGATCATCAGCGGCACCGCCTGCCGCTGCATGTTCGCGCCCATGAGCGCGCGGTTCGCGTCGTTGTGCTCGAGGAACGGGATCAGCGCCGTCGCGACCGAGACGATCTGCGCCGGCGAGACGTCCATGTAGTCGACCTGGTCGGCCCGCGCGATCACGGCCTCGCCCGCCGACGAGCGGCAGAGCACCTGCTCGTTGACGAACTTGCCCGTCTTGGGATCGACCGGCTCGGACGCCTGGGCGATCGTGTACTGCGCCTCCTGGGCTGCGTCGAGGTAGATGATCTCGTCGGAGACCTTCGCCTTCGACACGACCCGGTACGGCGTCTGGATGAAGCCGAACTCGGACACGGTGGCGTACGAGGCGAGCGCGCCGATGAGGCCGATGTTCGGCCCCTCGGGCGTCTCGATCGGGCACATCCGGCCGTAGTGCGTCGGGTGGACGTCGCGCACCTCGATCGGCGCGCGCTCGCGCGTGAGCCCACCGGCGCCGAGCGCCGAGAGGCGGCGCCGGTGCGTCAAGGCCGAGAGCGAGTTCGTCTGGTCGAGGAACTGCGACAGCTGCGAGGAGCCGAAGAACTCCTTGAGCGCTGCGACGACCGGGCGGATGTTGATGATCGTCTGCGGGGTGATCGTGTCGACGTCCTCCGTCGTCATCCGCTCGCGCACCACCCGCTCCATCCGGTACAGGCCGACGCGGAATGCCTCCTGGATCAGCTCGCCCGTGGTGCGGAGCCGACGGTTGCCGAAGTGCTCGTACTCGTCGAGCTCGCTGCGGATCGGCTCGCGCGAGATGACGGCGGCCTCCGCCGCGAAGTCCTTCGAGTCCTCGAGCACCCCGAGGCGCGCCGGGAGGTCGACGAGCTTGCGCACGAGCGCCAGGATGTCCTGGGTCGTGAGCACGCGCACGTCCTCGCCGGCATCGACGCCGAGGCGCTGGTTGAGCTTGTAGCGGCCGACCTTCGTGAGGTCGTAGCGCTTGGGGTCGAAGAACAGCGAGCGCAGGAGGTTGCGCGCGTTGTCGAGCGTCGGCGGCTCGCCCGGGCGCTGCTTCTTGAACACCTCGATGAGGGCCTCCTCCTCGCGGGTCGAGGGGTCCTTCTCGAGCGTGTTCTGGATGTAGACGCGGGTCGACTCGTCGAAGAGGGAGAGGATCGCCTCGTTCGTCGACGTGTCGAGCTCGAAGCCCGTCGTCGGGTCCTCCGTCGGGAGCGCCCGGAGCAGCGTCGTGATCGGCAGCTTCCGCTTCCGGTCGATGCGGGCATAGACGATGCCCTTCTTGTCGATCTCGAGCTCGAGCCACGAGCCGCGAGACGGCATCAGGTTCGCCGTGAAGACCTGCTTCGTCGCGTCCTTCGGCTCCATCAGGTACGCGCCGGGCGAGCGCACGAGCTGCGTGACGATGACGCGCTCGGTGCCGTTGATGATGAAGGTGCCGTGCTCGGCCATCATCGGGAAGTCACCCATGAAGACCCGCTGCTCGCGGATCTCGCCCGTCTCCGTGTTGACGAAGCGGACGGTCATCGAGAGCGGCGCCTGGTAGGTCAGGTCCTTCTCGCGGCACTCGGAGATCGTGTGCTGCGGCGGGCCGAACTCGTATTCCCCGAACTCGACGGCCAGGGTGCCCGTGTAGTCGGTGATCGGCGAGATGTCGTCGATCGTCTCGCGGAGCCCCTCGTCCAGGAACCACTGGAACGAGGCCTTCTGGATGTCGATGAGGTTGGGGAGGTCGAGGACGTGCTTCAGGCGCGAAAACGTCTTGCGCGCGCGCGGCGCGACTGCGGTGCTGCTCAAGAACAGCCTCCCTTACGTACGGCGGTCAGTGATGAGGACGGGCAGAGTGAGAGCCAGGCTCGAAGCGGAACAGCGAAGAATAGCGGACACGCATGCTTCGCCGCAACCCCGAAGGGGCGGCGAAAACAGTCCGCCACAGATGATACCTGATCACGCAAGGGCCCGGAGGCCGGGCCCTTGTCCGCTCTCAGACTTGCCCGTGCGCGGCGCGTTGCCGCCGAAGGCCGGCTTTGCCGGCCGGGAGGCGAGCAGTGGGCGACCGGTGCGTGAACCGGAAGGAGGGGGCTCGTGGGGGAACCGTGGGCTCCCCCACGCCTACTTCAGCTCGACGGACGCGCCGGCCTCCTCGAGCTCGGCCTTCAGCTTCTCGGCCTCGTCCTTGGCGAGCGCCTCCTTGACGGCGCCGGGGGCGCCGTCGACCAGGTCCTTCGCCTCCTTGAGCCCCAGGCCGGTCGCCGCACGGACGACCTTGATCACCTGGATCTTCTTGTCGCCCGCGCCCGTCAGCACGACGTCGAAGGAGTCCTTCTCCTCCGCCGCCGCGCCGTCGCCGGCGGCCGGCGCGCCGGGCGCTGCGGCGACCGCGACGGGAGCGGCGGCGGTGACGCCCCACTCCTCCTCGATCGCCTTCTTCAGATCCACCAGCTCGAGCACGGTCATGTTGCCGAGCGTCTCGAGCACCTTCGCGGTGTCCGTTGCCATCTCTTACTCCTCCTCGGTTCCTGTGTCGACGTTCTCGGCATCCTCGGGCGCGGCGGCCTCGCCGGACGCCTCGGGTACTTCCTGTGTCGCCTCTGCGGCGAGCTCCTCGACCGGCGCGTCCGCCTCGGTCTCCGGCGCGGCCGCCTCCGCGGCGGTCTCGTCGGCCGGGGCGTCTTCCGGCGGCTCCTGCTCTGCCGCGCCGGCGGAGGCGGACGTGTCGCCGCCCTCCTCCAGCTGCGCGATCCGCGCGTCGACCAGGCCGACGAGATCGCGAAGCGGAGCTGCGAGCAGCGCGGCGAGCTGGGTCAGCGGCGCGATGATGACGCCGACGAGCTGGCCCTTGAGCACGTCCGGAGCCGGGAGCTTCGCGAGCTCCTCGACGTCCTCGCCCGACATCGACCGGCCGGACAGCGTCCCACCGCGGAGCGCGAGCACCTTCGTCTCCTTCGCGGTGTCGGACAGCGCCTTCGCGACCGCGACGGGGTCGCCGTCCGCGTCGACGAAGGCGATCGCGGTCGGGCCCTCGAGCAGCGCGAGCAGCGCCTCGGCCCCGGCCGCCTCGGCCGCGCGCCGTGTCAGCGTGTTCTTGACCACCTGAAGTCGCGCGCCGCTGCCGCGCAGCTTGCCGCGGAGCTCCTCGAGCTGCGCGTTCGTCAGCCCGCGGTAGTCGGCGACGATGAGCGAGTCGGTCGAGCGCAGCTGCTCGGCGAGCTCCGCGACGACCTGTTCCTTCTCGGTTCTCTGCATGTGTCGTTCCTTCGGAAACGACTAGGCCCACCTCGCGAGGTGGGCCCGGGACCGCAGGCTTCCGCCGGCGGCTGCTCCTGACCTCCCTCGGCCGGACCTCCGCCCGCGTCGGGCTGCCGGCTGTCTTCGGTGGGTTCCTGGTCGGATGTGTGCGTCAGACGGTAGCAGCCGCCTCCTGGGCCGAACCCGCGTCGGCGGACTCGGCGACGTCGCGCGTGCGGGTCGGATCGAGGTGGATGCCGGGCCCCATCGTCGTCGTCAGGGTGATGCCCTTGATGTAGCGGCCCTTGGCGGCTGCGGGCTTCGCCCGGACGATCTCCTCGATGACGGCCGCGTAGTTCTCGAGCAGCTGCCTCTCGCCGAAGCTCTTCTTGCCGATCGGCAGGTGCACGTTCGCGCCACGGTCGGTGCGGTACTCGAGCTTGCCGGCCTTGGCGTCGGAGACGGCCTTGGCGATGTCGAACGTGACGGTACCGGTCTTCGGGTTCGGCATCAGCCCGCGCGGTCCGAGCACCCGGCCGAGCTTGCCGACGTTGCCCATCTGGTCCGGGGTCGCGATCGCGACGTCGAAGTCGAGGAACCCGCCCTCGATCTTCGCGGCCAGGTCGGCGGAGCCGACGACGTCGGCACCGGCCTCCTGCGCCTCGCGCGCCTTGTCGCCCTCGGCGAACACGGCCACCCGCGTGGAGCGGCCCGTTCCGTGCGGGAGCATGATCGTGCCGCGCAGCTGCTCGTCCGCGTGGCGCACGTTGAGGCCGAGGCGGAAGTGAACCTCGACGGTCTCGTCGAACTTCGCGTCGGGGACGGCCTTGAGCGTGGCGACCGCCTCGGCCGGCGCGTAGAGCTTCTCGCGGTCGAAGGCCGCGCGCGCCGCGTCGTACCGCTTGCCATGCCGCTCACTGCTGCTCCACCTCCACGCCCATCGATCGGGCGGTGCCGGCGATGACGAGCATCGCGGCCTCGACGTCGTTCGCGTTCAGGTCGGGCATCTTCGTCTCGGCGATCGAGCGGAGCTGCGCCTGGGTCAGGCGGCCGACCTTGTTGCGGTTCGGCTCCGCCGAGCCGGACGCGAGCCCGAGCGCTTCCTTGATGAGGACGGCCGCGGGCGGCGTCTTCGTGATGAAGGTGAACGAGCGATCCTCGAAGACGGTGATCTCGACCGGGATGATCCGGCCGTTCTCGTGCGCGGTCTGCGCGTTGAACGCCTTCGTGAACTCGACGATGTTGACGCCGTGCTGGCCCAGCGCGGGGCCGACCGGCGGCGCGGGGTTCGCCTGCCCGCCGGGGATCTGCAGCTTGATGAGTGTGAGGACCTTCTTGGCCATCGGAGTGCGTGCGGCGCCTGGCGCCTCCTCCTATCTGTCGTTAGTCGATCTTCTTCACCTGGTCGAACCCGAGCTCGACCGGGACCTGCCGCTCGAAGATGTCGACGAGCACCTTGAGCTTCTGGGCGTCGGCGTTGACGTCGACGATCTCGCCGTCGAAGTCGGAAAGCGGGCCGGACGTCACCTTCACCGACTCGCCGAGGGAGAACTCGAACTGCGCGCGCGTCGCCGGGGCACCGGCGGCGCCGCCCGCGTGGAGGATCCGATCGACCTCCGCCGTCGAGAGCGGCGACGGCTTCGCGCCTGCGCCCACGAACGCGGTTACGCCCGGCGTGCCCTTGACGACCGTCCAGGCCTCGTCGTTCAGGTCCATGTTGACGAGGACGTACCCGGGGAGCACGCGCTTCTCCGTCTGGACCTTCTGCCCGTCCTTGGTCTCGATCACCTGCTCGGTCGGGACGACGACGCGCCGGAACCGCTGCTGCTGGTTCATCGAGACGATCCGGTGCTCGAGATTGGCCTTCACCTTGTTCTCGTGCCCGGAGTAGGTGTTGATCACGTACCAGTGAAACATCTGAGCTTGTCTCTCCCTACTGTCCGAGGAGCACGTCGCGGACGAACGGCTTGAGGATCTGGTCGGCTCCCCAGAGATAGGCGCCGACGATGATGCAGGCGATGATGACGACGACCGTGCCCTGGATCACCTGGGCGCGCGTCGGCCACTCGACCTTCTTGAGCTCGGCGACCGACTCGCGGATGAACCCGCCGCGGCGTGCATGGTGCTCGACCGCCGGGGCAGGCGCAGGCCCCGCGGGAACCGGCGTCGCCCGACCCGTACGCGCGGGCTCCTGCCCCGCCGCGCGCCGCGCGTCTCGCCGCTGGCGTCTCGTCTCTCCTGCCATCCTCTGCTGCCTCCAGCTCCTAGCGCGTCTCGCGATGGAGCGTGTGCGAGCCGCACCAACGGCAGTACTTGCGGAACTCGACCCGGTCGGGCGTATTCCGCTTCGACTTCTGGGACTGGTAGTTGCGTCGCTTGCAGTCCGTGCAGGCGAGCGTGATAGCGACTCTGACTCCGGTGGCCATTCTCTCTCGTTCTGGTTCGGGGCGGAAAAGGAAAGGGGAAGGTAGCGGCGGTAGGACTCGAACCTACGACACGCGGATTATGATTCCGCTGCTCTAACCAACTGAGCTACGCCGCCGAGCCGTGCGTGAGTGTAGCAAGGCTCTTTCGCGCCTTCGCCGCGAAAGAGCCTTGGAAAGTACCCCTTCTACGCCGTCCACCGACCCCACTAGGATCCCGCCCGTGATCAGGGTGCCGCCGCAGCGGGGAGGCTGGCTCGAGGTCGTGTGCGGGCCGATGTTCTCCGGCAAGAGCGAGGAGATGATCCGCCGCCTCCGGCGGGCGGAGATCGCCGGTCAGCACGTCGTCCTCTTCAAGCCCCGGATCGACGACCGCTACGACGCAGCCGACGTCGTCAGCCACGCCGGCGTCCGCATGTCGGCGGTCCCGGTCGACGGCTGCGCGGAGCTCGTCGCCCGCGCCCGCGGCTGCGACGTGGTCGGAATCGACGAGGTGCAGTTCTTCGAGCCGACGGTCGTCGACGCCGCGCTCGCGCTCGCCGACGGCGGCGCGCGCGTGATCGCCGCCGGGCTCGACCAGGACTTCCGGCGCCTGCCGTTCGGGCCCATGCCCGAGCTCCTCGCCCGGGCCGAGTTCGTCGACAAGCTGCAGGCCGTCTGCCACCGCTGCGGCGGCCCGGCGTCGACGACCCAGCGGCTCGTCGACGGCAATCCGGCACCCTATTCCGGCGAGACGATCGTCGTGGGCGCGCTCGACAGCTACGAGGCGCGCTGCCGCGACTGCCACCAGGCGGGCGCGGACGCCGTGCAGCTCGTCGCGTAGGGCGGTGCGTTCCGCGGCTCTCGCCGCGAAACGCACCTGGAAGATCGTCGAGGTGGTCCGGGACGCAGTCCCGAACCACCCGATTACTTG
>CAWGDT010000026.1:0-90221 GCA_963821365.1 uncultured Actinomycetes bacterium
CTCGTGGAGGCGATCGGTGATGTCCCACGTCTTGAGCGACCCGATCACGTGGAATTCGCTCGGTCCGTTCATGGTGTGGTACACGGTCGGATCCTCCGCCATCTGAGCGAAGCTGCGTTCCACGCAATCGGGCCAAGGCACGCGGCAGAGGTGCCGGTCGTAGAACACGCGGACCGCAGCATCGTACTCCGGCTCGTCGGTCGTGTCGGCCTCTTCGTGGCGTATCAAGGTCGACTGGACGTCGGGCGGAAGGTCGGCCCGCAGCCGGTTCGCCTCAGAGACCCAAAGCGGGATACTGGCGGGCGAATCGGCCACCACGATGCCACTCAGCCCCTGAGGATGATCGAGCGCGTATTCCATCGCGAGCATCCCACCCCACGATTGACCGACCACGATGTGCCTCGATTCGACGCCCAGATGGCGTGTCAGCCGTCGCAGTTCGTCCTTGAACAGCTGTGGCTGCCAGAAGTCGACGGGTGCGTCAGGCAAGTGCGTGCTCTTGCCGCAGCCCAGCTGGTCGTACAGGACACACGCGCGCCCGAAGCGGCTCAGATCGGCGATGGGCTCGCAATAGTCGTGGGCGGCGCCAGGCCCACCGTGGCAGATCACGACGGGCGTATTCTCGGCTCCCGGATCGAGATCGCCGACGACGCGGTACCACGTCTCGTGCCCATCCCACACCATCCGTCCCTCGCCGGTGCTCATCTCACTCTCCTTCGTCGTGGTTGGGCGCCGGTGGCGCCGGGCTTGTGAGCGGCGTCGCTCCGCCAAGTGGGTGATGGCATGCCGCAAAGCGTCCGCCGCCGAAGACGGCAAGCGGAGGCCGTTCCCTCCGGCAGATATCGGTCGCGTAGCGACAGCGAGGATGGAACCGACATCCCGTCGGCGGGTGAATCGGGCTTGGTACCTCTCCCTCGAGCACGATCCTGCCCCGCGGCGGTGGCGCGCTGTCCCCGGTGTCGACGAGTGGGATCGCGGAGAGGAGCGCCTCGGTGTACGGATGAATCGGGCGCTCGTAGAGGACGTCCACAGGCGCCTGCTCGACGATCACGCCGAGGTACATGACGGCGATCCGGTCCGAGACGTGGCGGACGACACCGAGATCGTGCGCGATGAAGACGTAGGTGAGCCCGAACTCGTCCTGGAGGTCGTCGAGGAGGTTGATGACCTGGGCCTGGATCGACACGTCGAGCGCGGAGACCGGCTCGTCGGCGACGATCAGCCGAGGATTCAAGGCGAGCGCACGCGCGACGCCGATCCGCTGTCGCTGCCCGCCCGAGAACTCGTGTGGATAGCGGTTGATGTGGGCCGAGGAGAGGCCGACTACCTCCAGGAGCTCCCGCACACGCCGGCGAATCTCGGCAGCTGAGCCGAGGCGGTGGATGCGCAACGGATCACCGACGATCTGCACGACGCGCTTCCGGGGATTCAACGACGCGTACGGATCCTGGAAGACGATCTGCATGTCTCGCCGGAACGGCCTGAGCGCGTTGCGTGAGTGCCCCGTGATGTCCACACCGTCGAAGATCACCTTTCCGCTCGTGGGAGTCTCGAGCCGCACGAGCAGCCGGCCGAGCGTCGACTTCCCGCAACCGGACTCGCCGACGATCCCGAGGGTCTCGCCGGGGTCGACCGCCAGGGATACCCCGTCCACCGCGTGAACGTGCTCGGAGCTCGCCCGACGCAGGGAGCCCGTGCGGACGGGGAAGTGCTTCACGAGATCGTGCGCCGCGATGAGCGGGACATGCGCTCCCGCTTCGCTCACGCGGTTTCCCGACGTGTCTCGGGCTGCAGCGAGCGTTGCCGCAAGACGGGGCGTACCGCGGGGTCGAGGTGACACGCGTCCCTGTGGCCGGGGCCGACCCGCTCGACCAGCTCCGGGTGGGTCGTACACCGATCGAACCGGTGGGGGCAGCGAGGCTCGAAGCGGCAGCCTTCCACCGGCTGAAGAGGCGACGGGGGTGCCCCTGGGATCGCCACCAGACGCCGCTGCCGCGGCCGGTCGAGGCGCGGAATCGAGGCGAGCAGCCCCCAGGTGTACGGGTGCTGCGGATTGCGAAAGAGACTCCGCTTGGGCGCCTCCTCGACCACTCGCCCCGCGTACATGACGCATACGCGCTCCGCCAGTTCGGCGATGACCCCCATGTCGTGGGTGATCAAGACGATCGCCGACCCGTGATCGTGCTGGAGCCGCTTCATGAGCTCGAGGATCTGTGCCTGGATCGTGACGTCGAGAGCGGTCGTCGGCTCGTCGGCGATCAGCAGCGAAGGGTTGCACGAGAGGGCCATCGCGATCATGACGCGCTGTCGCATTCCCCCCGAGAACTGGTGCGGGTACTCGTCGACGCGTCTGGCCGGGTTCGGTATTCCCACCTCCTCGAGCAGGTCGATGGTGCGGGCGCGCGCGACGGAGCGCGACACGCGTTCGTGGGCCTGGATCTGCTCCGCGATCTGCCAGCCGACCGTGTACACGGGCGTCAGAGCGGTCATCGGATCCTGGAAGATCATCGCGATCTCGCGGCCCCGGACCGATCGGATCTCGTTCTTCGGCAACGGCATGAGATCGCGGCCGCGATAGAGCACCCGGCCGTCCACGATCGCGTTCGGGTCACGGATGAGCCTCATCACCGCCATCATCGAAACGGTCTTCCCCGATCCCGATTCGCCGACGATCCCGAGCACCTCTCCCGCCGTAACGGCGAGCGAAAGATTGTCGACGGCCTGCACGAGGCCGTCCTCGGTCTTGAAGGAGACGCTCAGGTCGCGCACCTCGAGCAGTGGCGGTGCGGAGTCAGACAACACGCACCCGCGGGTCGAGCCACGAGTACAGGAGGTCGATCAGCGCATTCGCGACTATGACGAAGAACGCCGCGTACATGACCGTCGCCATGATCAGCGGAAGGTCGAAGTTCTGGAGCGAGTCGTACGTCAGCTTTCCGACGCCGTGAAGGCCGAATACGACCTCGGTGAGCAGGGCAGCTCCACCGACCAGTGCGCCGAAATCGAGGCCGAAGAGGCTGAAGTAGGCGATCAGCGACATTCGGAGCGAGTGACGGACGAGCACGCGCCGCTCCGTGAGTCCCTTTGCGTATGCGGTGCGAACGTAGTCCTGCTCCTGTGCCTCGACCATCGAGGAGCGGAGGATGCGGGCGTAGATGCCGGCATAGAGCACCGCCAATGTGAGCCATGGGAGGAGCAGGGACTTGAACCACCCGAGCGGTGACTCGGTCAGGGGGGTGTAGCCCAGCGGAGGCACCCACGAGAAGAGGAACGTGTCGTGGAACCGACTCTGGCTCACGAGGTTGACCACCTCGCCCAGCCAGAAGACCGGCATCGAGATGCCGATCAGGCCGATGATCATCAGACCCGTGTCGACGATCGAGCCGCGGAACACCGCCGCCAGCACTCCCATCAAGACGCTCGTCGCGACCCAGATGAGCGACGCTCCGATCACGAGCGACAGCGTCACCGGCGCGGCCTCCTCAACCTGCGGGACCACCTTCGCCCCTCGGTTCACGTAGGACTCGAGATCGCGTGTGATGAACAGCTTCTTCATCAGCAGCGCGTACTGCACCGGCATCGGCTGGTCGAGGCCGAAGTCGTGACGCACCGCTTTCAGGGTTTGCTGGTCCGCGTTGCGCCCTGCGATGCGTGCAGCCGGGTCGACGCCGGGCGTGGCGAAGAAGATCAGGAACACGAGCACGCTGATCGCGAACATCACGGTCACCATCGCGAGCATTCGCCAGAGGACGAATCGGAGCATCAGCGACCGACCTTGTGCCTAGCCCGCGGGTCGAGCGCGTCACGCACGCCGTCCCCCAGGACGTTGAGCGCAAGGACGGTGACCGCGATCGCGATCCCCGGCGCGATGGCGACCCAGGGCCGGGTGTAGAGGAGTCCTTGCCCGTCGAGGATGATCGTGCCCCAACTCGCGTCCGGCGGCTGCACCCCGATCGAGAGGAACGAGAGAGCGGCTTCGGTCAGCATCGAAAGGGCGATCATCAGCGGGAACAGGACGATCACCGTCGTCACGACGTTCGGCAGGATGTCGCTCCACAGCAGGCGCCAGGATGAGGCGCCGAGTCCGATCGCGGCCTCGACGAACTCGCGTTTCCTCAGCGACAGCACCTCGCCTCTGACGGACCGGCCCACGTACGGGATGTAGACGAGCCCGATGATGAAGATCGGCAGCGCAAGGCTGCCCGCCTCGAGCTTGAGCGGTCCCACTCCGAGGCTCTGGGTCACCAGGACCGTCGAGAGGCAGATCGCGAACAGGTAGACGGGGAAGGCCCAGACGACGTCGAGGAGCCGGGAGAGCACGCCATCGACGCGCCCCCCGAAGAAGCCGGCCGTGAGGCCGATGGCCGTTCCGAACAGGCACGTCAGCAGTGCGGCGGCGACGCCGATGAGCAGCGAGTTGCGACCGCCGTAGAGAAGGCGCGCGGCCACGTCTCGGCCCTGGTTGTCGGCGCCGAGGAAGTAGTGCTCAGGATCCCAGGTCGGTCCGATCGGCGTCACGCCGAGCCCGAGCCCTTCGGACTGCTCCTGCATCACGGGAACCGTCTTGCCGTCGACGACGGTCGAGCCGTCGAGGTTGGACCGGAACGGATCCGTGTGCGCGACGTGTTGGGCATACAGGGGCGCGGCGAGCGACAGCAGGACGATCACGAGCAGCAGGCCGAGCATCGCCATCGCGACCCGGTTGCGCCGGAGCCGACGGCGAGCCAGCGTCCATGGGCTGGCGCTCGATGGGGCGGCGGCGGCGGCTTGCGCCGGCGGGCCTGCCGCGAGGGCGTCGCTCATCCGCGGCGAGCCGTGTGGGGGCCGGGCGTTCGCCCGGCCCCCACACGCATCTCTACTTCACCCATGACTGGTCGACGAGCCAGTAGAACTGCTTACTGAAGGTGAAGTTGCCGACCCGCTTGGAAACGAAGTCGATGTGCTTGGGCGTGAACAGCGTCGCCATCGGCGCCTCGTTGGTCACCATCTTGTCGATCTTCGACCACAAGGCGTTTGCGGTGTTCTGGTCCGTCGTGCCGAGATCGAGCGCCCTGTGCATCTGAGCGTTGATCTTCTTGTCGCAGAACCCCGCGATGTTGATGCTGGAGTCGCTGCCGGGGTGGAACGACTCGCACCCGAACAGGATGTAGAGGAAGTCCGATGCGGCGGGGTAGTCCTGGTACCACTGCTGCACGTTGATCTGCACCTTGTTCTTCGTGTTCTGCACGTAGGTGAAGAAGATGTTCCCGGAGATCGGCTTCACGGACGCCTTGTAGCCGATCTGGTTTAGCACGCTCTGGAGGTAGACCCCCACCGCCTTGTTGACCTCGTCGTCGGAGGAGAGAACCGCCACCTTCTGACCGGCGGTCCCCGACTGCTTGACGAGCGCCTTCGCCTTGGCCAAGTCGGGCGCCGACCACGTCGTCCCCGGGTTCTTCGTGTATGGGCAGTACGGCTTGTAGCCGGGGAAGCCCGGGGGCAGCACCTGACACGACGGAACCGCGAGCTTCGGTCCGCCGAAGATCTTGACGGCAGCGTTGCGGTCGATCGCATAGTTCACAGCCTGACGCGCCTTCACGTTGTTGAAGGGCGCCAAATTGGTGTTCATGGGCACGTACCAGAACGCGGTCAGCGTGTTGACGTGGACCTGGCTCGCGTACTGCGTGCTGAGCTGCCCGAGCCGGTCGGCGGGTGGCTGCTCTAGCGTCCAGTCCGCCTGGCCGTTCTGGATCGCGGTGATCTGCGCCTCTACCGTGAGGCCGAAGGACTGCACGATCTCGTCTGGGTAGCCGTTGGGCTGGGCCGCCACGGACCACTGCTTGAAGTACGGATTGCGTTTCAAGAGGAGCTGCTTCGTCGGGTTGTACGAGGCGAAGTAGTACGCCCCGGTCCCGGGAAGCGGCGTCGTCCCGGCGTCCCTGGGCGGGCTGCCCGCCGGCAGGATCGACGCGTGCGGAACCGCCAGCTTGTACTTGAACTCGGGATCGGGCGCCTTCAGGTTGATCGTGACGGTGCGCGCCGCCTCGTTCGCGCTGACGCCGCCCTTCAGCGTGCAGGTCGCCGGCTTCTTCAGGCACGCGTCCGCACCGATGATGCCGGCGTAGAACCCGCCTGACGTCGGGCTCTTGACCTTGAAGATCCGCTGGAACGAGGCGAGGACATCGGCGGGCGTGACTGCCTTGCCGTTCGAGAACCTGATTCCCTTGCGGATCTTGAACACCCAGGTCTTGCCGCCGTTGGTCGGCGTCGGGAGCTTCTCCGCGATGTCGGGGACGACGTTGAACGCCGCCTGACCCCCGGCCTTGGTGAACGCGAGCAGGCCGTCGTATGTCGCCTGGTAGAGCTGCCAGTACTGGAGCGTGTAGTTGACCTGGGGATCGAGCGTCCCCCCGGCCGCCTTCGCGAGCAGCTTCAGCGTCCCACCTCGATGGTCCGCCATCAGCTGCTGCCGACCGTCCGCGCCGGTCGAACGTCGTGTCGACGAGGTGTTCGCGTACGCCGCTGTGACAACGGCCAGGGCGATCACCACGAGCGCGACGAGGAGCCTCGAAATCCGCCTCATGTCCTCTCCTTCACGTCTCAGTTCGCTCGACCTGACCCTCGCGCCCCAACGGTGCGGAGACATGTCAGGCGGCTTGCGCCGATCGTAACGCACGCCTTTCGGCCCCACAACGAGACGTCGAAGACATTGGCGCGAACCGCACCGGCTTAGAGGTCCTAACTCAATGAGTGCTCCAGCTGCTGCCAGCAGATGAGGCAGCAGGCGAGGGCGAGGAAGCCTTCGTGGATGTCGTCGTGGCGGTCGGTGCGGATGAGCAGCCGGCGGCGGTTGTGCAGCCAGGCGAAGGTGCGTTCGACGACCCAGCGGTGGCGGCCGAGCCCGGAGCCGTGCTCGGTCTGGCGGCGAGCGATCACGGGTTTGACGCCGCGCTGCCAGACGAGCCGCCGGTACTTGTCGTGGTCGTAGCCGCGGTCGGCGATCAGGATCCGCGGTCTGCGTCGTGGGCGGCCGACACGGCCGCGCACTGGCGGCACCCGGTCGAGCAGTTCAAGCAGCTGCGTAACGTCGTTGCGGTTGCCGCCGGTGAGCGTCCACGCAAGCGGGATGCCGCCGCCGTCTACGAGCAGGTGGTGCTTGCTGCCTGCGCGGCCGCGATCGACGGGGCTGGGACCCGTTTTCGCGCCCCCTTCTTCGCCTGCAGGTGGCTCGAGTCAGCGATCGCCCGTTCCCACTCGAGCTGGTCGGCGGCGTGCAGCTCGGCGAGCAGCAGCTCGTGCAGCCTGCTCCCAGACGCCGGCCTGCTGCCAACTCCGCAGCCGCCGCCAAGCCGTCATCCCGCAGCCAAAGCCAAGCTCCTGCGGCAAGTGCTCCCAGCCGATCCCCGTGTGCAGCACGAACAAGATCCCCTGCAACACCTGCCGGTCATCAAGCGGCCTGCGACCCGGATACCGAAACCGCCGCGCCTTGCGCGGCAACAGCGGCTCGATCCGCTCCCACAACCCGTCCGGCACCTCCCACGGCTCCGCCCTCATCGACATCCCTCCCGAGCTTGACGACGGATGCCGACGGAGTTCGCTACCGCCGAACGGGTCCCTTCATTGAGTTAGAGGTTCTTAGACTCGATCGTTCACCACGCCTCGTACGGCGTGTCGTCTACCGACGATGAGGAGCCTCATGAGCAACGAGCACCGGCTCGGGCACCGAACATCCACCACGACCGGGACGGGAGTCGATAGCCGGCCGTTCTGATCCGTCCGGACGACGTCGTCCACTTCTCCGTTGTCGCCCATTCAGACGACAGAGGGAAGTCTCGCCGAGGCGACGAGCGCCGCGCTCTACGACAGGTCTGGGGCTCAGGACTCCGGGTCGTACCCGATCTCGCGTACCTCTTGGGCACACCGGCAGGACTCGGCGATCTTAGCCGCCCAGACGAGCGCCTCCTCGCCTGAGGCCACCTCGATGATCGAGAAGCCGCCGACCACGGCCTTGGTCTCCGGGAGGGGGCCATCAGCGACCGACCCGTCGGGCGACACGATGCTCGCCTGCTGACGCAGGACCCCGCCGCCGAAGATCCAAGCGCCCGCCTGCTTGATCTCCCCGACCACCGCGTGCGTCGCCTCACCGACCGTCGGCCAGTCCTCCTCGGGGATGTGATCCATCGATCCGTCGTCGAACGAGATCAGGTACCGCGGCATGTTCGAGTCTCCTTCGTCTGTGTTGTCCGGCTGCGTGAACTGTTGGACTTGGCGTTCGTGTCAAACTCATCGCTGGTCGAGCGTCGAGACCTCGGGAACGACCAGAAGGTCACCACGCCGGTTTGTTCCCACCAGTCAAACCAGCGGGCCGCTCTTCTGACTGGGAACGTTCGGCGAGGGCCGCACCGGACCGCGATTCCGGCACATATCGCACGAATGACCCCAGCATTCATGCGGGTTCCCGCAGTCCATCTATCCCGGAATGGGCGCACCTGGGATCGAACACGGCTAACAGCGCACGGCGGGGGCGACTCGTGTCGCGTCCCACGCTGGGAGCCGAGCCGCCGACCTCCTGGGTCGTTACCAGGGCACCTGCCGAAGTTGCAGTGCGCGGAAACACCGATGTCCGGTGAAGCCACGTTCGTCAACTTCCACAATCCACCGCGAAGGCACGAGGTTTGAGTGGCGGTGTTCGGCTTGACTGATAGCTCAATGCCTGCGCAAGATTGCCGTTCTCTGCCTCTGCGGCACGAGGTTCGGAGTTTGATGCGTGATGCTGCAGAAGAGCCCTCGTCCGTGAGCGCGACGCTGCGCGGCGTCGGGTTCGGCTGATGCCCGGGCCTGCCCTGCACCACATGATCGTCGACCGTCTGCGCGTGCGGATCGCGTCGTCGAACGGCCTCGGCCCGACGCTCCCTGCGAGCGACTACGCCAAGCTGGACGCGCTGCTCGGCGACCCGGCGAACCTGCCCTACCTCTACCTCGGCTGCCAGGGGCCCGACTTCCTCTTCTTCAACACGAACGACGTCAGCCCCACCGTCAAGAGCCTCGTCGAGGCGTACTTCGACGTGTACGACTTCATCGAGAACTTCAAGCGCGACCTCAAGGACCTCGTCCCGCAGCCCGTGCTCGATGCGCTGGCCGCGTTCGACGAGGCCGCGAACACCGTCGTGACGTCGTCCTCGACGCTCACGGAGCTCGAGGAGCTCTTCTCCGACATGCAGCAGGTCGTCGACGGACTCATGGCGACCCTGCTCGAGGCCGTCAAGGCGTGGGTCTCGGAGTTCAACCTCTTCGACCTCGTCTCGCACCCGTACCGCGACGGCGTGCCGAAAGGACCTAAGCCGGCCGGCTTCTCCGTCCCCGTCGCCCGCGCTGATGCGACGAACGAGTGGTGGTGGTTCGACGCGATGCACTACCGCAAGACGGGAAAGCTCGCAAAGAAGCTTCTCGAGAAGACGACACCCGGATCGCCGCTCCACCTCTACGCGATCGGCTACCTCACACACGTGTCGGCGGACACCGTCGGCCACCCCTACGTCAACGCGATCTCCGGCGGTCCCTACCGCTCGTTCGCGCAGCGCCACAAGGCAAGCGAGAACTACCAGGACACCTTCAACTTCTTCGACGTCCGCGGGGTCGACTGGAACCGGTCAGCGCTCCACGCGCTATACAACTTCAACTTCGCCGGCACGATCGACACGGCGAACGACGAGCCCGACCCGTTCACGAACCTGCCGCCGGCCCTCGCCGCACTCATCACGGACGCGCTGAACGAGATCTACGACGAAGACGGCGCCCCACCGACGCCCGACTACGCGAAGCCGATCAGCACGAGCGACATCGACGACACCTACCGACTCTGGTACCGCTGGTTCAAGAGCGCGACCGACACGGGGACGCTGCCCGCACCCGTGCCGTACTCGCTGACCGCGGAGTTGCGTGAGGTCTGGGATCAGGTCGTCGACAACCTCGACAGCATCGGCGACTTCATCGAAGATGCCGCCGACGCGGCCGGCGACCTCGGGATCTGGGGGATCTTCCTCCTCCTCGGCGCCCTCATCCTCGCCGCGATCGCTGCGGCCGCAGCGCTTATCGACGCTGTCCTCGGGGCGCTCACGACGCTCGGCTCGGCCACGATTCGATACGCGGCATGCCTGATCTACGAACACCTCTACAACGCCTTCGAGACGTTCCGCCTCGCAGTCGCGATGAACGGACTCGCGTTCCCGATGCTCGAACACCTCGCCGATCCGCGCATCAGCCACTTCGCGAACCCGGCGCTCCCCGACGTGAACGGGCACACAGTGCAGTGGATCAAGGGTCGGCTGCCGGCGCTGCGCTTCGTGGGCGCCGGTCTGACCCACAACGAGCGCCACCTCGTCTATCCGCCCACGAGCGACGAGCTGCCGGACGTGTTCGCGGTGCCCGAGAGCTATCTCGACAAGACGTCCACGTGGTACGCGTGGGGCGACATCCCGCAGAAGGCGGGCGTCATCGACGAGCTGGTCCAGCTCACCCCGAGTCTCGACACATCGCAGAACGACGACGGCACACAACTCGCCGGCATCTACGACGACAAGAACCTCCTCGGGAACGCCCTCGCGCTCGCGGAAGTCTTGTACGAACACGTGAGAACCGGCCGCGAGCTGCCCGACTTCAATCTTGACGGGGATCGCGGCTACGGCTTCCTCTGCTGGAGCCAGCAGGGCGACCCCGCGTCCGACTTCCCGGATCCCGTCCTGAGTGCCGCTGCGCCTCCCTCCCCGGTGCCACTCAACTTCATCCGCTGATGCCGGAGGTCACGCTCAAGACGATCGAGGCGACCATCGCGGAGCTGCGGAAACGCGCGGCGCGGTCGCAGACCGAAGCGCACAAAGAGCTGGATCCGCTCTTCCGCGCCCGGGACGACGACCGGCGCCCGCCGCGCGACTTCGTGGAGAGCTCGTACCTCTTCATCCGCGCCTGCGACGCCGATTTCGGTAGCCGTCCGCTCCCCTGCCCGGTTTTCTGGCTCTCGCCCGACCTGCGGATCGCTCCGCTCTCGAATCTCGCTACGCCGACCACCGAGCTGCAGGCGGGCGACACATATCGCGTGACCGCCACGATTCGCAACCGCGGTGACCTGATGGTGCCGTCGGCCAAGGTCGAGTTCTGGCTCGTGAACCCAAGCCTTGGCTTCGACACGCGCTTTGCGACGAAGCTCGGCGTGTCGGCCAACCGCGTACAGGCATACGGCGCGAGCGAGGTCTCGCTCGATCTTGTCGTGCCGCCCAACCTGAGCGGCCATCACTGCCTCTTCGCGCGTGTGTTCTCCTTCTCACCGCTCGACCTTCCGATCGACGACTTCGCGCTCGACCCGCGGATCGACCGGCACATCGGGCAGCTCAACCTCTCAATCGTGGGTCAGGCGACGAGCATCACGCTCGACTGGATCCACCACCGAAACGCCGTGGAAAGGCTCGAGCTCGTGCCAATGACCATGCCGGTGCAGCGGGCGCTCCGGCTCGAGAGCGTGACCGCGCTGACGATAGTGGGGGCTCGCCAGTGGAAGGAGGCAAGCGACGGGCTGACGTTCGAGACCGCTCCCGGGGAGGGGGCTGCGATCTCGATCGAGCGGAAGGGGTTGGGCCTCGAGCTCGTGAGCAGTAACCCGGAGGCGGTGCCGCTCGACCGACAAGCCGAACTCACCAAACAAGTCCTGGCTGCGCTCCGAGCCCTCGAACGAGGCCGCGGCAACGCATCCCGCTACCGCGAGCTGTTCGGGGACTACCGCGAAATGACAGCGCAAACGGTGCGAACGAAGCTCCAGCTCCGCCTACCGCAGATCGGACTCAAGACCGGTCAGGCGGTAGCGCTGAACATCATCCGCCGTAGCTCGGTGACCGACGAGCCGCTAGGCGGCATCGGACTACTGGTCAGAGGCCCACGACGGCGGTCACGCAAGCGCTGAGCACTCCCCGCGGCACGGGACTGCCCTGACAGACGTTCGAGCCCAGGTGATTGGTAATGGCGCGTCGATCAGAACGGTAGTCGGGCAGCACAAGATACGGAGACACGTGGCGCAATTGGGCGGGCCTCGCCGGTGGCAAGGTCGCAACCTTTCTCGAGCCCGGATCGCTGGAGGACATCGTTCGGGTCGTGCAAGACGCACAGGCAGCGGGAAAGCGGATTCGCGTGGTGGGAAGTGGGTGGGCGTTCGAAGATATCGCCTACTCACCCGAAGTTATGGTCAGCCTCGCTCGGCTGAAATCGGTGCTGAGTTACGTCACCGATCCCGACCGCGGAGCGCTCCTTTCGCCAACCGCCGCCGGAGGCCGGTGGACATCCCACCCCCTCGGAGACGATCAGGCGAGCGGGGCCTGCTCGGCGGCCTGTTTGCGGCAGCGTACGAGGCCGCCGGAGTCGGGGCATGAGCGGCGCGCAGATCGTCGCGGAGCAGGAGAGCGCGACCAGGCCAACCTCGCGGATCGATAGCGAGAGCTGGGACGGCGTCGCCCAGGTCGGGCGCATCGAGAAAGACGTCGCGAGGCACCTCGACCGCAGGGTCGTGTTCCCGGCCCGGACGGTGACGCCGTTGAGCGTAGCGCTCCCCCAGGTGTTACGTTCAGGCCCGTTTGCGTAGTTTCGAGATCGTCGGGTGTGTCGTCACGAGTACCGGCCAAAGGTTGGGCAGGGCGCGGGTCGAGCTGACTGGTGACGGGCGGGGGGCGCTCGCGCGCCGGACCCGCGCCGACGCCGACGGCCGCTTCGCCTTCGTGATCCGCGGCTCCGACGTTGACGTCGCGGAGGCCGACCCGACGCACCTGAGGGTGCAGGTGACTGACGCCGCGGGCGCGCCGCTCGCGAGCGCGACGCTGACGACCACCGGCGACGACGTCATCGAAATCGTGCTCGACGAACAGCAGGCCGAGGCATCCGGCCTGCGGACACCCGACCGCCGCCCCGTCCTGCGTGAAGACTTTGCGCCGACCCTGGAGGCCGCCATCGGCCGCCTCGCCGAGGCTGACCGCCCTGGCGCGCGCGGGATCATCGAGCGCCTGACTTGCGGGCTGCCCCCGTTCCTCGTCGAGCCCGGGCTCGTCGACGTTGCGCTCGGCGTACTCAGCGGCCGCGTCGACGACCTCCATCGATTCGATGAGGTCCTGGCTCGCACCGAGGTGTGGAGCGCCGCGAAGGGTGTCGCCGTGCCGCGCCGCGACGCGCGCTGGGTCGCCGAGCGGATGAAGGCGCTCCGGACGAAGGCGCCGCACCAGGACGACAGTCCTCCTGCCGAGCCGCGAGGCACCATCGTCGAGCTCGAGGCCCGCCTGCTTCTCCTCGCCGCCGCCGGCGCCGCTGCGCCCGACGACGCTGCGTTCGTGCGCAACGTCGAGCTCGTGTACGGCCAACTCGCCCAGGGCGAGCACCTTGGAGGCATCCTGGCCTCGGCGTGGGACGCGCTCGACGGGCGGCCCGACTCGTTCCGCCGGACCCTCGGCTCGCTCGGCGGGTGCTTGCCGCCAGACGACAAGCCGTTCCCCTACCCGCCCGACCCTGGTCCGCTCGGGTGGCCTGACGGGGGAACGCTGCATTGGCCGGGAGAGCCGCTGCCGACGCCGAATCGGCCGCCGTTTGCCGAGTGCGACGCGGAGGCGCTACGGGCGATCATCGACGCCCGCAGCCGCGCCGTGCGATACACGATCGACTCGGTCGAGCCGCCGCGCGCGTGCCCCGGCGACACCCTCACGATCCGCGGCACGAACCTTCGCTTCGAAGGACAGACACCGGACGTCTGGTTCTGGAGCGGGCAGGGCACGCCGATCCACGCCGCGCCCGTCTCGACGCCAGCCCCGACCGACACCGAGATCCGCGTCGTCGTCCCGACGGGCGCCCAGTGCGGGCCGCTCGAGCTCGAGGCGCCCGCCGGCACGACCGTGTTCGCCTGCGGCGTCAGGATCGAGCTCTATTCGGGACCGACGACGCCGTTCCACTTCCATGGCGGCGAGACGGTCATAAGGCGGTTCTCCCATACGGCTGGCGCCTGCCCGCGCTCGGGCCAGCAGGTGAGCTTCTCCTGGGAAATCTGCAACGCCACCCAGATCGAGCTCCGGCTTGTCTACCACGAGGGCGGCCAGGACTCCACGGTGACGCCGCTCCTGGCGCCCACCGACAGGCATTACACGTACGTCCTGCCGAGCCGCACGCTCGACTACGGGCTCGAGGCCATCCTGACCGCCACGGGTCCGTGCGGCGACGATCAGGAGACCTTGCGCTTCGGCGTGCAGCGCACGATTGGCGCCGGTCCCAATCCGTACATCGGCGGGACATTCACGAACTGGCACCAGAACATATCTTCGCGGGCCGTTCGCGAGACAAGGCCGGACACGCTGCAGGGGCTGGTCGACGCGGTGGTCGCCGCGGAGCGCGAGAGCACGCCCACGCCCCTGAAGGTCGGCGCAAGAGGGAGCGGCTTCTCGTTCTCCGATTGCGTCGTCCCGCCCGGGACGGTGCGCATGATCGACACGAGCCTCCTCAACCAGCCCGTCCCCGGTCTCCTTCCCGGCGTCCTGCGCAATGGGATCGCGCCGGTGTTTCCCGCGTCCCTCCAGGCCACGCTCACGGCGGCGGTCGGTGCGCCGCCCAGCTTGGCGAGCCGCCTCATCCACGTCGAGGCGGGCATCAAGATCCACGAGCTCAACCGGATGCTGGATCTCTTGCCGGTTCCGCTTGCGATGCCGACGCTGGGCGGCAGCAACGGACAGTCGATCGCGGGCGTCATCAGCACCGGGACGCACGGCGCAAACCCCGACATGCCGCCGATTGCCGACTTCGTGCGTGCGCTGCATCTCGTCGGACCGGGCGGCCAGCAGTGGTGGATCGAGCCGGCGTCGCGTCCGATCACCAGCCCCGCGGCGATGGACGCGCGGCGCCTGCGCGGCGACCTCGATCCCTGCATCAAGATCGTCTACGACGACGACCTGTTCTTCTCGTGTCTGGTTTCGATGGGCTGCGCCGGCGTGCTCTACGCCGTGGTTGTCGAGACGGTGCAGGCGTATCGGCTTTCGACCACGAGCTTGCCGCCGCTGCCGTGGCCGATCGCCAGCTCGATGATGCAGTCGATGCTGGTGGCACCGGCGGGTCCGTCGCCGTGGTTCGGAGAGGTCCTCGTGAACGCGTCGCGCGCGGCATGGTTGACCACGCGGACGCCAGTAGGCGCGCCTGCGCCGCCTGCGCAGGACCCCTGCGCCACGCCCAACACCACGCTGCGCGACGCGGTGCTGACCGCGATGTTCGGGCCGGCCGCCGTCGCCGGTGGGATCGCGGGTGCCATCGGGCTCGCGAGCGGCGCGGTCGGTGCGGTCCTCGGGGCGGTGCCGTTCTACATGTTCCGTCGGACCTTGGAGCTATCGACGCAACCTTGGAGGCTGGGTGAGCTCGAGCAGGAGTTCGAACTCATCGAGCGACTGTTTTCTACAGTGTCGGCCTTGATCCAGAGCGCCTCGGGGGGCATCACCGACCGCGAGTGGGCCGACCTCATCCCCCGGTTCCTCAACATCCTGTGGCAGATCGGCCTCTACGTCGTCGACGGGCGGACGCTCGTCGAGCAGATCCAGAACCTGTTCACGACGTTGGGCCAGCGCCCACCGGGAACAACGATCCTCAAGAGCTACACGGCAATGACGGGCCAGTGCGACGTCACCCTGCCGACGTACAGCGCCCCCCTCGAGCAGCGAATGGGATCGTTGTCCCCGGGTCCGCACAGTGAGTTCGAGCGGTTGGTCGAGAGCTTCGAGTTCGGTCTGCCCGCAGGCGGGGTCACCGCCTTCGTCGAAGAGCTGCTCGCCTCCGCGGACCGCATCCGCGCCAGCAATGACGCGCTGATCCTCAACCTTGCGATCCGCTTCACCGGCGCGACCGGGGCGCTGTTGGGCATGCAGCAGGCCTCGCGCACGGCGCACGTCGAGATCTACACGATCCGCGGCCTGGCGGGCAACGCTGCCATGCACGCGGAGATCGACCGCATCGCGCGCGTGCGCGGTGCCTGGCCGCACTGGGGCATGTTTCACGAGGTGCGCAGCGACTACTCGGGCCTGTTCACGCGCCTGCCGCGATGGCGCGCCGCGATGGATCGCATCGCCCGCGAGAGCGCGCAAGCCACGAACGGCAATCCGAACACCTTCCGGCACGGCTTCGCCCTCGACCGTGGCCTGCTCTCGCCCCTATGACGGGTGCGGCCGACGAGCAGGCGCCGGCGCCTCCGGGCTCGATCCACAGTGTGGCGCGCCTGCCGAGGGCACTGACGCTGCCAACGTGCTTTTCGACGTGGTCAACGACCGCCATCGCCTGCAACGGTCGATGATCTTCATCACCACCAACCCGCTCGGCGCCTGCGCCCCGCGTCCCGCACGACGAGGACCTCGCCTCAGGCCATCAGTCGCACGTTGTTCGCGCGGCGGACCGGTGTCCCGCTTGCTTTAGCCGTTCGAGCCGACCCGGTGATCCTCTCGGCCATGGAGGTTGGTCGCGGGCGGATCGATCCGACGGGCTCAGCGACTTCGCAGGGCCGGTACGCCGAAGCATCGAGCCAGGGCGAGGTCCTCGCTGCGATTCGCGCCGTCGGCTCGGAAGAGGGCGTCTTCGGTTCCGCCGTCGCGAAGCGTCTCGTCGAGTCCTCTCCGGCATCACAACGGGGCCGGCGGAAGCGTTTCCCAAGCGCACGGCGCAAGAGCGTGAGATCCTCGAACGTATCGCGCGCGGGCGAGCAACGCCGCCAATCGCGCGCGGGCTGTCGATCAGCCAGAAGTCCGTGCGCAACCGCGTCGCGTACCTCTGTCCGAAGCTGCGCGTGGTCGATCGTACGCAGGCGAGTGAGCGCACGCGATGCCCGGCTCGGGATTGAAGACACCCGCCTGAGCGGGCTAGTGACAGAGTGTGATCACCCGCGTCTCGTCCGCGGGGGTGGGCGGCGTCACGACGACGCGGGCGATCGCGATACCTCGCAGGGTGAACTCCTGCTCGACCCCCGGGGTGGGCGCCATCAGCCTCGTGTCCGCAACTGAGCCATTCTGCTCCAAGGCCTCGACCCTGCCCGGGCTCGAGAAGTGGATAACCCGAATCGTCACAACCGGAGCCGGAGGGAAGCGGAGCTCGGCCCTCGCGGCAACGTCGACTCCGAGCACACCGTTGGTCTCGCGAACGACTGTGTGCGGCCCCTCGCCGCACTCGCTGTATGTCGCGAGCGCTCCGGTAGCGTCGCGGACGAAGACTTCGATGTCGGCCCCACACGCCCAGGGGTTCGGATTGCAGCCCGGTGTGGGGTCGGTTGGGCCGCAAGCGGTTGGAACATAGGACGGTCGCCCGATCGTCACGCCGAAGGGGCGCACGATGCGTGCCACCAGCGTGACAACTCCAGTCCAGATGGTGTTCGCCAGCCTTACGAGGGAACCGGTCATCTCGGTCACGCTCGATGATTGGTGCCGTCCGCGACAATGTCAAGGCGGGATCGCGGCCGGGCGGCTGGCGCATGCCTACCGGACTGGCTCGCAAGTAGGCACTCTCTTCAAGTTCGTATGGTCGCACGAGCGAACGCGGGGCCCTACGTCACGAGACAGGTCGCACCGGACATCTCGCGCTCGGCGGTTCGACGGCGCTGGGTGAGTCGACCGATCCGGAGGCGTTGCGTGCCCTGCTCGCGCGCTACTTCGGACGGGGGTTTCGGTCGCAGCATGCGGCGGGGCGACCTCCTGGTTGCGTACTACGATCGATCTCGAACCCGCCGACCTCCTGGGTCGGTACCAGAACGGCCCAACCGAGCGGTGTTTTCGAGTTCCGTGCGCGTCACGGCCGCAGCTGACTGCCTCGGTGCGATAGTCGAAATCCCAGACCTACGTCAGCCGTCTCGCGTCGGCACGCGTTCGCCGTCGAGCTCGTCCACTGCGGCGCCCCTCTGTACGTGCCAAGTCGTCGATTGCGACGCTGTGAAGACCGGCCGTGGCGACATCGATGCCGAGATACATATGAGACTATGCAGGCCTGGTTGCCAGGCCAAAGCTGTAAAGCCGCCACTCTGCCGCGAGCACCGAAACTTCGAGTCGCGATGCCAACTCACGGGGGTCCGGCAGCGCTGCCCAGCAATTCCGGACGGCCTGCTCGGGCATCAAGAGCTCGGCACCGAAGACATTCGCCTCACGCTCGACGGCACGATCTGCGTCCTGCGCGAGATCCTGCGAGCGGCAGTAGGTCGGCGCAGAACCCTCGTGCTTCGCGTGGCAGATCCAGTGGCCGAGCTCGTGGGCGATCGTGAAGCGGTGCCGGCGGGTCGAGGTCTCGCCGCTCATCGCCTCCGAGGCGTTGACGAGGATCAGACGCTCGGCCGGGATCAGCATCCCGGAGCAATCGCCAAGGTCGACCTCTTCGATTCGGAGGCCGAGAAGGTCTTCGGCGATCGACTCGACCGGGACCGGGATCTCGTCGCCGCCGTAGGTAGCGAGATATCGGCCGCGGAGCTCGTGGGCGCGCGGGTCGGTGTACCGGGTCGGCGCTGACGGCAATGGAGTCGGAACGTAATCGGGCTATCGCGGACATGTCCAGGATGGAGTAATCACGTCGCGCATGGGCTGGTCTTACGGCTGGACCCGACACGCGCGAAGGGATGGGCACTCGCCGGCGCTGGGCGAAGGTGCCTGGCTCGAGCCAGGCACCTTCCCCACACCAACGCGGGCGCTTGGCGAGGAGCCTCAACCCCTGCTCAGCGCCGCCTACTCGCGGTAGTCGGCCTCGGTCTGCTTCGCGTCGGCGAAGACCTGCTTGCTCTTCAGCTGCGACGCGCTGCGACGGTGCTTCGTCGCCGATCGCAAGCGAGCTCATGCTCTTCCGCATGGCCACCGACTCGGCCTCCCAGCGCATCGCGTTCCCGCGCTCGAAGGCCAGTGCCGGCCGCGACGTCCTGGGCCTCGTCGAGGTTGGTGTGGGCGGCTCCGAGGTACACGAACGTCCAGTTCGGCCGGCCGTCGTAGGCGCGGATCAGGTCGCTCAGCGTCCTCGACGTGTAGTCGGTCGACGAGTTCTCGAGTCCGTCGGTCATCACCACGACCATCACCTTGTCTGCCTCCCGGCCCTCTGCACGGAGCCGGGCGTCGGTCGTCAGGACGGTGTGGGCGACCGCGTCGAACAGCGCTGTCATCCCGCCGGGGCGGTAGCCGGTCTCGTTCAGGGACGGCACGTCCGCGAGCGGCACCGCGACGTGGACGTGATCGAACTCGGTGTCGAACGCCGTCAGGGAGAACAGCGTGTCGCCCGGGTCGCGACGGAGCTCGGAGACGAACTCGTCGACGCCGCTGACGACCGCGCTCGCGAGGTGGCTCATCGAGCCGGAGCGGTCGAGGACGAATGCGACGTGGAGCGCGTCGCCCTTCGGGGTCTTGCCGTTCTTGCTGTTCTTGGCCATTGGCGCCTCTTCCTTAGGGGTCGAAGAGGAGTCAGTCCCGGGCCGCGCGGATCTTACGTCAGCTGTCGCGCCGGACGGTGACGGCGGAGCCCTCGAGTCCCGAGGTACCGTTTGCCACGACGCGGCGTCAGGCGCCTGGGTCAGCGCCGAGGAAGAGCGCGTCGACCTCGTCCGGCGGGTCTGGCTCGGACGTCGACGCCGAGAGGGTCGGCAGCTCGCTCGGGTCGAAGAGCTTGTCGGCGCGGTACATCGGCTTCGCCTGAACGAGCATCGTGTCGATGCGCGGTGCGATCAGCGACCAGCGCGGACGGCCCAGGAGGCCGGTGATCGCGTCCCACACGGACGCCGCGACGCGCGACGGATCGAGGACGCCGCCTTCCAGCTGTTGGTAGTAGCGGCGCACCTTCGGGCGAGCCTCCGGTGGGACATCGCACGCCGTGACGATCGCGTCGACCACGTCGTCGACCTTGAGCGCCTTCGCGACGCGTGCGCGCGTCATCGGCGGGTCGTCGAGCGAGCGCACGTATGCGAGCGACTCGTCCGTGGGCGCGCGGCGCGGGGCGCGGAGCAGGAACGTCTCGATCAGCGGCGCCAGCTCGTCCGCGCGGTCGCCGGCCTTCGCCAGCGTGCCCTCGACGTCGAGCGGCTCGCCGCGGGCGTGCCGGCGCGCGAGCTCGTCGAGCAGGGTGTCGAGCTCGACCTTCATTCCTCGAGCCACTCTCGCAACTTCGCCTTGTTCCGGCTGATCGCCTGGTACACCGCGTTCGGCTTCTTGTCGAGTCGCTCGGCGATCTCGGCGGGCTCGAGCGCCCTCGAGGTACGAGAGCCGGGCGACCTCGCCGTCGCCGGGCGGCAGCGTCGCGACGAACTGCTCGAGCGTCACCTGGATGACGATGTCGGCCGCCGCGTCGATGTCGGCGCCGTCCGGCTCGAGGAACTCGTGCTCGTACCAACCCGGCTCGTGCCAGCCGTTGCAGACCCAGCCGATCACGCTGTGGACGATGACGCGGAACGGAAACCGGCCGTCGCGATGCTTCCCCGCCTTGAGCTCGCGCCACAACCGCTCGCAGACCGCCTGAGCCGCGTCCTCGCCGACCGGGCCGCCCAGCTTCGTGACGCAGCGCCCGCGGATCGTCTCGACCCAGCCCGCGAGCAGGAGCTGGACTTCCCCGTTTTCCAGCAGTCGCTTGTCCTCGGCATCTCGCGCATCGCTCATCGAGAGGTGAGTCACGTCGGACACGGGCGGATCTTACGAAGCGCCGGCGCTACGCCTGCGACCGCCGACTACTCGGCGTAGTACTCCCGCCACTTACGCTCCATCGCGGCGTTGTCCTCGATCCGGGCCTGGCGGATGGCGTCCGTTGCGCTGATGTCCGACCTCGCCTTGCCCTTGAGGATCCCGCGGAGCGCCTCGATCGGGTTCTCGGACACCGGTCGGAGAATGATCCGCTCGCCCTCGTCGATGATGAGCACGCTCGAGGCGCCCCAGCGCCTGCGGATCTCCGCGGGGATCGATATCCGGCCGGAGCTCGTGATCCGATGTCGCCAAACCTTGGGCTCCATGTCGGCATTGTGCTCCTTCCGTAAGACGCTAGGCCCTCGCGGCGGACTCCTTGGAGACGAAAGGAGAACGCCATGCCACTCGACACCTTCCAGCTCGGCGAGCCCGTGGAGCACCGCGGGATCGTCGTCACACCGCTCTTCCCGAAGCAGGACCCGGTCGCGGCGTACATCACGCTCGACGAGGCGCTGCCGCGCGGGTTCCACATCGACGAGACGTCCGACGCGGGGTCCGTGCCGGAGCTCGTCGTCGAGAACCCGACGGACGCGCGGGTGCTGCTCTACGACGGCGAGGAGCTCGTCGGCGCCAAGCAGGACCGGATCCTCAACGTGAGCGTCCTCGTCGAGGCGGGCGCGAAGCTGCCGATCCCCGTCTCGTGCGTCGAGCAGGGCCGCTGGCACCGGCGCAGCGCCGCGTTCGGGTCTGCCGACCACATCTCGCACTCGCACCTCCGGCGCCGCAAGGCGCAGATGCTCGCGGCGCAGCCACTCGCCCTCGGCGCCGCCCAGGGCGAGGTGTGGGACGAGCTGAACGCGAAGCAGACGCGCATGCGCGTCGACTCCGACACGTCGGCCAGCCGGGACACGTTCGAGGCGCACCGGGGCGCGCTCCGCGCGCTCGAGGGTGCGTTCGCGCTCGTTCCCGGACAGTGCGGCGCGGTGCTCGCGCTCGGCGACGACCTGTGCCTCGACGCGGTGTCGCGGCCCGACGCGTTCGCGCTCCTCTGGCCGAAGCTCAGGGCCGGGTACCTGCTCGACGCGCTCGAGCGGCTCGACGGCCGTGCGACGTCGGTCGAGCGCATCTCGGCGTTCGTCGACGAGGTGTCGGCGGCGCGCGCGACACGCGGGCCGTCGGCGGGGCTCGGCGAGGACGTGCGCCTCCGCGGCACCGGCGTGATCGGGTCGGGGCTCGCGCTCGCGGAGGAGACGATCCAGCTCTCCGCCTTCACGAGCGACGACGGCGGCGAGCGGGCCTTCGGACGGATCGCGCGGCCGAGCCGGCGCCGCTGAGCCCGAGGATCGGCCGCGCCGCCGCGACGCTCGCCCGACGACATGTCGGCAGGATCTCTCGGGGGAGAGATCCCGGGGCGGGCGATCGCCGGCGGCGCGGCCGGTGCAGACCAGCAGCGGCCGCCGATTACACTCGGCGGCCGTGACCTACTGCCTCGCGATGCGGCTCGAGGAGGGGCTCGTGTTCCTCTCCGACACGCGCACGAACGCGGGGCTCGACGACGTCAGCACGTACCGGAAGCTCCACGTCTTCCGGCCCGCAGCGGACCGGCTGCTCGTCCTCCAGTCCGCCGGCAATCTCGCGACGACGCAGGAGGTGCTCGATCGCATCGCGGCCGACCTCGAGGCGGGCGACGGGCGCGAGAGCCTCGCCACGGTCGGCCACCTGTTCGAGGCTGCGCTGTACGTCGGTCGTCTCGGCAGAGAGGTGGCCGACGGGCATCGGGAGGCGCTCGGCGACGGCGGGACGGCGACGTTCATCCTCGGCGGTCAGATCGGCGAGGCCGCGCCGGACATCCTGCTCGTCTATCCGGAGGGGAACTACATCCGCGCCTCCGACGACCGGCCGTTCCTCCAGATCGGCGAGAGCAAGTACGGCAAGTTCATGCTCGACGTCGCAGTCCTCGCACAGACCGATCTCCCGACGTCGCTCAAGATCGCCCTGGGCTCGATGATGAGCACGGCGCGCGCGAACCTCTCCGTCGGTCCGCCCTACGACGCCGCCGTCTACCGAAACGGCAGCTTCGACCTCGACGAGCACCGGTTCACGGCCGAGTCGACCGTCCTCGGCGAGCTGCGCGAGGTCTGGGAGCGGAACATCCTGGAAGCCGTCGGCCAGCTCCCGGACGTCCAGCTGTCCGAGCAGCGGGCCGACGGCTGAGCGGCGCGGGCTAGTCCACGTCGGCCCCCCGCATCGTCTCGAGGGCACCCCGCAGGATCCGCGAGATCTGCATCTGCGAGACGCCGAGGCGGCTCGCGATCTCGTCCTGCGTCAGGTCGGCGAAGAAGCGGAGGTAGACGACCATCCGCTCGCGGCGATCGAGGCAGGCGAGGCGGTCGGTCACGTCCGCCCGGGCTTCCGAGCGGCGGAGCTCCGACACAGGCGACGGCAGGTCGCTCTCGAGCGGGACGACGCCTGCCGTGGCCGCCTCCGCGGCCGCCTCCTCGCCCACTCCCGCCCGCTCCGCCAGCGCCGCGAGGCCCGGCTCGGTGCCCGTCTCCGCCCGCGCCTCGTCCGCGAGAGCCCGCAGCCGCGACCGCAGCTCGTGCACCGGCTCGGGGAGACGGAGACAGGACGAGCGGTCGCGGAGGTGATGGCGGATCTCGCCGGCGACGACCGCACCGGCATAGGCCTGGAAAGGCACGCCGCGCCGCGGGTCGAATCGCCGGATCGCCTTCAGCAGCCCGACGACGCCCTCCTGGACGAGGTCGTCGACCTGGTCGGGATGCGCCGCGTGCCTCCGCGCGAGGTGACGGACGAGCCCGAGGTGCCCGGTCACGAGCGCGTCGAGCGCGTCGGGATCGTCGTGCTCGCGCACGGCGGAGACGAGCCGTGCATCGCGGCCGTTCCGCTCGTCGTCGGCGGTGCGGGCCGCCGGCATGTGCCGGCGGCCCGTCCCCTCTGTCACCGCGTTCCCTTCACGTCCTCCTTTCTCAGCACGGCTTGCACCGCTCCGGAGCCGGCTTCCGGGGGAACGGCACGAGGGCGAGGTTCAGCGCGCCCTCCTGCTTCGCGACGGACGCGGCGTGCGCGGTCTGCTCCGTCTGGTTGTCGTTCGACGCCGACTGCGTCTGGTCGACGTCGCCGCCCGTGGCGTCGCCCGAGCGCGCGTCGCCGCTGTGCTCCGGCTTGCCGGGCTTCGGCTTGGCCTTGCCGCAGCCGGGCTTGGGCTTCGGCTGCGGATGCCCGGAGGGCTTGCAGCAGCCACCGCCGGCGGTTGCGTCACCGGTCGTGGCGTCGCCGCCGACACCCTTCTGCGACTGCTCGTTCGACTGGCCGGTGTGGTTCGAGTTCCCGGCCCAGGCGTCGCCCGAGCTGTTCGTGTTGGACTGCTCGACGTCACCTGTCTTGCAGTGCCAGGCGACGCAGACCGGCGCGGCGACGTTCACCGGCGCGATCTGGATCGCTTTCGACTTGGCGTATGCGTCCTGCGACGTCGAGTTCGAGTTGGACGCCGACTGCGACTGCGTGACGTCGCCGCCGTAGGCGTTCCCGCTCGTCGCATCGCCCGCCGAGCCACAGCAGCTGCCCGAACCGGTGGTTGCGTCACCGGTCGAGGCGTCGCCGCCGTAGCCCTGCTGGGCTCTGCTCGTTCGACTGGCCGGTGGTGTTCTTGTTCCCGGCCCACGCGTCGCCCGAGCTGTTCGCGTTCGACTGCTCGACGTCGCCCGTCGTGCAGTACACCGCGACGCAGACCGGCACGGATGCGTTCACCGGAAGCGTCTGCTCGGCCTTCGACTTCGCCGACGCGGTCTGCGTCGTCTCGTTCGAGTTCGAGGCCGTCTGGGACTGCGTGACGTCGCCCCCGGGGCGTCGCCGGACGTCGCATCGCCGGAGCCGCCGGTGGTTGCGTCACCGGTGGTGGCGTCGCCGCCGACACCCTTCTGGGACTGCTCGTTCGACTGGCCGGTCTTGTTGACGTTCCCGGCCCACGCGTCGCCCGAGCTGTTCGTGTTCGACTGCTCGACCGAGCCCGTGTCGCACGACACCGCGACACAGATCGGCACAGCGACGTTCACGGGCAGCGTCTGCTCGGCCTTCGACTCCGCAGACGCCTCCTGCGACGTCGTGTTCGAGTTCGTCGCTTCCTGCGACTGGGTGACGTCGCCGCCGTAGGCGTCGCCGCTCGTCGCATCGCCCGCCGAGCCACAGCAGCTGCCCCCGCCGGTGGTTGCGTCACCGGTCGAGGCGTCGCCGCCGTAGCCCTGCTGGCTCTGGTCGTTCGACTGCCACGTTCCGTTCGCGTTCGACGCGGACGCGTCTCCCGCGGTGTTCGTGTTCTGCTGGGTCGTCCCGGTGACCGTTTGCACAACGCCTCCGAGACCACCGCCTGCCGCCGCAGGGCTCACCCCGACGGTCAGTGCGATACACGTGATCGCAGCGATCACATACCGCTTCATGTCGTTTCTCCTTTCGAGCTCGTTGAGACCCGGGCGGATGCCCGGATCGACCGGAAGCGCGCGGGCGCTATCCGGGGAGCTCGAGCGAGAAGACGAGCGGTGCCGGCCTCACGCGATCCGCGAGCGCACGCACACGCCAGCGGATCGCGGGCGCAACGAGCCGGAACGGCCTCGTCGTGACCGCGGTGGTGGAGGAAGGCGAGTGTCCGCCGCTTCCGGCGGACGAAGTCGAGAGAAGCACCGCGCCGACCGCGAAGAGGCCGCCGAGGAAGGCGAGATCGAGGCCGCGCGGGATCATCGGTCCTGACCGGGTGATGGCGGTCGCACGCGCGGAGGGCGCGAGGTCACGGGCCGACACGGCCGACGACCATCCGGGCGCGCCGGAGGTCGCCGCTTCGTCACCGGCCGGCAGGGGGCGCGCCGGAGCGACGCCCGCGAGCGTCGGCCACGCCGGCGGGGCGCCGCCCGCCCCGCCGGGCGCGGCCGAGCTGCTCGCCGGCACCTGGTCGTCGCGCGTGCCGGCGGCCGTCTCGGCGCCGTCGGGCGCGACGGCGCCGGTCGGAAGGTCGCCTGCGACGGTGACCACGATGGTCGTGGCGGCGGTCGCGGTCTTCTGCGCGACGGGCACGATCGTCTGCGCTATCGGCGCGGCTGTCCGCGCAACCGGCGCGGTCGTCCGCGCGACCTTCGTGACCACGCGCGAGACGACCGGAGCCGTCGACCTTACGACCGGAGCCGTCGCCCCCACGACCGGCGTCACGGTGTCCCCGACGACGGCTGCTGCCTGCTCGACGACCGGCGCCGTGGTCTCTGCGACCGCCGCGACGACCGGCGCAGCAGTCTCGGCCACCGTGCGGACGACGGGTGCGGCCGCGTCGGCCGCCGTACGGACGACAGGCGCAGCGGTCTCGGCCACGGTCCTGACCACGGGCGCCGCGGTCTCCGCCGCGGTGCGGACGACCGGCGCGGTCGCCTTCGCAGCCGCCTCGACGACCGGAGCGGCCGCCTGCGCGACCGGCGCGACGACGGCCGCGGCCTGCTCGACGACGGGCTCGACGGCCTGGGCGACCGGCGTCACCGCCTGGGTGACAGGGGCTGCCGCCTGGACGACCGGCGCTGCCGCCTGCGTGACGGGGGCTGCCGCCTGGGTAACGGGCGCGGCCGCCTGCGTCACGGGCGCCGCAGCCTGCGTGACCGGCGCAACCGCGTTCGTGACCGGCGCCACAGCCTGGGTGACCGGCGCGACAGCCTGGGTGACCGGCGCGACGGCACCGGAGAGGAGCCCGTCGCCGGCCGAGGCATTGCCGGCGCAGACGAACGCCGCGAGTGTCGCGGCTGGAAGCACCAGGGATTTCGGTCGTCTCATCGCGATGGCCTGATCGTACGAACCGGTTCCAGCGAAGGGAATACCGGCGTGGGCGCCGTTTCAAACATCCGTTCCCCGCCGTCGGGCGAGCGTCGAGGCCGGGCAGGCTGGTCTACTACCGCCGTGATCCTGGCCATCGACCAGGGGACGACCGGGACGACCTGCCTCGTCGTCGACGACGAGCTGCGCGCGATCGGGCGCGGGTACCGGGAGATCCGGCAGTCGTTCCCTCAGCCGGGGTGGGTCGAGCACGATCCCGAGGAGATCTGGGCGAGCGTCGAGCAGACCGCCGCCGAGGCGCTCGCCGCGGCAGGCATCCGCGCGAGCGACCTGGCGGCGATCGGGATCACGAACCAGCGCGAGACGACGGTCGTCTGGGAGCGGGCCACCGGGCGGCCCGTGCATCCGGCGATCGTGTGGCAGGACCGGCGTACGGCGGAGCGCTGCGCCGAGCTGCCGTCGCAGCTGATCCGCGAGCGGACCGGGCTCGTCCCCGACCCGTACTTCTCGGCCACGAAGCTCGAGTGGATCCTCGCGCGCAGCGAGCTCGGGGCGGGTGAGCTTGCGTTCGGGACGGTCGACTCGTGGCTCACCTGGAAGCTGACGGGCGGCGCCGCGCACGTCACCGACGTGACGAACGCATCGCGGACGATGCTCCTCGATCTCGCCGCCGGCGCCTGGGACGACGAGCTGCTGGCGCTGTTCGGCGTCGACCGGGCGGTCCTCCCACAGGTCGTACCGTCGTCCGGTGTCGTCGCCGAGGCGTCGCTCCTGGGTGCGCAGGTCCCGATCGCGGGGATCGCCGGCGACCAGCAGGCGGCGCTCTTCGGCCAGGGCTGCTTCGTCCCCGGCGAGGCGAAGGCGACGTACGGGACGGGGACGTTCGTGCTCGTCGCGCTCGGCGAGGAGCCTGGTGAGCCGGCGGCGGGGTTGCTGACGACGGCCGCGGCGGTCGCCCCCGGCACCGCCCGGCGATTCGCGGCAGAGGGCTCGGTGCTCGTGGGCGGCGCAGCGCTGCAGTGGCTCCGCGACGGGCTCGGCGTGATCGCGTCGGCGGCGGAGAGCGAGCGGCTCGCGACGAGCGTCGACTCGAGCGGCGGCGTGACGTTCGTCCCCGCGCTCACAGGGCTCGGGTCGCCGCAGTGGCGGCCCGACGCGCGAGGGCTGATCTGCGGGCTGACGCGCGGGACGACGCGCGCCCACCTCGTGCGAGCGGCACTCGAGGCGGTCGCGCATCAGGTCGCGGACGTGCTCGACGCGCTGCCGCTCGACGTCGCGGTGCTGCGGGCGGACGGCGGCGCGACCGCCAACGGCTTCCTGATGCAGCTTCAGGCCGACCTGCTCGGCTGCCCCGTCGAGGTCGCAGCCGACGCGGACGCGACCGCGCTCGGCGCGGCCGCGCTGGCCGGGCTCGGCGCCGGGACCTGGTCGAGCCCCGACGAGGTCACGGCCATGATCCGCCGCGGAGCGCGGTACGAGCCGCGGATGCCGCGTGAGGACGTCGAACGCCTGCGTGGCGCGTGGCGCGACGCGCTGCGCCGCGTGCTCGTGTAGGGCTAGCCGTACCCCACGACGCCGGTTCGCTCCCGGTCCAGCCCGGTGGACGGCAGCCACCCTCGGAGGAGCGATCCGAAGGAGGCGATGAGCGTGGAGACGACGAGCGCGGTCGACGGCGGCGTGTTCGGCGGGGAGCGGCGGAGGTGGTGGACGCTCGCGGCGGTGTCGCTCGGGCTCTTCATGATCATGCTCGACAACACGGTCGTGAACGTCGCGCTGCCGTCGATCCAGGACTCGCTCGGGCTGTCGCTGTCCGAGCTGGAATGGGTCGTGACCGGCTACGCGCTCACGTTCGCCGCGTTCATGCTGACCGGCGGCAAGCTCGCCGACCTGCTCGGGCGCCGGCTCGTGTTCGTCGCGGGTCTCGTCGTGTTCACAGCCGCCTCGCTCGCGTGCGGCCTCGCAGGCAGCGCCGACATGCTGATCGGCGCCCGCGTCGTCCAGGGAATCGGCGCGGCGCTGATGAACCCGGCAACGCTCTCGATCATCACCGCGACGTTCCCGCCGCGCCAGCGCGGCACGGCGATCGGCATCTGGGCGGGCGTCTCGGCGCTCGCGCTCGCCATCGGGCCGCTCGTCGGAGGTCTTCTCTCCGAGCACGTCGACTGGAGCTGGATCTTCTTCGTCAACGTCCCCGTCGGCGTGATCGCGGTCGTCGCCGCGTTCGTCTTCATCGACGAGTCGCGCGACAGGTCGAGCAACCAGCGCCCGGACGTCGCCGGGCTCGTCACCTCGGGCGTGGGGCTCTTCGCGCTGACGTACGCGCTGATCGAGGCGAACAGCCACGGGTGGGGCTCCACCCGCATCATCGCCGCGTTCGCCCTGGCGGGAGCCTCGCTGGCGACGTTCGTCGCGCTCGAGTTGCGGCAGCGGCGGCCGATGCTCGACCTGACGCTGTTCCGCAACCCGACCTTCTCGGGCGCGAACGTGTCGATGCTGCTCGTGGCGCTGGCGATGTTCGGCGTGTTCTTCTACGTCTCGCTCTACGTGCAGCAGATCCTCGGCTACTCACCGGTGGAGGCGGGTGCGAGCTTCCTCCCCGCGACCATCCTGATCGCGGCGCTCTCGCCGCAGATCGGCCGTCTCGTCGACCGCGTCGGCTCTCGCTGGCTGACGGGAGGCGGCATGACGCTGCTCGCGCTCTCGCTCGTGGTCTTTTCGCGGCTCGGCACCGGCTCGGGCTACTGGGACATCCTCCCGGGTCTCGTGCTGATGGGCGTCGGCATGGCGCTGACGATGACGCCGACGACCGCAGCAGCGATGAGCTCCGTCCCCCGCGACCAGGCGGGCGTCGGCTCCGCCGTCCTGAACAGCATGCGCCAGGTCGGCGGCTCGCTCGGTATCGCGGTCACCGGGGCGATCGTCGCGCACGTGAGCGCGGCGTCGCTGGCCGCGGGGGACACTCGACCGGACGCGTTCGTCCACGGCTTCCAGCGCGGTCTCGAGGTAGCTGCCGCGATCGCGCTCGCGGGCGCGGTAGTCGCGGTCGCGACGATGCGGACGCACCGGCAGCGCGAGCTTCCGGTCGAGGAGCCGGCACTTCAGGAAGCAGCGTGAGGTTCGCGCCGCGGTCGGAAACGGCCGGAGGTGTCCGACTTCAAGTCGGACACCGAGCGGCCCCGACGCGGCTGCACGCGGACGTGTCCGACTTCAAGTCGGACACCTGGGATGCTCAGGCGCGCTGGACGCTCACCGCGGTCCCGTACGCGGCGACCTCGGTCATGTTGCTCCCGAGCTCGTTGCAGTCGAAGCGCATCGCGATCACGGCGTTGGCGCCCGCCTCGCGCGCAGCGTCGCGGAGCCGCTCGACCGCCTGCAGGCGGCTGTCCGCGAGCATCTTCGTGTAGCCCTTCACCTCGCCTCCGACCAGCCCCTTGAGGCTCGCGCCGATGTCCGCGCCGATGTTTCGGCTGCGGACGGTGAGGCCGAAGACCTCGCCGTAGACCTGGGCGACCCTGTAGCCGGGCAGGTCGTTCATGGTGGTGACGATCATGTCGGACATGCGCTCTCCCTCTCGGTTGTGGCGGGCGTCGCCACGACGCTACCGAGCCGAGCAGGCATGCGACAGCGGGCCGGGCGGCGGCGGCCCGGACCGCTCGTCTGCACGGGGGACGCGGCGCAGGCAAGCCGCGCCCCCCGCGTAGTGCGGCGTACGGTACGACGTGCTCCGGCCCGCAGGCATCGTCCGTTCGGACGAGGCGAGCGGAGGAGGTGTCCCCGGCACCGTCGTCGTGCAGACTGGGCGTGTGGCGACCATGCAGGACCTCGACGAGCTCGCGCTCGCGATGCCGCAGGCGACCAAGGGTGTCTCCGACGACGGGCGCCCCTCCTATGCGGTGCACGGCAAGGTCTTCTGCTGGCACCGGAGCCCGCGGCCGGACGCGGTCGACGCCGAGACGGGCGAGCGCCTCGACGACGTGCTCGTGTTCAACGTCGCCGATCTCGGCGAGAAGGAGATCATGCTCGCCGACGAGCGCGGCGTGCTCTTCACGACGCCGCACTGGAACGGGTACAAGGCGGTGCTGATGCGAATCGGAGACCTCGAGCGCATCGACCGCGAGGAGCTGCGCGACCTCGTCGGCGAGGCGTGGCTGACCCGGGCGCAGAAACGGGTCGCAAAGGCGTGGCTCGCCGAGCAGGGGATCGACGCGGAGGCGAGCGGCTAGGGAGTCGAGGCGCGCTCGGGACTTGCTCTCGTATGCCGCACGCAGACATGTCACACTCGTCACGAGGACGGAAGATCCTGGCGTGACGCTCCGTCTCGTGGGAAGGTGCCGCACCCTGCGGCGATGACAGAAGGGAGGCTCCATGGAGAGCACTGGGACGGGCGCAGCGGCGATGCTCGTCGGCTCGGCCGAGGACGTAGGGGAACGTCCGGACGCCGCCACGATCACGCTCGAGCGCGAGGAGATCGAGGAGGCGCTGGCGTCCGACGCGCCACTCGACCTGATCCTCTCGGTGAAGGCAGGGGACGGCGAGCCGCGCGACCTGCGCGTCGCCTGGCAGCGCGGAGACCTCGAGACCGTGCTCGGAAACGTCGACGCGGGCCCCGTGACGTTCTCGTTCGACCGGGCCGAGCTCTCCAAGGCGCTCGAGCACCCGGACTTCGAGGGGCACGGGATGCGCGAGATCGTGCTGCTCGTCGCGGCCGCGTCGTCCTCGGCTGCGCTGATGGCCTCGACCGCGTCGGCCCAGGTCCTCGACGCAGGCGGCGGCGGGAACATCGGGGCCGTCATGGACGTGAGCGGAGGCGGCAGCGGCGCAGGCTCCGTCATGGACGTGAGCGGAGGCGGCAGCGGCGCAGGCTCCGTCATGGACGTGAGCGGAGGCGGCAGCGGCGCAGGCTCCGTCATGGACGTGAGCGGAGGCGGCAGCGGCGCAGGCTCCGTCATGGACGTGAGCGGAGGCGGCAGCGGCGCAGGCTCCGTCATGGACGTGAGCGGTGGCGGCAGCGGTGCCGGGGCAGCAGTCGTCCCGGGCCACGACGAGGCGTCGACCGCAAGCGCTCTCGGCGCCGGTGGCGTGGTCGTCCCCGGGCACGACGAGGCTGCGACGGCGGGCGTGCTCGCGGCGTCGGCGGCGACGCACGACGAGGCCGGCTCGACCGCCCGCGGCATCGGTCAGACGGTGCCGGGGAACGACGAGGCGACGCTGATGGCTCGCGGTGTCGACCCGGCGATCGCGACCGCGATCGGCAGCGGCGATGCCACGACGGCGCGCGACCTCGCGACGCCGGCAATCCACGACGAGGCGGGCCTCCAGGCTCGCGGCGTCGGTCAGACGGTGCCGGGGAACGACGAGGCGACGCTCATCGACCGCGGCATCGACCCCGCGATCGCGACCGCGATCGGGACGGGCGACGCGACGACTGCGCGCGATCTCGCGACACCGGCCACGGCGGACTCCGGGACGTCGTTCGAGCTGCCGTCGGTCGACGCCGGAACCGCGGCGGTCGTCGGTGGGCTCGCAGGCGCGGGGCTGCTCGTCCTCGGCGGCGCGTTCGCCGTTCGTAGGCGGGTCACGCCCGTCTGACGCGCAGGCTTGCCGGAGGGCCGCTGGGTGGCGGCGGCCCTCCGGCGTCGGCCTCATCCCCTCGGCGAGGAGCATGCGGTGAGCTCGTGGCCGTCGGACCTTGAGTCTGCGCTTGCGCTCAGCGGTGGCGCCAGCGGGACTCGAGCGTTGCCATGTCGAGGCGCTCTGCCGCTTCGAGGGCCTTCCAGGCAGCCTTGCGGGTGTCCTTGCCGATCGCGCCGCGGAAGAGCCACTTGCGAACGAGCCGTCCCAGGGGAAGCTCGCGCGTCGGCACGGGCGTGCGGCCCGGCGAGAGGTAGAGCGCGAGCGTCAGCCGCTTGACGAGCGCCGGGTCCGCGGGGCGGCCGGTCTCCTGCTCGAGTCGGTGCGCGACGAGCGAGCCGAGGACGCGCACCTCGCGCACGCCGGCGCGGAGCGTCACGACGAGCGAGGCGGTCGTGCTGGCGACGAGCACCCAGGGGACCCGCGGGAGGAACCGCGAGCTCCGGGCGAGCGTCCGCACGACAGGGGTCGCGATCATCGCGACGCGCTGGACACGGTCCGCCACGTCCTCGGTGTCGTCGTCGAGGGCAATCAGTCGCTTGCCCTCCACCGCCGACGTGACGCGCTCGGGGCTCAGGAGAATCCGGTCGATCAGCTGGTCGAAGAGCCCGCCGACGGCGTCGAGCAATCTGCGGTCGCGTTCCGGCTCCGGATCCGGGACGCGCGTCGCGAGCGTTCCCTCTGGCAGGTCGGGGAGCTTCGGCGCCATCGCTCTCACGTTGCCACGGGCCGCCGGCCGACGATCAGGTAGAGCGGTGGTCCGATCGGCTGTACGAAGACCGCCGCGCACCAGAGCGCCTTCGGGCCGCGAACGAGCTCACCGGGCCGGCGGAGGAGGTCGCGCAGCGAGTAGGCCGTCACGACGACCTCGGCGAGCCCTCCGGCGAGGATCGCCGCTCGGGCACCAGGGGAGAGCTCCGACCAGCGCTTCTTCGCCACGCCGACACGGTACCGACACGCGTCTGGGGCGATGCCGGCCGGGAATCCCCGGGAGAACGCAGAGAGCCCGGCATCCGCCGGGCTCTCTGGTCTCGAGCGAGAGGTCCTACGCGGCTTCGGCGAACGCCGGCTCCGCATCCGTCTCATAGGCCGGGGCGACCGCGAGCTCGTCCTTGCGGACCAGCACGAGCGAGGCGAGAACGCCGATCGCCGCGACGCCTGCACCGACCCAGAACGCCGCCTGGAAGCCGGACGTGAGCGCCTGCGGCACTGCGTCGCCGGCCTTCGCCGCGTCGGTCGTGTGCGCGACCGCCACCGACGAGAGCACGGCGATGCCGAGCGCGCCGCCGATCTGCTGCGACGTGTTGATCAGGCCGGACGCGAGGCCCGCATCCTTCGCCTGGATGCCCGCGAGCGCCGCGATCGAGATCGAGACGAACGCGAACGCCATCCCCATCGCGATCACGAGGAAGCCGGGCAGGAGGTCGCCGAGGTACGAGCCGCCGACCGACACCTGCGTGAAGTACAGGAGGCCGACGGTCAGCAGGCTCATCCCCGTCACGAGCACGGGCTTGACGCCGACGCGGGTCACGAGCTGCTGCGCGACCATCGCCCAGACGATCGACGTGCCGGCGACGGCGATGTACGCGATGCCCGTCTCGAGCGGCGAGTACCCGAGCACCTGCTGCATGTAGAGCGTCAGCATCAGGAACATCGAGAAGAGCGCCGTGCCGAGGATGAACCCGGCGATGTTCGCGCCCGCGACCGTCTTGATCCGGAAGATCGAGAACGACATCAGCGGGTGCTCGGCGACCGTCTCGCGGACGACGAAGCCGACGAGCAGCGCGGCGGCCGCGGCGAAGACGCCGATCGTCCGCCCGGAGCTCCAGCCCCAGTCGTTCGCCTGCGTGATCCCGAACACCGCCGCCGAGAGGCCGCCGGTGACGAGCACGGCACCGAGCGCGTCGAAGCCCTTCGTCGTGATGTCGCGGCTCTCACCGAGGAGCACGGGCGCGAGCGCCAGCGCGGTGATCCCGACCGGGATGTTGAGGAAGAAGATCCACTCCCAGCTCAGGAGGTCGGTGAAGACGCCGCCGAGCAGCACGCCCGCGGCGGCCCCGAAGCCGCCCACCGCGCCCCAGACGCCGAGCGCGATGTTGCGCTCCTTCCCTTCCGCGAAGGTCGTCATGAGGATCGAGAGCGCCGCCGGGGCGATGATCGCCGCGCCGAGGCCCTGGACGGCCCGGGCGCCGATCAGCGAGGACTCGCTCCACGCGAGCGCCGCGAGGAGCGAGGCCGACGTGAACACGACGAGCCCCACGATGAACATGCGCCGACGGCCGAGGATGTCGGCGGCGCGCCCGCCCAGGAGCAGGAAGCCCCCGAAGACGAGCGCGTAGGCGCTGATCACCCACTGGAGGTTCTCCTGCGAGAAGCCCAGGTCGACCTTGATCGACGGGAGGGCGACGTTCACGATCGCAATGTCGAGGACGAGCATGAACTGGACGACGCTCAGGAGCGCCAGCGCAAACCACTTGTGTTTTCCGGTAGCAACCATGCGTGCGTCACCTTTCCGTTCGCTTGATGACCCGACGCTAGCCCTACACTTGCTAATCGAAAGTACGGTCTTCCGTACAAAGAGTGCGGACAACCGAACCCTCACCGAGGGCATACAATGCGGGTGTGAAGCGCTACGGCCAGTACTGCCCCGTCGCACACGCGCTCGACCAGATCGGCGACCGCTGGGAGCTGCTCGTGGTCCGGGAGCTGATGCTCGGCCAGCGGCGGTACACCGATCTAGCCGACGCGCTGCCGGGGATCGGCTCGAACATCCTCGCCTCGCGCCTGCGTGACCTCGAGAGCGCCGGCATCGTGCGCAAGACGAAGCTGCCGCCTCCGTGGGCGGTGACCGTGTACGAGCTCACCGAGCACGGCCGGGAGCTCGAGCCGGTGCTTCGCTCGCTCGCCCGGTGGGGCGCCAGCACGCTCGGCGCACCGGACCCGGGCGACTGCTGGAGCATGTACGCCGTGCACGTCCGCTTCCGGCCGGAGGCCGCGGTGGACGGCACCTACGAGATCCGCTTCGTCGACGGCGAGACGATCTCGATGCACGTCGCCGACGGCGACCTCGTCGCGAGGAAGCTGCCCGCCGAGACACCCGACCTCGTGGTCGAGGCGCAGCCGGAGGCGCTGCACGGGCTCATCCAGGGATCCGTCAGCAGGCGGGAAGCACTCGCCGACGGGCACGTGCGCATCCTCGCCGGCTCGGAGCAGCAGCTCTGGGACCTCGTGGCCATGTTCGCGCCGGCCGAAGCCGACACTGCGGCCGAAGCCGGACACGGCCGTCGCGGCGGCGTAGGGTCGGGCCGCGCGGGCGGCACCGGCGCGGGTCTTGCAGCACGCCCACGGTGTCGTCGCGTACCCGCCGACGTGCTTCCCGGGCATGATCACGTCGTGGCAGCGAGGTCACGAGACGTCCAGGACGGACAGCGCGAACGGGCCATGCAATTCGTCGTCAACTCGCTCGCGGCGAAGGCGCAGTCGGTCGCGGAGATCGAGCAGAAGCTCGCCGGGCGGGGCGTGCCGCCCGACATCGCCGAGGCCGTGATCGCCGAGGCGCTGCGGCTTCGCTACCTCGACGACGCCGAGCTGGCGGGACAGCTCGCCCGCGGGTTCCGCGACCGACGGTACGGCCGGCGCCGGGCGGCCGCGGCGATGCGGCGACGTGGCCTGCCGCCGGAGCGACGCGACGCGGCGCTCGAGGCGGCTTTCGAGGACGCCGACGAGGCGTCCCTTGCGGCCGCCGCGCTCGGATCGAGGCGGATCACGGACGCGAAGGACGAGCGCCGAGCCGTGGCCTTCCTCCTGCGCCGCGGGTTCTCGACCGGCGCGGCGTGGTCGGCCGTCCGGACTCGAGCCGCGGGAGACACGTGAGCGAGCGTTGCCGGGCGACCCGGTCCTCCTCTGCTGGGTCGGCGGCCGCTTCACGTTCGCGGCCGAGCAGCTCCAGCGCCCGGGCGTCAGCCGGCGTCCCCGTCCGCCTGAAGCGACGCGAGCGCCTCGCGCAAACGGGCGACCTCCGATTCGAGCGCGGCGACCCGCGCCGAGAGGTCGGTGGCGGGAAGCGCCGAGACTGGGGTCGGCTGACCACCCGCCGTCCCCCGCACGCTCGCGCCCTCCTCCCCGCCGAGCAGGTGGCGATACCGCTCCTCCTTCTGCCCGGGACGACGATCGAGCCGCTCGACCAGGTCGCGCTGCGCGAGCCGATCGAGTGTCTCGTGGATCTCGTCGAGCCCGGAGAACGCGTGCAGCCGCCCCGTCCGCTGGTTCAGCTCGCCCGGCGTCTGCGGCCCCCGCAGCATGAGGATGCACAGCACCGCGACCTCGTCTCGTGCGAGGCCGAGCGCCTCGTCGAAGAGCTGCCGGTACTTCGCCGCCCGGCTCCCTGCACCGCTCGCGAGCCTCGTCCAGCCGCGGCGCGCGAGCCGCTGGAGCGCCTCGTGGATCTCACCCTCGTCGTAGGCGACGATCGGGTCGCGGTTGGTCGTCTGGTTGCAGGCCAGGCGAAGCGCGTTCAGCGAGAGCGGATACTGGTCGGGCGTCGTCCGCTGCTTCTCGAGGAGGCAGCCGAGCACGCGGAGCTCGACGGGATCGGCGTCCACGGGCGAAGCGTACGCTGCGCCATGTCCGTGGACATCCCCATTCGCGACAGCTACCGGGTCGCCGACGGCCTCCTGGCCGGCGAGTACCCGGGGTCGACAGACCCCGACGAGGCCGCACGCCGGCTTCGGGCCTTCGCACGACACGGGGTCACCCTCTTCGTCGACCTGACGCATCCTTCCGACCCGCTCGAGCCGTACGACCGTCTGCTCGACGGTGACGCGACGCGAGTCGCCCATCCGATCGTCGACTTCGGGACGACCACCGTGCCGCACATGGTGAGGATCCTCGACGACGTCGACGCGGCGATCGACGGCGGCGGCATCGCGTACGTGCACTGCTGGGGTGGGATCGGCCGGACGGGCACCGCCGTAGGCTGCTGGCTGATGCGCCACGGGCTCGACGGCGGCGACCCGATCCGCCGGATCGCGGAGCTCCGCCGCGACGTGTCTGACGCGTACGTCGCATCCCCCCAGACGTCTGCGCAGCGTGCGATGGTTCGCGCGTGGAAGCGGGGTCGCTGAGCGCGCTCGTCGACGCAGTGCTGCCGCGTGCCTGGATGCGCGAGTCGGCATGGCACGGCGAGGTCCACTGGCGCTGCGTCACGGCGACGGCGCTCGCACTGGCCGCGGTGGACGAGCGCGTCGACCGCTCGCTCGTCTTCTGCTTCGGGCTGCTCCACGACACGCGGCGCGAGAACGAGGCCGTCGACCCGAAGCACGGGCCGCGAGCCGCCGAATTCGCAGGCACCCTCCGCGAGGAGGGGGTGCTGCTCCTGACCGCGGAGCGCTTCGCCGCTCTCACAGAGGCGCTCCGGTTGCACTCGGACGGACAGGTCTCGCCCGACCCGACCATCGGCACGTGCTGGGATGCCGACCGGCTGCACCTCCCTCGCGTGTCGATCGAGCCAGACCCCGCCTTCCTCTCGACGCGCGCCGCGCAGGGACCAGCACGGCTGTCCGACGCGGAGGCGCTTCGCAGGGACGGCCCGCCGGAGTGGGACGCGCTGGTCGGGCTCGTTTCCGCGCCGCGCGCTTGACACCTGGATCGGCACGGGCCGACCAGGCGCTCCCGGTTCACGGGGCGGCGGACGTCGTCGTCGCCGTCACGGAGATGGCACGAAGTCGGCACAGACACGGCACACGTTCGGCTGCACGCTTTCGTCATGGACGACGAGCACTGCATCGAGCACGCCGTCGACGGAGCGGAGCCGTCGACCGGCAGCCGGCCCGAGGACGGGCCGTTCCCGGCATCGGTGCCCAGCTGGATCGCGCTGCCGGTCGGGCGGGCCGAGACGGGCCCGTCGATCGCGGAGCTCGTCGAGGCCGTCCGCGCCGCCGGCGGAATGGTCGGAGGGGACGCGCTGTTCGATCCCCGCTACGAGCCCGAGATGCGCCGCTTCCTGATCAGGGCGCTGGAGATGGAGGGGATTCCGGTCCCGAAGGGAGGTGGTACGCCATGAGGAGCGCGTCCAGGGCGACGCCGTCGCGAAGGTAGTGGCGTCGGCGAAGGCCTTCGCGCTCGAACCCGAAGCCCTCGTACAACCGAATCGCCGGCTCGTTCCAGGGAAACACGTGAAGCTCGAGCTTGCTGACGCCGACCGCACGAGCCCAGCCGACGGCCGCCTCGATGAGCGCGCGCCCGATGCCCCTGCGTCGATGGCTCGCCGCGACCATCATCCCGAGGTCCGCGACGTGGACGCTCGCCGGATGCGGGTCCCTCGCAAGAGAGAGGCGTCCGACGATCCGGTCGCCGTCGAGCGCGACGAGAACCGCGGCGTCGGCGTGACGACGTACCGCCTTCAGGTAGCGGCGCTCGTCGGCCACGGGCCGCCATGCCTCGGTCGTCAGGAGCCAGCCCTCCGGCTCCTGGCCGATCGTGGCCGCGAGCGCCACGAGCGCCGCCGCGTCCGACCCCTCGGCGTGCCTGATGGCGATCACGCGACCACGACTCCATGACCCCCGCGGCGCGGGTCGCCGGCGGCGCCGAGGACGCCGTTCGCGCGACGCTCCACGGCCGAGACGCCCCCGAAGAACAGGTTGCGGCCCGACCAGCGGCGGACGTCGAATCCGTCGTCCTCGAGCGCGAGCGCGACGTCGTCCGCCCAACCGCCCTCGACGTGTGCGGTCTCGCCGTCCACGTGCAGGCGAGCGCGCGAGATGGCCTCGGCGACGGGCAGGCCCTGACCGACGACCGCCTCGACGACCTGGAGGATGGCACCCGCCAGCCTGACCGAGCCTGCGCTTCCCGCGACGAGCCGCGGCGCGCCTTCCTCGTCGAGGACCAGGGTCGGCGTCATCATGCTCGGCAGCCGGGCACCGGCTTCGCGCGGCTCGTCGCCGATGACGTCGAGCTCGCCGAGCATGTTGTTGAGCTGGAAACCCTGCCGGAACACGCCCGAGCCCGACCCGAGCGTCGAAGACAGGCCGACCGCAGCGCGGTCGCCGTCGACGACCGAGACGTGCGTCGTCCCCGTGGGGCGCGCACCGGCGGCGAGGCCGTCGGCCCCGTAGGCTCGGGCGAGCGCCGCGGCGAGCGCGCGCGCCTCGGCAGCCGAGCCCGGCCGGCCCCGTTCCTGCGCGTCCAGCGCCGAGAGGCCCGCCTGGACGATCGCGCCGCCGCGCGAGGGCTCCGGCGTCGTGAGAACCGTCGTGCCGGCAAACGTCCCCTCGAGCGGGGTCTCCTCGTTGACGCGGTATCGCTCGATGTCCTCGGCGAGCTCCGGGAGCAGGATCGCGACGGCCTCCGCACCGGCATCCCGGAGCAGTCGGAGCGTGGGCACGAGATCGGTCGCGTCGATCTGCCCGGGCGTGCCGTAGATGGTCCGCCCGCCGGGCTCTCGCTGCAGGATCGGCAGGAGGATCTCGTGGAGGAATGCCTGCGCCTCCGTCGCCGCGAACGGACGGGCCGCGAGCTCGAGCGCGGGAACGAAGAGCGACGGCCACGGCAGGCGGCCGCGTCGCTCGTGCGACTCCTGCAGCCCTGAGAGAAGCCCCGGCACGGCAACGGACGCCTCGCCCACGTGGAACACCTGGGAGGAGGCGTCGGCGAAGTCGATCTCCACCTCGTCCATGGCCCCGCCCGGCGCGGATGGGACTGCGAAGAAGCAGTCGAGCACCGACGGCGTCCCGCCTGGCTCGTCGAGGATGACGAAGCCGCCGCCGCACGGCCCCGTCAGCGGGCCCTCCGTCACGAACGCGGCGAAGACCGCGGCCAGGGCTGCGTCGACGCAGGTCCCTCCCTCGCGCAGCGCCCAGGCACCGGCTTCTGCCGTGTGTCGGTTTCCGGCTGCGACGGCACCGCGCATGCAGTGAGCGTAAACAGAGCTGGAGCACGAGGAGGCGGCGCGCTCGGGCCGGGCAGTCGTGCCCCGTTCCCCGGGCGTCCGGCCCGAGCCAGTACGCGACGCTTGCCCGCCAGTCGGCGTGGAACGCAAGGTGCGTCGCCCCGAGCAGCCGCCCATCGCGCACGATGCCGAGCTCCGCGACTGTTCCGGCGTTCCAGCATGCTTCAGCCTCGGCGAGTAGCTCGTCGGCGGCGGCCACGGTGAACGGGTCGGGGAGCGTGGTCCAGCGGAGGATCGCAGGGTCTCGACAAGCGTCGGCGATCGCGTCGCGGTCGTTCGACGCCAGCCTCCGGAGCTCGAACTCCCCGTCGCGCAGCGTCAGCGTTTTCGGGAGAAGCGGCACGTCCGATGCACCGTAGCCGGTCGCCCGCCCTCGGTCAGGCCGCTCAGCGGAGGAAGCTCGGCAGCTCGCGCTCCGCTTCGCTCGTGGCGCGCGGGCTGCGCCGACGTCGCCATCGCCGTCGCGACCGGGCGTGAAGGATGTGCGACGCGCGCGCCGAGGCCGGTCGCCACGACCGTCACCCAGACCTGGCCGGTCAACCGCTCGTCGACCGTCGCGCCGAAGATGATGTTCGTCTCGTCGGTCGCCGCATGGCGCACGACCTCGGCCGCCTCGTTCACCTCGAGGAGCGTCAGGTCGTCGCCGCCCGCGATGGAGAGCAGGATGCCCCGCGCTCCGACGATCTCGGTGTCGATCAGCGGCGAGCGGAGTGCGCGCTCGGCGGCCTCGCGGGCGCGGTTCTCGTGAGCCTCCGAGTAGCCGATCCCCATCAGCGCCGAGCCGGCGTCCGTCATCACGGTGCGCACGTCCGCGAAGTCGAGGTTGATGAGGCCGGGCATCGTGATCAGGTCGCAGATCCCCTGGACGCCCTGGCGGAGCACGTCGTCGGCGATGCGGAACGCGTCGATCATGGACGTCGAGCGGTCGAGCACCTCGAGCAGCCGGTCGTTGGGGATCACGATCACGGTGTCGCACGCCGCGCGGAGAGCCTCGACACCGCTCTCGGCGGCCAGCTTGCGACGCGTGCCCTCGAACTTGAACGGCGTCGTGACGATCCCGACGGTGAGGGCGCCGAGCTCGCGCGCGATCCGGGCGACCACCGGTGCAGCACCAGTGCCGGTGCCGCCGCCCTCGCCCGCGGTCACGAACACCATGTCGCTCCCGCGCAAGGCTGCGCGCACGTGGTCGTAGCCGTCCTCGGCCGCGCGACGACCCGTCTCGGGGTCGGCCCCAGAGCCGAGGCCCTGGGTGATCGCCTCACCGATGTGGATCTTCACCGGCGCGTCGGAGAGCTCGAGCTGCTGCGCGTCGGTGTTGACCGCGACGAAGTCGACCTGGGCGATGCCGGCATCCATCATCCGGTTCACGGCATTGATCCCTGCCCCGCCGACACCTGCCACGCGGATCACGGCGAGATAGGAGGCGACGTCGCCCGCGACGTGGAGGCGTGGCGCGCTCTCGGGCATCGGCGTCACGAAGCGGCTCGCGGGCGGCGCGTACGGCTCGGCGCGCTCGGGTGCCACCTCGACGCGCGGCCCGCGCGCAGGGATGGGCTGCGGCTCCGCGGACGGCGGAACGAGCTCGACGACCTCCGCGACGGGCTCCTCGACGACAGGCTCGACGGCCGGCTCGGGGTCGGGCACCGCGGCGACGGGCGACTCGGCCGGCTCGGGACGAGCGACCTCGAAGTCGTAGACGTGCTCGACCGTGGCTTCGAGCTCGGTCTCGACGCGGGAGATCGACGTGGGCTCGCTGTCCGAGCGGAGGCTGCTGCCCGGTCGCGGGAGGCGCCGTCTGAGCCTCCGGAGCCGAGCGGCTCGGCGGCGCGGGGCGGCGGCGGTGCGTCCGCGTCGGGCTCGCCCTGTGCTCGTTGTGCCGCCTCCGTTGCGCGGAACAGCTCCGCGAGCGGGCCTTCACGCATGCTTGCGCGCTTGCGCGCCATCCTCGGCCTCCTTCGCCGCAACGATCTCGCGCGCCAGCTCGCGGTAGGCCTCCGCGGCGGCGCCGGACGGGTCGTACTTCAGGACGGAGCTGCCCTTGACGGGCGCCTCCGCGTAGCGAACGGTCTTGCGAATCCTGGTGCGATAGACGAGCTCGCCGAAGTTCTCCTCGAGGATCTCGATCGCCTCGCGCGAGTGCAGCGTCCGGCCGTCGAACATCGTGGCGACGATCCCCTCGACCCCGACGTTCGGATTGAGGTTCTCCCGCACCATCGCGAGCGTGTTCTCGAGCTGGACGAGCCCACGCAGCGACAGGTACTCGCACTGCACCGGGACGATCACGCCGGTGGCCGCGACGAACGCGTTGATCGTGAGCAGCCCGAGCGACGGCGGCGTGTCGATGAGCACGTAGTCGTAGGAGGCGCGCACCTCGGCGAGCGTCTTCTCGAGCGAGCGCTCGCGGCCGATCATCGCGCTCAGCGCAAGCTCCGCGCCCGCGAGATCGATCGACGCGACGGCGAGGTCGACCTCCCGCTGCTCGATCACCTCGGAGATCGGGATCTTGTGGACGAGCACGTCGAACATCGATCGCTCGATCACGTCGGGATTGAGGCCCTGGCTCATCGTCAGGTTGCCCTGCGGGTCGAGGTCGATGATCAGGACCCGGTACCCCATCTCGTGCAGCGCGACGCCGAGATTGAGCGTGGTCGTGGTCTTCGCGACGCCGCCCTTCTGGTTTGCGAGCGCGATGACGCGCGTCGCCGTGCCTTGCCGTCCCGGCGCGGCATCGTCCCGGTCGGTCGCAGGAGACGCGATCGGCGTGACGCTCGCAGGCTCCGGCTCGGGCACCGGCTCGCTCACCACGAGCGGCTCCACGAGCGGCTCGACGAGCGGCGCGGCGGCCGCCGTGTCGTCCACCGGCTTGGCCGCAGGCTGCGCCCCGCCAGACCGGGGCAAGAGTCGGATGAGTCCCATGACCACGCCTCGTTCACCGCGGTCCACCCGACTCCTTCACGCGACCGTCAATCCTCCCCATCCCAGTAGTCGAGCACATCGAGCCGGCCGATCAGGCCGATCCCCCGGATGTTCACCTTGCCGGAGCGAGGGTAGTACGTCACGTCCCGCGGGTCACGCGTTCCGTACGCGAGCACCCGGAACCCGCTCTCGCCGGCGCGGAGCGCATGCGCGCGTCCCGTCCCCGCCGGCCGTGCCACGGTGCTGCCCGTCCGGACGGGCAGCGACTCGTGCTCGCCTCCGAAGCGAGGGTGTGGCCAGAGCTCGATGGACCCCGTGCCGTCGAGGACGACGAAGATCTCCTCCTCGGCACTGTGGGCGTGCGGTGGGTTGAGAAGCTTCCCGGGGGGCACCTCGTACAACCTGAGCCCCGTCTTGAGCGACCCTGCGGCGCGCCCCAGGTCGCGGACGGAATGCGCGACCGTCTCGCCTGCGCGAACCGTGGGATCGATGTCGACCGCGTTCACGATCCGCCCGGGTCGTTCGGACAGCTCGCCGACCTCCGGCGCGCCGACGGCGATCTCACGCGTCCACGGGTGGTCCTCGGGCCTCCCCTCGAGCACCCATGTCGGGCCGAGCCACGACACCCCGGCCCGCGGGAGCAGCGTGTTCGCCGCGTAGTGCCGCTCGCCGAAGGCGAGGACGTCGAGCCCGTCGGCGCCGGCCCGGAGCGTGTGCGCGTGTGCGAGCGCGAGATGCACGAGGCAGTCCCCCGGCCCGACCGCGTACGCGGCTTCGCCGGAGCCCTCGGCCTGGACGGAGACGCCCGATCCGTCGAGGACGAAGAAGATCTCCTCCTCGGAGCCCTCGAGGTGGAGCGGCGTCGACCATTTGTCGGGATCGATCCGGATCCGCCTGACCCCGACCCACTCCGACTCCTCGCCGGTGAGCGACTGCCAGTGACCCGAGATGTGGCCCGATCCGCGGTGGACGGCGTCGACGTCGTCCCAGTGTGAGATCACGCCCGGATCATGTCACGCGCCAACGCCTGCCGTAACCGCGCCACGGCGACGTCACCGGCATCACCTCCTTCGACCCGGACCCACGCCTCCGCCTCCTGGAGGAGGGCGCGGAGCTCCCCGAGCAGCTCGACCGGGCCCGCGTTCGCCCGTCGCATGGACTCGATCCGCTCGAACCGCTCGAGGACGCTCCGTGCTTCCTCCATGCAGCGACGGTAGCCCCGAGCCTGTCACGGGTGTGCGCCGTCTTCGTGCCGTCTCGGTGACGGGTTCTCCACAACCCCGAGGCGCGTGCGCGGCCGCTACGACGCGACGCGAAGCCGGGCGGGCCCGCCGAGCCCCAGCAGCATCCGATCGAGCCGCACGACGAGCGCGGGCCGGTCGCCGTCGCGGAGCACCTCGACGAGGGCGCGCCGGACCGCGTCCCCGGCGGCCGCGGTCGCCTCTCCGCCGTCCGCGAGGGCGGCGAGAGCGCCGTGGAGCGCCTCGCGCCGTTCTCCGTCGGTCTCGAGCAGCACCGCCGCTCGCAGCGGCCAGGTCGTCCCGAGCAGCGCGTCGAGCGACGAGCGGAGCTGCTCGGAGCGGAACGGCTCGTGCTGGAAGAGCGAGAGCTCCCACCGATCGAGCGCCTCGGCGAGGTTCGTGTCGGCGTCGGCGAGCCCGAGCCGAATGAGCAGCTCCGCCGCGAGCGGGGCGCGGAACTCGTCCAGCCTCGTCGCCTCGCCCGGGGGCTGCGTCGCCGCGATCGGGAGCACCGGGCGGATCCCGTACGGCCGGCCGTCGAGCGTCTCGAACAGCACCGGGCCGGCCGCGAGAGGGGCGGCCGTCGCGAGCCGGATCGCGGACACCGCGTCCGCGATCTCCGCGGGCGCATCGGGGACGTCCTCCCCGGCGCCGAGCGCCGCGCGCAGCTCGACGACGCAGTAGCGGTCTGCCTCGCGGCCGAACCCCTGCGGGAGGAGACCCTTGGCCTCCGGCCAGTGGCGGGCGAGCTCCCCGTCCGCGACCGCCCGCACGCGAAGCGACGCGCCGAGCTCGCGCTGGACGCCGGTCGAGATCCCGACGAGCGGGGCCACGGCGGCATACGTACGGCGCTGGCCGAAGAGCGAAAGCTCGAGCTCCGCGTAGGAGCGGTCGAACGACTCGTCGTCCCAGTCGAAGCCGCCGCATGCCTCCGCGACGCGGATCAGCAGGTCGACGAGAACGGTCCGGAAGAGCGCGTCGTCCTCGGACGGGTCACGGCCCGCGTGCGCGCGCGCGTAGATCGCCGCCGCGGGCTCGCGCGCGAGCTCCTCCAGGGCGATCAGGGCGTCTTCGCGGCCGCGGAGCCGTGGAGCGCGGTCCTCGACGAAGTCGCGGACGAGGGGCCGGTACTCGTAGAGCGCGGGGCCTGCCTTCCCCTCGTGCTCCTCGAAGGCGAACGGCAGCGACTCGCCCGCGTCGTCCAGCTCGCGCACGAGGTAGGCGAACGCGCCGAGGGTGAAGGCCCGAAGCGCGAGGTGGAGCTGCGGCGAGCGTGGAGCCACCACGACAGCTACTCGGCGGGAAGGCCGATCCCTGCCCGAAACGCCCTCAGGGACCGCGCTGGCACGAGGCGCACCAGTAGGCGGTGCGATTCGCGTCGCCGAGCCCGCGCGAGCGGACCGGGGCGCCGCAGCGCGGGCACGGCCGCCCTGCCCGGCGATAGACAGCGCGCGGCGAGCGCGCGCCGCGGACCGACTCGAGCATCGCCGCGCGCGCCCAGGTGAGCCCGTCCTCGAGCTCGTCGTCCGTCGCCGAGTCAAGCGCGAGCCACGGCGACAGACGCGCCCGCCAGAGAAGCTCCGCCAGCCACATGTTGCCGATGCCCGAGACAACCCTCTGATCGACGAGGACATCGCCCAGCAGCCGGCCCGAATCGACGGCCCTGAGCCTGGCCACGACGTCATCGACCCGGGTCGTCTCGGCCAGGAGGTCGGGCCCGAGCCGACCTGCGCGACCGTCGTCGAGCGTGAGCACGGGGCCGTTCCACTGCGTGGCTTCGAACCGCGGTGTCGACAGGACGAGCCAGGGCGATCCGCTCCACGCCCGGCCGTTCCGCTCGCGCACCCGCCAGCGGCCGTTCATCCGCAGGTGGCTGCGCACCGTCACGCCGCCCTCGAACCGGAGCAGCAGGTGCTTCCCGATCGCCTCGACGGACTCGAGGACGCGCCCGTCGACGGCGCGCGCCACGCCGGTTGCGAGGCCGCGCGGGCTCGGCGACGACGCATCGACGCGCTGTCCGACGAGCGCCTGGAGCCGGGCGGCGACCCGGTGGAGCGAGTCACCCTCGGGCATCGGCGGCGCGCACCCGAGCGAGGCGGGCCATACCGCTCTCGTCGAGGAGCACGGTCTTCCCCCGGGAGAGCTCGACGAAGCCGCGATCCTCGGCATCACGGAGCACCCGGTTGACGGTCGCCCGCGACGCGCCGGCGAGCGCCGCGATCTCCTCCTGGATCAGCGGGATCGTGACGGGCGGCGAGCCTCCGTAGACGCGGGCGAGCTCGAGCACCCGCCGGGCGACGCGAGTCTCCGCATCGACGGTATAGGACTCGACGAGGCGTTCGGAGAGAAATGCGACGTGCTCGGCGAGGACGCGGACGAGCACCTCGTCGACCGACGGATGCTCGCGCGCGAGGCGCCGCAGCTCCGATCCGCGGAGCACGAGCGTCTCGCCCGCCTCGAGCGCGCTCACCGTCGCGCTCCGCTCGGCGCCGGTCACCACCGCGAGCTCGCCGAACGTCTCCCCCGGGCCGCGGATCGCGAGCGCCACGACGTCCCCAAGCGCGGTGGTGATCCGGATGTCGAAGCGCCCTTTCGCCACGAGGTGGACCGCGTCGGCAGGGTCGTGGTGGTGGAAGACCACCTCGCCGCGCCGGTACGTGCTGCGACGCGCGAGCGAGAGCACGGCCCGCACGTCCTCGCCGGGGATCCCCTCGAAGAGTCGCCATTCCATGTTGTGTCACAAGCGTTACACATCGTGTGTCGCAACGGAGAACGACGGCCGGCGGACGGCCTCATAGCCTCGGCGCATGGTCGAACGGTCGAGGAGGACGCAGGACATGAACGAGATCACGAAGGCACGGATGTTGCTGACGACCGCGGCGCTCGCCGCCGTCGCAGCGTTTTTCGCCGGTGGGGCGAACGCGAAGCTCATGGACGTGGACGGCGGGACGGCGAACGGCGCCGCCACCGTCCCGTCCGGGCCGGGGACGATCCCGTACCTCAGCCACGGGATCGGCGTCGACGAGTCCCTGTGGAGCGGCGCGGCGCAGACGCAGCTCTCCGGCGTCCACGCGGCGCTTCAGCGTGACCGGTCGGAGACGACGTCGTCCGCCGTCGAGCCCGGCACCATCCCGTACCTCAGCCACGGGATCGGCGTCGACGCGAGCCAGTTCAGCGGCCTGCCGTCACGCGGGCTCACCGGTGACTCACCGCTGACACGGGTCTCGGCTCCCGAGCCCGCGGGCCTCACCGGCGACTCGGCAGCCACCCGCTACCCCGGCACGGTCGGCACGGCGGCGGCGTCCGGCGACAGCGAGCTGGACTGGACGTGGTTCGGGGCCGGCACCGGCATGGCCGCGCTACTCGCCGCAGCAATCGCGGGCGTCGTGTTGACGACGCGGCGGCGCGGCGGGGTTGCACTCCCGTAGACCGTCCGACACGGGAACCGGAGCGGGGCGATTGGGGGATCGCCCCGTTTCGTTGGACCGACCGGCGCACATCCGGGCGGGAACCGCACAGCCACTCGGCAACTCGAGGTCTTGGCACAGAGTTGGCACAGAGTTGGCACGAAGTTGTCGTCAACGTTGCCTCGCTGGACGATAGAATAGAAAGTGGGTGGTGGGATGGGGTGCCCCAACGGAGCGGCGCAAAGAGCGAACTTCGAGGCCGCCCGTCCCGCCTCGCGTGTCCCCGCCAGGGCCCGCCGCGGGCCGGCGAGGCATCAGGGTCGGATGACCGCCCGCCGCGGGCCGGCGAGAAACCCCGCCTCGACGAGAAGCGGCAGGGCGTCGCTCTCGACGACCGGGCGGCCGTCGAAGCGCTCGACCGAGAGCCGCCGCCCGCGATCGGCTCTCACCCACTCCACCAGCGCCGCGAGCGCGGGCCGCAGCCACTCCGGGTCGGGGTCGCGCAGAGGAAGCAGCGAGCGGCCGCCGCGCTCGACGTAGAGCGCCGCCTCACCGCCCAGCAGCACGACGTGGGCGCCCGCCACGCGCGCGGCGCGCGCCGCCGCGCGCTTCGGCCAGGGCAGGACGCCGCCGTACGGCTGCGCCGGCTCGGCGGCGGCGAGCACGAGTGCCTCTCGACTGTCGGCGTCCCGCAGCTCGCGGACCCGCTCGACGGCGCCCGGGAGCGCGAACTGCGCACCCCCGAGACCTTCCACGAAGTATCCGCGCCGGCAGGCGCCGACGGTCTCGAGGGCTCGAAGCTCTGCGTAGACGGCGCCGTACCCGCCCGCGATCCCCTCGGCGCGCACGCCGTCGCGGGTGACGATTCCCTGCCGCTCGAGCAGCAGCTCTGCAAGCGCACGGCGGTCGGACGTCGCCTCGAACAGCCGTCTCGCGAGCGACCACCGGCCGGCCGTCGCGACGTCGCCCGAGACACGCGAGCGCGAGAAGCGGCGGGGACGACGCTCGGCGGCGGGGATGCCGTAGCGGCGCTTCGCCCTGAGAGGCGCCCAGGCGTCGTTCGTCACCTCGCCGTTCCAGACGAGCTCCCAGAGCACGGGCAGCACGTCCGCGACGTCGCCGCCGACGGCCGCGACGAGGTCCGGCCAGAACTCGGCGCTCCGCGCCAGCACGGCGCGAACCGTGTCGTGCATCGGTCCCGAGAGCGGCTCCGGCGGACCCGGCGGCCCGAGCAGGGGGGCGTCCTCCCGGTAGTACAGCGCGACGCGGTCGAGGCCGGCGCCGACCCATACGACCTCCCCGGACGCGCAGAGCTGGTCGAGCGAGGCAGGCTGGTACCCGGGCACACGCCGGGGCAGGATCTCCGCCTCCCAGAGCGCGACCGGAAGCGCCAGCCCCTGCAGCGGGACCAGCGCCTCGCGCAGCGTCGCCCTGCGGTCGATCCCGTGCCAGGAGGGCAGGAAGCGACCGAGCGCCTGCTGCTCCGCCGGCTCGACCTGCCGGCGCAGCACGGCGAGCGAGGCTCGGCGGATCCGCCGGAGGACGTCCGGGTCGCACCATTCCCGCTCGATGCCGCCGGGGCGGAGCTCGCCGCGGACGAGGAGGTCGCGCGCCTCGAGCACGGCGAGCATCCCCTCGGCGTCGCCCGCCTCGAGGGCGAACCTCGACGCGGCGTCGCGGGTCGTGAACGGGCCGCGAGAGCGCGCGTAGCGCAGCAAGACGCGCTCGACGGCGTCCTCGGCCGGCTCCAGGAACGACTCCGGGAGACCGCCGGGCGGCATCACGCCGAAGGCATCGCGGTAGAGCCCCGCGTCCTCGGCGGCGATCACGGCCTCCGCGGTGCCGATACGAGCGCGGAATGCGCGCCGCTCGCGGACGAGCGTCTCCGCGAACCCGGGGTCGAGCTCGCCCTCGCGCAGGTCGCCGACCCGCCGGAGCAGGTCGTGCAGCTCGTCCGCGTTCCGCGGTTGCGGCACGAGCGAGCCCTCGACCTCGGCCAGCGCCCCCGGGTCGATCAGCTCGCGGAGCTCCTCCTGGCCGAGCAGCTCGCGCAGCAGCTCGCGGTCGAGCGAGAGCGCCTGCGCGCGACGCTCCGCGGCCGGGGTGTCGTCCTCGTACATGTACGTGGCGACGTAGTCGAAGAGCAGCGAGGCGGCCATCGGCGACGCCGACGGCGTCTCGACCTCGACGAGGTCGAGCTCCCGCGTCTGGAGGCCGCGGAGGATCCCGCGGAGCGCGGGCAGGTCGAAGACGTCCTGGAGGCACTCGCGGTACGTCTCGAGGACGATCGGGAACGAGCCGTACTTGCGCGCGACCTCGAGGAGGCTCTGGGCCTTGAGCCGCTGCTGCCAGAGCGGCGTCCGCTGCCCGGGCCTGCGGCGGGGGATCAGCAGAGCGCGCGCGGCGTTCTCACGGAACCGCGCGCCGAAGAGCGCCGTCGAGCCGACCTCCTGGACGACGAGGTCCTCGAGCTCCTGCGGCTCGACGAGCAGGTCGGCGAGCGCCGGCGGCGCGTCGGCGTCCGGGAAGTGGAGCGCGATTCCGTCGTCGGACCAGAGCGACTGCACCTCGGCGCCGAGCGTGTCGCGCAGGCGCGCCGCCAGCGCCATCGCCCACGGGGCGTGGACGCGCCCGCCGAAGGGCGTGAGGACGCAGACGCGCCAGTCGCCGATCTCGTCACGGAAGCGCTCCACCACGATCGTCCTGTCGGTCGGTAGCGCTGAGCTGCGTTGCTGCTCGCGCAGGAACGCCAGCAGGTTGCGCGCGGCGAGTCCGTCGAGGTGGTAGTCCTCGCGGAGCCGCTCCGCTGCCGTCGCGTCGGAGAGCGCGGCGATCTCACGCGAAGCTGCCCCGATCCGCGCACCCAGCTCGTACGGCCGCCCCACGCCCTCGCCCTTCCAGAACGGCACCGCGCCGGGAACGCCGGGCGCGGGAGAGACGAGCACGCGGTCGCGCGTGATCTCCTCGATCCGCCACGTCGAGGCGCCGAGCATGAAGGTCTGCCCTTCGCGCGCCTCGTAGACCATCTCCTCGTCGAGCTCGCCGACGCGGCCGCCGCCGTCGACCTGGAAGACGCCGAAGAGCCCGCGGTCGGGAATCGTGCCCGCGTTCGTCACGGCGAGCCTGCGCGCGCCGGTGCGGCCGCGGATCACGCCGCCCGTGCGGTCCCACACGATCCGCGGGCGCAGCTCGGCGAACTCGTCGGACGGGTAGCGGCCCGCGAGCATGTCGAGCACGTTCTCGAGCTGCTCCCGCGCCAGCTCCGAGAACGGATACGCGCCGCGGACGAGCCGGTGCAGATCGTCGACCGCGATCTCCTCGTCGGCGCAGATCGCGACGATCTGCTGCGCGAGGACGTCGAGCGGGTTCCGCGGGATCGCGGTCTCCTCGATCGCGCCTTCGCGCATCGCCTTCGCGACGACGGCGCACTCGAGCAGGTCGGCGCGGAACTTCGGGAAGATCCGCCCCTTCGACGTCGCGCCGAGCTCGTGCCCCGCCCGGCCGACCCGCTGGAGGCCGCGCGCGACCGACTTCGGGCTCTCCACCTGGATGACGAGGTCGACGGCCCCCATGTCGATCCCGAGCTCGAGGCTCGAGGTCGCGACGAGGCACGGGATCCGGCCTGCCTTGAGGTCCTCCTCGATCAGCACCCGCTGCTCGCGTGCCAGCGAGCCGTGGTGCGCGCGCGCTACTTCTGCCTCCGCGATCTCGTTGATCCGCAGGGCGAGCCGCTCGGCGAGGCGGCGGTTGTTGACGAACACGATCGTCGAGCGATGCGCGCGCACGAGCTCGAGGAGCGCCGGGTAGATCGAGGGCCAGATCGAGCGCGACGTCGCCTCGTAGCCGGAGTCCATCTCGACCCCGTCGGGCATCACCGGCTGCGACAGCGGCCGCGACGAGGTCCCGAGCTCGCGCATGTCCTCGACCGGGACGACGACCTCGAGGTCGAGCTCCTTGCTCTGGCCCGCGTCGACGAGCGCGATCTCGCGGTCCGGCCCGGCCACCCACCGGCCGATCTCGGCGAGCGGGCGCTGCGTGGCCGAGAGGCCGATCCGCTGGAACGGCTGCTCGGCGACGCGCTCGAGCCGCTCGAGCGAGAGCGAGAGGTGCGCCCCGCGCTTCGTCCCGGCGACGGCATGGACCTCGTCGAGGATCACTGTCTCGACCGTCTTCAACAGGTCGCGGCCCCGCGACGTGAGCAGGAGGTAGAGCGACTCGGGCGTCGTGATCAGGATGTCGGGCGGGGTGCGCAGCATCCGCTCGCGGTCGCGCTGCGGCGTGTCACCGGTCCGCACCCCCACCGAGAGCGACGAGCCGATCCCGACGAGCGGGCCGCGGAGGTTCCGCTCGATGTCGTAGTTGAGCGCCTTGAGCGGCGAGACGTACAGGAGCCTCATGCCGGCGCCCGGCGCGTCGTTCAGCCGGTCGAGGCCGAGGAGGAACGCCGCCAGCGTCTTCCCCGACCCGGTCGGCGCCTGGACGAGGACGTGGCCGCCGGACGCGATCGCCGGCCAGGCCAGCGCCTGCGCGGGTGTCGGCGCCCCGAACGCGCGCTCGAACCAGGCTCCCGTCCTCGGAGAGAGCGTGCGGAGTGGATCCACGTCGCGAGCGTAGCCCTCCGCGGCCCGCGCGAGCGTACGGCCGACCGTACGACGGAGTCGACCGACGGCGTCGTATGCTCCGGCCGTGGCGTTCGACGTCGCGGTCGTCGGTGGCGGCACCGCCGGGTGCGTCGTCGCGGCGCGGCTGTCGGAGGATCCCGACCGGCGCGTCTGCCTGATCGAGGCCGGGCCCGACTACGGCCCTCGCACGTCCGGCGCCTGGCCCGACGATCTTCTCGATCCGCGCTCGTTCACGTTCACGCACGACTGGGGCACGGGCGGCGAGGACGACCGCTCGCTCGGCGCGCGGGTGATCGGCGGCTGCTCGACACACAACGCCTGCATGGCGGTGATCGGATCCCCCGCGGACTACGACGAGTGGGGACCGGAATGGAGCCACGAGGCCTTCGCGCCCTACCTGCGGCGCGCACGCGAGATGCTCCGCGTGCTGCCTGCCAACACGCCCGAGCCCGCACCCCTGCACGTCGCCTTCCTCGAGGCCGCCGGCGAGGCGGGGTTCCCCCTGCTCGACGACCCCGACGATCCGGTGCAGCCGGTCGGCAGAGCGACGCTTCCGTCGAACGTGGTCGAGGGGACGCGCTGGAACGCGGCGTTCGCGTACCTCGAGGCAGCCCGGGGACGCCCCAACCTCAGCGTCCTGGCGGGCACGACGGTCGACCGCCTGGCGCTGGACGGGAAGCGGGCGGCGGGCGCGGTCACGGCGGCGGGAGAGCGGATCGACGCCGATCGTGGTGGTCGTCGCGGCCGGGGCGTACTTCACGCCGGCGATCCTGCTGCGAAGCGGCATCGGGCCCGAGGACGAGCTCGCCCGCCACGCGATTCCCGTCGTCGAGGCGCTTCCCGTCGGCCAGCGCCTGCTCGATCACCACGGCACCGGGATCGGCTGGGAGCGGACCTCCGCGCTCGATCGTGAGACCGCCGCCCACGTCGCCCGCACCGGCGCGCTCTTCCGCCCGCACGCGCTCGTCAAGGCGGCGAGCACGACGTGCGCTCCGGACGCCTGGGACCTCCACGTGCTCTCGTGGGCGAGCCCGTCCGAGGACGGCTCGGGCTACGAGGCGGGCATGAGCGTCTTCCACATGAAGCCGGCATCGGCGGGTCGCGTCGGGCTGCGCTCGCGCGACCCCTCCGCGCTGCCGGTGGTCGAGCGCGGGTTCCTCCGCGACCCGGATGACCTGGGCGTCGTCGTGGAGGGGCTCGAGCTCGCGCGCGACCTGGCCGCGCGGGCCCCGCTCGCGCGCCTGCTCGGCCCGGAGCGCGCGCCCGGCTCGGAGGATCTCTCCGCGTACGTCCGCCATAGCATTCGCAACTACTTCCACCCCGCGGGGACGTGCGGGGTCGGCCGCGTCGTCGACCCGGAGGGTCGCGTGCTCGGGGTCGAGGGTCTCGTCGTCGCCGACGCCTCGATCATGCCCACCATCCCGCGTGCCAACACGAACGTCACGACGGTCGCGATCGCCGAACGCCTCGCCGAGACGATCTGAGCGAGGTCGTGCATCATCGAGGTCGTGACCTACTCGATCGTCGGGCGCGATCCCGAGACCCGCGAGCTCGGCGTGGCGGTGCAGTCGCGCGCGTTCAATACCGGCGCGGCGTGCGCGTGGGCGGAGGCGGGCGTCGGCGCGGTCGCGACGCAGTCCTTCACCGAGCGCCGGTACGGGCCGCGCGGGCTTGCACTGCTGGCCGACGGCCGCGATCCGATCGAGGCTCTCGACGAGCTGCTCGCGGCGGACGAGAGCCGCGAGATCCGGCAGGTCGCCTTCCTCGACGCCCGCGGGACGACGGCGGCGCACACGGGCGAGAGCTGTATTCCGCAGGCTGGCCATCTGAGCGACCTCGACGTCAGCGTCCAGGGGAACATGCTCCGCTCCGCGGACGTCTGGCCGGCGATGCGCGAGGCGTTCGACGCGACGGCCGGCACGCTGGCGGCGCGGCTTCTCGCGGCACTCGACGCCGCCGAGGCCGCGGGCGGCGACTGGCGCGGCCGGCAGGCCGCGGGGCTCGTCGTCGTCGCGGGCGAGCGCGACGAGCAGCCGTCGGTCGACCGCGTCTTCGACCTCCGCGTCGACGACCACGAGGAGCCGCTCCGAGAGCTCCGGCGTCTCCATCGACTCGCGGCGGGCTACCGGCGCAGGAACCGCATCGACGAGACCGCCGTCCCCGCGGAGGAGCGCGAGGCGGCACTCGAGGCCGGGCTGCGCGACGACGAGGCGGCCCTCGCCGCATTGTTCGCCCACGCCCGCCGCGGCGAGGCCGACGAGGCCGTCGCGCTGATCGGAGAGCTCGTCGACGCCGAGCCGATGTCGATGCAGGCCTTCGAGCGCTACGAGGCGCTCGGCCTCATGCCACCCGGCCTGCTCGATGCCGTCCGCGCTCGCTCAGCCTGACCAGGGGTCGAGCCAGGGCACGCCGAGGCGCTTCGCCGTCGTCGTGTCGCGCGAGACGACGACCAGGCCCAGGACGAGCGCGGTCGCGGCCTGGAGGCCGTCGACCACCGGGAGCGGGCCATCGACGCGTAACCGTCCCCACGCCTCGGCGATCTCCTCCGAGACCGGGAGAATGCGATCCGCGAACCGTTCGCGCAGGTCGGCGAGCCACGACGTGAGCCCGGCGCTCCGTATCGGATCCCGCGTCCGAAGGCGCTCCGCGCTGAACCGGAGCTCGCCCAGCACGAGCACGCTGACGTAGATCGACTCCGGCGCGACCCGTTCGTACCAGCCGACGACGTTCGGGCTCGGGGCCGGCTTGCGGAGCTCCGACAGAACGTTCGTGTCGATCAGGTGCATCAGAAGAGGTCGATCTCGCGGCCCGTGTCCTGCGGCCGCTCGAGATCGAGATCGTCGATCGGCGGCATCGTCATCAGGAACTCCTTGAAGCTCATCGTCGTCCCGGTGAGCCGCCGGTACTCACCGACGTCGAGGACCACCACCGCCGACTTCCCGTTGCGCGTCACGAACTGCGGCCCTTCCTCGAGCGCACGCCGCACGACCTCGCTGAAGCGCTGCTTCGCTTCCTGGAGCTGCCACGTCATGGCTGCAAGCCTAACCTGAGCCATCTAGACTGTCTAGACTTTTTGACAGACTCGGCTCCCGGCTAGGATCGGCGCATGGCCTCCCCCGACCGCCTGCACTTCACCGGCGACGACGAGGCTGACGCGCTCATCGCGACGGATCCGCTCGCGCTCCTGATCGGCTTCGCGCTCGACCAGCAGGTCACGGTGCAGACCGCCTTCGCAGGGCCGCTCAAGCTCCGCCAGCGGCTCGGGTCGCTCGAGGCAGCGGCGATCGCCGCCACCGACCCCGCGGAGCTCGAGGCGCACTTCCGGCAGCCGCCGGCGATCCACCGCTTCCCCGGCTCGATGGCGAAGCGCGTCCACGACCTCTGCCGGCACGTGGCCGACGAGTACGACGGGCACGCGGAGCGCGTCTGGACGGAGGCGAAGGACGCGAATGACCTCGAGCGCCGGATCCGCGCGCTCCCCGGCTTCGGCGACATGAAGGTCATGGCGCTCTCCGCCGTCCTCGCGAAGCGCTTCGCCGTCGCCGTTGCCGAGCCGCTCGCACCGAGCTTCCCGACGCTCGGCGACGTCGACTCCGTCGAGGCGCTGCACGCCTACCAGGCCGCGAAGCGCGCTTACCGCAGCGCCCGTCGAACTGAAGTGCGAAGCTCGTAGTACCGCGCCCGCTGCGAGCCCGACGCGCGCCATGTGCCGACCCACCCAGGTTCGGGGCCATTGGGCGCGAGCGGAGCGCCGGTGAGATGCTCTCCCACGCTTCTGACGCCCGACGTCGATGGTCTCGTTCACTGGATCCATCGACTTCCGCGCCGCGTGAGCGTTCATGCCATCGTGTCGCCGACGCGGGCGGCCTCTTCCCGGAAGCCACTGCTGATCGCCCGTCTGCGTGACGCTCAAAATGTAAGCAGCGAGAGCCGGAGCGTCCAGCTGCCAAGCGAGCGGCCGGCGTCACACGCATCGTCAGTCGTCCGATTCGGAGCCGGCCGAGCCGTCGTCGCCCCCCGTCGTCTGGGCGGGCGCGGTCGACGTCGTGGTGATCGTGGTACGCGGGCTCAGCCTTCCGGCGGGCTGGGGATCACGACTTGCGTACCCGAGCAGCACGACGTTCACGCCGATCGCGGCGGCGACGAGCAACGCCGCGGCGGCCGCGATGAGAAGCACCCGCGCCGGCCGGCCGTGCATCATCAGGCGGCGAGGAGCTCCGGGGCGAGCTTGCGGCGGAACGCACCGACCTGCTGGGGGCGGTTGACGAGCAACGCAGCGACGAGACTCCCGTCCTGCGCGAGGTACCGAGCCGCGAGCGAGGTCTCATCTCCGTCGAGGACGATTCGCTCCCATCCCTCCGCGGAGCCTACGTGCTGAAGCCTGAGGCCGAACTGGTCGGACCAGAAGTACGGAGTCGGCCTGGCCTCCAGGCCCCGGCCGAGGATGGCCCGGGCGACCGCGGTCGCCTGCCAGGCGGCGCCCGTCCAGTGTTCGAAACGCACGTGGCGCGAATGCTCGGCGCTCCACGAGGCAGTGACGTCACCACAGGCGTAGACGTTCGGGAGCCGCGTGCGGCCGCCTTCGTCCGTCTCGATCGGGCCGGGGTCGCCCAGCAGGAGCTCACCGGCGGGTTCGGCGCCCACGGCGACGAGGACGAGGTCGCGTTCGAGCTCCGTCCCGTTCGAGAGGCGGAGACCGCGGAGCGTTCCGTCGCTCCGGCGGAGGACCCTCTCGACGCCGGCCTCGAGCCTGAGGTCGACACCGTGCTCCCGGTAGCGGTCGGCGAGGAGGCGGCCGACCTCCGGCCCGAGCGTCCGCTCGAACGGCTGGCTCGCGAGATCGATGATCGCCACGTCGACCCCTAGCCCGACCGCGGTCGAGGCAACCTCAGTGCCGACGAAGCCCGATCCGACGATCGCGAGGCGCCTGCCGGGAACGAGCTCGGCACGCAATCGCCACGCGTCGTCGAGTGTCCGGAGGACGTGGACGCCGCTGCCGCCGAAGGCTGCCGGCCGCCGGGCCCGGGCTCCGGTCGCGAGCACGAGCGCATCCCACACGAAGTCGCCGCGAGCCGTGCTCGCGAGCCGGCGCATCGTGTCGATCCGCTCCACCCGGACCCCGAGCTCGAGGTCGATCTCGAGGTTTGTCCAGGCGATCGGAGCCCGGAGAAGGAGTTCCTCGCGGGTGCCCGCGAGGAACTCCTTCGAGAGGGCAGGCCGCTCGTAGGGCGGATGTGGTTCTTCGCCGACGAGAGTGATCGATCCGTCGAAGCCCTCCGCGCGGAGCGTCTGCGCGCAGCGGCTACCCGCCAGGCCGGCGCCGACGATGACGACGCGTCCGGACATCAGGCTGCCTGCCTGCCGCGCTCGTCGTAGACAGCGATCGCGCCCATGGGACACGACGCGGCGGCTTCGAGGACGGCGTCGTTGTCCGTCTCGGCCTCGTGCACGGCGGCGATGCCGTCGGAGCCGAGGACGAAGGACCGAGAGGCAAGCTCTGCGCAGCTTCCAAAGCCGCTACAAAGCGACCGGTCTATCTCGATGCGATACACGAGTTTCTCCTTTCATTGGCGGGACGAGTGCGCGCCACGCGGTGGCTGCCACGACTGCACCGACAGCTCCGCCGTAGAGGCCGAGAGCCCAGGGCTGGCTGCTGTCGGTTCCGGCCGTCAGGCCGTGCACGGTGGCGAGGCCGAAGATGAGATACGTGGCCCAATGCAGCCGCCGCCAGTTGCGCACCCCGATGCGTCTCCGGAGCGAGAACGAGGCGTAGACGACCACCATCAGCTCGGCTGCGAGCACTCCGAGACCCGTCCACAGCGGACGGTAGGGAGCCAGGCCGGGCACGAGCAGGCTGCCGATCCCGATGTGCACTGTGCTGTCCAGGACGAGCGCCGACGCGTGCGCGAGGATCGCGCCGAGTCCGAGCATGGCGAGGAAGCGGTGGATGTCGGCGACCGTCGCCGCCTTCAGCGCCGCCCCGAACGGTCGCGCCTTGAGCACGAGCCCGGCCAGCACCGACGAGGTCAGCAACGCGTAGGCGAGAAGGCCGCTCGACCGGGCAAGGATCCAGAACGTGGGGTCGGTCTTCATGCGAGCCCGCCCGCGAGAAGCGTCCGGCCGTCGAGCGTGACGAGCAAGGCGGGCGCCGCGGTGGCGTTCGCCTCGCGTTCGGCCTCCTCTGCTCCGGCGAGGAAGAGGGCTTTCGCTCGCACCTCCGCGTCCGTGGCCGTCGCTGCGACGGCAGTCACGCGGAGAAGGTCCCCTGTAGCCGGCAGGCCGGTGGCGGGGTCGATGATGTGGTGGAACTCCTCGCTCCCCCGCGTCCAGTGGCGACGGTCGCGGCCGGAGGTCGCGACCGCACCGTCGCCGAGTTCGAGCGTGAGCGTGCCGTCGCCGGTGTCGAGCCCGATCGGCCATCCACCGCCGCTGGCCGCGATGTCGCCGCCGGCGTCGACCAGGCACGGGCCGAGCTCACCGAGGATCCTCGCGGCGCGATCCACCGCGTATCCCTTGGCGATCCCTCCGAGATCGAGGTGGACACCGGGATCGAGCTCGATCCTCCGCGTCTTGCGATCCACGTGGACCGAGCCCGCGCAGCGGACAGCCGTGGACTTCCGGGGACTGCCGTCGCGCCCGTCGGCGGACGCCACCTCCTCGAACGTGCGGTGGTAGCCGGCGGCGACGAGTGCGTCGTGCACCGTCGGGTCGAAGCGGCCGCCCGTCCGATGCCTGGCGGTGAGTGCGAGATCGACGACCTCGAGCAGCTCTGGCCCGACCCGCAGCGTCCCCCGTCGGTTGAGCTCCGAGAGCTCCGAGTCGGGATCGAACCGCGAGAAGATGGTCTCCAGGCGGCGCACTTCCCACTGGGCCTCGGCCATCGCGCGAAGTGCCTCGGGACGGGGCCGCGCTTTCAAGAAGAGCTCGCAGTCGGTGCCCATCGCGCGGAAGCGGCGACGCAACATCACGAGCTCCTCGTGGTGGTGATCGGTGGAAGGTGCACGATGCGCACCGTAGGGGCGGGCGCGGCCTGCGCTACGGCCTGGGCGGCGATCTGGGCGGCGCGGTTGGCGGCCGCCCGCCGAGCCACGATGAGCTGGACGAGCTTGGCGTCGCGCTGGAGACGCTGCTGACGCTGCCCGAGAGCAGCGACCCGCGGATCCGGCGCCGGCGTCACCCAGGGGCGAGCCGCGATTCCCGCCCACGCGACGAAGAACACGATGATCGCGGCGGACGCCGTGTAGAGCCGGAGGACGTGGTTAGTCATCTCCGCCCGCCTCTCCGAGCTCCCCGTCGTGCCCGTCGGTGCTGTGCTCGCCGTCGTCGCCTTGGTCGCCCTGGGACGCCGAGGTGGGCGACGCGGGCGAGCGGACGTACAGGACACCGGGCGACGTGGATCGAGTCGCGACCTTCTGCGCCTTCGCGGCCGCCTTCGGCAGCACCGCGAGCTGGTGGCGCAGCTGTGCTTCGAGGCGGTCGAGCGAGCGCGCCCGGGCCGAGACCTGCGCAGTCGGGGCCGGCTCGGACGCGACACCGAGCTGCACGCTACGACTGAGGGCGAAGAATCCCGCGACGACGGCGGCGCCGAGCAGGACGACGATCGAGAATCGGTGCTTGCGAGCCATCGGATACCTCCGGGTCGTGCTGGCGAGTGCTTCGACCGTAGGAGGCGCCGCGCAAGCCCGGGGCCAGGCGGAGGTAAGGCATGGTGAGGCCTGGGTAAGTCTTTCGGCGGGCTTGACCGCCGCGAGCGGCCACGCATGCGACGATCCGCTCGTGCAGATCCTGATCGTCGAGGACGACGACGCGATCGCGAAGCCGCTCGCAGCGGGGCTCGAGCGTGAGGGCTTCGACGTGATCCGCGTCTCGAACGGGGAAGATGCTCTCGGGGCGGCCGTGCCCGATCTCGTCCTCCTCGACCTCCGCCTGCCCGGCATGGACGGAACCGAGGTGTGTCGGCGGCTGCGTGCGCGCTCGGACGTGCCGATCATCGTCGTGACCGCCAAGGGCGAGGAGGTCGACCGTGTGGTCGGCCTCGAGCTCGGCGCCGACGACTACATCGTGAAGCCGTTCGGGTTTCGTGAGCTGCTGGCGCGGATTCGCGCGGTGATGCGCCGGGCGCGCCCCGGCACCGACCGCGCACAAATCCACGTCGGGTCACTGGAGATCGACGTTCGGGGGCGGAGGGCGACCATGGGAGACGACCCGCTGAACCTGACGACGAAGGAGTTCGACCTGCTCGCGCTGCTCGCGTCCGAGTCGGGCGACGTCGTCTCGCGCCAACGGATCCTGCGCGAGGTGTGGGACACCGAGTGGTTCGGGCCGACCAAGACCGTCGACGTCCACGTCGCCTCGTTACGGAAGAAGCTCGGCGACCCGGGCTGGATCGAGACCGTACGCGGCATCGGGCTGCGACTCGTCGCCCGTCCGTGACCCGGCGCCTCCTCGCAAGCTACGTTGTCCTCGCGCTCGTCGTCCTCGCCCTACTCGAGGTGCCGCTCGCCGTCTCGTTCGCGCGTAACGAGCGGCACGACCTGACGACCAAGGTCGAGCGCGATGCCGTGGCCATCGGCTCTCTCTCGGAAGACGTGCTCGAGCGCGGCGTGTCCGCTCCACCGGCGCTCGACGCGCTCGCCGCGCGGTATGCGCGCGACACCGGCGGCCGGGTCGTCGTCGTCGATGCCAAGGGGCGCAGCGTCGTCGACTCGGCCGGGACCATCCGAGGCGACTTCTCCACGCGGCCCGAGATCCGGACCGCTCTGGGAGGAACCGTCGCCACCGGCGTTCGTCACTCGAACACCCTCGGCACCGACCTGCTCTACGTCGCGGTCCCCGTCGCCTCGAGCGGTGTCGTCCACGGCGCTGTGCGAATCACGTATCCGATGGCCGAGGTCGATGCGCGCATCCACCGCTACTGGCTGATCCTCGCGGCGATCGCCGTCGTCGTCCTCGCGATCGCGGTTGCGCTCGGCTTCGGCTTCGTGCGCTGGATCACGACGCCGCTCCGACGGATCGAGACCGCTGCCGGGGAAGTCGCCAGAGGGAACCTTCTGGCGCGGGCGCCGCTCGACGGCCCGCCGGAGCTGCAGCAGCTCGCCCGCGAGTTCAACGACATGGTCGTCAAGCTCGACGCGCTCCTTCGCTCCCAGGACGAGTTCGTCGCCGATGCGTCGCACCAGCTCCGCACGCCGCTGACGGCGCTCCGCCTTCGTCTCGAGAACCTCGCTCGAGAGGACGGCACGAGGAGCGACGAGCTCGAGCCGGCGATCGTCGAGGTGGAGCGGTTGAGCTCCCTCGTCGACGGGCTCCTGACGCTCGCCCGGGCGGATCGCGCAACGAGCGAGCCGGTCGTCCTCGATGTCGGCGCGGCCATCGCCGAGCGGGTCGAAGCGTGGTCGGCGCTGGCCTCGGAGCAGACGGTGCAGCTCTCGGCGCAGGTCGAAGGCCGGCCGTTCGCCGCCGTCACTGCAGGGCGGATCGAGCAGGTCCTCGACAACCTGCTCGCGAACGCACTCGACGTCTCACCGGCAGGCTCGAGCGTGGACGTCACTGCTGCCCGGTCGGGGAGGTGGGTCGAGATCGCGGTCCGCGATCGTGGTCCGGGAATGACGGCCGGAGAGATCGACCGCGCGTTCGACCGCTTCTGGCGCTCCGGCGCAGGAAACGAGGGCTTTGGTCTCGGCCTTACGATCGTCCATCGGCTCGTGCGAGCGGATGGGGGCGAGATCGAGCTCTGCCCGCGGCCCGACGGAGGGCTCGAGGCGCTCGTCCGGCTTCGGTCCGCAACCAGGACGTAACCATGCCTCGCGCCAGGGGTGGCGCCGTGCTAGCGAAGCAAATCGGGCGTGACACTGCTCTGTTGGATGAGGGTCACGATCACGCTCGTCGAATCCGGCGGAGGCACTGAGGTGCGGTGCGTGAGGGGCTACCGCCTCGTGTGTCGATCGCCGGTAGCGAGATGGCTGGCAGTCGTCACTCGCGAGGCCGGCCGAACTCGGCGAAGAGAGATCGAGGGAGACTCGCCCGCGCCAGTGTGCTGGCTTCGGGCGGGAGCACTTTCCGGGGGCCGGATGATTGGTCGCGTAGGCTGACCAACGTTGCTGGAGCCAAACGTCGTCACGGTGTTCGTTGCTGCGCTCGTGACGGCGTTGGCGACCGGGCTTGGCGCGCTGCCGCTTGTCTTCGTCCGCTCTGCCGGCCGGTTCGTGCTGGGTGCGGCGAACGCAATCGCAGCCGGTGTGATGCTCGCGGCGAGCGTCAGCCTTTCGTTGCAGGGCGTCGATCGAAGCCTATGGCGCACCGCGGTCGGCGTTGCGCTGGGAATCTGCTTCGTGCTGGCGACGGAGCGCTACCTCCAGCACGACCATGGACACGCGATCGGATCGTTGAGAGGCGAGGACGCGCGGAAGGCGCTGCTGATCGTCGGCGTCATGACGGTCCATTCCGCGGCCGAAGGAATCGGCGTCGGAGCTGCATTCGCCGACGGATCGACACTTGGTCTACTGATCACGATCGCAATCACGGTGCACAACATCCCCGAAGGGCTCGCGATCAGCCTCGTGCTCGTTCCTCGCGGCACCTCGGTCAGCGCAGCGGCGGGATGGAGCATCTTCTCGAGCCTGCCACAGCCACTCCTCGCCGTTCCCGCGTTCCTGTTCGTTGACACGTTCACGTCGATCCTCCCCGTCGGGTTGGGATTTGCGGCAGGCGCAATGGTGTGGATGGTGCTCGGGGAACTGCTCCCCGAGGCGCTCGAAACGGCGCCGGCAAGGGTTGTCGCCCTTGCCGGCGGTGCCGCATTTGCGCTCATGCTCGGCTTCCAGCTCCTGTTGTCGTAGCAGCTACCAGCTCTGCCCTCGGATACCGAGACCGGCTCTCGAGGAAGGCCCAGCCGCGCCGAGCCGAGCCGAAGATCGGCCCGCGGGGAGGGTGTCTGGCTCGATTCCGTGCGGACCGAAGCCGCCGCCGCGGTGATCGCACGCCTGACTGCCGAAGCCCCACCTGGCTATCCGGGGGGGAGTAGGGTCTTCCGCGTGCGTGGGAGCTTCGTCGCTCGGGACGTCGGGCCCGCGGCGATCGTGTTTCTCGTGTGCGTTTGGGGCCTCGTGTGGCTCGTGGCCCGACCCCGGGAGAATCGAGCGGGAGCTACGCGGGACAGTTCCTGGGGGCGGAGTCGGTCCTGCTGCTCTCGATCGCCCTCGTCCTCATCAGCACGCTTCCATGGGTCGAGGAATGGTTCGACGGGATCGACCGGGCGGCGATCTGGCATCGCCGCGTTGCAATCGCCGGGCTGATCCTCCTGGCTCCGCACATTCTGCTGTCGAGCAGCCCACACGGCACCACGCTCGGCGGACCGCTGGGCGCGATCGGTGCGATCGGCCTCCTGACGCTCGTCGTGTGGGCGATCGTGCCGCGCTGGCAGTCGGTTGTGCCTGCGCCGTTACGTGGCGTCATACGGACAGCGCGCGACGCACCCGGCGTCCGTGACATCCGTCGCATCCTCGGCGGGTACGAGCGCTGGCGGCTCGTGCATCGCACGACCGGCCTCTTCGTCACCGCGGGCTTCGTCCACGGCGTGCTCGACGGAACACCGTTCCACCACATGCCGGTCCTGAGGTGGAGTTACGTCGCAGTCGGCGCTGTCGGCGTTGTGTTCTACGTCTACCGAGAGCTGCTGGCCCGTTTCTTCCTGTCGCTGCACGACTACCAGGTCGAGGCGGTCCGTGCGATCGACCGCAGCTTGGTCGAAGTGGCTCTAAGACCGATTGGTCGCAGCGTCGACTTCGTCCCCGGCCAATTCGCGATGGTCTATTTCGAAGCGAAAGACGGCTGGCACCGACATCCTTTTACCATCTCCAGCGCTCCCGATGAGAATGTCCTCCGCGTCACCGTTAAGGCACTGGGCGACTACACGGCGCGGCTGCAGGAGCTCATCGAGCCCGGAATGCCCGCCGTTGTCGGAGGCCCACACGGACGCTTCAGCCACTGGAAGGGGACCGACCAGCAGGTCTGGATCGCAGGCGGCGTCGGCGTGGCACCGTTTCTGAGCTGGCTCCGTGCGCTTACCGGTCAGTTGCCACATCGGGTCGATTTCTATTACAGCGCCGACGGAGCTCCGCCTTTCGCAGACGAGATACGCGCGATCGCCGACCGCAACCCGTCACTGCACGCCCACCTCATCGACACCAGCGTGGACGGCCGCCTTACCACCGAGCGCGTTCTCAGCGCCGCAGCGGGTGACCCGCGCAGACTGTCCGTCTTCATGTGCGGGCCACAGGGGATGCTGCGCACCTTCCAGACACAGCTGCGGCGCGCAGGCGTCCCGCGAAGACAGATCCACCGGGAATACTTCGACTGGCGATAACGACTCCGCGACCGCCAGCAGATCCGCCGTACGATCTCACCGCTGCGTGATCATCGCCCGAGAACGAGGCGCTGCACCGAAGACCGAGGAGCAGCATGGCAGGAGGCGCGGGCTGATCGACCATACTTGGTCGCGCGCCCACTCCGCCAGGGCGGCTCGTCGAGCCTCCACTCAACCACGAGGAGCGAGATGACTGAGAGCCAGCCTTCGGCGTTCCGCCAGTCCTCGCTAGAACCATGGAGACCTCGCGCCTGGAGTTCTTCGCCGACGCCGTCTTTGCGATCGCGGCGACGCTTCTGATCATCGACGTCTCGGTCGACGCACCGGGCGGCGAGCTCGGCGCGGCGCTCAAACACTCATGGCCCCAATACGCGGCGTACTTCGTCTCGTTCCTCCTGATCGCCGTCTGGTGGGTGAATCACCACGCCTTCATGGCGGTGATCGAGCGCGCGGACCGCACCTTCCTCTTCGCGAACATCGCGCTCCTCGCGTGCGTCGCTTTCCTCCCGTTCCCCACGCGACTTGTGGCCGAGCACTTCCGTGACGACGGTCTGCAGGCCGCTGCGCTCACCTATGGCCTGACGGTGACCGCCGCAGCGATTTGCGCCGTGTCCTTATGGTTCTACGCCGCGAGAAGACGTCGCCTGATCGCCGAGGAAGCCGACCAGCGCACTGTTGACGCGCTGTCGCGCGCTCTCTTGCCGGCTGTGCCGATCAATGCCGCGGCGACCCTCGTCGCCATCTGGAGCCCGTACACGTCGCTCGCGCTCTTCGCCGCAATCTCGTTCTTCTACGTGCTCGGCAGCTCGCTGTTCGGACGCGGCTAGATGTAGCTCGACGCGCACAGCCTCGGTCCTCACCAGGGAGCGATCGTGATTCCACCCCACTCCTCGGGCGCGCAGTCCCGCAGGGTCTGGGTGAGTTCCCACCGGTGACCGGCAGGGTCCTCGAGGACGCCCGAACGCTCACCGTACTCGTACGTCGTCAACTCCTCGACCACACGCGCACCACAGTCACGGGCGCGAGTGAAGGCCGCATCGACGTCGGGCACGCGCACCTTGATCAGGTGTGTCGCGACGCTCCCGCTTGGCGCGACTCGATCACGGCCGACCTCCGCGACCACGACGGCGCCGTCTGTTCCGACACGCAGCTGCGCGCGGTGCGACTGACCGATCCGTACCCGCTCCTCGAGCCCGAACGCGGCCTCCAGCCACGCCACGGCCGCTCGCACGTCCGGATAGACGAGCACGGGAGTCACCGTGGTGGGCGGCGCAGAACGATTGCTCAACACGGCCGAGACACTAACGGCCACCTCGCTCAGGCGTCATCCCCCGGAGACTGGCGCATGCCACGATGCGCTGGGTTCGGGACGCGGTTTCGAGGTCGACGCCGGGCGCGAGAGCCGCTTCGGGTGGCGTTCCAGCCGCGTCCCCCGAGGCTAGGCTCGACCGCGATGGACTCCAGGCGGCGGACGCTACCTGCGCTCGGTTGGGCGGCGCTCGCGACTGGCGCGGTCGGGTACGTCTTGACGTTCTACGTGCGGTCCGAGCTGTGGCCGTGGGTCGGGATGGTGCTCATGCTGCTCGCTCCGTTGCTGGCGGTCGGGGCCATCGCCCGTTCTCGCCGGCCGCTGACGGCCGTCGTCGCCGTACTGGCGGCAGTCCCGCTCGCAATCCTCGTCTGGGCTGTGTGGCACTGGCTCTCGACGTAGCGAGCCGATCGTACGCGCGAAGGGGGCCGAAGAGGTGCGGTACCTTCTTCGCGGTGCAGTCCGAAAGGCCTGACCGTCGGCGCGTCTGACCCTGACGTACGCTGGAGCCCTCATGGCTGACCTCCGTTCTGATGGACGAGTCGTCGGGCAGGCGCGGAAGCGCGCGCAGAGGGCGGAGCGCCGCGCCCGCGCTGCAGCCGGCCCGTAGTGCCGGTCGAGCTGACGACGCTCACGGACGGCGGCCAGCCGGCGTCGCGGGTGGCGGCGCAGATCGCGGCGTTCCTGAGCGACGCACGCGAGAGCCTCGACCTCGCGCTCTACGACGTCCGGCTCGAGACGGAGGCCGGCGCGCTCGTCCTCGCGTCGCTCCTCGCGGCGTACCAGCGCGGCGTCCGTGTCCGCCTGCTGTTCGACGTCGACCACCCGGGCCCGATCCCGGTGCCGCCGCCGCCGGAGACGCGACCCGAGGCGATCGAGGCGCTGCCGGTCGAGACACGCGGGGTTGCGGGCGTCCCGGACCTGATGCACCACAAGTTCTGCGTCCGCGACGGGCGCGACGTCTGGACCGGCTCGATGAACTGGACGGAGGACTCGTGGACCCGTCAGGAGAACGTCGTCGTCCGGGTGCTCGGCTCGGAGCGGCTCGCCTTCGCGTTCACGCTGGCGTTCGAGCAGCTCTGGGAGCGCGGCGCCGTCCAGGGCACCGGCACCGTCGAGCCGCGGCCGGTCGAGCTCGAGGGCGGGATCACGGTGCGGCCCTGGTTCACGCCGGGGAACGGGGAGGCGCTCTCCCATCGCGTGGCGAAGCACGTCGGGCGCGCGCGACGGCGCGTCCGCATCGCGTCACCCGTGCTGACGGCGGGGCCGATCCTGGGCACGCTCGTCGAGGTCGTCAACGAGGGGCGCTGCCGCGTCGTCGGCGTCGTCGACAACACGCAGGTCGAGGACGTCCTGCGCCAGTGGGGACGCAACCGCGTGAGCGCCTGGAAGATCCCGCTGCTCCACACGATCGTCTCGAAGGCCGGGTTCTCCGGCAAGCCGTCCACGCCCTGGTCGCGCGACGGAGTGCAGGACTTCATGCACGCCAAGGTGGTCGTGTGCGACGACGTCTCGTTCGTCGGCTCGTTCAACTTCTCCCGCTCGGGCGAGCGGAACGCGGAGAACGTCGTCGAGATCCGGGACCCGGCGACCGCCGACACCCTGGCCCGCTACGTCGAGGACGTCGCCGCCCGCTACCCACACGCGACCCTGCCCGACCTCCCGCCCGCCACCGCCGGGGAGGAGGAACTGCGCGTCGCGCCGAATCTTCGACCATGAGCATGCAGGCATCCACCACCGGCCCTCTCGGGCAACCGCGCGGCATCGCCTTCGCGATCGTGATGGCGATCATCACCATCGGCATCTACTCGCTCTACTGGGTGTTCAAGACCCAGGACGAGGTGAAGGAGCACTCCGGCATCGGCGTCGGCGGCGTCATCGGGCTCGTGATCTACATCGTCGTCTCGCCCGTGACCTGGTTCCTGATCCCGTCCGAGGTCGGGAAGATGTTCAAGGCCGATGGCCGCGAGGCGCCGTTCACCGGCTGGACGGGGCTGTGGCTGCTCCTCCCGCTGATCGGGGCCTTCGTCTGGTTCATCAAGGTTCAGGGCGCGCTCAACCGCTACTGGGAGAGCAAGGCCGGCTCGTCCCTGACGCCGGCCGTCGTCTAGCACGGTGTCGGACTTCGGTCCGACACCCGACGCCCACTGACCGCTCTCGCCGAGGGTGTCCGACTCGAAGTCGGACACCCTCGGGCCTCAGCCCGCGACCCCGCCGATCAGGCGACGCCGGCGAGGAGGAAGGCCCGCGACTCCCGGAGCATCTCGCGGGCGATCACGAGGCGCTGCACCTCCTGCGTGCCCTCGTAGATCTGGGTGATCTTCGCGTCGCGCATGAACCGCTCGACGGGGTACTCCTTGACGTAGCCGTAGCCGCCGAGGATCTGCACCGCCTCGGTCGCGACCTCCATCGCGACGTCGCCGCACATGAGCTTCGCCATCGCCGACGCCTTCGTGAGCTCGGCCTCGGGAACGCCCGCGTCGGCCATCTGCCCGAAGCGGTAGAGGAGCCCGCGCGCCGCCTCGGTTCTCGTCTCCATGTCGGCGAGCTTCGCCGCGATCAGCTGGTGCTCTGCGATCGGCTTCCCCATCGTCTCGCGCGTCCGCGCGTACTCGAGCGCGTAGTCGGTCGCGCCCTGGGCGATGCCGAGCGCCTGCGCGGCCACACCGGGCCGCGAGCGGTCGAGGATCCGCATCGCGAGCTTGAAGCCGGTGCCCTCCCCGCCGAGCCGGTTCGCCTCGGGGACGCGGCAGGCATCGAACACGAGCTCGCCCGTCGTCGAGCCGGCGATCCCCATCTTCTCCTCCAGCCGCGCGACCTCGAATCCCGGCGTGTCGGGCTCGACGAGGAACGCCGAGATCCCCGCATGCCCGCCGTCGGGATCGGTCTTCGCAAACACGGTGTAGAGCCCCGCGACGCCGGCGTTGGTGATGAACCGCTTCGTCCCGTCGAGCACGTACTCGCCGTTGTCGCGCCGCGCGACGGTGCGCATCGCGGCGGAGTCCGAGCCGGAACCCGCCTCGGTGAGAGCGTACGCAGCGAGCACCTCGCCCGAGGCGAGGCGCGGGAGCCAGGCCGCCCGCTGCTCGTCCGAGCCGCCGAGCTTCAGCCCGAGCGAGCCGAGCTCCTGCACCGCGAGGATCAAACCGCTCGTGGCGCACACCTTCGAGACCTCCTCGATCGCGACGAGCGAGAGGAGCGTCCCCGTCCCGGTGCCTCCGACGTCCTCGCCGAAGAAGAGGCCGAAGATCCCCTGGTCGCGGAAGAGCTCGACGACGTCCCAGGGGAACTCGTGCGACGCGTCGATCTCCGCCGCGCGCGGCGCGATCCGCTCACGCGCGAGCGTCCGCACGAGCTCGCGCAGCTCGCGCTGCTCCTCGCTCAGGACGTCCCAGGGCACGGGCCAAAGTCTAGGGCTGCTGGGCGAAGTGGATGGGGGCGAGCGGCGGAGCTGGCACCTGCGGCGCCGCAAGGCGACGCCTTCAGGGATCTGCCCCGCCGCAGGCGGGGATCAAGCCGCACGAATCCGCTCCGGCGGATTCGTGCTTGGCGAGCAGGTTCAACCGGCGATGACCTCGGCCGGCACGAACTTGCTCACCTCGACGATCTTGTCGGCGGGCACGTTCGCGCGGCGCGCCGCCTCGAGGATCGCGTCCGGCGAGGGCGCCTCGTAGAGGCAGTAGGTACGAAGCTTGTCGGCCGCGATGAACGAGAACAGCCAGCTGACGCCCTCGTCCGCGTTGACCGCGTCGATCGAGCGGACGTCGTCGGCGGTGAGGTCGAGCTGGTCGGCGAACTTCCGCTCGATGACGTACAGGGGCATCGCCGAATCCTACGCCCTCGCGCTCACTCCGGGACGATCCCGTGCCGGAGGGCATAGCCCGCCGCCTCGGTGCGGTTGGCGCAGCGCGTCTTGCGGAGGATCGAGCGGATGTGGTTCGCGGCGGTGTGCTCGCTGATGTGGAGCACGCGACCGATCTCGCGATTCGAGCGGCCCCGCGTCAGCTCCACGAGGATCTCGACCTCACGCGGGCTGAGGCCGTGCGGCAGCGTCGCGGTCGGCTCGACGTCCGTCCCGAGCTCGGCCGCCCGCCGGGCGAGCCCCGGCAGCCCGATCGTCTTCGCGAGCCCGAGCGCGAGCCCGAGCTGGCCGCGCGCGTGCGACCGGTCGTCGCCGGCGTTCCGGGCGAGGAGCATGCGCGCGTACCCGTACGCCGTGTGGGCGAGCCACGTCCGCGCGCCGAGCCGGGTGTTGAGGGCGAGGGCCGCGCGGAAGTGCTCCTCGGCGCGCTCCCAGTCGCCGAGCACCGCCGCTGTCATGCCGAGGTACCGGTCCATCGCGCCGTAGCACGCGACGAGGTGGCCGATCATGACGTTGCTGCCGGAGTACGCGGCAAGCTCCGGGTAGAGCACCGCCGCGGCCTCCACGTCACCGAGCACCGCGCACGCGTCGGCGAGGTAGACGAGCGAGGCGAGCCAGAGCGACGGCCGCAGGGCCCCGAGCCCCGTGTCGAGGATCCGATCCAGCTCGCGCCGCGCGTCGTCCTCCATGCCGAGCTCCGCGAGCAGGGCCACGAGCCCGGGGCCCCACGCGCTCTCGCGCGTCTCCGCGTCGAGCAGGCGGACGACGGGCGCCAGCTCGGCCAGACGCCCCTGCTCGCGCCGGAGACCGAACATCTGGATCGCGAAGGTGCCGGACGCGTCCCTGCCGGTCAGGAGCCTCCCCCACTCCTGCGACCGCCTCGCCGCGACCTCCGCGGCGGGGAGGTCGCCGTCGCAGAGGGCGATCGCCGCCGCGTAGTGCTCGGCGACGTGGTGGTGGAACGGCTGGCTCAGCCGCTTCGCGATCGAGTGGAGCTGCGCGATCGCCTCGCGGGCCGCGTCGTGGTCGCAGAGCACCACGTACGACGGCGCGAGCCAGGAAAGCGCCTCGCTCTCGATCTCGACGTCGTCGAGCTCGCGCCCGATCTCGCGCGCCTCGAGGAGCATCCGGTTGACGTCCTCGTTCGTGGAGCTGCCCCGCGCCCAGTACGCCGTGGCGAGGGTCGCGCCGAGCGTGCGCGCATCGCCGCGGCGCCGGGACATCGCGATCGACTCGTCACGCGCAAGCGCCGCACGGCTCGACTCGCCGCGGAGCTCGAGGGCGCGGGCGAGGCCGCTGAGCACGCGTGCACGGAGCTCCGAGTCGTCCTGCTCGAGCGCCGCGGCCGCCTCGCCGAGACGGTCGACCGACTCGGCGTCGTGCATGGCCGGGCGCCACGCCGCCTGCTCGAACCCGATCGCCGCGCGGGCGAGCGCTTCGGGGTCACCCAGCGAGCGCGCGAGCTCGGCCGCACGCGAGAACGCGTCGAGTGCGGCATCAGCGTGGCCCGCCCGATGGCAGGCGTCCCCCAGGCGAAGCATGACGTCGGCCCGTTCCCCCGGGTCGCGGACGCCGAGCTCGAGGGCGACGCGGAAACGGTCCTCCGCCTCGCCGAACGCAAGCGCCCGGACGGCCGAGTCCGCCGCGAGCAGGTTGTAGTCGACCGCCCGCTCGACGCCGCCGATCGGTGCGGCCGCGGCGTAGTGGTGCGCGAGCGCGGCGAGCACCGCACGGCTGTCGCCCTGCGGGCGGCCGGCCTCGAGCGCCTCGGCGACGAGGAGGTGGATCTCGGCCTTGCGCGAGGCCGAGAGCCTGTCGGTGACGGCCCGCCGGACGAGCTCGTGCGCGAAGCGGTAGGCGAGGCGACCGCCGGGCTCCTCGACGAGCAGCCCGTTGCCGACGGCCTCGTCCACGGCGTCGAGCAGGATCGGCTCAGGGACGACGTGCGTGCGCCGCACGGTGTCGAGCTCGAAGTCGGCCCCCGCGACGGCGGCGAGCGCGAGCACCTCGTTCGCCTCGCCGGAGAGGCGCACGAGGCGCTGGCTGACGACCTCCCGCACGGTGGTCGGCGCGCCGAGCTCGGCGGCAGGGCGCGCCAGACGCGCCCACCCAGGCCCGATCTCGATCGCCCCCGAGTCGAGCAGCTCTCGCCAGAGCTCGGTGACGAGAAAGGCGTTTCCGCCCGTGAGGCCCTCCATCGCCGAGCGGAGCTCGGGGGCAGGCTCGACCGCGGCCGCGAGGCGCACGAACTCCGCGATCTCGTCGTCGGACAGCCCGCCCAGGCGGATCCGCACGACGCCCTCCGTGCGGTACACGTCGACGAGCGTCTCGGCGAGCGCTTCCGGCACGTCCGCGTCGGCGTCGCGGAAGGTCGCGACGAGGAGCATGCGCGCGGCCGCGCCGGAGCGGACGAGGTGACGCAGGAGCTGCAGCGTGGAGGCGTCCGCCCAGTGGACGTCCTCGAGCACGACGAGGAGCGGCGCCTCGGAGCTGATCCCGACGAGCAGGTCGGTGACCGCCGTGTGCAGGCGGTGGCGCTCGGTGTCCGCGTCGGAGGCGGCCGGCGCGGGAAACCCGCCGACGCGGGCCTCGAGCTCGGGCAGGAGCCGGGTCAGCTCGCCGGCGGTCGCGCCGAGGTGGCGCCGGAGCGTCTCGGGGTCGGCGTGCCGGACGAGGTGCTCGAGCGCGGACGCGAAGGGTCGGTACGGCGAGCCGACGACGCCGTCGCAGTCGCCGTAGAGCACCGTCGCGCCCTCCTCGGCGACCCCACGGGCGAGCTCGCGCACGAGCCGGCTCTTGCCCGACCCCGGATCGCCGGCGACGAACGCGGCGCGGCGTCCCTCCCCGGCGGCGCGGGGCAGGAGGGCCCGCAGCGTCGCGAGCTCGTGCGTCCGCCCCGCGAAGGCGAACGCCGGCGAGAGCCGAAGCGGCCCCGGAAGCGGTGGTGTGGCCGCGATGCCCATTCGATGATCAGATCTGATCATTGCGCATCGGCGAGGTCCGGCGAAGTCAGTCAGGCCCGGTCATGACAGGACGGACGCCCACTCGTACCCTCGTTGCGACCGTTCCAGAGGACGAGGAGGAGACGTATGTCCACGACCATCTCCGCGCTCGACAGCGCGCGCGCCGAGCTCACGTCGTTCGGCGACCGGCTCGTGGGGCCGGACGACGCCCGCTACGACGAGTCCCGCACGCTGTTCAACGCGATGATCGACAAGCGCCCCGCGCTGATCGCGTACTGCACGAGCGCGGACGACATCGCGGCCGCGATCCGCTTCGCGCGGGAGCACGACCTGACGCTCGCCGTCCGCGGAGGCGGGCACAACGGCGGGGGCCTCGCGAGCGTCGACGACGGGGTCGTGATCGACCTGTCGCCGCTCAAGGAGGTTTCGGTCGACCCGTCAGCGCAGACCGTGCGCGTCGGCGGCGGCTGCGTCTGGGGCGAGGTCGACGCCGCGACCGGGCCGCACAACCTGGCCGTGCCGACGGGGATCATCTCCTCGACCGGGGTCGGCGGGCTGACGCTCGGTGGCGGCCACGGCTACCTCGCGCGCCGTCACGGCCTGACCGTCGACAACCTGCTCTCCGCGAAGATGGTGCTCGCGAACGGGTCGCAGGTGACGGCGAGCGCGGAGGAGAACCCCGACCTCTTCTGGGCGATCCGCGGCGGCGGCGGCAACTTCGGCGTCGTCACGGAGTTCACGTTCCGGGCGCACCCGCTCGAGACGATCGTCGGAGGGCCGACCTTCTGGGCAATCGAGGATGCGGACGAGCTTCTCGCCGCGTACCGGGAGTGGCTGCCCTCGGCGCCGCGCAACGTGATGGGGTTCTTCAACTTCCACACGATCCCGCCGGTGAAGGAGGCGTTCCCCGAGGAGCTCCACCTACGCAAGGTGTGCGGCGTCGTCTGGTGCATCGACGCCTCGGACGAGGAGGCGGAGAAGGCGATGGCGCCGCTGCTCTCGCTCGCCGAGCCGCTGCTCCACGGCGTGCAGCGGATGCCGATCGCGGCGCTCAACGCGCGCGTTCGACGGGCTGTACGGCCCCGGCGACCAGTGGTACTGGCGCGGCGCCTTCCTGCGCGAGATCCCCGACGAGGCGATCGCGCTGAACCGGGAGTGGAACGAGCGGATGCCCGGGTTCAAGGCCGGGACCCATTTCTACCCCGTCGACGGGGCCGTCAACGACGTGGCGCTCGAGGACACCGCGTTCGGCTACCGCGACGCGACCTGGTCTCAGGTCTTCATCGGCTGCGATCCCGACCCCGGGTCGGCCTCCGCGGTGCGCGACTGGACGATCGGCTACCACGAGGCCATCGTCCCGTACTCGGCGGGCGCGTCGTACGTCAACTTCATGATGGACGACGAGGGCCAGGCGCGCGTGAAGGCGACCTACGGGGCGAACTACCCGCGCCTCGCGCAGATCAAGGCGGCGTACGACCCGGACAACGTGTTCAGGGTCAACCAGAACATCCTGCCGGCCAGCGCCTGACGACAGGACAGATCGGGGGGCAAGGGCTGGCCCCGGGGAGGGGCCAGCCCGTCCTTACGGCAGGCCGGGAACCGAGAGCCGCCCGAGCGCCGCGGCCGCGGTCAGCGCGACCGCGGCGGCCGCGACGAAGAGCGCGGTCACCTCGGTCGGTCGATCGGCGCGGCCGAGGCGCGAGCCGAGGTTGCGGTAGGCCGACTCGAGCGCCTTGGCCGAGCGCGCGGCGAAGTACTCGCCGCCGGTCGTCTCGGAGATCGCCCGCAGCGTGGCGCGGTCGGGCACGCGGTTGAAGCCGAAGCCCCCGTACCCCCCGAAGCCCCCGCCCGCGTCCGGCCGATCCGTTCCGAGCGCCACGGTGAAGACCGGGATCCCCGCCTCCGCCGCGCGCGCGGCCCCCTCCGCCGGGGGAAGCAGCCCGCGGTTCTGACGCCCGTCGGAGAGGAAGAGGATCGTCACGGCGCCCTTGGCCGTGGTCGGGGTCGTCCGCGCCGCCGGCGACCTGCCCGGCTCGGCGAACGCGTCCCGCGCCAGCTCCACGGCACGCGCCAGCGCGTCGCCGATCGCGGTGCCGCCGCCGGCCTGCCAGCGCGTGATCGACGCGACCGAGCGACGGAGCCGCGCCCGGTCGTGGGTCGGCGTCGCCGCCACGCTCACGTCGCCCGCGAACGTCACGAGCCCGATGCGCAGCTTCGGCGGTGCCCGGTCGAGGAACGCCTGCGCGGCGACCTTCGCGGCACCGAGGCGCGTCGGCGCGACGTCGCGGGACAGCATCGAGCGGGACGTGTCCACGACGAGGACGACGGTCGCGTTCTCGACCGGCGCGGACCGGTTCACGTGCGGGCCCGCGACGCCGATGCAGAGCAGCGCGAGGGCGGCGGCGAACACCGCCGCCGCCGCGTGTCGCCGCGCCCGCGCCGGGCGGGAGGCGACGGCACGGAGCACCTCGAGATTGGTGTAGCCGACGACGTACCGCGGCCGGCGACGGGACACGACGACGTACGCGCCGGCGAGCGCGGAGAGCGCGACGAGCGAGAGCAGCGCCAGCGGGCGGTCGAAGCTCAAGCGATCCTCCGGTTCGGGACTCGATCGTAGCGTCCGGCACGATCGGCCAGCGAGCCGAGCAGCCCCGATAGGCTCACCGCGTGATCGTCGAGAACGGCGTGGTGCGGACGATGGACCCGTCGCTGCCGACTGCGGCCGCGCTCGCGATCGCGGGGGAACGCATCGTGGGCGGCGTCGGGACGCACGAGAGCGCGCTCCCGACGCCCGAGCGGGCCGACCTGCGCGGACGCTGCGTCGTCCCGGCCTTCACGGACTCCCACGTCCACTTCCCGACCTGGTCGCTCGCCCGCACCGACGCCCAGCTGGAGGGCGCCGGGTCGCTCGCCGAGGCTCTTGCACGCGTGGATGCGCACCCGGCGCGCGGCGAATGGGTCCGCGGCCACGGGTGGCGCGACGCCGCCTGGGAGGCGCACCCGTCACGCCAGTCGCTCGACGAGGTGACGGGGGATCGGCCGGCCGCGCTCTGGTCGAAGGACTACCACTCGCTCTGGCTCAACACCGCCGCGCTCGCCCGTGCCGGCGGCGACCTCGAGGTACGCGGCGGCGTCGTCGAGCGCGACGCGACCGGCGAGCCCACGGGCGTGCTGCGCGAGGAGTCGGCGTGGCGCTTCCGCGAGAAGCACGTCGCCGTCTCCGAGGACGAATGGGTCGCCGCCACCCGCGAGGGGCTCCGTGTCGCGAACGAGCGCGGCGTCGCCGCGATCCACGACAAGGACGGCTGGCTCGGGGCACACACGATCTTCGGCCGGATCCACGAGACCGGCGGGCTGACCGTGCGCGTCTGGCAGTCGCTCCCGGCCGAGCACGCCGGGAGGCTCCGCGAGCTCGGCCTGCGCTCGCGGATCGGCGACGACTTCCTTCGCCTCGGCTACCTGAAGACGTTCATGGACGGCACGCTCGGGTCGCAGACCGCGTGGATGCTGGACGGGAGCGGCGTCTGCATCACGAGCGGCGAGGAGCTCGCGGAGCTCGTGCGCGCTGCCGCGGCGGCGGGATGGCCCGTGGGCGTGCACGCGATCGGCGACCGCGCGAACCGCGAGGCGCTCGACGCGTTCGAGGCGACCCGCGACGTCTGGCAGCCCCTCGGGCTGCGGCAGCGGATCGAGCACGCGCAGTGTCTCGACCCCGACGACCTCCCGCGCTTCGCGGAGCTCGGCGTCGCCTGCTCCGTGCAGTTCAGCCACGCGCCGTCGGACCGCGACCTCGCGGAGCGGTTCTGGGGAGACCAGCTCGACGGCACGTATGCGTTCGGGACGCTGCTCCGCAGCGGGGCGGTCGTCGCGAACGGCTCGGACGCGCCGGTCGAGGAGCTCGACCCGCTCGCCGGCATCGCCGCCGGTGTGCTGCGCACGATCGACGGGCGCGCGGCCTGGCGCCCCGAGGAGGCGGTGACCGTCGAGGAGGCGCTCCATGCGACGACCGTGGCGCCCGCCTGGCTCGCAGGCGACGAGCGCCGCCGCGGGAAGCTCCTGCCGGGATTCCTCGCCGATCTCGTCGTGCTCGACCGTGACCCGGTGACCGTCCCGGCGGACGAGCTCCGAGAGGTGCGCGTGGTCGCGACGATGGTCGGCGGCCGCTGGGTGCACAACCCGCCGCCCTGGGACTAGGCACGGCTCTGCGCGGGTAGGGTTCCCGCGTGCGCACCGCCTCCGCCGCAGTCGCCGCGCTGGTCGCGTGCGCGCTCCTCGCCGGTACGGCGTCGGCGGGAGGATCCGCACGTCCCCGCGTGACCCTGTTCGGCGACTCGGTCGCGGCCGCGCTCTCCTATCAGGCAACGGCGCGGAAGACGCTCGGGAAGGGTCTCGACCTGGAGATCGACGCGAAGGTCTGCCGCCGCCTCGCCGAGACCGGCTGCCCGTACAAGGGCGATCGCCCCCAGAGCGTCCTCTCGCTCGTGACGCAGCCCGCGCGGCCGCTCGGGAGCGTCGTCGTGATCGACGTCGGCTACAACGACGTGCCCTCCGACTACGGCGCCGACATCGACCGGGTGATGCAGGCGCTCGTGCGGCAGAACGTCACGACCGTGATCTGGGTGACGATGCAGGAGCGGCGCGTGCTCTACCGGACGACGAATGCCGCGATCCACGCGGCCGCCAGGCGCTGGCCCCAGATCCGGGTTGCCGACTGGGACGACGCCAGCGCCGGAAGGCCCAGGTGGTTCGTGGACGACGGGCTCCACCTGACGTCGGCGGGCGCCGTCGGGCTCGCACAGTTTCTCCGGCCGCTCGTCCTCGCCTGGACGTGCACCGCGCAGTGCCTGCGGCGAATCGCCGAGCCTTCCGATTGAGCGTGGCCGCCCTGGAAACGGCGGCAATGGCCCGTACACTTCGTGACATGGCCACACCCGCCGATACCGCTCGGACGATGCTTCCGGTGCACCAGGCCGGGCAGTGCTCGGTGGCGGCGACCGGCGAGATCGTCGGGTCGAAGTGGACGGTCCTGATCGTCCACGACCTCTCCGAAGGGCCGCGCCGGTTCACCGCGCTCGAGCACGCCTGTGCAGGCATCAGCCCGAGGACGCTCGCCGAGCGGCTGCGCTGGCTCGAGGCGGAGGGCATCGTCGTCCGCCGCAGCTACGCCGAGTCGCCGCCTCGCGTGGAGTACGAGCTGACGCAGAAGGGCGAGGCGCTGAAGCCGATCATCGACGAGATGCGCCGCTTCGGCCACGACTGGCTCGGCTGCCCGGTGCACCCGGACTGACGGCCGCCGGGGTCAGGCACCTGTCGGTGCCGGCTCCCGAGCGCCCCACAGGCGCACCAACTCGACGCACGTCGCCGCCGCGGCGGCCATGTCCTGGACGGACGCCCACTCGCGCACCGAGTGGTAGTGCTGCCCGCCGGTGAAGAGGTTCGGGGTGGGAAGGCCCTTCTCGGTCAGCCGTGCGCCGTCGGTGCCGCCGCGGATGATGCTGTGGACGGGCTCCACCCCGGCGCGGCGGATCGCCTCCTCGGCGGCCTCGATGATCTCCGGATGCCGGTCGAGGGCCGTTCGCATGTTCCGGTACTGCTCCTCGACCGCGAGCTCGAACGAGGCGCGCGGGTCGCGACCGACGACCTCCGCCGCGATCGCGCGGACGAGCGCGACGTGCTCCTCGAGCTTCGCGTCGTCGTGGTCGCGCGCGATGAGCCAGAGCGTCGCCCGCGACGCGGTGCCCGTGAGCCGCTCGGGGTGGACGTAGCCCTCGCGGTCCTCCGTCGTCTCCGGCGACAGGCCCTCGCGCGGCAGCGCGGCGATCACGTCCGCCAGCAGCTTGAGGGCGTTCACCAGCCGTCCCTTCGCCGTCCCGGGATGGACGCCGACGCCGTCGACCGTGAGGACGAGCTGGTACGCGGAGAAGGTCTCCGTCTCGACCTCCCCGAGCCCGGAGCCGTCGAACGTGTACGCGAGGTCGGCGCCGAACGCGGCGAGGTCGAAGTGATCGGTGCCGCGCCCGACCTCCTCGTCGACGGTGAACGCGATCCGCGCCGTCGCCCTCGGCCCGATCCTCCGCGAGGAGCCGCCGCGCCGCCGCGACGATGATCGCGACTCCGGCCTTGTCGTCGGCGCCGAGAAGCGTCGTGCCGTCGCTCGTCACGAGGTCGTGGCCGAGCTTGTCCGCGAGGCTCGGCATGTCCGCGGGGTCGAGCACCTGCGCGGTGTCGCCCGGGAGCACGATCGGCTCCCCCGCCCAGGCACGGTGGAGGATCGGCGCGACGCCCTGCCCCGGGGCGGCGGGCGACGTGTCGACGTGTGCGATCAGCCCGACGGTCGGCGCATGCGCGACCGTGCCCGGCACGGTCGCGAAGACGTACCCCGGCTCGGTCAGCTCGACGTCGTCGAGGCCGATCTCTCGGAGCTCCTCGACGAGCAGGCGCGAGAGATCGAGCTGCCTGGCGGTCGACGGGTACGTCGTCGACGTGGGATCGGCCTGCGTGTCCACCGCGACGTAGCGCAGGAAGCGCTCGAGGACCTCGTCGGCGAGCTCCTCCGCGAGGACGCCCGCGTAGCGGGCGTCAGCCAAGTTGGCCAAGTCGCCGCAGCAGCTCGGCGGTCGCCTCGAGGCCCTCGCGGAGCGCCGAGGCCGGGATGTGCTCGTTCGGCGAGTGCATCTGCGCCGTCGGCCGGGCGAACCCCGTCACGATCGCGGGAAGACCACGGGCGACGAGCGACGCGACCACGGGGATCGAGCCGCCCGAGCGGACGAGCACCGGCCGCGCGCCGAGGACGTGCTCGAACGCATCCTGCGCCAGCACGACGGCCCGCGCCCCGGGATCGACGTACCCGGGCTCGCCCGTCGACCAGAGCTCGACGTCGACGGTCGCGCCCTCGGGCGCGGCGTCACGCAGCAGCCGCTCGAACACCGGTGCCATCGCCGCGGTCGTCTGTCCGGGTGCCAGCCGCATCGAGACGTTTGCCCGCGCCTCGACCGGCAGGACGGTCTTCTGGAGACGCGGCGAGCCGCCTTCGATGCCGTTGACGGTGACGGACGGCTCGGCCGTCGTCCGCAGCCTGAACTCCTCGGCGGCGCGCGTGTCGTTCGGGCGGGCGCCGTCGGCGGCGAGCTCCTCGGCGCCCGGCGGGAGCACGCCCCAGCCCGCGAGCTCCTCCTCGGTCGGGGGCACGATCCCTGCGCGGAGCGCCTCGGGCAGGCGGCCGTCCGGCCCCGAGACGACGGCGGCGAGCATCTGCATCAGCGCGTGCGTCGCGGTGAGCGCCGCGCCGCCGTAGACACCCGAATGAAGGTCGCGCTCGCCCGTGCGGACGGTCACGTGGAAGTAGCACATGCCGCGGAGCGCGGTGCAGAACGACGGCAGGGTCTCGGTCGCGTAGCCGCCGTCGAGGATCACCGCCACGTCGCCGGGATGGGCGTCCTCGTTCACCCAGTCGATGACCGAGTGCCCGCCGACCTCCTCCTCCGCGTCGATCGCGAAGCGCACGGTCACCGGCAGCTCGCCGGCGGCGGCGAGCAGCCGCGTCGCCTCGAGCGCCATGAAGAGGTGTGCCTTGTCGTCGGCGACGCCGCGAGCGACGAGCCAGCCGTTCCGCTCGGTGAGCGTCCAGGGGTCCGATTCCCAGAGCTCGAGCGGGTCGGGCGGCTGGACGTCGAGGTGCGCGTAGACGAGCACGGTGGGCGCTCCGGAGCCGGCCGACGCGGGAACCTCGCCGACCACGAGCGGCCGCTCGCCGCGTTCCTGGATCTCGACCGTGCCTCCCGCCGCGCGGATCCGCTCGGCGACCCAGCCCGCCGCACGGCGAACGTCGTCTGCGTGCGCCGGGTCGGCGCTCACCGACGGGATCGCGATCAGCTCGGCGAGCTCCGCGACCAGCTCCTCGTGCGGGGGGATCACGCGGGCGATCGTACCCGCGGGGCGGCGACGGGATCGCGCTTACGCGACGTCGCGGACGGCGGCCGCGTCGGCGAGCGCACGGAGCTTCTTGAGGCTCTGGTGCTCGATCTGGCGGATCCGCTCGCGCGTGACGTTGAACGCGCGCCCGACCTCGTCGAGCGTGCGCGGCTGCTGGCCGTCGAGCCCGTAGCGGAGCTCGAGCACCTGCCGCTCGCGCGGCGAGAGCGCGCCGAGGATCGAGCGCAGAGCCTCACGGCGCATCGTCACCTCGGCCGCCTCGTCGGGAAGCGGCTCGGACTCGTCGGTGAGGAAGTGGCCGAACTCGGACTCCTCCTCGTCGCCGACCGGCTTCTCGAGCGATACCGGCGTTTGCGCGCTGCGCTTGATCTGCTCGACCTCCTCGACCGGCAGGTCGAGGTCGGCGGCGATCTCCAGCGCCGTCGGCTCGCGTGCGAGCTCGGCGCGGAGCTTGCGCTCCGAGCGGCTGATCTTGTTGAGCTTCTCGACGACGTGCACCGGCATGCGGATCGTCCGGCCCTTGTCGGCGATCGCGCGCGCGACGGCCTGCCGGATCCACCATGTCGCATAGGTCGAGAACTTGAACCCCTTGCGCCAGTCGAACTTCTCTGCCGCGCGGACGAGCCCGATCGTGCCCTCCTGGATCAGGTCGAGGAACGGCAGCCCCTGGTTTCGGTAGCGCTTCGCGATCGAGACGACCAGGCGGAGGTTCGCCTCCACCATTGCCTGCTTCGCGGAGTGGTCGCCGGCCTCGATCCGCTTCGCGAGCTCGACCTCCTGCGCCGCGGTGAGGAGCGGCACCTTGCCGATGTCCTTGAGGAAGAGCTGCAGCGTGTCGGTCGAGATCTCCGGCTCGGCCGCCTCCCACGCGCGCTCGCTCTCCGCCTCGGCGGCGTCCGGGGCGACGACCTCGATCTGCTCCTCGTCGAGCGCGTCGTAGAACGCATCGATCTGCGCCGCGTCGAGGTCGAGCTCGTCGAGCGCGAGCGCGACCTCGTCCGCGTCGAGGCGCCCCTGCACGCGTCCCGACTCGAGCAGGGCGCGTCCCTCGTCGGTGACCAGCACGACGTCGGGCGCCGCCGCCGCCGGCCGTTCGCGTTCGTTGCCTGCTGCGCTCAGGACCGCCCCTTCCGTCGCGTCGCTCGATACGGTAGCCACGAAGTCTCCGCTCCGTCAAAAATCCGCGCCGGCATCAGACACCCGCCTTGTCGAGCGTGTCGAGGTACTTCCGCGCCTCCTGGGCGAGCGGCGACCCCGGCTCGACGGTCGTCGCGCGCACGAGCTGCGTCCGCGCCTCCTTCACCTCGCCCGACCAGAGGAGAAGCAGGCCGAGGTGGAACCGCACCGTCGCCTTGTCCGGAAAGCGTCGCGTGAGCGGGCCGAGGCGCGAGAACGCGTCCGCCGGCCGCGCCTTGTCGAAGCGGCCGACGGCGGCGGCGACCTGCGCCTCGGCGTCCGCCGGCGCCTCGCGCGCGGCCCGCGCGAAGACGCGCTCCGCCGACCGCTGCATCCCGAGCCGCTGCAGGGCGACGCCGTACAGGAGCTTCCCCTCGACCGTCCCGTCCGCGCCCCGGCGCAGCAGGTCGAGCTGCTGCGCGGGCGGCAGGCCCTCGAGCGCGCCCGGCAGCGGCGCGGTCGTCACGAAGACCGGGAGGCCCTTCGCGTACTCGGGATGGAGCAGGTTGCCTGCGACGACCGCGTAGGCGGTGTCGGGCTCCGAGGCCGCCGCGGCACGCCAGGCCTCCTGCGCGCCCGGGAGGCCCGACCAGAAGAGCGCGACGCCGAGGTTGAGCTGCACGACGGCGTCCTGCGCGTGGAGGCCGGCAAGCCGGTTCATGCGGTCGACGGTGCCCTTCGGCCAGGACGCGAACGCCTGGCCGACGCGGCCCTCGACGGAGTCGATCCCCGCGAACGCCCGTGCCGCCTCGACCCGCTTGCCGGCCGCGTAGAGCCGCTCGGCGCGGCGCAGAGCGACCGCTTGCGGGTCGACCCGCACCCCGAGCTCGAACGTCAAGGGCGGTGCCCCCTTGCGGGCCTTCGGCGCCGGCGCGGCGCTCTCGACCGGATCGGTCTGGAGTGCGACGACTCCGACGACGAGCGCCACCGCGGCGACTGCGGCCGCGGCGGTGACGGCAACGACCCGGGCGAACGGCGACACGGCGCCACGGTAGCCGCGCGCTGCGCGGTGCGGGTCACGCGCGGATCCCGTCTCCCCTCGCGAGCTGCCATCACCATTCCGGACGGACGGCCGGCCCGCGGTCTTCCACGCGCCCGACCTGCATACCGCTATATTCGGGAAAGTAATGCCGACCTATCGCGAGCTCCTCGCCGCCGCACGCGCCGAGATCGACGAGATCTCGACGCCCGAGGCACGTGCGCTGCTCGACCGCGACGGCGGCGACGCTCCGCTCTTCGTCGACGTCCGCCCGCGCGACGAGTGGGACGAGGGCCATCTTCCCGGCGCGCTGCATCTGCCGCGGAACAATCTCGAGTCGCGGGTCGAGACCCTGATCACGGACAAGTCGCGCCCGCTCGTCGTGTACTGCCAGAGCGGCACACGCTCCGCCTTCGCGACGAAGACCCTCCACGAGCTCGGCTACGAGAACGCGATCAACCTCTCCGACGGGTTCGCCGGCTGGAAACGGAACGGCTACGCGTTCGAGACCCCGGCGGCGCTGACGCCCGCCCAGCGGGCGCGCTACGCGCGCCACCTGCTGATCCCCGAGGTCGGCGAGGAGGGCCAGCAGCGGCTGCTCGAGTCGCGCATCCTCCTGATCGGGGCGGGAGGCCTCGGCTCTCCGGCGTCGCTCTACCTCGCCGCGGCCGGCGTCGGGACGATCGGGATCATCGACCCCGACGTCGTCGACGACTCGAACCTGCAACGGCAGATCGTCCACTCGACCGAGCGCCTCGGCGAGCCCAAGGTCGACTCTGCGAAACGGACGATCGAGGCGCTCAACCCGGACGTCACGGTCGTGCCGTTCGAGGAGCGGCTCGACTCGGAGAACGTCGAGCGCATCCTGGCCCACGGCTGGGACGTGATCGTGGACGGCACCGACAACTTCCCGACCCGCTATCTCGTCAACGACGCATCGGTCTGGCACGAGATTCCCGTCGTGCACGGGTCGATCTACCGCTTCGAGGGACAGGTCACCGTCTTCCATCCGGGCAACGGGCCATGCTACCGCTGCCTCTATCCCTCGCCGCCGCCGCCGGAGCTCGCCCCGAGCTGCGCGGAAGGCGGCGTGCTCGGCGTGCTCCCCGGCATCGTCGGCTCGCTACAGGCGAGCGAGGCGCTCAAGCTCGTGCTCGGCGCCGGCGAGACGCTCGCCGGCCGGCTCCTGCTCTTCGACGCGCTCCACACGACGTTCGACGAGGTCGCGATCCGCCGGAACGCGGAATGCCCGGTCTGCGGCGACCACCCGACGATCACCGAGTACGTCGACTACGTCGAGTTCTGCTCGGGGGCTCCGGTGCACGCGTCGTGACACTCGTCCGCATCCCCCCCACGCTGCGCGGCGAGGTCGGCGGCGCCCGGCAGGTCGAGGCGAGCGGCGCCACCGTGCGCGAGGTGCTCGACGATCTCGTCGAGCGGCATCCCGCGCTCGGCTCCCAGATACTCGCCGACGGCGGGATCGCGCCCTTCGTCAACGTCTACCTCGGCGGCGAGGACGTCCGCACGATGGACGGCCTCGACACCCCGGTGCCGGACGGCGAGACGGTGATCCTGCTCCCGGCGATGGCGGGCGGCAGCTCGCAGCCCTGGTCTCCCGCGGTCGCGCGGAGCCTGCTCGACCTCGTCGGGCAGACGCCGCTCGTCGAGCTGCCGCGCCTCTCGCCCAAGCCGGGCGTCACCATCTACGCGAAGCTCGAGGGCCAGAACCCGACGGGCTCGATCAAGGACCGCGTCGCGAAGGCGATGATCGAGGCGGCCGAGGCGTCGGGCGAGCTCGAGCCCGGGCGCGCGCTGCTCGAGCCGACATCGGGCAACACGGGCATCTCCCTCGCCCTCGTCGCGTTGCTCAAGGGCTACCCGCTGACGTGCGTGCTGCCCGAGAACGCGACCGACGAGCGCAAGCGCCTGCTGCGGCTGTACGGCGCCGAGATCGTCCTCTCCCCCGCGGCCGAGGGATCGAACGGCGCGGTGCGGCTCGCGCTCGAGATGGCCCAGTCCGACCCGAGGTGGTTCGTCCCCTTCCAGTACGCGAACGAGGCCAACCCGCGGGCGCACTTCGAGGGCACAGGCGCCGAGATCGCAGCCGCCCTCGACCGGGTCGACGTGCTCGTGGCCGGCCTCGGCACGGGCGGCACGCTGATGGGCGCGGGAGAGCGGCTGCGCGAGTCCTTCCCGGACGTCGTCGTCGCCGCGGCCGAGCCGCTCCCGGGTGACCCGGTGATGGGGCTCCGCTCGCTCGACGACGGCTACGTGCCGCCGATCCTCGACGTCTCCCGCCTCGACCGCAAGGTGCTCGTCTCGAACGAGGAGTCGGTCGCCGCGGTGCGCGAGCTGCTGCGGCTCGAGGGGATCTTCGGCGGCGTCTCTGCCGGCGCCGCGGTCCACGTCGCGCGCCGGCTCGCCGGTGAGCTCGACGAGGGCGTGGTCGTGGCGATCCTCGCCGACGGCGGCTGGAAGTACCTGAGCGCCGACTTCTGGGACGCGCCCGAGGCGCGGGTCGAGAAGTCGATGGAGTCCACCGTCTGGTGGTGATCCCGGCCGCGGTGCGGGCGGCGATCGCCGAGCACGCGCGGGCCGAGCTCCCGAACGAGGCCTGCGGGCTCCTCCTCCTCGACGGCGACGAGGCGGTCGAGTACGTGCCGGGCGAGAACGCGTCGCCGTCGCCGTACTTCTTCGAGCTGCGCCTCGACCCGGTCGCGTGGGCGGACATCGGTGACCGCGACCTCGAGCAGGCCGTCGTCCACTCCCACGTCTCGTCGCCGCCGCGGCCGTCGCGGACGGACGTCGAGCGGATCGGCCTCTGGCGCGACCGGCCGTACGTCATCTACTCGGTGCGGCTCGACGAGCTCGCCGCCTGGCGGATCGCCGACGGCCGGATCGAGCCGCTGGCGCTCGGCGGTGCGCCCGGCTGAGCGAGCGCACCGCCGACGCGACGATCAGGAGATCTTGAACGAGCCCTTCATGAAGCTCTTGTGCGGGTCGCAGACGAACTTGTAGGTCCCCTTCTGGAGCGTGACGGTGAACGTCTTCGTCCCGGTCTGCCCGACGCTCGTCTTGACGTTGACGCCGGGGCCGGTGAGGTGGAAGTTGTGCATCGACGACTTGTCGGAGACGACGAGCTTGATCGTGCCCGCCTTCGTCGGCTTGGACGCCATCTTGATCGTGAATCCCGGGCCGACGGTTCCCTTGTAGGTCGGCGTCGCCGCGACCGCGGGTAGCGCCAGCGCGAGCGCGGCGGCGACGGCGGTCAAGGCGACGGTCAACATCCGTGTCATCTCTCTCCTTCGGTCTATTCGCAGATGCCGGTGTATACGTCGAACGCCGGCACGTGGATTCCCCCCGGTAGTGTCGCCGACGATGATCGCCGACGCCCATGTCGACCTGCTGATGGAGCTCGCGTACCGCGAGCGGCGCCTCGGCGAGGCGAACGTGTTCGCCGAGACGTGGCTCCCGCTGCTCGAGCGGGGCGGCGTCGGCCTGCAGGTCTGCCCGGTCTACGTGGACGTCGTCGTCCAGCCGGAAGGCTCGCTGCGCGAAGCGCTGTCCCTCGTCGCGGCGTTCCAGCATGCGCTGCAGGAAAACGCGGACCGCGTCGCCCGGGTGACGAGCGCAGCCGACCTCGACGCGGTCGAGGCCGGCGAGCGCATCGGCCTCGTGCTCGCGCTCGAGGGCGTCGAGTGCTTCGGCGTCGAGACCTGGCCCGCAGACGTCTTCCACGCGCTCGGCGTGCGGATGGCGGGGCTCACCTGGAATCGCCGGAACGCGTTCGCGGACGGCGCCGCCGAGGACGGCGGGAGCCTCTCGCGCCTCGGCCGCGAGCTCGTCGACCGGCTCGTCTCGCTCGGCGTGATCCTGGACCTCGCACACGCCTCGCGGGGCGTCTTCGCCGAGGTGCTCGAGCGGGTGGGCGACGCGCCGGTGCTCTGCTCGCACGGCGGCTGCAAGGGCGTCTTCGACACACCCCGAAATCTCGACGACGACCAGCTGCGCGCCCTCGCCGCGGCCCGAGGGATCTTCGGGCTGATGCTCCATCCCATCGCGATCGGCCCGGAGCGCCGGACGATCCGGGGCGTGATCGACCACCTCGAGCACGCCGTGTCGGTGATCGGCGTCGAGCGCGTCTGCCTCGGGGGCGACTTCACGAAGCGCCTGTGGGAGGCCATGCCGCCGCCGCCCGACCCGAAGGACGGCCTTGCCCCACCCGGTCTCACACCCGGCCTCGGCATCGAAGGGCTGACGGGGCCGGAGGAGTACCCGGCGCTCGTCGCGGCGCTGGCCGAGCGAGGATGGAGCGACGAGGACGTCGCCGCCGTCACGAGCGGGAACCTCGTGCGCTTCCTCCGCACGTCCCTCCGGTAGGCGACAGGCGGGTCAGGCGCCGAGCGCCGTCGCGGCCTTCCGGGCTCGTCAGGCTGGGTCGAGCGTGACGGCCGTGCGGCTCTCGGCCGAGCGGTAGAGCGCGTCGATCGTGCGCGCCTGCCCCACGGCGTCGTCACGTCCGAGGAGCGCCGGCGCCCCGCCCTCGATCGCGTCGGCGAGATTCTCGAGCTCGAGCGTGTACGAGTCGGCGGATTCGACCTCGACCACCTCCGTCGACTCGCCCCGCCGGAGCGTCACGCTCCCGCCCCAGTCCACGCGCCACGGCGCCTCGACGACGAGCACGCCGTCCTCCCCCACGGCCTCGAGCACCTGGCGCTGCGGCGAGCGGAACGATGCCTCGAACTGCCCGACGACGTCCTCGGCGCACCGGAGCGTCCCGTGGAACGCCATGTCGATCCCGGTCGTCCCCGTGACCTGCTCGCCGCGCACGTGCTCCGGATCCCCTGCGAGCAGGCGGATCCCGCTGACGCAGTAGCACCCGACGTCCATGAGTGCGCCGCCGTCGAGCTCGGGGAGGGCGCGGACGTCGGACAGGTCATGGAGCGGGAAGGTGAACGTCGTCTTGACCGCGCACAGCCGTCCGATGGCTCCGTCCGCGACGAGCCGCCGCACCGTCGCCGTCTGCGGATGGTGCCGGTACATGAACGCCTCCGCGAGCACGAGCCCGGCGGCCTCGGCTGCGTCGAACGCCTCCTCGGCCTCGTGCGGGTGCCGTGTGTACGGCTTCTCGCAGAGCACGTGCTTGCCGGCCGCGAGCGCCCGCATCGTCCACGCGTGGTGCATCCCGTTCGGGAGCGAGACGTAGACGGCGTCGACTCCGGGATCGGCGAGGAGCGCCTCGTAGGAGCCATGGGCACTCGGGATGCCGTGCTCCGCCGCGTACGACCGTGCCCGGGCCTCGTCGCGGCTCGCGACCGCGGCGACCTCGACCCGATCGGTCTCTGCTGCGCCGGCAAGGATCGCGCGGTTGATGTTCGCGGTGGACAGCAGGCCGAGTCTCATGACGGGGCTCCTTGGCTCGGGTTCGATTCGGGGACGGGCCTGATGTGCGGCGGCGGGACAGGCGGCACGTCCGTCCCAGCCCCGGTGGCGGTGGTCGTCTCGGTGATCTCGCGGAGCGCTTGGTCGTCCAGCACGAGGTCGGCGGCGGCCACCCAACCGGCGACGTGTTCCGGCAGGCGCGTCCCGACGATACTCGCGGTGACGCCCGGCTGCGCCAGCACCCAGGCGACGGCAAGCGTGGGAAGCGTCACGCCGAGCCGTCCCGCGATCTCGGCGAGCCGCTCGACGAGCGCCAGGTTCTGGGAGAGCAGCGGCTCGTTGAACGCGGGGCTGGAGCGCCGCCAGTCGTCCTCGCCGAGGGCCGCGATGCGGTCGCGGTCGTAGGCGCCCGTCAGCATCCCGGACGCGAGCGGTGAGTAGCCGAGCACGCCGGCACCGTGCGCCGCCGCCCACGGAACGACGGTCGCGAGCGCGCCGCGGGCGAGCAGCGAGAGAGGCGGCTGCACTGCGTCGACGTGGCGCACCGCCTCGCAGCGGTCGAGCTGTTCGACGTCGAAGTTGCAGACTCCGATCCAGCGTGCCTTGCCCTCGTCCACGAGCTCGGCCATCGTCCCCCAGGACTCTTCGAGGAGCGTCCCGGTCGTCCAGTCGGGCCAGTGCACCTGGTAGAGGTCGATGCGCTCGAGGCCGAGGCGCTGCAGGCTGCGCTCGCACTCCTCGCGGATCGACTCGGGGCGAAGATCGTTTCCGATGACGCCCTCCGGGCGGCCTTCCCACCTCCGCCCGCACTTCGTGAAGACGAAGACCTCCTCCCCCGTTCGGTGAGGCCGGAGCGCTCGCCCCACGACCTCCTCGGAGCGGCCGAGGCCGTACACGGCCGCCGTGTCGACCCAGTTGACCCCGAGCTCCACCGCGCGCCTGATCGCGGCGACGGACTCGTCGTCGTCGACCTCTCCCCAGCCGAATCGCCAGGGCCCTCCGATCGCCCAGGCGCCGAGCCCCACGACGCTCAGGTCGGGCCCGCCGCACCCGAGACGTCTCGTTCTCACGCTCGCATCACGAGCTCGCTCCGGCGCTCGGCGTCATCCGTCGCTACGGGCGCCCGGCACCGGGCATCTCTCGTGGGTGGGCTCTCGTGGTGTCCTCGCCAGAAGCAGAAGACGTATCATATTATTATTGCTGTGACGTACTGCCACGAACCGTCCTGTCTCGCGTCTACGATCGGGCGATGAGCCGACGGCGCTCGTGACGACGTCTCACATCTATCCGCGGCGCGGGCTGCACGGCGAGGTCGTCCACACCATCGGGTTGCAGATCGTGAGCGGCGAGCTCCAGCCCGGAGACCCGCTGCCGCCCGAAGACGACCTGACGTCCAACCTCTCGGTCAGCCGTACCGTGCTCAGGGAGGCTGTCCGCGTGCTCGCGGCCAAGGGGCTCGTCCAGGCACGACCCAAGACCGGCACCCGGGTGCGGGACCGGAGCGAGTGGAACATCCTCGACCCGGACGTGCTCAGCTGGCGGACCGAGTCGTCGCACGACCAGAAGCTGTACGAGGAGACGACGGAGGTTCGTCTCGCCATCGAGCCGCTCGCCGCTCGGCTGGCCGCTACGCGGGCGACGGACGACGAGGTGGCGGCGATCGCGGCCGCCTACGACGCGATGGAAGCGGCCGTGAACGACCAGCCGGCGTACCTGACCGCGGACCTCGAGTTCCACAGCGGGATCCTCGTGTCGTGCAACAACGAGCTTCTCGAGCATCTCGGCAGGGTGCTGCGGGCCGTGCTTCGCGCCACGTTCACGCTGACCACGACGCCGAGCCGCTCGAGGCGACGGGCACTGCCGCTGCACCGGGCGATCCTCGACGGGATTCTCGCGGGCGACGAGGACGCGGCGGAGGCGGCCGCAAGGACGCTGATCGCCGACACGGCGGCTGACATCCGGAGGCTCGCGCGCGGCAACGGCCGTTCCCGCTGAGCGCACGGCCCGTCGAGATCGAGGACGTCTCCCGG
>CAWGDT010000027.1:0-62186 GCA_963821365.1 uncultured Actinomycetes bacterium
CGGCCTCGCGAGAAACAATACTATGATATACCTACACCGGGCTTCTTCACAGCCCTCCTCTCGAGTCGCTTCGGCGCTCTACGGGGCGCCGAGCGCGGCTCGGGCGTCGCCTCTGTGCTCACGCCTGTGTCGCGCCGTTCGACGGCCGCCGAGCGTCTCGCTGCCGTCGGTACTCGCGGGCCACGAGCTCGGTGAGCTCCTCTGCGGACGTCTCGGAGGAAAGCCGGTCGAGCGTGATCCGACCGTGCTGGAGCAGGATCACGCGGTCGCAGACCTCGAGCACGTGCACGTAGTTGTGGGCGACGACGATCATCGAGTGGCCCTTCTCCTTCAGGTCGCGGACGAGGTCGAGGATCATCTCGCCCTCCTTTGCGCCCATCGCGGCGAGCGGCTCGTCGAGGAGAAGGATCCGCGCGCCGGAGTGCACCGAGCGCGCGATCGCGATCGCCTGGCGCTGTCCGCCGGAGAGCATCGCCACCTCCGAGCGCACCGAGCGCAGCGTCTTGATCCCGATGTCGTCGATGTAACTGCGCGCCCGCCGGCGCATCTCGCCGTTCGCCAGCCAGCGGAACGGGCCGATGCCGGAGGTCAGCTCGCGGTTCAGGAACATGTTCTGCGCGACCGACAGCGTCGGGATGAGCGCGAGGTCCTGGAAGACGGTGTCGATCCCGAGCGAGCGGGCGTGGTCGACCGAGCGGAGGTTCGCCTCGACTCCGTCGACGAAGATCGCCCCGCTGTCGGGACGGTGGTAGCCGCTCAGGATCTTGATCAGCGTCGACTTGCCCGCGCCGTTGTCGCCGATCAGCCCGAGGCACTCGCCCTGCTCCAGGCTGAGCGAGACGTCGACGAGCGCCGTCACCGCGCCGAAGCTCTTGGCGACGCTCTCGACCCTGATCGCGAGCGGCACCTCGGCGCTCATTGCAGCCTCCCGAGGTTGCGAAGACGGGCGACCTGCACGTTGACGATCATCGACGCGATGATCGCGATGCCGATGATGAGGTCGAACGTGAAGGCGCTGACGCCGATGATGCTGAAGCCGGTACGGATGATCACGAGCACCGCGACGCCGATGAACGCGCCGATCACCGAGCCCTGACCGCCGAACAGCGACGTCCCGCCGATCACGGCGCCGGCGACCGCGAGGAACATGATGTCCGCGCCGCCCTGCAGCGGGACGATCGTCGTGATGCGGGTGGAGTCGAGGATGCCGGCGAAGCCCGCGAGCAGGTTCGCGAGCACGAAGTTCCCGATCTTGACCATCCGCACGTTGACGCCGCTCTCGGCGGCGCCGACCAGGTTGCCGCCGGTGGCGATCGTGTGCAGGCCCCACCGCGTCCACGTCAGCACGAACTGCAGGAGGAGCACGATGCCGAGCGCCCACCAGAACTCCGAGTTCAGGTACACGAAGTACTCGAAGGGCTGTGAGCCGAAGATGTTCTGGAAGAGGCCGCCGCCGGGCATGAACACCTGCGTGCCGGCGAGCAGGTGCAGCGTGATGCCGTTCAGGAGGAACAGCATGCCGAGGGTCGTGATGAACGACGGCACGCGGAGGAACGTGGTGATCACGCCGCTCGTCAGCCCGACACCGGCGGAGACGACGAGCGCCGCCACCATTCCGACCCAGATCGGGAGCCCGTGCTGCTCCTCCGACGAGACGACGTAGACGATCGCCGGCGCGAGCGCGTACACGCGACCCAGCGCGAGGTCGATCTCGCCGCAGATCAGGAGCATCGTCTGACCCGCCGCGATCAGCGCGATCGGAGCCATCGTCTCCGTGATGTTCTTGAGGTTGTCGGTCGAGTAGAACGCCGCGCTCTCGATCGAGAAGTAGATGCACAGAGCGATCGCGACGACGAAGATGCTCGCCTCGCGGCGCCGGACGAACGCACCCGTGACGCGCCAGCCGAGGCCGGCGCGTCGTTCGGGTGCGATCGACTCTGCTTCGGGGATGGCCAAGTGTTACCCGGAGACCGGGTACTTCTGCGCGCTGGAGCTTCCGTGGTACCGGGTCTTCGTCGTGAGGTACGGCTTGACGTTGTCCTTCGTCACGAAGAGGAGGCCCGTGTTCGTGTCGGAGGGGGCGACGAGGCCGCCGGACAGACGTTGGAGGAACAGCTGCATGACGGGGTAGTAGCCCTGGAGGTAGGGCTGCTGGTCGATCGTGAACTGCAGCGACCCGTTCTGGATGAGCTTGAGCGTGCCCGGGAGGAGGTCGTAGCCGCCGCCCTTGACCTTGCCCTGGAGCTTGTACTTCTGGATCACCTGGCCGACGCCCTGCGTGTCGCCCGCGTCGACGGCGAACATGCCCTTGAGGCTCTTGTGGCCCTGGTAGTAGGCGTCGATCATCGAGAGCTCGGTGGCCAGGTCCGGGCTCGTCGCGACGGCCTTCGCCTTGACGGGCTTGCCCGACTGCTTGATCGCCGCGAGTGCACCGTCGATGCGCGGTTGGATGTTGAGGGCTCCGGGGGTCGCGATGAACAGGGCGACGTCACCGCTCGGGACGAGCTCGACGATCCGCTTGCCCATCTCGAACCCGGAGACGTAGAGGTCCTGTCCGATGTACGCCATGCGGGCCTTGGTCCCCGCCCGCGCGCCGTCCGCGTTGTACGCGACGACCGGAATGCCGCGGCCGAGCGCCCGCTTGATCGGGGCCTCGAACGCGCCCTTGTCGACCACGCACACCGCGATACCGTCGGCCTTGGCGCTGATCGCGGCGTTGAACGCGTTGATCATCTCGCCGACGTCGGCCTTGGTCGAGCCCGACCACGTGTACGCCGTGTCGGTGAGCTTCGCCGCGTCCGCCGCCCCGTACTGCGTGGGGACGAAGAACGGGTTGGTCGTCACGTGGTTGATGAACGCGAACTTCCACTTCGGGTGCTTCGGGAAGACGTTGGCGGTCGCGGCGTCGGGCGCGGCAAGCGCCGTCTGGGCCGCGGCCAGGGTCGGGACGGACAGTGCGGCGCCGCCGACCGCCAGGCGCTTCAGCAGCGCGCCGCGGTCCATGCCGCGGTGCTCCTCGTCCAGCCCGCTGCGTTCGTCCTCACTCACAGCGTCGTACCTCCTTGTCTCGGGCGAGCCGGCGCGAAGGCCGTCGCCGAACGATGTCGGCCTATTGAAATATCGTATGACTGTATTGTCAAGCGCTCGGTCGGCCCCGCTGGATCGCGGAACGCGAGAGCGCCACTCGGCCGAGGGCGCTAGGGCCGAAACGGGGCGAGCGCCGGGTACAGCGCCCGGTAGCGCTCGTGCGCCTCGCCGTAGGCCTCCTGCCACGCGGCGTCGGGCTCGACCGTGTCCGTCACGCGCACGCAGCGGGCGACGGCGTCGTCGACATCGGCGAACACCCCTCCCGCGACGCCGCCGAGGAGGGCCGCCCCGAACGCGGAGCCCTCCTCGGACTCGGTCAGCTCGAGCGGGACGCCGAGCACGGACGCGACGATCCGGAGCCACAGGCGGCTGCGCGCGCCGCCGCCCGAGACCCGCGCCGTCGCCGCTTCGACACCGAGCGCGCGGAGCAGGTCGAGCGAGTCGCGGAGCCCGAAGGCAACCCCCTCGAGCACCGCGCGAGCGAGCGCGCCCCGGTCGTGGCGGAGCTCCAGGCCGACGAAGGCGCCGCGGGCGTCGGGGTCGGCGTGCGGCGTCCGCTCGCCGGCGAGGTACGGGAGGAACAGGAGCCCCTCGACGCCGGGCGCCCACGTCTCCGCCTCGGCGACGAGCGCGTCGAACGGCACGTCGCCCGCGAGGGTGTCGTGGAGCCACTGCAGGGAGCCCGCTGCGGAGAGCATCACGCCCATCGCCTGCCACGTCTCGGGCAGGGCGTGGCAGAACGCGTGCACGCGGGCCTCGGCGTCGTGCTCGTACGCGGGGAGCGGCGCGAGCACGACCCCCGAGGTGCCGAGCACGACCGAGAGCGTCCCGGGCCGGATCGCGCCGACCCCGACGGCGGCCGCGGGCTGATCTCCCGCACCCGCCGCGACCGGAGTTCCTTGCAACAGACTGTTACTTGCGGCGGTCCTCCGCCGCCGACGACCGTCCCGGCCGAGGCCGGGGACTCGAGCACGGGCGGGAGCCAGGCGGCAGGGATCTCGAGGGCGTCCACGACCTCGCCGCTCCAGTCGCGGCGCGCGACGTCGAGCAGGAGCGTCCCGGACGCGTCGGAGGCGTCGATCGCCCACTCGCCGGTCAGCCCGAGCCGCACGTAGTCCTTGGGGAGCATCACCCGGGCGATCCGCGCGTACGCCTCGGGCTCGTGTCGGCGGAGCCAGAGGAGCTTCGGCGCCGTGAAGCCGGGGAGCGCGCGGTTCCCCGTCAGCGCGATCAGCCGCTCGAGCCCGATCCGCTCCTCGATCTCGGCGCACTCGAACGCCGTCCGCTGGTCGTTCCAGAGGATCGCGGGACGGATCACGCGCCCGGCGTCGTCGAGCACGACGAGCCCGTGCATCTGACCGGAGAGGCCGATCCCGGCCACGTCGCGTCCGGCGGCCACCTCGGCGAGCGCCGACTCCGCGGCGCGCAGCCAGTCGTCCGGGTCCTGCTCCGCCCAGCCGGGCTGCGGGGTGGCGAGCTCGTAGCCACGGGTCGCGGTCGCGAGGACGTCGCCGTCCGTCGAGAGCGCGAGCGCCTTGACGCCGGTCGTGCCGACGTCCAGCCCAACAATGGTGGGCGCCCCAGCCATCGTTCAGTGGACGTCGCCGCGCGGCCGGAGGCCGGCTTTGCCGGCCGGGAGGCCAGGGGTGCTCGACCCGTGCACCAGCCGGGAGGAGGGGGCCCGTGGGGGAACCAGGGGTTCCCCCACGTCTACGCGCCGAGCGCGGCGTAGACGAGCTCGTAGGCGCGGACGGCGTCCTTGCGCGACTGCGCCTCGCGCAGCGCAGCGTCGTCGATCCGGCCCGAGACGTCCCAGATGAAGTTCCACTGCTTCACGCTGCGCGCCACCGCAGCGACGGCGTCCTCGGTGTACGGGTAGAGGTCGAAGCCGAGGCGCTCGCCGCTCTCGCCGTAGCGCGCCCGTCGGAGCTCCACGGCGAGCTCGAGCGTCTCCATGAACGCGGTCGCGCCGACCATGTTGTCGTCGTCGAACGTCCCCCAGCCGGAGTTCGCGTGCTGGTGGCCGAGCAGGCCCTCGGCGGCGAGCATCGCCGCGTACTCCCCGAGGCTCTCGCCGTTCATCAACAGGTGCTGCCAGTCCATGTTCACCTGGACGTTCGTGATCCCCTGTGCGCGCAGCGTGTGGATCACGTGCAGCGTCATGCCGATGTTGCGCATGAAGATCTTCATCGCCGGCTCGGAGTTCTTGTGCTCGAGGAACAGCTTGACGCCGTGCTTGGCGCAGATCTCCGCCGCCTCGGCCATCCCCTCGATGAACCACTCCCACGACTGGGCGTACGGCGTCTGGAACGGGTAGTTGTAGCCCTCGATCCCCGGCCAGCAGATCATGTTCGCCCCGAGCGTCCCCGCAAGCTCGGCCGTCTCCCGGGTCAGGCGGCGCGCCTCCGCGCGCACGGCGGGGTCGACGGAGGTGAGCCCGCCCTTCCCGAACCGCGGATCGGTGTGCAGCCCGGTGCAGACGGTCGCGATCCCGTGCCCGTCGAGCGCGTCGCGCACCTCGTCGAGGTTGTCGGGGTTGAGCTCGCCGGGGTAGTGGAACTCGTAGTCGTCCATCAGGTCGCCGAGCCCCTCGACCGCACGGCGTACCTTCACCGGCATCGGCTCGTTCGCATGCTGCGGCTGGTAGCCGCCGGGAACGAAGCGGGTGATCATCGGGCCGAGCGCCCAGATGCCGAGGCTCGTTCTCACGCGATCCTCAGCGACCTGCCCGCACCTGGAGCCGTCGTGCGACGGTGTCGAGCGTGACGGCGAACAGGAGGATGATGCCGGTGACCATGTAGATCGTGCCCGTGCTGTAGCCACCGATGTTGAGGCCGTTCGCGATCGTGGCGATGACGAGAGCGCCGAGGAGGGCGCCCCGTACTTCGCCGCGCCCGCCGAAGAGGCTGACGCCGCCGATGACGGCTGCCGAGATCGCATCGAGCAGTAGCGTGCCCCCGCCCTGGTTCAGGTTCACCGACTGGAGCCTCGCCGCGAGGACGATGCCGCCGACACCGGCCATCACCGACGAGATCATGAACACGATGATCCGAATGCGCGGGACGTTGATGCCGGCCCGCCGCGCCGCCTCGGCGTTCCCGCCGACGGCGTACACGTGGCGACCGAACGCGGTCCGTTTCGCGAGGTACGTGAGTCCGACGAGAAAGATGACCATGAGAAGTGCGGCGAGCGGAAGGCCGAGAGGCCGGAAGCACGACTCGGTGAGAGGCGTGCCCTCCGGGCACGCGGCCGGACGCTTGGCGTGGTTGCAGATGGCGACCGTGCCGAAGCTCGCAACGGCAACGCCCACGAGCTTGGCGATCGCCGTCCCGGTACCGGCAGAGAGGCCGGCCCGGCGGAGGCCGATGGCGCTTCCGAGCGCGACGACGCCGTACAGGATGGTGATCGCGGCCGCGATCAACCAGCCGACGTTCGCGGAGAAGTAGTACGTCGCGGCGTAGTTGACCCAGTTGTCCTCGATGATGATCGTGTCGCGCTCCTGCAGGACCTTGAGAATGACGCCCTGCCAGATGAGCAGACCGGCAAGCGTGACGACGAACGATGGCACTCCGACTCTCGCCACGACGGTGCCCTGCGCGAACCCGATCACGGCCACGATCGCGAGGCCGAGCACGATCGCGAGCCAGCCGGGGTAGTCGTGCGACGACGAGGGCAGCTGGAACTCGGCGACCGCGACGGCCGCGATGCCGCTCACGTACCCGATCGAGAGGTCGATCTCCCCGAGCAGGAGCACGAAGACGACCCCGAAGGCGATCATGGTCGTCCCCGCCATCTGGAGAATGACGTTCACGAAGTTCGGCGCCGTGAAGAAGTTCGTCGCGGTGAACGCGAAGTAGGCGACGATCGCCACCTCGCCGAGGACGACCGGCAGGACGCCGAGGTTGCCGGATCGGATGTTGCCCTTCGTGCGCTCCCAGATCCCGGCCTGCCCGGGCGCGTCGGCGTCCGGCGCCTCGATCCCCGGAGCGACGACGTCGGCCTCGGAGCTCACAGCGTGTCTCCCGCGGTGTCGGCGATCCCCGCGACCTTCGTGGGGATCCCTGCCGTGATGGCGGTCACGACCTCCTGCTGCGTCGTCGCCTCGCGCTCGTACACGCCGACGTCGCGGCCGAGGCGAAGGACGGTGATGCGGGTCGCGACTTCGAAGATGTCGTGCAGGTTGTGCGAGACGAGGACGACGGCGAGCCCCTGCTCGGCGAGCCGCTTCACGAGGTCGAGCACCTGCCGCGTCTGGGCGACGCCGAGCGCTGCCGTCGGCTCGTCCAGGATCACGAGGCGCGAGTTCCACTGCACGGCCTTTGCGACGGCGACCGACTGGCGCTGCCCGCCGGAGAGCGAGGCGACGGGCTGACGGATGGAGCTGATCGTGGTGACGGCGAGCGAGCGGAGCGTCTCCCTCGTCCGCTGCTCCATGACCGGCTCCTTGAGCCGGTAGAGCCAGTCGCGCTCCTCGCGGCCGAGGAACATGTTCTGGACGACGTCGAGGTTGTCGCACAGCGCGAGGTCCTGGTAGACGACCTCGATCCCGAGCTTCGCGGCGTCCTTCGGGCCGTGGATCGTGACCGGCTCGCCGTCGAAGATGATCTCGCCCTCGTCGTAGCCGTGGATGCCGGCGATGCACTTGATGAGCGTCGACTTGCCCGCGCCGTTGTCGCCGACGAGCGCCATCACCTCGCCCTCGAGTACCTCGAAGTCGACCTCGGTCAGTGCCTGCACCGAGCCGAAGGTCTTCGAGAGGCCACGGATTTCGAGGAGTGGGATATCGGTCACGGGCCGGCTCCGATCGACGGTGGAGGCACCCGGAGGTGCCTCCACCCTTGTCTCCGATCTACTTGCAGTACTGCTTGAATTGCCCGGAGCACACGTCGCTGCGCTTCAGGAACTTGTCCTTGAAGAGACGCGTGTAGTTGGCCTTCGTGATCGAGACCACGGGGATCACGAGTGTCGGCTGCTTCTTCGAGCCGTTCGGCCGGGTCGCGTTCGTCTTCGGCGCCTTGCCCTTGAACAGCGCGACCGCTGCTGCAGCTGCCGCATCCGCCTCGTCGGGCACGTACTTGTAGACGGTGTTCGTCTGCCAGCCCGAGATGATGTTCTGGACACCCTGAACCGTCGCGTCCTGCCCGCTCAGGGGGATCGGCTTCAGGCCCTTCGCCTTCAGCGTCGCGACGACCGCTCCGGCGATGCCGTCGTTCGCCGCAACGACGCCCTGGATGTTGTTGTTCGTCTGGACGAGCATCTGCTCGAAGATGGTCTGGGCGTTCTTCGAATCCCAGTTGGGCACGAACTTCGCCGGGCCCTTCGTCACCTTCTTCACCTTGAACAGCGGGTTCAGCACGTCGTCGTTCCCGCTCTTGAACCAGAACGCATTCGCGTCGGTGGGGCCACCCCACAGCTGGGCGATGACGCCCTTCGGCCCGTACGTCTTCTTCGCCACCATGCCGCTGATGACGCCGCGTGCCTGGATGCGACCGACCTGGTTGCCGTCGAACGAGATGTAGACGGATCCGGTGCCGCCGACGATCTGCCGGTCGTAGTCGATCGTCTTGCCACCTGCGGCGGCGAACTTCTTCTGGATCGCGATCGACGTGCCGGTGTCGAGCGACGTGATGATGCCGACCTTGGCGCCGTCGTTGATGCACTGCTCCGCCTGGGCGAGCTGCTTCTGCTGCTGCCCGAGAGCGTTCACGACGGCCGCAGTCAGACCCGCCTTCTTGAAGGCGGCGACGAACGCCGGCTTGTCGAACTGCTCCCAGCGCACGGACGTCGTCGTGTCCGGCAGCAGGACGCATACCTGCGTCCCCGCCGTTGATTTCGCGCTCCTCCCGGCTGCCCCGCCGACCATGAGACCCATGGCCGCTACGGCAACCAGAAGCGCGATGCTGAGGTTCTTCACTCGTACCCTCCTTCTTCCTTCTCTCAATTCCTCCCGCGCGGACGGTACTCGGTCCGGCGCGGCTGTACAACGCAAACCCTCCGACACCTAGCGGCGCGCGATCGCCACCTCCTTCCTGCGCCGCTCGCCCGCCGACGCGGGGCGACCGACACGGAGGCGCCCGCGCGCGGCCGGCACGGACCACGGCGCATCGAGCACGCGGTGGAGCGACAGAGCTGCCGCGCCACGTACGGCCGCGCCGTCGCCGAACGCCGAAGGCAGCACGACGAACGACCCCGAGCGAGCGGCCAGCGAACGCTCCTCCAGCGTGCGGCGGATGCCGTCCGCGAGCCACGGCGCGAGCGGGCCGAAACAGCCTCCGAGCACGACGGCCTGGACGTCGAAGAGGTTGAAGGTCGACGCCAGCGCGATGCCGAGGGAATGTCCGGCGTCGGTCAGCGCACGAACGACCTCCGGCACGCCCGCCTCGGCCCGGCGCACCAGTTCGTCCGTCAGGCCCCGCGAGCGGCCGGTGACGGGCGGAACTCCCGCTGCGCGGGCGATCGACTCCTGGCCGGCGAGCGTCTCGACGCACCCGCGGCTCCCGCACGCGCAGGCGGCGCCGTCGGGGTCGACGGAGACGTGGCCGAACTCGCCGCCGAAGCCGTGCGACCCACGGAACAGCCGGCCGCCGAGCACGATCCCGCCTCCCACCCCGACCTCGCCGAAGACGCAGACGAAGTCGTCGATCCCGACTGCAGCTCCGGTCCAGTGCTCGGCGAGCGCGGCGAGGTTCGACTCGTTCTCGACGTGCACGGGGAGCCCGAGCCTCGCCTCGAGCTCGACGGCCACCGGCAGGTGCTGCCAGCCCAGGTTCGGCGCGAAGACGACCGTGCCCGACGCCTCCTCGACGAGGCCCGGTACCGCGACCGAGACCCCGACGGGCCTCAGGCCGTCGCGGTCGATCGCCTCGAGTGCGGTACGTGCCGCCAGCCCGAGCCGGTCGAGCACAGGCCCGGGCGCCGATCCCCGGTTGTCGCGGTACGACCGACGCTCGTAGCGAACGGTGCCGGTCAGGTCCTCGACGGAGACCGCGAGGTAGTCGACGTTCACCTCGAGCCCGACCCCGACGACGACGTCGGCGAGCTCGAGCGCGACGCCGGGCCGTCCGATGCCGCGCGGTGACGTCGTCTCTCCCGTCTCCCGCAGCAGCTCGAGCTCCATCAGCTCGGTCACGAGGCTCGAGACGGTGCCCCGAGTGAGGCCGGTGTACGCCGCGATCCTCGCCCGCGACTGCGACCCTCCGGCCGCGACGTGTCGCAGCACGACGCCGAGATTCGCCCGCCGCACGGTCGTCTGATCGGCGGGCATGGCCCGACGCTCGAACGTCATCGAGCTGTCTGGGTCACGCGGAGGATGGGAAGAGCTTCATTCGGCAGTGAGTTTGTACGGAAGGCGCACAAACTAGACCGGCGGGCGGGCCGGTGTCAACATCGTGCCCGAAGGTCTAGCGTCGCCCGCGGGACGGCGTCGACGACTCCCCCGCGAGGAGGCTCGCGCCGATCGCGCCGCCGAGGTCGCCCAGCTCCGCGAGCGCGAACGCGGGCGCCTCGTCGAAGAAGACATGGGCGCGCGCTGCCTTCTCGATTCGCCGGAGCCACGTCGGGCCGAGGCGCTCGCCGAGCCCGCCGCCCACCACGACGAGCTCCACGTCGAGGAGCGAGACCGCCGACCCGATCGCCACGCCGAGCGCGTCGACCGCCTCGTCGAGCAGGTCGCGCGCGACGCGGTCGCGGGCTTCGAGGGCCCGCAGCCAGACGCCGCTCGTCAGGCTCTCGCGTCCGCGCTCGCGCTGGAGGTCGAACAGGATCGTCTTCCGCTTCCGTGCCTCGCGCCGTGCCCGCGACTCGAGCGCGCTGCGGCCTGCGTACGCCTCGACGCAGCCCCGCAGGCCGCAGTTGCACCGCCTCCCGCCGGGCTTGACGCACATGTGGCCGATCTCGCCGGCCGAGCCTCGCCCGTGGACGAGCCGGCCGTCGAGCACCAGCCCGCCGCCCACACCCGTCCCCCAGAAGACACCGAGGAACGACCGTGCCTCCCGGCCCGCCCCGAAGCGGCGCTCCGCGTCGACGGCAGCGCTGACGTCGTTGCCGACCACGACGGGGACGCCGAGCCTCTTCGCGAGAACGGGACCGAGGGCGAACGGCTCGTCCCAGCCGTCGATGTTCGGCACCTTCACGACGACGCCACGCGCGGCGTCGACGCTCCCCGGTGCGCCCACGCCCACCCCGGTCAGCTCGGAGACGCGCAGGCCCGCGGAGGTCGCGGCCTCGCCCACGGCGAGGCCGACGTCCCTCGCGACGGCGCCCGCGCCGCCCCGGGGAGGCGTCGCACGACGCGCCCTCCCCACCACGGCCCCCGTGTCGTCGGTGACGACGGCCTGGATCTTCGTCCCGCCGACGTCGACACCGCCGAGGAGGGGGCCGGTCATCGCACGCGGCGGACGACGTCGTCGAGCGGCCGCCGGTTCGCCCGGGCGCTCCACTCTCCGGGTGTGCGGGATCCCGGGTCGCGGCGGCGTTCCGGGACGCCGAAGGTGAGCACGATCGCGAGGGTCTCGTCCTCGGCGAGCCGGAGCGCGGTGTGCGCCGCGTCGCGGTCGGCGAGGCCGTTGGGGCAGGACGAGACTCCCTCGTTCCAGGCCGCCAGGAGCATGTTCTGCGCGGCGCGCCCCGCGTCGAACGACGCCTGCCGCTTGCCCGTGAGGGCGACGGCGACGACGAGCCCGGCTCCGAGGACGTTGTCCGGGACGTATACCGAGCGCGCGAGCGCCTCGACGCGCTCGCGGGTGTCCGGGACCACGAACACCCAGGGTTGGCGGTTCGAGGCCGAGCCGGCGAGGCGACCGGCGTCCAGGATGCGGTCGACGACGGCCTCGGGAAGGGACTCAGGCCCGTAGCGACGCTCGTCACGGCGGCTCGCGATCGCGAGGAACGTGTCCACCCGAGTAGCGTAGGCGCCGATGAGCGACCAGGCGACGGTGAGCCTCCTCCGCTGGCTGCGCAGGCAGCTGCGCGAGCCGACGCCGCAGCGCGAGCACCTCGAGGCCGCGGTGGCGAACGACGATCCGGCCGAGGCCCGGCGCCTGCTCGACACCTTCGACTTCACCCCCGCGCAGCGCAGCCACGTCCAGGAGCTGATCGCCGAATGGGAGCGAGGCAGTGCCGGCCGCTAGCGCCCGCGCGGCGAACGAGGACGTCGTACGGCGGATCTTCGACGCGTTCGCGCGGAAACAGGCGTTCGCGCTCCGCGACCTGTTCGCACCGGACGCGGTGTGGACCGTCCCGGGCGACGGCTCGATGTCGGGCGTCCATCGCGGCCGCGAGGCGATCTTCCGCTTCCTCGCGCGGCTCCCGAAGGAGACCGACGGGACGTACTCCTCGCACCTGGTCGACGTGCTCGCGAGCGGCGAGCGCGCGGCCGCGCTCTACCGGGCCTCCGGTGAGCGCCACGGCCGGCGGCTCGACCTCGACCAGGTCCTCCTCTTCCGGCTCGAGAACGGGCTCGTCCGCGAGGTGCTCGCGCTGCCGTCCGACCCCGCGGCGTTCGAGGCCTTCTGGGCGGCGTGACGCGGCCTCCGGCCGCCTGACGCCGGAACCGGGCCCCTGCCGCAGGGCGCCGGTGCGTACCATCTGTCGCCGGATGAGCGCTCCCGCCATCGCCGCAGGTAGGCCGACGGTGCGGATCCGCGGCACGGCCTACCCCCTGCTGCTCCCCACCCTGCGCGATCCGCGGCTGCACCTCGCGGCCGTGATCGTGACGCTGCAGGTGCTCGGGCAGACCGCGTTCGACTTCCGCCTGTCGATCGCTCAGATCCTCGTCTCGCTCGTCACCTGCGCGGTGCTCGAGGTGTCGATCGCGTTCCGGCGCCAGCGCGTCCTGATGTGGCCCGCGAGCGCGCTCCTCACGGGGAACGGCGTCGCGTTCGTGCTCCGCGTCCCGGGCACCGAGCACGGCGACTGGTGGAGCATGAACGGCTGGTGGATCTTCGCCGGCACCGCCGCGATCGGGCTGCTCTCGAAGTACGTGATCACCTTCCGCGGCCGCCACATCTTCAATCCATCGAACTTCGGGCTCGTCCTCTGCTTCGTGCTGCTCGGTCCGGAGCGCGCGGACCCGCTCGCGTTCTGGTGGGGGCCGATGTCGGTCTGGCTCGCGCTGGCGCTCGCGCTGATCGTCGGAGGCGGGCTCGCGATCCTCTCGCGACTGCACCTCGTCGGGATCGCCGTCGGCTTCTGGCTCACGTTTGCGGCCGGAGTCGCGGTGCTCGCCGCGACCGGGCACGAGATGACGGCGGCGTGGCACCTCGGGCCGATCGCGGGCGCCGATCTCTGGTGGCTGCTCGTCACCTCGCCCGAGGTGCTCGTCTTCCTCTTCTTCATGATCACCGACCCGCGGACGATCCCCGAGAGCGGCCGCGGACGGCGCGTCTACGCCGTGTCCGTCGGGCTGCTCGCGACGCTGCTGATCGCGCCCTGGACGACCGAGTTCGCGGCGAAGCTGGCGGTGCTCGGCTCCCTGACGATCGTCTGCGCCGCGCGGCCGCCTCTTCTCCTCCTCGTCGGCCGTGTCCGGCTCGGCCGCGCGATCGGCTGGTCGCCCGTCCGCCTGGGCGCGGCGGCGGGGATCGCGCTCGGCGTTGTGGTCGCCGCGGGCCTGCTCTCGGCACCCGCGTCCACCGCACGTGCTCCGATTGCAGCCGGGCGCGTCCCCGTGGTGACCTTCGCGGCGACGCAAGGGCTTGCCCCGATCGGCGACGCCATGGCGCGGCGCATCGCTGCCGACCTGGTCGCCGACCTCCAGAGCGGCTCCGAGTCGCTCCGCAGGCGTGACCGGGCAGCGGCGACGCGCGGAGCCACGGGCGACTGGCTCTCCGAGCTCTGGAGCCGCATCGACAGTGCCAAGGGCACCTCCATCGACGTCCCGGTCTACGAGGCGGAGCGGGTCGGGCTCCGGCTCGAGCCCCGTAAGGGGCAGGCCCCGCCCCTCGTCGTCGCGACCCTCAGCGGCACGTCGCACACGGCGCGATACGCCCCGGGGGACGGCAGGTTCATGTTCCGGAGCGCGCCGCGGGACGTCGTCCGCACGTTCGAGCTCGTCCAGAGCGGCGGCCGGTATCTCGTCACGGGCCAACGGGGCCGCACGACGGGGCGCCCCACCGTCGCCGCCGTCGCGGCGCCGTTCCGCCTGACGGACGTCGCCCGGTCCGTCGGCCTGGACGTCCGCCAGGGCGCGTTCCGCTTCGGTGTGACCGGCGACGAGGCGGCCATGATGGGAGGCGGCCTCTGCTGGCTCGACTACGACGGCGACGGCTGGCTCGACCTCTACGTCGTGAACTCGTACGCGGACTCCGATTTCGCCAGGTACGCCTCCCGTGGCGGCCTCCCGCGGAGCCGCCTGTTCCACAACGTGCACGGCCGGTTCGTGGACGTCACCGCCGGCGCGGGCGCGGGTCTCGCGGTGCGGGGCACGGGGTGCGTCGCGGGCGACCTCGACGGCAACGGAACGACCGATCTCGTCGTCACTACCGCCGGGTACGACGCGGCCCGGAACGCCTACGACGCCGTCCTCTGGAACGACGGCGACGGCACGTTCACCGAGGGCGCGAGGGCCGCGGGGATCGACGAGCCCGGCTGGCACACGGGCGCCGCCGTCGCGGACGTCAACGGCGACGGGCGGCCCGACCTCTTCGTCGCGGGCTACACCGACGTCAACCACCCGCTGCCCGGCTCTGCGTCCGGCTTCCCGGCGGATCACGGCGGTGTGCGTGACCTGCTCTACCTCAACGTCGGGGCCCGTGGTGGGCACGCCCGATTCCGCGAGGTCGGGCGCGCGGCCGGGCTCGAGCCGCACGGGCTCGACCACGGGCTCGGCGCGGTGTTCACGGACGTCAACGGCGACGGCCGGCCCGACCTCTACGTGGCGAACGACCTCGACCCGAACCGGCTCTACCTCAACCTCCCGGCGAAGGACGGCCTCGGCTTCCGCCTCGTCGAGGAGGGGAAGGCGCTCGGTGTCGACGACCCGAACGCGGGGATGGGGATCGCGGCCGGCGACTTCTCGGACGACGGGCGCGACGACCTGTTCGTGACGAACTCCCGTGGCCAGCTGCACGCCGTCTACCGCAGCCGCGCGGGCAAGCCCTTCTCCGACGCCCGGCCGGACTTCGTCGGCGCCCTGGGCCGGACCTTCACCGGCTGGGGCGTCACCTGGGCGGATCTCGACAACGACGGCAGCCCGGAGCTCGCGATGGCGAACGGCGCGATCCCGGTCACGAGCCTCGCGAAGGACGCCGAGCCGGTGCGCGTCCTGACGACCGACGGCGGCGACGTCCGCCCGCTCGACGTCGGCCGGCTCGCGCCGCGCAACGGGCGTGGACTCGCGGCGGCGGACTTCGACAACGACGGAGACCTCGACCTGGCGGTCGGCTCGATCGGCGGCAGAGTGCAGCTCCTGCGAAACGACGGTGGCTCGAAGACGGGCCACTGGCTGGAGGTCTCGCTGCGGCGCCTCGTCCCAGGCGCTGTCGCGACAGCCGTCCTGCCCGACGGCCGTCGGCTCGTCCGGGAGGCGCGCGCGGGGTCGAGCTACCTCTCCTCCGAGGACCCACGGCTCCACTTCGGCCTCGGGAAGGAGACGCGCGTCGACGAGCTCGTCGTCCGCTACCCGGACGGGCGCGTGACCCGCCTCCGCGACGTCGCCGCCGACAGGATCGTCAGCGCCGGATAGGGGCGCGGATGTCCGACTTCAAGTCGGACACCTGCGTGGCGTCGAGAGCGAGCTCCGCTTCGACGGCCGGCGTCTGCGTGAGTGGAGGAGCGAGCCGCGGCGGCCGAAGGGCGGCTTTGCCGCCCGAGAGGCCAGGCGCGCGTGGCAATGCCGGGCGCAAGAGGAGGGGGCTCGTGGGGGAACCAGGGGTTCCCCCACGTCATCTTCCCCAGCCCGGCTCACGGCCGGCGGCGCCGAGGGTCTCCAGCACCACCTCGATCAGCCGGTTCGAGGAGAGGACGTGCTCGCGGGCGAGCGTCCGTGCCGCCTGGGCACTGCCCGCGGAGATCGCCTCGCGGATCGCCCGGTGCTGGAGGTCGTTCTTCGCGTAGAGCTGGTCGAGCTCGGCACGCGCACGCCAGGCGCGGTCGCCGATGAACGTCCGTCGCGCGCCCTTGGCGATCCGCTCGACGAGCGGAAGCTCCGCGACGCGGTAGATCACGTCGTGGAAAGCGTAGTTGGCCTGCATCCACTCGACGAAGAGCGCGGAATCGCGCGGCGCGCCGCCGCGGGCTTGCTCGCGCAGCTCGAGCGTCAGCTCGGCGAAGCGCCGCTCGATCCGGTCCATCTCCGCCAGGTCGTCCGGGGTCATCTTCGGCGTCGCGACCTCGGTGGCGAGCGCCTCGAGCTCGGCGCGGACGAGGAACGCCTCGTGCAGCTCGTGCGCGGAGATCGAGCGGACGCGGACACCTCGATTCGGCTCGAACGAGACGAGCCCGAGCGCAGCGAGCCGTCGGAGCGCCTCGCGCACCGGCGTCCTCGACACCTCGAACCGCTCGGAGAGCGTCTCCTGGCGGAGCACCGTCCCCGGCGGGATCGCGCCGCCCACGATCTCGTCCTCGAGGACGCCGGCGATGTCGTCGGCCTTCGTGGAGACCGTGCTCACGACGACGAGTCTAGCTGCTCGCATCCTGATTCTGCTGTTTTGGATCCGAAATGAGCAGATATCTGGACTTGCGGGCACCAGATCGCGTATCTAGGATCCAAGTATCAGCTAATTGGGATCCGAAAGGACGAGAACATGACCGACACCATCCTGCGCCCCTACTCCCGCGACGAGGTCGACCGGCTGCGTGGCTCGGTGCACGTCGAGCACACGCTCGCGCGGCTGGGCGCCGAGCGACTGCGGGCGCTGCTCGCGGAGCGCGAGTGGGTCCCGGCCCTCGGCGCGATGACCGGCGGCCAGGCGGTGCAGATGGTGCGGGCCGGGCTCGAGGCGATCTATCTCTCGGGCTGGCAGGTCGCGGCGGACGCGAACCTCGTCGGGGGGACGTACCCTGACCAGAGCCTCTACCCCGCGAACTCGGGGCCTGCTCTGGCGCGCAGGCTCTCGAATGCGCTGCTCCGCGCCGACCAGATCGCGCACGCGGAGGGCGACGAGGGGACCTACTGGCTCGCGCCGATCGTCGCCGATGCCGAGGCGGGCTTCGGCGGCCCGCTCAACGCCTTCGAGATCATGAAGGCGTACATCGAGGCGGGCGCGGCCGCCGTCCACTTCGAGGACCAGCTCTCGTCGGAGAAGAAGTGCGGGCACCTGGGGGGCAAGGTGCTCGTCCCGACGAGCCAGTTCGTGCGGACGCTCGTCGCTGCGCGACTCGCCGCGGACGTGCTCGACGTTCCGGCGCTGATCGTGGCGCGGACGGACGCGCTTTCTGCCACGCTCCTGACGAGCGACGTCGACGAGGCCGACCGCGAGCTCTGCACGGGCGAGCGCACGCCGGAGGGGTTCTACCGTGTCCGCGACGGGATCGACGCCGCCATCGCCCGCGGAGTCGCGTACGCGCCCTACGCCGACCTCGTCTGGTGCGAGACGTCGACTCCGGACATGGACGAGGCCGAGCGGTTCGCCGCCGCGATCCACGAGCGGCACCCCGGCAAGCTGCTGGCGTACAACTGCTCGCCGTCCTTCAACTGGCGTGGTCATCTGTCGGATGCGGAGATCGCCGGCTTCCAGCGCGACCTCGCGCGGATGGGCTACCGGTTCCAGTTCATCACGCTGGCAGGCTTCCACGCGCTCAACCTCTCGATGTTCGAGCTCGCGAGCGGCTACCGCGACGACGCGATGACAGCGTACGTCGCGCTGCAGGAGCGCGAGCTCGAGCTCGAGGACGCCGGCTACACGGCGGCCCGCCACCAGCGCGAGGTCGGCGCCGGGTACTTCGACCAGGTGATGCAGGCGGTCTCGGGCGGCGCGTCCTCGACGCTCGCCCTGACCGGCTCGACCGAGGAGCAGCAATTCGACCGGGAAAGGAGCGCCGCATGAGAATGCTGACACGCGAGAAGCCCCTGAAACCGCAGGCGACGCACGCCGCTGCGGCCCAGCCGCGGCCGACGATCGTCACACGTGCGGAGTCCGCGCCGTGCACGTGCCCCGAGCGCTGCGAGCGTGACCACGAGCACGACTGACGCTCGGCCGCGACGCAGCAAGCGCATCTGAGAAGATCACCCGGTGCACGTCGACGACGTCCTCACACCCGACGCGGCGTCGTTTCTGACCGACCTCGAGCGTGAGTTCGGGGAGCGCCGGCGCGAGCTCCTCGTGCGGCGCGCGGAACGCCTCCGACGCCTCACGGGCGGCGGGCTCACGGGCGGCGAGCTGCCGGATTTCCTGACCGAGACGGCATCCGTGCGCGCCGGCGACTGGCGGATCGCGCCGTTCCCGGAGGAGATCGCCGACCGGCGGGTCGAGATCACGGGCCCGGTCGACCGGAAGATGGTGATCAACGCCCTGAACTCCGGCGCGAAGGTGTTCATGGCCGACTTCGAGGACGCGAACTCGCCCACGTGGGAGAACTGCATCGACGGCCAGCGGAACCTCACCGACGCCCTCGAGCGGACGATCGAGCTCGACACCGGCGAGAAGCGCTACACGCTCGACGACGAGGTCGCCGTCCTGTTCGTGCGCCCGCGCGGCTGGCATCTCGAGGAGCGGCACTTCGAGGTCGACGGCAGGCCGATGTCGGCCTCGCTCTTCGACTTCGGGCTCTACTTCCTGCGGAACCACGGCACGGAACGGGCGCTACTTCTACCTCCCCAAGCTCGAGTCCCACCGAGAGGCGCGGCTCTGGAACGACGTGTTCGCCTGGACGCAGGAGCGGCTCGGGGTCGAGCGCGGGACGATCAAGGCGACCGTCCTGATCGAGACGATCCTCGCCGCGTTCGAGATGGACGAGATCCTGCACGAGCTGCGCGACCACTCCGCGGGCCTCAACGCAGGCAGGTGGGACTACATCTTCAGCGTCATCAAGAAGCTCGGGCACCGGCCCGAGTTCGTGCTTCCCGACCGGGCCGACGTGACCATGGCCGTCCCCTTCATGCGCGCGTACTGCGAGCTTCTCGTCAAGACCTGTCACCGCCGGGGGGCGCACGCGATGGGCGGGATGGCCGCGTTCATCCCTTCGCGCCGCGACGCCGAGGTCAATGCAATCGCGCTCGAGAAGGTGCGCGAGGACAAGGACCGCGAGGCGTCGCAGGGCTTCGACGGGACCTGGGTCGCGCACCCGGATCTCGTCCCGGTCGCGATGGAGTCGTTCGACCGGGTGCTGGGCGACCGGCCGAACCAGATCGACCGCCTGCGCGACGACGTCTCGGTCGCCGCGAGCGAGCTCCTCGACGTCGCCGCCACGCCCGGCGACGTCACCGAGGCGGGCCTCCGCAACAACGTGTCCGTCGGCATCCAGTACCTCGCGGCGTGGCTCCACGGGTCGGGCGCGGTGGCGATCAACAACCTGATGGAGGACGCCGCGACCGCGGAGATCTCCCGCTCCCAGATCTGGCAGTGGCTCCGCCACGACCGCGTCACGGAAGACGACGTGCGCCGGATCACCGACGAGGAGATCGCGAAGCTCGGCGACGGCTACGGCGACGCGCGGGCGCTGTTCGAGCGCATCGCGACGCAGCCCGACTACGTCGAGTTCCTCACGCTGCCGGCCTACGACCGGCTCGTCGCGACCGAGCACGCCGGTCGCTGACGTCGCCGAGTGACGCGCGTGCTCCTGACGGGGATGTCCGGCGTCGGCAAGTCGTCCGTCGTCGCCCGGCTGCGGGAGCTCGGGCACGAAGCCGTCGACCTGGACGAGCCGGGCTGGTCCGAGACGAGAGCCGACGGCGAATGGGTGTGGCGCGAGGATCGCGTCGACGCCCTGCTCGCCGCGAACGACGTGGACCTGCTGTTCGTGAGCGGGTGCGCCGAGAACCAGGGGCGCTTCCACGAGCGCTTCGAGCACATCGTGCTCCTGAGCGCCCCGCCCGGAACCCTCGTCGAGCGCCTCGCCGCGAGGACCAACAACCCCTTCGGGAAGGACCCGTCCGAGCGCGAGAAGGTGCTCCGGGATCAGGTCGCGTTCGAGCCGCTCCTCCGACGGTCCGCGACCAGCGAGATCGTCACGACGGCACCGCTCGACGACGTGGTCGCCGAGGTGCTGCGGATCGTGTCGTGACGCCGCCCGGGCCGCGGCTCAGGTCGTTCGCAGCGATGCCCACGGCTCGTCGGCCGCCACGTCGACTGCGGCGTAGCCGTCTCCGTCGACGGCGGGCGAGAGAATCGCGAGGATCTTCGCCGCGACGTTCCCGTCGTTGTAGGTGGCGTGCACGACGTCGGCCGGGATCACGACCGCGTCTCCGCGGGTCAGCGTCGTCGACTCGGCCTCCACCCACTGCTCGATCGTGCCCTCGACGACGTAGATGACCTCCTCCTGGCCCGGGTGGTAGTGGAACGGGTGCGCCTTTCCCGGCAGGAAGGTCGCCTCGATGGCGACGATGCCCGCGAGGCCGTCGCGCGGCCCCGACACCTGCGCGAAGATCCCCCAGTCGTGCTCCTGTCTTTGGATGGAGGCAGCGGGCCGGAACGGAGTCATACGCTCTCTCCCATCGGAATCGCCTTGAAGCGGCGCATGTTCTCGGTCATCGCGGTCTCGGTCGGCAGCCGCTCCATCGACGAGGCGCCGAAGAAGCCGACGATGCCCTCGGTGTTCGCGAGGACGTATGCGGCGTCGTCCGGCTCGGCGATCGGGCCGCCGTGGCAGAGGACGATCACCCCGGGGTTGACCTCCTTCGCCGCGTCGTGCATCGCCTGGATCAGCGGCACGCAGTCGTCGAGCGTCTTCGCCGTCTCGGCGCCGATCGAGCCACCCGTCGTCAGGCCCATGTGGGGCACGAGCACGTCGGCGCCCGCCTCCGCCATGGCCACGGCCTCGTCGACCGTGAACACGTAGGGCGCGGTGAGCAGGTCCTTCTCGTGCGCGACGCGGATCATGTCGACCTCGAGGCCGTAGCCCATCCCCGTCTCCTCGAGGTTCTGCCGGATCGTCCCGTCGAAAAGGCCGACGGTCGGGAAGTTCTGCACGCCGCTGAACCCGATGCGACGCACCTCGTCGAGGAAGACGTCCATCAGGCGGAACGGATCGGTGCCGCAGACGCCTGCGAGCACCGGGGTCTCCTTCACGATCGGGAGCACCTCGCTCGCCATCTCGACGACGATCGCGTTCGCGTCGCCGTAGGGCAGCAGGCCCGAGAGCGATCCGCGCCCCGCCATCCGGTAGCGGCCCGAGTTGTAGATGATGATCAGGTCGGTGCCGCCCGCCTCGGCGCACTTGGCCGAGAGGCCGGTGCCCGCACCGGCGCCGATGATCGGCGTCCCGGCGTCGATCTGCGCTTGGAGCCGCGCGAGTGCCTGGTCTCTGGTCATCACGTCTCCTCGATCAGCTCGTGGAGCCGGTTCGCCATCGCGAGCGCAAACTCCGGTGCGTTCACGTCCAGGTCGAGCTCGTGCACCTCCACCTTCGACGGGTCGACGAGCTCCCGCAGCGTCGAGAAGAGCACCTCGTCGGCCTCTGCGTCGTGGAAGACCTGGCCCTCGGTCGCGATCGCGGAGACGCCGCGCAGCGGGACGTAGAGCACGGTCGGGCCGACTGCGGCGTTCAGCTTGCCGGCGACGATCCGCGCGATCTCCCGGCACTCGTCGGGCGTCGTCCGCATCAGCGTGATGGTCGGGTTGTGGACGTAGAGGTTCCGTCCGCGGTAGCGCTCGGGGACCGAGTCCAGCGGCCCGAAGTTGACCATGTCGAGCGCGCCGAGGGAGACGACCTGTGGGATCCCCGCCCTGCCTGCCGACTCGAGCCGCTCCGGCACGGCGGCGAGCACCCCGCCCGCGACCTGGTCGCAGAACTCGGTCGTCGTGACGTCGAGCGAGCCGACCGCGAACCCGGCCTCGAGGAGCTTCTCCATCGAGCCGCCGCCCGCGCCCGTCTGGTGGAAGACGAGCACCTCGTAGCCGAGCTCCTCGAGCCGCTCCCGCGCCACGGTCACCGCGGGCGTGGTCACGCCGAACATCGAGGCGACGACGATCGGCAGCTTCTCGCCGAGCGGCGGCACGGTCGCGCCGGCCATGCCCGCGAGCGCGCCGGCGGCGTTCGCCATGATCCGCGCCGACACCTCGTTGACGCCGGCGATGTCGACGACCGAGTACATCATCGTCACGTCGACCGAGCCGACGTACGGGCTGGTGTCGCCCGAGGCGACGGTCGACACCATCAGCTTCGGGACGCCGATCGGCAGCTGCCGCATCGCGTACGTCACGAGCGCCGAGCCGCCCGAGCCTCCGAGCCCGCCGATCGCGTCGAGCCTCCCTTCGGCGTGGAGCCGCTTCACGACCTCCGCCGCACCCCGCGACATCGTCTCGACGGCCGCGCCGCGGTCGCCGGCCGCGGCGAGCGCGGCAACGTCGGCGCCGACCGCCGACGCGACCTCCTCGCGCGTCACGTCCGGCGTCGTCAGCGGCTGCCCGACGATCCCCGCGTCGACCAGGAGGACGTCGACGCCGTGCTCGCGGAGCCGGTCGGCGAGGAACGCGTACTCCTGGCCCTTCGTGTCGAGCGTTCCGATGAGGACGACGGTTGGCACGTTCACCTCCTCCGGTCAGGACGCGAGAGGCTCGACGCCGAGGAACCGGCGCTGCGCCTCCGGGTCGGTCGACAGCACGCCGGCGGTCGTCTCGGTGAAGATGCTGCCCGCCACCATCACGAGCTGACGTTCGGCAAGCGCGGTGGCGACGCCGAGGTTCTGCTCGATCAGGAGGATCGCCAGGCCCTCCTCCGCGAGCGTCCGCAGCACGCCGATCAGGTTCTCGATGATTGCGGGCGCCAGGCCCTCGGACGGCTCGTCCATGATCAGGAGTGTCGGGCTCGTGAGCAGCGCCCGCCCGATCGCGAGCATCTGCTGCTCGCCCCCCGAGAGCTGTGCACCGCCGTTGCGCTTGCGCTCGGCGAGCCGCGGGAAGAGCTCGTAGACCGCCGAGACCGTCCAGCTCCGGGGCCTGTCGCCTCCCCCGGACGCGCGGATCATGCGCAGGTGCTCGTCGACGCTCAACGAGGGGAACAGCCGCCGCCCCTGTGGGACGTAGCCGATCCCTCTCGCCGCGATCCTGTTCGGGGCCTTGCCGAGGATCTCCTCGCCCGCGAACCGGATCGAGCCGTGAGTTGCCGGGGGCGTGAGGCCCATGATCGCCTGGCAGAGCGTCGTCTTGCCCATGCCGTTGCGCCCGACGACCGCGACGGACTCGCGGCCCATCTCGAACGTGACGTCCTCGAGCGCCTGGGCGCTCCCGTAGAACGCGCGCAGGCCCGCGACCGCGAGGAGCGGTGCGTCAGGCATCCGGCTGGTGTCCCGTGCCCAGATAGAGGTCGTGCACGAGCTGGTTCGCGCGGATCTCCGCCGGCGTGCCTTCGACGATCGTGCGGCCGTCGTGCATCATCGTCACGTACTCGGCGACGCGGAGCGCGACGTCCATGTCGTGCTCGATCAGGATGAGCGTGATCGAGCGGTCGAGACCGAGCAGCAGGTCGGTGAGCGCGACGCGCTCGCCGCGTGAGAGCCCCGACGCCGGCTCGTCGAGCATCATCAGCTTCGGATCCCCGGCCCGCGCCATCCCGACCTCGAGCTGACGCTGCTCGCCGTGGGAGAGCGAGCCGACGAGCGTCGGCAGCTTCGACGCCAGGCCCACCGCCTCGGCCAGCTCCCGCGCCTCTCCGCGAATCGCTCCGTCGCGGCGCGGCAGCACGACCGGCCGCACATGCCCCGAGCGGACGCCGAGCACGGCGAGATAGAGGTTCTCCTCGACAGAGAGCCCGAGGAAGAGACGTGACTTCTGGTACGTGCGCGACATCCCCAGCTTGGCCCTCGTCCGGGCCGGGGCGAACGTCGTCTCGTCACCCAGGAACTCGATCGTCCCCGCGGTCGGCTCGACGTCACCCGAGATCACGTTGAACAGCGTCGTCTTGCCCGCGCCGTTCGGCCCGAGAATGGCGCGGCGCTCGCCGTGCGCGACGTCGAGATCGACGTCGCGCACGGCGTGGAGGCCGCCGAACCGCCGGCCGACCCCCCGCAAGCGGAGGATCGGCGCGGCCTGCTCGGATGGTGCCGCCGAGGTCATCCCTGCTACGGGATGACCTTCGGATGCTGCGTCTTGCCGACCCACGGAAGCGAGCGCTTCACGCAGGGTGGGAACTTCCGCCCCGGTGGGGGCGTGTTGCTCGAGAACGTCCCGCCGAACGTCTGGTCGACGTTCGGGATGTAGCCGACGGTCTTGACGGCCAGCTTGCCGTTCTTCTGGTACAGCTGCTGGTAGTAGACCGGGATGATGCCCTGCCGGTTCTTGTCCAGCTTGATCGGGCCGTAGCCCGTCTGCAGCGACGTCTTGCGGAGCACGGCCTGAAGCTTCTTCTGGCCGCCCGAGATGTCGCCCTTCACCGCCTGCAGGCCCTTGATCAGGCCCCACGTGTTGATGAAGTAGCCGAACGTGAACGTGCTCGACGCCTGCGGTGCGGCGGCGCCGAACGGCGGGATCGTCTTGAACCACTTCCCGATGACGCGCTTCGAGTAGTGCTGCGCAGCCTTTGTGGCGAGGTCGCCGGCGGTTCCTGCGCCGCCGACATATGCGCCCGTGACACGCGTGCTGAGCTGCTCGAACTGCCCCGGCGTCCCCCAGAAGAGGTTGCCGATGAACTTCTTGCCGTCGATCGGGCCGTGCGCCTGCTCGTATGCCTTGAGGAACGGGATCAGGCCCGCGCCGCCGACCGCGACGAAGGTTCCGTCGACGTCCGTGGGCATCTGCTGGGCGTAGGACGAGTAGTCCGTCGTGTTGAGCGGCGGGAACACCCGCTTCGTGACCTTGCCGCCCACCGCGCAGAACTCCGCGATGAAGCCCGCGGCGGACGTCCACGCGAAGCTGTAGTCGTCGGCGACGACAGCCGCCGTCTTCCACTTCAGCTTGTTGTAGGCGAGATCGCCGAGGCCCGCGTTCCACTGGGCGCCGTCACCGTTGAACCGGTAGAAGTTCGGTGCCTGGACCTTGAGCGTCGTGTCCTGCGCGCCCGCGGATCCGTCGACGAACGTCTTGGTCGGATGCTGCTTCGCGTAGTTGGCGACCGCGATCGACTCGTCACCCGACAGCGGGCCGATCATGACGTCCGCACCGAGCTGCTCCATGAGCCGCTTGGTCTCCTTGATGGCGGTGTCGGCACGATCGTTCGAGCAGCCGATGCCGACGAGCTTGACCGGATGGCCGCCGATCGACCCGCCCGTCCAGCCCTTGCGCGGGTCGTTCGGGTTCACCGGCTTCGCGCCGGCATACTCCGACATCGCGGAGACGACTCCCGCGAGGTCCTGACCGTCGAACGCCCCGAACGCGCCTTCGCAGTCCGACAGGACCGCGACCTTGATCGGCGTGGCCGAGGCGGCGAACGTGCTCGCCGCCGCCATTGCGGCTACGAGCGCGACGCCGAGGAGCGGAAGCACCAGCCTCCACCCTCGTCCCCAGATACGACTCATGTAGTGCCCTCCTTCTGATGATTGAAGCGACCTACCGAACAATGGGACGTGGTACGAGCTGCCTTGATTGCCGCATCCTCCTTTCGCTCATGCCTCCGCATCGCGCGTGTGGGCTTCTGCCGCCGTCGCCGGCTGCGGTCCCGCACCGCCCCCGCGGCCTCCGAGCCCGAGGGTTCCCTGCGCACGCTCCCAGATTCCCGCCAGCCCCGCCGGTGAGACGAGGACGATGGCGAGGAACACGAGGCCGATCAGCGTGTGGAACCGCGGGCCCACGAAGTCGATCTGCCTCGAGTAGTTGTTGAGCATGACAAACACGAAAGCGCCGAGCCACGCGCCCTCGAGCCGGTACAGCCCGCCGATCACCGCGATCACGAGCACGTCGATCATCGCGCTCAGGTCGATCGACGCCGGGTCGATGTGCCCGTTCCACCAGACGAACAGGACGCCCGCCAGCGAGGCGACGAAGCCCGCGAACGCGAACGCGAGCGTCCGGTGCAGCACGACGTTGTAGCCGAGCGACGCCATCCGCACGGGGTCGTCACGGACACCCTGGAGCGCGAGCCCGAACGGCGTGCGGACGATGTAGCGCAGGAGCACGTACACCAGCACCGATACGACCAGGGCGACGTAGTAGAGGCGGTTCGGGTGCTCGTCGACCGGGCCGATCGGGTCGGGTGCGGGGATGCCGCTGATCCCGCCGAAACCGGAGAACGTCGTCACCTGGCCGAAGAACAGGTTCGCGATCACGCCGAACGTGAGCGAGATCATCAGGAAGTAGATGCCGACGCTCCGGCTCGCGAGGAGGCCGAAGAGCAGCGCGACGAGCGTGGTGATGGCGATCGCGAGCAGGACGGCCAGCCACGGATCCCACCCCAGGTTGAGCCCCTTCGTGTTGCCGTTGGTGACCACGTTGCCCAGCACGAAGCCGGCGATGCCGTAGAGCGCGACCTGCGCGAGCGAGACCATCCCGCCGTATGCCGAGAGGAAGATCAGGCTCGCGGCGACGACCCCGAGGAACAGGGTTTGCGTGAGGAGCGCGCCGACCCAGTAGTCGCTGAAGATGAGCGGTGCGAGCGCCGCGAGGGCGAGCGCGGCGCCGCCGATCGCACGGTCGACAACGGTGCGCGTCGTCATGCGGGCTTCCCGAAGAGACCGAGCGGACGCACGGACAGCACGATGGCGAGCAGGATGAACGTGAAGATGATCGAGTAGTACGTGTAGTCGGACGGCAGGTAGGCGGCGGCGAAGTTCGTCGTGAGGCCGAGCAGCAGCGACCCGACCGCCGCGCCGCCGAGCGACCCCATCCCGCCGATGATCACGACGACGAGCGAGTTGAGCAGCCAGTTCGAGTCGACCCCCGGAGCGAGGCTGGCGAACGAGCCTCCCACGGCTCCGCCGAGGCCCGCGAGCGCCGAGCCGACGAAGAACGCGATCGCGAAGGTCAGCTGGATGTTGATCCCGAGCGCGCTCACCATCTGGCGGTCGTCGACGCCGGCGCGGATGACCATGCCGGTCCTCGTCTTCTTGAGCCAGAGCCACAGCGCCAGGCCGACGGCGATCGCGAGCCCGAGGATGAAGAGCCGCGTGGTCGTGTACTGGACGCCGGCGACGCGCAGGTCGACGAAGGTGTCGAGCGTGCCGGGCCAGGCGATGTCCTGCGCGACCCCTCCGAAATGGGCGAGCATCTGGTCCGCGAGGATGATCGCGATGGCGATCGTGATCAACGCCTGGCGCAGCTCCTGCCCCTGGTTCCAGCGCAGGAACGCCTGCTGCATCCCGAGTCCGACCGCGCCCACCAGCAGCGCACCGATGAGCGTCGGCAGCACCCAGTTGCGGAGGCTCACCTGGTCGCTCGTGAGGCCGAACACGCTGCCCTCGCCCACCCAATGGCGCTGGAGCTTCAACGCGATGTACCCGCCGAGCAGGAAGAACGCGCCGTGCGCCATGTTGACGACGCGCATCAGGCCGAAGATGAGGGTGAAGCCGCTCGCGACCACGAAGTAGAGCCCGGCCGCGGTGACGCCGTTCAGCGTCGTGATGAGGAAGTCCTTCGGATTGTCGATCGCGGGCCCGAACGACGTTCCCCGCGCGAGGAACAGCACCCAGACGACCATGAAGAGGACGAGCGCGATGGTCAGTCCGAGCCCTCCGTGGCGCAGGCCGCGCGCGACCGTGCGCGAGCTCACGCCGAGTCCCCAACGACCGCGTCGGCGCTGCGCTTCGGACGTCTTCCGGAGCTCACTTGCGCGGCAACCTAACAGCGATCACGGCGTGGAGGCAACGAGAACGAGCGATAATCGATTGTTGATCCCGTGAGCGACCGGGCTATTCGAACGGGCGCACGGCGCATTCGGGCGCCCCGAGCTCCGTCGCCACCCGCTCCGCGTTGCGCAGGTTGGCGAGCGCCCCGTTGACGATCTGGACGAATGCGACCTGGTTTCCCTGGTTCTGCAAGTAGTGGTACGCGTACTCGAGCCCGTCGAGGTAGAGGCCGTACTGATGCGCAAGCTCCCCGGCGCGAGCCTGCTGCCCGCTCGGCGGTGTCAGGTCCTTGGCCTTTGCCAGGAAGGCGCGCCCGATCCGCACCGTCCCCGGATAGACGACGTCGATCGGGGTGTCGCTCGGCCGCCCGAGCGCCTCGATCTGGGTGCGCGCGTCGAGGCAGAGATCGGCGAGCGCCGATGCGTAGGGGCCACGTTCCTCACCGCTGTCCCCGCTGTCACGGAGCAGGGCCCACGCGCCTGTCGCCGCGCCGGCGACCACGACGAGCAGCACGACCCCGAGCGCGACCGCCTTCATCGGCGGCGAGTGTAGACGCGGCTCGTCGGTCGGCCGACGACCGACCTCGGCGCTACCCGCGCTCCCAGGCGAGCCCGGCCGCGAGCACCGTCTCGTCGGACGTGGCGACGAGCTGGAGGTTCCCGATCGCGAGCGCGGACCAGCCGAGCAGGTTGACCCAGCGGAGGAACGACGAGAGCGGCAGCCGCACCTCGAGCTCGTCGGCGTCCTCGGCGGGCAGCTCGACCGCGACGCACGGGCTCACGTACAGGTCGACCTCGGGGACGAGCCGCCGCCACGCGAGCAGCGCCCGGTACCCCTCGAGGACGGCCTCGGGATCCACGCCGTGCGCGGCCTCGAGCTTGGCGCGGATGCCCCGCCCGTATTCGTCTGCGCGGCTCGGGAACGTCGCGGCGTGCGAGCGGGCGGCCTCGTGGAGGAAGACCGGCCAGGTGTCGGCCGGCGGTCCCGGGACAGCGGCCTCGACGACCCGGGCGCCGAGCGCCTCCAGGCGCCCGACCCACGTCTCGGCTATGTCGCTCGCCTCGGTCTCGCGACCATCCGCGAGGTTCGGCGCGCGCCGCAGAAGGCCGATCGTGCGCCCGGCGAGGCCGGCCTCGGGCACCGGCCTTCCGGAGACCACCGACCAGAGCGCGGCGACGTCGGCGACCGATCGCCCGAGCGGCCCGACCGTGTCGAAGGAGGGGCAGAGTGGGAACACCCCGTCGAGCGGGACGTTCCCATGCCGTGTCTTGAGCCCGACGATCTCGCACGCGGCGGCAGGCAGGCGAATCGAGCAGCCCGTGTCGGTGCCGATCCCGAGGTCGCACATCCCGCCGGCGATCGCCGCGGCGTTCCCGCTCGACGACCCGCCGGTCGTCCGCCCCGGCCGGACCGGATTGTGGACCGTCCCGTACCACTCGTTCGTGCCGAGCACCCCCCAAGCGAACTCCGCGAGGTTCGCCTTCCCGACGACGGCCGCGCCGGCGTCCAGCACGCGCTCGACAACGATCGCGTTGCGGTCGGGCACGTGGTCGGCATACACGCGAGAGCCGTAGGTCGTCCGGATCCCCGCGGTGTCCATCAAGTCCTTGACGAGCAGCGTCCGCCCGGCGAGCGGCCCGCCGTCCAGCCGCCGCAGCGGCTCGTCGAGCCAGGTGATGGCCGCGTTGAGCGAGTCTGTCGCGACGGTCACGAGGGGATCAGCGCCACCGCGTCGACCTCGATTCGCGCGCCCGGGATCACGAGGGCGGAGACCTCGACGAGCGTGGAGGCTGGTCGCGACGAGCCGAAGACCTCCTGGCGGACGGGGTTAACGAGGGGGCGGTCGTCGATGTCGGTGAGGAACACCGTCACCTTGACGACGTCCGCGAACGTGCACTCGGCCGCGGCGAGCACGTCGTGCATGTTGGCGAAGACGGCGCGCGCCTGGGCGACGACGTCAGCGCCACCGACGAGCTCGCCGGTCGAGTCGACGGGGACGATGCCGCTGACGAACAGGAGGTCACCCGCCTGGACTGCGTCGGTGAAATGCGAGATCGGCTCGGCCTGGCCGCCGACGCGGTACTCCCGGCGCAGCGGCACCTACGAACGCGACGCGAGCGTGAGCGAGCGAGCGGCCTCGAGCGCGGCATCGGCAGTCGCGTAGCTCGCCCGGTCGCCGACCAGCACGCTGACCTGGAAGTCGCGGTCGCCGCGCGAGACGCGGGCGAACGCCCCGCGCCCGGCGAAGCACTCGAAGGTCCCGCGGCGCAGCTTCATCGCCGAGAGCGGCGGGGAGCTCACGCCGATCGAGTTCTTCCAGCCGATGACGACGACGACCGCACCGTCTGCCGGGACCCGGTACGACGCGACCTGGCAGTCGCTCTCCATCGGATGCACGCCGTCCGTCCCGATGACGAGGAGCGTACGCGGATCGGTCTTCGTCTCCGACGCCGGGGCGACCTTCGCCCAGTCGTCGGGCAGCGTGAGCTGGATGCCTGCGGCCCGTGCGACGTCGCCCGTCGCAGCGGGAGCCGCGGACGCGACGAGAGCGGCGGCGGCGATGGCCGCCGTCGCGAGGAGAACGAGCTGTCTGCCGCGCGTCGTCACAGGCCCGCATGGTACGTGCGGCGGGCGCGCTTGGGAAGAACAACCTGCACAGAGGTCCCTTTTTCTGGACCCCGCCCTCCCCGGGAGTCCAGGTGGCGGCTACTCGCCGAAGTGGGCCTTGAGCGCGTCGAGACCGCCCTGGAAGACCTCGTTCGCGAAGAACCCGACCCAGTGCGCCTGCTTGTCCCGGTCGCAGTCGAACGTCGTCCACCACTCGACGAAGGCCGTGCCGCCGTCCGTGACCGGCGTGACGCGAATCGTCGCCTTGTAGTTGTCGACGTCGAACGGCGTCTTCTGGAAGTCGTACGTGTACGAGCGCTCGAGGTCGGAGTGCGCGAGGAGCTGCTCGCGGAGGTGCGTCCCGTCGGCGAGCGTGAAGCTGCGGATGGCGCCGACCTCGTCGCCGGCCTTCCCGTCCTCGATCTCGCTGGTCGCGACCATCCCGCTGTGCCACGTGGCGAGACCGTTGAAGTCCCGGATCCGCGCCCAGACGTCCTCCGCGGACGCATCGATCACGGTGCTCGCATAGGACTTCGCCATCAGATCCTCCTCCGCCGCTCGATTGTGTGCCGCGCAAGCCTACGGTGCCGGGACGCGCAACGCGCGCTCAGCCGCCCCCCTCGGCGCGGATCTCCGAGAGGGTCTGGCGCGGCGTCAGCGCCTCGGGATCGACCGGCAGGTGGAGCACGGCCGCGGTGCCGGCTCCGAGCGCCCGGTCGAGCGCGGCGGCGACGTCCGCCGTTCGCTCGACGCGCTCGCCGTAGGCGCCGAACGCGCGGGCGAGCGCGACGAAGTCGGGGTTCTCGAGGTCGGTGCCGCTCACGCGCCCGGGATAGCGCCGTTCCTGGTGCATGCGGATCGTCCCGTACATGCCGTTGTCGACGACGAGGACGACCACGGGCGCGCCGGCCTGGCGTGCGGTCGCGAGCTCCTGCACGGTCATGAGGAAGTCTCCGTCGCCGGCGAGGCAGACGACGTCGCGCTCCGGGTGGACGAGCTTCGCGGCGATCGCGGCGGGGAGCCCGTAGCCCATCGCACCGGACAGCGGCGCGAGCTGCGTGCGGTATTGCCGGAAGACGTAGAACCGGTGCGCCCAGACGGTGAAGTTGCCGGCGCCGCTCGTGAGGATCGCATCGGGCGCGAGCCGCGAGCGGAGCGCAGCCATCACGCCGGTCACCTCGACGGCGCCGGGAAGCGCACGCGCCTCGAGCGTCGACCGGTATGCGGCGTGCGCCGCGTCGAGCTCGGCGCCGCGCACGCTGCCGTCGAGCGGCTCGAGTGCGTGGAGCGCCTCGGCGAAGCGGGGTCCGGAGGACACGATCCCGAGCGCGGGCTCGTAGACCCTGCCGATCTCGTCCGGGTCGGGATGGACGTGGATCAGCGTCCTGCCGACGCCGGGAGGGACGATCGTCGCGTAGCCGCCCGTCTCGATGTCCCCGAGGCGGGCGCCTACGACGAGCAGGACGTCGGCATCGCGCAGGCGCCCGCTCAGCGCCGGGTCGGCCCCGAGGCCGAGATGTCCGGCGTAGCAGCGGGCGTCGTTGTCGAGGTAGTCCTGGCAGCGCCATGCCGCCGCGACCGGGATCCCGCTCGCCTCGCACCAGGCCGTCACGACGGCGCCCGACTCCGCGCTCCACGGCTGGCCGCCGACGATCGCGAGCGGTCGCTCGGCGGCCTCGAGCAGCTCTCGCGCGAGCGAGAGCTCGGCCGCTCCCGGGGCCGCCTGCGCGGCCGCGTACGGCGACGCATCCGGCACGTCGGCGGCTTCCGCGAGGACGTCCTCGGGCAACGCGAGCACCACCGGACCGGGCCGGCCGGAGGTCGCGACACGGAACGCCCGCGCCGTCAGCTCCGGGATGCGCTCGACCTGGTCGACCTGCGCCACCCACTTCGCGAGGGGGCCGAACATGCGGCGGTAGTCGATCTCCTGGAAGGCCTCGCGGTCTGCGTCCTCGCGGGGGATCTGGCCGACGAGGAGCAGGAGCGGCGTCGCGTCCTGGAAGGCGGTGTGCACGCCGACCGATGCCTGCGTCGCCCCCGGCCCCCGCGTCACGAAGCAGATCCCGGGGGCGCCGGTCAGCTTGCCGTACGCCTCCGCCATCGTCGCCGCGCCGCCCTCGTGGCGGCACGTGACGTACCTCACCGGGCTGTCGCGCAGCGCGTCGAGCGCGTCGATGTAGCTCTCGCCGGGCACGCCGAAGGCGAGCTCGGCGCCGTGCAGCGCCAGCTGGTCGACGAGGATCCGGCCCCCGGTGCGGCTCACCGCGGCAGCGCGATCGCGTGCTCGAGCAGGATCGTCGCCGTCTGCGGCACGTCGGCGGCGTCGGGGGGATCGAGGTACCGGATCGTCCGCTTTCCCGCCCACTCGGCGGGCAGCACGAGCGCCCGCACGAAGGACGTGGCGATGTGCGACGAGGCCCGCGCGACGACGGGATCCGGCCCGCTCTCGAACCACGCTCCGCCGGCGCCGTAGAACGTCGAGCGGCCCTCGACCTCCACCTCGAGCTCGCCCTGGAGGAGGTAGCGGATCCCCGGGCCCGGATGCGTGTGGAGGCGGGCGACGCCTCCGAGCGGGAAGTCGATGCGATCGCAGCGCACGACCCACGGCGCGTACGGGTCGAGCTGGACGAACCGGGACACGAGAGCGCCCTCGGCGTCGAACTCGTCGTGGTCGAGCTGCCAGACGAGGGCCGGTCCGTCGACGACGGCCGCGCCGAACCGCGCCACGCTCCCGTCGAGGTCGTAGACGACGCGGTTGCCGCCGATCGTCTCGACGCCCGTCTCGAAGCGGTGCAGCGAGAGCCTCAATGGAAGTACTGCCCTCCGTCGATGACGATCGTCTGCCCCGTGACGAACGACGCAGCCGGCCCCGCGAGGTACGCGACGGCCCCGACGACGTCCTCGGGGACCTGGTCGCGCTGGATCGTCCGCGACGCGACGGAGACGTCGCGGAGCTGCTCGATCACCTCCGGATGCTCCTTGACGCCGTCCGACATGGTGAAGCCGGGTGCGACGCAGTTCACGCGGATGCCGTCGCGGCCGAGCTCCTTCGCGAGCGCCCGCGTGAAGGCGACGATCGCGCCCTTGCTCGTCACGTAGTGGAGCAGGAAGGGCACGCCGCGGAAGGGCGTCCCGGACGAGATGTTGACGATCGCCCCTCCTCCACGCTCGCGGAGCGCCGGCACGGCCGCGCGGCAGGTGAGGAACATCGACGCGACGTTGACGTCCATCACGCGGCGCCACTCGTCGAGCGGGATGTCCGTGAACGGCCGCATCGCGAGCGAGGCGTAGAGGCCGGCGTTGTTGACGAGCACGTCGATCCCGCCGCAACGCTCGAGCGTCTCCGCCACCATCCGCTCGACGGCGGCCTCGTCGGCGACGTCGACGGTCAGCCCGACACCGCCGGCATACGCTGCGGCGGCACTCTCTGCACCGTGCAGGTCGGCGACGACGATCTGCGCGCCCTCGGCCGACAGGCCGTCGGCGAGCGCCCTCCCGATCCCCTGCGCGGCGCCCGTGACCAGCGCCACCTTCCCGTCGAGCGTGCCCACAGACGGTTTCTACGCGATCGGGGAGAACGGCGTCGGCACCAGGATGCGGTTCTGCTGGGTGTGGATGAGCGGCTGGATCCGCGCCAGGAACCGCTGCCAGTCGCTCCTCGCCTGCAGTGCGGCCCGCCGAGACTCCCGCTCGGCGTGGCTCGCGTACCCCCAGAGGGACGTGTACGTCGAGAGCGCGCCGACGTCCGTCGTGAACGCCCCCAGGAAGCCGCCGAGCACCTCCTGCTGGATCGCGATGCCCTCCTCCGCGTACAGCCGTACGAGCTCGGGCAGCTTCCCGGTGTGCACGTGGTAGTCGCGCTGCTCGACGATCACGCCGGTGCCACCGTCAACCGCCCGCGGTCTGCAGCCCGCCGACGGCCCAGTACTTCAGCTCCGTCCAGTCCTCGACGCCGAAGCTCGATCCCTCCCGACCGATGCCGGACTCCTTGACGCCGCCGAACGGCGCGACCTCCGTCGAGATGAACCCTGTGTTGACGCCCACGATCCCGTACTCGAGCGCCTCGCCGACCCGCCAGGTGCGCGCGAGGTCGCTCGTAACGTAGTACGCGGCCAGCCCGTACGGCGTCCCGTTCGCGATCGCGATCGCCTCGTCCTCCGCGTCGAACCTGCTGATCGCGGCGACCGGGCCGAACGTCTCCTCGCGACTCATCCGCATCTCGGGGCCGACACCCGTGAGGACGGACGGCCGGTAGAACTGCCCCTCGATGCGCTCGCCGCCCGTGACGAGCGCGGCACCGCCGTCGAGGGCGTCGGCGACGTGGCTCTCGACCTTCTCGACGGCCGGCTCGTCGATGAGCGGCCCGACCTGGACGCCCTCGGTGAACCCGTCCGCGACGGTGAGCGCCTCCACGGCCGCCGTGAAGCGTTCGAGGAACGCGTCGTAGATCCCCGATTGCACGAGCATCCTGTTCGCGGAGACGCAGGTCTGGCCGGAGTTTCGAAACTTGCAGACGAGAGCGGAATTCACGGCGATATCAAGGTCGGCGTCCTCGAAGACGATGAATGGGGCATTGCCGCCCAACTCCAACGAGATCTTCTTGACCTGATCCGCGCATTGACGCATCAAGAGCTTCCCCACCTCGGTCGAACCGGTGAAGCCGAGCTTGCGCACGCGCGGATTGGAGGTCATCTCCCGCCCGATCTCGGGCGCGTCCTGCGCATCCCCGGTGACGACCGAGAAGACGCCGGGCGGGACACCCGCCTCCTCGGCCAGCGCGGCGATCGCGAGCGCGGACAGCGGCGTCTGCTCGGCGGGCTTCAGCACCATGGTGCAGCCGACGGCGAGCGCCGGCGCCGATTTCCTCGCCACCATCGCGGACGGGAAGTTCCATGGCGTGATCCCCGCCGTGACGCCGACGGGCTCGCGCGTGACGAGGATGCGCCTGTCCGGCGACGGCGACGGGATGACGGCGCCGTCCAGGCGCTTCGCCTCCTCCGCGAACCACTCGTAGAAGGACAGCGCGTAGGTCACCTCGGCGCGCGCCTCTGCGAGTGGCTTTCCCTGCTCGAGCACCATCAGCGCGGCGAGGTCCTCCTCGCGCTCTGCCATCAGCGTCGCGAGCCGGGTCAGCACGCGGGCGCGGTCCTTTGCGGCTCGGGCTTTCCACGGGGCAGCGCGCGGTCGGCGGCCTCGATCGCCCGTCGAGTCTCGAGCGCTCCGAGCCGCGGCACCTCGACGATCGTCTCGCCCGTGGCCGGGTTGACGACGGGAAAGGTCTCGCCGCTCTCCGCCACCGTCCAGTCGCCGTCGACGTAGGCGCTCGCGCGGAGCAGGTCGGCAGCGATCGTCGCCACGGACCTGACAATACCCGGGGCGTCGCGGCCATCGGCGGGACGCGCCCTCGGCTCGAGGCGCCGACAGGAGCGCGGAGTACAGTCCCTGCCGTGGAGCAGGTCCTCGTCCACGCCGCGGGCGTACGCGCGTCCTCGGGTGCCGACGGGTGCGACGGCACACCGGCCGTCGCCGTCCGACCCACGCCGAAGCGGCCGCAGGGGAGGCGCTGAATGGCTCTGCTGCGCCGCAAGACGAAGGACCAGGAGCTCGCACATGGCGAGCACTTCGAGCCCGAGTGGGACGTCCCGGCGCACTTCAACTTCACGCGGGACGTCATCGAGGAGCACGGTCAGGACCTGCTCAAGCCGGCGCTGACCTTCGTCGACCGCGAGGGCATCGTCGATCGCCGGACGTTCCGGGAGGTCGCCGGCGACGCGGCACGCTGGGCGCATCTCCTGCGCACGCGCCTCGACCGGGGCGACCGCGTGGCACTCGCGATCGGCAGGGTCCCGTCCTGGCATCTGGCGATGCTCGGCGCGCTCAAGAGCGGCGTGGTCGCGGTTCCGTGCCCGGACCTGCTCCGCGCGCGCGACCTCGCCTTCCGGGTCCGCCATTCGGGCGCACGACTCGTCGTCGCGGACCGCTCACTCGAGGTCGAGATCGAGGAGATGCGCCACCAGGTCGGCGCATCGGTGTCGGTGCTCTACCTCGACGAGGCGCTGGAGGAGCTGCGGCGGTACATGCCGGTCGCGCCGAGCGAGGACACGACCGCCGGCGAGACGGCGTTGATCCTCTACACGTCCGGCACGACGCAGGAGCCGAAGGGCGCCGTCCACACCCACGCGTACACCTGGGCGCAGCGGACGCAGGCGACCCACTGGCTCGACGCACACGAGGGTGACGTCGTCTGGTGCACGGCCGACCCAGGCTCGGCGAAGGCGGTCTGGAACTCGCTCCTCGGCCCGTGGTCGCACGGGGCGGAGGTCGTCGTCCACGAGGGCCCGTTCGAGGCGACGGAGCGACTGTCGCTGATCCAGCGGCTCGGCGTGACGATTCTCTGCCAGACGCCGACCGAGTACCGGATGCTCGCGAAGCTCGAGAAGCTGGAGCTCGCCTACCTGCCGCGGCTGCGCCATGCGGTCTCGGCCGGCGAGCCGCTGACCCCCGAGGTGATCGCGCGCTTCCAGGACGCACTCGGCCTCACGGTCTACGACGGGTACGGGCAGACGGAGAACTCGCTGCTCGTCGCGAACACGCCCGGCGGCGCCGCTCCGGCCGGGGTCGATGGGCCAGCCCACGCCGGGTCACGACATCGCCGTGATCGACGACCTCGGCAACGTCTGCGCCGCCGGGCGTCGAGGGCGATCTCGCGCTGATGGGGCGGCCGCCGACGCTCTTCAGCGGGTACTGGGAGGCACCCGAGGAGACGGACGCGCTCTTCCGGGACGACTGGTTCCTGACGGGTGACCGGGCGACGCGCGACGACGACGGCTACCTCTGGTTCGTCGGACGCTCGGACGACGTGATCGTCTCCGCGGCGTACCGGATCGGCCCGTTCGAGGTCGAGAGCGCGCTCCTCGAGCACGCGGCCGTCGCGGAGAGCGCCGTCGTGGGCGTTCCGGACGACGACCGCGGCCAGATCGTCAAGGCGTTCGTCGTGCTCCGACCCGGCCAGGAGCCGGGCGATCGCCTCGTCGCCGGAGCTCCAGGAGCACGTCAAGGCGGTCACCGCCCCGTACAAGTATCCGCGCGAGATCGCGTTCGTGGACGAGCTTCCGAAGACCGCGAGCGGAAAGATCCAGCGAGGCGAGCTGCGCCGGCTCCATGCCGAGCTCGCGGCGGTGCCCCCGCCTGCGCTCTCGATCGTCCCGGACCCCGACGAGGCGCCCGACCCTGCCGCGGCCGACGCGGCCGAGCGTGCACGGCAGGAGGCTGCCTTGGCGACCCGCCGCGACGCCGTCGAGCGCACACGCCTGGCCGCTGCCGCCGCCGCTGCGGCCGCGGCGGAGCGAGCGAGGATGCAGGCGCGCGCCGCGACCGACCCGGGGCAGCGACGCGACGCCGAGGAAGCGGCGGTTGAAGCTCCGACGCCTGCCGCGGCCGAGGCGGAGGCGGAGGCGGCCGAGCGCGCGCGGATCGAAGCCGAGGCGGCGGCCAGGCGCGAAGCCGAGGAAGCCGCCCGCCGCGCAGCCGAAGCCGAAGCAGCCGAGCGCGCACGGGCCGAGGAGGCCGCACGCGTCGCGGCCGAGGCGCATCGCGGCCGAGCGCGCACGAGCCGAGGCCGAAGAGGCCGCACGCGCCGAAGCCGAGGAAGCCGCACGCCGCGCAGCCGAAGCCGAAGCAGCCGAGCGCGCACGGGCCGAGGAGGCCGCACGCGTCGCGGCCGAGGCGGAGGCGGCCGAGCGCGCACGCGCCGAGGCCGAAGAGGCCGCACGCCGCCAAGCCGAGGAAGCCGCCCGCCGCGCAGCCGAAGCCGAAGCAGCCGAGCGCGCACGGGCCGAGGAGGCCGCACGCGTCGCGGCCGAGGCGCGAGGCGGCCGAGCGCGCACGCGCCGAGGCCGACGAGGCCGCACGCCGCCAAGCCGAGGAAGCCGCCCGCCGCGCAGCCGAAGCCGAAGCAGCCGAGCGCGCACGAGGCCGAGGAGGCCGCACGCGTCGCGGCCGACGCGGAGGCGGCCGAGCGCGCGCGGATCGAAGCCGAGGAACGAGCCCGCGCCGAGGCCGAAGCAGCCGCCAGGCGCGAAGCCGAGGAAGCCGCCCGCCGCGCAGCCGAAGCCGAAGCACGCGCACGAGCCGAAGCCGAGGAAGCCGCCCGCCGCCAAGCCGAAGCCGAAGCGGCCGAGCGCGCACGAGCCGAAGCCGAGGCGGCCGCCCGCGTCGCGGCCGAGGCGGAAGCGGCCGAGCGCGCACGCGCCGAGGCCGAAGCAACCGCCAGGCGCGAGGCAGACGATGCAGCGCGGCGCGAGGAGGAGGCCGCGGCGATGGCCGCGCTGGCAGCGGAGCCCGAGCCGCTCGACGAGATCGAGGTCGGCGAGGCTTCGGCTGCGGTCGAGGTGCAGGAGGAGTCACGCGGCGATGCCCGCCGACGCCGGCGCGAGGAGAAGGAAGCGGAGAAGCGGCGCGCCGAGGAAGAGCGTCGTCAGGCGAAGGCGGCAGAGGAGCAGCGCAAGCGCGACGAGGCGACCGCCCGAGAGGAGGCCAAGCGCCGGGAAGTCGAAGCGAAGGAAGCCGCCAAGCGCGAGGCCGAGGACGCCAAGCGCCGCGAAGCCGAGGAAAAGGAAGCCGCCAAGCAACGGGAAGTCGAAGCGAAGGAAGCCGCCAAGCGCGAGGCCGAGGACGCCAAGCGGCGCGAAGCCGAGGAGAAGGAAGCCGCCAGGCGGCAGGCCGAGGAGGCGCGCGTCCAGGCCAAGCTCGACGCGGAGCAGCGCAAGCGCGACGAGGCGGCCGCACGTGAGGCCGAGAAGGCGGCGGCAAAGCAGCGCGAGGAGGACGAGCGCCGACGGCAGGCCGAGGAGCGCGCAGGCGGCGAAGCGGCGCGAGGAGGACGAGCGCCGCGCGCGGCGCGAGGAGGAGAAGGCCCGGCGCGCGGGCGGGCTCGGTCGTCTCCTCAAGCGGGAGGAGCCCGACGAGTACGACGTCCCGGACGACGAGGCTCCGGTCGAGCCGATCTCGGACATCGTCGAGCGGTTGCGCTACTACTCGCGGGCCCCGGAGCCGACCGTCGCGGCCCCGAACGGGTCGGACGAGGCGACCGTCGAGGACCAGGCGTCCTCGAGCCAGACGATCGAGACCGATTAGGCTCCGCGCCGCTCGACCTTCCGGCCGCCGCCCGCTCCACGCGTCGGTCACACTGATGCGGTGAGCCAGGTCGTCGAAGCGCCGGTCGAGGTACGCGAGCCGTCGTCGGAGGACGTGCCGCTCGACGAGCGGCCGTGGGTCGTGATCGTGTGGAACGACCCGATCAACCTGATGAGCTACGTCACGCTCGTGCTCCAGCAGCTCTTCGGCTACTCGAAGACGAAGGCGACACGCCTCATGCTGCAGGTGCACCACGAGGGGAAGGCGGCGGTGTCGACCGGGACGCGCGAGAAGGCGGAGCTCGACGTCTCGAGGCTGCACGCGCACGGGCTGTGGGCGACGATGCAGCAGGACTGACGGTGCGCCGAGGCATCGATCGACGACGCGACGGGTCGTACCGCGTGCGCCTGCCGTCGGAGGAGCGGGACATCCTGGCGGCGCTTCCCTCCCAGCTGCGCGACGCCCTGGACGTCGGCGAGCCCACCCTCTACCGGCTCTTTCCCCCCGCGTTCGTCGACGACGACGAGGGCAACGCGGACTACGCGCGCCTCGTGGGCGCCACGCTCCTCGACGGGAAGCTCGCCGCGCTCGCAGAGCTCGAGCGGACGGCCCACGCGGAGTCCCTGAGCGAGGAGGAGCTCCGCACCTGGCTCGCCGGCCTGGAAAGCCTCCGGCTCGTCCTCGGGACGCAGCTCGACGTGACCGAGGAGAGCTACGGCCCGTTCGATCGCGACGACCCGGACGCGCCGCGGCTCGCGCTCTACCACTGGCTGTCGTGGCTCCAGGAGGAGGTCGTGCAGGCGCTGTCGGCGGCGCTCCCGGAGCCGAGCGACCTCGACGATCCCCACTGAAGCTCAGGGAAGCACGAGGACCCGCCCGGCCTCGCCGGCGAGGCTCGCCTCGACGGCGTCGTTCACCTCGTCGAGCGGGAACGACGGCCCGAGCGACGGAGCGAGCTCGAGCCGTCCGGCACGCACGTGCTCGAGCATGGCCGGGAGCGACACCGCCGGGTCCTCCGAGCCGTAGAGCGTCCCCGTGAGGTGCTTCTCCTTCCGGATCAGCTCGAACGGGTCGAGATCGAGGCGGAGACCCTGGGCCGGAAGGCCGACGATCACCGTCGTGCCGCCGTCGCGCGTGAAGCGGAGCGCCGTCGCGGTCGTCGCCGGGTCGCCCACCGCGTCGAATGCATGGTCGGCTCCGTCCGGCAGGGCGCCGCGCAGCACGTCGCGGAGCCCGTCGGGGGTCGCGACGTGCGTCGCGCCGGCCCGGCGCGCCGCGTCCAGCCGCGCCTCCACTGGATCGCACACGACGATCGCGGTCGCGCCGGCGATCCTCGCTCCCTGCACGACGAACTGCCCCACGCCGCCTGCGCCGATCACGAGGACCGACGAGCCCGACGCGACACGCCCCGCGAAGAGCACGGCACCGACTCCGGTGAGCACCGCGCAGCCGAGCAGCGCGGCCTGGTCGAGCGGGAACCCTTCGCCGAGCGGAAGCGCAACCTGCTCGGAGACGACGACGCGCTCTGCGAGGCAGCCCGTCGCGGTGCCGCGGTACACCGTCTCGCCCCGGTACGACATCCCGGTCGTCCCGTCGGGGAGCGTTCCGTTCGGGATGGCCGCGTTGAGCACGCGGCACGTCGCCGGGCGCCCTCGTCTGCACCCGACGCACTCGCCGCACGACGGCGCCCACGAGAGGACCACCTCGTCACCACGACGCACGAGCGTTACCGCGTCGCCCACCTCCTCGACGACCCCGGCGCCCTCGTGCCCCAGCACCATCGGCGTCGGCCGCCGGAACTCGCCCCTCACCTGGTGGAGGTCGGTGCCGCAGATCCCGACCGCCGCCATCCGCACCACCACCTCGTGCGGCCGCGGCTCGGCGAGATCGATCTCCGCGACCTCGAAGGGCTCGCCGACGGCGTGGAAGAGAGCGGCGCGCGTCTTCATCCCGTTGGTCGAGGCGGCTTGCAACAGACTGTTGCAAGCCGCCTCATGCCCGTCGTCAACTGCTCGACCTCGCTGCGACAGGGTCTGCGGCCGCGAAAGCGGCCGCCGTCAGGGAACTCTGCGCGGAAGGGATCCGCGTGAGCGGATCCCGTACGGATCCGCTCGCGGATCCGCCGCTTGCAGATCAAGCGAGCGCAGCCTTGACGTCGGCGCAGGTCGTGACCGTCGAGACGTTCTGCAGCGCGAAGTTGATCGCCGCGTCGTGCCATTCCGCGTTCATCGTCGAGCAGCCGTCTTCCGGCACGACCATGAAGAAGCCCTTGTCGGCCCCCGTCCGAGACGTGTGCTCGATCGACATGTTCGTCCAGGCGCCGGTGACGATGATCGTGTCGCGGCCGAGGCCGGCGAGCAGGGTCTCGAGCTTCGTGCCCTGCCACGCGGACATCCGCATCTTCTCGACGACGAAGTCGCCCTCCTGCGCCTCGAGCCCGTCGGCGGGCGCGGCGCCCCACGTCCCGCGGACGAGCGCTCCCGCGGCGACGCCCTCGAACAGCGGGGCGTTGACCTTCAGGCCGGGAGCCCCCTCGTCGACGACATACCAGACGTGGATCACCGGGATCCCCTTCCCGCGACAGAACGTGGCGAGATCCTTCACGTTCTCGACGACGTTCTGGTCCTTCGCGTGCTGCGGGGAGCCGGACTCGGCAAACGCGCCGCCGTCGATGATCACGTCGTTCTGCATGTCCTGGACGATCAGGACGCAGCGCGACGCGTCCAGGCTGTAGTCGGGCATCTCGTCTCTCCTCCTAGCTCATGTACGGCTCGCGCCGCGGGCCGACGCTGGTCCGGATCGTGTACACGGACGTGCTCGAGGGGATGAACAGCGTGTGCCAGTCGGGCCCGCCCCAGGTGTGGTTGCCGACGTTCTCCGGCACGAGCACGGTGCCGAGGTGCTCGCCCTGCGGTGAGATGACCCAGACGCCGCTCGGCCCGGTGACCCAGATGTTCCCGCGCTCGTCGCACTTCATCCCGTCCGGGATGCCCTCCTCGATCACGCCGCTGCCGACGCCGTCGAAGAACATGCGCCCGTTCGCGAGCGACCCGTCCGCGGCGACGTCGAACACCTTGATGTGCGCGCGCGGCGTGTCGTTGACGTAGAGCAGCGACTCGTCGGGTGAGAAGCAGAGCCCGTTGGGCATGTCGAACTCGTCCTGCGCGACGGCCAGCTCGAGCTCGTCCTGCCCGCCGCCCGGCGGAATGCGGAAGACGCCCTGCCAGCCGAGCTCGCGCGCGCGCTCGATGCCGAACCCCGGGAACCGGCCGTACCACGGGTCGGAGAAGTAGATCGTCCCGTCCGAGCGCACCGTGACGTCGTTCGGGCTGTTCAGGTACTTGCCCTCGTAGTGGAAGGCGAGCGTCTCCCTGACCCCATTGCGGCGCTCGCGGACGAGCGAGCTCGTGACGTGCTCGCAGACGAGCAGGTCGAGGCTCGCCTCGAGCGTCATCCCGTTGCACTTGAACGACGGCCTGCGCACCTCCGTTACCTCGCCGTCGAGAGTGACCTTGCGACGGACGTCGCCCGGCATGTCGGAGAAGTAGAGGACCTGGTCGGCGGGATGCCAGATCGGCCCCTCCGTGAAGGTGAAGCCCGTCGCCAGCTGCTCGACCGCCGACCCCTCCTCGACGAGCTCGAAGATCGCGTCCGACTTCGCGTCGATACCCGACACGGCGTTCTCTCCTTTCGTGGCTGCCTTGCCCGGGCGACTCTACTTCGTTCGCGAGCGGGAATCCGCGGCAGCGGATTCCCGCCCCTCGGATCCCCATCTTCTGCGTCTAGGCTCCCGTCGTGCCCAGCGACACCATCGTCTTCATCCCCGCCTGGAACGAGGAGCAGAGCCTGCCGGGCGTCCTCGACGAGCTGCACCAGGGCCTGCCCGACGCCGACCTGCTCGTGATCGACGACGGCTCGACCGACGAGACGGCGGCCGTCGCCGCGGCGAACGGCGCGATCGTCGTCTCGTTCGGCGAGAACCGCGGCCTCCGCGCAGGGATCGCCGCGGGCTATCGCGAGGCGCACGAGCGCGGCTACGCGTACTGCGGCCGGGTCGACGCGGACGGCCAGCATCCCGTCGACGAGCTCGTACGGCTGCTCGAGCTCGTCCGCTCGGACGACTGCGACGTCGCCGTCGGCTCGCGCTTCGCCGCGGGCGAGGGCTACGACGCCGACCGCTACGAGCCCTCCCGCACGCGACGCTTCGGGATCGGCCTCCTCCAGAAGGCGATGCACGTCCGGCTCGGCAGCCCGTTCCACGACCCGACGAGCGGCATGGCCGCCGTGAACCGGAACGCGATGCCGATCATGGCGCAGCCGTACGCGAGCGGCGCGCCGGAGGTCGAGGCGCTGCTCCGGCTGAAGCGGGCCGGGCTCCGGGTCGTCGAGGTCGCGGTCCACATGCGCGAGCGTTCGCACGGTGAGTCGAAGCTCCAGGGCAGGAAGGCCGTGAAGCTCGTCCTGACCGTGGTCGGCACGCTGCTCTTCTTCCGCTGGCTCCGGCACCGTCGGTCGTGACGGCGACGCGGGTCGTCGTCGTCCTCGGCTACTCGCACGGCGGTGGCCACGACCTCCATCCCGTCTGTGCCGCGCGGCTCGAGCGCGCGGCGCATGTTGCCACCGCAGACGACGTCGTCGTCCTCTCCGGCTGGGCACGGGTCCCGCACACGTACTCCGAGGCGGAGCTGATGCACGCCGCCTGGCGCGGCGCCGCGCGCGAGGTGGTCGTCGACCCGGACGCGCGCACCACCGTCGAGAACATGGCGAACGCGCTCAACGACGTCCTGCGCGTCGGCGCGCGCGAGGTCGTCGTCGTGACGTCGGCCTGGCATGCACCGCGTGCCAAGGTTGCGCTGCGCTGGCTCCTGCTCCACACCGGGATCAAGGTGCGCTCGGCCTCGCCGCCCGGAAGGTCGCGGCGGGGGTCGCTGCGGGAGCTGGCACTCTGGCCGCTCCTGCCGTTCCAGCTCTGGGTCGTCGGGCGGAAGAGCTGGGCGCCGTAGCGGGGCTTTGTAGGCGCGGGGCGTGGCCTCAGCCTCGCCCCCCAAAGCCACGCTCCTAGCCCCCTGCCCTCAAGCCACCTCGACGTGGATGCGCTGCTTCGCGTCGCGCAGCGGGCCGCCCGGGCGCTGGGCGCGGACGGCGAGGATCTCCGAGAGGATCGAGAGCGCGGTCTCGGCCTGCGTGTCGGCGCCGATGTCGAGGCCGCAGGGGCCCTGGATGCGGGCGAGCTGCTGCTCGGCGACGCCGGCCTCGAGCAGTCGCTCGCGGCGGCGCTCCTGGTTGCGCCGCGAGCCGAGCGCGCCGACGTAGAACGCCTCGGTCTCGAGCGCGGCGATCAGCGCGGGCTCGTCGAACTTGTCGTCGTGCGTCAGGACGACGATCGCGGTCTGATGGTCGGGGGCGATCTCGGCGATCGCCTCGTCCGGCCACTTCGGGATCAGCTGGTCGGCGGAGGGGATCCGCTCCGGCGTGAGGAACGTCGCTCGCGCGTCGGCGACGATCGCCGTCCAGCCGAGGAGCTTGGCGCCCCGGGCGAGCGCCTCGGCCGTGTCGACGGCGCCGTAGACGAACAGGCGCGGCGGCGGGCCGTACCACTCCGCGAACACCTTCGCGCCGTCGGCCTCGACGATCCTGTTGCGCCCGCGGCGGATGAGCTCGTCGAACTGCGCGAGCGCGGCATCCGGGACCCCGTCCCCGATCGTCTCGCCGTCCTCGACGACGAGGGCCTTCGCGCCGACTCCGTCCCCTTCGACCACGGTGAAGAGCACCGCGCGTCCGCCCTCGTGCTGAAGCTCCGCGAGCCGCGTGACGAGCTTCACTCGACCGTCTCCACGAAGACGTCGATCTCGCCGCCGCACGGCAGGCCGACGCTCCAGGCGAGGTCGTCGGTGATGCCGTAGGTGAGCAGCTTCGGCTCACCGGTCCGCATGACCTCCATCGCGTTCTCGTAGACGTCGGTCTCGACGCAGCCGCCGGAGACCGAGCCGCACATCTTCCCCGACTCGGACACGGCGAGGCTCGTGCCCACCGGGCGCGGCGCCGACCGGCGCGTCGCGACGACCGTCGCCACGACCACCTTCTCGCCGCCGTCACGCCAGGACTCGACCTCGGACAGGATCTCCTTCACGCTGCATGCCTCCTTTCGATGCCGGCGAGCACGGTCGCCAGCTCCTCGAGACTCCTCAGATTATGGCCGGGCAGGAACCTGTCGACATATGGCAATGCCGCGCGCATGCCGCCCGCGAGCGGCTGGTACTGCGGGTTGCCCTTGAGCGGGTTGACCCAGACGACCGCGTAGGCGGCCCTGGCGAGCTTTTGCATCTCGCGCCCGACGAGCTCCGGGTCCTCACGCTCCCAGCCGTCGGAGACGATCAGGACGATCGCGCCGCGGGACAGCGCGCGCCGGCCGTAGATCTCGTTGAACTCGCGGAGCGACGCCCCGATGCGCGTCCCGCTCCCCCAGTCGACGACGGCCTCCGTGCAGCGCGCGAGCGCGGCGTCCGGGTCGCGGGTGGCGAGGTCGGGGGTCAGCCGCGACAGCCGCGTCCCGAACGCGAAGGCCTCGACGCCGCGCCCCGTGCCGACGACGGCGTGGAGGAAGAGCAGCAGCGCGCGCGCGTAGCTGTCCATCGAGCCCGAGACATCGCAGAGCACGACGAGCTTGCGCGGCACCTCCTTCCGGGCCCTGAGCGGCCGGTCGAGGGGATCGCCGCCGGCACGCAGCGAGCGGCGAATCATCCGCCGCACGTCGAGCCGGTCGCCGCGTGTATCGGCGGTCCTCCGGCGCGAGTGACGTTGCGGCCTGGAGCGCGCGATCCGGCCGATCAGCTCGCGCAGCAGGCGGAGCTCGTCGCCGGTCAGCTCGGCGAAGTCCTTGTCGCGCAGCAGCTCCTGCCCCGACGCACCGAGCTCGAGCGGGTCGCCCGGCTCTCCATCCTCGTCGGCATCGCGCGAGCGCAGCCGGTCCGACGGCGCCCCGACGCGCGTCTCGACCGTCGCCGCCGACCGGGACCGGACGGGCGGGAGCACGGGCGCGCGGAGAAACCACGCGCTGAAGGCACGGTCGAAGAGATCGAGCTCGTCGTGCCGGGAGACGAGCGTCTGGCGGAGCGAGAAGTAGACGTCCTCCTGCCGCTCGAGGTCGACGGCGTCGAGCGCGCGCAGCGCGTCCGCGACGCGGCCGGGGCCGACCTCGAGCCCGGCCTCGTGCAGGACGCGGCCGAACGTGACGACGTGCCCCACGATCGCGTCGCCGGTGGCCATGGCGGCCTACCCCGCTGCTGCCGCAGCCCGCGCGGCCTCGACCAGGCGAGAGAGCGTCTCGTCCTGGACCGTGTCGACGTCCTCGCGGTACTTGAGCACCGAGCCGAGCGTCTGCTGCACGACGTCGGCGTCGATCTCCTTGCGGCCGAGCGCGTTGAGCGCCATCGCCCAGTCGATCGTCTCCGCGACGCCCGGCGGCTTCGAGAGGTCGAGCCCGCGGAGCTCCCGCACGAAAGCGGCCGCCTCGGCCGCGAGCCGCTCGGGGATCCCGGGGACGCGCAGTCGGACGATGGCGATCTCGCGGTCGATCGACGGGTGCCCGATCCAGTGGAACAACGCGCGCCGCTTGAGGGCGTCGTGGAGCTCGCGTGTGCGGTTCGACGTCAGGATCACGGCCGGCCGACGTCGCGCGGCGATCGTTCCGATCTCCGGGATCGTGATCTGGAAGTCCGAGAGCACCTCGAGCAGGAACGCCTCGAACTCCTCGTCGGCGCGGTCGATCTCGTCGATCAGGAGCACGACCGGCTCGTCGCTGTCGATCGCCTCGAGCAGCGGGCGGCGGATCAGGTACTCCGGCCCGAAGAGATCCTCCTCGCGTAGCGTCCCCTCCTGCGCCGCGCGGATGTGCAGCAGCTGACGCGGGTAGTTCCACTCGTAGACCGCATGCGCGACGTCGAGCCCCTCGTAGCACTGGAGCCGGATCAGCCGCGCGTCGAGGACGGCGGCGAGCGCCTTTGCCGCCTCCGTCTTCCCCACCCCGGCCTCACCCTCGAGCAGCACGGGCTTCGAGAGCGCGAGCGCGAGGTAGAGCGCCGTCGCAAGCCCCCGGTCGGGCAGGTAGTCCGCTCTGCCGAGCGCGTCCTCGAGCTCGTCGATGCTGTTGAACTCCACGACCGGAGCGTACCGGGGACGTGCCCTCAGGCAGCGTCGCGCTCGAGCAGCTCGGTGGCGAGCAGCACGGACCGCTCCAGCGACCCGTTCTCGACGAGCTCGGTGAAGGCGTGGGACGGGTCGATCAGCTGGTCGACGCACACCTCGAGGATCCGCAGCGCGACGAACGTGCGCGCGTCGAGCTCGACCCCCGCCTGTCGTAGCGCCACGCCGACGTGGAACGCCTCGCGCGCGAGGGCGTGCTCCATCGACGCGAGCGCGAACCCGGCAGCCAGCTCCCGCTCCTGCCGCGCGCGCAGCTCGTCGGGCGGCTCCGCCCGCATGTCTCCGGACCCCATCACGACTCTCCACCGAATGAGACGACGAAACCGGCCTTCGGTGAGTCGTGCGCCACGACACGCGCCGCTCGCCCACGCCGCCGGCGGGGCGGCGTACGATCGCCCCATGCAAGGAGGCGGGGCTTGAGCACCACAGGGGTCTCCGTCTCGGCGCTCGCCGGCGTCCCGCTGCTGGCCGGTGCGGGCGCGGAGGCGCTCGAGTCGCTCGTGACGGAGGCCTACCCCCGTCGCGTGCTCGCGGGAGACTGGCTGATCCGCGAGGGGGACGAGGCCGAGGACCTCTTCGTCGTCCTGCGCGGCCGCCTGCGGGCGGTGGCGGACGCGGAAGGGAGTGAGCGGACGCTCCGCGTGCTCGGCCCCGGCGCGGCGATCGGCGAGCTCGCGCTGCTGACCGGCTCCTCGCGGTCGGCGTCGGTGCAGGCGATCCGCGACTCGACTCTGCTCCAGCTCGGCCGAGGGCGGTTCGTCGAGCTGATGGAGCGCGACCCCCGCTTCGCCGCCGCCGTCGCGCGGGAGCTCGCGACGCAGCTCCAGGCGAGCGGCGGGCTCTCGGCGCCGCCCTCCCGTCCGGCCCTCCTGGCGCTCCGGCGGCTCGATCCCGGCGTCCCGCTCGTGGACGTTGCGTCCTCACTCGCGCGAGCGCTCGCGACGTACGGCGCGGTCGAGGTGCTCGGGGCGGACGCGGCCGGAACGAGCGCCGTGGAACGGGCCGAGGACGAGAACGCGCACGTGCTGCTCGTCGACGAGACGGGCTCGGGCGTGTGGAGCGACCTCTGCGCGCGCCAGGCCGACCGGATGCTGCTGGTCGCGACGGCGGAGAGCCCGCCTCCGGCCGAGGCCGCACCCGATGCCGACCTCGTGATCCTGGGTCCGTCGTCCGGGGAGGCACTCCGCGCGCTGCTCGACGCCGTACAGCCGCGCGCCCACCACCGGCTCGCGACGACCGAGCCCAGCGACCCGGGCGCCCGCCGGCTCGCGCGGCGGCTCGTGGGGCGCGCGCTCGGCGTCGTCCTCTCCGGCGGCGGCGCGCGCGGGCTCGCGCACATCGGCGCCCTCGCCGAGCTCGAGGCCGACGGGATCGAGGTCGACCGCTACGGCGGCTGCTCGATGGGCTCGTTCATCGCCGCGATGGCCGCCGCCGGCTGGAGCCCCGGCGACATCCGGGACCGCTGCGACCAGGAGCTCGTGAGGCGCTCGCCGTTCAACGACTACACGGTGCCGCGGGTCGCGCTGATCCGTTCCCGAAAGGCGGCGCGGATGTTCGACCGCCTCTTCGGGGAGATGACGATCGAGGAGCTCGCGAAGCCGCTCTTCACGGTGAGCGCCGACCTTCTCTCGAGCAGGCTCGTGATCCACCGCCGCGGAAGCGTGACCGAGGCCGTCGGGGCGAGCATGTCGATCCCCGGCCTCGTACCGCCGCTCTCCCGCAGCGGGCGCCTGCTGGTCGACGGCGGCGTGCTGAACAACCTGCCGATCGACGCGATGGCGGACGCGGACGAGGGCCCGATCGTGGCCGTGGACGTCGTCCGCCGCCTCGAGGCGTCCGCCGAGGACGAGCCGGAGCTTCCGTCGATCATGGAGACGCTCTCGCGAGCCACGGTCCTCGGCAGCGTCGAGCGGGCCGAGCGGAACCGCGACCTCGCCCTGGTCGTGATCGCGCCGGACGCACAGGACATCCCGCTGCGCGACTTCAGGTCGCTCGACCGGGCGATCGAGGCCGGTCGCGCGGCCACGCGACTTGCGCTCGACGCGGGCGCCCGCGACGAGATCGTCGCCGCCGTGACCGCGCCCGTCGCCTGACCCACCCACCGCCCGCGCGCGGTCGGTCGTGTAAGACTCGGCTCGACGACGACCAGACGACGAGAAGGAGGGCTGGCATGCCGATGATCGAGGTGAAGCTCTACGACCGGCGCGTCACGGAGGAGTCCGTGCCGAGGATGATCGAGGCACTTACACAGGCCCTCGCCGACACCTCTGGCGCCGACCCGGCGCACATCCAGGTCGTGATCCAGGGGGTCGATCCCAGGCACTGGGGGATCGCCGGCAAGCAGCAGTCCTAGCGGCGTCCGGTTGGAGAACCGATAATCGATTGTCCGCGGGGCCGCGCCGTTAGACTCGCAAGCGCTCACCATCGACCGAAGGAAGGTCCATGACGCAAGCCACTGAGGTCCTCTTCCCGACCTCGGCCGACGAGGCGGCCGCGCAGTTCGGCGACGGGTCGGGCGTGACGGTGGTCGGGGGCGGGACGATCGTCATGCCGGAGATCACCTACGGGCGGATGGCGCCCGAAAAGGCGCTCGTACTCTCCCGGGCGGGACTGGACACGCTCGACGTTTCGGGAACCACGGTGGCCGTGGGCGCCGGGCTGCCGGTCGAGCGTCTCACCGCACTGGCCCAGGACGTGAAGGCGCTGGCCCAGTGTGCGCTCAACGTCGCCGACTACGAGATTCGGCTGCAGGCGACGGTCGGCGGCAATCTCTGTGCCGGCGAGGGCCACGACGCGCCGCGCGGCGACCTGCAGGGCCCCCTGCTCGCGCTCGAGGCGCAGGCGCGCTCCGTCGGCGGCGACGGCGAGACGACGGAGCCGCTCGAGGACTTCCTCGCCCGCCGCGGCGGTCGCCTCCTGCTCGACGTCTCGTTCGAGAAGCCCGCCGCGTCGGCGTTCGCCGCGATCGACTACCCGCACACCCACGAGTACACGGTGCTCGCGGTGACCGCCGTGCGGACGACGGGCGGCGAGACGCGCCTCGCCGCGACCGGGCTCGCCGGGCACGGGACGCGCCTCCGCTCGGCGGAAGCCGCCGCGTCCGACCCGGAGCGGGCCGGAGCCGCAGCGGTCTCGGACGTCAGCCTCGGCGACGACGCCCTGGCGTCCGCGTGGTACCGCGAGCGGACGCTGCCCGTGCTCGTCCGTCGTGTGCTCGCCGAGCTCGAGGAGGCCGCATGAACCTCACGGTCAACGGGACGACGCACGACGTCGAGAGCGGCCCGCTCGCGACGCTGCTCCACGTCCTGCGCGAGGAGCTCGGCGTAACGAGCCCGAAGGCAGGCTGCGAGCAGGGTGGCTGCGGCGCCTGCACCGTCCTCGTCGACGGCGAGCCGCAGCGCGCCTGCCTGACGCCGGTCGGCTCCCTGGAGGGCATGAGCGTGACGACGGTGGAGGGGCTCGGCGCGCCCGAGTCCCTGTCCTCGCTCCAGCAGGCGTTCACGCACCACTACGCGGCGCAGTGCGGCTTCTGCACCTCCGGGATGATGCTCGCCGCGGACGCGTACCTCAAGCGGGGCGGCACCGACGACCGCGAGGCGATCCAGGAGGCGCTCGCCGGCCACGTCTGCCGCTGCACCGGCTACGTGAAGATCATCGACGCGGTCGCCGCGGTCGCGCGCGGCGACTCGTTCGACCTGACCGTCACCGCTGCGAGTGCGGGCATGACGAACCTCGGAGGTGATGCGTGATGAAAGCGGTCGGCGCACGACTCCCGCGCTACGACGGGATCGAGCACGTCACCGGGCGCACGACGTTCGTCGACGACGTCCGCGTGCCCGGGATGCTCTGGGCGAAGGCGCTCCGCTCGCCGTTCCACAGCGCCGCGATCACGTCCTTCGACGCGTCGAAGGCCGAGGCGATGCCCGGCGTCCACGCGGTGATCACCCACGCGGACGTCCCCCTGCTCGAGTACGGCCATCTCTCCGCACTCGGCATCCCGGCGGACGAGCCGCTGCTCGCGAAGGACGAGGTGCGCTACAAGGGGCAACCGATCGCCGTCGTCGCTGCCGTCGACGAGGACACCGCGATGGCCGCGGTCGAGGCGATCGAGATCGGCTTCGAGGAGCGCACGCCGCTCTTCGACATCCGCCGGGCCTTCGACTCGGACGCGCCGACGATCCACCAGTGGGGCAACTGGTACACGCACTTCGAGGGCGAGATGGATCGGCGCCAGATCCGGAAGGGGTCGATCGAGGACGCGTTCGACAACGCGGACACGATCGTCCAGGGCGTGTACCGGCCCGCCGCGATCGAGCACGTGCCGCTCGAGACGCAGGTCGCGCTCGTCGTCCCCGAGGCGAGCGGCCGCCTGACGATCTACTCGTGCACGCAGGCGCTCTACTTCTCGATGGGCGTCGTCGCCGCGCACCTGCAGGTGCCGCTCAACAAGCTGAAGGTCGTCGGCGGGACGGTCGGCGGCGGCTTCGGGGGCAAGGTCGACACCGCGAGCGAGACGATGTGCGCGCTCCTCGCGCAGAAGTCGGGCCGCCCCGTCAAGTGGCGCTGGACGCGCGAGGAGGAGTTCCTGTGCTCCTCGACGCGGGCTCCCTGGCACATGGAGATCGCGGACGCGGTGACGAAGGACGGGTGGATCCTCGGCCGCAAGATGCTCACGCTGCACGACTCGGGGGCATACGCGCGCTTCTCCCCCTACGGGCTGACCAAGCACTCGTTCCACCACACGGGCGCGTACACGATCCCGAACCTGCACTTCGACGGCTACGTCGTGTTCACGAACCGCGTGCCGACGACCGCGATGCGCGGGTTCGGCGTCACGTCCGTCTCGTTCGCGACCGAGACCCACATGAGCAGAATCGCGGACGTGCTCGGCCTCGACCCGTACGAGGTGCGCCTGAAGAACGCGAACCGGATCGGCGACACGTCGCCGAACCGGATCGTCTACACCGACCCGTCGACGGTCTCCGTCGTCAAGGCGCTCGCGGGCGGCATGGACGTCGAGCTCGGGGCGGAGTACGCGGCGATGAGCCGTGACCCGCGCGAGGGCGACCTCCTCCCGGAGCACCTCGTCGCGCAGATCGCGAACCCGGAGGACCACTAGTCATGTCCAAGCACACCGGCCGCGGGATCGCGGCGATCGAGTACCCGACGGGGATGAACCAGAACGGCGACCCGTCGCAGGCCTGGATCAAGGTCAAGCCGGACGGGCGCGTCGACGTCTTCGCGGGCACGTCCGACATCGGCAACGGCTCGAAGACGATCCAGTCGCAGATCGTCGCCGAGACGATCGGCGTCCCCTACGACTGGATCACGTACGACAACTCGAACACGGACTCGTCCCCGGTCTGCACCGGCACGTTCGCGTCGCGCGCGACGTTCGTCGCCGGGAAGGCGGTCGAGAAGGCGGCCGAGCGGGTCAGGGAGCGGATCCTCGACATCGCGGGCAAGGAGCTCGAGATCGATCCCTCCGACCTCGAGATCGTCGACGGCGAGGTGCTCGCCAAGGGCGCGCCGCAGAAGAAGATCGCGGTGCCCGACGTCGCGGCCGCCGCGACGTGGACCTACGGCGAGCTGATCACGGGCACCGGCGCGCAGCTCAAGGACTACGCCTCGATCGTCGACCCCGAGACGGGTCAGGTCGACCTCCCGCCGCACTCGGCGATCTCGTACGCGGCGTGTGCCGCGGAGGTCGAGGTCGACGACGAGACCGGGATCGTCCAGGTGATGCGCCTCGTCCAGGTCTACGACGTCGGCCGCGCGATCAACCCCACCCTCGTGGAGGGGCAGATCGAGGGCGGCGCCGTGCAGGGGCTCGGGCTCGGCGTGCTCGAGAACTGCTACCCGTATTACCCCTCGGCCGAGCACCGCGGCGGCGAGTTCGGCTCGTACCTCGCGCCCGGGTTCGAGGACCTGCCGCAGATCGACACGATCATCATCGAGAACCCCTCCGCGGACGGCCCGTACGGTGCGAAGGGGATCGGCGAGATGGCGAACAACGCCCAGCCTCCCGCAATCGCCTCGGCGGTCTACGACGCCGTCGGCGTGTGGGTGACGGAGCTGCCGATCACGCCGGAGAAGGTGCTCCGCGCGCTCGAGGCGAAGGCCGCGCCCGCGCGCGACGGGAAGAAGGTCGTGTTCGACGCCGAGCTGTCGGTGAACGCCGTCGCGCAGGGAGGAATAGCCTTCGAGGTCCCGGCGTAGTGGCGGATACGCCGTTCGGGACGTTCGACGACCGCGAGCCCTACGCTCTCTTCCCCGGCGTGGGGCTCAAGGCGATTGCCGGCGACCAGGTGTTCCTCGGGCATGTCACGTACGCGGCCGGGACGACCGTCGCGCGCCACAGCCACGAGCACACCGAGCAGGTGATGCTGATCCTCGACGGCTCCGTCTCGATGACGATCGGCGCGGAGACGCGCGAGCTGCGCGCGGGGGACGTGTGCGTGGTCAACCGTGGCGTCGAGCACGAGCTCCACTCGGCGGACGGCGTCACGTTCGTCGAGGCCCTCGGGCCGGTGCCGCTCGACCACATCCCGGACCGCGACCGCGACCTCGTGCTCGGCGATCTGGCTGGCTCGATGCACGTCGAACGTTGACATTCTGCCTCGTCCACGGCGCGCGGTCCCGCTCGGTTGCGATGGACCTGCCGGCCGAGGATCCGGACGCCGGCGTGACGCGATACGCCCGCGTCGCCTGATCCCGCGCGGCGTCACGCGACCGCCGGGGCAGGGCTACCGTTCGCGGGAATGAGCACGCTCGCGACGACAGCGACGGGCGACCTGTGGAAGGCCTGGTCGTTCGACCCGCTCGTGCTCGCCGCGGCGGCGGTCGCCGTCGCGTTCTTCGCGCAGGGCTGGCGGCGGCTCCATCGGCGGCGGCCGGAGCTGGCGCCCTGGTCCCGCTGGCCGATCTTCCTCGCCGGCGTCGCGATCGTCGTCGTCGGGATCGTCTCGCCGCTCGACGCGATCGCCGAGGAGTACCTCCAGTCCGCGCACATGCTCCAGCACGTGCTGATCGCCGACCTCGGCGTCGCGCTCGCGCTCGTCGCCGTCCGCGGGCCGCTGTCGCTGTTCTTCCTCCCCCGCGACCTGCTCGCGCCCCTCGCCCGCAGCGAGAGGCTTCGCGGCGCCCTGTCCTTCCTGCTCCGCCCCCTGGTGGCGGTCGCGCTGTGGCTGGGCGTGCTCGTCGCCTGGCACCTCCCCGTCCTCTACGACGCGGCGCTGCGGAACCCGCTCCTGCACCGCGTCGAGCACCTCTCGTTCGTCGTCGTCGGCGCGCTCGTCTGGACGCTCCTGATCGACCCTGCCGGCCACGGCCGCTTGAGCGTCAACGGGCGGATCGGGCTCGCAGCGCTGATGTTCTGGCTGGGCCAGGTGCTCGCCTACGTGTTCGTCTTCTCCTTCCACCCCTACTACGACGTCTACACGGAGCAGCCGGAGCGGCTCTTCGGGCTCTCGCCGCTCACCGACCAGAAGCTGGCCGGCGTCGTGATGATGGTCGAGCAGGCGCTGACGCTCGGGGTCGCGCTCGTCGTCCTCGTGCTCGCGGCCCGCCGCCCCCGTGCGGCGTCGAGCGCGGCGCCCGAGCCGGTGTGATGTCGTCGCCCTGGTCGGTCACCTTCGAGCCGCTCCTCCTCGTGCTCGCGGCCGCTGCCGTCGTCCTCTACGCGCGGGCCTGGCGCGGCGCGCCCGGACAGGCCTGGAGGGCGTGGTGCTTCGGCGGCGGTCTCGCGCTCGTCGTCGTCGCCCTGAACTCCCCGCTCGGGACGATCGCGATCGAGTACCTCGTGCTCTTCCACCTGCTCCAGAACGTGATGATCTCGGACTGGGCGCCGCCGCTCCTGCTGATCGGCCTCACGCCCGCGATGCGAGCAGGGATCGCGGCCCGCGGCGGCGGCTGGTTCGCGTGGCTCACGCGACCGCAGATCGCGCTCCCCGTGTGGCTCGTCGGCTGGTACGTCGTGCACCTCGGCGCCGTCTACGACGCGCTCGTCCGCAACCCGCTCCTGCTCGCTGCCGAGCACGCGTTCCTCATCGCGATCGGCCTGCTCCTCTGGTGGCCTGTCCTCTGCGACGTCCCGCGCAGCGTCCCGACACTCGGCCGGATCGGGTACGTGCTCGCCGCGTTCGTCGGCTCCGCGTTCCTCGGTCTCGCACTCACCTTCTCGCCGCCGCTCTACGACTACTACGCATCGCGGCCGGAGCGCCTGTGGGGGATCACGGCCGAGCAGGACCAGAACCTCGGCGGGATCCTCATGTCGACCGAGCAGGCGCTCGTCTTCTTCGCCGCGCTCGTCTGGCTCCTCGCCCGGCTGTTCCGCGAGGAGGCCGAGGCGGAGGAGCGCCTGGCCGCGGAGCAGCGCGCCGCGGGGCTACGAGAGCACTAACGTCCGGGCATCGTGACCACACTCGCGACCGACCCGGCCACGATCGAGCGCTGGAAGGCGACCCGGCAGGAGGAGCTCGACGCCGAAGCGATCTACCGGGCGCTCGCGGGCGCGCAGACCGCGGCCGAGAGAACGGCGCTGTTCGGGTCCATCGCGGACGACGAACGCCGCCATGCGGCGCACTGGGAGGGGCTCCTGCGCGGTGCGGGCATCGACCCGGGCCCCGCGCGCCCGGGACAGCGCGCGCGCATCCTCTGCCGGCTCGCCGGCGACTTCGGGGACACGGTGGTCGTGCCGATCATGCGCGACCGCGAGGCGCTGTCCACCGAGGCGTACCTCGACGAGGCCGGCGCGTTCGCCGCCGACGAGAAGCGGCATGCGCGCGCGCTCGCGGCGCTCGTCGGCGACACGCGCGGCGAGCCGATCGGCCATGCGCTCGCCCGCCTCCAGCGCGGCCGCGCCGCCGGCGGGAACGCGCTCCGCGCGGCCGTGCTCGGCGTGAACGACGGGCTTGTCTCGAACGCGAGCCTCGTGATGGGCGTCGCCGGCGCGGGCGTCGCCTCGAAGGACATCCTGATCACGGGCGTGGCGGGACTGATCGCCGGGGCGTGCTCGATGGCGATGGGCGAGTGGATCTCCGTCCAGTCGAGCCGCGAGCTGAGCGCCAAAGAGCTTGCGGTCGAGCAGCAGCACATCGCGTCCGAGGCGGAGGTGGAGCAGGCGGAGCTCGCGCTCGTCTACGAGCAGAAGGGACTTCACCCGAGTGAGGCGCGCAGGGTCGCCGAGCGGCTCTCGGCCGACCCCGCGACCGCTCTCGACACCCATGCGCGCGAGGAGCTCGGGATCGACCCGGACGAGCTCGGCGGCTCCCCGTGGGTGGCGGCAGGCGCGTCGTTCACCCTCTTCGTCGTCGGCGCGATCCTCCCGATCCTCCCGTTCGTGTTCCTGTCGGGGAACACGGCAGTCGCGGTCGCGCTCGTCGTGTCCGCGCTCGGCCTGTTCGGGATCGGCGCCGCGATCACGCTGCTCACCGGACGGAGCGTGCTCGTGTCCGGCTTGCGGCAGCTCGCCTTCGGCGCCGCAGCGTTCGCCGTGACCTACGGCATCGGCGCGCTGTTCGGCGCAGCGGTGGGGTGAGCCCCCACCCGCGAAGCGGCGACGAGCTCGAGCTCGACCGGAGGCGCACCGCGGACGACGGCCCTCGCCTCCTGCGCGTGGAGCAGCGTCGTCCTGACGATCAGCTTGGCCCGCGCGAAGTTGTCGAGCTCCGTGGGGACAGGGCCGACGCGCTGTCCGAGCGCGTACCCGGCAGCGTTCCGCCCCATCGCGCGGTAGCTGTCCAGGGTGTACAGCGGGCTCATCCCGAACAGCTCGAGGTTGTCGAGCGGCTGGAGATCCGCGCGATGGATCACCGCCGTCCCCTTCGACTGGAGCCCGAGCGCGACCCCCGACCCGGAGAGCAGGGCACCGTCGTGGCCGATGAACGCCACGTCCGCCGCCCGCAGGATCCGGACGAGCCTCGGCGAGCCGCCCGCCTCGCCCACCCCGTCGACGACCGCGGCCAGGACCTCGTCGTGCGAGAGCCCGGCGATCGTCTCGCGCACGCCGTCCGCGAAGGCCGGCCCCACGGCGATCACGACCTCGGCCGGGTCGTGGCCGGGCGCGGCCGGCCCGGTCTCCGCCACGATCGCGTCCGCGTCCGCCGCGGCCGTGACGAGGCGCCGCGGGTCGACGACGTGCGGAAGCGACTGGAGAAGCATCCAGCGCTCCCCCTCCAGCCGGTAGCCGGTCCCGGGCCCGAGGTAGAGGTTGGGGTCGTTCACCGCCGACCGGACGAGCCCGTCGGGCTCGATCACCGCGGAGGTCTGGAGGTAGTCGGCCGAGATGCGCTGGCGCAGCATGCCGACGACCGCCTCGGCGACGTCGTCGAAGCCGCGCCGGTCGAGGGCGAGCGCGACGTCGAGCGCGGAGACGCCGCGGGCGAGGAGCGCGTCGGCGGCCTCGACGTCCGCTGCGCGGTCGCGGTCGGGCATGTCGACGCTGCCGTGGGCGACCGTCGCGGCCTCGACCTCGGCGTCGGTCACGGCCGGCAGGCCGAGCTCTCCGAACACGGCCTGCACCGCCCGCGCGGCGCGCTCGCGCACGCGGAGCGCCTCCGTCTCCTCGATCGGCTCGATGCCGCCGTCGACCTGCCAGTCGCGCTGGATCGTCAGCCACTCGTCGATGTCGTCCGCGTCGTAGTTCCCGCCGCCGAACGTGTTGTCGCGCCGGCCCATGATCGAGTAGCCGGACGTGACGAAGTCGGTGCCGGGTAGGAACTGGCCCATCAGCTTCGCGGTCTTGCGGATCGGCGAGTGAGAGGCGATCGCGTCGTTCCCCGATGCGACCTCGAGGTCGAGCCAGGCGGCGAGGACGTTCTCCGCGAGGATCGCGCGCGTGCCTCCCGGCACGGCGAGGACGAGGGCGACGCACGAGATCGAGCCGTTCTGCACGCCCTGGGCGCCGGCGGCGCGCACGACCGAGACGCAGCGCGCCTCGAGGTAGAGCATCGACAGCCCCTGCGCGTGACCCATCAGAGCCTCGGAGCCGGTGCCCGAGGTGAAGCGCACCTTGACGCCGCGCGACGCGTAGGCCGAGGCCAGGAATGCCTTCGACCACGGCGTGTCGTCGCCGTCGGCGAACACCGGCTCGGTGCCGTAGACCGACAGCGTCTCGGCGTAGGTGACGAGGCCGCGGATCGCGAGCTCGAGGTTCCGCCGCTCCTCCACCGCGCACTGGGTCATCACGCCGGGGCGCCCCGTCTGCGAGCCCACCAGGAGCGCGAGCGCGTTCAGGGGCGCGTAGCGGGCCACGCCGACCGTGGTCTCGAGCTCGTCGAAGCCGCGCCGCGCCGCCTCGGCGGCGTCGGCCGCGAGGAGCGCAGGGCTCTCCTTGAGGTTCGTGACGTGCGCCTGGTTGCCCGGGTCGCGGCGCGCACGCAGCTTCTTCAGGGCCATCATCAGCTCGACGGGATCGAGCATCCCGACGACGCGCGCGAGCTTCGCGGGCGTCAGCCCGCGCGCGAGGCGCACCAGCGCGTCGCGCGGGACGTCGACGTCGACGAGCATGCGCGCGAGCCGCTCGTCGGGGAGCGCCATCGCCTCGTCGGCGACCTCCAGGTCGATTCCGTGCGCGACGAGAAAGCGGTCGATCACGTCGAAGTCCGCAGCGTCACGGCCGTCGAGCCGCACGACGCTGCCGTTCTCGACGACGAGCTCCGGCTCGGGGTCGGAAGGCCCGTCGGCGGCGACGAGCCCGAGCTCGGGCCACGGCTCCACGAGAAGCTCGCGCCGCAGCTCCGACTCCTCGCGCGCCGTGAAGCGCCGGCTCCGGCGCCGGTCAGGCATCCGCCGTGAGCCCTCGCGCGCGGTATGCCTCCGCCGCCTCGCGGACGAACGCCGCGTTGTGGGCGGCGCCGAGCTCGTCGAGCCGGGCCGCCCAGGCCTCGAGCTGCTCCGCGGACGAGCGTCCCGGCCGGAGCGCGGTGTAGATCGCGAGCAGCTCGTCGTCCGGGACGCGCGTCAGCTCGGCCGCGCGCTCGATCCCGTCGGCCAGCTGGACGCGCCCCGCGGCCCGCGCAACCTCCGCCTGGAGGGCGAGCGTCGCCGCGGTCGCGCGCGTGTCGTCCGAAGCAAGCGAGCCGGCGCGCGCACCCGCGAGCGTGACGTCGTCGAGGCGAAGCCCGGACGGCGTCGTGACGAGGTCCGGGCGGCGCGTGCCGAGCGGGTAGTCGGTCACCGGATCGAATGCCACGACGAGAAGTTACGCTAGCCGCCGTGGCGCGGGAACGAGCATCGATTCGCCGGCCGCGTCGCGCTCGTCACGGGCGGGTCGAGCGGCATCGGCGCAGCGACAGCCCGGCGGATGCTCGAGCGAGGGCGCCCGCGTGGCGTCACTCGACCTCGGCGCGGATGCGCCCGAGGGCGTGCTCGCGCTGACGGCCGACGTCTCGGACTCCACGCAGGTGGACGCCGCCGTCGCGCGGGCCACGGAGGAGCTCGGCCCGGTCGACATCCTCGTCTGCGCCGCCGGGATCACGGGCGAGTCGTTGGCCACCGTCGACGTCACGGACGACGAGTGGCGGCGCGTGATGGCGATCGACGCGGACGGCGTCTTCTTCTGCAATCGGGCGGTCCTCCCCGGGATGGTCGAGCGCGGATACGGCAGGATCGTCAACGTGGCCTCCATCGCCGGGAAGGAGGGCAACCCGATGGCCGCCGCCTACTCGTCCGCCAAGGCCGCGGTGATCGCCATGACGAAGGCGATCGGCAAGGACGTGGCGCGCACCGGGGTGCTCGTCAACTGCATCGCCCCCGCCGTGATCGAGACCCCGATGCTCGGCGGCATGTCGGAGGATCATGTCGACGTACATGGTCGAGCGCATCCCGATGGGTCGTATGGGCGTGGTGGACGAGGTCGCGGCGCTCGCGTGCTGGCTCGCGAGCGAGGAGTGCTCGTTCTCGACCGGCGCGACGTACGACATCTCCGGGGGTCGGGCGGTCTACTGATGCGACGCATCGTGCGCTGGGTGGACGGCGCCGGGAGGGTCTCGGTCGGTGTCGAGGTGGACAACGAGGGCCACTTCCGCAGGCTCTCGGGGATCGAGGACCCGATGCCGTTCCTCCTCGGGGAGATGTTCTCGCCCGAGGGCGAGCCGGTGACCCCGGCCGACCCGTACAGCCTCGAGCTGTCCGACGGGCTCACCCTGATCGCGCCGCTCGACCCGCCCGAGATCTGGTGCGCGGGCGTGACCTACGAGCGGAGCCGCGACGCGCGCGTGGAGGAGAGCGCCGCCAGGGACGTCTACGACCTCGTCTACGAGGCGAACCGGCCCGAGCTCTTCTTGAAGGACGCGGCGTGCCGCCGCACGGTGGGGCCTGGCGAGCCGATCGGCATCCGGGGCGACTCCACCTGGAATGTTCCCGAGCCGGAGATCGGCATCGTGGTCGGGGAGCGTGGCCGGATCCTCGCGTACACGATCGGCAACGACGTCTCGTCCCGCGAGATCGAGGGCGCGAACCCGCTCTACCTCAGCCAGGCCAAGGTGTACGCCGGTGCGTGCGCGATCGGCCCGGCGCTCTACATCCCGCCGCGCGAGCCGCAGGGGTTCCAGATCATCATGCGGATCTCGAACGACGAAGGCGACGTGCTGTACGAGGACAAGACGTCCACCACCCTCATGGTCCGCACGTTCGACGAGCTGGCGTCGTGGCTCCTCAAGGAGAACCCCGTGCCGCCGGGATCGATTCTCCTGACGGGCACCGGGCTCGTCCCGCCCGACTCGTTCAGCCTCGTCCCCGGCAACTGGGTCGAGATCCACGTGCCGGAGGTCGGCACGCTCGTCAACCCGGTCGCGCTGGCGGGATCCCTCCTCTGAAAGGCGCGTGATGACCGAGACGCTGATCGGCACCCCTGCCCGCAACTACGTCGGCGGCGAATGGCTCGAGGCACGCTCGGGGGAGACGTACGAGAAGCGCGACCCGTGGCGCCCCTCGACGGTCACCGGCGTCTTCCAGGCGTCGTCCGTCGACGACGCGCACGCCGCTGTCGCCGCCGCCGCCGCCGCGTTCCCGGCCTGGGCGGCTCTCCCCGCCCCCGCCAGAGCAGCGTTCTTCCACCGCGCGGCGGACGCGATCGACGCCCGCACGGAGCGGATCGCACGGGACATGACCGCCGAGATGGGCAAGCCGCTGCGCGAAGCCCGGATGGAGGCGGCGCGCGCGGCGACCATCCTCCGCTTTTCCGCCGGGGAAGCCTGGAGGCCGGTCGGCGAGGTGTACGCAGCGTCCGTGCCGCTCCAGCGCCTCTACACGGTCAGGCGTCCGCTCGGGGTCGTCGCGCTGATCACTCCGTGGAACTTCCCGATCGCGATCCCGGTCTGGAAGCTCGCGCCCGCGCTGATCCACG
>CAWGDT010000028.1:0-158316 GCA_963821365.1 uncultured Actinomycetes bacterium
GCAACGCGGTGGTGCTGAAGCTGGCGCACGACGCCCCGCGCACCGGCCTCCACGTCGCCGAGTGCTTCGCCGAGGCGGGCCTCCCCGCCGGCGTCCTGAACGTCCTGACCGGGTCCGGCTCGACGGTCGGCGCCGCGCTCGTCGAGAGCCCCGACGTGCGGGCGATCTCGTTCACCGGGTCGGTCGCCGTGGGGCACGGCGTCCGCGCCGCCGCGACCGCCCGCGGCTGCCGTGTGCAGCTCGAACTCGGCGGGCAGAACCCGTTCGTCGTGATGGCGGACGCCGAGCTCGACCGGGCGGTGGAGGCCGCGTACGCGGGCGCGTTCTGGTCGGCGGGCCAGAAGTGCACGGCCACCCGGCGGATCCTCGTCCAGGAGACGGTCTACGACGCGTTCCGCGAGAAGCTCCTCGCCCGCGTCGCCGCGGGCAAGGTCGGCGACCCGTCCGACCCGGAGACCGAGGTCGGGCCCCTCGTCGGCGAGAGCGCGCGCGACGATGTCGTCGCGGCCATCGAGCGCGCGCGCGACGAGGGCGGCACCGTGCTGGCGGGAGGCGAGCGCGGCGACGAAGACTCCTTCCTCGTCCAGCCCACCGTCTTCGAGGACGTCGCCGAGGACGCGCACCTCTCGTGTGAGGAGGTGTTCGGCCCGGTCACCTCGCTCTACCGCTTCTCCACCCTCGACGAGGCGATCGCCCGCGCCAATGCCGTCCAGTACGGGCTGTCGGCCTCGATCTTCACGCGCGACCTCCATGCCGTGCAGCGCTTCTCGGAAGAGCTCCAGGCGGGGATCCTCCACGTCAACTCGCAGACGGCGGGCGCGGACGTGCATGTGCCGTTCGGCGGGCTCAAGGGCTCCGGCTTCGGACCGCACGAGCAGGGCCGGGCCGCGCTCGAGTTCTTCACCGACGCCGTCACCGTGTACCAGGACGCCCCGCTTGCCTGAGGCCGGAACGGCAGGCGCGTGAGCGAGCGCGTCCTCGTCACCGGCGTCCTCGGCTGCCTCGGCGCGTGGGTCGCACGCGCGGTGCTGGGCGACGGCGACGACGTCGTCGGCTACGACCTCGGCGAGGACACGGCGCGGCTCGATTTCGTGCTCGGCGGGGACGCCGGTCGCGTGTCGCTCGTCCGCGGCGACATCACCGACCTCGACGCGCTCGAGCGGGTGCTCGACGACCATGACGTCACGCGCGTCGTCCATCTCGCGGCGCTCCAGGTGCCGTTCGTGCGCGCGAACCCGCCGCTCGGGATGCGGGTCAACGTCGCGGGCACCGTCAACGTCTTCGAGGCCGTGTCGAAGCGGCTCGACCGGATCCCAGGCGTCGCCTACGCGAGCTCGACCGCCGTGTACAGCCCGTCCGACCCCTCCCCCGCGCCCGAGGCCGGCGGCACCACCCCGAGCACGCTCTACGGCGTCTCCAAGCTCGCCGACGAGGGCATGGCGCGCATCTACGCAGCAGACCGCGGCCTTCCGTCGATCGGTCTCCGTCCCTACGTCGTGTACGGCCCCGGCCGCGACCAGGGCATGACCTCGGGGCCGACGATGGCGATGCGCGCCGCAGCGCGCGGCGAGCCGTACGAGATCGGCTACACCGGAACCGCCCAGTACGACTACGCGCTCGACGTCGCACGGGCGTTCGTCATGGCGGCGAGCGCCGGGCGCGAGGGCGCCGCCGTCTACAACGCCCCCGGGGCGGCCGCCTCCGTGCAGGACGTCGCGGCGGCGATCGCAGCCGTCGTGCCCGGGGCCGAGATCACGTGGACGGGCGACCCGCTCCCCTTCCCGCCGGAGCTCGAGGCGGTCGGCTTCGACCGTGACGTCGGCCCGTTCCCGCGCACGACGCTCGAGGCGGGCGTCGCCGCGACGGTCGAGCACTTCCGCGCGGCCGGATAGCCGACCTCGGCTAGCTTGAGGCCCCGTGAGCACCACGCGGATCGTGGACATCGCGGCTCTGCCTGGAGCCCGGGAGGCAGACGACCGCTCTGCCGAGCTCGCGTTGCGCCTGCCGCCGGAGCTCGCGCCTCTCGCGCGGATCGCCCTCGACTACCGCTGGTCGTGGGACCCGGACGGGGCCGAGCTGTTCCGCGCGCTCGATCCGCATGCCTGGGACCTCCATGCCCGCAACCCGGTGCGCCAGCTCGCCGACCTGACGCCGCACGCGGCGGCGATCGCCGCCTCACACGGCCCCACCCTCGAGCGGATCGCACGGCTCGAGCAGGTGCTCCGGGACGACCGCGCGCGCCCGGAGACGCCGATCGAGGGGCTCGACGGGCCGGTCGTCTTCGTCTGCGCCGAGTTCGGCGTGCATCCGTCGCTGCCGATCTACTCCGGCGGCCTCGGAGCGCTCGCCGGCGACATCCTCAAGGCGGCGAGCGACCTCGCACTGCCCGTGATCGGCGTCGGCCTTCTCTACCGCAAGGGGTATTTCCAGCAGCGCGTCGACCGCACGGGCCTGCAGCACGAGTACTGGACGCAGATCATGCCGGAGCGGCTGCCGACGGTCCAGGTGCGCGACGAGAACGGCGCGCCGCTCACGCTCTCGTTCCCGTTCTTCGGCCGCGAGGTGGCCTTCCACGTCTGGCGGGCGGAGATCGGGCGCGTCCCGCTCTACCTCCTCGACGCGGAGCTCGAGGAGAACGACCCGCTCGACCGGTGGATCACCGCCCGGCTCTACGAGGGGAACCCGCTGACGCGCCTCGGCCAGTACGGACTGCTCGGCCTCGGCACGGTGCGCACCCTCCGCGCACTCGGTATCGAGCCCGGCGTCCTGCACTTCAACGAGGGCCATCCCGCCCTCGCCGCCCTCGAGCTGGCAGCCGAGCAGGTGGCGGCCGGCACGCCGGCAGACGACGCGCTCGCCGCGGCCCGCGACCGCTGCGTCTTCACCACTCACACCCCCGTCCCGGCCGGAAACGAGACGTACGAGACCTCGTCGTTCCTCGACGCGTTCGCGGACCTCCCGCGCCGCGTCGGCATCGACGCGGCGCGATTTCTCGATCTCTGCCGGACGTATCCGGGAAGCGACGAGTGGCCCGGAATGACGCCGCTCGCCCTGCGGCTCTCGCGCCGCGCGAACGCGGTGAGCATGCGCCACGGCGAGGTCGCGCGCGAGATGTGGCAGCCCCTCTTCGGCACGTCGTCCGCGGACGAGGTGCCGATCACGCACGTCACGAACGGCATCCACCTCCCCACGTTCCTCTCCCCGCCCATGCGCACCCTGCTCGACCGCCACCTGGGCGAGGGCTGGCTCGACCGGGCGTCCGACCCGGAGACGTGGGCGCCCGTCGACGGCATTCCCGACGAGGAGCTGTGGGCGGCCCGCAACGAGGCACGCCGCCTGCTCGTCGACTACGTGAAGGTGAAGTCCGTCCAGGACCGGCTCCTGCGCGGCGAGGACCCCGACGACGTGATGGCGGTCGCGGAGACGTTTGCCGAGGACACGCTCACGCTCGGCTTCGCCCGCAGGATCGCGACGTACAAGCGCCTGTTCCTGCTCACGTACGACCCGGAGCGCGTGCGGCGGATCTTCGCCGACGGCCCGCCGCTGCAACTCGTCGTGGCGGGGAAGGCGCACCCGCTCGACGACAACGCGAAACGCATGCTGGTCGACGTCTTCGGCCTCTCGGAGTCCGTGGGCATCACGTCGCGGGTTGCGTTCCTCGAGAACTACGACCTCTCCGTGGCGCCGCCGATCGTCGGCGGCTGCGACGTCTGGCTCAACGTGCCGCGGCCGCCGCTCGAGGCGAGCGGGACGAGCGGGATGAAGTCCGCCGCGAACGGCGGCCTCAACCTGAGCGTGCTCGACGGCTGGTGGGTCGAGGGGTACGACGGTGAGAACGGCTGGGAGATCGACGGCCACGCCCCGGAAGGCGAGGACGAGACGGGACAGGACGCCCGCCATGCCCACGCGCTCTACGACCTCCTCGAGAACCAGGTGATCCCGCTCTTCTCGGACCGCGACGCCGACGGTATCCCGCGGCGCTGGCTCGCAATGGTGAAGCGCTCGTTGCGGACGAACGGCCCGCGCTTCTCGGCCGCGCGGATGGTCGAGGAGTACGCGAGCCGGGTCTACCGCGGCTGAGGCCTCAGGCCGATGCCTCGGCCGCCTCGGGATGCTGCAGGCGCGGAAGCAGGTTGACGAGGACGACGAGCAGGCAGGCGAAGGCGGCGCACACCCAGAGCACGGCGTCGAACGACCCGGTCGCGTCGCGCACCGCGCCGAGCACGAACGGCGCGGTCGCCGCGATGCAGTAGCCGCCGCCGAGCATGAGCCCGACGAGCGCGCCGACGCGCTCGCGCGTCGACTCGAGGTCGAGCGGGAGCGTCATCACGAGCGCGAACGCGCCGCCCTGGGCGATGCCGGCCAGCAGCGCCCAGAGATACGCCGCGCCGGGCAGGGCGACGAGCCCGAGCGCGCCCACCGCGAAGAACACCGTCACGCCCGCGAGCCACGGCCGCCGTCCGCCGCGACGATCGGACAGCCAGGGGATGAGGAAGGAGGCGGGGATCGCGGTCAGGTTCATCGCCGCGAGCAGCAGCCCGGCCGCACCGTCGCTCCAACCCCGCTCCCCGTAGGCGTCGGGGAGCCACGCGTTGAGCCCGTAGTACGCCGAGCCCATCGCGCCGAAGATCGCGACCAGGAGCCAGGCCGTGCGCGACCGCCACGGGAGCCGCGGGAAAAGCCGCCCGGGGCGGATGTGGGCCTCGCCCCCGCGCTCGAGCACGGCCCAGGCGACGGCGATCGCGCAGGCGACCACCGAGAGCGCGATCAGCGCGCCGCGCCAGCCGCCGAGCAGGCCCGCCAGGGGGACCGCGATCGCCGCGGCGACGGTCGAGCCGATCTGGATGCCGGTCGTGTAGACGCCGGTGCCCGTGGCGGGGCGCTCGGGAACCGTCTCCCGCACGGCGAGCGGGGCGAGCGCGTTGCCGAGGCCCATGCCGATGCCGACGCCCCACGTCAGGAGCACGACGAGCACGGCGCCCGGTGCGAGCGCGCGGAGCACGCCGAAGGTGCCGATCAGCGCGAGCCCGATCGTCATCGCGCGCCTCGTCCCGAGCCGGGCGGAGAGATAGGCGGCGACCGGGGCGAAGAGCCCCATGCAGAGCACCGGGATCGTGCCGAGGAGCCCGACGAGGGCGTGCGAGGCGTCGAGGTCGTCCTGGATCTCGTCGATCAGCGGCCCGACGCCGACGATCTGGGGCCGCAGCGCGAGGGCGGCGAGGAACAGCCCTGCGAGGGCGGCGGACCTCGAGCGGTGCGTCAGCGCCCCGCGGCCTTCGCCCGCCGCCGGGCGATGCGCCCGAACTCCTCGACGTGCTTGCGCGCCTCGCGGCCGGCCGCCCCGGGCTTGCCCGTGCGGATCGCGTCGAGGATCGGGACGTGCTTCTCGGCGGCGTCGCGTGGCTCGACGTACGTCCCGTACAACGAGATCGTGATCCGCCCTTCGACGCCGAGCGACTTCCAGCACTGCTCGAGCACGGGGTTCCCGGCCGCCTCGACCATCTCGCGGTGGAAGGCGATGTCGTGCTGCACGAGCGCGCTCAGGTCGCCGCGCTCCGCCGCGGCCCGCATGGCGTCGACCTCGCGCTCGAGCACCGCGACGTCACCGCCCAGCCGCTTCGTCGCCTCCTTCGCCGCGAGCTCCTCGAGCGCGGCGCGCACCGGGTACACCTCGACGAGCTCGTCGTCGCCGAAGGCGCGCACTCGCGCTCCTCGAAACGGCTCGGACTCCACCATCCGGAGGAGCTCGAGATCTCGCAACGCCTCGCGGACCGGCGCCTGGCTCGTGCCGAGCTCGCTGGCGATGCGCGTCTCGACGAGCCGCTCGCCCGGCTTGAGCTCGCCGCGGACGATGCGCTGGAGCAGGACGTCCTTCACCTGCTCTCGGAGGACGGTTCTCTCGATCATGATCGCGGGCGGCCCGGTCCTATCCTCCACTCTCCGCCTCGACCGGGTTCGTCAGCGACCCCACGCCTTCGATCTCGATCGTGATCTCGTCACCCGGCTGGAGCAGCCGCGGCGGGTCACGGAAGACTCCGACGCCGGCGGGCGTGCCGGTCAGGATCAGGTCGCCGGCCTCGAGCGTCGAGGTCTGCGACGCGTAGCTGATCACCTCGTCGATCCCGAAGATCAGGTTCGCGGTCGACGAGTCCTGCATCGTCTCCCCGTTCAGGATCGCGCGGATCCCGAGCGCGTGGGGGTCGGGCACGTCCGCGGCGGGGACGAGCGGGCCGACGGGACAGAACGTGTCGGGCGACTTCCCCCGCGTCCACTGGCCGTCGGCGAACTGGAGGTCGCGTGCCGAGACGTCGTTCGCGACGACGTAGCCGGCGACCGCCTCGAACGCGTTCTCCTTCGAGACGTTCCTGACCGTGGCGCCGAGCACGACGCCGAGCTCCGCCTCGTAGTCGCACCTCGTCACGACCGATGGGATCACGATCGGGTCGCCCGGCCCGATCAGGGAGGTGGTGAACTTGGCGAAGAGGAGCGGCGCGGCGGGGAGCTCGGTTCCCTGCTCCTCGGCATGGTCTCTGTAGTTGAGCCCGACGCAGACGATCTTGCCGGGGCGGGAGATGGGGAGGCTCATTGCGTGACCCTATCCCATGCAGATCATCGATGATCGATGCTTCGCGGACGGTCCACCGAAGTAGGATCGCGTCGATGCCGCTCCCGCCCGGATTCGTCGAGGAGCTCGTCGCAGCGGTCGGCGAGGCGTACGTGCTCACGGCGGCCGAGGACCTCGCGACCTACGACTGCGACGGGCTCACGGGCTGGCGCGCGCAACCGGCGTGCGTCGTGCTCCCCGGCTCGGTGGAGGAGGTGCAGGCCGTCCTACGGGCCTGTGCGCGCGCTCGTGTGCCGTTCGTCGCCCGTGGCGCGGGGACGGGCCTCTCGGGCGGCGCGCTCCCCGTCGCGGACGGGATCGTCGTCTCCGTCGCGCGGATGAGCCGGATCCTCGAGATCGACCTGGAGGGCGAGCGCGTGGTGGTCGAGCCGGGAGTCGCGAACCTCGACGTCACGCGCGCGGTGGAGGCGGAGGGCTACTTCTACGCGCCGGACCCGTCGAGCCAGCAGGTCTGCACGATCGGCGGCAACATCGCGGAGAACTCCGGCGGCGCGCACTGCCTCAAGCACGGCTTCACGGTCAACCACGTCACCGGCGCGAAGGTCGTCCTGGCCGACGGCGAGCTGCTCGAGCTCGGCGGCAAGGCGATCGACGGCGACGACGGGCCCGACCTGCTCGGCGTGCTGATCGGCTCGGAGGGAACACTCGGCATCGCCGTCGAGGTGACGCTCAGGATCGTGCGCCGGCCCGAGTCGGTCGTGACGCAGCTCGCGGCGTTCCGCTCGATCGAGGAGGCGGGCGACGCGGTGTCCCGAATCGTGGCCGCGGGGATCCTTCCGTCCGCGATGGAGATCATGGACCGGTTCACGATCCAGGCCGCCGAGGAGGCCTACCACCCGGGCTACCCGGAGGGCGCGGGCTCGGTGCTGCTCGTCGAGCTGGACGGTGTCGTCTCACAGGTCGACGAGGACGTGGGGGCGGTGGACGCCATCTGTCGCGCGGCGGGCTCCTTCGAGATCCGTACCGCCCACGACGCAGGCGAGCGCGCCCTGCTGTGGATGGGCCGCAAGGGAGCCTTCGCGGCGATGGGCCGCGTGTCGCCCGACTACTACGTCCAGGACGGCGTCGTCCCCCGCACGAAGCTCCCCGCGGTGCTGCGCCGGATCGACGAGCTCTCGGCGGAGCACGGGCTCCGGGTCGGCAACGTCTTCCACGCAGGTGACGGGAACCTCCACCCGCTGGTGCTCTACGACGCCGCGGTCGCGGGCGACTACGAGCGGGCGAAGGCGCTTGCGGACGAAATCCTCGCGGCGTGCGTCGATGCCGGCGGGTCGCTCACCGGCGAGCACGGGATCGGCGTCGACAAGGCCTGCGCGATGCCGTCGATGTTCTCCGAGCGCGACCTGGATGCGTTCGAGCGCGTGCGTCGCGCCTTCGACCCGGACGGAATCGCGAACCCGGGCAAGGTGATCCCCACGCCGCGCCTCTGCGGCGAGGTGCCCGGCCCCTACCGCGCCCATCCCCTCGAGCGGCTCGGGCTGGCGGAGCGCTTCTGATGCGCCCGGCGACGATCGAGGAGGCGGCCGCGCTCGTCGCCGAGGCGTCGGCGGCGGGTCGCCGGGTCCGGATCGGCGAGGATCTCTCCACGGACGGGCTCGACCGGGTGCTCGAGCACGAGGCCGGAGACCTCACCTGCACGGTCGAGGCGGGCATCCGGCTCTCGGCGCTGCAGGCGAGGCTCGCGGGGGCCGGCCAGCGGCTCTCGCTCGACCCGCCGGGCGACCCGACCGTCGGCGCGTGCCTCGCCGCCCGCCTGTCGGGCCCGCTGTCGCACCGCTTCGGCGCGCCGCGCGACCTCGTGCTCGGCGTGACGCTCGTGCTCGGCGACGGGACGGTCGCGAGCTCGGGGGGCAAGGTCGTGAAGAACGTCGCCGGCTACGACCTCGGCAAGCTCGTCTGCGGCTCGGAGGGTCGACTCGCGCTGATCGCCCGCGTGTCGCTTCGCCTTCATCCGCGGCCGGCAGCGTCGGCGACGCACGTCGTCGAGACGGACGACCCGGCAGGCGTCGTCCACAAGCTCCGTCGGTCGCAGCTCCAGCCGAGCGCGCTCGACGTCCTCCACCCGGGCCGCGTCGCCGTGCTCTTCGAGGGGCGCGAGCGGGCGGTCGACGCGCAGATGGCTGCTGCCCGCGCGCTGGTCGGCGGCGCGCCGGCGGACGGGACGGTCTGGGACGAGGCGCGCGAGCGGCAGGCTCGCGCGCTCGGGCGGCGGGCATTCGCCCCGGCGGACCTCGGAAACGTCCTCTCGACCCTCCCGGAGGCGGTGGTGCGTCCCGCCGCCGGGATCGCGTACGTCCCCCACCGCGTCGGCGGTGTCCCGTCGGCGACGACGCGCCGGCTGCACCGGGCGCTGAAGGCGCGGCTCGACCCGGCGGCGGTGCTCGGGTGATCGAGGAGCTCACGCGCGCCTGCGTCCACTGCGGGTTCTGCCTCCCCACCTGCCCCACGTACGTCCTCTGGAACGAGGAGATGGACTCGCCGCGCGGCCGCATCCAGCTGATGGAGAAGACCGCGCAGGGCACGCTCACGCTGAGCCCGACCGTCACGGAGCACTTCGACCGGTGCCTCGGGTGCATGGCCTGTGTCACGAGCTGTCCCTCGGGCGTGCGCTACGACCTGCTCATCGAGGAGACGCGGGCGACGGTCGAGGCACGGCAGGAGCGCCCGCGTGCGGAGCGGCTCCAGCGCCGACTGTTGTTCGCGACGCTGCCCCACCCCCGGCGCATGCGCTGGGCGCTGCGGCTGGCGCCGCTCGGACGCCGGCTGCCGGCGCCCGCGTGGGCCCGCCCGATGCTCGAGCTCGCGCCCAGGTGGCGCTCCGCCGAGCAGCCGGCGGCGCTCACCCCTCCTACCCGGTCGACGCGGGCTTCCCGACGTGTGGGCCTGCTCACCGGCTGCGTCCAGTCGGTCGTCTTCGGCGAGGTGAACGCGGCGACGGCGCGGGTGCTCGCCGCCACGGGTCACGAGGTCGTCTCGCCGCCGCAGGGCTGCTGCGGCGCGCTGTCGGCGCACGCGGGGCGCGCGGACGAGTCGGCACGCTTCACCGATCGCCTCCGCCGAAGCTTCGACGGTGTCGAGACGATCGTCGTGAACGCCTCCGGCTGCGGATCGCACCTGAAGGAGAAGGGCGTTGCCGCACTCGACGTCACGGAGGCCCTGCGCGACGCCGAGCTCCAAGAGCTCCACCCACTCGAGCTGACGGTCGCCTACCAGGACTCCTGCCATCTCCGCCATGCGCAGCGGCTCCCGGCGGCTTGGTTGCCGCTGCTCGAGCGCATTCCGGGGCTCAGCGTCGCCGAGCCCGCCGAGCAGGACATCTGCTGCGGCTCGGCGGGGATCTACAACGTCACGCAGCCCGAGGCCGCCCGCGACCTGGGTGACCGGAAGGCGTCCCGCGTGCTGGCCACGGAGCCGGACGCCTACGCGAGCGCCAACCCCGGCTGCCTCGTCCAGGTCGCGCAGGCGCTCGGCCGCGCGGGGCGCCCGCTTCCTGCGCTCCACCCGGTCGAGCTGCTCGACGCCTCGATGCGCGGCGTCAGCGCGGCGGACCTGCTCGCGCAGGCCCGCCGCTGATCGGCGTCAGATCCGGCGCAGACCCGGGGGCTCGCGTGCCTCGAGGCGGTCGATCCGCGCGTCGAGGCGGTCGAAGCCGCGATGCATCTCGTCACGGAGCGTGTCGAGCGCACGGGCGATCCAGAACGTCTGCAAGCCGACGACGAGGCCCATTACCGCCGTGAGCGCGCCGACGATCACCGCTGCCTGAGCCCACTCCATGCGGTCATCGTGCCAGCCCCGTCTGCGCCCGTCCAGATGGCCGCTCAGGACACGGCCGCTCCCACCGGGCGCAGCTCGTCGAGCCGGTCGACCTCGGCGAGCTGGGGGAAGAGGCGCCTCCACATGACGGCGACCGCGATGGTCGCTGCACCGCCGAGGAGCACGGCCGGCACGGCGCCGATCAGCGCCGCGGCGACGCCCGACTCGAACGCGCCGAGCTCGTTCGAGGCGCTGATGAAGACCATCTCGACCGCCGTCACCCGGCCCCGGAGCTCGTCCGGCGTGACGAGCGGCAGGATCGTTTGCCGGAGGACGACGCTGACCATGTCGACCGCGCCGCCTGCCGCGAGCGCCAGCAGCGAGAGCCACATCGTCTCCGAGAGCCCGAAGACGATCATCGTGATGCCGTACAGCGCCACGACCGTGAGCAGCGTGCGGCCCGCCCGCCGGCGTAGCGGCCTCCGGGTCATGACGGCCGCCGCGCAGAGCGCCCCGACCGCGGGGGCGGCGCGGAGGACCCCGAGCCCGGCGGGACCGACCTCGAGCACGTCACGCGCGAACACCGGCAGCAGCGCGACCGCGCCGCCGAAGAGGACGGCGAACAGGTCGAGCGAGATCGCGCCCAGCAGCACGGGCGTGCGTCGGACGAGGCGAACGCCGCCGAGCACGCTCGCGAGGTCGGGTGACCCCGCTCCCGCCCCGTCGCGGCCCGCCCGCATCAGCAGAAGGGCGGCGAGCGCGACGAGCGAGAACGCGGACGAGACGGCGTACACGAGCTCGGGATGGAGCGCGAACAGGAGGCCGCCGAGCGCGGGGCCGCCGATCACCGAGAGCTGAAAGGCGATCGAGCGCTGGGCGAACGCCTTGACCAGGACGTCCCGCGGGACGAGCGAGGGGGTCAGCGCGCGACCGGCGGGAGCGCCGAGCGCCGAGGCGAGTCCGGTGCCGAACGCGAGCGCGAAGAACGGCCACGTCTGGGTCGCGCCGGAGCGTGTGACGAGGAGCAGCCCGACCGCGACGACTGCGTCGATCCCGATCGCCAAGGCGAGGATCGTCCGCCGGGGGTAGCGGTCGGCGAGATGCCCGGCCGGAAGCGCGAGAAGCGGCAGCGGCACGAACATCGCGAGGCCGACGAGCCCGAGGTCGAGCGGGTCGCGGTGAATCGCATACACCTGCCAGCCGACCGCGACGAATGACATCTCGATCGCAAACGCGGTCGCGACGGTCGCGCCCAGGTAGAGCGCGAAGTCGCGGTGTTTGAGCGGCGAGCCCATGCGTCCCGTTGCTACACGAACCGCGTGAATGGTGCGTCGCGTTCAGCGCGTCGCACGTTTCGCGCCGATCAGGCTGCTTCCGGCGTGTCGTCGGCCCCGACCGGGGCGGGCAGGAACTCGACCTCGAGGCGCTGGATCCGGGAGCCGTTCGTCTCGAGCACGCGGAAGCGGAGGCGCTCCGCGCCGACCTCGTCGCCGACCTCGGCCGCGCGCCCGAGGCTGCCGAAGACGAACCCGGCGACGGTGTGGAAGTCCTCCGTGTCGAGCGTGGAGCCGAACTCCTCGTTGAAGTCGTCGATCGTGAACGACCCGTCGATCCTGACCGTCGTCTCGCTCACGTGCTCGACGGACTCGTTCGGAAGGTCGAACTCGTCCTCGATCTCGCCCACGATCTCCTCGAGCAGGTCCTCGAGCGTGACGATCCCCGCGGTCGCGCCGTACTCGTCGACGACGACGGCCATGTGCTGGCTCGTCCGCCGGAATTCCGCGAGCAGCGCGCCGAGGTCCTTGGTCTCGGGCACGACGTAGGGCGGGCGCAGGAGCTCGGCCAGCGTCACGTGGGTTCTCCCGCCGTTCAAGAGCGAGGCGACCAGATCGCGGACGTGGAGGATCCCGACGATCTCGTCGAGCGACTCCCGATAGACCGGGTACCGCGTGTACGGGGCCTCGAGCATCGCCGCCATGGCCTCTTCCGGATCGAGCTCGATCGCGATGCCGACGACGTCCGGCCGGGGCACCATGACGTCCGCGACCTCCTTCTCGGCGAAGTCGAAGACCTTGTAGAGCATCTCGCGCTCGTCCCTCTCGATCTCGCCGTGCTCGGTCGAGACCTCGAGCAGCATCTTCAGCTCCGCCTCGGAGTGCGCCTCGCCCTCGGTGAACGTCGGGTCGACGCCGATCGCGCGTTGTGCGAGCTCACTCGAGCGCTGGAGGAACCAGATCAACGGCTTGAACACGAAGAAGAACAGGCGCACGGGTGCCGACACGGCGAGGGCGATGCGCTCGGCGTAGCTGAGCGCGAGGCCCTTGGGGACCAGCTCGCCGACCACGACGTGCAGGAAGGTGATGATGAGGAACGCGAGCAGGACGGCGAGGATCGTCGCGAGCCATTGGTCGAACAGCTCGGACAACACCCGCTCGCCGAGCGCGCCGATGGCCAGCGAGGTCAGGGTCACGCCGAGCTGCATCGCGGCGATGAAGTGCGGCGGATCGCTCGTGATCTTGACGACGGAGCGCGCCGTGCGGCTCCCCTCGTCCGCGAGCTCTTTCATGCGCGTTCGCCGCACGGTCACGAGCGAGTACTCGCCCGCGACGAAGAAGCCGTTCAGGAGGATCAGCGCGGCGACGGCCGCGAGCTCGAGCGCGACCGTCATCGCCGGCACGACCCACCGGTCATGACGAACCCCTGCGCAGAGGAGATGTGTGCACGCGCCCTCTCACGGGCGCCGGTACTCGGCGGCGACTCGTCTTCCACTACGCCGCGGAAGTATAGGCGACGCCTCCGCTGTCCTCGTGACGCCGCGCCCCACCCTCGAGGACGAGCCGCTCGAGGTGGGACAGCGTCTCCGCCACCGCGAACCGACGGGCAGCAGGCTTCAGGTCGTCGCCGAAGAGTGGGTAGGAGACCTCGTATCCGCTCCGCGGCTCCTCGCCGAGCGCGTCGGCGGTCGCCGCGAGGCGCTCGGCGTGATGGGCGATCAGCGCCCGCGCGCGGGCGCCCGGGTCGGGGATCGGCTCGCCGTGGCCCGGGAGCGCGATGCGGGCGTCGAGCGCGATCGCCGCCTCGAGGGCGGCGAGATAGTCGCCGAGGGGGTCGGGGCTGCTCCGCGGCCAGAGCCCGACGGTCGGCGAGATCGGGTCGAGGATGTGGTCGGCCGCGACGAGCACGCCGTCGCGGACGAGCATCATCTGGCCGTCGGCGTGGCCGGGCGCAGCGACGGCCCTCCACCCGTCGACGTGGTCGCCCGGATCGAGGAGGTCCGGATCGGGCTGATAGTGGATGAAGGGCCGCCAGAGCGCTCCCTGCTCGATCAGCTCGCGCATCACGTCGTCGGGCACGCCGTGTCGCCGGAACCACGCGACGAGCACGTCGGCCCAGTCGCTCCCGCCCCAGACGAGGTGGCATTGCTCGTAGTCGAGGCGCCCCTGAGCGACCGGCGCCCCGGTGAGCTCGACGAGGTCGCCCGCCGCGCCCACGTGGTCCGGGTGGAAGTGGGTCACGACGATCCTCCGTACCGGGCCGGGAAGCTCGGCGAGCTCACGCGCCCAGCGCTCCTTCGCGTCGGGTAGCCCGAGCCCGGTATCGACGATCGTCCACCCGTCGTCTCCGGGGAGGACGTAGGAGTGGACGTGCCCGGGGCGCGCCGGCAGCGGCAGCGTCACGCGGCGGATTCCGCCGTCCAGCTCGTCCATGCGGCAACCCTACGCGCCGCCGTCCGCGCCATGGCCGAAATGGCCCATGTCTGCAGGAGATCGACGACGCTCTCTCGTGCTCCGGCACCAGAGGTCGTTGTTCACACGTGGAATTCTCGCTAATGGCATCAATAAACATTGCTGATGCTGGTACCGTTCGCCGCCATGGAGCGGAGCGTCGCAGAGCTCGTCGGCGAGACCGATGTCGAGGCGCTCACTGCCGGACAGGTGGTCGAGACCGTCCTCGAGGCGCTCCACCCCAACGTCGCGCTCGCATGCTCGTTCCAGAAGGAGGAGAGCGTCCTCCTCGACATGCTGCTCGAGCGCGAGCCGAACGCGCGTGTCTTCGCGCTCGACACGCACGTGCTCTTTCCCGAGACGTACACCGTCTGGCGGGAGATCGAGCGGCGGTACGGGATCGCGATCCGGGTCTTCGAAGGCCCGTCCCTCGGCCGGCAAGCCGCGGTCCACGGCGAGGCTCTGTGGGAGCGGAGCCCCGACCTCTGCTGCTCGATCCGCAAGATCGGGCCGCTCGGGGCCGCCCTCTCCGGGCTCGACGGTTGGATCACCGGGGTGCGCCGCGACCAGTCCCCGACGCGCTCGGCGACGCCGAAGCTGGGCTGGGACGAACGGCACGAGATCTGGAAGGCGAGCCCACTCGCGGACTGGACCGACGACGACGTCTGGGCCTATGTCCACGAGCGCGACCTTCCCGTCAACGCACTCCACGAGCGGGGATACGCTTCGATCGGCTGCACGCACTGCACGGCGCCGGGGACCGGCCGCGAGGGCCGCTGGGCCGGCGGCGACAAGACGGAGTGCGGGCTCCACGCCTGAGACGCCGGGCCAGCGAGCGACATGACCACGACCGATCCCATCGTCCGCCTGTCTCATCTCGACGCGCTCGAGTCGGAGGCGATCCACATCATGCGAGAGGTTGCCGCCGAGCTCGAGCGGCCGGTCCTCCTCTTCTCCGGTGGCAAGGACTCGATCGTCCTCCTGCGGCTCGCCGAGAAGGCGTTCCGCCCCGGACGATTCCCGTTCCCGCTGATGCACGTCGACACGGGCCACAACTTCCCGGAGGCGATCGAGTTCCGCGACCGCCGTGTGGCGGGGCTCGGCGAGCGCCTCGTCGTCGCGTCGGTGCAGGAGTCGATCGACAGGGGCCGAGTCGTCGAGCAGACGGGGCCGCGGGCCTCGCGCAACCAGCTGCAGACGACGACGCTGCTCGACGCGATGACCGAGCACGGCTTCGACGCGGCGATCGGCGGCGCCCGCCGCGACGAGGAGCGCTCGCGCGCGAAGGAGCGGATCTTCTCGTTCCGCGACGACTTCGGACAGTGGAACCCCCGCGCGCAACGCCCGGAGCTCTGGAACCTCTACAACGGCCGCATCCGCAAGGGCGAGCAGGTGCGCGTCTTCCCGATCTCGAACTGGACCGAGCTCGATGTCTGGCAGTACGTCGCCCGCGAGCAGCTCGAGCTCCCCGCGATCTACTTCTCGCACGAGCGCGAGGTCTTCGAGCGTGACGGGATGCTCTACGCCGCGTCCGAGTTCGTCGAGCGCTACCCCCACGAGGAGCCCTTCTCGGAGTGGGTGCGATTCCGCACCGTGGGCGACATGAGCTGCACGGGCGGCGTCCGGTCGACGGCCGCGACGATCGAGGAGGTCGTGCGAGAGATCGCAGCGACGCGCATCACCGAGCGCGGCGAGACCCGCGCGGACGACAAGGTCTCCGAGGCCGCGATGGAGGACCGCAAGCGGATGGGCTACTTCTGATGGACGCGATCGACCTCGCGGAGATGCTCACCGGCGAGGCCGCCTCGAGCGAGCTGCTACGGCTCGTGACGTGCGGCTCCGTCGACGACGGCAAGTCGACGCTCATCGGGCGCCTCCTCTACGACACGAAGCAGGTGATGTCGGACCAGCTCGAGCACGTCGAGGAGACGAGCGAGCGCCGCGGTGACGGCTACGTCAACCTCGCGCTCCTCACCGACGGGCTGCGCGCGGAGCGCGAGCAGGGGATCACGATCGACGTCGCGTACCGCTCGTTCGTCACGCCGACGCGCCGCTTCCAGCTGGCCGACGCGCCCGGCCACGTCCAGTACACGCGCAACATGGTGACCGGCGCCTCGACCGCCGACGTCGCGGTCGTGCTGCTCGACGCGCGCAAGGGTGTGATCGAGCAGACGCAGCGGCACACCTACATCGCGTCGATGCTCGGGATCCCGCATGTCGTCTTCACGGTCAACAAGATGGACCTCGTCGACTTCGAGGAGGGTCGCTTCCGGGAGATCGAGCGCGATCTCGTCGATCTGTCCGGCCGCCTCGGGCTCGCCGATACGGCGACGATCCCCATCGCCGCGCTCCCCGGCGACAACGTCGTCGAGCCGTCGGCCCGGATGCCGTGGTGGACGGGCGGGACGTTCCTCGAGCGGCTCGAGGCGATCGAGATCGCCGCCGACCGCGACGTGGCGCACCGCAGGTTCCCGGTGCAGTGGGTGATCAGGCCGATGTCCGACGAGCACCACGACTACCGCGGCTACGCGGGCCAGGTCGCGGGCGGCGAGTGGCGCGCCGGCGACGAGGTCGTCGTCCTTCCCTCCGGGCTGCAGACCACGGTCGCGGCGATCGAGAACCACGACGGGTACCTCGAGGTCTCCGTCCCGGGGCAGTCGGTCGTCGTCCGGCTCACGGACGATGTGGACGTCTCGCGAGGCGACATGCTGTGCGGCCCGGCGGACCGGCCCGTCGCCGCCCGTACGGTCGAGGCGAGCGTGTGCTGGATGAGCGAGCGGCCGGTGCAGCCCGGCGCGCGACTCGCGGTCAAGCACACGACGCGCTGGGCCCGTGCGATCCTCGAGGAGATCGTTTCGGTGCTCGACGTCGAGACGCTCGACCACCACGCCGCCGACAGGCTCGAGCTCAACGACCTTGCGCACATTCGCCTCCGGCTCGCCGAGCCGCTGCTCGTCGACCGCTATGCCGAGAACCGCACGACCGGCGCGTTCGTCCTCGTGGACGAGGCGACGAACGAGACCGTCGCGGCCGGCATGGTGTCGGCCGCAGCGGCCTGACCGCCGCCGCAGCGAGACGTCTTGCGGATAGCCCGAGGCGTCGTCGCAGCCAAACGAACATATGTTCTATCATGAGGCATGGAGTACCGGGAGGAGCCGTGCCGGAGTGCGCTCAACCGCGTCAAGGGGATGCCCTTCGACTGGTCGCTGAACCCGTACACGGGCTGCGCGCACCGCTGCACCTTCTGCTACGTCCGTGCCTTCGAGGCCAGGGCCGACCGACCGGCCGACGACCGCTACGGCCGCTCGATCCGCGTCAAGGTCAACGTCGCCGAGGTCCTCCGCGCCGAGCTCGCGCGGCCCTCGTGGACGCGGGCGAACGTCGCGGTCGGAGCGGCGACCGACCCCTACCAGCCGGCCGAGGGCCGCTTTCGGCTGACCCGTGCGTGCATCCGCGAGCTCGGCGCGTCGCGCACGCCCTTCTCCCTCATCACGCGCGGGCCGATGATCCGCCGCGACGTCGACGTGCTCGTCGAGGCCGCACGGAGGGCGAAGGTGCACGTGAGCTTCTCGGTGCCGACGCTCGACGAGAGGATCTGGCGGGCGACCGAGCCGGGCACGGCTCCGCCGCGCAAGCGTCTCGAGACCGTGCGCATCCTCTCGGAGGCCGGGATCGACACGGGCGTCGCGCTCGCCCCGATCCTCCCGGGGCTGTCCGACGACCCCGCGCGACTCGCGGAGGTCGTTCGCGAGGCGCGGGCCGCCGGCGCGAGCGGGATCTGGGCGAACGTCCTCTATCTCCGACCGGGCACGCGCGAGCACTTTCTCGCGGCGCTCGCCCGCGCCTGGCCCGAGCTGCTCCCCGAGTACGAGCGGCTCTATGCAGGACGTGCGTACCTCTCGTCGGTCGAGACGGAGCCCGTGCGCCGAGCCGTCCGCGACCTCGCGCGGGCGACGTGGCGGCCTCGCCGGCCGACGATCGAGCCCGCGCCCGAGCCCGAGCAGCTCGCATTCGTCCTATGAGGCGAGGAAGGCGTCCCGCCCCCCTCGTAGAATCCCACTCCGTGGCGGAAAACACCGAGATCACGGTGCTCATCGCGGACGACCACGAGGTCGTCCGGGAGGGGCTTCGGCTTGCGCTCCTTCGCTCGCCGCACATCCGCGTGGTCGGTGAGGCACCCGACGGCGAGACCGCCGTCGCGCTCGCCGAGCGCCGGCGCCCCGACGTCGTGATCATGGACCTGCGGATGCCGCAGATGGACGGGATCGAGGCAACCGAGGAAATCGCGACCCGCGCCCCGGACACGCGCGTGCTCGTGTTCACCGCCTACAGCGAGCGGGCGCTGCTGCAACGCGGCCTCGAGTCGGGCGCGCACGGCTACGTGCTCAAGGAGGCGCCGCACGACACGCTGCTCAAGGCGATCGAAAAGGTCGCGGCGGGCGAGAGCTTCGTCGACCCCGCCCTGATCCCGTCGCTGGCGACGGGTCGGGACGGGCAGGAGATCCTGACCCAGCGCGAGCGTGAGATCCTGCAGCTCCTCGCGGACGGCATGTCGAACGCAGACGTCGCGCAGCAGCTCTTCATCTCGCAGGAGACCGTGAAGAGCCACGTCCGCCACATCCTCGCGAAGCTCGAGGCGGAGACCCGCACCCAGGCGGTCGCCATTGCGCTGCGCGAGGCGATGATCGATTGAGCGACGAGCATCTCGTCGCCGAGCGTCTGCTTGCGGAGCGGGCGGAGCGACGGCGCATCGCGGAGCAGCTCCACGACGGGCCGGTACAGCACGTCGCGGCGCTGTCGCAGATGCTCGATGCCGCCGTGGCAGCACTCGAGGACGGCGACGTGCAGGCGGGTCAGCGCGTGGCCGCCCGCGCGCTGGCGGTCGCTCGTGACGCAGCGGAGGAGCTCCGCGGGATCGTCGCCGGGCTCGAGCCCGTAACGCTGCAGGAGGTCGGGCTGGCGGCCGCCGTGCGCGAGGTCGCCAACCGCACCGTGGGGCGGCGCGGCGCGGCGGTCGAGGTGGCGATCGCCGACACGGAGCTCGGCGAGGGCGCCCGGTCGAGCCTCTTCCAGGTCATCCGGGAGGCCCTCGACCAGGCAGTCAGGCGCGGGCCGCCGACGTCGGTCTCGGTGACGCTAGCGCTCACCTCCACGGGCGGAGTCGAGCTCGTGGTCTCGGACGACGCCGCCCCGGAGCGCCGCCAGGCGGTGATCGACGGGCTCGCGGAGCGTGCGGCAGAGCTCAACGGGACCTTCGAGGCTCGCCGCGACGGGCCGTTGACGACGATCCGGCTCGTCGTGCCGCCGTCTGCCGCACGGCTCTAGTCTTGTTCGCGAAGCGCGATTCCGCAGGAGCGGAATCGCGCCGCTCGATCCCCGCCTTCGGCGGGGCACACCCCTAAAGGCGCCCGCTGTCGCGGTCGCAACTACGCCCTGCGTCGGGCACCCAGTTCGGGTCATTCGCGACTTCAGTCGGGCAGAGCGCACCAGTTTGTTCGCGAAGCGCGATTCCGCAGGAGCGGAATCGCGCCGCTCGATCCCCGCCTCCGGCGGGGCACACCCTAAAGGCGCCCGCTGTCGCGGTCGCAACTACCTGCTCACCATTGGTTTCCGACTTCAGTCGGACACAAGCGCACCGCGAGGCCGGCGGACGAGGGAGGCCTCGTCTGAACGCGCTACTCGATCGGCTCGTTGTGGACGTCGTTGTCGTCCGCGTACTGCTGGACGAGCGGGTCGACGGCCGCGGCGCCTTCGGGGAACGCGTAGTTGATCTTCACGAACGCCTCCCACTTGTCGGGGAGCGCGTCCTCGGGGAAGATCGCCTCGACGGGGCACTCCGGTTCGCACGCCCCGCAGTCAATGCACTCCTCGGGGTCGATGATCAGCATCCGCGCGAACTCGTGGATGCAGTCGACCGGGCAGACGTCGACGCACGAGCGGTCTTTGATGTCGATACAGGGCTCGGCGATGATGTACGTCATTCCGAGGGCGAGCCTACCAACGGCATCCGACCCGGGCCCGGGTCAAGCATCGACGCCGACGAGCTCGTCGACCACCTGGCGCGCCCGGTCGGCGAGGGCGGAGCGGACGAGCACCTGGTCGAAGCCCGCCGTGTGCGCCCGCTGGAGACCGAGGGTGTCCGTGTGGTTCGTGAACCCGAGGATCGGCGTCTCGGGCCAGGCGTCCGCGACCTCGTCCGCGTCGACGCGCGCGATGTCGCAGATGACGAGGTCGGGCGCGTCGGCGCTGTCGCTCGTCACCAAGCGATGCCCGTCGAGGAGGACATCGAGCCTCGAACGGACCATGAGGTCGACCCCCACCAGCAGGATCGTCGCCATGGGCATGGTTCTAGCACGGTCGAGGGGGAAAGCGTGAGCCTCGAGCAGGGCCTGGAGCTGATGCGCGCCGAACGCTGGTTCGACGCGCACGAGGCGCTCGAGGAAGAATGGCGCGCCGCGCCCGAGGCGGAGCGGGACTTCCTCCAGGGGCTCGTCCACGTGACGGTCGCCTGGCATCACGCCTCGAACGGCAACCGGCCAGGCGCGACGCGCCAGCTCGAGAAGGCCGCGCGGCGCCTCGGCCCCTATGCGCCGTCGCACCGCGGTGTCAACGTGACCGCCGTCCTCGGCCAGGTCGAAGCGGCGTCCGCCCGCGTCGCCGAGGACCTGCTCAACCTCCTCCCCATCCGGGTGTAGGCCGTCGCGGCGGAGTGGGCCTCGGCGGCCGGAGGCCGGCTCAGCCGGCCGGGAGGCCAGACCGCCCTCCCCGGGTCACGAGCCAGAGGAGGGGGCTCGTGGGGGAACCACTGGTTCCCCCACGTCTAGAAGACCGGCTCGAGCCCCGCCCACTCGAGTGCACGGTTGACGTAGATCCGCAGCACGTAGAAGCGGCCGAAGAAGAGCATCAGCCCGAGGACGACCATCACGAGACCCCCGGCGAACTGGATCGCGCGGTAGTGGTCGCGGAGCCAACGGAAGGCGCCCATCGCCCGGGTGAAGAGCGCGCCGGCGAGGACGAACGGGATGGCGAGGCCGAGCGAATAGACCGCGAGCAGCCCCGCGCCCTCGAGCGCGGTGTCCGAGGAGCCGGCGAGGACGAGGATCGCCGCGAGCACCGGCCCGATGCACGGCGCGGCGCACACGGCGAACGCGCCGCCGAGGAGCACGCGCGAGCCGCGGGAACGGGCCCCCTGGACGAGCCCCGCGCCGACGAGCCGCTCCGGCCAGGGCAGGAGACCCATGAATGCGAGCCCGAACACGACGAGCACGAAGCCCGCGACCTGCTCGAGCAGGAACTGGTCGCGGAAGAGGCTCCCGCCGAGAAGTGACGCGCCGACCCCGAGGAGCACGAAGAACGCCGTGAAGCCGAGGACGAAGGGGATGCTCGACGTGACAACCCGGCGGGCAGTGCCGGGCTGTCCGAGCTCCTCGGCCGAGACCGCGGAGACCGTCGAGAGGTAGCCGGGGACGAGCGGGAGCACACACGGCGCAAGGAACGAGAGGAACCCCGCGAGCAGGGCGACCGGGATCTCGCTCCAGCTCATCCGTCGAAGCGCTCGAGCTCGGCGTCGAGACGGCGCTCGAGGCCCGGATCGAGCGGCGTCGGCGGCGGCTCGTCCGCACGGCGGCGGCTCCAGCCCCAGGCGATCGCGCCGACACCGACCGCGCCGGCGGCGAGGATGCCGAGCGGCACGAGCCAGGCGAGCAGGTCGAAGCCCTGCTTCGGCGGCTCGGCGACGACGGCCCGCCCGAACTGCTCCACGAGCTCCTCGCGAATCTGCTTCTCCGTCGCGCCTTCCGCGAGCCGCGTCCGGATCATCTGCTTCATCTTCCGCGCGATCGGGGAGTCGGACTGGTCGAGCGTCGTCTTGCACGTCGGGCAGACGAACTCGGCCTCGAGATCCGACGGGCTGGGCGCCGCGAGCGCCGCACCGGGCACGGCGAGCAGCACGCACGCGAGGGCGAGTGCGACCCGCGCGACCACGTCAGGATGCGTCGCCGAGCGCGAGCGCAACCCCGCGCTGGAACGCGTCACGGTTCCGCTCGATGTCGACCGCGCCCTCGATTCGCTCTCCCACGAGCTTCCCCGTGCGGTCGACGAAGAACGTCTCCGGGAAGCCGCGCACGCCCCACTTCCCGACGGTCGAGCCCTTGCCGTCGTAGACGACCGGGTACGTCACGCCGTAGCGCCCCATGAAGCGGCGCGCGTCCTGGCGGAAGTCGTTGACGTCGACACCGAGCACGACAAGCCCTCTGTCACGGTAGCGCTCGTAGGTCTTCTGGAGCACGGGGGCCTCGTCGCGGCACGGAATGCACCACGACGCCCAGAAGTTCACGACGACTGCCTTCCCGCGCAGGTCGGCGACGCCAAGCCGCCCGTCCTGGTCGAGGCGATCGAGGGTGAACGCCGGCGCGTGCACGAGCTTGCCCTTGGCGAGCTCGTCCGCGGCGCCCGTCGTGCCCCCGAAGGCGACCTTCCAGATCAGGAGACCGAGCAACGCGGCGACGCCGATCAGCGCGGCCAGCTGTGCAACGCGCTGGATCCGGCCCGGCGCCGCGTCGGGCGTCACGCCGGGACTATGAACACGGGCGTCCCGACCCCGACCCGCTGGAAGAGCCACTCGACCTGCGGGATCAGCATGCGGATGCAGCCATGGGAGGCGGAGTAGCCGATGGACGCCGCATCCGGCGTCCCGTGGATCCCAACGTACGGAGAGGAGATACCCATCCACCGCGTGCCGAGCGGGTTTCCAGGACCCGGCGGGATCGGCTCTGCGCCGTCCGCCCAGGCGGAGCCCTCCGGCGGGTACCACCAGGGGTTCCGCTGCATCGTCACGATCTCGTAATGACCGAGCGGCGTCGGGTACGAGGACTGGCCGGTCGCGACGCGGAAGCTCCGCTCGAGCTTGTCACCGTCGTAGAAGAGGAGCTGGTTCGAGCCGCGCTTGATGACGATCACCTTGCCGAGGTCGGCCTCCGTGACCTTCGGATCGAGCGCCTGGAACGGCAGCTCGAGGGAGCGCTCGTGCTTGCGGACGACCAGCGCGAGCTCGCGCGCCGCGACGACCTTCATCAGCCGCCGGCCCGGCGCCGACGGGTGCGCGACCGGGGCGAAGTTGCGCAACGTGAGGCTCGCATCGACCGGCTGGCGGTCGGTCCGCTTTGCGAGGTCGCCGAGGAACCGGGTCAGCTTGCCGTTCGCGACGTCGACTCGGAGCGGCACCTGGAAGCCCTCGCGACGCACGCGCACCGCGGTCGTGACGGCCTTGTTGACGTATGCCTCGGCGCCGAGCTCCTCCGGCATGACGCGCAGCTTGCGGGCGGGCGGGACGACCAGCATGATGGGCTTGCCGAACCGCTGCTCGACGAGCTCGCGGGCTTCGCTGCGCGTCAGCCCGCCGACGAGCAGCCCGCCGATCGTGACGCCCGGCTGGATCAGCTTCGGCCCTCGCGGCGGCGGCACGGACGCCGTCGGCGGCGCGGTCGTGGAGGGCTCGGTCGTCGTCGGCGGGGCCGTCGTGGTGGGCGGCGTCGTCTCGTCGGCCGCGGCGATCGGCGCGAGGACGATGAAAAGGGCAACTGAGCAGGGAAGAACAGCGAAAGTTGCCAGACGGCGCATCGGGCTGAGTGTAGCCAGGGGCGTGGTCGGAGGAGGTGAACGAACTGTTATGTGCCGATCGCTGCGAAGATCCTCGGATCGTTGGTGATCACACCGGCGACCCCCGCCTCCACGACGCGCCGAAGGTCGGCCGGGTCGTCGACCGTCCAGGCGAGGACCGGCGCTCCGAGCGCGCGTGCCCGGCCGACGGAGCGGGGCGTCACGAGCGCGTGCTGGAGCATCAGCGCCGTCGCGCCCGCGCGCCGGATCATGCGCGGCAGGACGACGGGCGCACCGGCTCTCAGCGCGACGAGCCCGGCCCGCAGCACGGGCTCCAGCGCGCGTCGTCGCGAGACGCCGAAGCGGTCCTCCGGGTACGTGAAGCCGATCCGGACCGCCGGGGCGTGACGCGCGACGGCCCGTAGGCTCGGCACGTGGAAGGACGACACGACCGTCCGCCGCTCGAGATCATGGCGACGGAGCGCCGCTGCGAGCTCGTCCAGACGCGATGTCAGCTTGAGGTCGATGTGCAGCCCGGCCTCCGGCGCCTCCTCGACGAAGAATGCGAGGGCCTCGTCCAGCGTCGGCAGCTCCGGCGCGGCCTCGCGAAGCTCGGCGAGCGAGCGCTCGCGCACGGACCCGCCGACGGCGCCGTGGCTCACCTCCTCGAGCCGGTCGGAGTGGGCGAGCACGAGCGGCCCGCGCGGCAGGTCGAGCACGTCGAACTCGACGAGGTCGACACCCTGCGCCACGGCGGCGCGAAACGCGCGAAGCGTGTTCTCGGGCGCGAGCGCCGCGGCGCCCCGGTGGCCGATCCGCAGGATCGCGCCGCCGCGGCGCTCCAGGTCGATCACGCAAGCCCCCGCCGGGCGGAGCGATGCCACCACCAGGCGAGCGGCGCAAGGATGAGCGCCTGCCCGACCACGATCGCGGCAGCGAGCCGCGAGACGTCCTGCCAGAACCGCTCCGGGTAGATCCGGATGAGCGTGTCGGCGTTGTTGAAGCGCCACGAGTCCCCGGAGAAGAAGACCTCGTGGAAGCGGACGAAGAAGCCGTCGAACCCGAGCAGGATCACCGGCACGGCGAGCGCGGCGATTGCGAGCGTGCCGACGGCTCCGCCGAGGAGCCCGAGCGGGACGACTGCCCGGAGACGCGTGCGCGCGAGGCCGAGCCCCAGCGCTCCGATCACGACCAGCGCGATCAGCTGGGCGCGCAGTGCGATGCCGAAGAGCCGCCGGACGTCCCGCATGTGCGTCAGCTCGCGAAAGCCGAAGGCCCGCGTCCCGTTCGGCAGCCGCGCCCGCTCGAGGAGCCCGATGCCCTCCGACCCGGGCTGGATCGAGCGGAGGCCCGCGAGCGCCAGCGTCTGCCGCTGATCGGCCGTCAGGCCGTAGGCATCTGCCGGGAAGTCCTCGCGACCGAGCTCGAAGCGGACGAAGGTCCCCGTCGCAAGCACGCGGAAGGCGTTCACGACCAGGATCGGCGTGACGGAGACCGCGATCGCGATCGCGAGCACGACCGCGACGACCCGGGCTCCTCCGGAGCGCACCGCGCGGGTGTTACAGCCCGAACAGGCGCCCGATCTCGCGCCAGGTCGTCAGGGCGAGGAAGACACACACGGCGACGAGCAGCACGAGCACCACCCAGAACCGCGCGCCCGCCCGCTTCGTTCGGCGCCGGTGCTCGATCCTGGCCTTCCGGCGAGCCCGATGGAGGTGATAGGACCGCCGGACGGCGTCCGGATCGAGCGTCGGGCCCTCGTCGGGGGGCCCGAGCGCGTCCGCGACCCCCTCGCGTGTCGCCTCGCGTACGTTGTCGGCCACGGTCGAAGCATACGACCGCGACGCCGGAGCCGGTTCTCGGAGATACTCTGCCGCGTGGCGATGAGCGAGCGACGCTTCGACACGGGGCTCCTCGGGCTGGGCGACGGCCTCGGCATGGTCGCAGGGGTCGTTCTCGCCGTCTCGTCGTTCACCGGGTGGTACACCGGCGAGGGCGAGGGGGTCACGATCTCGGTGCTCGGCTGGAACACGGGCGTCCTCGGGAAGCTCGTCCTGTTCGTCGGGCTCGCGGTCGTGCTCGTGCTCGCCCTGCGCGAGCTCGGCATCGAGCCGCCTGCCGCCCTGCCGCAGAGCCTCCTGACGATCGCGCTCGGCGCGCTCGCGACGATCTTCGTGCTCGTCCGCGTGATCTCGGTCCCGGACGACTTCTTCTTCGCGAACCGCGGCGTCGGTCTCTGGATCAGCCTCGCCGCAGCCCTCGCCGTGATCGTGGCCGGGTTGCTGCAGGCGTCCGAGGAGATGTAGGGGCAGAGCTCAGGGCGCGGACTGCTGGGGAACCGGCTCCAGCGTGCGGACGAAGGTCTGCGTCCCGCCGGGGACCGGGCGGTCGTCCAGCGCGAGGCCGAGCGCGACCCCGAGCGCGAAGACGAGCACCGCGCCGACGACGAGCGCCGCGACACGCGGCCACGGGCTCCGGCGGGGCGGGCGTCGGCGGGCGGCGGACACGGGGCTGACGCTCACGGCGTGTAGTCCAGCGCCTGGCGGCTGTACGCGTGGAATGCGGCGTCTCCTGCGATGCTCGCCGTCGCGGCCCAGCCACGCGACGGCGCCCGCTCCTCGATCACCTCGAACAGCCACCGCTCCGCATCGGAGTACACCGCGGCGAGCTCGGCGAGCGTGAAGGTCGGCCCGACGCGGCGCCGTAGCTCGTCGACCACGGCGTCGCGCTGCGCGCGCAGCGCCTCGGCGCGGGCCGTGGTGCGCGCGTCGGCCTCGAATCGCCGCTGGCCCTCCTCCCACTCGTGTCGCGCCGAGGTGACCGTCGTCATCCGCGCGCACTATACGAGGCTGCAGCAGCGCTCCGGCCAGCGCTCCGGCACCTCGGCGAGCATGGCGTCCCCCACGCGGTAGCCGGGGCAGGCAAGCGCAAATGCGACGTGTGCGTGCAGGCATTTGAGGGCGGTCGGGTTCCGCGAGCCGCCGATGCCGAGCTCGAGCGACGCGCCGCCGTCGGAGCCAGTTGCGCCGGCGGCGAGCTCGTGCCGGATCCGCACCTGCTCGGTGGTGGCGCGCACCAGGTCGTCGCGGAGCTGCGGATCGTTTTCGACCGTCGCGCTCCACCGTTCGACGCCACCCGCGGCCTCGACGCGCGACACCGCGGCGACGAGGTGGCGGCAGGTGACGTAGTACGTCGTGGGAAAGGGCTCGCCGTCCGCTCCGTACGGCTCCTGCTCCGTCACCGCGGGGAGGCCCCAGGGACAGCGGACGACGACCCGCCGGAAGGTCCGCGGCTCGCGTCCGAGCTGCCGCGCGACGACGGCGCGATCGTCCATCCCGTGACGGTACCCGGCTACCCGTCGTGCCGGCGCCGCCACTCGGCGGTGCCCTTCACGATGAAGAGATGCTCGCCCGGCCGGACGTAGCCGATCCGGCGCGCGGCACGCGAGAGCTCGTCGAGGCTCGTGGCCCGTGCCAGCCGAGCGGACACGCGCCCACGCTCGGCGCGGAGCCCTGCCACCTCCGCCCGGCGCTCGTCGAGCTGGTTGCGTGTCTCGAGGTACGTCGTGATCGGCCGCACGTAGAGAAACCCGACGACCCCGAGCACGATCACGGGCAGCAGCCACCGCGGCGCCCTCGGCCTGCGGCGCTCGCGCTCGGCGCGCTTCCCCTTCCCCGCCATGACGCGGAGTTCGGCGTGCGCGGGTTGGCCCCTCTACCTACGCCACGTCGACCTTGATGACGTTCGTGCCGCCGGGGAGGTTGACCGAGGTGCCCGCCGTGATCACGAGGCGCTCGCCGGGAAGGACGATGCCCGACTCCCGCGCCGCGGTGATCGACCTCGTCCAGAGGTCCTCCACGTCGGTCGTCTCCGTGATGACGAGCGGCGTCACGCCCCACTCGAGCGCCATGTGGCGCAGGGAGTCCATCTTGTGCGTGAGCGCGAGGATCGCGCGCTGCGGCCGCAGGCGCGCGACGGCGGAGGCCGTGCGGCCGGTGAAAGTGGGCACGAGGATCGCCTTCGCGGAGAGTGCCTCGGCGACGTCGCAGGCGGCGTTCGACATCGCCTGGTCGATCGTCGGCTCGTCGCTCGCCTGAGGCGTCTCGTGCCGGTACCCGAGATGGGGCTCGACCGCGAGCGCGATGCGGTCCATCACGGCGACCGCCGCGACCGGGTACGCGCCGACTGCCGTCTCGCCGGAGAGCATGATGGCGGACGTGCCGTCGAGGATCGCGTTGGCGATGTCAGACGCCTCGGCGCGCGTCGGCTCCGGTGAGGAGATCATCGACTCGAGCATCTGCGTCGCCGTGATCACGGGCTTCGCCCGCTCGAGCGCGTGCACGATGATCCGCTTCTGCAGGAGCGGGACCTCCGCGGCGCCGATCTCGACGCCGAGGTCGCCGCGCGCGACCATCACGCCGTGCGCCTCGGCGAGGATCTCGTCGAGCTCGGCGACGGCTTCCGCCTTCTCGATCTTCGCGATCACCCAGGCGTGCGAGCCTCGCGCCTCGATCAGGGTGCGCAGCGCCTTGACGTCCGACGCCGAGCGGACGAACGAGAGAGCGACGTAGTCGACGCCGAACTCGAGCGCGGCGTCGAGGTCGTCGAGGTCCTTCCGCGTCAGCGACGGGATCGGCAGCGGGACGCCCGGCAGGTTGACGCCCTTGTGGGACTTCACCACGCCGCCGACGACGACCTGACAGCGGGCGCGGCCGCGCTCGACCTTCTCGACGCGCAGCCGGACGAGCCCGTCGTCGATGAGGATGTCGTTTCCCGGCTGGAGCACGGAGCCGAGCACCGCGGGGCTCACGGGGATGTCGTCGTCCTGCGCGGAGTCCTCGCCCGCGATCACGATCGATGCGCCGTCCGCCAGCTCGATGTCCTCCTCGAGGTCGCCGACACGGAGCTTCGGGCCCTGGAGGTCCGCGATGAGGGCGATCGGCCGCTCGGCCGCAGCCTCCGCGTCGCGGACGAGCTGCGCGATCCGCGCGTGGTCGTCCTGCGTCCCGTGCGAGAAGTTGAGGCGCGCGCCGTCCATGCCCGCCGCGATCAGCGCCGCGAGCTTGTGAGGGCTCGCCGAGGCCGGACCGATGGTCGCGACGATCTTCGTGCGGCGCGTGTGCCCGGTCACGGCGACACCCTAGACGCCGGAGCTCAGGCGCCCGACCTGGGAAACGCGGCCCAGCCGGGATACTCGGCCTCGTCGCCGAGCTCCTCCTCGATCCGCAGCAGCTGGTTGAACTTCGCGACGCGGTCCGAGCGGGCCGGTGCGCCGGTCTTGATCTGGCCGGCATTCGTCGCGACGGCGAGGTCGGCGATCGTCGCGTCCTCGGTCTCGCCCGACCGATGGGAGATGACGGCGCGATAGCCGTTCCGGTGCGCGAGCTCCACGGCGTCCAGCGTCTCCGTGAGCGTCCCGATCTGGTTCACCTTGACGAGGATCGCGTTGCCGACGCGCTCGGCGATGCCCCGCCGGAGGAAGTCGACGTTGGTGACGAACAGGTCGTCGCCCACGAGCTGGAGCCGCCCACCGAGCCGGTCGGTGAGCGTCTGCCACCCGGCCCAGTCCGACTCGCCGAGCCCGTCCTCGAGCGAGACGATCGGAAAGCGGTCGCAGAGGTCGGCCCAGAGGTCGATCATCCCGTTCGTGTCGAGGGTGCCGCCCTGCCGCTCGAGCCGGTACGCCCCGTCGCGATGCAGCTCGCTCGTCGCGGGGTCGAGGGCGAGCGCCACCTTGTCGCGGTGTCCCGCACGCTCGGCCGCCTCGAGGATCGCCTCGCACGCGTCGTAGGCGGAACCGAGGTCGGGCGCGAACCCGCCCTCGTCGCCGACCGAGGTCGAGAGGCCGCGCTCGCCGAGGAGCAGCTTGAGGTGGTGGTAGGTCTCCGAGCCGATCCGCAGCGCCTCGGAGAAGGTGTCCGCGCCCGCCGGCACGACCATGAACTCCTGGAAGTCGAGCGAGTTCTGCGCGTGGGCGCCGCCGTTGACGACGTTCATCAGCGGCGTGGGGAGCACGTGCGCGTTCGTGCCGCCGATCCAGCGGTAGAGCGGGACGCCGGCGTCGGCGGCCGCCGCCTTCGCAACCGCGAGCGACGCGCCCAGGATGGCGTTCGCGCCGAGGCGCGCCTTCGTCGGCGTGCCGTCGAGGCCGATCAGCGTGCGGTCGACCGCCCGCTGGTCGCTCGCGTCGAGCCCGGCGAGCGCGTCCGCGATCTCCCCGTTCACGTGCGCGACCGCCCGCGAGACACCCTTGCCGAGCCACTCGTCGCCGCCGTCGCGGAGCTCGACGGCCTCGTGCTCGCCCGTGGACGCGCCCGACGGCACGGCCGCGAGCCCGAACGCGCCGGACTCCAGTCCGACCTCGACCTCGACCGTCGGGTTCCCCCGCGAGTCGAGCACCTGCCTGCCGTGGACATGAACGATCATCGTGGTCTCCCGCTCCGCGGGAGAACACTAGACGGACGGGGCGGAGCCCTGCTCGGCGGAGGCGCGCAGGGCCTTCGCCTGCTCGTACCAGCGCTCCTGGCCGGCGAGGTCGAGCTCCCCCCACGTCTCCCCCGCGTCGGCCGCGAGCCGCTCCGCGAGCTCGACCCGCCCGCGGAAGCGGCGGGTCGTCGCGCGCAACGCGAGCTCGGGATCGACGTTCACGAACCGCGCGAGGTTGACCACGGTGAAAAGGAGATCGCCCAGCTCCGCCTCGACGGCGCGGTCGGGCTCGGTCTCGGGTGCCGGGCGTCCCGCGCGAGCCAGCTCGGCCAGCAGCTCGTCCAGCTCCTCGCGCACCTTGGCGGCCGGGCCCGCGAGGTCGGGCCAGTCGTAGCCGACCGCCGCCGCGCGGCGCTGCACCTTGCGCGCGAGGAGAAGGGCGGGGAGCGACTCGGGGACGTCGTGGAAGACCCCTGCGCGTCCCTCCTGCTCGGTCTTGATCGCCTCCCAGCGCTCGCGCACCCGCGCCGCGGTGCGGGCCTCGGCGTCGCCGAAGACGTGCGGGTGCCGGCGCACGAGCTTGTCGTGCACCGCGCGCGTGACCTCGTCGAGATCGCCCTCCCCCTGCTCCTCGAGGAGCAACGAGAGGAAGAACACCTGGAAGAGGAGGTCGCCGAGCTCGTCGCGGAGCTTTGCCGGGTCGTCGGCGAGCGCGGCGTCGGCGACCTCGTACGCTTCCTCGACCGTGTGCGGGACGATGGTGCGAGCCGTCTGCTCGCGATCCCACGGACAGTCGGCCCGGAGGCGCCGGGTCAGCTCACGAAGCTCGTCGAGCGGGCCGTCTGCGCCCACGCGGCGGACGTTACCCGGAGGTCGTCGTCTCGCCCGTGGTCGTCGACGTGTCGGGCGGCTCGAACCCGGCGGCGTACTGGACCTTGCTCTTGTACTGCTTCTCGACGTCCGAGACCCACGTGTTGACCGCCGCGTTCTTCTTCTCGGACTCGAGCTGCGTGCGGATCTGGTCCTCCACCTGGGCGAACGGCGTGACCGAGCCCTGCTTGACGTCGGCGAGCGGCTGGATCAGGTGGTAGCCGAACTGCGTCTTGACGGGCTGCGACAGCTCGTCGGTCTCGAGCGAGAAGGCGGCCTTGTCGAACGGGGCGACCGTCTGGCCCTTGGAGACGACGAGCTTGCCGCCCGCGTCCTTCGAGCCGGGGTCGATCGAGTTCGCCTTGGCGAGCGCCGCGAAGTCGCCGCCACCCACGAGCTCGGCGCGGATCCGGTCGGCCTCGGCCTTGGTCTTCACGAGGATGTGGCGGACGGAGCGCGACTCGGGGACGGTGTAGTTCGCGCTGTTCTTGTCGTAGTAGGCCTTGACGTCCGCATCGGTGATCTTCACGTCACCGGTCACCTTCTTGTAGATCCCCTCCGTGAGGAGCTGCGACCGGATGTCCTCCTCGAGCGTTGCCCGGGTGTACCCCTGGTCCTTGAGCCCCTGCTCGAACTTCGCCTGGCTCCCGCTGAAGTACTGCTTCTTCACCTCGTCGACCTTCTTCGCGATCTGCTGGTCGGTCACGGCGACGCCGAGCTTGTCGGCCTCGCGCGCGTACTCCTCGCGCTGAACCAGGTACGCGACCGCCTGGGTCTGCAGCGTCTGGTAGTCCGATGTCCCGGCCTTCGGGAAGGAACGCTTCTGGGCGGCATAGGACTTCTTCGCGCGCGCGAGCAGGCCGTCGAGGGAGGCCCGCGTGATCGAGGAACCGTCGACCACCGCAACGGCGTCGGCCGGCATCTCGTCCGAGTCACCGCAGCCTGCGGCGACGAGTGTGACAGCGGCCAGGGCGGCGGCGGCAAGTGCGAGCGAGCGCTTCATCGAGTCCTCTTTGTAGGCGACGTCGGGTTACGGAGGGGTTACGACGTGTACGGGAAAGGTTCGGGTGGGGCTCGAGCGCGGACCTACTTCGCCGCGCTCAGGCGGCCCGGCGGGCGGCAACGATAGCATCGGCCAGCGCGAGCGCCCCCTCGAGCCCTTCGGCCCGGATTGCGACCTCCTGGCGGGCGGACGTGTACACGGCCGTGTCCGCGATCGCGCGGAGCGCCCGGAGCTCGGTCGCGGCGAGACCGACCGGCCCGACGGTTGCGCGGCCGCCGCGGAACACGAGGTAATCGGCACCGACGAGCGCAAGCGCGAGCTTCGCCTCCTGGATGCGGAACAGGTTCTCGACCGGCTCGGGGAGCGGGCCGTACCGGTCCTCGGTCGCCGCGCGGAGCTCGCGCAGCTCGTCCTCGTGCTCGGCGAGCGCGATCCTCCGGTGGAGGTCGATCTTGAGCGCCTCGGCCTGGATGTACGTCGCGGGGATGTACGCGTCGACGCGCGCGTCGACGCGTACCGGCCGCACGGCCATGCGCGCCTGGCCGGAGAGCTCGGCCACCGCCTCGTTCAGCATCTCGACGTAGAGCTCGAAGCCGAGCGCCGCGACGTGCCCGGACTGCTCGGCGCCGAGCAGGTCGCCCGCGCCGCGGATCTCGAGGTCGCGCATCGCGATCTGGAAGCCGGCCCCGAGCTCCGTGTGGTCGGCGAGCGTGGCGAGCCGCGCGCGCGCCTCCGGCGTCAGCTCGGCTGCGTCCGGATAGAAGAGGTACGCGTGCGCGGTGACGTCCGAGCGGCCGACGCGACCGCGGATCTGGTAGAGCTGCGCGAGCCCCAGCGTGTCGGCCCGCTCGACGACCAGGGTGTTCGCCTGAGGGATGTCGATCCCCGACTCGATGATCGTGGTGGACACGAGGACGTCCGCGTCCCCCGCGAGGAAGGCATGCATGCGCTCCTCGAGCTCCCGCTCGGCCATCTGGCCGTGCGCGACGAGGAAGCGGAGCCCGGGGCAGAGCTGTTGCAGCTTCTCGGCCGCCTCCTCGATCGTCTCGACGCGGTTGTGGAGGTAGAAGGACTGGCCCTCGCGCGCGTGCTCGCGCTCGAGCGCGATCCGGATGAGCTCGTCGTCGTACTCGCCGACGGTCGTCCGGATCGGGCGCCGGCCCTCGGGAGGCGTCTCGATGATCGAGATGTCGCGCAGGCCGGAGAGCGACATGTGGAGCGTCCGCGGGATCGGCGTCGCCGAGAGCGCGAGCACGTCGACCTCCAGCCGGAGCGCCCGCAGGAGCTCCTTCTGGGCGACGCCGAAGCGCTGCTCCTCGTCGACGATGACGAGCCCGAGCTGCTTCGGGATCACGTCCCTGGAGAGGATCCGGTGCGTGCCGACGAGCACCTCGATCTTCCCCTCGGTGAACTCGCGCAGCACGCTCTTCACCTCCCCCGGCCTGCGGAACCGGGAGACCATCTCGACTCGCACGGGGAAGTCGCGGTAGCGCTCGCGGAACGTGTTCCAGTGCTGCTCCGCGAGAATCGTCGTCGGACAGAGCACCAGCACCTGGCGACCGTTGACGGCAACGCCGAAGGCCGCCCGCACCGCGACCTCCGTCTTGCCGAAGCCGACATCGCCGCAGACGAGCCGGTCCATCGGCCGCGGCGACTCGAGATCCTCCTTCACGGCCTCGATCGCGCGCTGCTGGTCGTCGGTCTCGCGGTACCGGAAAGAGGCCTCGAGGCGCTCGATCCAGTCGCCGGAGAGGTCGTTCGCCACGCCCTCCGCCCGCTGCCGCTGTGCGTAGAGCTGGATCAGCTCGCCCGCCAGCTCGCGCACGGCGCTCCGGGCACGCGCCTTGAGGTTCTGCCACGCCTTGCCGCCGAGCTTCGAGAGGCTCGGGGCGGCGGCGTCCGCGCCGATGTACTTCGACAGCTTGCCGAGCTGCTCGTGCGGGACGTAGAGCCGGTCCTCGCCGCGGAACGCAAGGTAGAGATAGTCGCGCGTGACGCCCGCGACCTCCTTCGTCTCGAAGCCGAGGAGCTTCCCGATCCCGTGGTCCTCGTGCACGACGTGGTCGCCGACCCGCAGGTCGGCAAAGCTTGCGAGCGCCCTGCCGAGTCGCTTGTCCGCGCGCGGCGGCCGCTTCCGGAAGACCTGCGTGTCCGGGAGCAGGACGAGGCCGAGCTCACGCCACACGAACCCCCGGCGCGCCGGCGCGACCGCGAAGCGCAGCTCGGGAGCGGAGCCGAGCGGCTCACCGCCCCCGAGGATCGGCGCCTCGATCTTGCGCAGGAGGGCGGCCTGCCGCTCCGCCTCGCCGCGATGCGCGAACGAGACGACGACACGGTTCCCCGACCGGACGAAACCCGCCAGCTCGTTCTCGGCCTCCGCCAGGCCTCGCGCCGCGACGGCCGGTCGCTGCGCCTCGAACGCGTGCGGCTGCGCCTGCGGGAACGGATCGAGCTCGGTCGCGCCGTCGAACGGGATCCGTGCGAGGCCCTCCTCCTCCACGACGCGCCGCACGTCATCGGGCTGCCAGACGAGGTCGGGGGGCCGCGCGATCGGCGGAACGAGGTCGGTCGGCAGCTCGGCCGCCCGCTCGCCGTCCTCAGGCCCGAGGTCGAGCTCGACGAGGTCGGTACGGCGCTCCGCGGCCGGATAGACCACGGCGTTGTCGGCCGGATGCAGCGCGCGCTGCGTGAACGGCGAAAAGGCGCGGACCTGCTCGATCTCGTCCCCGAAGAGCTCGATCCTGAGCGGCTCGCGTCCGGTGGACGGGAAGACGTCGACGATCCCGCCGCGGACGGCGAACTGGCCGCGCTCGTCGACCCGCTCCACGCGCTCGTAGCCGGAGAGGGCGAGCTCCTCGGCGAGGCCGTCGATCCCCGGCTCGTCCCCGACACGAAGCGCCAGCGCTGCTGGACGCGCGGCCGGCGGGGGGAGGCCCTCGGACAGTGCCGCGACGGACGCGCAGACGAGCCCGCCTGTCTCGAGGACGTCGAGCGCGCGGTAGCGCTCGCCGACCAGGTGCGGAGGCGGGACGAGCCCAGATTCGTAGGTGACGCCCCGGCTCGGAAGGAAGGCGACCCGTGCTGCGTCCCCGAACCAGGAGGCGCCGTCCGCCGCGTCCCGGGCGTCGGCGTCCTCCGGCAGCAGCACGAGCAGCGCGCGCCCGAGCTCGGCGTGGAGCGCGCCGAGTACCAGCGGCAACACGGGCTCCGAGACGCGGGCGCGCGTGGGCAGCGTGCCGACGAACGCCTGGAAGCGCTCGTGCCTCCGTAGCTCCTCCACGAAGGCGGCGAGCGGCGCGACGTTCGTCGTGCGGGTGACAGCCTGGTCCATGCGGCTCGGCGGGGATCGCGCCCCGCCGCGGTCATCGTACTGCGTGGTCGCGGCGCACCGAGCCGCGTGCACCGGGCGTGGCGAGCCGACCATCGCGCCGCATCGGGGCGTTCGCGCCCCGTCGACAACCACCCCCAGGGGCACCCCCGTGCCCTGCTTTCACGCTATCGAGGGATGCGTGCCGCGTGTGCGCCGAGTTCGTGCCGAGTGTGTGCCGCGCCGCACTCAGCGCCGCCAGCGGGCGAGTGCCGGGGAAGGAGGCGATCAGTTGAACCGGCGCTGCGTCTCCTGGAGCCCGTCCGCCGCGAGCACCTCGACGGCATCGCACGCACGGGCGACGATCGCCTTCACGTCGTCCTCCGGCGCGAAGGCCGAGAGGACGTAGTCTGCGACCGGGCGGGGATCACCGCGGCCCGGGCGCCCGACGCCGATCCGCATGCGAAGGAAGTCCTGCGACCCGAGGCGCTGCGCGATCGAGCGGAGCCCGTTGTGGCCGGCGAGACCGCCGCCGAGCCGGGCCTGGAGGCGCCCCGTCTCGAGGTCGACGTCGTCGTGGATCACGACCACGTGCTCCACCGGGAGCTTGTAGAAGGCGGACGCCGCCTGGATCGAGGCGCCGGACTCGTTCATGTAGGTCTCGGGCTTCAGCAGCGCGAGCCTGGCCTCCCCCGCGCGGATGTCTCCGAGCCGCCCCCGGAACTTCCCCTTGAACGATCCGTCGTGACGCCGCGCCAGCTCGTCGACCACCATCCAGCCGACGTTGTGCCGGTCACGGGCGTGCTCGGGACCGGGGTTCCCGAGCCCCGCGACGAGAAGGTCCATCGTGGTTCCGCCCTCTCCCCGCCGGAAGAGGCGCACGGATCAGTCCTCGTCGGCGGCTGCGCCCTCGTCCGACGCCTCGGCGGCTGCTTCGCCTTCGGCACCCTCGGCGCCCTCGCCCTCGGCGGCCTCGACAGGCGCTTCCTCGGCCTCGGTGAGCCCACGGGGCACCGAGCAGCTGGCGAGCACCAGCTGTGGATCGTCGAGGAACGTGACGCCCTCGATCGGGGCGAGGTCCTCGACGCGCAAGGTGTCTCCGACCTCGAGGCTCGAGACGTCGAGCTCGACATGCTCGGGGATCCCGGTCGGCAGCGCCTCGACCTGCAGCTCGCGACTGACGAGCTGCACGATGCCGCCCTGCTTCAGGCCGGGCGAGTCGCCGACGAGCTGGACGCTCACCGTCGCCTGGATCGGACGGTCGAGCCGCACCTCGTGGAAGTCGACATGGGTGAGCGTGCCACGGATCGGATGACGCTGAAAATCCTTGAGGACGGCGTGATGCGGGGTCGTCTGCCCCTCGATCACGACGTCGACGATCGCGTGCAGCCCCGACCGGCCGGTGAGCGCGGCTCGGAGGCTCCGCTCGTTCACGACGATCGCACGCGTGTGCCCTTTGCCGTAGAGGACGCCCGGCACGAGCCCCTCCTTGCGAAGGCGGCGCACGCGACGGGAGCCGACCTGCTCTGCCCCGCGCTCGGAAACCTCGAGAGTGACACGATCGCTCGACACCGGCGCACCATGGTAGCGGAGGTCCGGCAGCTGCCCGCTCGAGGCACTCCGCGGAGAGGCGGCCGCGGCGAGTGCTCGAGCCGCGTCGCTCTCGATCACAGCGCGATCGAGCGGCCGAGCACGTCGTACGCCTCGAGATCGGCCCGCGCGACCGGGGAGCCCTCGAGCTCGGCGACGAACAGCGCGAAGACGACCGCATCGCGCGGCGCCTCGCCCTCACCGGCTGGAAGCCTCCTGCGCAGCGTCGCCTCTTCCGCGAAGCCGAGCGCCCGCGGCACGCCGAGGCTCCGCTCGTTGGACGGGTCGACGTGGATCTCCACGCGGTCGACACCGCAGACGCGAAACGCGACCAGGGCCAGCGCGGCAGCCGTCTCCCGCGCGAGCCCGCTCCCCACCCGCGACGCGCGGAGCCAGTACCCGATCTCGAGGGCGCCCGGGCCGACCCGCGTGTGGAGCCCGGACCCGCCGACGACCTCGCGCTCGTCACGCGTGAAGACGCCGTACACGAAGTCCTCCCCGAGGTCGAACCGCCCGCGGAACATCCGCAGGAGCTCGGCCTTCTGCTCGAGTGGCTGCGGCTCGTCCGCCGCCCACGGCATCCAGGGACGCAGGTGGTCGAGGCTCGTGTCGAGCGCGTCCTTCAGGAGTGCCGCGTCGCGCGGCTCCCAGCAGCGGATCGCGAGCCGCTTCGTGCGGAGGAGGTAGGGCGGCGGTGGGTGCGCGACGCCCAGGCCGTCAGAAGAGCTGGTTCGCCGAACGGTCGTGTACGCGCACGAATTGGACGCTACCAAGCCGCTCTTGGTGGTGTGAGAGCCCTCCTCCGGCGCGGCTTGTCAGCGAGTCGGGACCCCGGCGGAGGGCGCGGGCCGGCCCTGCCGCGGAGCCGCTGCGATACAGTCGCCTCCACCCCACAGGAGGAACGCGATGAGCATCCTTGTCCGTTTCACGACCGCGCCCGGCACGACCGCCGAGAAGTACGACGACACCATGCCGCTCATCGAAGAGGCAGCGGACGAGTGGCCTCCGGACGGGCTCGAGTACCACGTCGCGTTCAGCACCGGCGGCGACTTCCGGGTCAGTGAGATCTGGGACTCGAAGGAGCAGTTCGAGGCGTTCGGCGCGCGCCTGATGCCGATCCTCGCCGCGAACGGCGTCGAACTCGCCGGCCCACCCGAGGTGTTGGAGGTCCACAACATCCTCAAGCGGTAGGAGCCCGATGCTACCGCCCGTATGGGATCTGTTCGATCCCTCGTGATCAGCGCGTCATTGCCCTGAAAGGACAGGAAGACCCGCCGGATGGCGGGCCCTCCTGTCGGTTTGCGACCCTGGCATTGCCACGTATCTGCGTCAGAGCCCGGCGCACTCGCCGATCTTGTTGCCACCGACGGTGTTGAGCATCCCGCCCGAGTCGCCGATCTGCGCGGTAGGAGTGTTGTCGTGGCAGATCAGGTTGCCGCGGATGGTGTTCGTCACCACCTCGGAGGAGTCGATCCCGGGGAGCGTTGACGTGTCCAACGCGGTGTTCTTGGAAAATATGAGGTTCCCGCCGACGTGGTTGCGAATCGCGCCGATCCACCCGCCGCTCCAGCCCTGAAGGATCAGGTTTCCGCCGATCACGTTGTCCTTGACCGGGAAGTTGCGGGTAGCGGCGTCGTCCCCTCCGCCCCCGTTCGAAACGACGTTGCCGTTGACGGTCGTGTTGCCCAGGTAGAGCGTCAGTGGTTGGTTGGCGACGATGTTTCCACCAACCGTGTTGGGCCCGAGGAAGCCATCTGGCGCGTTGTAGCCCAATCCGAGCACCGCACCCTTGCCGACCACGACGTTGCCCGTGATGTGAACGGTAGCGGGATGGAAGAAGGCATGATCGTTCAGGATGGCACCGTCGACAACGGTGAGGTTGCCGTTGATCGTCACCACGCCACTGTCGGGAAAGTCACAGTTGCCGGTGACAGTGATACTCCCATGCGAGCCCGCCCCGATGGTTCCTGCGTTGCATGTCTCTTTCGCAGCCGCCAGGGCACCAGATCCGACGACTCCGAGCACGAGCAGAATGCTCGAGCTGACAAGAAGAAACAGCTTCATCGATCGTTCCCTCCCCTGTTGCTTTCGGACTACGCCAAGCGAGTCCAAGGGTTGCGGGACACGACGGGACTTTCCCGTGCCCCGATCCGATCGAGTGTCCCTCGTGGATCGAGACGTGTCAATGGGCGGTCCCACGTGCGCCCGGCTCGCCGGCGGGCGCCCGCGGCAAGGTCGGTCTCGCCCGCCAGCACGACATCCGCGTAGAGAAACGACCCGGCCCGTCTGCCCGAGTCGTTCCTGCTAGAAGAGCTGGTTCTCGCCGCCGAAGATCGCCGAGACCGAGTCGTCGCTGAAGACGTTCATGATCGTCTCGGCGAGAAGCGGTGCGACCGTCAGCACGGTCAGGTTCTCGGGTTGCACGCGCGGGTCGATCGGGACGGTGTCGGTGACGACGATGCCCGTGATGTCCTCCGCGGCCGCGAGGCGCTCTAGCCCCTCGCCGCTCAGCAGCGCGTGCGTGACGTAGACCCACACCTCGCGCGCGCCGTGCTCGCGGAGCGCCCGCGCGCCCGCGATCAGCGTGCCGCCGGTCGTCGTCACGTCGTCGCCGACGATGCAGACCTTGTCGCGCACGCGGCCGGTGACCTCGGTGACCGCCGCCTGCTCGTGCGCCGGGCGCGTCTTGTGCATGACCGCGAAGTCGGCCTCGAGCATCTCCGCGAAGCGGACCGCGACCTTGGCGCGGCCGGCGTCCGGCGCGACGGAGACGACGCCATCTCCGTGGAGGCCGAGGTCGCGGAAGTGCCGGGCAAAGAGCTGCTGGGCGGTCATGTGGTCGACCGGGATCGTGAAGAAGCCCTGGATCTGGCCGGCATGCAGGTCCATCGTCAGGAGCCGGTCGACCCCGGCCAGCTGGAGCATGTCGGCGACGAGGCGCCCGGAGATCGGCTCGCGCGGCTTCGCCTTCCGGTCCTGGCGCGAATACGGGAACCACGGGATCACGGCGGTGATCCGCTTTGCCGACGCCAGCCGGGCCGCCTGGATCATGAACAGGAGCTCGACGAGGTGCTGGTCGACCGGAGGGCTCCCGGTCTGCACGAGGAACACGTCTGCCCCGCGGATCGACTCGCAGTAGCGACAGTACGTCTCGTCGTTCGCGAACGTCTTGAGCTCGATCTCACCGAGATCGACGCCCAGGCGCTCGGCGATCCGCTCCGCGAGCTCCGGATGCGAGCGGCCGGAGAAGACCATCAGCCGCTTCTGCGGCGTCAGGGGGATCGCGTGGCCGGGCTTCATCGCGGGCTCCGGCGGCATATGCTCGAGGCCGGGCAGCGCCTGCTCAATCGTCCCGACGTCCACCGCGGCCCTCCTTGTTGACCTGACGGGCGCGCGCGATCGCGAGCGCGTTGGCAGGGACATCCTCGGTGATCACCGAACCGGCTGCGATCCATGCGTCGTCTCCGATCGTGACGGGCGCGACGAATGCATTGTCGACCCCGGTCCTGACGCGATGCCCGATCCGGGTGCGTCCCTTCGGGCGCCCCGACTCGTGCGGGTAGTTGACGGTGATCCCGCCGGCACCGATGTTCGTCTCCATACCGACGTCGGCGTCACCGAGGTACGACAGGTGAGGCACCTTGGTGCCCTCGCCGAGTCGGGTGTTCTTCAGCTCGACGAACGTGCCTGCCTTGGAGGATGCCGCGAGCACCGTGCCGGGCCGAAGGTAACAGAACGGCCCGACCAGCGCCCCCGGTCCGATCACCGCGTCGACGGCGACCACATGGGGCCCGACCTGGGCGTCCGCGGCGACGCTCGTCGCGCCCCGCAGCACGGTGAAGGGATGGACGACGCCGTCCGGCTCGATCGCCACCGTCGGGTCGATCCAGGTGGACGTGGGGTCGACGATGGTGGCCCCTGAGAGCATGTGGGCGGTGTTGATCCGGTCGCGGAGCGCGGCGGCTGCGGCCGCGAGCTCGACCCGTGTGTTGACGCCCTCGGTCTCGGCGGGATCGGGTGCGACGTGGACGCCGACCGGGTGCCCCCCGTCGAGGATCCCGCGTACTGCGTCGGTGAGATAGAGCTCGCCCTGGGCGTTCGCCGGCGCGAGCGTGTCGAGCGCCGGCCAGAGAGCGTCTGCGCGAAAGACGTAGATGGAGGAGTTGGCCTCGCGGATCTCGAGCTGCTCCGCCGTGGCGTCGGACGCCTCGACGATCGCGACGAGATCGCCGGCCGCGTTTCGCACGATGCGGCCGTAGCTACGGATGTCGTCCGGGACGAACGAGAGCACGGTCGCGGCGGCGCCCGACTCGCGGTGCGCGGCGAGCAGCCCGGCCAGCAGCTCGGTCGTGAGGAGCGGCGTGTCGCCCGAGAGCACGAGCACCTCGTCGGCGCCCGCGAGGGCCTCCTGCGCCGAGCGGACCGCATCGCCCGTACCGAGCGGCCGCTTCTGCACCGCAACGTCGATACCGTCGAACAACGACGCGGTGTCGGGAGAGGCAACGACGACGAGCGGCGCCGGGTCGAGCGGGCGCGCCGCTTCCAGCACCCAGTCCACCATGCGCCTGCCCAGGATCGGGTGCAGGTGCTTCGGAAGCGCGGACCGCATTCGGGTCCCGAGGCCTCCGGCCATCACGACTGCGGCGAGTCTCGTCTGCATCACGGGTGAACGATGGCTGGGGCGCCAGGATTCGAACCTGGGATCACGGGACCAAAACCCGTTGCCTTACCGCTTGGCCACGCCCCAGAGCAGGCACGGGAGTGTACCCGGCCGGGTCGCCGGTGCTCGTCAGCGCCGGTCGAGGAGGAGGGCGGCGAGCGCGACGGCCGCAAGGAGCACGACCACGACCGCGGCGAGGACGACGACGAGCCCCGCGAGGACCGGTACGAGCAGGACCACGAGCTGCGAGACGGCCGCGGTCCAGGTGACGACGCGCACGTCCGCGCTCTCGTGCTCCCTCCCCCAGGCGGCGTACCCCGCGAGCGAGACGAGCGCGAGGAAGACGACGAGCCACCACGGGATCACGCCCACGAGGACGAGGATCCCCTCGAGCGCCGCGATCGCGAGCGCGACCTTGGAGCGGTTGTGTCGGAGGCGGCGCGCCAGCCGCGTCTCGCCGTGCTCGATCAGGATCTGGCTCGCCACGCGCTGAAGGTACCAGCCGCAGCGCATCCCGCCGGCGCTACGAAGCCGGAGCGCTGAGCTTCCAACGCCACAGAACTCATGCGCAGTACTTATTTGATTCATTCAAAATGCTTATGCTATACCTTTCCGATCGACAAGGACGGGGCTCCTCGGCGAGAAGGCCCGTCACCAGCATCGGACCGAGGAGGGCTATGCAACGGAAGAGATTCGCCTGGATCTTCGCGGCCGTGGCGGTGCTCGCGACGGCGGTCGCGGGCGCAGCGATGGCAGCCGCCACGAGCTCGAAGGACGTCACGCTCAACCTGGTCGCGTACTCGACGCCGCGACCCGTGCTGACGAAGCTGATCGACGAGTTCCGCAAGACGCCGCAGGGGTCGGGGATCAACATCCGCGCGTCGTACGGCCCGTCGTCCGCTCAGGGGCAGGCAGTCGCCAACGGGCTGCCCGCGGACGGGGTGATCCTCAACACGGGGAACGACATCAACAACCTCGTCGACAAGGGGCTGATCAACCAGAACTGGGACAAGCAGAGCTACAACGGCGTCGTCTGGAACTCGGTCGTCGTGTTCGCCCTGCGCGACGGGAACCCGAAGAAGATCAAGGGCTGGAACGATCTGATCAGGCCCGGCGTCCAGGTCGACACGGTCAACCCGTTCACGGGCGGGATCGCCAAGTGGAACATCCTCGCCGCATACGTCGCTCAGCGGCGGCTCGGGAAGACGGACAAGCAGGCGATCGCGTACCTGCAGAAGTTCTACAAGAACAACGTCGTCTCACAGGACTCGTCGGGGTCGAACGCGACGAACACTTTCCTCTCGGGCAAGGGTGACGTCCTCCTGACGTTCGAGAGCGAGGCGATCAACGGCAAGATCCCGTACGTGATCCCGCGGCAGACGATGCTGATCGACGTCTACATCGCCGCCCTCAAGTCGAGCCAGCACAAGGACGAATGGAACGCGTTCTCGCGCTACCTCAAGACGTACCCGGCCCAGAAGATCCTCGCCGAGAACGGGTACCGGCCGGTGAACAAGCAGGCGCTCACCGAGGCGGGGAACAAGTTCCCGGTTCGCCCCGGCCAGACGACGATCACGAACAAGCTGCTCGGCGGGTGGCGCTCGGTCGACAAGAAGTGGTTCGACCCGAACAAGAGCATCATGCAGCAGATCGAGCAGTCGCTCGGCGTGCCGACCAGCTAGCAGCGTGTCGACAGGCACAGTCACCGGGGCACCGGGCCTTCCTGCCCCTGCCGCTCGCTCCAGGGAGAGAGCCTCTTCGGCGCTCTCCCTGGAGGTGGGCTTCGTCACGACGTTCCTCCTGATCATCGTCGTGCTGCCGATCGCGGCCATCGTCTCGAAGGCGACCGACCTCGGCTGGTCGGGGTTCTGGCAGGTCGTGTCGTCTCCCGAGGCCGTCTCCGCCCTGAAGCTCACGCTGCTCATGTCGACGCTCGCGGTGCTCACCACTGCGGTGTTCGGGTCGATCATCGCCTGGGTTCTCGTCCGGGACTCGTTCGCCGGCAAGTCCGTCGTCAACGCGATCATCGACCTGCCGTTCGCGCTGCCGACGATCGTCGCCGGGCTGGTGATCATGGCGCTCTATGGCCCGCGAACGCCGATCGACTTCACGATCGGCGGGCACCACTTCGACGCCAATGTCACGTTCACACGCGGTGCGATCTACGTAGCGTTGCTGTTCGTCACCCTCCCCTTCGTCGTCCGATCGGTGCAGCCCGTCCTCATCGAGCTCGACACGGAGCTCGAGGAGGCGGCGCGATCTCTCGGGGCGAGCGAGCTCACCACGTTCCGGCGCGTCGTGCTGCCGAGCATCCTTCCCGGGATCCTGTCGGGGGTCGCGATGGCCTTCGCGCGCGCAGTCGGCGAGATCGGAGCGATCGTCCTCATTGCGGGCAACCTCCCATTCAAGACCGAGGTCGCCTCGATCTACCTCTTCCACCGGATCTCACAGGATCCGGAAGGCTCCGCCGCCGTCGCCGTGGTGCTCCTCCTGATCTCGTTTGCCGTCCTGCTCGGCATCGGCGCACTCCGCTGGTACGTCACGAGGCACGAACGTGGGTAGGCTCTCGCTCCGCTTCGCCGCGCTCGGCTACCTGACGCTCATCCTCATCGGGCCGCTCGTGATGATGGTGTGGCGTACTGCCGAGGATCTGGACGGGGCCTGGACAGCGATCAGCGACCCCAACACGCTCTCGGCGTTCAAGCTCACGCTCATGGTCACGGCCATAGCGGTCGTGGTGAACACGGTCTTCGGGATCGTCTGCGCACTCGTGATCGTGCGCGGCAAGGTTCCCGGGAGGGGCTTTCTCAACGCCTTCGTCGACCTGCCTCTCTCGCTCTCGCCCGTGATCGTCGGGTTCTCGCTCCTCACTCTGTACGGCCTCGATGGTTGGCTCGGCTGGTTCCAGCGCAACGGCTACGAGATCCTCTTCGCCACGCCGTCGATCGTGCTCGCAACAATCTTCGTGACGTTGCCGTTCGTCGTGCGCGAGGTCGTGCCGACGCTCCGCGAGGTCGGAACCGAGCAGGAGCAGGCAGCCCAGACGCTCGGCGCGTCGGGCTGGCAGACCTTCTGGCGGATCACGCTCCCATCGATCCGCTGGGCGGTCATCTACGGCGTCGTGCTCACCGCCGCGCGCGGGATCGGCGAGTTCGGCGCGGTGGCGGTCGTGTCGGGGAACTTCGCCGGCGAGACCCAGACGGCGACGCTCCGCGTCGAGGACGCCTACCAGTTCGCGTACGGCAACTACGCTCCCGCCTACGGCATCTCCTTCGTCCTCGCAGCGACGGCGGTCATCATCCTCGTCGCCATGATCCTCCTCCAACCGAAGGAGTCCAGGCACTGATGTCGATCTCCATCCGACGCATCACGAAGCGATTCGACGACTTCGTCGCGCTCGATGACGTTTCCGTGGAGGTCGCGCGGGGATCGCTCACAGCGCTCCTCGGGCCGAGCGGTAGCGGCAAGTCGACACTTCTCCGTATCGTCGCCGGCCTCGAGATCGCCGATGAAGGGACGGTATTCATCGACGAGAGGGACGTGACGGGCCGCCCGCCACAGGAACGAGGGGTCGGCTTCGTCTTCCAGCACTACGCGGCGTTCAAGCATCTGACCGTCTACGACAACATCGCGTTCGGCCTGAAGATCCGCAAGCGGCCCAAGGCGGATATCGCAGAGCGGGTCGCCCAGCTCCTGAAGCTCGTGCAGCTCGAAGGGCTCGCCAAGCGCTATCCGTCACAGCTCTCGGGCGGGCAGCGCCAGCGCATGGGGCTCGCGCGCGCGCTTGCGATCGACCCGACCGTGCTGCTCCTCGACGAGCCGTTCGGCGCCCTCGACGCCCGCGTGCGCGCCGAGTTGCGGGAATGGCTCCGGCGTCTCCACGACGAGACCCACACGACGACGGTGATCGTCACGCACGACCAGGAAGAGGCGATGGAGGTCGCGGACAACGTCGCGGTGATGAGCAACGGCCGCATCGAGCAGGTGGGCTCGCCGCGCGAGGTCTACGAGCAGCCCGCCAACGAGTTCGTGATGACGTTCGTCGGCCATGCCCACCGGGTCGGCGACGGGTTCGTCAGGCCACACGATCTCGAGGTGACGCTGGAGCCGAACGGCTCGACCAGGGAGGTCATGATCGACCGTGTCGTCCACCTCGGGTTCAACGTCCGCGTCGACCTCCTGGACGGCGACGGCGAACGACTCTCGGCGCAGACGACGCGCGACCATGCCGAGCTCCTGGAGCTGATGCCCGGTCAGATCGTGTACGTGCGCTCCACACGGCACACGACGTTCACCTAGATGCGCGACCGCGCGACCACCTCGGCAAGCGTCGTCTCCTCGAGCACGCCGCGCATGGCCGCGCGCAGGTCGATCCAGACCAGCGCCAGCGCCTGTGCAGCTCCGTCGTAGCGCACGTCGTCCGGGCGAACGCCGCGCACGGTCGCGATCGGCCCCTCGACCGCGCGGATGACGTCGGCGAGGCTGATCTCGTCGGCCGGACGGCCGAGCGTATACCCGCCCTCGACGCCGCGCCGGCTCGTCACGAGCTCCGCGTGGCGCAGGTCGAGCAGGATGCTCTCGAGGAACTTCTGCGGGATCCCCTGCGCGGTCGCGAGCTGCTCGCCCTTGACGAGCCCTCCGGCGGCAGCGAGCTCGACCATCGCCCGCAGCGCGTAGTCGACCTTGGCGGAGACACGCACGCGGAAACCGTACGCGGAACCGTACGCGCACCGCGAACATGCCGAACGCCGACGCGCCACCTGTGGCGCGCGGAGCTCGTCGATCGAGGCTTCAGCGGTCACCGAACTGCGGAGTCTGGGCGGCCGTCGCCCGTCGCGCAACGTACGCACGGCCGGCCCTAGGATCGGGCCGTGGGCGTCGACCTCTGCACCGGTGCAGCTGACTTCCTCGAGGAGGCAGGAGAGCTCTTGCTCGAGGACGAGCCGCGGCACAACCTCGCATTGGGGATCGCGTCGTTCACCCGCGACCATCCGGACGTGTACACCGAGCTCCGCGGCTGGGTCGTCCGCGAGGCCGGCGACGTCGTCGGCGCCGCGCTGCAAACGCCCCCGTACAACCTCGTCGTGGCGCGCCCCCGGGCTGGCGGCGCGCTCGAGGCGCTCGCCAAGGCGATCACGGACGAGCTGCCGGGCGTCGTCGGCGCCGTGCCCGAGGTGGACGCGTTCGCCGCCGCCTGGGCGGCGCGCCGCGAGGTGATGCCGACGACCCGCTTCGACCAGCGGATCTACGCGATGGAGCAGCTGATCCCGCCGCGCGGCGTGAACGGCGCCGCGCGCCTTGCAGGCATCGACGACCGTGCGCTGGTACTCGAGTGGATGACCGCGTTCGCCCGGGAGGCGCTGCACGGCGCCGACGACGCCGCGCGCATCGAGCGGAGCGTCGACGCGCGGCTCGGGCCGGGCGCCGGTGGCATCTGCCTGTGGGAGGACGGAGAAGGGCCGGTGTCGCTCGCCGGGTTCGGAGGCGCGACGCCCAACGGCCTCCGGATCGGCCCGGTGTACACGCCGCCGGAGCACCGCGGGCACGGGTACGGAAGCGCCGTGACCGCGGCCGCCTCCCAGGTCGCGCTCGATCGCGGCAAGCGCTTCTGCTTCCTCTACACCGACCTCGCGAACCCGACGTCGAACGCGATCTACATGCGGATCGGCTACCGGCCGGTGTGCGACTCGCGCGAGGTCGCGTTCGTTCGGCGCGCTCACGGTTGACGCGCCGCGATCGGGGCGAGAAGCTCGCGGCGTGGGACATCTCGAGCGCTACGCCGAACTCGCGGTCGTCGTCGGCACGGGTCTCCGCCCAGGCCAGCGCCTGGTCATCTGCGCCGAGCCGGAGCACGCCCCGCTCGTGCGGGCGGTCGCGGAGGCTGGCTGGCGGGCCGGCGCGAGCGACGTCGACTGCTATTACGTCGACGACCATCTGCGGCGCCTCCACGCGATCCATGCAGCGGACGAGCTGCTCGACCGAACGCCCGACTGGCTCGTGCAGGCGGCGCGCTCGAGCGAGGGCGCAGCGTTCGTCTACGTCGTCGGGGACGCCGACCCGAACCTGTTCCACGACGTCGACCCCGCTCGCGCTGCGCGGGCGGAGCCCCTTGCCCTCAGGCAGGCGCGCCGCGACCTGACGCTCCGCCTCGCCTGTGCCTGGACGGTGGTGGCGTGCCCGACCGAAGGCTGGACCGACGAGGTGCTCGGAACGCGGGACGTCGACCGCATGTGGGACGAGATCGCGGCGGTCACGCGCCTCGAAGCCGACGATCCCGTCGCCGCGTGGCGGAAGCACATCGACACCCTCGAGGAGCGTGCGGCCGCGCTGGTCGCCTCGGGCTTCGACGTCGTTCGCTTCCGCGGACCGGACACGGAGCTCGAGATCGGCCTCCTCGGTGCCGCGCGCTGGAAGACCGCCCAGTCCCGGACCTCATGGGGGCAGAGGCACGTGACGAACCTCCCGACCGAGGAGGTGTTCACGACGCCGGATCGGGCGCGGGCGGAGGGCGTCGTCCGGCTCACGGCGCCGCTCTACTGGTACGGGTCGGTGGTCGAGGGTGGCACGCTCCGCTTCGAGGACGGCCGGGTCGTGGAGGTGCGCGCGGATGCGGGCGAGGAGTTCCTCCGCTCCAAGGTCGCGGCGGACGAGGGCGCCGCTCGAGTTGGCGAGGTCGCCCTCGTCGACACGGCTTCGGCGGTCGGCCGGCGGGGGCTCCTGTTCCGGCATCTCCTGTTCGACGAGAACGCCTCGTCCCACATCGCGCTGGGCGCGGGATACTCGGACCCCGTCGAGGGCGCGAGCGAGATGTCTGACGACGAGCGGGTCGCGGCGGGGATCAACTCCTCCGTGATCCACCTCGACATGATGATCGGCGGCCCCGAGGTGGACGTCCTGGGCGTCCGGGCGGACGGGACGACCGCACCGATCATCGAGCAGGGCGAGTGGGTCCTGCCGGTCCCCGACCACGTTCCGAGCTGACCAGGAACTCTGCTGGCCCCGCAGTTGCGGCCCCGCTAGGGGACGCTTTCAGGGATCTGCCCCCGCCGCAGGCGGGGGATCAGCGGCAGGAATCCGCTCCTGCGGATTCCTGCTTCGCGAGCAAGCTACAGCGGAATGTTCCCATGCTTGCGCTTGGGGACGGGCTCCCGCTTGGTCAGCGTCGCCTCGAGCGCCCGGATCAGGTACGGCCGCGTCCGCCTCGGCTCGATCACGTCGTCGACGTACCCGCGCTCGGCCGCCGAGTACGGGTTCGCGAAGCGTTCCTTGTAGTCGGCGATCAGCTCGGCTCGCCGCTCCTCCGGATCGGTCGCGTCCGCGAGCTCGTGCCGGAAGACGATGTTGACGGCGCCGTCCGGCCCCATCACGGCGACCTCCGCGGTCGGCCAGGCGACGTTGAGGTCGGCGCGGATGTGCTTCGAGCTCATGACGTCGTACGCGCCCCCGTAGGCCTTGCGCGTGATGACGGTGAGCTTGGGCACGGTCGCCTCGGCGTACGCGTAGAGCAGCTTCGCGCCGTGGCGGATGATCCCGCCCCACTCCTGCGACGTGCCGGGGAGGAATCCCGGCACGTCCACGAACGTCACGAGCGGGACGTTGAAGGCGTCGCAGGTGCGCACGAACCGCGCCGCCTTCACGGACGCGTCGATGTCGAGCACGCCCGCCAGCGCAGCGGGCTGGTTCCCGACGACACCGACGGAGTGGCCGCCGAGCCGCGCGAATCCGCACACGATGTTCTCCGCGTGCGACGGGGAGATCTCGAGGAACGCCGCGTCGTCGACCACCGTCTCGATCACGCGCTTCATGTCGTACGGCTTGTTGGGCGCGTCGGGGATCAGCGCGTCCAGCTCGGGTGCCTCCCGGTCGACCGGGTCGGTCGGCGGCGCGTACGGGGCCGTCTCGAGGTTGTTCTGCGGCAGGAACGTGAGGAGGTAGCGCGCGTCGTCGATGCACGCCTGCTCGTCGGGGGCGACGAGGTGCGCGACGCCCGACCTGGTCGCGTGCGCGCTCGCGCCGCCGAGCTCCTCGAAGCTCACCTCCTCGCCGGTGACCGTCTTCACGACGTCGGGCCCCGTGATGAACATGTACGAGCTTCCCTCGGTCATCAGGACGAAGTCGGTGATCGCGGGCGAGTAGACCGCGCCGCCGGCGCACGGCCCCATGATCAGAGAGATCTGCGGGACGACGCCCGACGCCTGGACGTTCCGCCAGAAGATCTCGGCGTAGCCGGCGAGCGAGACGACGCCCTCCTGGATGCGCGCGCCGCCCGAGTCGTTGATCCCCACGACGGGGCAACCCACCTTGACGGCCATGTCCATCACCTTGCAGACCTTCTCGGCGAACACCTCGGAGAGCGAGCCGCCGAAGACCGTGAAGTCCTGGCTGAAGACGCAGACGGGACGCCCGAACACGGTCCCGTACCCGGTGACGACGGCGTCGCCCCAGGGCCGGTTCTCGCGCATACCGAACTCGGTCTCGCGGTGCCGGACGAAGCGGTCGAGCTCGACGAACGAGCCCCGGTCGAGCAGGAGGTCGATCCGCTCGCGGGCGAGCAGCTTGCCGCGGTCGTGCTGCCGCGCGATCGCCTTCTCCGACCCCGCGTGTGCCGCGGCCTCGCCCAGCTCACGCAGCCAGGCGAGCTTCTTCTCGGTCGTCTCGTGCCGGGTCGACATCGCGCGGAGCCTAAAGGGTCGCGCTCAGGGACGGGGAGGCGCCCAGGGGCCGACTCCGCCGACCCGCTCGACCGCGATCCGCATCACGATGCCGGGCGGTGGATCGGGCATCGGCGGAAACGTCACGTCAGGCCCGAGGTAACGGTACGCGAGCTCCTGCAGGAGCGCTGGAGCACCTCCCTCGGTCAGCCGCGCGCGACCGTGAACGACGAGGTACTGGAGGAGCCCGGGCGGCTGGATCTCCGTTCCCTCGATCGAGAGCGAGACGCGCGGATCGCGGCGTACGTTGCGCAGCTTCTGCTGGGCGCCGAACAGATGGCCGGCGACGATCTCGTCCCCGTCGAGGCCGACCCAGATGCACGACACCTGCGGCGAGCCGTCGCGGTTCAGCGTCACGAGGTGCGCGAGCCGGCCGGACTCGACCATCGCCCGAGCGCTGTCGGGGAGCGACATGTCGCCCATCCTACGCACCCCGCGCGAGCCGAGATCGTGCACTGCCGGTGCTAGCGTCGCGCGCAATGGATGCCTCGCTCGACCGCTCCGCGACGTGGCCGTACGAGGACGGCGAGCCCGGACTCTTCTCCTATGCGCGCGCCGACCACCCGACGGGGGTCGCCTGCGAGTACGCGCTCGGAGCGCTCGACGGGGGCCACGCGCTCCTCTTCCCATCGGGGATGGGGGCCGTGACGACCGTCCTGCTGACGATGCTGCGCCCCGGCGGGACGATCGCGCTCGCCGAGGGCGCCTACTACGGGCACCGTGTCCTCTTCGACCACCTCGCTCCCTGGGGCGTGAACGTCGTCGAGTTCGACCAGACGGGGGCGCCGCCCGCCGGCGCCGACCTGATCCTCGTCGAAGCGCCCGCGAACCCGATCCTGACCATGCCCGATCTCGAGGCGGCCGTCGCGCACCCGGCTCCGGTCGTCTGCGACGCGACGGTCTCCTCCCCCCTTCGCCTCCGTCCGCTCGACCACGGCTGCGACGTCGTCCTGCACTCGGCGACCAAGGTGCTCGCCGGCCACGACGACGTGCTCGCCGGCGTCACCGTCACGCGCGACCCCGACCTCCGCGACCGGCTCCACCTGACCCGGCGCCTGGCAGGGATCGTCGCTCCGGCGGACACGGCCTGGCTCGTCCTGCGCGGGCTCGAGACGCTCGAGGTACGCCTCGCCCGCCAGGAGGCAAGTGCGCGGATGCTGGCGGAGCGGCTCGCGGCACATCCCGCGGTCGAGACGGTGCGCTACCCGGGCTTCTCGTTCCTTATCTCCTTCGACGTCGCCGACGGAGAGGCGGCGGGGAGGGTGGAACGGGCGGTGCGCCTGACGACGAACGCGACGAGCCTCGGCGGCATCCGCTCGAAGCTCGAGGCACGGCATCGCTGGGAGGGCGACCGGATCCCTACCGGGCTTCTCAGGCTCTCGGTCGGCCTCGAGGAGCCCGACGCGCTCTGGGCCGACCTCGAGCAGGCGCTCGCACAGGCGTGAGCGGCGCCCGCTACCCGGCCCTCGCGCCTCAGACCTCCTTCGGTGGACACGTGCGCCGACCCGCGCCGCCGTCCCAGCTCCGGGCTCGACTGAACTGATCTCTGCCGCGCAACTCGGAGATCGAGGTGGCGGAGAAGTCGAGGCGTCCTGTTTCGACTGGGAGGCTGCCGACCCGGGAGACAGTCGCGATCAGGCGTCGGTCGCGAGCAGCCAGAACCGGTCGCCGCGCTCCGCCTCGAGCTTGGCGAGCTGCTCCCGGTGGATCTCGCGAACCCGAGCCGGGGTGATCGCCTCCTCGGGGCTGACCTCCTCGATCTCGATGCTCGTCTTGTCTTCGTAGAGATGCTCGCCTGCGAGGCGCGCCTGGCTGTCGTACGGCCAGATGAACGCCTGGCGGCTCGCCGTGTGCCAGAGCGCGTCGGGGCGGTCGACGTCGTAGCCGATCGCCTGAAGGTCTGCTCCCGGCGCCAGTACGTGGAACGTGAGCTCGTCACAGATCCCCCAGTCGGCGACCGAGAGCCGATCGTCCGAGTGCCACAGCACCGCTTCGCCGACGCTCCGGTAGAACGCGAGCACGCCCTCCTTGCCCCTGATCACCGCCGGGTTCGCGCCCCAGGTCACCCGGTACACGGGCTCGTCGACCATCATGTCCGCTGCCACGATCCGCTCGTAGTCGCCGGCGCCCTCGAGGTGGACGTGGCGCCAGAAGTTGAGCAGCATCGCCCGGTGCAGCGGCTTCGTCGTCTGCTCCAGCAGGTGGGCCGTCGGAATCATGCAGTCGTAGACCGCTTGCTCGAATCTGTTCATCGGGCCCTCCTCGACCGGAGCATGGTGGATAACGCTACCTCGGCGTCTCCGGTCTCACGAGCACCGCCTCGGACGTGGCCTTGCCGGTCGGTTTGTCAATCCGTAAGCGGGATCGGGTGGTTCGCGACGAACATTCCCCGCGGGTCGCACCTCGAGCGGAGCTCCCGCAGCCGGTCGTACGACGCCTCCGGGTAGAGCGAGCGAGGGTCGGCGCGTGACTCCACGAAGTTCAGGTACCGACGTCCGCTGTCCCACTGCGCGACGCCCTGGAGGACCTGCTCGACGCTCTGCTCGACGGCGGCCTTCATGTCGGCGTCGGCGGCGAGGCCGAACGTGAACAGGAGAAACGGCTGGTCGATCGTTGGGACGCAGCCGTGGCCGGCCTGAGCGGAGCACGCGGCGCCGCCGAGGTGGCGCACCTCGACATGGAGGAGCGGCGAGCCGACGAAGGTCTCCACGATGGCGTCGATCGCAGCGGGCGGGAGGTCGTCCAGCAAGATCCCGTCGCCGGCATACGGGAGCGGGAAGTCGGGATCCATGTTCACGAGGCTCAGGTCGCTCGTCGGCATGAGCGAGACGGTGTCGAGCTCCGGCTCGAGGTCGCGGAGCGGCTGCACGAGCGCGGCGCCGTCGCTCTCCGAGCCGAGGAAGGCCGGCTCGACGAGGACGAACGAGCGGCCACGCAGGTGATCCGGGAGGAAGTCGACGTCTGGGAGCTGGAGCATCCGCCCGATCGACTCGCACTCGTCCGGCACGCCGTCGACCCACGCCCGCCAGGCGGTGAGGATCTCGGTCGCCCGTTCGATCGGCCAGAAGAGGCAGCCGGCGTAGATCTCCGAATGCGGGTAGAGGGCGAGCTCCAGCGCCGTGACCGCCCCGAAGTTCCCGCCACCCCCGCGCACGCCCCAGAACAGGTCGGGCTCGTCCTCCCGGGTCGCGCGGACGTGCCGACCGTCGGCGGTGACGAGCTCGACGGCGACCACGCTGTTCGCAGCCAGGCCGTACTTCCGGATCATCCAGCTGCACCCGCCGCCGAGCGTGTACCCGACGACGCCCGCGTCGGGAGACGTGCCCGCGAGGTAGCACAGTCCGTGCTCGCCCGCCGCCTGCGCCAGAGGCTTCCCGAGCACGCCGGCCTCCACCCGCGCTCGTCGGGCCTGGGCGTCGATCTCGATGCCGGTCATCCGCCCGGTCTTCAGCAGGATCGTGTCCTCGCCCCAGTCGATCGGTCCCGCGTTGTGCCCTCCCCCGTTGAACGCGACGCGCAAGCCGCTGTTCGCGGCGAACTCGACCGCCACGCGGACGTCCTCGGCCGCCACGGGGAACACGACCGCGACAGGTCGCTGGTCGACCGCGAGGTTCCAGGCCCTGCGCGCCTCGTCCCACTCTGCGTCGGAGGGAAGGACGACATCGCCGGCCATGCGGTCTCGCAAGAATCGGAGGTCGACTCCCGCAGACTCCGTCGCCATCCGCTTGATCCTAAAGCGTTTCGCCCGCCGAATCGCTCGGGTTGCGACGGGAACGGTGGACGGCAATCTCCTCGGTTCCCGTGCGGGGGCGCTTCTGGTGGGCTGCCCCCGCACAGGAAGGGCCGGTGTGCCTCAGCGAGCCTGTAGCTCCCGCTCGCTGTCGTTCCAGCGGACGATCAAGGCGTAGAGAACGATGATGTTGAGCGTCAGCGTGATCAGCAGCCACACCGTGTCGTTGGTGTTGCCGAGAAAGCCGAGCTGGCCGAACACGTTGATGCTCACGAGCACGATCGTCACCCACCGCGCCCAGCTTGCGCCGTTGAGAAGCGCGAGACCGACGAGCGCGAGGATGATGCCCCAAATCAGCATGATCCAGCCCCAGCCGGTGACGTCGAAGAGCAGGTAGCCCGACGGTGTGACGACGTAGTAGTTGTCCTCCAAGAGAGCGATCAGCCCCTGAAAGACGCTGAGCCCACCGAGAAGCACCATCAAGATGCCGGCAAACCCGATCCATCCGGCCATGCTCCGTGTATTCATCGCTGCCTCCCATCAAGAGATGCGGTACGCATCCGGTTGAGACGCGATTTCGTCGAGAGGGCGCCACATCCTTGTTGTTCAGAGCTCGCGAAGAAATTCGGCAGCCGGGGGAGAACGCGTGCCGCGGCCCGTGCGCGTGCACCCGCCGCTCGATGCGCGCCCTCCACGCTCCGGACCGCCTGCGCGCGCTCGGTCACGCTTCTGCCATCCTGTCGGGAGAGCCATGCGCCTCTTCCGTGACAAGACCGAGCTGCCCGCGCCCGAGAATGCCCTCCCCGGTCGCGATACGCCAATCCCGGTCGTCGCGCGCCACCTCGTCCTCGGCACGCCAATCGTGCCGCCGTTCCCGGACGGCTCCCAGCGGATCGTCGTCGGCATGGGGTGCTTCTGGGGGGCCGAGCGGATCTTCTGGCAGGCGCCCGGCGTCCATACGACGGCGGTCGGCTACGCCGGCGGGTTCACGCCGAACCCGACCTACGAGGAGGTCTGCTCGGGGCGCACGGGGCACGCCGAGGTCGTGCTCGCGGTCTACGACCCGACACGTACGAGCTACGACGAGCTGCTCCGGCTCTTCTGGGAAGGCCACGACCCGACCCAGGGCATGCGCCAGGGCAACGACGCCGGCACGCAGTACCGCTCCGCGATCTACTGGCACGGCGACCCGCAGCGTGACGCCGCGGTCGCCTCACGCGAGATGTTCCAGGCCGAGTTGACCCAGGCCGGGTATGGCGGCATCACGACCGAGATCGGCGAGGCCGGCCCGTTCTACTACGCCGAGCCGTACCACCAGCAGTACCTCGCGGCGAACCCGAACGGTTATTGCGGCCTGGGCGGGACGGGCGTGAGTTGCCCTGCGCCAGTGACAGCGGCGAGCGAGTAACCACCGGGGTTCCAGCGGGCATCGTGCCCAGCCGGGCTTCCTCGGCCACCTGCGGCTCGAGGACGTAGCTCGCCCCGACCATCAGCTCGGCGTTGACCCGGCCGGGTGCCTCGGGTGCGTCGGTGCGGTGGAGCGTGAACCCGTCGAACACCCGGCGGAGCGCCACCTGCACCACGGCGATGCCCTCTGCCTCGGTGACCTCCCCGGCGACCGCGGCCCGGAGCGCGGCGATGCGCTCCATGAACTCACCCACGGCGTCGGCGGTGTTGAGCGTGGCCCCGACCTGCTCGCGCTCGGGGTCACGTCGTCGATGGCGAGCGTCGCGGCCTCGGCCTCACGCTGCGGGACGGCGACGACTCGACGCCACTCGTGCAGCGTCATGCCTTGGCGACGTACGAGTCCACCTTCGCCGCCAGCTCCGCAGGCATCGGCAGCGGGACGGTGAGCAGGAGCCAAGCGGCCTCCACGAGATCGCTGTCACGCATGCGGAACGTCGTGCTCCCGTTCGGGCCTGCCGCTGAGCCGACCCAGACCTCCGCCGGGAACCCGGCGTCGATCCAGTCCACGAACGCCGCGGCTGGCCTCAATCTGGCCCCTCGGTGCATCCACCGGCCAGTTCCTCGTCGTCGAGGGTGAACTGCTCCGGGCCGACGTACCAGGTGCGTTGCTCATGCTCAATCACGGCGCGCCTCCACTCGTAGGGATGCGCGACCGTAACAATCGGTCCCCTCCCTACTGTCAAACTCGTGACACGACGCACAAGCGCGTCGACGCGGCTCGGGACGCAGTACGGGCCGGGGATGCCGACGCAGACGAAGCTGGTCGACATGGGCCGCGAGGTGGGCGTCGGGACGCAGACGCTGATCCCAGCTCACAGGTGGTCATACGATCACCGCGAGGGCGATCAGGAATGCGGCGACGCCCACCGTAACGACGACGAACATCCGTGCCCTCCAGGTGAGGTCGAGCCGAATCCGGTCGGTGCGCCGGGGACCGTTGAGCAGGACAAGGAGCAACGCGGCGAGCCCCGCGGCGAACCCGGCCCAGATCAAGCTGCTTCCGACTGCATCCACTCCGACTCTCCTTCGGTTCGACTGGTCGTGATGTGCGGCAGCACCAACTCCGTACAGACCCTGGAGCGCACAACCCTCTTCACGGGCGAGGGCATGAGCGGCAATTGGTTGAAATCACCCATGCGCCCTGGCGCGAAGTTGGTTGCTATAGCCGATGCGGCAGTCGGGCGGCGAGCCTAGCCTCGGTGCTGGGTCGTCCATGACCCACGGAGAAGAGAGTGGAATATCTCACCCCCGTTGGTGTCTTGGAAGGTAAGTCACCGACGCAGGGAGGTCACCATGACCCGTCCACTCACCATCGTCGCCACCGTCGTCGTCGCGCTCGCCGTCTCGGCAGCGCCCGCCTCGGCCCAGGGGAGGGTCGGCGGCAAGATGCACCTGGACGACGTCTCGCTCGGAATAGTCACCGACAAGGCCGTGCCCAAGTTGGTGGATGACGCCGCTGCGACGGGATGGTGGCAGCGCCGCTAACCGCGACCGCAAAGATCATCGACGGGCGTCACTCATGGACCGGCCGCGGCCCGCCGGTAGCGGATCGAAACGACAGGCGCCCCCAGGCTGCGTAAGCACTGGGGGCGCTGTTGTGGTGCGGGTTGGTTGCTGTGGTGCGGGGTTGGATCAGACGGCCGGGAGCACCGGGGTGTTCGGCAGCGCGTGGCCGTTGACGTAGAGGCCCTCGCCGCCGGTCGTGGTCGTCTTCGCGGTGGTGACGCCGGTGTTCATGTAGAGGACGGAACCCTCGCACCCGACATCGACCATCGAAGAGGTCCGGTCGTATCCCTTCGCGGTCAGGTCCCAGCCACTGGTGGGTTTGCCAGCCTTGTTGGTGTTCGCCACGGCCACGACCTTCGCCGTCGAAGTGTTGGTGATGATCCGGTGGCCCGTCCCGCCTGCCAGGCAGTACATCTCGTAGTCGGAGACGAATGTGGTGGTTCCACCGAAGGTGAACTTGATGCCGTCCTTCTTGAACAGGTCCTGCACGCCCGCGTCGTTGAGGCCGAGGGCGCTCTGCACGTCGCCCTTGCCGACCGAGCCAACGCCGTTGGCGTCGACGGCGACGCTGGCGAGGGCAGCGGTCGGAACTGCGAGTGCGATGACAGAGGCGGCGAGGATGATGAGCTTGCGCATGATTTCCGTTCGATATTTGAGGCAATCAACGGTGATCGCCTGACCCCTGCAGACTGTCCGGACCTCGCCTCGCCCGATAGGACACGATTGGGTCAACTGCCTCTCCGGGCTTCTCCGGCTCCTGGGCTGTGCGCGAGCGGGGCAGGGGACTAGGTAGACGCCGCGCGGCCCGGAGCGAAGCTCCTGCAACGCGAAGGAGGCCGTCCCCGGCCTCCCTCTGGTCGAGCCTGTATGTCGCCGGGTCAGGCGGCGACGGGGATCGGCCGGAACAGCATGCCCGTGTAATCAAACGTTGATCGTCGCGACCAGCGATGAGTATGGCAAGACCGCCCGGTCTAAGAGTTCACACAGCCGGAGCAACACAGACAGGGAGACTCGAACATGCCGCGGTACCTGATCTCGTTCGACGACGGATCGATGGATCACATCCCCGAGGAGGACTGGCCGATGGTCGTTGAGGCGTCGCACGCGGTGGTCCGGGAGATCAAGCAGGCGGGCGCTTGGATCTTCGGCGGCGGGGTCCTGCGTCAGCAGGCGAGCATCGTGTCGACGGACGGGTCGGTCGCTGACGGCCCCGTCCCGGAGACCAAGGCCGTGGTCGGCGGCTTCTCGATCATCGAAGTCGCCTCACGCGAGGAGGCGCTCGCCTGGGCGGCCAAGATCGCCGAGTCCTGCCGATGTGCCCAAGAGGTACGCGAGATCGGGTACGACCCGGAGTCCTGAGGCCCAGACCGGAGCAGCTCGACCAGGGTCAACTGCCTCTCCGGGCCTTCTCCGGCTGTCTCCCGGTCGCGCCCCCGCTGGCCCCGGCAGACCGGCCGCAGCCCCGGAGCGAAACGCGGAGCGGCAGGCGGCATGCTCCCTGCAACGACGGAGGAGGCCGAAGCCTCCTCAGGGTCGAGCGCGGTGCGGCCGAAAGTCAGGCGGTCACGGGATCGGAGCGAAGAGCAAGTCCGCGGCGGATACAAACGTTGGGGAACCCGAACGGCTACTGCGGGCTCGGCGGCACCGGTGTGGCGTGCCCTGTCGCCACCGGCGTCACGGTCGACTGAGGGCTCAGCCGCGACCGGTGGGGCCGCTCGTCAGCCGCTGCGCGATCCAGACGGGGATCGCCGAGACGACGATCACGACGAGCGCGATCACGTTGACGATCGGCAGGTTCTGGCCCTGTCGGATGAAGCCGAAGAGGAGCAGCGGCAGCGTGTTCTGCGCTCCGGCGGTGAAGTACGTGACGACGATCTCGTCCCAGGAGAGCGCGAAGGCGAGCAGCGCTCCCGCGACGAGCGCGGTGCCGACCGTCGGCAGCGTCACGAAGCGGAACGTCTGGAAGCCGGTCGCGCCGAGGTCGGCCGAGGCCTCGAAGAACGATCCCGACGTGCGGCGGAGCCGGGCGAGCACGTTGTTGTAGACGACCACGACGCAGAAGGTCGCGTGCCCGATCACGATCGTCCACAGCGAGAAGCTCACGCCCCACAGGACGAAGAACGAGTTCAGCGCGAGGCCGGTGATGATCCCCGGCAGCGCGATCGGCAGGACGAACAGGAACGAGACCGCGTCGCGGCCGAAGAAGCGCGACCGGGAGAGGCCGAACGCCGCGAGCGACCCGAGCACGAGGGCGAGGCCGGTGGCGAGGAGACCGGCGCGGAGCGACAGCCAGAGCGCCGTCCGCACCTCGTCGTCGTTCCACGCCTCGTGGAACCACTTCGTCGTGAAACCGGGGATCGGCCAGCTCTGGATGTTGGACGAGTTGAACGCGTAGACGGCCATGATCAGGAGCGGGATCCACAGGAACGCGACGATGAGCGCGCCCCACGCCCACAGCCCGATCCGTGTGGCGCGCGTCTCCATCAGAGCGACTCGAACGCGCCGAGGCGCTTCATGAGGAGGAGGTAGACGGCCATGATCGCGAGCGGCACGGTCGCGAACGCCGCGGCGAACGGCGCGTTGTTCGCGAGGCCGAGGTTCTCGAACACGACCGTCCCGATCAGCGAGGAGCCCGGCCCGCCGACCAGCGACGGCGCGATGTAGTCCCCGAGGGTCAGCGAGAACGTGAAGATCGAGCCGGCCGCGAGGCCCGGCACCGCGAGCGGCAGGATCACGCGGCGGAGCGTCGTCGGCCCGTGCGCGCCGAGGTCGGCGGACGCCTCGAGGTAGGACTGCGGGACACGCTCGAGCGCCGCGTACACCGGCAGCACCATGAACGGGAACCAGATGTAGGTGAACACGACCCACATCGCCCAGTTCGTGTACGCGATGTTCAGGTCGGGGAGCCCGAGCAGGTTCAGGGCCCAGTTGAGCGCGCCGTCCGGGTTCAGGATCAGCCGCCACGAGTAGACGCGCACGAGGTAGCTGACCCAGAGCGGCAGCACGGTCGCGACGAGCAGGATCACGCGCAGCCGCGGGCCGGCGACCCGGACCATGAAATACGCGTACGGAAAGGCGAGCACCATGCAGGTGACCGTCACGGCCGTCGCCATCCCGACCGTCCTCAGGATGATCGTGGGATACGGCGCGTCGGCGATCGCGCGGAAGTTGTCGAGGTTCCACGAGTGGATGACCTTCCCCGTGAACGAGTCGGTCGTCCAGAACCCCTGGATCAGCAGCGCGAGGAGCGCGGCGACGTACACGAAGACGAACGCGGCGACCGGCGCGGAGACCTGACCGAGGGTCTTGAGTCGCGGCCACCGCCACGAGAACCGCGACAGAGCGCGGAGGGCTCCCCCGCCGGGGGAGCCCTCCTGGAGCCGTGCAGGGTCGGCCGCCAACCTCCCGCGCTAGCCCTTGACCTGCGTCCAGGCCGTCGTCCAGGCCCGCAGGTCCATGCAGTTCTTCTTGCCGTTGCCGCAGTCGGCGATCGGCGTCTTCCAGAACTTGATCGACCGGTAATACGCCTCGGGCTTGTTCGCCGAGTACCGCGCGCAGGAGCCCTTGTCGATCAGGTCCATCGCCTTGCACGCCTTCTTGTTGACCGGCGTCTCACCGAAGTAGATCGCCTGCTGTGCCTGCGGCTTCGGCTGGGTGATGTACTGCATCCACCGGTAGGCGCAGTTCGGGTGCTGCGCCTTGGTGGAGACCATGTACGAGTCGGCCCACCCCGTCACGCCCTCGCGCGGGATCACGGACGACACCGGCTCCTTGGCCGCGGCGAGCGTGTTGACCTGGTACGGCCAGGACGCTCCGATCGTGGAGCCGCCGTTCTTGAAGAGGTCGATCTGGTCCGATGCGAGGCCCCAGTACTTCTTGATCAGCGGACGCTGCGACTTGAGGAGCGCCACCGTCGCGTCGAGCTGCGCCTTCGTCAGCTCGTACGGGTCCTTGATTCCGAGCGCGGGCTTCGTCTTCGAGAGGTACAGCGCCGCGTCGGCGATCTGGATCGGGTTGTCCGGGATCGTGATCTTGCCCTTGTTCGCGGGCGAGTAGATCGCGCTCCAACTCGTCGGCCGCTTCGGGAACGCCTTCGTGTCGTACATCAGGACGTTCGGGCCGAACTGGATCGAGATCCCGTAGTGCTTCCCGTCGACGGTGTTGTGCGGCGGCGACTGGAATGCCTTGTAGAAGTCCTTGTAGGCCGGGATCAGGTTGACGTTCACCTCGGCCACGGCACCGGCGTAGATGAGTCGCAGGCTCGCGTCGCCCGAGGCCGATACGAGGTCGTACTGCCCCCCGCCGCCCGACGTCATCAGGTTGAACATGTCGTTCGAGCTTCCGGCGTACTTCGTCGAGACCTTGCACCCCGACAGCTTCTCGAACGGGGCGACCCACTGCTTCTCGGCGTAGCCCTCCCAGACGACCATCGTCAGCTTGCCCTCGCCCTTCCCGACCGACGTCGGGACGGCGCTGCCCTTCGACACGCCCGCGGCCGGGACGGCGAGCGCCGCGACGAGCGCCGCGAACGTCACGTGCACGAAGCGAATCCGCTTCACGTTCCCTCCTCCTCGATTGCGAACTCCACGTCCGGCCGCCAGTGCAGCCGGACGCGACTGCCCTCCATGCGATGGATGTCCTCCGATCTCGTCTCCAGGTTCTGCTGCAGCACCGTCAGCTCGCCCCCCTCGTCGAGCGCGACGACGAACTTCGTCGCCGGGCCGAGATACACCGTGGCCCGGACCGTGCCAGGCTCGCCGTCGGCCGACTCGACCGGCAGGAGGCGGATCTTCTCCGGGCGCACCGTGAAGGTTCTCCCGCCGCGCTCGAGGATGTTCGACGTGCCGATGAAGTCGGCCACGAACGTCGTCGACGGATGCTCGTACATCTCCGCGGGCGTGCCGATCTGCTCGATCCGGCCCTGGTTGAAGACGGCGATCCGGTCGCTCATCGTGAGCGCCTCCTCCTGGTCGTGCGTCACGTAGACGAACGTCATCCCGAGCTCCTGCTGGAGTTGCTTGAGCTCGATCTGCAGCTCCTGGCGCAGCTTCAGGTCGAGCGCGCCGAGCGGCTCGTCGAGGAGCAGCGCGCGCGGCGTGTTGACGATCGCGCGCGCGAGCGCGACGCGCTGCCGCTGGCCGCCCGACAGCTGGGCCGGCTTGCGCCCGCCGTACCCCTCGAGCCGAACGCGGGCGAGCGCCTCGGTCGCCTTCGCGCGGCGCTCCGCCTTCGGGACCTTCCGCACCCGCAGGCCGTACTCGACGTTCTGCTGGACGGTCATGTGCGGGAACAGCGCGTAGTCCTGGAACACGGTGTTGACCGGACGGTCGAAGGGCGGCAGGCTCGAGACGTCCGTTCCCCCGAGCTCGATGCGCCCGTCGTCGGGCCGCTCGAACCCGGCGATCATCCGCAACGTCGTCGTCTTGCCCGAGCCCGACGGGCCGAGCATCGTGAAGAACTCGCCGCGCGCGATGTCGAGGTCGACCCCGTCGACGGCGGCGACGTCCCCGTATCGCTTCCGCACGCCGACGATGCGGATGTCGATGTCGGCCGCAGTGCTAGCCATCGACCGCCGCGAGCGACTCCTCGAGCAGGATCAGTCCGTCCTCCAGCTCGTCGTCGGCGATCGTCAGCGCCGGGAGCAGCCGGATCACGTTGCCGTAGAGGCCGCACGCGAGCAGGAGCAGACCGCGCTCGAACGCCGCGTCGACGATCGCCTTCGCCCGGTCGGGCGTCCGCTCCGCCAGCTCGAACGCGATCATCGGCCCCAGGCCGCGCACCTCGCCGATCTCGGGCCGGGCGTCGGCGAGCCCCTCGAGGCGCTCGCGCAACGTCTCACCGAGCCGCCTCGCGGCCGCGAGAAACTCGGGCTCGCGGACGGTCTCGAGCACTGCGACCGCCGCGGCACACGAGAGCGGATTGCCACCGAAGGTGCCGCCGAGCCCTCCCGCCGGGACGGCGTCCATCAACTCGGCACGACCCGTGACACCCGCGAGCGGGAGCCCACCGCCGAGCGACTTGCCCGAGACGAGCAGGTCGGGCTCGACCCCCTCGTAGTGCTCGATCGCCCACATCTTCCCCGTCCGTCCGACGCCCGACTGCACCTCGTCGTCGACGTAGAGGATCCCGTGCTCGGCGCAGAGCTCGGCCAGGCGCGGCGGGAAGTCCGGCGGCATCGGCACGAACCCGCCCTCGCCCTGCACCGGCTCGAGCAGCACGCAGGACACCGTCTGCGGGTCGACCTCGGACTTGAACAGCTTCTTCAGCCCCGCGATCGCGTCGTCGGTCGTGACGCCGCGGTACGGGTACGGCGCGGGCGCGCGGTACACCTCGGGCGCGAACGGCCCGAACCCGGCCTTGTAGGGGTGCACCTTGCTCGTCATCGTCATCGTCAGCAGCGTGCGGCCGTGGAACGCGTTGTCGAAGACCACGACCGCAGGGCGGCCGGTGGCAGCGCGCGCGATCTTCACGGCGTTCTCGTTCGCCTCCGCGCCGGAGTTGACGAGGATCGACTTCTGGTGGGAGCCGGCGCACGGCGAGAGCTCCGCGAGCAGCCGGCACGCGTCCACGTAGGGCTCGTAGACACCGACCATGAAGCACTGGTGCAGGTACTGGTCGACCTGGTGGTGGATCGCCTCGACGACCGGCGCGAAGCGGTGCCCCGTGTTCTGGCACCCGATCCCGCCGGCGAAGTCCACGAAGACGCGGCCGTCGACATCCGTCACGCGCGCGCCGTCGGCGCCGGCGACGACGAGGCGCGGCGTCGAGACGCCGCCACTGACGTAGCGCGCGCGGTCGGCGAGGACCTGGTCGTGGGAGAGATGCTCGGTCGTCTGCATGCGCGCGAGTATGCACCATCGCGGCGGAACCTCGCAACGCGCGGCATGACCGCAAAACCGCCACGCAATGCGCAGGATTCCGCTTACGCGGAATCCTCTCGAAGAGCCTGTGCTCCCACCACGCGCAGTTGCGACCGCGATAGCGGGCGCCTTCAGGGACGTGCCCCGCCGCAGGCGGGGATCAAGCCGCAGGAATCCGCTTGGCGGATTCCTGCTTGGCGGGCAAACCTAGCCCCGGTGCGGTTTGCCACACCACGCACTCCCAAAACGTCTGACACGATACGCAGATGAACACGAGCGTGACGATCCTCATCGTCGACGACCATCCCAGCTTCCGGCGATGTGCGCGCGCGCTTCTCGAGGAGGACGGCTTCGCGGTCGTCGGCGAAGCCGAGGACGGTGCCGACGCCCTCTCGGCGATCGACCGCCTCCATCCGGAGGTCGTCCTGCTCGACGTGCAGCTTCCCGACATGGACGGCTTCGCCGTGCTGGAACAACTCGGGCCGGCCCGGCCGCAGGTCGTTCTCGTCTCGAGCCGGGAGGCTTCCGACTACAACGGCCTGATCCGCTCGAGCGGCGCGCGCGGCTTCATCCCCAAGGCCGAGCTGACCGGCGCCGCTGTTCGCTTTCTCCTGCGGTGACGCGCCGCCGGCTCGCGGCCGCCGTCCTCGTCGGCGCGGCGCTCTACGCCGTCGCTATCTACCTCGTGGCCACGGCCGACCTCGGCGAGCCGCGGGCGCTGATCGCGATGGTCACGGTGGCCGGGCTCATCTTCAGCGCCGCAGGAACGTTCGCCGCGCTCCAGCGACCTGACAACCGGACCGGCGCCCAGATGCTCGCGGTCGGGCTGCTGTGGTCGGTCGGCGCGCTCCAGCTCGCCGACAGGCCCGTGGTGTTCACGATCGGCTATCTCCTCTCGGGCCTCGCGTTCGTCGCCTTCGCGCACCTGATCCTCTCCTACCCAAGCGGGCGGCTCCATCCGGGCGACGAGTGGATCGTGTGGGCGGTCCTGGCCACCGTCACTCTCGGCCCGCTCGCGGTCTCGCTCTTCGACCCGTCGCCGATCCCGGGCTGCGAAGACTGCCCGGAGAGCGCGTTCCTCGTGACCGACCGCCCCGGGCTCGCCCGTGGTGTGAGCCTCGCCCTGGGCGCCTCGGCCGCCGCGATCGCAACGGTCGTGTTCGTCCGCCTGATCAGGCGCTTCCGTGCCGCGTCGCTGCCGCTGCGCCGTGTGATCGGCCCCGTCTACTTCTTCACGCTGATCGCGCTCGTCGGCCTGGTGGCCTCGAACGTGGTCTGGACGTTCGACGAGAACGCCGGGCTCGCGATCGAGCTCGCGGCGCTGGCGGCGCTGGCGCTGATGCCGGTCGCGTTCCTGGCCGGCATCCTCCGTACGCGCCTCCAGCGCGCCGGGATCGCGGATCTCGTCATCGCGCTCGGCAACGGCCGCCCGCTGCGCGACGCGCTCGCGGAGGCGCTCGGCGACCCGTCGCTCGGTCTCGCGTACTGGTCCTCTCAGCGCCAGGCGTGGGTCGACGAGGAAGGCCGCACGATGACGGAGCCCATCGCGCGGGGCGCCCACGCGGCGACGTTCGTCGAGAACGGCGGGAAGCGCGTGGCCGCGCTCCTGCATGACCGGAGCCTTGCCGACCAGCGTCCGCTCGTCGACGCGGTGGCCGCGACGGCGGCGCTCGCGTTCGAGAAGGAGCGGCTCCAGGCCGAGCTCCGGGCGCAGTACCGCTTCCTGGAGACGATCATCGACACCGCGCCGAGCCTGCTCTCCGTGGTCGACACGGAGGGCCGGATCCGCAACTTCAACCACGCGGTGGAGACGGCGAGCGGCCTCGGGAGCAGGGCGCTCGTCGAGGGGCGGTTCTTCTGGGAGGTCTTCATCGACCCTGCCGAGCGCGAGGCGATGATCCAGCGCTTCCGCGACGCGGCGCCGGCGTTTGCCGCGTCGGCCTACGAGAACGTCTTCACGAACGCGCTCGGTGAGGAGCGCGTCATCGCCTGGCAGACCGCGCCGCTCGTCGACCAGAACGGCGACGTCGTGCGGATCGTCGCGGGCGGGATCGACATCACCGAGCGCAAGCATCGCGAGCTCGAGCTGCAGCGGCAGTGGGACTTCGCGACGACGGTCGCGAACACGATCCCGAGCTTCATCGTCATCACCGACCACGACGCGCTCGTCGCCCCGCGTGGCGGCAACCGGGCGTTCTGCGACGTCTTTGGGCGCACCGAGGAGGAGCTCGAGGGAACGTCGTTTCTCGACCTCGTCGCGCGCGAGGACGAGTTCGCCGCGCGCATGGCGATCGCCGGTGCTGCGAACGGCGTGCCGCAGGCCGAGCGCGAGTCGCGCTGGCTGACGCGCGACGGCGGGGAGCGCACCGTCGCCTGGACGGCGACCCCGATCACGGATCCCTCGGGGTTCGCGCGCGTGCTCCTCTCCGGCGCCGACGTGACCGACCGTAAGCGCCAGGAGGCGGAGGTCAGGGCGTCGCGGACCCGGATCGTCGCGGCAACCGACGCGGCGCGGCGCCGCCTCGAGCGCAACCTGCACGACGGCGCGCAGCAGCGGCTCGCTGCGCTGTCGCTCTCGCTCCGCCTCGCCGAGTCCCGGCTGCCGGACGAAGCCGAAAAGGCGCTGGAGATCCTCGCCACCGCCCGCGCCGAGCTCACCCAGGCCCTGGAGGAGCTCCGGGAACTGGCGCGCGGGCTCCATCCGAACGTCCTCACCGACCGGGGCCTCGGCCCTGCGCTCGAGTCGCTCGTGAGCCGCTCTCCGATACCGGTCGAGATCGACGTTCCGGACGAGCGTTTCCCGCCCGCGATCGAAGCGGCCGCGTACTACGTCGCCGCCGAGGCCCTGGCGAACGTCGCCAAGTACGCCGACGCGACGCTTGCCGAGGTCCGCGTCGCGGAGGACGACGGCGAGGCGGCGATCGTGGTCGAGGTCGTCGACGACGGCGTCGGCGGCGCCGATCCCACGCTGGGCTCCGGCCTCGAGGGCCTGGTCGACCGCGTCGAGTCGCTCGACGGCACGTTCGCCGTCGAGAGCCCACCCGGCGCCGGGACGAAGATCCGGGCGACCATCCCGACCGCACCGCGCATACTGCCCCTCTGAGCCGCGATGGGCCGGTCGCTGCACCCGTAGACTCCACGCGCATGGGTGAGCTTCCGACCGGGACCGTCACCTTCCTCTTCGCCGACGTCGAGGGTTCGACGAAGCTGGTCCAGAGCGTGGGCCCCGCCTACTCGGGCCTGATCGCAGACGTCCGGCGCCTGCTGCGGGACGAGATCGCTACGGGGGCCGGGGCCGAGGTCGACGCGACCGGCGACGAGCTGTCGGCCGTCTTCGCAGAGGTCGAGCCGGCGCTCCGCTCCGCGCTCGCGGGTCAGGCGCGGATCCGCGACCACACCTGGCCGGAGGACGCGCTCGTGAAGGTGCGCATGGGCCTCCACACCGGGGTGCCGCAACTCGGGGAGGAGGGCTATACGGGCCTCGACGTGATCCGCGCCTCGCGCATCGCCGCCGCGGGCCACGGGGGCCAGATCCTGCTCTCCTCGACCGCGGCGCCGTTCGTGACAGGCGTCGAGACGCGAGATCTCGGCACCCACCGGCTGCAGGGGCTTCCCGATCCCGAGCGCATCCACCAGGTGATCGCCGACGGGCTCCCGCGGGACTTTCCGCCGCTCCGCGGTACCGTCTCGCAGCTCGGCGACGCGCGCCGCGTGGTGCTCGCCGACGACTCCGTCCTCCTTCGGGAGGGTGTCGCCCGGCTGCTCGAGGAGGCCGGCTTCGAGGTCGTCGCGCAGTCCGGGACGGCGGACGACCTGCTCCGTCACGTCGCGATGCACAAACCGGACGTGGCCGTCGTCGACATCCGCATGCCGCCCACCCACACCGACGAGGGCCTCCGCGCGGCACGGGAGATCCGCGAGCGGCACCCGGGCGTGGGCGTCCTGCTTCTCTCCCAGTACGTCGAGCCGAGCTACGCGATGGCGCTGCTCGAGACGAGCGCGGAGGGCGTCGGCTACCTCCTCAAGGACCGCGTCGCGGACCTCGAGCAGTTCGGCACGGCGGTGCGGCGGGTCGCCGACGGCGGCTCCGCGCTCGACCCCGCGGTCGTGAGCGAGCTCGTGGGGCGCAAGCGCCGCGACGACCCGCTCGAGCAGCTAACCGCGCGCGAGCGGGAGGTGCTGGAGCTGATGGCCGAGGGCCGCTCGAACCAGGCGATCGCCGACCGTCTCTTCGTCACCCTCCGCGCCGTGGAGAAGCACGTGACGAGCATCTTCACGAAGCTCGGCCTTCCCGCCTCGACGGACGACCACCGCCGCGTGCTCGCCGTCCTCGCCTCCTTGCGCGCGTAGCCGTATCAGGGCCGCCTGGCCAGGACACGAGTGCGGTTCCCCGCACCCCCCGTTGACGGGGAGGCCGCATGGTTTCGCCTACGACGGGGCAGCACACTGGAGCCATGGTTCGCAGCTGGCTCTCACGATCGCACTCGGGGATGCGCGAGATCGCAGGTCTCGCCGCGCTCTACGGCCTCTACGAGGTCATCCGCGGCGCCGGCCACGCGAACGTGGACGTTGCGATGCGCCATACGGACGAGATCGTCGCGGTCGAGCAGACGCTCGGCGTCTTTGTCGAGCGCAGCGTCCAGCAGGCATTCGAGGGGATCCCGTACGCGCCGGCGCTGCTCGGACTGCTCTACGTGACGCTGCACTTCGTCGGCACCGCGATCGCGCTCACCTGGATCCACCGCAAGCGTCCCGACCGGTTCCCACTCGTCCGCACGACGTTCGTCGCCGCGACGGCGATCGCGCTGGTCGGGTACGTCCTCTTCCCGGCCGCTCCGCCGCGGCTCGCCGAGCTGGGCTTCTCGGACACCGTGACCCACTCGACGAAGGTCAACTTGAGCTCCGACCTGCTCGGCGCCCTCTACAACCCGTTCGCCGCTGTCCCGAGCCTCCACTTCGGGTACGCGCTGATCGTCGGCGTCGCCCTCGCGACCATCGCGCAGAGTCGGGTCGTGCGGATTCTCGGCGCCCTCTACCCCGCGGCGATGCTCCTGATCATCGTCGCGACGGGGAACCATTTCTTCGTCGACGCGGCCCTCGGCGGGCTCGCCGTCGTCATCGGCTGGCTCGTCGCCAGGATGCTCCTCGAGGCTCCCGCCCCGCGCACCCGCGCGCCGCGGGTTGCGACGAGCGCCGGCCGCGCCTGATCTCCCCGGGCGCGGCCGGATGAGGCCGGCGCTTCCGCGCGTGCGGCTCCCCTCCACCCCGGGTGTGGCCAGCCACACCGCAGGCAGCGGGGCGCCGCACGTGCACACGCCAGTCCACCCCACCGACAGCGAAGCGGCGAGGTGCGAGCGTGCGGGACGACCAACCCCTGCAAGGAGAAGACGCAATGTCACCCATGAAGCGCAGCACCAACGTGGCGGCCCGGATGGGTCGCTGGAGCGCACGCCACCGCAAGACGGCGATCTTCGGCTGGCTCGCGTTCGTCGTCGCAGCCGTCGTACTCGGCGGAGCGCTCGGCACGAAGCAGCTCACCGACAACGACACGCTTCCCGGGGAGTCCGGGAGGGCGGCACGAATCCTCGACGACGGCTTCGAGCAGCCGGCGTCCGAGACCGTGCTCGTCGAGAGCTCGACGCTGACGGCGGACAGCCCCGTGTTCCGCGCCGCGGTCGCAGACGTCGTCCGCCGCGTGTCGGCCGTCCCCGCCGTCGCCGACGTGCAGGGCCCCTACGCGCCGGGGAACGGCGCCCAGGTCTCGGCCGACCGCCACTCGGCGACGGTCTCCTTCGACATCCGCGGCGACGCCGACGACGCCGTCGACAAGATCGACCCGGTCATCGACGCGGTCGATGCGGCCGCTGCCGCGCATCCGGGCATCGCGATCGACGAGTTCGGCGTCAGCGCCGACAAGCAGCTCGACGAGAAGTTCAACCAGGACCTCGAGCGTGCCGGCCTGCTCTCCCTGCCGGTCACGATCGTGATCCTCGTCATCGCCTTCGGCGCGCTCGTCGCGGCGGGGATTCCGCTGCTGCTGGCGCTCTCGGCGGTGATGGCGACCATGGGCTTGCTCGCGATCCCGAGCCAGGTCTGGCCGGTCGACGAGAACATCAGCGCGATCGTGCTCCTGATCGGGCTGGCGGTCGGCGTCGACTACTCGATGTTCTACTTGAAGCGGGAGCGGGAGGAGCGCGCTGCCGGAAAGAGCGAGGCCGCGGCTCTCGAGGCTGCCGCCGCGACATCGGGCCGCTCGGTCCTCATCTCCGGCCTCACCGTGATGACGGCGATGGCGGGGATGTTCCTGACCGGCGACAAGACGTTCGGCTCGTTCGCGATGGCGACGATCCTCGTCGTGGCGATCGCGGTCCTGGGCTCGCTCACCGTCCTGCCCGCTCTCCTCTCGTGGCTCGGCGACCGCGTCAACAAGGTCCGTGTGCCGTTCCTCCACCGCCTCCAGCGGCCGGAAGGGGGCCGGGCATGGGGCTGGATCCTCGACCGGGTCCTTGCCCACCCGCTCGTCTCCGCCGTGGCCGCAACCGCTGTCCTGGTCGCCCTCGCGCTCCCGGCACTCGGGATGAAGACGGTCGTGCCAGGGGCCGAGGCGCTGCCGCAGGACCTGCCGGCCGTGCAGACCTACAACCGGCTGCAGGCCGCCTTCCCGGGCAAGCAGGATCCGGCGGTCGTGGTCGTCAGGGCCTCCTCGGTCGACACGCCCGGCGTGCGGTCGGCGATCGACGCGCTGCAGAAGCAGGCGCTGGCGAGCGGCGGGTTCCGCCGGCCCGTGACGGTCGACGTGAACGCCGACCGGACGGTCGCCGAGATCGACCTCCCCATCGACGGCACGGGCGCGGACGCGGCCTCCAACGCCGCCCTCGACTCGCTCCGCGGGGACATCATCCCCTCCACCATCGGGGCGGTCGACGGCGTCGAGGTGGCCGTCACCGGCACGACGGCGATCTCGAAGGACTTCAACAGCTCGATGCGCTCGACGGCGCCGATCGTATTCGCCTTCGTGCTCGCCTTCGCATTCGTGCTGCTGCTGGTCTCGTTCCGGTCGATCGTGCTCGCCGCCAAGGCGATCGTCCTCAACCTGCTGTCCGTCGCTGCCGCCTACGGCGTCCTGGTGCTCGTCTTCCAGCACAGCTGGGCCAAGGGCATCCTCGGCTTCGACTACTCGGGCGGCGTGATGGCGTTCATGCCCGTGTTCCTGTTCGTCATCCTCTTCGGCCTCTCGATGGACTACCACGTCTTCATCCTCAGCCGGGTCCGGGAGGCGTACGATCGCGGTATGAAGACCGAGGACGCCGTCGCGCACGGGATCAAGACGACGGCTGGCGTGGTCACGAGCGCGGCGATCGTGATGGTCTTCGTGTTCGGGATCTTCGCGACGCTCTCGATCGTGATGCTGAAGCAGTTCGGCGTCGGCCTTGCCACCGCCGTCCTGATCGACGCGACGATCGTGCGGGCCGTCCTGCTCCCCGCGGCGATGATGCTGCTCGGGGACTGGAACTGGTACCTGCCGCGCTGGCTCGAGTGGCTGCCGAAGCTCGAGCACGAGCGCTCGGCGGAGGCCGCACCGCAGGCAGAGCTCGAGCCCGCGAGGCTCGCGGCCTGAGCTCGAGGACGTCGGGGGTCGGGAGCCGCACCCGACCCCCGTCCGACCCCTCCGGGGTTGGCCGTGGGGCCCGGCCGATGTCCGGGCCCCACGCGGGGTCGCCCACCCGTCGCGCCCGCCGTCTACCATCGGCCAGGCGCCGGAGTAGCTCAGCTGGTCAGAGCACCGCTCTTGTAAAGCGGGGGCCAAGGGTTCGAATCCCTTCTCCGGCTTCCGTTGGATCCCCGCCGATCGGGCTCGGCCGCGCCGTGTGAGCCTTCGCGGTCACAGCCCGGTCCAGAGGAGCACGGTGGCGACGAAGAAGGCGGCGCTGGTCGGTGGGGCGAGACGTCGGAGGGTGAGTCGCGGTGCATCGGAACCGGCCAGGTCGGTGGCCACGAGCGTGGCCACCGAGCCGTGGGGCGTGGCCAGCGATCCCACGGCGAGCCCGATCGTCGCCGCATAGGCGCTCGGAGCGGCGCCGAAGAGGGCGGCCGCCGAGGCACTGACGGGGAGGTTGTTCGCGAGGGCCGAGGCGGCCGCGATTCCGCCCGCGACCGCCAGCATGCCCCAGATCGTATGCACGGACGCGACCGGAGCCTGGATGGAGAGCGCGTGGACGGCGATCGAGAGCCCCGCCAGCTGTGCCGAGATGCGCCAGGGGATCGAGAGCCGCCCGCGGTCGCGCGTCAGAACGAGGGAGCAGATGACGACAGCGGTGAACGGCCACCAGGGCGCGAGGCCGACGACGGGCGCCAGCCAACCCGCAGCGGCGGCGACGGCCACCGTCAGCGCTGCACGGCGTTCTGCGCGTGAGAACGGCGTCCATTCGAACGGCGGCGGTGTCCGGTATCGCCCCGCAAGGGCTGTCCGCTCGCGGAGCGCGACCGCACCGGCACATGCAGCGGCCGCGGCGAGGCCGGGAACGAGCATGTGCTCGAGGAACGCCGTGGGCGAGATCCCGAGCTCGCTCATGACGACGAGATTGGTCGGGTTTCCCTGCGGGACGGCCATCGAGGACGCATTGGCGACCGCGATCACGCCGACGAAGAGCGGCGCTACCGGAGCCCCGTTCTTGCGGGCGAGGGAGAGGACGATCGGGACCATGAGCACGACCGCGCCGTCGAGGGAGACGATCGCCGTCAGCGCCGCGCAGACCATGCAGACGAGTGCGTAGAGCGCGAGCACGCGACCGCGTGCGCCGGCGGCGAGGGTGTGTGCGGCCCGCTCCGCGAGGCCGGTGCTCTCGACCCGGGCGGACAGCGTGAGCGCCGCGGCGAGGAAGGCGAGCAGCGGTGCAACGGTGTCGAGCACGGGTATGGGGCTGGCGCCGAAAGCGATCTCGAGCGAGGCGAGCAGTACGACCGCCGCCGCTGCGGCCCAGCTCCTCGGCCTTGCCGCGAGCATGCCGACCGCAGCGACTGCCACAATCACATGCACGGTAAGCACCCTTATCAGTTAAGCAGACTTTTCTATGCCTCGCTCTCCCCGCGCCCAGGGCGCCGCGGCCGAGTCACTCGTCGCGGTAGCGCCGCTCGTCACCCGCTGGATCGAGCGCTTGCTGGCTGCGCACGACCCGTCCCTGACTCTGCCGCAGTACCTCGCTCTGCGCGCCATCGAACGCGAGCGGCTGCCCGGCTCGGAACTGGCGCTGCGTACCGGCGTCTCGAGGCCCGCCGTCTCACAGCTCATCGCCGGCCTCGCGGCTGCGGAACTGGTCGAGCGACGGCAGGAACCGGACGACCGGCGCCGCCATCAACTCGTGCTCTCCGCCACCGGCGAGCGGGCGTTCCGGTCAGCCGAGGCCCTGCTGCGCGACCGCCTCGCCGACATCCTCGGAGAGCTCCCCCGACCCGAGGCAGACGCGCTCGCGCGATTGCTCCCACGCATCGAAGCCATCTTCTCCGGTGCGCCACCCCCCCGACGTCCGCCACCACGGCTGCCGCACCCGCCACGGCCGCGGGAGCCGCCGGCACAACGACAGGCGCACCGTGACACCGGCCGATCTCGCGGACGGGGGCGGAGGGATCGACACCCATCAGCCGTAGGATGGCCGCGTGGAGCTCGCAGACATCCTGAAGCGCCGGCGGATGGTACGCAGCTACCTGCCGGACGCCGTTCCGCGAGAGGTCGTCGAGCGCATCGTCGCCACGGTGCGGCGTGCCCCGAGCGGCGGCTTCAGCCAGGGGCACCGGCTCGTCGTCGTGACCGATGGCGGCACCCGCCGCGAGCTGGCGCGGCTCGCCGGCGAGGACGAGTACCTCGCAGCGGGCGGCAAGCCGTGGATCTCGACCGCGCCGGTACACGTCTTCGTCGGCACGCGCGAGGAGAGCTACCACGAGCGGTACCGGCGACCGGACAAGCTCCGCGACGGCCGGGAGATCGGGTGGCCCGCGCCGTACTGGTACGTCGACGCGGGTGCCGCCTTCATGCTCCTCCAGCTCGCCGCGATCGACGAGGGACTGGCGGCCGGAGTCTACGGCGTGCTGCCCGAGCAGGTGCCCGAGGTCAAGGCGCTCCTTGCTCTGCCGGACGACGTCCGGTTCGTCTGCCTCGTCACGATCGGCCGCCCGGCGCCGGACGCCCGGGAGACGACGCTCGTCTCGCGGCTCTCGCAGCGTCGCCTGCCGCTCGACGAGCTCGTCCGCTGGGAGCGCTGGGGCGGCGCGGCGTAGAGCGGCGGCGGTCACGCGTTGTCCCCCCGAACGTCGCGGGCCCTCGCGCCGGCGTCACGCCGCCGCGACGAGGAAATGCCACTCGTTCTCGAGGATGTAGCTCCCGTCCTCCTGCCGAAACGGCTCGAGCACCGTGATCAGCGCCCTACGCACCTCGCCCTCGCGCTCGCCGGCCGCGTCGCCGAGCCCACCCGCAGAGAGCAGGCTGCGCGCCAGCGCATCCTCGTCGTCGTAGACGTAGGGCCACGAGATGTCGAAGGCCTTCTTCGGCGTCAGTCCCGCGGCGGCCGCGAGCTGCTCGAGGAAGCCGGGCTCGGCGAGGTCGGGCGGCGGTGGCGCCGCGGGGTCGGCGCCCGGGAAGAAGGGGCGGATTATCGGCTTGATCGCGTCGAGGCTGCAGTGCCCGTGGAGGCCCCAGACCTGGATCAGCACGGCACCTCGGGGCCTTGCGACCCGCCCCGCCTCACGGAGGGCCTCCACCATGTCGTCCGCGAAGAAGAACGAGTTGAAGCCCGCGACCACGTCGAACGTGTCGTCGGCGTACGGGAGGACCTGCAGGTCGCCGACAACCACGTCGGCCGTGGGGACGCGCGCCCGGGCGAGCTCGACCAGCGTCTCGGACGAGTCGATCCCGGCGACGTGCGCCCCCCGGTCGGCGGCCGCACGGAGAAAGACGCCGGAACCGCATCCGACCTCCAGCACCCGCTGGCCCGCGCCGATGACGAGCCTCCTGATCGCCTCCTCGTACGTCGGAAGCTGCTGCTCCTCCGTGGCGGCCCACTCCTGCGCACGGGCGCCCCATAGTCGTCCCCAACGCTCTGCCTTGCCCTCGATCGTGGTCGTAGGGGCCATCGTCCACCTCCTCGGCTAAACTATGTTCCGTAGATATAAACTATGAATCGTAGTTATGTCAAGCGATGAGCTCACGCTCTTCTCCCACGAGATCCTCGGTCTCGTCGGGCGCGGGGGCGCCGGCGCACACGATCTCCTGCGCCTCGCCCGGCGCGGGCGGATGCTCGACTGGGCGGGCGAGAGCCAGTACTACGCCGAGCCGAAGCGGCTCGCCCGGCTCGGGTACCTCGAGCCGCGCAAGGAGCCCGGGAAGACACGCGAGCGGACGGTCTACCACCTGACGGACAAGGGCTACGACGCGCTCCGCGCCTACGCGCGGACGCCCGTCACGCTCACGCCGCTGAAGAGCGAGCCGCTGCTCCGGCTGCTGATCGCGGATCTCGTCGGCGAGGACGTAACGAGAGAGAGCCTCGGTTCGCTCCGGACGGACCTCGCCGACCTGCGCGAGCGGCTCGACGAGTTGGAGGAGACCGCAGCGGGTCTTCCGCACCGCCGCAAGTACCTCCTGATCGTGATCGACTTCCTGCGCAAGTACCTCGATCTCCACGAGGAGTTGATCGCCGAGGTCGAGGGCGAGCTCGCTTCGCCGCGTGGCGCCGGACGGGCAGCCGAGCGTTCCTGACGAGCGGCGACGCCCGTGACGGCGGGAATCCCTCCTGGCACGGGCGTCGGGTGGGGAGGGCGCGCGCGGGCTACGCGGGCACCGCGCGTGCAGCCTGGTGGGCGACGATCTTCCGCTTGACGCGCTGCAGGGCGTTGTCGATCGTCTTGCAGTCGCAGCCGAGCTCGTCGCCCATCGACTCGTACGAGTGACCATCGAGGTAGAGGCGGAGGGCCTCGGCCTCGAGCCCGGAGAGGGTCGTGCCGAGGCAACCGACGAGCGCCTGCAGCTCCTCGGTCGAGATGACGCGCACGGACGGGTCGTCGATCGACGGACCAGGCAGCGCGTCACCGAGCGTGCAGTCACCCTCCGAGTCCTGGCCCGCAGGCGTGTGGCTGAAGGAGACGTAGGTGTTGAGCGGCGCGTGCTTGTAGCGGGTCGCCGACTTGATCGCCGTGATGATCTGGCGGGTCACGCAGAGCTCGGCGAACGAGCGAAACGACGACTCCCGGTCGGAGCGATAGTCGCGGATCGCCTTGTAGAGCCCGATCATCCCCTCCTGGACGAGATCCTCGGCGTCGCCGCCGGCGAGGAAGTAGGAGCTCGCCTTGAGCCGGACGAAGCCCTGGTAACGGCGCATCAGCTCGTCGCGGGCGCTGTCGCCGCCGTTCCGTGCCCGGAGCACGAGCTGGAGATCCTCGAGCTCACGCTGCAGCTTCTGCGGGCTCTTCGGTGCAACCGCGGTACGCACGGACATCGCTTTCTCCCCTTCGTCGGCGGTGGTCTCGGGCGACTCTCGGGCAACTCTCACCCTCAAGTCGAGGAGGAAGCTAGCACTATCGTGCAAGCGTTACAACCCCTTTGCGCAAGTTCCATTGTAATAGGAACGGATGTTCGTATCCACGGCTCTGCGTTCGGGATCGCCCACGCCAGGCCGACAGCCGTGGCGACTTCGGGCCGAAGCTGGCACAGACACGTGTGCGTTTCGGCGTTAGGCTCGACGTGTGGGGAGGAGGTCGGTGGCCCAGGTGATCGCCGAACTCGTCATGTCCGGACCGGCCATTGAGCCGAGAAGCGGTCAGCCCTGGCCGCGTCGGAGACGCTCGAGTCGAGCCCGCGTGTCCGGGTCGATCCGGTCTGCGAGCCGGCTCGGGGCGTCCTCGCGATGCGACACGGCAGCGAGCTCGGCGAGGAACGCCGCCGAGCCGCGCTTGCGCACCTCCTGACCGCTCGTCCCCTGCACGGCGGCGTCCGACGTGACCAGGAGCACTGCCTCCCGCGCTCGGGCCTGCGCTGCGAGCCGCTCGAGCATCGAGTCGGCGTGCGGCACAAAGCGAACGCTCAGGGAGCCGACGTCGCGGTCCTCCCCCACACCGTCGAAGACGACGACGCCACGGGCGCCGCGCACGGCCACGAAGCTCGCAAGCTCGTCGACCAGCTCGTCTCGGTGCGCGAACCGGCCCGCGTGGAACAGGTTCGATCCGTCGAACAGGTAGAGGGCGACGTCCACCAAATCTCTATCTCTAGTTGAGGTTTATACTACGTTGCCGACGTGCCTCGAACAGGACGACCGCGGCGGCGACGCTCACGTTGAGTGACTCGATACCGGCAGCGAGCGGAATCGCCAGCGTGGCGTCGCAGGTCCGGCGCACGAGCGGCCGGACGCCCTTCCCCTCTGCCCCGAAGACGAGGGCCGCGCCGTCGGTGAGATCGACGTCCCAGAGACGCGAATCGCCGTCGGCGCTGGCAGCGTAGGCCCAGAGTCGATCGCCCTTGACCTCGCCCAGGTAGCGGGCGAGGTTCGGGACGACAGCGACCGGAAGGTGCTCGACCGCGCCGGCAGACGAGCGGCAGACGGCCGGCGTGACGACGGAGGCGCCGTGGGCCGGGAGCACGACACCTGTCGCACCCGCCCCGGCGGCACCGCGCACGACGGCGCCGAGGTTCCGCGGATCCGTCACCTGATCCAGGCAGCAGAGCAGCGGCCGCTCGACGGACGCGAGCTCCCACGCGTCGGCGTAGGGATAGGGCTCGCACCACGCGACCACGCCCTGGTGGTCGGGCGACCCGGCGGCATCGGTGAGCTCGCGCTCCCGCCGCACGCGCGGCCTCGGCCCCTCGGACAGCCACTCGAGCGTCGCCGCCGCCCGCTCTCCGACCCACACCTCGAGGACGGCGCGTCGGCCGCGGAGCGCCTCGCGGACGGCGTTGCGCCCGTACACGAGATCGCGCGTCACGCGCGCGGGACGAGCTCGTAGCCGCCGTCGGCGTCTCGCACCTCCCACCTCAGCCCCGCGATCTCGCCGCGGAGCCGATCGGCCTCCGCGAAGTCCCGGCGAGCACGGGCTCGAACACGCGCTTCGGCCAACGTTACGACCGCCGGGGGTGCCGCAGGCGTCTCGCCGAGGCTCGCGAGACCGAAGACGTCGAGGCCGCGCCGGAGCTCGTCGAGCGCGCCGAGCCGGGCCCAGTCGTGCAGGATCGCAAGCGCGGCAGGGGTGTTGAAGTCGTCCTCGAGCGCCTGTGCGAACGACTCCCAGTCCCCGGCGCCTCGCCGCGCCTCGCCACGCAGCGCGTTGCGGAGCGTCTCCGCCTGCGCCCGCGCCGCGGTCATCGTCTCCTCGGAGAAGTCGATCGGCTTGCGCCAATGCGCGGTCAGGAAGTACACGAGCGCGGTCTCCCGTCCCCACTCGTCGAGCACGTCGCGGATCGTCTCGACGTTGCCGATCGACTTCGACATCTTCTCGCCCGTGAAGCGCAGCATCCCGTTGTGCATCCAGATGCGAGCGAAGGGATGTCCGACGGAGAGCGACTGCGCGCGCTCGTTCTCATGGTGCGGGAAGACGAGGTCGAGCCCACCGCCGTGGATCCAGAAATCGCGTCCGAGCTCTTTCGCGGCCATCGCCGAGCACTCGATGTGCCAACCCGGCCGACCGACGCCCCACGGAGCGTCCCACGACGTGTCCTCGCCCTCCTTCGTCGCCTTCCAGAGCGCGAAGTCGCGCGGGTCCTCCTTCGCCGGGTTCGGCTCCTGCTCTTCGACCTGGTCGGGTCGCTGCCCGGAAAGCGCGCCGTAGCTCTCGAACCGCGCAACGCGGAAATAGACGTCCCCGTCCGCGGTGTAGGCATGACCGCTCGCAAGCAGCTCCTCGATCAACGCGACGATCTCGGGCATCGTCTCCGTGGCGAGCGGTTGCGCGTCCGGCATTCCGAGCCCGAAGCCCGCCGTGTCCTCGAGGTACCAGGCGGTCGCCTCCCGAGCACGTGCCACGCTCTCGCCTGGCGCCGCCTCGTAGATCTTGTCGTTGACGTCCGTGATGTTGTGCACGAGCCGCACCGCATGGCCCTGCTCGCGCAGCCACCGCGCAAGCCACGTGAAGACCACGAACGGCCTCGCGTTGCCGATGTGGGCGCGCTGGTAGACCGTCGGACCGCACACATAGATCCCGATCGGCTCGGGCGGCGACGGAAGCTCGACGAGCGCTCCCGTCAGCGTGTCCTGCAGACGCATCCGCCGATCGTAGACGGCAGCGGCGCCAGCCCGGCCTCAGCCGCCCGCCCGCCCGCCGCACGCGCTCGAGCGTCTCGTCCGGACGGAAGCGCAGCGACGACCGTCCAGAGCTCCGGGCCGCGGGGCTCCCCGGTCAGCGCGAGCCTGCAGCGATCGAAGGTCGCCGCCCACGGCCTTCAGCTCCCGCACGATCGCTCGGGCCACCGTCTTCGTCGAGCATCTCGTCCGCTCCGGTCACGGAGCTCGGAGAACCGTTCGAGCGTCGGCCCGGCTTCCGCCGGAAGCGCTACCGAGCTCGGCGACTTCGATCTGTCGGGCGATCTCGCGCGCCTCGACGAGCGTTCGCGCTCCGCGAAGCGCGCGGACGGCGCTCGGCGGCGCGCCAGCGGCGGCCGTGAGCTCCTCGTCGCTCATCGTCTCGATCGCCTCGATCGCGAGCCGGCCGATGCGCGCTCGGTCGAGGTGCACGTCGTGCGCCGGCAAGCCGAGCTCGTCGAGGTACGCCCGAAGCGCCGCCGCGGGAATCCCGTCGTCGCGGAAGTCGGCGACCGACACGTGGCCGTGACGCTTCGAGAGCTTCTTCCCGTCCTCGCCGAGAAGGAGGCCGTGGTGGATCACCTCGGGGAGCTCTCGCCCCGAGCGCACGGGCGATGCGACGCTGCACCTCCTCGTTCGGACGATGGTCCGAGCCGCGGATCACATGCGTGATGCCCAGGTCGAGGTCGTCGGCGACGGTGGCGAGCTGGTACGTCGCGGTCCCGTCCGGTCGCACGAGCGTGACGCCGTCGAGCCGGAGCGAGCCGTCCGCGTCGCGCACCGCTCCTCCCTCGCGCTCCGCGGTCGCCGCCGCGTCGCGCGTAGATCGCGCGCGCTCGCTCTGGCGCACCGGCCCCTCGTCCCAGGCGATGCCGAGCCAGCCGAGGTCGGCCACGATCGCGTCGTCGCCCCTCGGCGACGGCCCGCGTCGCGTCGGTGTCGTCGATCCTCAGCACGAGCGTGCCGGCGCGCTCGTCCGCGAAGCGACGGTTCGCCACGGCGGTCAGTGCGTTTCCGAGGTGCAGCGACCCGTCGGGCTCGGCGCGAAGCGGACGCGAACGGTCATGCGCGCGAATCTAGCGCGCGGAGTCCGCGCTCAGGCGTCGATCGGGACGTGACCTGGCTCCGCGGCGACGCGGTCGAGCCATGCCCGGATCGCCGGGTAGCCACCGAGGTCGAAGCCGCCTTCGCGGCGACGTGGGTGTACGCGTAGAGGGCGATGTCGGCGAGGGTCGTCGCGCTCGTCGACCACGTAGCCATCGGCGCCTCCGAGGTGCCGTTCGAGCGCGCCGAGCGCCCGGTATCCATCCGCCGTCTTCCGCTCGATCACGGATGCGTAGCGATCGGCCTCGCCCGAGTACGCGACGAGGAACCGGACGACCGCGATCGCGGGCTCGAGCGTGTACTGCTCGAAGAACATCCACTGCAGCACCTTCGCGCGGTCGTAGCGGTCTCCGGGCACGAAGCGCGTCCCCTCGCCGAAGTACCAGAGGATCGCCCCGGACTCGGCGATCGGCCGGCCGTCGTCGAGGACGAGCGTCGGCACGCGAAGATCCGGGTTGAGCTCTCCGAGCACCTCGCCGCGGTTCGAGCGATCGACGACGTCGAGGTCCCGCCGCTCGTACGGGATGCCGAGGTGCGCCAGGAGCAGCCGCACCTTGTAGCAGTTGCCCGAGACCGGCGAGTTGTAGAGGAGCACGAGCCGACCATACCCACGCCGGAGCACCGCAGTCGGCCCCCAACGGGCAGCCGCCCGACCTCGAGCTGCCGCCACCTCGCCTAGGCTGTCGAATCGTGGAGGACGTGCTCCTCGCCTGGTACGCGCGCTCCGCGCGCGACCTTCCCTGGCGCCGGACACGGGACCCGTACGCGATCCTCGTCAGCGAGGTGATGCTCCAGCAGACGCAGGTGGAACGCGTCGTTCCTCGCTACGAGCGCTGGCTCGCGCGCTGGCCGACGGTCGAGGCGCTCGCGGCGGCATCGCCGGCGGAGGTCATCGTCGAATGGCAGGGCCTCGGCTACAACCGGAGGGCGCTCTCGCTCCACCGCGCGGCGAACCACGTCGCGACGGGAGGGTGGCCCGCGGATCTCACCCTGCTGCCCGGTGTCGGCCCGTACACCGCGGCGGCGCTCGGGAACTTCGCGTTCGGCGAGGATGTCCTCCCGCGCGACGTCAACGTCGAGCGCGTCGAGCGGCGGGCAGGCTATGCCTTCACGGGAGCCGCCGCGCAGGCCGTGATGGACCTCGGCGCAACGATCTGCCTCGCGCGGATCCCGCGCTGCGACGTGTGCCCGCTCGCCCGCACGTGTCCCTCACGGGGCACGCGTGACAAGCCGGCGCGGAGGCAGTCGCGGTTCGAGGGCTCGTTCCGTCAGCGCCGGGCGAACGTCCTCCGGACGGTGGCCGCCGCACCGCAGCCGTCACACCGGCTAGAGGCGGCCGTGGTCGACTCGCTCGCGCGCGACGGCCTCGTCGTCGTCGAGGGCGACAGCGTGCGCCTTCCGTCCTGACCGGCTCAGCGGCCGTCCGCGTACCCGGGCCGCGCCTCGGGATAGCGCGGCAGGCCGTCATCCGGGATCCCCTCCCAGCTCGCCGCGTACGCGACGAAGGCCCGCGACTCGGGACGGACGCCGGGGTCCCCGTCGACCGCGCCGAGGCGAACCCCTGTGTAGTCGTCCGCACCAGGATCGCGGCTGAAGAGCGCCGAGCCGCACCGCACGCAGAAGAGCTTCTCCCTCCCGCCCTCGGGGAGCCAGACACGCAGCTCGTCCTCGCCCTGCACGACGCGGACGGAGCCACGCTCGGCACGCGCGTTGGCGGATGCCGCGGTGCCGCTCCGGCGCTGGCAACGAGTGCAGTGGCAGTAGCCGGCGGAGAGGAACGGAGCGTCGACCTCGAAGCGGACCGCACCGCAGCCGCAGCCACCGGTGATGGGCAACTCCACCTCCTCACGTTAGCCTCTCGTGCGGCGCCACCGTCTGGAGGGCCGATGAGTTCACCCGCGCGTAAGGACGATCGAGGCACCATCGAGTCGATGGCAACCGTGCTGGTCGTCGACGACGAGCCGATCGTGCGCGACGTCGTCGTCCGCTACCTCGAGCGGGAGGGGTACGCCACACTCGAGGCGGGTGACGGGGACGACGCGCGACGACTCGTCGAGCGTGAGGCGCCCGATCTCGTCGTCCTGGACGTCATGCTCCCGGGAACGGACGGGCTCGAGCTGTGCCGCTGGATCCGCGCACGATCCGCATTGCCCGTGATCATGCTGACGGCCCGCGGCGAGGAGGCCGACAGGATCGTCGGGCTGGAGCTCGGAGCCGACGACTACGTCACGAAGCCCTTCTCGCCGCGCGAGCTCGCGGCGCGCGTGCGCACGGTGCTGAGGAGGAGCCGCTCCGGCCCGCTCGCTACGGAACGCCTCTCGTTCGGCGACGTCGAGCTCGACGCCCAGACCCGCGAGGTGCGGAAGGGGAGCGCCGAGGTGCGGCTCACGGCGAAGGAGTTCGACCTTCTCTGGTTCCTCGCGAGCCACCCGCGGCGGGTGTTCGGACGCGACCAGCTGATGAGCCGCGTGTGGGGCTACGAGGCGGCCCTCGACACGGGCACCGTCACCGTGCACGTGCGCCGGATCCGCGAGAAGATCGAGGACGATCCGTCCGAGCCGCAGCACCTGCAGACGGTCTGGGGCGTGGGGTACCGCGTGGTGCCGTGATGCCCCTGGCCGCGATGATCGGCACGGCGGCCGCCGTCGCCGTCCTCACGCTCGCGGTGGGGATGCTCGCGGTGGTCCTCCTGCGGCTCCTGCCGAGCCTCCGCCTGCAGCTCGCGGGCCTGGCGGCGCTCTCTGTCTGCTTGCCGCTCCTCGCGGTGCTGCTCTCCGGCTGGGTGGCCTTCCACATGGGCGACGACGTGAAGATCCTCGCGGTCTCCGCGGCATCGGCTACGGTCGCGGTCGTCGCCGGCCTCGTGCTCGCGCGCTCGATCGTCCGCTCCGTGGAACGCGTCCGCGACGCATCGATGCGACTGGCGGGCGGGGACCTCACCGTGCGGGCCCCCGAGTCGGGGCCGACCGAGGTCGCCGACCTCGCCGTCTCGTTCAACGACATGGCGGCGAGCCTCGAGCAGCTCTTCGACGCGCGCCGCGAGCTCGTCGCCTGGGCGAGCCACGACCTCCGCACCCCGCTCGCCAACATGCAGGCGATGCTCGAGGCGCTCGAGGACGGGCTCGTCACCAGCGACGCGACCGTCCCGATCCTCCGGGAGCAGGTGAGCCTCCTCTCGACGCTCGTGGACGATCTCTTCGAGCTCGCGCGGATCGACGCCGGCGCGCTGACGCTCGAGCTCCGCGAGGCGCTGCTCGAGCCGGTCGTCGAGTCGTGCCTGCGCGGAGTGGAGGCGGACGCTCGCCGCCGGGGCGTCGACCTCGCCGCCACGATTCCCGGCGACGTGAGCGCGCGCTTCGAGCCCGAGAAGGTCGAGCGCGTGCTCTTCAACCTGCTCACGAACGCCCTGCGCCACACGCCGTCCGACGGCACCGTCGCGATCCGCGTCGAGCAGGTCGAGCAGGAGGTCAAGGTCAGCGTCGAAGACACGGGCGTGGGGCTCGGCGAGGAGGCGCGGGCCCGGATGTTCGACCGCTTCTGGCGCGGCGACCCGGCTCGCTCAGCACGCGGCGCGGGCCTCGGGCTCGCGATCGCCCGCGGCATCGTCGAGGCGCACGGTGGCCGCATCTGGGCCGAGGACAGGCCGGAGGGCGGCGCGCGCGTCTCGTTCACGCTGCCTGCGGCGTCCTGAAAGGCACGTCGGCCCCGAGACGTACGCGGCCCCGGGTGCGTCGTGTCTGCCCGTCGGCACACCCGGGGCTGCGATGAGGCTTCCAGGACACGCGCCGTGCGCCGTGTCGCCGGTCGGCTCAGGTGGAGTCGCGGCCGCGGACGGGGCGTCGCGGCCGACGCGCGTCTCGCACGATGCGAGAGGCGCGTCCCTCAACTAGTCCGGTGGACTCTGCTCCAAGGTGCACCCTTCCATCTCGAAGGGACTGTCTCCCCCTGACCTTAGCGCGTCGACCGGTCGCCGGGTAGCCCCCCTCCGGGCTCGATTCGGAGCAGCGCGACCGCGTTGGAGGCCAGCCCCTCGCCACGGCCGGTGAACCCGAGACGGTCGGTCGTCGTGGCGCGGACGTTGACCAGCCCGGCCTCGACGCCCAGCGCGGCCGCCAGCCGGCGGCGCATCTCGTCACGGTGGGGCGCGACGCGCGGCTCCTGCCCGATCACGACGCAGTCGGCGTTGACGAGCGCGAACCCAGCCGCGCGCACCTGCCCATAGGCGTCGGCGAGGAGCGCGAGCGAGTCCGCGCCGCGGTAGCGCTCGTCGTCGGACGGAAAGAGCAAGCCGATGTCCGCGAGCCCCGCGGCACCCAGCAGCGCGTCGGTCAGCGCATGCGCGACCACGTCGCCGTCGGAATGACCGACGAGGCCCAGGGGATGGTCGATCGTCACACCGCCGAGGACGAGGGGCACGCCGTCGCCGAACGCGTGAGCGTCGACGCCGAGGCCGATGCGAAGGTCGGGTGCCGTCACGTGTCGGACGCTAACGCGCCGGGGAGCTCTGCGAGCGACTCGATCGCGATCGCACCGGCGGGAGTCGCCTGCAGTCTCCCCCAGGGACCGCGGAGCAAATGGACGGCGAGCATGCCGGCGCGGAGCGCCGGGAGGACATCGTTGTCGGTCCGGTCGCCGACGTACGCGACCTCCGCCGCAGGGACGCCGGCAACGCCGACGAGACCGTCGAAGAACCCTCGCTCCGGCTTGCGCACCCCGAGGCTGGCCGAGCCGGTCACCACGTCGACCGGGAGCTCCGACGACCGCGCCCAGGCCTCGAGCGCGGCGGTCTGGTTCCCGGCGATCCCGACGAACATGCCGGCAGTCCGGACGCGCTCGAGGCAGGCGATCGCGTCGGGATACAGGTCGTCGGCCGAGTAGACGATCGACTCCCACGCGTCGCCGGGCCGCTCGACGCCGAGATGGCGCCAGAGCTCCCAGTGCTCCTCGCCGCGCGCGATCGTCACGCCGAGCGCGGCCCACACCACGTGTGGGCCGAGCCCGGCCGCGTCGGCCACGGCCCGCCAGTAGCGTTCCTCGTCGACGAGGGTCTCCCCGACGTCGAAGAAGACCGCGCGCACGGTCATCGCCGGTCTGCGTCGAGGAGGCGTGCCACCAGCTCGAGGTCGTCTGCGGTCGTCACCTTGACGAGCCGCGGGTCGCCCGCGACAACCGCGATGCGCCCACCCGCCCGTTCGACGAGGGACGCGCAGTCGGTCGCACCGCTCAGGTCGCGGTCGTACGCGGCGCGCAATCGGTCGGCGACGAACACCTGCGGCGTCTGGACCGCCACGAGCGTCTCGCGCTCGATCGTCTCGGCGACGAGCCCGCGGTCGACGCGCTTCACCGTGTCCCCGATCGCCACGCCCGGAACGACGCCGTCGACCCCGTCTGCGAGCCGCCCGAGCAGCCGTTCGACGACGGCATCGTCCACGAGCGGGCGGGCGGCGTCGTGGACGAGCACGACCAGGGCGTCGTGCGGCACCTCGTCGAGAGCGAGGCGCACCGACTCCGCCCGGGTCGGGCCGCCGGTCACGACCGCGGCGACCTTCGAGGCAACGAGCTCCTCGGCGAGGAGAATCGTGGGCTCTTCCCATCCGGGCGGGGCGGCGACGACGATCGCGTCGATCCAGTCGGACGCGTCGAGCCGCGCGATGCTCTCGGCGAGAAGCGGGCGCCCCGCAAGGCCGGCGAACGCCTTCGGGCGTTCGGCGCCGAGCCGCTCGCCGGCACCGGCGGCGACGAGCACGCACCATGTCGCTCCGGCTGTGCCGGAGCCTCCAAGAACCGCGCTCATCCACGAGCCACGGATCGTCGAGTGCTTTCGCGAAGCGAAAGCACTCGCGGCTCAGGCCGTGGCGGTCGCAGCCGTCTTGGGCTTGGCCTTGGCGCGCCTCGTCTTGGCGGGATTCGCGAGCACGTCCTCGAGCCAGGCGTGCGCGTCGTCCTCCGACAGGTCCTTCGCGTACATGAGCTCGGACGCGAGGATCTTCTTCGCCTTGACGTACATCTGCTTCTCGCCGGTCGAGAGGCCCTTCTCGTGATCGCGCAGCGCGAGGTTCCGGACGACCTCGGCGAGCTCCAGGATGTCCCCGGTCTTCATCTTGTCGCGGTTGTGCTTGAAGCGACGGTTCCAGTTCTTCGGCATCTCGGTCGAGCCGCCGAGCAGCACCTTCTGGACGACTTCGACCATCTCGAGGTCGATCACGCCACGCAGCCCGACCTTCTCGCAGTTGTCGACGGGCACGTTGACCGTCATCTCGTTGTGGAGGATCCGGATGGTCAGGTACTCGCGCTCCTCCCCGAGCACGAGCTTGACCTCCTTCTTCTCGACCGTCCCCGCACCGTGGTGGGGGTACACGACCTTGTCGCCGACATCGAACACGCCTCGAGCCCTCCCGTCGTCCGGTCTTGATCTGCGCCTGGCTCACGAAAAGCGCCGGCTCTGGGGCGGCCGGCGTATGCACCCATTCTACCCGAAGGAGCCGCTCGAAATCGGCCGGAATGCACTCTCGGGACGCCGGTTCGACCCCGCGATCGCACACCGGTCGTCAGGACTCCTCTGCACCTGCCCGAGCGGGCTCGAGCGCGGCCTTGAGCGCCTGTCTGAGCGTCTCGACGGCGACGACGCGGGGCCCTGTGCGCGCCGTCCCGCTCGTCCCCTCCGGCGCGACGACGGCCCCGATCCCGAGCTTTGCGCACTCCTCGAGTCGTCGCTCGGACTGAGCCGCCGCACGCAGGCGACCCGTGAGGCCGAGCTCGCCGAACGCCGCGAGCCCCTCGCGCACCGGCGTTGCGCGCGCGGCCGACGCGATCGCGAGCGCGACGGCGAGATCCGCGCCCGGCTCGTCGATCCGGACCCCGCCGGCGACGTTGACGAACACGTCGGCCGCCCCGAGCGGCACGCCCGCGTGGCGCCCGAGCACCGCGACGAGCATCGCGAGCCGCTTGGGGTCGACGCCTGTCCCGACGCGCCGCGGCATCGCGAGGTCGGTACGGGAGACGAGCGCCTGTACCTCGAGGAGGATGGGGCGCGTGCCCTCGAGCGCCACCGCGACCCCGGCGCCTATCTCGCCGGCTCGGGTGCGTCCGAACAACGCCGAAGGATCCGGGACGCCGACCAGTCCGGCGGAGGTCATCTCGAAGACCCCGAGCTCGTTCGTCGAGCCGAAGCGGTTCTTGGCCGCCCGCAGGATGCGGTGTGCGTGGTAACGGTCGCCCTCGAACTGGAGCACGCAGTCGACCAGGTGCTCGAGGACGCGAGGGCCCGCCACCGCGCCGTCCTTCGTCACGTGCCCGACGAGCACGGTGGCGACCCCGCTCCGCTTCGCAACGCGGAGGAGGCGCGCAGCCGCCTCCCGCACCTGCGCCACCGACCCGGGAGCCGACGCGAGCTCGCCCGCGTACAGCGTCTGCACGGAGTCGATCACGCAGACGTCCGGCGTCTCCTTCTCCAGTGTTGCGCAGACGGTGTCGAGCTCCGTCTCTGCCAGGATCGACACGTCGTCGGCGCCGCCGAGGCGCTCCGCGCGAAGGCGCACCTGCGCGACCGATTCCTCGCCGGTGACGAGAAGCGCGCGCCGCCCGCTCCTCGCGACCGCGCCGAGCGCGGTGAGAAGCAGCGTGGACTTGCCGACCCCGGGCTCGCCGCCGAGCAGGACGAGCGACGCGGGCACGAGGCCTCCTCCGAGGACGCGGTCGAGCTCCGGCACACCCGTGCCGAGCCTCGCCGCCTCCTCGAGGCGGACGTCTCCGAGGCGCTCCGGCACACGCGCGGAGCTCGCGTCGGGCTGGCCGTCGCGCCCGTGGAGCTCCTCCACCAGCGTCCCGAACGCCCCGCAGCCCGGACACTTCCCGAGCCAGCGCCCGGTGGTCGCGCCGCACTCGGTACAGCTGAACTGAACGACGACCTTCGCCATGCACTCATCGTAGGCGACGGGTCGGACGGCAACCTGTCAGTTCTGACAACAGACCGGCCCCGCAAACGGCGCGTGTCGACGAGGGGCGGCGCGCCTATCCTCCGCCTGTGAGCTCACGTCCCGCCGATCACGTGCACGCGCACGGCGCACGCGGCCACGCGCAGGATCATCGCGGCGCCTCACGGCGCGCCCTCGGGATCGTGCTCGCGCTCACGGTCGGCTTCACCGTCGTCGAGGTCGTCGCCGGCTTTCTCACGGGAAGCCTCGCCGTGCTCGCGGACGCGGGGCACATGCTGTCGGACACGTTCGCAATCGGCCTCGCCCTCGTCGCGCTGACACTCGCCGCGCGCCCGTCGACGCCCCGCCGGAGCTTCGGCTTCCAGCGGGCCGAGATCCTTGCGGCGTTCGTCAACGGCCTGACGCTCGTGCTCGTGAGCGGCTGGATCGTGTGGGAGGCGGTTCAGCGGTTCCGCAACCCGCCCGAGATCCTCGGCGGCTGGATGCTCGTGGTCGCGCTCTGCGGCCTGGCCGTGAACGGGATCTCGGCCGTGATCCTCGTGCGGTCGGAGCGGGAGAGCCTGAACATCGAAGCGGCGCTGCGCCACGTCGTCGCCGACCTGCTCGGCTCGGGAGGCGTGCTGGTCGCGGCGGTGATCATCCTGCTGACCGGCTGGACGGCCGTCGACCCCATCGTGTCGATCTTGATCGCACTCCTGATCGTCGCGAGCGCGTGGGGCGTGCTTCGCGACTCGACCGCGATCCTGATGGAGGAGACGCCGCCGGACCTCGAGGCGGACGCGGTCGCGCGAGCGATCGTCTCCGTCCCCGGCGTGACGAGCGTCCACGACCTGCATGTCTGGCGGATCACCTCCGGGTTCGATGCGCTCGCGGCCCACGTCCTGGTCGGCCGGGGCGAGGACTGCCACGGCCTGCGGCGCGAGATCGAGCGCCGGCTCGCGTCGCAGTTCGACATCACGCATACGACGCTCCAGGTCGAACACGACGCGTCGGACGCCCTGATCGAGCTTCAGAGCCCCGCCGCGACGCGCCCTGGCTGACCGGACCGGACGGCGCTCTACACGAGGGCCTTCACGAAGAGCACGCGGTCCTCGCCGGGGCCGTCGTAGTCGTGCGCGACACGCTCGGCCTCGAAGCCGAGGGCCTCGTGGAACGCGACCGATTCCTCGTTCGCGGGCGACGTCACCGACCTGACGCGGATGCGTCCCGCAGCGCGGGCGTCGTCGAAGAACCGCTCGTAGAGCTGCCGCCCGAGGCCCTCGCCGCGGTGCTCCGGCGAGACGCCGACGAAGTGGACGTACGCCTCGTCGGGGTCGGTCTGGGAGAGGAACCCGATCAGGAACGCGGCAAGCTGCCCCTCGTCGTCGTCGACGACGTAGCTCGTGCCCTCGAAGTGGACGAAGAAGAGCCGCGGCAGCATCGGCGCCATCTCCCGCCCGCCCCACCACGCGTTGACGCGTCCGATGACGCGACCGTAGTCCGCGGGCTCGGCGTGCCGGATCTCCACGCCGCAACCCTAGAGCGTCGCGCGGACCGGGGACCGAGCTAGCCCAGCCACGCCACGCTCATCGCGTCGACGTGGCGGTGGTCCGTCCCACAGCAACCGCCCAGGACCGTGAGGCCCGGGAGCCGCTCACGGAGCGCGAGGTATTCGCACGCGAGCTCCTCGGGGTTCCCGGTGTCGAGCTCCTCCGCCTCGTCCAGCTCCGCGTGGCTCGACCGGGAGGCGTTCGCGCGGAGCCCGCGGATACGGCCGGCCCAGGCCGCGCCAGGGTCGAGGACGTCGTGGAAGTGCGACGGGTGGGCACAGTTGAGCATGAAGTAGGCGGCGCCGCCGTCCGTCGCGGCGTCGACCTCCTCGATCGCGTCCTTGAGCTCCTGGCCGCTCGGCAGCCGCCCGTCCGTCTCGACCGTAAAGGAGATCACGACCGGCAGCCCGGCATCCTGCGCGGCACGCACGATCCCGATCGCCTCGTCGACGTAGGTCATCGTGATCGCGGTGACGAGGTCGGCGGCCGTCCCGGCGAACGTCTCGACCTGGGTCGCGTGATAGGCAGTCGCCTCGTCGGCAGTCATCGGCTCGTCGACGACGTAGCCGTCGCCGCGCGGGCCGACGCAGCCCGAGACGACGATCGGCGTCCCGTCCGTCTCGTGCTCGTCACGGATCTCCGCGAGCAGCGCGACGGCGCGGCGGTTGAGGTCGGCCAGCTGATCGGGCGTGTGCCCGAGACGCTCCGCCCAGTCGGGGTTCGCGCGCCAGGTCGGCGTCTCGAGCACTATCCCGAGCTCGCGGTCGAGCGCGATCCGGACGTACGGCTCGAAGTAGCGCCGCAGCGCGTCCTCCCCGCCGTCGCGTCCGAGCAGGTCGTAGGCGGCGAAGTGCGGGAGGTCGTGACCCTCGTGGAAGATGAGCGTCGTCTCGATGCCGCCGTCCGTGAGGAACGGGACGCGGGTCAGCTGAGGGAGTGCGTGGCGGTAGCGCGCACGGGTGTTGGAAGCGGTGGTCATGGGCAGGACAGTACGACGAACCACGCCCTGCGGGCGGTCGGTTCACCGTACTTCGAAGGTGCCCGACTGAAGTCGGACACCGCGCGAGGCGGGCCGGCCGGTGTCCGACTTCGAGTCGGACACCTCGGTGGCTACTCCGGCGTGTCGTCGTCCTCGGAGTCGGGCGCCTCCGGCGGCACGGTGACCGGCTCGGGCTGCACTTCGCCTTCGATCACGCGCATCTCGACCTTGGGGTCGTCCGGGCCGGGATCCTCGCGGCGATCGACGACGATCGTCGCGCCCTCCGAGAGCTCCCGGCCGAGGATGAAGTCGGCGAGCGGGTCCTCGATCAGGCGCTGGATCGCGCGGAGGAGCGGGCGGGCGCCCATCGCCGGGTCGTAGCCCTCCTCGGCGAGCAGTTCCTTCGCCGCCGGTGTCAGCTCGACCGTGGCGCCGTGGACGGCCATCTGGTCGCGGAGCCGCTTCATCTTGATGTCGACGATCTGGAGGATCTCGTCCTTCTCGAGCTTGTGGAAGACGATGATCTCGTCGATCCGGTTCAAGAGCTCGGGCCGGAAGACCTTCTTCAGCTCGCCCATCACGCGAGCCTTCATGTCGTCGTACGTGAGCCCCTGCTCGTCGCCGATGGCGAACCCGAGCGACTGGTTCTTGGAGATCTGCGCGGCGCCGATGTTCGACGTCATCACGACGATGGTGTTCCGGAAGTCGACCTTGCGCCCCTGGGCGTCCGTCAGCCTCCCGTCCTCCAGGATCTGCAGGAGGATGTTGAACACGTCCGGATGCGCCTTCTCGATCTCGTCGAGAAGCAGCACCGAGTACGGCTTGCGCCGTACGGCCTCGGTCAGCTGGCCGCCCTCGTCGTAGCCGACGTAGCCCGGGGGCGAGCCGACGAGCCGGGACACGGAGTGCTTCTCCATGTACTCGGACATGTCGATCTGGATCATCGCGTCCTCGTCGCCGAAGAGGAACTCGGCCAGCGTGCGCGCCGTCTCCGTCTTCCCGACGCCCGAGGGCCCGAGGAAGATGAAGGAGCCGCTCGGGCGCTTCGGGTCCTTGATCCCCGCGCGGGCGCGGCGGATCGCCTTCGAGACCGCGACGATCGCGGCCTCCTGGCCGATCACGCGCTTGTGGAGATCCTCCTCCATCCGGACGAGCTTCTGCGACTCGGCCTCGGTGAGCTTGAACACCGGGATGCCCGTCCACATCGAGACGATGTCGGCGATCTCGTCCTCGCCGATCTCCGGCTGCTCCTCGTCGGCCTCGTTGCGCCAGCGCTCCTCGAGCTCCTTCTTCTTCTGCGAGAGCTTTCGCTCCTTGTCGCGCAGCGACGCGGCCTTCTCGAACTCCTGCGCCTCGATCGCCGCTTCCTTGTCCGCTCGGACGGTCTCGATCTCCTCCTCGAGCTCCCGGTAGCGCGGCGGCGCCGACATCGTCCGGATGCGGACACGCGAGCCGGCCTCGTCGATCAGGTCGATCGCCTTGTCGGGAAGGTGCCGGTCCTGGATATAGCGGTCGGCGAGCGACGCCGACGCCAGGAGCGCCTCGTCGGTGATCTTCACGCGGTGGTGCGCCTCGTAGCGGTCGCGCAGCCCGCGCAGGATCTGCACGGTCTCGTCGATCGTCGGCTCCTCGACGCGCACCTGCTGGAAGCGCCGCTCGAGCGCTGCGTCGCGCTCGAGGTACTTCCGGTACTCGTCGAGCGTCGTCGCGCCGATCGTCTGCAGCTCGCCGCGCGCCAGAGCCGGCTTGAGGATCGAGGCCGCGTCGATCGCGCCCTCGGCGGCACCCGCCCCGACGAGGTTGTGAAGCTCGTCGATGAACAGGATGATGTCGCCGCGCTGGGTGATCTCCTTCATCACCTTCTTCAGGCGCTCCTCGAACTCGCCCCGGTACTTCGAGCCCGCAACCAGCGCGGCGAGGTCGAGCGTGTAGATCTGCTTGTTCTTCAGGAGCTCCGGCACCTGGTTCGCGGCGATCCGCGCGGCAAGGCCCTCGACGACGGCGGTCTTGCCGACGCCCGGCTCGCCGATCAGCACCGGGTTGTTCTTCTGCCGGCGCGAGAGGATCTGCATCACGCGCTCGATCTCGGTCTGGCGGCCGACCACGGGGTCGAGCTTGCCCTCGGTCGCCTGCTTCGTCAGGTTGCGGCCGAACTGATCGAGGAGCTTCGAGTTCTTCGCCTTCTCGCCCTGCGCCGCGCCGCCCGACTGGCCTGACTGGCGGCGACCGGGCCCGGAGAGCATGCGGATGATCTCGTTGCGGATCTTCTCGGCGTCCGCGTCGAAGTCGAGCAGGATGCGCGCGGCGACCCCTTCGTTCTCGCGTACGAGGCCGAGCAGGATGTGCTCGGTGCCGATGTAGTTGTGGCCGAGCGAGAGGGCCTCGCGCAGCGCGAGCTCGAGCACCTTCTTCGCGCGCGGCGTGAACGGGATCTGGCCGGTCGTGACCTCGTCGCCTTGACCCACGATCCGGGCGACCTGGGCGCGCACCTCTTCCACGGTGATGTCGAGCTGCTCGAGCACGCGCGCGGCGAGGCCCTCCTCCTCACGCAGCAAGCCGAGCAGGATGTGCTCCGTCCCGATGTAGTTGTGCTTGAGAGCTCGCGCCTCGTCCTGCGCGAGGACGACCACTTGCCTTGCCCGTTCCGTGAATCGCTCGAACACGGCTGCCTCGACCCTCCTTTCCGCGTGATCCGGAGTCTGCGCTGCCGCCGGCTCCAGGTCAAAGGCACACTGATCGTACCCGACACCCGTGAAGGCGCCGACCCGGCCGGTAGCGTTCCGGCGCGATGCGCATCCTCATCACCGGCTCCTCGGGCCAGATCGGCACGAACCTGGCGCTCCGGCTGCTGCGCGACGGCCACCAGGTGTTCGGGATCGACAAGCGGCTCAACACGTGGAGCGACGCGTTCCCCTACCTCCTCCAGGACCTCGCCGGCCACTACGCGCCCTACGCGGGCGGCATCAACGGCGTCGAGTACCCCGAGACCGACCTCGTCGTGCACCTCGCGGCACACGCGAAGGTGCACCAGCTCGTCCGCGAGCCGCACCGCGCGCTCGAGAACGCGATGATGACGTTCAACGTCCTCGAGTACGCACGGCAGGGAAACATCCCGATCGTCTTCTCGTCGAGCCGCGAGGTGTACGGCGACGTGCACCGCTTCGAGGGCTACAACGAGCAGGCCGCGGACTTCGCCTACACGGAGAGCACGTACTCCGCGTCGAAGATCGCGGGCGAGGCGTTCATCTACTCGTACGCGCGCTGCTACGGGCTTCCCTACCTCGTCTTCCGCTTCTCGAACGTCTACGGCCGCTACGACAACGACCTGCACAGGATGGTGCGGGTGATCCCGCTCTTCATCCACTCGATGCTCCGCGGCGAGCCGATCACGATCTACGGCGGGCGCGACAAGACGCTCGACTTCACGTACGTCGACGACTGCGTCGATGGCATCGCGCGCGGGATCGAGGCGCTCGCGGAGCGCCGCGTGGTCAACCAGACGATCAACCTCGCCTACGGCCAGGGGAACACGCTGGTGCACTGCGCCGAGCGGATCGCGGCCGAGCTCGGCACGGAGCCGGACATGACGCTCGCGCCGTCGCTGCTCGGCGAGGTGACGCACTACGTCGCAGACCTCTCGAAGGCGCGCGAGCTGCTCGGATACGACCCCCGGGTCTCTCTCGACGACGGGCTCGCGCGCTCGGTCGCGTGGTTCCGCGAGCACCGGGAAGCGCATCCGGAGGAGGACGTCGAGATCGTCGCAGACCACGAGCGGTCGATCGACGTCGGGAGCGGCTGGAAGACGGCTGCGTCCTCGTAGCGCGCGCTACGAGGCCGGGCGGGCGATGGCGGCAGCGCCGTGCGCAGACTGCCGGCACGCTCGCGGCATCTGCTCCCCCGCCCGCCCGCGCGCGGCGGCACGGGCCCCCTCTCCGCTCTGCGACGGGTCGAGGCCGTCGCGGAGCAGCCGCTCGAAGCCGTCCGCGGGCAACGGCCTCGCAAAGCGGAATCCCTGTCCTTCGCGCACGCCGAGGCGGCGCAGCTCGGCGAGCTGGTGCTCGTTCTCGATCCCCTCGGCGACGAGCGAGAGGCCGAGGGCGCGCCCCAGGTCGACGATCGCCTGGACGAGCGGCACGGCTCCCCCGGAGGCCCCGATGCGCATCACCGACGTCCGGTCGAGCTTCATGCCGTCGAACGGCAGCGCGTCGAGCATCGCGAGCGACGAGTAGCCGGTGCCGAAGTCGTCGAGGACGAGCCCGACCCCCATCGACCGGAGCGCGCCGAGCATCCGCGCGGAGCTCTCCGGGTCGTGGACGACGGTCGCCTCCGTGATCTCGAGCACGAGTGCCTGCGGCTCGAGCCCCGCGCTCGCGAGCGCCGACCGGACGTCGTCCTCGAACCCCGCCGCCTGGAGCTGACGGGCCGAGACGTTGACGCTGATGTGCAGGTCCAGCGCAGCCGGCGCCGCGCCGCGCCAGAGCGCGAGCTGACGGCAGGCCTCCTGGAGCACCCACCGCCCGAGTGGGACGATGAGCCCGCTCTCCTCCGCGACCGGGATGAACTCCCCGGGCGCCACGATCCCGCGGGTCGGGTGCTGCCAGCGCAGGAGCGCCTCGGCGCCCACCACGGCGGACGTCCGAAGGTCGACGACCGGCTGGTAATGGAGCACGAACTCGCGGTCGATCCGGGCACGGCGCAGCTCGCCGAGGAGGGAGAGCCGCTCGCCCACGTCGTCGTCCAGCGACCGGTCGTAGACGATGGACTGCGCCTTCCCGCTCGCCTTGGCGCGGTACATCGCGAGGTCGGCCTGCCGGAAGAGCAGGTCGACGTCGTCGCCGACCGCCACGCCGACGCTCGCAGTGGCGAAGATCTCGACCCCTGCCATCTGCGTCGGAGCCCGAAGCGCCTCCCAGACGGCCCGTGCGGCCTTCGCCGCATCCCCCACGGGATCGTCCGACTCGACGAGCGCGGCGAACTCGTCGCCCCCGATCCGGGCGACGGTCACCGTCGGCGGCAGCGCGACGCGGAGCCTCGAGCCGAGATCCTGCAGCACCGCGTCGGCGTCCATGTGCCCGAAGCGGTCGTTCACGGCCTTGAAGTCGTCGATGTCGAGCATCAGCACTGCCACGCCCGGGCCCTCCGGGCCGGACCGCGCGATCGCCTCCTCGACGCGCTCCTTGAAGAGCGCACGGTTGGGAAGGCCGGTGAGATGATCGTGAAACGCCTGGTGGCGAAGGCGCTCCTCGGCCTCCTGCCTCGCGGTGATGTCGAGCAGGTAGCCCTGCAGCGCCACCGGCGTGCCGAACGGCCCGGGAATCGTCCGGGCCTCGTCGTGGACCCACACGACGCGGCCGTCGCGGGCGATCAGGCGGTACTCGAGCGAGAGGCCGTCGCCCTCGTGCGCGCCGCGGTGCGCGTCGAGCACCCGCTGCCGGTCCTCCGGGTGCAGGATCCGCACGAAGAGCTCCCGATCCTGCTTCCACTCCGCGAGCGAGTACCCCAGCAGCGCCTCGACCTGCGGGCTCGAGTAGATGTTCGAGCTCTCGTCGTCGATCGCGTCGACGTACACGACGAGCGGAAGCTGCTCGACGAGCGCCCGGAAGCGCTCCTCGGCCGCCCGCACGCGATCCTCGTTCCGCTTGCGGTCACCGAGGTCGCGGATGGACGCGGTGAAGATCGGCGGCCCGGGCAAGTCGAGCCGCGTGATCGCGAGCTCGACGGGAAACTCCTCGCCCCTGGCGTTCCGCGCCGTGACCTCGATCCGCCTGCCGAGCATCGAGCCGGCGGCCTCCGCCGGCGCGTCGTCGGCCCAGCGGGCGAGGCCGCGCCGATGGGCGTCCCTGCTCGCGACGGGGACGATCAGCCCGGCGAGCTCACGCCCGAGGACGTCCTCTCGGCGGTAGCCGAAGAGCTGCTCCGCGGCCCGGTTGAACTCGAGCACCCGCCCCCGATGGTCGATCGTGACGACCACGTCGAGGATGGCGCGGAGGACGGCGCTCGCGTGCGCCTCGGCGAAGCCTCTCGTCCTGTTGGCAGCGGCCGGCAGGGGAAGGACGCCGTTATCGGCTCGGTGCGCCGCCACGCTGTTCGTATCGTCCCCTTGTAGGCAGGCGGGCGACCCCTCGTCCGAGGTACCCCGCTTGCGGGAGTCAGCCCGTGCCCTGCACGGGCCGGAGCGCCGGGAAGAGCACGACGTCCCGGATCGACTCCTTCCCGGTGAGGAGCATCACGAAGCGGTCGATCCCGAAGCCGAGACCCCCGGTCGGCGGCATCCCGTAGGAAAGGGCCTCGACGTAGTCCGGGTCGCCCCGCTCCCCCTCGACCTGGTCGGACTGCTGGTCGAAGCGGGCCTGTTGCATGGCCGCCTCGTTGATCTCCGTGAAGGCGTTGCCGAGCTCCATCCCGCCCGCGAAGTACTCGAACCGCTCCGTCAGGGTCGGGTCGTCGTCGGTCGGGCGGGCGAAGGGCGACAGCTCGACCGGGTAGTCGTGCACGATCGTCGGTGAGATCAACCCCGGCTCGACGTAGTGCGAGAAGGCGTGATCGACGAGCTGCGTCCAGTCCTTGTCGGCGTCCGTGTCGACCCCCCGCTCCGTCAGCCAGCCCCTGAGCTCGGCCGGGTCGCGCGTCCAGAGCTCGTGGCGCTCGAGCGCCTCGACGAACCGGATTCGCTCCCACGGCCCCGCGAGGTCGATCTCGTGCCCACGGAATGTCACGGCCGTCGTCCCGAGCACCTCGCGAGCGACCCGCTCCACGAGGCGCTCGATCCGGGCCATGGTGTCGCCGTAGTCCGCGTACGCCTCGTACCACTCGAGCATCGTGAACTCCGGGTTGTGCTTGAACGAGACCCCCTCGTTGCGGAAGTCCTTGCCGATCTCGTACACCCGCTCGAGCCCGCCGACGATCAGCCGCTTGAGGTACAGCTCGGTCGCGATGCGCAGGTAGAGGTCGGCGTCGAGCTCGTTGTGATGCGTGACGAACGGACGGGCGAAGGCGCCGCCGTAGCGCGGCTGCAGGATCGGCGTCTCGACCTCGACGAACCCGTCCTCGTCGAGCGCCCGCCTGACGGCCGTGATCACGCGCGCGCGGGTGAGGAAGACGTGTCGCGTCTCCTCGTTCATCAGCAGGTCGAGATAGCGCTTGCGGTAGCGCAGCTCGACGTCCGTCAAGCCGTGGAACGTGTCCGGGAGCGGCTGCGTTGTGCGGGCCAGCACCTCGACGCTCTCCGCGAGGATCGACGGCTCGCCGCGCCGCGACTTCGCGGGCCGCCCGACGACGCCGACGACGTCGCCGATGTGAACGTCCACGTCCCCGGTGACCGCGACGTCGCAGATCGCCTGGATCCGGCCCGAGCGGTCGACGACGTCGAGGAACACGAGCTTCCCCATCCCCCGGCGCGCCATCGCCCGCCCGGCCACCCGGCATCCCGAATCCGCCTCGGCCCCTGCCTCGAGCGGCTCCGCCTCGGCACGCACCGCGGCGATCTCGTCCCGGTCGGGGAAGCGCTTCGGTGCGGTCGGCTCCGGCATCGAAGGATCGTACGTCGTCCCGGGGCGAGACCTCCTTGCAACAGACTGTTGCAAGATCGTCCCGATGGCTACCGGAGCTGCTCGGACGCGCTCAGGTCGAGTTGTCGGCGCGACTCGTCCTGCGCGAGGACGACGACCTGGCGTGCGCGTTCGGTGAAGCGCTCGAACACCGACACGAGCGTCGCGCGGGAGCATCGGGTGTCCGGCTCGGAGTCGGACACGGGCGGGAGGTCAGGCGGCCTTGATCTCCATGATCTTGAACTTGACGACGGAGCCCCGCGGAGTCGTGACCTCGACGGTCTCCCCCTTCTTGTGGCCCATGATCGCCTTGCCGACCGGCGACTCGTTCGAGAGCTTCTGCTCGGCGGGGTTCGCCTCCGCGGAGCCGACGATGTGATACTCGATCGTCTCCTTCGCGTCGACGTCCCGCAGCCGCACGACCGACCCGACGGAGACGACGCTCGTGTCGACCTCGGACGTGTCGATCACGCGGGCGTGCGCGAGCCGCTCCTCGAGCTGCGCGATCTTGTGCTCGAGCATCGCCTGCTGGTTCTTCGCGTCGTCGTACTCGGCGTTCTCGGCGATGTCCCCGAACTCGCGCGCGGTCCGGATCCGCTCGGCGATCTCGCGCCGGCGGTCGCCGCGCAAGACGTCGAGCTCCTGCTTGAGGGAGTCATACCCCTCGGGGGTGAGGATCACGTCCTTCAGAGAGCGACCTCCGAGTAGCCTGAAACGAGAACGAGGCGCCGAGCGCGCCACGCGGACGCGCATGGTAGCGACGAGAGCCGCCGTTCCGCAACCCCTCCGGCGAGGCGAGCGGCAAACGAGCGGGCACTACCATTCCAGGCGATGGTCGACCTTCGCCAGCCCTGGTCGATCGGCCCCGTCGAGATCCCGACGAGGCTCGTCCTCGCGCCGATGGCGGGCGTCAGCGTGCAGGCGTTTCGGCGACAGGGGCGCCGCTTCGGCGCCGGCCTCGTCTGCTCGGAGATGGTCAGCTGCGCGGGGATCGAGCACCGCAACGAGCGGACGCTCGGCTACCTGCGCGTCGCCTCCGACGAGCACCCGCTCGCGATCCAGCTCTTCGGGTCCGAGCCCCGGTCGATGGCCGAGGCCGCGCGCATGGTCGAGGCCGCCGGTGCAGACCTCGTCGACCTCAACTTCGGATGCCCCGTGCGGAAGGTGACGAAGACCGGCGCCGGCGCGACGCTGCTCGACGACCCCGACCGGGCCGCGCGGATCGTCGCCGCGATCGCGGAGGCGGTCGACATCCCGGTCAGCGTGAAGCTGCGCCGCGGCCTTCGCGACGGGTCACGCGACTGCCTGGTCGTCGGGCCACGGCTTGTCGAGGCAGGTGCGGCGTCGCTGACGCTCCACCCGCGCTCGGCGCAGCAGATGTACACGGGCACCGCCGACCATGCGCTGACGTCCGAGCTCGTGTCGCTCGTCGACGTCCCGGTCGTCGCCTCCGGGGACATCGTCTCGCGCGCGAAGGCGCAGGCCGTCCTCGCGACGACCGGCGCCGCGGCGGTGATGGTCGGCCGCGCGGCGCAGGGCAACCCGTGGGTGCTGGAGGAGATCGTCGACGGCTCCGGGCGCGAGCCGTCGCGCGAGGAGGTCGTCGCCGAGCTCGTGCTGTTCGTCCGCGAGACCGTCCGCGAGCTCGGCGAGCGCCGGGCGAGCGGGTTCCTCAAGAAGTTCTACGCCTGGTACCTCGGCCGCGGCCGCTTCCCGCGGCCGTTCAAGCAGGAGCTCGTCGTGCTCGACTCCACGGAGGAGGTCGAGCGACGGCTGCTCGCGGCTGCCCCCGGCGCTCGCGCGCTGATCGAGCGGCTCGAAGCCGAGGTCCCGTCGGGGGACGAGGTGACGCTCGAGCTCCCGATCTCGGTCTACGGCGGCGGTTAGACGTGGGGGAACCCATGGTTCCCCCACGAGCCCCCTCCTTCTGCGCTGCGACGCCTTCACGGGAGCGTGGCCTCCCGGCCGGCGAAGCCGGCCTCCGGCCTCGACACTGGTCGACCCGGCGCCCGACGTCTCACGGTGCTGACGGAGCAGGCTGAGGCCTTGGCCGAAGAGAGGTGTTGCGACCGCGCGGCGGGCGCCTTCAGGGATCTGCCCCCGCCGCAGGCGGGGGATCCGAGCGGAGGGAATCCGCTCGGCGGATTCCCGCTTGCGAACAAGCCTCAGTGCGAGCGCCCGGCGGTGGCGGCAAGTGCGCCGAGGCCGACGAAGATCGTCCCCGAGACGTAGCGTTGGATCCGCAGGAACGTCCTGCTCCGGCGGAGCACCGCTCCCGCCGTCCCCGCGACGAGCGCCCAGACGAGGTCGCTCGACAGCGCGATCACGACGAAGATCGCCCCGAGCACCGCAAGCTGACCGCGCGTCGAGGAGTGGGGGTCGACGAACTGGGGCAGGAAGGCGAGGAAGAACAGCGCCGTCTTGGGGTTGAGCACGTTGACGACGATCCCGCGGCGATAGGTCCGCGCGAGCGTCAACTCGGGTCGTCGCCCCCCGATCCGGTCGTCGGCCGAGAGCAGCGTCCGGATCCCGAGCCAGACGAGGTAGACCGCACCGAGGAGCTTCACCGCCGTGAACGCCTCCGCGGACGCGGCGAGGAGGGCGGACAGCCCGATCACCGCGGCCAGCACGTGGACCATGCCGCCGCTCGCGACGCCGAGCGCCGAGACCACGCCGGCCTTCCGGCCGCCGTGGACGCTCTGCGCGACGATGTACAGCACGGCGGGGCCCGGCACGACGGCCAGCGCGAACGACGCGAGCGCGAACACCGCCAGCGTGCCCGGGTCGGGGATCACGTGTTCAGCTCCCACACGAGCCGCAGGCCCTCGAGCGTGAGGAAGGGGTCGACGCGCTCGATCGACGCGCTGTGCGGCGCGATCAGCTCGGCAAGGCCGCCCGTCGCGACCACGGGGGCGTCCGGTGCCTCGAGCTCGGCGCGGATCCGAGCGACGATCCCGTCGACCTGGCCCGCGAAGCCGTACACGAGCCCGCTCTGCAGACCGCCCACCGTCGTCTTCCCGATCACGGTGGGTGGCGCCGCGAAGTCGACGTTCACGAGCCGCGCGGCGCGTGCGAACAACGCCTCCATCGAGATCTCGATGCCCGGCGCGAGGACACCGCCGACGTACTCCCCCTTCGGCGAGACGACGTCGAAGTTCGTCGAGGTGCCGAAATCGACGACGATCACGGGCGCGCCGTACCGTGCACGTGCGGCGACCGCGTTCACGATCCGGTCCGGCCCCACCTCCCGCGGGTCGTCGTAGCGGATCGGGATGCCCGTCTTGACCCCGGGGCCGACAGTGAGGAGCGGCGCGTCCGCCCAGCGTGCCGCGAGACGCTGCCACTCGCGCACGAGGCTCGGAACCGTCGTGGAGAGGCAGATGCCGTCGACCGACTCCGGGTCGAGCAGCCCGCCGAGGAGCACGGCGAGCTCGTCGCCCGTTCGCGTGCTGTCCGTCGCGAGCCGCCAGTCCTCGGCGAGCTCGCCGGCCTCGTAGAGGCCGAGCACGGTCTGGGTGTTGCCGACGTCGACTGCGAGCAGCATCAGGGCCGAAACGTATCGCTCGACGAACGGTGTCCGACTCGAAGTCGGACACCTGGCGCCTAGAACCCGTCGTCTTCGTCCGCGCGGCGCATGTCGCCGAGTCGCTCGGCGAGCGCCTCGGCCGTGAGGCGCGGCTCGTCTCCCTCACCGCGCAGCTCCTCGACCGTGACGTCGCCGGAGGTGTAGACCTCGGCGCGCGGGATGATGCGCGTGGGGCGGTTCTTGTCCCACACCCAGACGTCCTCCATCTGCGCGTGGAAGAACGGATAGCTCGCCTGCGGCACGACCTTGAGGTCGAGCTTGTTGCAGAGGTACGTCGCGTCCTGCGTGAGCACGCAGTAGCGGAAGAGCGGGAAGACCGCCGTGTACTCGCGCTTCAGCTGGAGCTCCAGCTCCGCCTCGAACTCGTCCAGCTCGTCCAGGTGGCTCATGTCGTCAGTGTACGGCGTCCGCCCGGGGGTCTGTCTCGGCCGGGGGAGCAGCGAACGCGCCGAGCAGCTCGGCGACCGTCCCCTGCCCGGGGACGACGGCGTCGGGAGCCAGCTCGGCGAGGGGCTCGAGCGCGAACCGCCGCTCGTGCAGCCGCGGGTGCGGCACGACGAGCCCCGGCTCGTCCAGGGCGATGACGCCGTAGAGCAGCAGGTCGAGGTCGATCGTCCGCGGCCCCCAGCGCTCCTCGTCCTCGCGGACGCGGCCCAGCCGGCGCTCGACGTCGAGCAGGGTGTCGAGGAGGCTGCGCGGCCCGAGCTCCGTGTCGACCGCGAGCGCGCCGTTCAGATAGCGCGGCTGCTCCACCGGACCCCAGGGCTCCGTCTCGCGCAGGCTCGAGACGGCAGCCACGACGACGCCCTCGGCGTCGTCCAGGAGACCGACGGCGCGGCGGATCGTGGCCTCGCGGTCGCCGAGATTCGCACCCAGCCCGACGTACGCACGCACGTGCTGACGGTAGCGCGTGGGCCGGGCGCGGGCCGTAACACCGCCTTAATCGGATTCCCATGCTCCTTTCACGGGGGTCCGGTTCCATGACGTGTCGTCCCGTGTCGTTCCCCTCGCTACCACGCCTCCTCCCGATTCTCGGCCTCGCGGGCCTCGTGCTCACGCCGGCCGTCTCCGCGGCCCCGCATGCGAGCGGCCCCGCGACGATGGTGCAGCTGACGAAGTCCGCTGCGTGCATCGAGAGCGCCGCGCTGACCCGCGCCGGCGGGCGCGAGGTGGACGCCGGCCTCCGGCTCTGGCGCCTCGAGCCGGGTCTCGCGGCAAGCGCCGTGCCCGCGCTGCGTGCGCGCCACGCGATCGTCTTCGCGCAGAAGGAGCGCACGTACCGTGTCGCCGCGACGACCGACACGCCCGATCCGCTGCAGGCGGACGAATGGTGGCTTTCGCAGATCGGAGTCTCCGGGCTCACCCCGCCCGGCCCCGGCGTGCCCGTGACGATCGTCGACTCCGGCCTCGACGTCGACCATCCCGAGTTCCTCGGCCGCGCGGACACCCAGACCCTGAACGCGCAGGAGCCCGTGCCGCTCGGCGGTGAGCACGGCACCTCGGTGGCGTCGGTGATCGCCGCTCCGATGAACGGCGTCGGCCTGGTCGGCGTCTACCCGCGCGCGGTGCTCCGCTCCTGGGACGCGGCGAAGGGCGACGGCACTCGACTCGACTCGAGCGAGATCGCCGGAGGCCTGCTGGCAGCGGCCCGGGCGGGGCGCGGCGTGATCAACCTGAGCCTCGGCTCGGACGTCAGCGACCTCTCGATCGAGCTCGCCGTCGACGAGGCGGTTGCGTCGGGCTCGCTGGTCGTCGCCGCGTCCGGGAACGACGGAGACCGGGGCAGCCCGCTCGGCTACCCGGCGGCGTATCCGCACGTCACGACCGTCGCGGCGACCGACCGGAGCGGGGCGGTGGCGGGGTTCTCGAGCCGCTCGCACTACGTGGACGTGGCAGCACCCGGAGACGAGATCATCGTGGCGAGCGCCCTCGGGCAGAGACTGGCGGGCGGCCTCCGGCACGAGCTTCTCGTCCCCGATGGTCGCGGCAGCTGCGGCCTGGATCTGGACGGCGCGACCCGAGCTCACCGCGGGCCAGGTGGCGGAGGTCCTCCGACGCTCCGCGACGGACATCGCTCCCGCCGGGCGCGACCAGGCCTCCGGGTTCGGGATGCTGAACGTCGCCGCGGCGCTCGCGCTGCCCGCGCCGATCCGCGATCCGTTCGAGCCGAACGACGACATCGACCAGGTCGACCCGAACGGCGCCCGCTACATGTCCAAGGAGCCCGCGCTCACCACGTCGTCGAAGCGCGCCGCACGCATCGCCGGCAGGGTCGACCGCTACGAGGACCCGCGGGACGTCTTCCGTGTGTGGCTCCCGGCCGCCACGCGCGTCACGGCGACGCTGACGGCATCGAGCGACGGCAACCTCGCCCTGTTCTCGGCCTCGGCGAAGAGCGTCGTGGGGCGGTTCGCCACCGACGGCCGGCTGGCGGTCGCGGCGAGCAAGGGCACCCGCGAGCGCCTCGCGTACACGAACAAGGGCAAGGGCCGCTGGGCCTACGTGGCCGTGCAGCCCGCGTCGGGCGCGCTCGACGCGACGTACGCGCTCGCCGTCGCGTCCGCGTCGACCACGAGCCGCTAGAGGACCCGCTCGACGACCACGGCAGCGTGGTCGACGGGCCGCGGGAGGCTGACGTCGGGCTTCCGCACGCGCACGCGCACCCGCACGACGGGAAACCGGGCGACGAGCGCGTCGGCCAGCGCCGTCGCAAACGCCTCGAGCAGGTGGTAGGCGCGGCCGTCGGATACCTCGACGATCGCCGCGACGACCTCGCGATAGTCGATCGCGTCCTCGATCCGGTCGGTCGCGCTCGCGGACTCCCTCGCGTAGTCCAGCTCGACGTCGACCAGGAATCGCTGCCCGTCGCGGCGCTCCTCGTCGAGCACGCCGTGGAACGCGAAGAGCTCGATCCCCTTGAGCTCGATCGTCACGCGCGCACCGTACCCCGCTCCACCGCGGCTGCGGCGGCGAGCGCCTCGACGTGCACGCGCACGTCGTGGACGCGGAACAGCGTGGCGCCGCGGTCGAATGCGGCGACAGCGGCCCCGACCGAGGCCGCATCCGAACCGACCCGCGCCCGGGAGCCGTGCAGCACGCGGCCGAGCGTCGACTTGCGCGACAGCCCGACCAGCACCGGCCGCCCGATCGCGACGATCCGGTCGAGCCTGCGGACGAGCTCGAGATTCTGGTCAGGCGTCTTGCCGAAGCCGATTCCGGGGTCGAGGCAGACGCGCTCCTCCGCGATGCCGGCGCCGACCGCGAACGCGAGGCGCTCCTCGAGGAAGGCTGCGACCTCGGAGACCACGTCCTGGTAGTGCGGAGCGGCCTGCATCGTGCGAGGCTCTCCCTGCATGTGCATCAGGCAGAGGTCCGCCTTCGCCTCGGCGACCACGGCTGCGAGCTCGGGCTCGCGCCGCAGCGCGGTGACGTCGTTGACCATCGCCGCCCCGAGCGAAAGCGCCCGACGCGCGACGTCGGCGCGCGACGTATCCACCGAGACCGGTCTGCCGGTGAGCAGCTCCAGCACCGGCACGACCCGGCGGAGCTCCTCGTCCGGTGAGACGGGATCGGACCCGGGTCGGGTGGACTCGCCGCCGACGTCCACGAGCGCCGCGCCCTCGGCGAGCATCGCCAGTGCAGCGTCCGCGGCCTCGCGCGCGGAGCCGAACCTCCCGCCGTCCGAGAAGCTGTCGGGCGTGACGTTGACGACGCCCATCACGGCCGGCCGTGGCCAACGTTCGCTCCCCGTCGCTCGTCTCATCCGGCATGGACGCTAACGCGCGCCGACGGGGCGGGTCGGGCGGGCGAACGCTCGCGGTCGCGCTGGCCGTGATCGCCCTCGTCGCGGTGGTCGCGATCGCGTCGGGCGGTTCGACGCCGAGCGGCGCGGTCGGCGCGCACCGGCCCTCCGAAGGCCTCCTCGACGCCGTCGTCAGCCTGTTCGTCGTGGGCATGGCGATCGCGACCGTCGCCGTCGCCGTGATGGTGTCGTTCTTCGGCCGCTACCAGCCCGACGGGAGCGCACGCAAGCGGAAGAGCCCGGTGCAGTCCGTGATCACGTTCGTCGTCGCGATGGTGCTCCTGACGATCGTCGTGCGCACCCTCGCCGGCAGCGTCGGACCGCGCCTGCGGCCACCGGCACCCCAAGTCACCGCCGGCAACGGCGGCGCGAGCACGTCGTCCTCGAACTACGAGCCGGAGTTCACGGTATGGCCGGTCATCGCGGTCGCGGCGCTCGCCGGCGTCGCCGCCGTCGCGTGGTGGCTCGGCGCACGTGCGCGCCGCGGGGCGCGCGAGCCGCTCCGCGCGACTCCCGCCGAGGCCCTCGCCGACGTCCTCGCCGAGACGCTCGACGATCTCCGCGCCGAGCGCGACCCGCGCCGGGCGGTGATCGCGGCGTACGCCCGCATGGAGCGGGCGCTGGCGGCGTCCGGCCTGCCGCGGGCCCCCGCCGAGGCGCCCGAGGAATACCTCGAACGGATCCTCTCGGACGTCCCCATCACCCGCCGTGCCGCGACGCGGCTGACGTCGCTCTTCGCGTGGGCGCGCTTCTCCGGGCACGATGTGCGCCCCGAGATGAAGGACGAGGCGATCGAGACGCTCGAGCAGGTGCAGCGCGAGCTCGCCGCGGCCGACGCCGCGCGTCGGGCCGAGCTGGCCGGGACGGCGGCGTGAGCCGTCTCGACCGCTCGATCGCGGTCGCGATCACCGCGACCGTGTGGGCCGGCCTGTTCCTCGTCGTCCTTCCGGGCCGCGCCGCGCTCGTCGGCCACGTCTGGCTCGTCGTCGTGCTCGCGCTCGCGCTCGGGGTCGCGCTCGGGCGGCTGCGACGCGAGCTGCCGCGCCGGCCGTCCTCGTTCGACGCCGCCTTCGCACCGAGGCGGCCGACACGCGCCCGGCCGGCGTCGCTCGCCCGGGTCGAGCGGGAGGTGACGCTCGCCACCGGAACCGCGTTCGACGTCCATTTCCGCCTCCGCCCCATGCTCCGGTCCCTCTCGGCGGGCCTCCTCCTCCGCCGCGGCGTCGACATCGAGCGCAGCCCCGAGCGCGCGGCGGCGCTCCTCGGCCCCGACGTCTGGGAGCTCGTCCGCCCCGACCGGCAGGCGCCGGACGACCGCGCCGCTCCCGGCGTGGCGATCGAGACGGTCGAGCGCGCCCTCGCCGACCTGGAGCGGGTCGCGTGGAGCTGACGCGGTTCGCCGAGCGGGCGGCTGCCGTCCTCGACGAGGTCGAGCGCGCCGTCGTCGGCAAGCGGGACCGGCTCGAGCTCGTCCTCGCAGGGCTCCTGGCCGACGGTCACGTCCTCCTCGAGGACGTCCCCGGGCTCGCCAAGACGCTCACGGCGCGGTCGTTCGCCGTGGTGACGGGGCTCCGGTTCGCGCGGGTGCAGTTCACGCCCGACCTGCTCCCGTCCGACGTGACGGGATCGTCGATCTGGAACCAGCGCGACTCCGAGTTCGAGTTCCGCGCAGGCCCGATCTTCACGAACATCCTCCTCGCCGACGAGATCAACCGCGCCCCGCCGAAGACCCAGGCTGCGCTGCTCGAGGCGATGCAGGAGCGGCAGGTCTCGATCGACGGGGACACGCGCGTGCTCGAGCCGCCGTTTCTCGTCCTCGCGACGCAGAACCCGATCGAGTACGAGGGGACGTACCCCCTCCCGGAAGCGCAGCTCGACCGCTTCCTGCTCCGCACGGGGTTCGGATACCCGACGGCCGATGCGGAGTGGGAGATGCTCGAGCGCCGACTGGAGCGCGGCGTCGACGAGGTCGAGCTTCGCAGCGTCGTCGACCGCGAGACGCTGCTCTCGATGCAGCGCGCGGTCGAGGGCGTGCACGTGGACGAGAGCGTCGGCCGCTACGTCGTCGACCTCGTGGCGGCGACCCGTGAGAGCCCGAGCGTGTCGGTCGGCTCGAGCCCGCGCGGCTCGCTCGCCCTCGTCAAGCTCTCGCGGTGCCGTGCGGCGCTCGAGGGGCGGGACTTCGTCACGCCCGACGACGTCAAGAGCGTCGCGGTCCCTGCCCTCGCACACCGGCTCGTCCTCCGGCCGGAGCTGTGGGTGCAGCGCCGGAGCGGCGAGGACGTCGTCCGCGAGATCCTCGACGAGGTCCGGACGCCCGCCACCGAGACGCCGTGACGCGCACGGCCGACGCGCGGCTCGGAGCGTACGCCGTGCTCGCCGCCGCGGCGCTCGTGGCGGCGCTTGCCTTCAGGCGCACCGAGCTCGCGGCGATAGCCGCACCGTTCGCGTTGCTCGTCGCGCTCGGCGTCCGTGTGACGCCACCGCGGCTCCGCGCGTGGGTCGACGTCGACCGTGAGCGCGCCCTCGAAGGGGACGTGCTCCACGCGACGGTCACCGTGCGCACCGACGAGGCGGTCGACCGCCTCGAGGTCGGCCTCGCGCTGCCCGACGGCGTCGAGCTGGAGGGCGGCCGGAACCCCGTCGCGGTCAGGCTCGCCGGCGGCGAGGAGCGCGAGCTCGCGCTCCGGGTTCGCTGCGTGCGCTGGTCCTCCGTCGAGTTGGGCGAGGTGTGGCTCCGCACGCGCGACCACATCGGCCTCGTCCGCTTCGAGGGGCGGATCGACCGGCGCCGTCCGCTCCGGATCTACCCGCGACCGGAGCGCTTGCGCCGTCTCGTGTCCCCCGCCCACACCCAGGCCGCGACCGGCTCCGAGGTAGCCCGGCTCCGGGCGGAGGGGCTCGAGTTCGCGGACACGCGCCCGTTCGTCGCCGGCGACCGCGTGCGGTCGATCAACTGGCGCGCCACGGCCCGGCGCGGAGCGCTCGTCGTCAACGAGCGCCATCCGGAGCGGAACGCCGACGTCGTCGTCTTCCTCGACAGCTTCGCGGAGGCGCGGACGTCCGACGAGGGGACGCTCGAGCAGGCCGTCCGCACGGCTGCGACCGTAGCGAGCCGCTTCCTCGAGCGCCGCGACCGTGTCGGGCTCGTCGCGTTCGGGGGGATCCTGCGCTGGCTCGAGCCGGGCGGCGGCCTGGTGCAGCAGTACCGCCTCGTCGACGCACTGCTCGAGACCGGCGTGGAGTTCAGCTACGCGTGGAAGGACGTCAACGTGATCCCGGCGAGGACGCTGCCTCCACGCGCGCTGGTCGTCGCCGTCACCCCGCTCCTCGACGAGCGGTCGATCGGCGCGCTCCTCGATCTCCGCGGGCGCGGGCACGACCTCGTCGTCCTCGAGATCTCGCCCGAGCCGTATCTCGAGCCGGGCCGCGACCGCTCCGACGTCGCCGCGCTGCGGCTCTGGCGGCTCCAGCGGTCCGACCTGCGCGCACGGTTCGAGCGGCTCGGCGCCGCGGTTGCGACGCTCGACGACGAGACGACGATGGAGGAGGCGCTCGAGGGGGTGAGGGCATACCGGCGTCACGCCCGCCTCGTGCTGCGGTAGCCGCGGGCGCCACCGCCGTCGCGGTGGCGCTGGGCACGGCTCTCTGGCTCGGCGTCGCGGCCGGGCCGGACGCCGCTCTGCCCGTGACCGCTCTCGGCCTCGTGGGAGCGGCGCTGACCGGCGCCGCGGTCGCACGGCCGATCGCGCTCGGGCCGGCGCTCGCAGCGCTCGGCGGCGCCTACGTCGTCCTGCTCCTGATCGACGAGCCGCCGCTCGACAGTCGCGCGGCGGGTGTCGCCGCAGCGCTCGTCGTGGTCGGCGAGCTCGTCGGCTGGGCGCGCGAGCTCGGCAGCGCGACGGGGGACGAGCCGGGAAACGCCTGGCGGCGCCCTGCGTGGATCGCGGGCGCGGGGCTCGGCGCGCTCGGGCTCGCGTGGGCCGTCCTCGCCGTCGCCGACCTCGCACGCGTCGAGGGCCTCGCGATCGAGGCAGTCGGCGCCGTCGCCGCACTCGCCGCTCTGCTGGTCGTGCGGAGGGGTCTGGCCCCGCCGGGTGCCTGAAGCCGTCTAGGACGCGGCCGGGTCGGGCGGAGGTTGCATCGCAGCGCCGGGGAGAGGCCGCGGGGACGGCTTGAGCTGCGGCTTCTTCTCGGGCTCCGGCTCGGGCTCCGCGGCCGGCGGCGGCGTCTCGTCGGCGAACACCGACTCCTCCGGCTCGCCCTGGAGCAACCGCTCGAACTGGCTCTTGTCGATCGTCTCGCGCTCGATGAGGACCGCCGAGAGCTGGTGCAGCTCGCTCATGTGGTCACGGAGCACCGTCGTGGCCTTGTCGTGCGCCTCCTCGATCACGCGCCGGATCTCGTCGTCGATCTCCTTCGCAATCTCCTCGGAGTAGTCCGGCTCGGCGCCCATCTCGCGGCCGAGGAAGGGCATGTCGTGATTCCGGCCGAGGACGCGCGGGCCGAGCTTCTCGCTCATCCCGAAGCGCATGATCATCTGCTTCGCGGTCGACGTGATGCGCTCGATGTCGTTCGCCGCTCCGGTCGTGACCTCGTTGAAGACCAGCTCCTCCGCGGCGCGACCGCCGAGCGTCATCGCCATCTGGTCCATCAGCGTGCCCTTGGTCGTGAGGTAGCGATCCTCGGCGGGCAGCGAGATCGTGTACCCGAGGGCCTGGCCGCGGGAGACGATCGAGATCTTGTGCACCTCGTCCGTGCCCTCCAGGTAGTAGCCGACGAGCGCATGGCCCATCTCGTGGTACGCCGTGATCTTCCGCTCCTTCTCGGAGAAGAGCCGCGACTTCTTCTCCGGGCCGGCGATCACCCGCATGATCCCTTCCTCGAGCTCGAGCTGGCCGATCGTCTTCTCGCCGCGGCGGGCCGCGAGCAGGGCGGCCTCGTTGATCACGTTCGCGAGGTCGGCGCCCGTGAAGCCGGGCGTCGCCGCCGCGAGCACGTCGAGGTCGATCTCCTTGTCGAGCGGCTTGCCCTTCGCATGCACCTCGAGGATCTGCTGGCGGCCCTTGCGGTCTGGCCGGTCGACGACGATCTGCCGGTCGAAGCGACCCGGGCGCAGAAGCGCGGGGTCGAGGATGTCGGGCCTGTTCGTCGCCGCGATGAGGATGATGTTGTCCTTCAGCTCGAACCCGTCCATCTCGACGAGGAGCTGGTTGAGCGTCTGCTCGCGCTCGTCGTGGCCGCCGCCGAGGCCGGCGCCGCGGTGACGGCCGACTGCGTCGATCTCGTCGATGAAGATGATGCAGGGGCTCGCCTGCTTCGCCTGCTCGAACAGGTCGCGCACACGGGAGGCGCCAACGCCGACGAACATCTCGACGAAGTCCGAGCCGGAGATCGAGAAGAACGGCACTCCGGCCTCGCCCGCGGTGGCGCGCGCCAGGAGCGTCTTGCCGGTGCCGGGCGGCCCGTAGAGCAGCACGCCCTTCGGGATCCGCGCGCCGAGCGCCTGGAACTTCTTCGGGTTCTCGAGGAACTCCTTGATCTCCTGCAGCTCCTCGACCGCCTCGTCCGCGCCGGCCACGTCCTTGTACGTGACCTTCGGCGAGTCGGGCGACATCCGCTTGGCGCGGCTCTTGCCGAAGCTCATCACCTTCGAGCCGCCGCCCTGCATCTGGTTCATGAGGAAGATCCAGAAGCCGATCAGGAGCAGGAACGGCAGGAACCCGGTGAGGAGCGCCCACCACGCGCTCGTGCCGATCCCCTTCGAGTCGAACTTGACGTTGTGCTCCTCGAGCACGTTCTGGAAGGAGGCCTGCGACTGCGGCGAGGGGTAGTTGACCTTGACCTTCGCCCCCGAGTCGAGCACCGCGGTGATCGACTGGCGGTTCGGCGAGAAGGTGACCTCGCTCACGTCGCCGTTCTTCGTGGCCTGGATCAGCTGCGAGTACGTCATCTTCTCGCTGCCGTCGCGGCGCGGCATGAGCGTCTGGCTCGCCAGGTAGACGAGCAGCACGATCACGACCAGCGGGAAGAGCGCGCTGCGGAAGAAACGGTTCACGTACATCGGAGGGTAGCAGCGTGCCCCCGTCTTTCCAGACCCCCGAGGGGCTATCTCGACGCAGCGGCAACAAGCGCGCCGCGCGGAAAAAGCCCTGCTAGAGGCCGTTCGGCACGAGATCGGGGTGCAGCACCCCGATGTACGGCAGGTTCCGGTAGCGCTCGGCGTAGTCCAGGCCGTAGCCGATCACGAACCGGTTCGGGATCTCGAAGCCGACGTAACGCACGGGAACCTCCACCTCACGGCGCTCCGGCTTCGTCAGCAGGGCGCAGATCTCGAGCGACGCGGGCTTGCGCGCGCCGAGCGTCCGTCGCAGGTACGACAGCGTCAGCCCGGAGTCGATGATGTCCTCCACCACGAGCACGTCCCTCCCCGAGATGTTGATCTCGAGGTCCTTGAGGATCCGCACGACACCCGAGGAGTCGGTTCCGGCGCCGTAGCTCGAGATCGCCATGAAGTCGATCTCGCACGGCACGCTCAGCTCACGCATGAGGTCGGAGATGAAGAAGATCGCGCCCTTCAGGACGCCCACGAGGAGCAGGTCCCGTCCCTCGTAGTCGACCGAGATCTCGGCTCCGAGCTCCTCGACGCGGGCCCGGAGGAGGTCTTGATCGATCAGGACCTCGCCGACGTCCGCGTGGACGGATGTCACCCCTGCCTCCGCTCTGCGCGCACCGCGCCCTCCCAGCCGGGAGCCTCCTCGAGCCCGACGACCGCGACGACGGCGCCGTCCGCGGTCGCGACGAGCGGCCAGGCGTCGCGCTCGTCTCTCGGCACCTTCGCGTCCACGAGCACATCCTGCACCTTACGGGAGCGGCCCGCGAGCCGGTCTCCGGGTCGACGCGAGCGCACGACGAGGTCCGTGCGCTCGCTCTCGAGCCGCCACGGCCCCCACGTCACGGCCCCCTCGAGGCGCAGCGTCTCGTAGGCGCGCACGGCCCGGACGTCGTCGCCGAGATCGGCCGCGCGAGTGCCCTCGCGCGACGAGAGGAGCTCCACGAGCGATGCCTCGAGGGCGCGGGGCAGGCGGCGCGGCTCCTCGGCGAGCCGCAGGAGGCTCGTGCGGGCGCGAGGGTCGAGCCGCTCGAGGAGCGGCAGGATGTCGCTGCGGATCAGGCCGCGTTTCGTGGTGGCGTTCGTCGCGTCGGTTCGGAACGGCAGGTTGTTGCGGCGGCAGTACTCCTCCGTCTCCTCGCGCCAGACGGTGAGGAGCGGCCGCACGACGCCGTCCCCGCGCCGCGGCTTGATCCGCTGCGGCGTTCCGGAGGCGACCAGCCCGAGCAGCACGGTCTCGACCTGATCGGACGCCGTGTGACCGGTGGCCCGGAGCCCGAGGCCGAGCGTCGCCTCGTACCTCCGCTCGCGGAGCACGGCCTCCGTGGCTCCTTGCAACAGACTGTTGCAAAGTCGGATCACCACCGCGCCCAACCGTTCCTCGCAGAAGCGGGCGTCCTCCGTCGAGTCGGCTCCGCGCAGGCCGTGGTCGACGTGCACCGCCCGGACGCGGTAACCGAGCACGCGCAGGACGTGCCAGAGGCACGTCGAGTCGGCGCCGCCCGACACGAGGCACGTGACCTCGGCGCCGGGCTCGATGAGCCCGTTGCCCCGGATCCAGCTCTCCACGCGTTCCTCGACAGGCTCGCCGACCATACGGCAAGTGTGCAAGATGCGGCGCTCGTGCGGGGCGGTCTGCGCCCGCTACGACAGGCCGTGCGTGCGCAACCAGGCGCCGACGCGCGCGAAGAGGCCGCGGGCATAGCGGTCGGAGCGGAGCATCTCGGACGTGAGGCCCGTCTTCGTCTCCACGAGTGCGTGGTTCGCGCGCGGGAAGATCGCCACCGTGAGATCGCGGCCAGGCTCGGCGGCGAGCGGCGCGAGCCGCCTTGCCGAGAGCCGCGGCGGGACGATGTGGTCGAGCGCACCATAGAGCCAGAGCGTCGGAATCCGGAGCGCCGCGATCCAGGGGATCGGGTCGATGCCCCCCGGGCCGGCCCGCTCGACGCGGGCGTCGACCTCGGCGTCGCTCCACCGCTGCGGCTGCTCGCCCTCGCCGGCGAGCGTCTGGTAGAGGTCGTTCTCGTCCGCCGTGACGGCTGGCCCCGAAAATGCGACGAGAAAGCGGATTGCCGGCTCACGCGTCGCCGCCAGCGGCATGATCCACCCAGCCTGGCTGTGGCCCGCGAGGCCGACGCGGGCGGGGTCGATCTCCTGCCGCCCCACGAGGAAGCGGGCCGCAGCAGCCGCATCCCGCGCGAGCTGGTCGATCGCCGGCTCCGTCGGAGACTCGCCCGGGTACGTGCCGCCGGACGCGCCGACGCCGCGCTTGTCGTACGCGAGCACCGCCACTCCCTCGTGCAGGAGCAGGGCCTGGAGCTCGGGCAGGTACTCGCGGGTCGTCGGCCCGGACCCCGTGACGTAGGCGACGCCCGCGCGCCGCCCGCCGCCGGGGGGCAGAAGGAGCGTCCCGGCGAGCGTCGCACGGTCGCTGCGGAAGCGAACCGCAATCGCGCGCACGCCGAGCCGGCGCACACGCCGACCCGCGATCGTGGCGCCGCGCGCGTCGAAGGTCACGCGCCCGCGCACCGGGGTCTGCATCGCGAACCCCGACCCGATCGAGAACCCCCGTCCGGATGGATACAGGGCGTGCACCCGTCCCGCCCTGAGGTCGACGAGCCGTGGCGGGCCGTAGGGATCGTCGACGACCGCCAGGCCGCCGCTGTACAACCGCACCGACGCGCCGGCGACGGGTGCGAGCGCGAGGACGAGAACGAGGGAAAGGAAGGCACGGCACATAGTGCGTTGACGCAGCAATATACTGCGTAGACGCTCTATCTGCAAGACTCCGGCTGTGCAGCAGGACGACAGGCTCTTCCTCGACGTCTCGGTCACGGGCCAGTACGTCGTCCGGATCCTCGAGCTCCAGCTCGAGCCGACCGGCATCCCGCCCTACCAGCTCGCGCTCGTCACGCACATCAGGGAGCACCAGCCGGTCACCCCGACGGCCGTTTCTCGTGCCTCCGGCGTTCCGCCGACGACGCTACGCGACAACGTCCAGCGGCTCGTCGACCGCCGGCTCGTCCGGCGGCTTCCGCATCCGACCGACGGTCGCTCGTATCTCCTCGAGCTGACGGCACGGGGAGAGGTGCTGGCCCGCGCCGCAGACCCTGCGCTCGCGGAGGCGTACGCGACCCTCGAGCGACTGCTGCCGCAGCCGCTCGCGCACTATCAGGCGACGCTCTCGGAGCTGAACGCCGCGCTCGAAGCCGCGCTCGCCGAGCTCGAGGTCGGGCGCGACCGCGTCAGGCATCCCGGAACACCGGAGCCGAAGCCCAGAAGCGCAGGATCCGTGCAGCCTCGGCGACCTGCCGGCTCGTGAGCGCGAAGGGGATCGCGTGCGGCACCGGCATGATGCGCGCCGCGGGGAACGTGCCGTCCGAGGCGTCCACGACGTAGCGGACAGGGAGGGCGTGTGAGACTGCGAGGATCGCGTCCTCCGAGCGCTCGAGAAGCGCGTCGAGCGCCCCGGCGATCCTCGCCGCCGCCTCGGCCCGGGTTTCGCCCCCGCCGGGGCACTCGGCGCCGGGCTCGCTGGCCCACGCCCACGCCCGGTAGTCGGCGAGCGGGCCGCCCTCGAAGGCGCCGAAGCCGATCTCGTCGAGCGCGGGCAGAACCAGGCGCTCCAGGCGGCGCGGGCCGAGCGCCAGCTCGAGCGTCTCCTGCGTCCGCACGAGCCGCGTCGCGACGCCCAGATCGACGCCCTCGGCCGCGAGCGCCTCGCGGAGCGCGAGCGCCTCGCCGACGCCCTGCTCCGAGAGGCCTTCCCCCGGAGGCACGGAGTTGGTGCGGTCCGCGAGGTTCGATCGTGCATGCCCGTGCCGGACGAGCAGCAGGCGCCTCAGAACAGCACGCTCCGATAGTCGAGCACGTGCTCCATCCCGACGGTCTCGTACAGGCGGATCGCCGGGGCGTTCTCCGCGCGCACGAAGAGGCAGACCGCCGGCACCTCGCCGAGGAGGAGGCGGATCAGGTCGCGGAGCGCCCGCGCCGCGTAGCCCTGCCGCCGTCCGGGCGGGTCGACCCAGACCTGCTGGAGCTGGACGGCGTCGGGCGTCCAGGCGGATGCCTCCGCCTTGAAGCGAATCGTGCCCTCCTCGAGCCAGATCCACGACCGACCCTCCTCGATCTGGGCCCGCGTGCGCCAGCGGAACCCGTTCGGGTCCCGACGCAGCGGGTCGACGCCGAGCTCCTCGAAGTGTGCGCGCGCGCACGCCGGCACGAGCACGTCGAGGTCGGTGCGGGTCGCAGCACGCAGGCCGGTGTCGCCGGGCTCGGGCGGCGTGGTCGAGACGTAGACGGGCTGGCGGAGCCGGTCTTCCCTCGGTCGCGGCAGCCGGCGCCGCGCGGCGTCCCAGAGCTCCGTCACCGCCTCCTGCTCGCCGATCAGCATTCGCGGCGAGACGCGCGCCGCAACCTCCGCGAACGCGTCGCAGCCGCTGCCGGAGGGGACGACGTTCGTCCCGAGGTGGCAGAGTGCGTGAAGCGCGCGGTCGCCGTTCTCGAGCGCGGCGAACCGGCCGCTCTCGCGCCGGGCGACGTCTTCGAGAAAGACCCGCTCCACCGGATCGTCGGCGCAGTACGCGAGAATCTGCTCCGTGGACGGCTCGACGAGGTGGGCGCGCATTCGAGCGACACTCTAGGCGCGCAGGCCGTAGGCTTCCCCGCCATGCCAATCCACGTGCGCGCCAACAAAGGCGACTACGCCGAGGCCTGCCTCCTGCCCGGTGACCCCCTGCGGGCGAAGTACATCGCGGAGACCTTCATGGAGGACGTCGTCCAGCGGAACTCGGAGCGCGGGATGCTCGGCTACACGGGCACCTTCGCGGGCAAGCCGGTCTCGGTCCAGTCGAGCGGCATGGGGTGCCCTTCCGCCGCGATCGTGATCGAGGAGCTCACCCAGCTCGGCGTGACCAGGATCATGCGGGTCGGGACGTGCGGCGGGCTCCAGCCCGACCTGTCCATGGGCGACCTGATCATCGCGCTCTCCGCGACCCCTGCCGACTCGACCGCGATGCACTACGTCGGCGGCGAGCCGCACGCGCCGACCGCCGACTTCGGGCTCGTCCACGAGGCGGTACACCAGGCGAAGGAGCTGGGCAAGCCGGTGCGCGTCGGCCCGATCGTCTCGAGCGACATCTTCTACCAGCCCGACCCCGGGCTCGCGGGCCGCTGGTCGGAGCGCGGGATCCTCGCGGTCGAGATGGAGGCCGCGGTCCTCTTCACCCTCGGCGCACTCCGCAAGATCCAGGCCGGCTGCATGCTGATCGTCTCCGACGTCGTCGTCGAGGGCGAGTTCATCCGCATCACCGACGACGAGATGCGGGCGGCAGTCGACCAGATGACGGAGTTGGCGCTCCATGTCGTGACGGCGTCGTAGCGACGCGTCGGACTTCCCGCGGATGGCGCAGCCCTCCCACACGGTCTTCCTCGTCAACCCCACGGCGGCCAACGGCTCCACGGGGCGGCGCTGGCCGGAGCTCGCTCGGCGCGCAGCCGCCGCCGGGCTCGAGGGGAACACGCTCTTCAGCGAGCGACCCGGCCATCTCGCCGAGCTCGCCCGCGAGGCGGCGCTCGGCGGAGCCGAGCTCCTCGTCGTGGTCGGCGGGGACGGCTCGGTCAACGAGGTCGCGAACGGGCTCGTGGGGCTCGGCCGGCAACCCGAGGTGGCAATCGTCCCGCGGGGGACCGGATGGGACTTCTCGCGGACCTTCGGGATCCCGCGGAAGATCGACGACGCCGTGAGGGTCGCCCTCGAGGGCGACGTCCGCACGATCGACCTCGGGCGCGCCTCGTACCGCGCCTGGGACGGCTCGGACGCGACGGCGGTCTTTGCGAACGTCGCGAGCGCGGGGATGAGCGGCGCGATTGCGAAGCGCGCGAACGAGACGACGAAGGCGCTCGGCGGGAAGGCGTCCTACCTGTGGGCGATCTTTGCCGTCTTCTCCGGCTGGCGGGCGAGCGAGCTCGAGGTCGCGGTCGACGGCGAGCGGCGCTCCGGCCGGATGTTCGACGTCGTCGTCGCGAACGGCCGCTTCTTCGGCGGCGGGCTCGAGATCTGCCCGGATGCGAAGCCGGACGACGCGCTGTTCGACGTGCTCACGATCGGCGACGTCACGAAGCGCGACCTCGTCCTGACGGTGCCGAAGATGTACCGCGGGACGCATCTGCCGCATCCGAAGGCCGAGCTGCTGCGCGGCGCGGCCGTGACGGTGACGAGCGACACCCCGCTTCCGATCGAGCTCGACGGCGAGCAGCCGGGGACGACGCCGGTGACGTTCGAGGTCGTCGCGGAGGCCTTCAGGCTCCGCGTGCCGCGGAGCTGGCGCTAGCCGCCCGACGAGGGCTTCTGCGCACGCTTGAGCGCGGCGAGGTCCTTCTCGAGCTTGGCGACGCGCTTCTCGAGCTCGTCGACGCCGCGCATCTTCTTCGAGAGGTCGTCCACCCGGAGCTTGAGGTCGTTGAACGCCTCGAGCGCACGCTGACTCCCGGGAAGGTCGGCAAGTCGCCGGATGGCCTCCTCGCCCTTGCCCGCGAGGCGCGCGATCACGTCATCGGCCTTCGTCGCGTCGCTCTTCGCCGTGTCGTTCTCCGTCGTGTCGTTCTTCGTAGCCGCCATGCCGGCCATACTACGCGTTCTCCGACGGAGGATCGAGCGCACGCGCGACCTCGGTGAGCGCAGGTCCCGACACTCCCCGGACGACGACGTCCGCGACCGCGTCGTAGGGCGTCTCGTCGAGGTTCACGATGGCGAGGGCGCCGCCGGCACGGGCGGTGTCGGCCGGCAGCCCCGCGACCGGCCAGACCTGGAGCGACGACCCGACGACGACGAGGAGGCCCGCCTCGCGCGCGAGCTGCTCGGCACGCTCCAGCGCGCGTGCCGGCAGGAGCTCGCCGAACATCACGACCCCCGGCTTGACGATCGTCCCGCAGCGGCCGCAGAGCGGCGCCTCGCGCGTCTCGAGCTGGGCGAGGACCGTCTCGAGCGTCTCCTCGTCGCCGCACGCAAGGCACGTGAACCGCGCGATCGAGCCGTGTACCTCGATCACGTCGCCGCTGCCCGCGCGCGTATGCAGCAGGTCGATGTTCTGCGTGACCACCGCACGCACGTGGCCGGCGCGCTCGAGCGCCGCCAGAGCGACGTGCCCGGCGTTGGGCTCCGCCGCGAGCAGGCCGTGGATCCGCGGTCCGTACCAGCGCCACACGCGGAGCGGGTCGCGCCGGAAGGCGTCGATCGAGGCGACCTCGAACGGGTCGACCTCCGCCCAGATCCCGCTCGCCGAGCGGAAGTCCGGGATCCCGCTCTCGGTCGACATCCCGGCACCCGTGAGCACCAGGGCGGGGCCGCGCTCGCGGATCAGCGACGCGAGCTCGGCGGCGGTTCCCACGACGGCCATCCTAGGGTCGGGGTATATCTCGCCCACGATGGACGGGTATCCCCTCGCGCACCAGGTCCGGGTGCGCTTCGCCGAGACCGACGCGCAGGGAATCGCCCACCACGCGTCGTTCGTGGTCTGGCTCGAGGAGGCCCGCGTCGCGTACCTGGCCGCGTTCGCCGGCGGCTACCAGGCGATCCGCGACGGCGGCATCGAGGCGCTCACGACCGGGATCCACCTCGAGTACGAGCAGGCGGCCGCGTTCGACGACGTGCTGACGATCGGCGTGCGCTGCGCGGAGATCCGCGGCGCGCGCTTTCGCTACGAGTACGTGGTCGAGCGCGACGGCGAGAGCGTGGCCCACGGCTGGACGATGCATGCCACGGTCGACGCGGCCACGCACCGGCCGACGCGCGTCCCGGAGTGGTTCGTCGAGGACGTGCTCAGGGCCGAGGCGTCGACGCAGACGCGCTAGCCGAGGCCGGCGGGCCCGCCTGATCCTTCTTCGCGCCTGCCGCCGGCGGCTTCGCCGCGCCGCCCGCCGGCTCGTCCTCGGCGGCGGGGGGCGGCGTGACCTTGGGCCGCGGCTTCGTCCCGAGGCGGACGACGGTCGGCTCGCCCACGTAGTACGAGCGCCAGGTCGAGTCGTAGAGCAGCGTCCCGTCCGGCCGGTAGACGCGCCTGGTCACGCTCGTCGAGCGCGGCGGGGATCCCCACTGCTCGACGACCTTCTGCCCCTTGAACATCGTGTCGTCGTCGATCCGCTTCCACGGCACCTTGCCGTCGACCGTGAGCGGCGCCGTCTCGGTCTCGACGCGCCGGTCCTGCGGCGTCCCGTAGATGTTGACGGTGAGCGAGCCGGCCCCGACGAAGGTGCGCACGAGCAGCCACTTGTCGGTGTCGTTCGTGAAGACGAGGTCGATGTCCGGGTAGTTGACCGTCGCGTCGCGCCCGAGCGGGTAGTGGCTGATGTAGAGCGCGTGGTTCGTCCTCTTGTCGATCGACAGCCCCGCCTCGAAGGCCGCGTTGAAGAGCGTCGTCGAAACCTGGCAGACGCCGCCGCCGATCCCGCTCTCGAGCTCCCCGTTGATGATCACCGGCGCCTCCTCGAAGCCCTTTGCCTCGTTCCTCTCACCCGTCGTCTGGTTGAACGAGAACCGGGCGCCGGGCGCCACGAGCGCGCCGTCGATCAGGTCGGCGACGAGCTGGACGTTGTGGAGCCGGCCGGGCGTGCCGCCATAGGTGGTCGTGTACGAGCCGACGATCCCGGTGATCCCCATCGCCTCGGCGGCCGCGGTCGTCCGCGACGGCTCGGTCGTCGTCGTCGCGATCGTCGCCGACCGGCTCGTTGGGGAGAACATCGCCTTCTCGATCGCCGTGCGCGCGGTAGCCACGTCGATCGTACGGCCGAGCCCCGCAGGGACGACCTCGATCCCGCCGGAGACCACCCTGAAGGTCGCATCGCGGGGCCGACGGTCGACCGAGCGCCGCACGGACGAGAGCCAGGCCTGCGCGGCGGGCCCGCCGACGGTGACGCGGGTCGCACCGCCGCTCGGGAGATCGAGAAGCTGGGCGATTCGCCAGCGTGGGAGGCGGAAGCGCGTCGGGCCGACGGTCAGCGTGACCGGCGCCGAGATCGCCGTCCGCGCGGTGGCAGCCGCCTGGGCGAGCTCCGCCCCCGTGATGCTCGGCTCGTCGCGCACCACGGGAAGGCGCACCGGACCGTGCCGGTCGAGCGACGCGAGCGCGTCGATGATCGCCGCCGACGCCTGGGTGCGGTCGAGGCGGACTCCCGGACGCGCGGCGGTCGTGACGATCGCGAGGCCTTTCCGCTCGAGGCCGGCGTCCACCGCCGGCCGGTCGACCCCTGCGGCGATCCTGGCGACGGTGTAGCGCACCGCCGACGGGTAGACGTCCACGTGCGGCTCGACGTCGGTGCCGAAGAGCCGGGCCTGGACGCGCTTCAGCCCGCGGACGGGCGCGAGCCCGTCACCCGCGTCCGCGGCCGTGCGCACCGCGGCCTCCCAGTCGGGCCGGACGCCGAGCTGCGACGCGCTGACCGAGAACGTGCGCCCACCGGCGACGAACTGGACCGACTGGTGTGCAACCGCCGCAGATCGCGCCTCGAGCGCGCTCTTCGCCTGCGCGAGCTCCATGCCGCCGACGTCGAAGCCGCCGATCGTCGTCCCGGCGGGAAGCCGTGTCGGCGATCCGGCGAGCAGCGTGAGGGAGACGAACGCGAGCAGCATGAGAGAGCCGACCGCGAGGACGGCTCTGCGCACCGCGATGCGGCGTGAGCGTCGTCGGCGCGCCATACCCGAGACGCTGGTCGCGCCGGATGACACGGAGGGAAATGTAGCCGACCACGGGCATCGCCCCGGCCGCCCCGGACGAGGGAGGGCGACCCTCGCTCCGGCCGAGACTACGGCCCCGGCGCCTCGGAGACGACCAGCTTCACCTTGGCAGCGTGCCCACGCTCGCGTGCGATCGCCGGCACGACCTCGACCTCCACCGCACAGCGCGCACCGGCCTTCGCGAGCGCGTCCTCGACCGCCCCGCGCACACGGTCCGGGAGATCGGGAGCGGTCTCACGTGCGACGATGCGAACGAGCAGACCGCCCGCTCGGTGGACGACCTGGTACTGCACGACGTCGAGTAGCTTCACGAACGGCGCGCGCAGCCGGTATGGATGGACCGCGACGTCGCCGCCCCCGACGGCGGCGGGCAGCCGGAGCACGTCGTCGCTGCGTCCGTCGACCCGTGCGATGCGGTCGTAGGGGCGGCCGCTCGGATCCGGGCCGGCCTCGAGCTGGACGGCGTCGGAGAGCTCGTACCGGATCAGCGGCTGGGTGCGCTGCACGAGGTTCGTGAGCAGGACCTTGCTGCCCGGCGTCCCGGCGGGAACCGGCCGGTTCGCCTCGTCGACGACCTCGACGATCGCGTCCTCGCAGACGTGCAGGCCGACATGGTCGAGCGAGCCGGAGGCGATCACGAGCACCTCGGTCGAGAAGTAGCCCTCGACCGGCGTCGTCCAGGCGGACTCGATCCGCGCGGCGGCATCGTCGGTGAGCACCTCGGAGGTCGCGAGGACGACGCGCGGGCTGATCGCGAGGCGGCCCTGGAGCTGTTCCTCGGCGAGCACGCCCATCATGCTCGCGTACCCCGCGACCACCTCCGGCCGGTAGGCGTTGAGCGCGGCAACGATCTCGTGGAGCGGCGTCGTCACCGAGACGCTCGGCGCGCCGCTCCGGCCGGCCTGCATGGCCGCGATCACCTGCTGCGAGAGGTGGAGCGAGCTCGGTGCACCGACGCCGACGATGCGCGTCTCGGGCGTCATCCCGAGCCGCGCGAACGACCGGAGGAGGACCGAGACCCAGTGGGCGAAGTCCCGCTGCGAGTAGACGAACAGGCCGGGCACGCCCGTCGTCCCCGAGGTCGAGAAGATGCGGTACTCACCGAGGTAGAGAGCGCCGGCGTCGGCGCGCGCGAGGAACGGCTCGAGGTCCGCCAGGCGCAGCCGGCGATCCGTGACGATGCGGTCGAACTGCTCCATGAGCACGCGCTTCGGCAGGGTCGGGAGATCGGCGAGAGCGGCCCTCTCGGCGCCCGGCCCGAGCGCCGCTCGGTAGTGCGGGGAGCACTCGACCGCGTGGCGAATCAGCCCGCGGAGGCGCTCTCGCTGGTAGTCGACGAGCTGCTCGCGCGACCAGCAGTCGCGCTGCAGGAGCGTCGTGGCGTTGGCCCCGAGCGTTGCCGGGGCAGGCAGGTCGACCGAGGTGGCGGCAACGGCCGTCATGCGTGACTCCTCTCCCTTGGAACCGTGAGCCCACGCATGAAGCCGGCGTGAAGCTCGACGAACATCTCCGACGACGCCGCGCCGGGATCGAGCCGGCGCTCGGCGCTGTAGCCGCGGGCCAGGACCGACGAGGCGCGTGCGGCCTCGAGTGCCGGCACGCGCAGCGCCAGGCCGTGTCGATCGCAGAGGGTTTCGATGACGTCGGCGATCGCGGCGAGGAATCGCTCGCGCACGCGCACGTACGCCCGTCGCAGCGACTCGTCCCTCGCCGCGTGCGCGACGAACTCGCCCAGCGTCGGCAGCCAGTCGGGGTCGCGCGCGTCGGACTCCACCATGAAGAGGCCGACCGCGCGGATCGCGTCCTCGAAGGTCGGCTGGTCGAGCATCATCTCGACGTAGGCCTCGATGCGCTGCTCGTAGTGCGTATCCAGCAGCGCGAGGTACAGGTCGTCCTTGCCGGCGAAGTTCGAGTAGACGGCGCCCTTCGTGTACCCGGCCGCCTCCGCGATCTCGTCGAGCGACGCCCCGTGGAAGCCGCGGCGGAGGAAGACGCGGCGCGCGGCCTCGACGAGGTCGGCGCGTGTCCTCTGCTTCCGCTCGACCCGGGTGAGCCTGGCTACCATACCGTTGGTATTTTAATACCGATGGTATCCCAAGTCAAGCGTGCGGCTCGCGCGCTGCTAGAACGGCTCGCGTGGAGAGGATCGGTGTCGAGGAACGGCGGGCACGGCTCGTCGTTCGGCACCGCCTTGCCCCGACGAGCCGCGCAGCGGATCCCGTCGAGGCGGCCGGCTCGCTCGTCGCGCTCCACTCGACCGACGCCGCCACGGTGTTCCTCTCGACGTGGGCGAGAACCCGCGACTTCGAGCCGGCGCAGCTCGAGCGGGCGCTCTACGTGGACCGCACGCTCGTCCGGATGCTCGGGATGCGCAGGACGCTCTGGGTGGTGCCGCGGGGGCTCGCAGCGATCGTCGACGCCGCGTGTACGCGGACGGTCGCGGCGCGCGAGCGGCAAAGCCTCGAGAAGTTCGTCGCGCAGAGCGGTGTCGCGGAGGATCCCGCGGGCTGGATCGACCGTCTGGCCGCCGCCGCGCTCGAGGCGCTGGCCGCACGCGGCGAGGCGTTCACCTCCGACCTGACGCGCGCGGATGCCCTCCTCGCCACGAAGCTCCGCCTCGGCGCCGGGACGCGCTGGGAGGCCGAGGTCAGCGCGGCGTCACGCATCCTCCCACTGCTCGCCGCGGAGGGAGCGATCGTCCGGGGCCGCCCCCGCGGCCGCTGGACGCACGGGCAGTACCGCTGGGCGCTCGCGCCCGATCGGCTCGGGGACCTCGACACCGCGGCGGCCCAGGGCGAGCTGCTCGCCCGCTGGCTCCGCGCCTTCGGCCCGGCGACGGAGACTGACATCCGCTGGTGGACCGGCTGGACAGCGCGCGAGACGCGGGCAGCGCTCGCCGTCGTCCCCCACGCCGTCGTCGACCTGGACGGCTCGGCCGGGCTCGTCCTCGCGGACGACCTCGCTCCGGTGGGAGCCCCCGAGCCGGCCGCCGCGCTCCTGCCGACGCTCGACCCGACGACGATGGGCTGGAAGGAGCGCGACTGGTACCTCGGGCGTCACGCGGGCGCGCTCTTCGACGCGAACGGGAACGCCGGTCCGACGGTGTGGTGGGACGGCCGCGTCGTCGGCGGCTGGTCGCAGCGCGCCGACGGCGAGATCGTGTGGAAGCTGCTCGAGGACGTCGGGTCCGCGGCGGTCGCGGCCGTCGAGGCGGAGGCGGCGCGGCTCGAGGCCTGGCTGGAAGACGTCCGCCTGGCGCCGGGCTTCCTGCCGCCGTTCCAGCGTGCCCTCGGGCGCTGATCCCTGCTCAGGCGAGGATCTCGAGCTCGACGCCGAGCGCGCGGTAGACGTCGACTGCTCGTACGTCCCGCGTGGCGAGCGGCACCCCGTGCGCCGCGGCCGCGGCGCCGACCAGCGCGTCATACACCGCGCCGCCTGCAATTCCGAGACCGGCCAGCCGGCGCAGCAGCGCAGCGGCGGCGTCGGCTCCCAAGAAGCGCGTCGCCGGGAAGCTCGCGCGCAGCAGTTGATCGACGACCGTCGCGTTACGGCGTGCGGGCGGCGGGAGACGGGTGAGTACCGAGAACGTCTCGAACGCCGCATGGCCGGCCAGCCCGAGGCGCCGCCCTGCGACTGCCCGGGTCGTCGCGCGATGCTGATCGTGGTCTGCGACGACGACGGCGACCGCGACGCTCGTGTCGACGAGCAGCTCCGACCTCTGCGCGCCTCGCGCCCTACCTGCGGTCGGCATCGCGAAGCTCGCGCACGAGCTCGTCGTCGACCGCGGAGCCGGACGCAGGGATGACGAGCCTCCCTCCGACCTCGGCGAGCCCGTCGCCGGCGACGGGCTCGAGGCGAACCGCAGCCCCGTCGACGGTGATCTCCACTTCCCCGGGGGCGAGCCCGACTTGCTCTCGCAGCGCGCGCGGAATGACCACGCGACCTGCCTTGTCGATGGTAGCTCGCATACCAGAAGGATACCACTCGCGAGCCCAACTACCAAGCAACAGTCTGTTGCAAGCGCCGTCGCGCGACGTTCCACCGCGCGCTCTCCGGCTGAGAGCGCCGCCGGACGCGCGCGGGACGCGGAGACGCCACGAGACCACACGGGTAGTGCCGACCGACCGCGCCGGCGTGCGCTTCAGGGATCTGCCCCGCCGTAGGCGGGGATCAAGCAGCGGGATCCCGCTTCTGCGGGATCCCGCTCGCGAACAGGATCAGCCGAGGAAGATCTCCTTCGCGATCACGAGCCGCTGGATCTGCGAGGTGCCCTCGTAGATCTGGAACAGCTTCGCGTCGCGCATGAGCTTCTCGACCGGGTACTCCTTGATGTAGCCGTAGCCGCCGAAGATCTGCACGGCGTCCGTCGTGACCTTCATCGCCGTGTCGGCGGCGAAGCGCTTTGCGAACGACGAGTACTTCGTCGCCTTCCGTCCCCAGCCCTGGTCGATCATCCACGCGGCCTGCCAGGTGAGGAGGCGCGCGGCCTCGATCTCGGTCGCCATGTCGGCGACGAGGAACGAGACGCCCTGGTTCATCGCGATCGGCGTCCCGAACTGGACGCGCTCCTTCGCGTAGTCGATCGAGAGCTCGTATGCCGCCTGCGCGACGCCCACGGCGCCGACCGCGGTGCCGGGGCGGGTGAAGTCGAGCGTCTGCATCGCGATCTTGAAGCCGTCGCCCTCCCCGCCGAGGCGGTTCGCCGCCGGCACGACGACGTCCTGGAACGCCACGGCGGACGTGTCCGTCGCGCGCTGGCCCATCTTGTCGAGGTGCTTCTCGATCGTGACGCCCTCGGCGTCCATTCCGATGACGAATGCGGTGAGGCCCCGGTGCCCCTTCGACCGGTCGGTCGAGGCGAAGCAGACCATCCACGACGCCCGGCCCGCGTTCGTGATGAACATCTTGGAGCCGTTGACCACGTACGCGTCGCCCTGTCGGACGGCAGTCGTCTGGATCCCCGAGACGTCGGAGCCCGCGCCGGGCTCCGAGAGGCCGAAGCAGCCCAGGATTGGCTCCGAGACGAGCGGCGCAAGCCACTCGCGCCTCTGCTCGTCGGTGCCGGCGATCAGGATCGGGCCGGCCGCGAGGCCGTTCGCGCCGATCGACGTGCCGATCCCCGAGCACCCCCAGTTGAGCTCCTCCCCGACCAGCATCCCGTCGAACGCCGAGAGCTCGAGGCCGCCGAGCGACTCCGGAAGGTGGAGGTTCATGAGCCCGAGCTCGTGCGCCTTGGCGACGATGTCCGCGGGGTGTGTCTGGTGCTCGTCGTACTCGGCCGCCTTCGGGCGGATCTCCTTCTCGGCGAACTCGCGCGCGAGCGCGCGCAGCTCCCTCTGCTCGTCGGTGAGCGCGAACGACACGCCGTTCGCGAGCCCGGTCTCCATCGTCGCCATGCTGGTGCTCCTGAACGTCGATTGACTAGTCAGTCAATGATACTCGCGTGCCGGGAGCTCAGCAAGCGGAGCTCAGCACGACGCGGCCGAAGCCCGCCTCCTAATCGGGCGGCCCCATCCCCGGCAGCACCCCGGCGGGACGCTCGGGCGCCGGCGCGGTCGGCAGCCCGGCGGCGCGCCATGCCTCGAACCCTCCCTCCACGTCGCCGGCGAGCGAGTATCCGAGCTCGAGCAGCGTCGCGGCGGCGAGGCTCGACGACCATCCGTGCGCACAGAGCAGGATGAGACGGCGGTCGGCGCCGCCGACGTGTGGATTCGCCCAGCCCGACTCCTGGTCGACGCGCCACTCGAGCACGGTCCGCGGCAGGTGCAGCGATCCGGGGACGACACCGTTGCTCCGGCGCTCGTCGTCGGAGCGGATGTCGACGATCAGCGCATCGCCCTCCCGGACAGCTGCCCAGGCGGTCGCGGGATCGACCCGTGCGATCCGCATGCGCGCCTCGGCGAGAAGCTCGTCCGCGCTTCGCCTCCTGCCCTCCGCCACGCGCCCATGTTCCCGCCCCGGCAGCCGTCCTGTCCAGCTGCCCGGTCGTCACTACAATCACGACGCCGGAGATCAGGGAGGACACCGTGGCGACGACGACCGAGGCCCCTACCGCGATCGACCCGTACGACTATCTCGACGTCGACGGGCTGCTCGACGACGAGGAGCGTGCGATCCGCGACACCGTACGCCGGTTCGTGCGCGAGCGGGTCCTGCCCGACGTGGGCGACTGGTTCGAGCAGGGCATCCTGCCGCGCGAGCTGTTCGGTGAGCTGGCGAAGCTCGGGCTGCTCGGCATGCATCTCGAGGGGTATGGGCTCCCCGGCGCGAGCTCGGTCGCGTACGGGATCGTCTGCCGCGAGCTCGAGGCCGGCGACGCGGGCGTTCGGAGCGCCGTATCGGTGCAGGGGTCGCTCGCCATGTACGCGATCTGGCGGTGGGGAACCGAGGAGCAGAAGGAGCGCTGGCTGCCGGCGATGCACGCCGGCCACGCGATCGGCTGCTTCGGCCTGACGGAGCCGGACGCCGGCTCGGACCCGGGCTCGATGCGGACGCATGCACGCCGTCACGGCTCGGACTGGGTGCTGAACGGGGCGAAGATGTGGATCACGAACGGCACGATCGCCGACGTCGCGATTGTGTGGGCCCGGACGGACGAGGGCGAGATCCGCGGCTTCCTCGTCGAGAAGGGAACCACCGGCTTCTCGGCGCCCGAGATCCACAAGAAGATCTCGCTGCGCGCGTCGGTGACGAGCGAGCTCGTGCTGGAGGACGTGCGCGTGCCCGGCGACGCGGTCTTCCCGGACGTGACGACGCTGCGCGGCCCACTCGCGTGCCTCAGCGAGGCGCGCTACGGCATCGTCTGGGGGGCAGTCGGCTCCGCGCGTGCGTGCTTCGAGTCGGCGCTCGAATACGCGCGCGAGCGAATCGTCTTCGGCAAGCCGATCTCGGCGTTCCAGCTGACCCAGCAGAAGCTTGCCGAGATGGCGCTCGAGATCAACCGCGCCTCGCTCGTCGCGCTCCACCTCGGACGGATGAAGGACGCGGGCACTCTCCGGCCGGAGCACGTCAGCCTCGGGAAGATGGGCAACGTCCGGGGGGCCCTCGACGTCTGCCGCTCCGCACGCACCGTCCTCGGCGCCAACGGCGTGACGCTCGAGTACCCCGTCATCCGCCACATGAACAACCTCGAGTCGGTGCTGACGTACGAGGGCACGCACGAGGTGCACACGCTCGTCGTCGGGCAGGCGCTGACGGGCGAGAACGCCTTCGGCCGCTCGTGACGGCGCGGCGCGGCGCTGCGCGCCAGGAGGCGGCGCACGCACGGCGTCCGCGGTTGGCTGGCGGCGGCGGCCGCCGGGCTGGCGCACGAGCGACGGTCCTCGCATCGGCGAGCCGGCGCTGCGACTCCAGGCGGCGTATAGCCCCTTGCGACGGACCCGGTGCCGCGGCTTCGACGCGTACGCGGTCCCGGGGTCAGGCGCCCGCTCGGTCGTCTACGTCGTCGACGGCGAGGTCTGGGGATTCGCGCTGTTGGAGCGCGGCCGTGCGGTCTGCCTCTGACTCCGCCGCGACGAGCCGCGTCACGAGCGGGATCGCGAGCAGGATCGGCACGCCGAGGACCGGCCAGAGCGCCTGGTAGCCGTCGGTCTCCTCGAGGCGGGAGCTGAGAAGGTCGATCACCCCGCCTGCCACGAGGGGGCCGATGACGAGCCCGACGCCCTTGGTCGTCGTCGCGAGGCCCGAGATCGCGCCTCGCTCGCCCGGCGGCATCAGCTTGAAGAGCAGCCCCCAGGCCAGGGTCATCACCGTTCCCCCGGCGATCGCCACCGTGAAGATCAGCCCGAGGTACCAGGCATGCCACTCTCGGCCGAGGCCGCCTGCGACGAGCCCGGTGCCGTACACGGCGGACGCGACGATGATCACCCGCGCGAGCCCCACACGGTCGCCGATCCGCCCCGCCGCCAGCGCGGCGACGATGTACCCGCCGGCGACGGCCGCGAGGATGTAGGTCGACGTGGAGAGCGGCTCGCCGAGCCCCACGGTCACGTAGAGGACGACGAACGTGCGGGCGCCCGCGAATGTCGCTTCCCAGGCGGTGTTCGCGACGAGGAACGTCGCGACGTCGCGGTTCGAGCGCAGCACCCGCCACGAGTGCGCGACGTATGTCCGCACGCCCTCGAAGACCCGCCCGTGACCGCCGTCCTCCGTGATGAGCAGGATCGGAACGAGGCACGCGACGCCGACCACCGCGGACGCGACGAGGAAGGGCGCCGGCCGCCAGAGGTGGAAGAGGTAGCCGCCGCCGATCAGCGCCCCGCCGATCGCGACGCCGCGGAAGGCGTGCTGCACGCCCTGCGCGCGCCCGAACACGTTCTCGGGGAGCACGTCGGGGTACAGACCGCGGTACGGCGGCTCGTAGACGTAGTAGGCGAAGAACAAGGCGCTCAGCATCAGCGCCGTCGTCCACAGGTTCGGCATGAACGCGAGCAGCGCCAGGGCGAACGCCATCGGCCCGAGCGCGGCGGCCATGAACGGCCGTCGGCGGCCGAGCGGCGTGTGGAACGTGTCGCTCCACGGTCCGATCACGAGCGGGAGCGTCAGCGCGAAGAACCCCTCGGCCGCGAGCACGAGGCCGACGAGCGTCGTCGAGTCGGTGTAGCGGCCGAGGATCGGCGGCAGGTAGGCCGCGGTCGTCGTCAGCGACCACGCGAGGCCGAGCGCGCCCGCCCCCAGGACGAGCGTGCTTCGCCGGGCCCCGGCGTCAGACGACGTGCGTCGTCTCGCCGAGCCCGCCGAGGACGAGGTCGACGATCGTGCGCTCGGCACGGGCGACCTCCTCGTCGCCGTCGGGAAGCCGGCCCATCACCCAACCCGTGAGAATCTCTTCGAGGCCGCCGTACACGATCCAGCTCGCGAGGCGGGGGTCGAGGCCCGGCCGGAACACGCCCTCCGCCTGGCCCTGCCGGATCACCCGCTCGATCACCGCGAACCCCTGTCCGATCACCTCGACCTGGGTCGCGAGGTGCGCGCTCCGTCCCACCTCGCGCACCATCACGGTGACGAGGTCGGGATCGTTCCGCCACGTGCGGAGGAGGATCTTGACGATGCCGCGCAGCTTCTCGTCGGCCGGCTCCTCGGAGGCTTCGACCTGCTCGAAGCGCTGGAGGAGCTCGTCCCAGTTCTCGCGGAAGACCGTCTGCAGCACCTCGTCCTTCGAGGCGAAGTAGTGGTAGAGCAACCCGTGGGCGACGCCCGCCTCCTCCGCGATGTCCCCGACCCGGGAGGTGTGGAAACCCCGCCGGGCGAAGACCCGGACGGCGGCGTCCAGGATCCGCCGCCGCTTCTCCTCGGCTCCCGGCTGCCTTTCCCGCGCTGCGATTGAACGGTCAGTCAAACCTTGGCCCAGAATAGTGGAGCGGCCCGGCGCCGTCATGCGGCGGGCCCCGCAGCGGGCAACCCCAGCGCGGCAGGCAGCGCGAGGAGCGTGTCGATCCTGTCGGGCTCGTCCGCGTGGAGCCCGTCGCGGTCGAGGAGGATCGCGCGCATTCCGAGCGCGCGTGCGCCGGAGATGTCGTCGGCGAAGCTGTCCCCCACCATCGCGGCATCCGCCGGCTCGGCCTCGAGCGCGGTGAGCGCCGCTTCGAAGATGGAGCGGTGCGGCTTCACGCGACCGTGGCGGAGCGAACCCACGCACACGTCGACGTCGAGGGAATGGTGGCGCGCGAACTCCTCGAGGTCGCGCTGGCCGTTCGACACGAGCCCGATCCGCAGGCGGTGACGGCGGAGCTCGGCCAGGGCGGGGAGCGCGTCGTCGTAGAGAAAGAAGTTCTCGTGGCGCTCCCATTCCCGCACCAGCTCGACCGCGCAGGAACGGGACAGCACGGGGTCGCCGCCCATGCCGACGACGATGTCCTCGGTGAAGCGCACCCAGAGCTCCGTGTCGTGGACGAGCTCGGGATGGAGCTGGAGGTCGGCGATCGCGGCGAGCCGGGCGTCCTCGTACCGCGCGGTGTCGAGCGTCAGCCCGTGACGGGCGCCGATGCGTGCGTAGCCCTGCGGCCCGAGCTCGGGCCCCGGCCGGAACAACGTGAAGTCGACGTCGAGGAGCACCGCTCGGAGCACGACCCGAGGATACGCGCGGCCGGAAGGAGGGGCCGGCGGGGGAACCATCGCTCCCCCGCCCTCATCACGGTTGACCCATGGGCCGGCCGTCGAGGCCGGAGGCCGGCTCTGCCGGCCGGGAGGCCAGGCACCGACCACCCGTGCACAACGCGGAAGGAGGGGGCCGGTGGGGGAACCATGGGTTCCCCCACCCAAAGATCGGGGTGCCCAGATTTGAACTGGGGGCCTCTCCGACCCGAACGGAGCGCGCTACCAGGCTGCGCCACACCCCGAGCCGCATCAGGGTACCCGTTCCTCCTCGTCAGGGCTCCGCGGCCGACGCCGTAGACTCGGCGCGATGGCGGCGCGGGACGAGATCGTCGCGTATGCGAACGAGCTGCTCGAGATCGAGCGGTTTCCCGAGTTTGCGCCGCAGGGGCTGCAGGTCGTCGGCGCGGCTGCCGTGACGACGCTCGCCTGCGGCGTCTCGTGCTCTCGCGAGCTCTTCGAGCGAGCCGTCGAGCTCCCTGCAGAGCTCGTGCTCGTCCACCACGGCCTCTTCTGGCGCAACGAGCCGCTCGTCGTGGATGCCCGCCTGCGCGGTCGCCTCGAGGCGCTCTTCCGCGGCGACGTGTCGCTCGTCGCCTACCACCTCGCGCTCGACGCCCACCCGACCCTCGGCAACAACGCGCAGCTCGCCGCACGGATCGGGGCAACCCCCGTCGGGCCGTTCGACGTCGTCGGGCTCGGCTGCACGATCGACACCGTCTCGGTCGACGACCTCGCCGCGCGCGTCGCCGGCATCGTCGGGCGCACGCCGCTCGTGCTGCGCGGCGGCGACGGCGAGATCCGGCGCCTTGCCGTCTCGACGGGGGCCGCGGGGCACGACCTCGTCCGGGCCGCGCACGAGGGCTACGACGCCCTCCTCACCGGCGAGCCGGAGGAGCCGAGCGCCGCGACCGCCCGCGAGCTCGGGATCCACCTGCTCGCGGCGGGACACCACGCGACCGAGCAGTTCGGCGTCCAGGCGCTCGCGGCGCACCTCGCGGAGCGCTTCGGCCTCGACTGGCACTACGTCGAGATTCCGAACCCCGTTTGAGCCGTTGCGGTCCGCCCGCCCGGACGAGTATCCTCGGAGAACATGGTCGTTTTCGGGAGGCGGGCCCGTTGACCCCCGCCGCCAACGGAGGAGCGAGGATCGAGCCCGCCCGCACGCAATCGCGTCGGCGGGCTTTTTGGTCGCTCCAGGGAGGAAACGCTCGATGGCGAATCACCTGACGCCCGAGGAGCTCGCGAAGGAGCTCAACATGGACCGCGAAGCGGTCATCAGGCTCTGTGTCTCTGAGGGCGTCCCGATCTACCAGGGAAAGATCGACAAGCACCTGTTCCAGGCCCAGCTCCAGGCCGTGGGCGCCGCGCACGCGGCAGCGCACTGACCGAGCCCTTTTCCGGACAGCTCACGAGGGGCCTCGCAGAGGGCCCCTCGTCGCGCCGAGAGCTACTTCCGGGCGGCCCTGCGCGCGGGGCGCTTTTCGGCGGCGGGCTTTGCCGCTGACTTCTTCGGGCGCGCGGACGACGTCTTCGCTGCGGCGACGCTCGCCTTCAGAGCCTCGATCAGGTCGACTGCCGGTGCCGGCTCGGCGACGGGCTCGGGGGCGGTGATCTCCTCGCCGCGCAGCTTCGCCTCGAGCAGCGTGCGGAGGTCTCGCCGGTAGCCGCTCTGCAGCTCGGTGGGGTCGAACTCGGCGGCGAGGCCCTCGACGATCTGGCGCGCGAGCTCGAGCTCGGTCTTCTTCACTTCGGTCGCCTCCATCGCCTCGTCGATCTCCGCCTGCGAGTAGACGTCCTCGGCGAGGTACATCGTCTCCAGCACGAGCCCGCGGCCGCGGGTGCGGACGAGGCAGAGGGACTCGCGCCCGGACCGCACGAAGCGGCCGATCGCGCCGACACCGGCCTCCTCCATCGCCTCGAGAAGGAGCTTGTACGGGCGGCGCTGCGCCGGCGCGCCGCCGGGGACGAGGAAATAGGTGCGGTCCATCCACACCGGATCGACGTCGGCGAGCGGGACGAAGCGCTCGATGTCGATCGTCCGCGACTCGTCATGGCGCTCGAGCGCCTCCAGCTCGGCCTCCTCGACGACGACGAACTGGCCCTTCGCGACCTCCCAGCCCTTGACGAGCTCGTCCGGGCCCACCTCCCGGTCGTGCTTCGGGCACCAGCGCTTCTGCTTGATCGGCGTCAGGCAGTCCCGGTGGAGCAGCCGGAACGAGACGTCCGACTGCCGGGCGGCCGGCTTCGTCGCGGGCGCGAGCCCGACGGGGATGCTGACGAGCCCGAAGCTCAACGATCCGTTCCAGGTGATCCGCATAGCCCTCCAGTCTAGGGACGGACCGCCGAATTTCGGGGTCGACGCGCCGTCCCCTCCATCTAGAGTTGCCGGTAGATGCCTGGAAACCGGACGATTCCGCGCCTCTGGCGCGATGCCGTGGCCCGCAACACGGGCGCCGGCTATCTCGTCGAGGAGGGCGGTGGCTGGCGTGAGGTCCCGTGGGCCGAGGCCGCGGAGCGCGTCGAGCGCCTCGCCAACGGCCTGCTCGCCCGGGGCGTCCGCAAGGGCGACGCGTTCGGCATCCTCGCGCGGAACACGCTCGAGTGGGCGCTGTTCGACTTCGCGCTCGCGCACGTCGGAGCGGTCGGGGCCGCGATCTACGCGAACTCGTCGCCGCACGACGTGCACTACGTCCTCGAGCACTCCGAGGCCGTGGGCGTCCTGTGCGAGGACGACGCGCAGCGCGCCAAGGTCGAGGACGGTCGCGCGACGCTCCCAGGGCTCGACCACGTAATCACCTTCGCCGACCTGCCCGCGCTCGAGGCGGAGGGCCGCGCGTACCGGGAGGCGCACCCCGCGGCGCTCGACGAGGCCGTCGCGGCGATCGACGAGGAGGACCTGTTCACCTTCATCTACACGTCGGGAACGACGGGGCCGCCGAAGGGCTGCATGATCCGCCACCGGAACTACTACGCGATGGTCGCCACGGCCGACGACCTCCCCGACCACAGTGCGCCGGGCGACCTGATGCTCCTGTACCTCCCGCTCGCGCACAACTTCGGCCGGCTGATGCATCTCTCGGGGCCGTACGTCGGGTACACGATCGCGTTCCTGCCCGACCCGCTCGACGTCGCCCGCGCGATGCCCGAGGTGCGCCCGACGATCCTGCCGAGCGTGCCGCGCGTCTACGAGAAGGTGCACACGGCCGTGACGTCGACCTTCGCCGACGCGACCGGCGTCAAGCGGCGCCTGATCGACTGGGCGCTTCGCGTCGGCCGCCGCGAGAGCGCGCTGCGGCAGCAGGGAAAGCCGCTGCCGTTCGGCCTCGCCGTGCAGCACCGCCTCGCCGACAGGCTCGTCTACTCGAAGGTGAAGGAGCGGCTCGGCGGGCGCCTGCGCCGCCCCATCTCCGGCGGCGCCCCGCTCGCCAAGGAGATCGCGGAGTTCTTCGACGCGATCGGGATCTGCATCCTCGAGGGCTACGGCCTGACCGAGTGCACGACCGCAGCCGCGACGAACACGAAGGAGCGCTACCGCTTCGGGACCGTCGGGCCGGCGCTGCCCGGCTTCGAGCTTCGGCTCGCAGACGACGGTGAGCTCCTGATCCGCAGCGAGACCATCTTCGCCGGCTACTTCAAGGAGCCCGAGGCGACGGCGGAGGTGCTCGGCGCGGACGGCTGGCTGCGCACCGGCGACATCGCGTCCATCGACGCCGACGGCTTCGTCACGATCACCGACCGCAAGAAGGACATCCTGGTCACCGCGGGTGGCAAGAACATCGCGCCGCAGAACCTCGAGAACGATCTGAAGACGTCGCGCTTCGTCTCGCAGGCGATCGTGGTGGGCGACCGCCAGCCGTTCCCTGCGGCGCTGATCACGCTCGACCCGGCGGAGCTCGGCAAGTGGGCGTCCGAGCAGGGGATCGACGGCGACCCGGCGGCGCTGGCGGGCGATCCGCGCGTCCGTGACCTGGTCGCGGGCATCGTCGACGACGTCAACAGCGACCGCTCGCGCTACGAGCAGATCAAGCGGTTCACGATCCTGCCGCGGGACTTCGAGATGGACCGCGGCGAGGTGACGCCGACCCTCAAGCTGCGCCGCCGGGTCGTGCTCGACCACTTCGCGGACGAGGTCGCGGCGCTCTACGACGGTACGGCCGCGCCGCCTAGGTGACGCGCTTCGCGCCGACGTAGGTCGACGCGTACCACGACTCGGAGAGGCTCGAGATCTTCACGACGTCGCCCGTGTGCGGCGAATGGATGAACTGGCCCCCGCCGATGTAGATCCCCACGTGACCCAGCCCGTCGAAGAACACGAGGTCGCCCGGCTCGAGCTGGTCGGACGAGACGTAGACACCGACCGAGCCGTACTGCGCCGCCGCGTTGTGCGGGACCGAGATTCCGAGCTGGGCGTAGACATACATCACGAACCCCGAGCAGTCGAACCCCGACGGGCTCGCCCCGCCCCACACGTAGGGCGTGCCGAGGTACTGCATCGCGATCCCGACCACACCGCCGTACTTCGCCGCGGGCGCGGCGGGCAGGGTCGGCGCCGCGGACGTCCCGTCCGTGGGAAAGTCGGTCACCGGCCCTGAGGAGACATCGAGCGTCTGCTGGCGCGCAGATGCACGAGCGGCCGTTGCGGCCTCGAGCCGGGCGCGGGCCTGCCGTTCGAGCTCGGCCTGTCTCCGCGCCTCCGCGGCCTCCATGCGCGCGATCTCGTCCCGGATCGACGCGACGAGGCGCTGCCGCTCGGCCAGCTGCCCCTCGATCGCGCGCTTCTGAGCCGCGCGCTCGGCGACCACCTGGGCCTGCCGGACGCGGTCGCGCCGGAGCTGGGCGCCGCGCTTCCGCACCTCGTTACGGAACCGCCGGACGTCCTTCAGCACCTGCGCGTCCTGCCCGCCGACGCGCTCCGCCATGTCGAGGCGGTCGAGCAGGTCGTCGAGGCTCTTTGCGCCGAGGATCACCTCCACGGCGCCGCCGGAGTCGCCGTTGATGTAGAGCGCGCGCAGCCGCTTCGCGATGTGCGTCTGCGCTGCGCCGAGGCTCGACCGGGCGATCACGAGATGACGCCCGTTCGTCTGCAGGTCGGCGTCGATCTGTCCGAGTTGGATGTTTGCCAGGTTGTACGCCTCCGACGCGTGCCCGAGCTTCGAGTCGAGGTCCTGGATCTGTGCCAGCACCGCCTGCGCCTGCTCGCGCTTCGAGGCGATCGAGGGGTCGGCCGTCGCGGGCCCCGTGGCGACGAGGAGGAACGCCGCAAGAGCCACGAGCGCCGCAAGGATGAGAGGGGCCGGTCGCCTCGCGAGGAACGTCACGCGCCGTCCCATCCGCCCGTTGACAGGCCCGCCGATGGTGGGGTCACCGGCCACAAGTCGGGGAGCCTAGCAGCGGCACACGACGTCTGCACGACCAACTGTCGCGAAAATATCTGCAAACAGCCAGATTCGTTGTGGTACGGTCCCCGGCCCTGTGCGGCGGAGTGCGCGATACCTCGTGCCGTGCACGGCGATCGTCCTCCTCGGATGCGTCGCGACGACGTCGGCTGGAGCCTCCAAGGACGCCGACCGGTTGGCGTCCCTCGCCCGCGTCCAGCGGTCCGCCGAGCTCGAGCTCTACGCGGCCGACTCGGCCCTCGCGCGCGCCCGGATCTCGGCGGCGCAGCTCGAACGGCGCCGGCAGGCGCTCGAGGCGAGCCTCGCCCGCACCCGCCGCCACGTCGCTGTGGTGCGCAGCTCGCTCACCGCCACCAACCAGAGGGTCGCGACCCTGCTGCGCCGGCTCTACGTCGAGGGCGACGCCGACCCGATTGCCGTCCTGCTCGGCGCACGGTCGCTGCCGGCGATGCTCGCCGGGCTCGACGAGCTCGAGCGGACGACACATGCCAACCGCGGCATCGCGGCCGAGCTCCGCATCCGCTCTCGCATGCTTCGAGCCCGGCTCGTGCGACTCGCCCGGGTCGGGGGGCAGCTCGCCGTCGCCGAGCGGCAGGCCGACGCGGCCCTCGCCGCGAGCGAGCGCGCCGCGGCCGAGCGGCACGCGACTGTGGCGCAGATCCGAGGGCGCGCGGGTGTCACCCGCGCCCGTCTGGCGGCGATCGAGGCGCGCGCGACGGCCGCCCGGCGTGCGTCCGTTCGGATCGGGCGTCCGAGCGCGCCCGATCCCGCGCCCGCAGCAGCCCTAGCCGCGCCGCCGCGTGCGGCCCGCGGCGGGTCGGCCCCCGAGCCGGCGGTCCCGGGCACGCGCACGCTCGTCGTGGACGCGGTGGCCTATCACCTCCCGGGCAGGACGGCGAGCGGGCTCCCGGTGGGGATCGGCGTGATTGCGGTCGACCCCGCGGTGATCCCGCTCGGGACGCGCGTCGTCGTCCCGGGGTACGGCGCCGCGGTCGCGGCGGACGTCGGCTCCGCGATCAGAGGCAACATCATCGACCTCTGGATGCCGAGCACGGCGGCGGCGCGGGCCTGGGGTCGGCGCACCGTCACGATCACCGTCTACGGTTAGGAGCCGTGCGACTCCGGCTCGCGCTCTGCTCCGTCGCAATCGCGGCGACGGCGGTCTCCTCCCCGCTCGCCGCGTCCGGGGACCTCTCGGCCAGGCTCACGAAGTCGCTTCGCTCGCCGTACCTCTCGCTCGCCCGCACGTCGGCGATCGCGGTGGACGCTGGCTCCGGGACGGTGCTCTTCGCACACAACGACACGCTCCCCGTCCACCCGGCGTCGAACGAGAAGCTTCCTGTCTCCTGGGCGGCGCTGACCCGTCTCGGGACGGGCTATCGCTTCACGACGGAGGTGGCCGGAGTCGGCCGGCGCGCCGGCCGGGTCTGGGACGGCGACCTGTACCTCCGCAGCGACGGCGACCCGACCCTGACCTCGGCCGACGTCGCGAGACTCGCGGCCACGTTGCGCGCGCGCGGGATCCGGCGCGTCACGGGGCGGATCCTCGGTGACGAGTCGGCCTTCGACAAGCGGCGCGGCGCTGCCGGGTGGAAGGCCTACTTCGTCGGCGGCGAGACGCCGCCGCTGTCGGCGCTCGTCGTCGACCGGGCCCAGGGCTGGCCCGCCCTCTCCCCGCCGCTGCTTGCCGCGCGGGCGCTCCGGAAGGCACTCGTCACGCGCAAGATCGCGGTCGACGGGAGCCTCGGGCCCGGCACGACGCCCGACGACGCGGTCACTCTGGCAACGGACCACTCGTCGCCGCTCGCGGCGATCGTCCGGACGATGAACCGCGACAGCGACAACTTCACCGCGGAGATGCTCCTCAAGCACCTCGGCACGCTGGACGGCCGGGTCGGCACGAGCGCTCGTGGCGCGGCGGTCGTGATCGCCGAGATGCGCGCGGCGCACATCCCGACCGCCGGGGTGCGCCTCGTCGACGGCTCCGGGCTCTCGTCACTCGACCGCGTGACCGCCCGGACGCTGGCGGCGGTCATCCGGGCCGGCCTCGAGAACCCGGGGATCCGCGACGCGTTCGTCGGGTCGCTCGCCGTCGCGGGGCGCAGCGGGACGCTCCGCGCGCGGCTCCCGGTGCTCGCCGGCGTCGTCCGCGGGAAGACGGGCACCACCGACCTCGCGTGCTCGCTCTCCGGCCTCGTGAGCAACTCGATCGTCTTCGCCGTCCTCCAGAACGGCTCGCCGGTGGCCTACTGGTCGGCGCGCACCGCGCAGGATCGCTTCGTCCTTGCGCTCGCCGGGTCGCTCACGCGCTCCGCCGACGCGGGACCCTAGGACTAGCCGAGCAGCGCGCGGAGCGCCGCCTCGTCCAGCACCGGGATCCCGGCCTTCTCCGCCTTCTGCGCCTTCGAGCCGGGGCTCTCGCCGACGATCACTCCCGCGGTCTTCTTCGAGACGGAGTCCGAGACCTTCGCGCCGAGCGCCTCGAGCGCGGCCTTCGCCTCCTCCCGCGTGTACCGCTCGAGGGTCCCCGTGATCACGTACTGCCGGCCGCTCAGCGGGCCTTCCACCGACGCCTCCGCCTTGCCGGAGCGCATCGTCAGGCCCAGCGACTCCAGCTCGCGCACGAGCGCGACGTTCTCCTCCTCCGCGAACCACTCCGCCACGAGCTCCGCCCGGTCTGGCCCGATCCCCTCGGTCAGCTCGAGCTCCTCCTGGCTCGCCGCGATCAGCGCGTCGACGCTGCCGAAGTGACGCGCCAGGTTGCGCGCCAGCACCCAGCCGATCTTGGGGATGTTGAGCCCGAACAGGACGCGGGAGAAGGGCTGCGCCTTCGACGCCTCGATCGACGTGATCGCCCGCGCCGCAGACACCTCGCCGTAGCCGTCGAGCGCCGCGAGCCGGTCGGCGGTGAGGCGGTAGAGGTCGGGCATCGAGCGGAGCAGACCCTCGTCCCAGAGCCGCCGCACGAACTGCTCGCCGACGCCCTCGATGTCCATCGCGGCGCTCACCCAGTGGATCAGCGTCTCGAGGCCGCGCGAGGGGCAGGCGCGGTTCGGACAGCGGTGCATGACCTCGCCCTCGGGCTTCACGACCTCGATGCCGCAGAGCGGACAGCGCTTCGGCATCCGGAACGGCTTCGTTCCCTTCGCGTGCTCGCCCGCCGGCCCGACGACCTGCGGGATCACGTCGCCCGCGCGCTGGACGACCACGAGGTCGCCCTCGCGGATGTCCTTGCGGTTGATGTCCTCCTCGTTGTGGAGCGTCGCGTTGGACACGGTGACGCCGCCGACGTGCACGGGCTCGAGCTCGGCCCACGGATTGAGCGCGCCGGTGCGGCCGACCCGGATGTGGATCTTGCGCAGCGTCGTCACCGCGGCGGTCGGCGCCCATTTGTAGGCGCGTGCCCAGCGCGGCCGCCCGTGCAGGGCGCCGAGCCTCCGCTGCTGGTCGAGGTCGTCGACCTTGATCACGATCCCGTCGATCTCGTAGTCCAGCTCACGACGGCGGGATTCCCACGCCGAGCAGGCCTCGGCCACCGCCTCGATCGTCTCGAGGCGCTCCGCGTGCGGGTTGGTACGGAAACCGTGGTCGCGGAGCCACGCGAGCAGCTCCCACTGCGTCTGCGGGAAGTCGCCGTCGCGCGCGCCGGCACCGTAGACCCAGAGCGACAGCGGCCGCTCGGCGGTGACTCCGGGATCGAGCTGGCGAAGCGAGCCTGCCGCGGCGTTCCGCGGGTTCGGCGCCGGCTTCTTCCCCGCGGCCGCCTGGGCGTCGTTGAAGCGGGCGAATCCCGTGAGGGGGAAGTAGATCTCGCCCCGCACCTCGAGCAGCGTCGGTGGCGACTCGCCGTCGGCCGTCCACACGCGGAGCGGCACGGCGTCGACGGTGCGGAGATTCCGCGTGACGTCCTCGCCCCGCGTTCCGTCGCCGCGGGTCGCTCCGCGGACGAAGACGCCCCGCTCGTAGACGAGCGAGATCGCGGAGCCGTCGATCTTCGGCTCGATCACATACGCCACGGCCTCGTCGGTCCCGAGCCGCCTGCGCACGTCGGCGGCCCACTTCTCGAGTGCCTCCTCCGTCGTCACCTTCTCGAGAGAGCCCATCGGCTGAAGGTGGTCGACCTTGGTGAAGCCGGCCGCCGGGGCACCGCCGACGCGCTGCGTCGGAGAGTCCGCCACGACGAGCTCCGGATGGGCGTCCTCGAGCGAGCGCAGCTCGTCGTAGAGGACGTCGTAGGCGCTGTCCGGGATCTCCGGGTCGTCGAGGACGTGGTAGCGGTAGTTGTGTCGCTCGACGAGCCGCCGAAGCTCGGCCGCCCGCGCAGCCGGGTCAGAGGGCGCCATGGAGCTCTTCCGCCGTGTGGACGAGCACACCGGGACCGGCGTGGAGTAGCCGCTCGTCGGGATGGATGCCGCCCCAGCCGACGGCGACCGTGAACACCCCTGCCGCGTTCCCTGCGTGGACGTCGAAGGGCGAGTCCCCGACGTAGACGGCATCCGCCGGATCGGCGCCGAGCCGCCGGAGCGCCTCGAGCACGGGGTCCGGGTCGGGCTTGTGCCGCTCGGTGTCCTCCGCTCCGATCACGACCTCCATCACCTCGGCGAGGACGGGGAACCGGTCGAGCGCGAGACCGACGGTCCGCAGCCGCTTCGCCGTGACGATCCCGAGCCGGCGGCCCTCCTCGCGGAGCACGGGAAGCAGCTCGAGCACGCCGGGGAACGCCTCGAGCGTGTCGTGGAGGGGCTCGTTGTGCGCGCGGTAGGCCTCGACGAGCTCGTCGACCCGGTCGGGGTCGAGGTCGCGCATCTGGGCGACGAGGCCCGGGCCTCCGATCGCCGCGCGGACGAGCTCCTCGTCCGGCTCGCGCCCGAGCACGACGCGCGACGCGTGCTGCATGGAGGCGACGATGATCGGGCCGGAGTCGATCAGGGTGCCGTCGAGATCGAACAGGACGACCGTCCGCATGCCGGCGATCGTATCCGCGGCCGCCGTCGCGGCTACTCGGGCTTCCCGTACTCCACCCGCTCGAGGAACAGGCCCCACGGAGGCGCAGTCGACCCCGCCTCCGAGCGAGGACGCCCCTCGAGCAGTCGCGCGAACGCCTCCGGCTCGGTCTCGAGCATCGTCCCGACGAGCGTCCGCACCATGTGGCGCAGGAACGAGTCGGCCGTGACGGCGAAGTGCAGCTCGTCCCCGCGACGCTCCCACGCCGCGGCCGTGATCTCACGGCGGAACACCTCGTGCTGCGTCTCGGTCGGCGTGAACGCGGTGAAGTCGTGCTCGCCGCCGAGCGCCCGCGCACAGGCGTGGAGTGCGGCGAGGTCGATGGGGCGCGGCCACCAGAGGGCCCGGCGCACCCGCAGCGGCGAGCGTCGCCGCCCGGCCAGCACGACGTACCGGTACGAACGTGCCGTCGCGGAGAACCGGGCATGGAAGCCGTCCGGCGCGACCGCCGCGGAGAGCACCGCGACGTCCTCGGGCAATGCGGTGTCGAGCGCCTCGGCGAGCCGCTCCACCGGCGGGCCGCCTTCGACGTCGAGACTCGCGACCTGCCCCGTCGCATGGACACCCGCGTCCGTGCGACCGGCGACTGCAAGCCGGCTCCAGCCGGGCAGCACGGCGTCGAGCGCCTCGCCGAGCGCGCCCTCCACCGTCCGTTCGCCGGGCTGCCTCGCCCAGCCGCGAAACCCTGTCCCGTCGTACTCGAGCACCAGCCTCAGCGTCGGCACGACGATCTTGTAACAGACCGTTACTCGACGGGCTCGACCTCGAGGACGAGGCCGTCGCGGCCGGTGACCACCACCTCGTCTCCGGGCGCGACGTCCCCGGTCGCCCTGGCCTCCCAGATCTCGCCGTCGAGCCGCACCTGCCCTCGCGGAGACAGTGCCCGGACGACCACGCCCGTGCGGCCGACGAGCGTCTGCGCCCCGACCGTCGAGCGACGTCGCTTCGACCAGCGCGCGAAGAACGTCACCTCGAGCACGTCGATCGCTGCCGCGGAGAGGACCGCGACGACGCCCCACGGCGAGGGCAGCACCGTGAGGGCGAGGATCACCGCGATGATGGTGAGCATGGGCCAAGGCTACGCACGAGCGCCGACTGAAGCGCCGCTCCGAGCACCGAATGTCGTGTCCGACGTCCGCGGCCGCCGCGCACCGCTAGGCCGGCGTCTCGTAGTCCACGAGCTCGAGCAGCGCCATCGAGGCGGCGTCGCCCTGGCGGGGGCCGAGCTTGATCACGCGCGTATAGCCGCCGTTGCGATCGGCGAAGCGCGGCGCGACGTCGGAGAAGAGCTTGTAGACGACGTCGTTCGAGCGGAGCTCGGCCATCGCGAGGCGCCGCGCATGCAGGTCGCCCCGCTTGCCGAGGGTGATCATCTTCTCCGCGAACGGCTTGACCGCCTTCGCCTTCGCCTCGGTCGTCTCGATCCGCCCATGCGTGATCAGCGCCCCGGCGAGGTTCGAGTAGAGCGCCTTGCGGTGCGCGGAGTCGCGTCCGAGCTTCTTTCCCGAGCGTGCGTGGCGCATGGTTAGCCCGGGAGCTCCTCGCCCTTCAGCGTCAGGCCGTGGGCTGCGAGGGTCTCGCGGACCTCCTCGATCGACTTGCGACCGAAGTTGGGGATCGCGGCGAGCTCGTTCTCCGACTTCGAGGTGAGGTCGCCGATCGTCTCGATGCCGACGCGCTTGAGGCAGTTGTACGACCGGACGCCGAGCTCGAGCTCCTCGATCGGGAAGTTCTCCATCCCGTGGGACGGCGGCGCCGCCTCGGCCTCCGCCGCGCTTGCGGCGTCGACGAGGCTGTCGATCCGCGCCGGGTCGGCGAAGATCGCGAGCTGCTCGATGAGTAGCTCGGCGGCGCGTGCGATCGCCTCCTTCGGCTCGATCGAGCCGTCGGTGGTGACCGCGAGCACGAGCTTGTCGAAGTCGGTGCGCTGGCCGACGCGCGACGAGTCGACCTCGTACGAGACACGCCGCACCGGCGAGAAGATCGAGTCGATCGGGATCACGCCGATCGAGGTCTCCGGGCCGCGGTTCCCGTCGGCGGGGACGTAGCCGCGACCACGGCCGATCGTGAGGGTCATCTCGAGCTTGCCCTTGTCGGCGAGGTGCGCGATCTCGAGGTCCGGGTTCAGGATCTCGAGGTCGGCAGGCGCTTCGATGTCGGCGGCCGTGACGGCGCCGGCGCCCTTCTTGGAGAGGTGCACCTCGATCTCCGGCGACTCGCCGTGCAGGCGGCAGACGAGCTCCTTGAGGTTCAGGATGATGTCGGTGACGTCCTCCCGGACGCCCGGGAGCGTCGTGAACTCGTGCGCGACGCCCTCGATCTTGACGGCGGTGACGGCCGCCCCCTCGAGCGAGGACAGAAGGACGCGCCGCAGCGAGTTGCCGAACGTGTAGCCGAAGCCGCGGTCGAGCGGCTCGATCGTGAACCGTCCCGAGCGCTCGTCGGCGTCCTCGGAGACGATCCGGGGCAACTGGAAGTCGATCAGGGAAGTGCGGGTGGCCATGGGATCCTTTCGGGCGGTTCTGGGCGAATTTCTGGCGAAGCGCGGCCGGAACGGGTCTCGACCGCTACTTCGAGTAGAGCTCGACGATCAGCGATTCCTGGACGGGCGTGTCGATCTCGGCGCGCTCCGGCCACTTGAGCATCTTGCCGGTGAGCCCGTCGTGGTCGGCCTGGAGCCAGGGCGTGACTGCCGCCGTGAGATCGGTGGCGTCCCGGACGATCGGCTCGGCCGGGCTGCCCGGCTTGAGCGAGATGACGTCGTCGGGGCGGACGCCGAAACTCGGGATGTTGACACGGCGGCCGTTGACCATGAAATGGCCGTGGCGCACGAGCTGGCGGGCCTGAGCGCGCGAGCCCGCGAAGCCGAGGCGGTAGACGACGTTGTCGAGCCGGGTCTCGAGCATGCGCAGGAGGTTCTCCCCGGTCGGGCCGGTGCGGCGCGACGCCTTGGCGTACGTGTTGCGGAACTGCTTCTCGAGCAGGCCGTAGTAGCGGCGCGCCTTCTGCTTCTCGCGCAGCTGGAGCAGGTACTCGCTCTGCTTGATGCGGCCGCGGCCGTGCTCGCCCGGCGGGTACGAGCGACGCTCGATCGCGCATTTCTCCGTGAGGCAGCGCTCCCCCTTCAGGAAGAGCTTGAGCCCCTCGCGGCGGCACTGACGACACTTCGCACCGGTGTCCCGGGCCACTATCCACGCCTCCGCTTCTTGGGCCGCACGCCGTTGTGCGCCTGCGGGGAGACGTCCTTGACGCCGATGATCTCGAGGCCGGCCGCCTGGAGGGAGCGGATCGCGGTCTCGCGGCCCGAGCCCGGGCCCTTGACGAAGACCTCGACCTTCTGGAGCCCGTGCTCCATGCCCTTGCGGGCGGCGTTGTCTGCCGTCACCTGCGCCGCGAACGGCGTCGACTTGCGCGAGCCCTTGAACCCGGCCGAGCCGGCGGACTCCCACGCGATCACGTTCCCGTCCGTGTCGGTGAGGGAGACGATCGTGTTGTTGAACGACGTCTTGATGTGCGCCTGGCCGATCGCGATGTTCTTGCGGACGCGGCGGCGCGTGCGGCCGCGTGCGGCGGACTTGCGAGGAGGAGCCATCTACTTCGCCTTCTTGCCGCGGCCGACGGTCTTCTTCGGGCCCTTGCGCGTGCGTGCGTTCGTCTTCGTGCGCTGGCCGTGGACCGGAAGGTTGCGGCGGTGCCGCACGCCCCGGTAGCAGCCGATCTCCGAGAGGCGCTTGATCGACTGTGTGCGCTCCCGCCGCAGGTCGCCCTCGACCTCGAGGTTCGAGTCGATGTAGGCGCGGAGCTTCGTGACCTCGTCGTCGGTCAGGTCCTTGACCTTCTCGTTCGGGTCGAGCCCGAGCTCCTTGCAGACCTTCTGCGCGGTCGACTGGCCGATCCCGTAGATGTAGGTCAGGCCGATCTCGAGGCGCTTCTGGTTCGGGAGGTTGACGCCGGCGATGCGTGCCAAATCTCTTCTCCTAGCCCTGCCGTTGCTTGTGCCGGGGGTTCGTGCAGATCACCATGGTGCGCCCGTGCCGCTTGATCACGCGGCACCGCTCGCACATGGCCTTGACCGAGGGACGGACTTTCACTGTGGGCTCCTGGACGTTGGTCGGCTACTTGAGGCGGAAGGTGATGCGGCCGCGTGTGAGGTCGTACGGGGAGAGCTCCACCTTCACCCTGTCTCCGGGGAGGATCCGGATGTAGTGCTTGCGCATCTTCCCGGAGATCTTGGCGAGCACGGACTGCCCGCTCTCGAGCTCGACGCGGAACATCGTGCTCGGCAGGGCTTCGACGACCTCGCCCTCGACCTCGATCTTCTCTTCCTTGACTGCCAACCGACTCCTCGCGCAGGGTTCGCGCCCTGCCCGTCGCGGGTGTTCATGACGAGATTCGCGCGCACCCGAAGGCATCCGCGCGGGCTCCGAACTGTAGCAGAGCGCGCGAGGCGTGGCGTCAGCCTCGCCCCACTTCCTCCGCCGTCGAGGCCGAGCCACCAAGGCGGGCGAGGCTGAAGCCACGCCCGTGGACGCGCGGCGTCAGGATCCGCGGGCCGCCCGGCAGGATCGCCACCGTGTGCTCGAAGTGCGCCGCTCGCGAGCCGTCACTCGTCGCGATCGTCCAGCCGTCCTCGGCGAGCCACACCTCCGGCCGCCCCATCGTGATCATCGGCTCGATCGCGATCGTCATCCCCTCGGAGAGGCGCGGGCCGCGGCCGGGCTCTCCGAAGTTCGGGACGTGCGGATCCTCGTGGTAGTGGCGGCCGACGCCGTGCCCGACGAGGCTCTTGACGACGGAGAAGCCCGCGCCCTCCACGACCACCTGGACGGCGTGTGAGATGTCGCCGATCCGGTTGCCGAGGCGCGCCTCGGCGATCCCGGCTGCAAGCGCGTCCTGGCACACGTCGAGGAGGCGCTGCGATTCGACGTCGAGCGTCCCGACGCCGAACGTGTACGCGCTGTCGGCGATCGCCCCGTCGAGGGTCACGCCGACGTCGATCGTCACGAGGCTGCCGTCCTCGACGACCGTCTCGTCGGGGATCCCGTGCACGACGACGTCGTCGACGGAGATGCAGATCGCCCGCGGGTAGCCCTTGTAGCCCTGCGACGTGGGGATGCCGCCGTGGGAGCGGATGAACTCGTCGGCGATCCGGTCGAGCTCGAGGGTCGTCCTCCCGGGCTCGATCCGCTCGCCCACGTGCGAGATCGTCTCGGCGACGAGCGCGCCCGCGCGGGCGATGCGGTCGATCTCCGCGGGGCCCTTGCGGATGATCACGCGGCCGCACCCTCCTCGAGGAGGTCGAGCGCCTCCTCGATCTCCGTGGAGACCTCCTCGATCGAACGCTCTGCGTGGAGCGGGACGAGCTTGCCCGTCGCCCTGTAGCGCTCGACCACCGGCTCGGTCTGCTCGTGGTAGATCGCCAGCCGGCGCGCGATCGCGTCGGGTGTGTCGTCCTCGCGCTCCTCGTCGAGCGGCGCGTCCACGGATCCGCTCGACGGCGAGCTCGTCGGAGAGGTCGAAGAAGAGGACGGCGTCGAGCGTGCGCCCGATCTCCGCCAGCATCCCGTCGAGCGCCTCCGCCTGGGCGAGGTTCCGGGGGAAGCCGTCGAGCACGAAGCCCCCGCTCGCGTCGTGCTCGGAGAGCCGCTCGCGGATCAGCGCGACCGTCAGGTCGTCCGGGCACGAGCTCGCCGCTCGCGAGGATCGGCTCGACGCGGACGGCCGAGCTCGCTGCCGGCGGCGATCGCCGCGCGGAACATGTCGCCCGTCGAGACGTGCGGGATCCCGTGCGCGGCGGAGATCCGCTTCGCCTGCGTGCCCTTGCCGGAGCCCTGCGGCCCCAGCACGAGGAGGTTCACCGAAGGAAGCCCTCGTAGTTGCGCATCATCATCTGCGACTCCATCTGCCGCATGGTGTCGAGCGCGACGCCGACGGCGATCAGCACGGACGTCCCGCCGAGAGCGCGCGCGTTCGCCTGCGAGAAGCCGCCGTAGCGGATGAAGAGGCTCGGGGCGATCGCCACCGCAGCCAGGAACAGCGATCCGGGCAGCGTCAGGCGCGTCAGCACCCGGTCGAGGTACTGCGCGGTCGGCGGGCCCGGGACGGATCCCGGGGATGTAGCCGCCGTGCTTGCGGAGGTTGTCCGCCTGGTCGACCGGGTTGAACTGGACGGCCGTGTAGAAGAACGTGAAGATCACGATCATCGCGCCCTCGATCAGCAGGTAGAGCCAGTCGCCCGGCTGGAAGTAGGTGTTGACGAAGTCCTGCGTCTCCGGGAAGTACTGAGCCACCGTCGGCGGGAAGGCGAGGATCGCCGCGGCGAAGATCACCGGGATGACGCCCGCCATGTTGACGCGCAGCGGCAGGTAGGTCGAGCCGCCCGACGTCATCCGCCGGCCGACCATGCGCTTCGCGTACTGGATCGGGATCTTGCGCTGGCCCTCCTGGACGAAGACGACGGTGGCGACGATCGGCGAGCGCCATCAGCGGGAAGAAGATCCGCTCCATCGGGCCGCCGTTCCACCAGGCGGCGACGCCGAGCGGGAGGCCGGTCAGGATCGACGCGAAGATCAGGATCGAGATGCCGTTGCCGATGCCGCGCTTCGTGATCTGCTCGCCCATCCACATGAGGAGCACGCTGCCCACGGTGAGCGTGACGATGATCAGGACCATCCGGCCGGTGTTCGCCTGCAGGATCCCCTGGTTCTTGAAGAGGAAGGCGTACCCGAGCGCCTGCGCCGCCGAGAGGACGACGGTCAGGTAGCGCGTGTACTGGTTGATCTTGGCCGTTCCCGACTCGCCCTCCTTCTGGAGCTCGGAGAGCCGCGGGACGACGACGGTCATCAGCTGGAGGATGATCGACGCCGTCACGTACGGCATGATCCCGAGCGCGAAGACCGAGAACTGCGACAGCGCACCGCCGGAGAAGAGGTTCAGCAGGTTGAAGATCCCGCCGGTGCGCGAGAGGTACTGGTCGATCGCCTCGGCGTCGACCCCGGGCGCCGGGATCCACGACCCGAGCCGGTAGAGCGCGAGGATCAGCGCCGTGAAGAGCAGGCGCTTCCGGAGCTCCGGGACGCGCCACGCGTTGGCGAGCCAGGAGAACATCGCGTCGTCACCGCGCGTGCGGCGCGGTGACTAGACCTCCTCCGCGGGCTCTTCCGCGTCGGCGACCGGCTCGATCGTCGTCCGGCGCAGCGGGCTTCGGCTTCCTCGAGCGCTTCGGGACGGCACGCGGGACCGGCTCGCCGCGCAACCAGGTGACGGTCCCGCCGGCGACCTCGATCTTCTCCTTCGCGGTCTTCGAGAAGCCGTGCGCCGAGACGGAGAGCGCCTTCGAGAGCTCGCCGATGCCGAGGATCTTGACGTCGACCGAGAGCTTGCGGATCAGCCGCTTCGCCTTGAGCGCCTCCGGCGTCACCTCCTCGCCGGCCTCGAACCGCTCGTCGAGGTCGCGGAGGTTCACGGGCTGGCTGTAGGTGCGGAACGGACCGATCGGCATCGCGTCCGCGGACGTGTTGCCGCGGAGCTTCGGCAGCCGCATGTCGATCGGCATCTGGCCGCCCTCGAAGCCCGGCCGCCATCTTGTGCGAGCCGGAGCGGGACTTCTGCCCCTTGATCCCGCGACCCGAGTAGCGGCCCTTGCCCGAGCCGAGGCCGCGGCCGATCCGCTTGCGGTCCTTGCGCGGCTGCGCGGGCGAGAGCGAATGCAGGTTGAGCTCGTCCATCGGCTATGCGTCCTTCCCGTCGAGCGGCGTCACGGTCACGAGGTGCGCGACGTGACGCAGCTGACCCTCGAGCGTCGGGCTCTGTCGATGGTCGGCGCTCTTGCCGATCCGGCCGAGCCCGAGCGCGCGGAGCGTGCCCTCGTGGGCAGGGCTCTGGCCGATCGTGCTCCTGGTCTGGGTGATGCGGACGGACGTCACGCCGTGGCCCCGTCGGTGGCTGCGGCGTCGTCAGCCGCCGGTGGCGTCGGCTGCTGGTCGGCCTTGGACGGCGGCCGGAACGGCAGGACGTCCTTGATGGACTTTCCGCGCGCCCTCGCGACGTCCTCGGGGCGGCGCAGGCGCTTGAGGCCGTCGACCGTTGCGCGGGCCATGTTGATCGGATTCGTCGTGCCGAGGCTCTTCGCGAGGACGTCGCGGATCCCGGCGAGCTCGAGCACCGCCCGGACGCCGCCGCCGGCGATCACGCCGGTTCCCTCGCTCGCCGGGCGTAGGACGACGCGGGCCGCGTCGAACCGGCCCGTGATCTCGTGCGTGATCGTCGCGCCGTGCTTCGGAACGGTGAAGAGGTTCTTCTTCGCGTCGTCGACGGCCTTCGAGATGGCGAGCGGGACCTCCCGCGCCTTCCCGTAGCCGACGCCGACGCGGTCGACCTCGTCACCGATCACGACGAGCGCGGTGAACGAGAAGCGCCGGCCGCCCTTGACGACCTTCGCGACCCGGTTGATCTCGATCACGCGCTCCTTGAGCTCGCGTGACTCGGCTACTTCGACTGCGCTCATCTAGAACCTGAGTCCTCCCTCGCGCGCGCCCTCGGCGAGCGCCTTGACGCGTCCGTGGTAGAGATAGCCGCCCCGGTCGAAGACGCACGTCTCGATGCCCGCCTTCTTCGCCTCGGTGGCGAGCGTCTTGCCGACGGCGGCGGCCTGCTCGGTCTTCGTGCCCTTGAACGAGCGCTGCCCGAGCCAGCTCGCGGAGGCGAGCGTGCGACCGGCCTCGTCGTCGACGAGCTGGGCGAAGATGCCCTTGTTCGAGCGGAAGACGACGAGCCGCGGCCGCTCGGCCGTGCCCGCAACCTTGCCGCGCACCCGCCGGTGGCGGCGGAGACGTGCCTCGCGAACCGACATGCTCATGCGCGCTTCCCGACCTTGCGTCCGCACGTGCTCGCCCTGGTAGCGGATGCCCTTGCCCTTGTACGGCTCGGGCGGGCGCACCTTGCGGATCTCGGCGGCCGTCTGCCCGACGACCTGCTTGTCCGTGCCCTTGACGATCACCTGCGTCGGCTGCGGCACGTCGAACGACACGCCGTCGCGCGGGATGATCGTGACCGGGTGCGAGAAGCCGACGGAGAGCTCGAGCTCGGCGCCCTTGAGCTGCGCGCGGTATCCGACGCCCTGGATCTCGAGGTGCTTCTCGAAGCCCTTCGTGACACCCTCGACCATGTTCGCGACGAGCGTCCGCGTGAGCCCGTGGAGCGCGCGGTCCTCGCCGCGCTCGGTGGGGCGCGTCACGGTGACCACGCCGTCGTCCTGCGCGATCTGCATCCGTGCGGGCACGCGCTGCTCGAGCGTGCCGAGCGGCCCCGTGACCTTCACGTCCCCTCCGGGCGACACCTCGACGGTGACGCCCGCCGGGACCTCGATTGGCTTCCTTCCGATTCTGCTCATGGCTTCCTTGCTCTTCCAGGCGGCTCGTGTGGAGGACGTCTACCAGACGAACGCGAGCACCTCGCCGCCGACGCCGCGCTCGGCGGCCTGGCGCGTGGTGATCACTCCGGTCGACGTGGACAGGATCGCGGTGCCGAGCCCGCCGAGGACGCGCGGGAGCCGGTCCTTCTTCGCGTAGACGCGGCGACCCGGCTTCGAGACGCGCTTCAGGTCGGTGATCACGCGCTCACGGTTCTTGCCGAACTTCAGCTCGATCACGAGCGAGTCGACCGGCGCCGCCTCGACGACCGTGAAGTCCTTGATGTAGCCCTCGTCGAGGAGCAGCCGCGCGATCTCCTCCTTCATCCTGGAGGTCGGCATCGAGACGGTGTCGTGCATCGCGCGGTTCGCGTTGCGGATGCGGCTCAGCATGTCGGCGATCGGATCGGTCAGCATTCGTCTCTCCAGGTCCTATCACCATACCACGGCTCCGTCGGATTTCCGCTTGCGGAAATCGACCAACGAACATCCAGAAGAGTTCGTGGTGATATCCCATCACCACGAACTCTTCGTCATGCCCGGGATCGCGCCCTCGTGCGCGAGCTCGCGCAGGCAGATCCGGCAGAGCTTGTACCTGCGGAACACGGCACGCGGCCGGCCGCAGCGATTGCAGCGCGTGTAGGCGCGAACGCCGTGCTTGGGCTGGCGCTTCTGCTTCACGCGGAGCGAGGTCTTGGCCACAGCTACGAGTCCCTTCTCTCGGTGGCGAACGGCATTCCGAGCGCGCGCAGGAGCGCCCTGCCCTGCTCGTCGGTCTGCGCCGTCGTCGTGATCGCGATGTCGAGGCCCCGGATCGCCGGCACGGAGTCGTAGTCGATCTCGGGGAAGATGATCTGCTCCTTGATGCCGAGCGAGTAGTTGCCGCGGCCGTCGAAGGAGTCGGGGTTGAGCCCGCGGAAGTCCCGGATGCGCGGCAGCGCGATCGAGACGAGCCGGTCGAGGAACTCGTACATGCGGGCGCCGCGCAGCGTGACGCGCGCGCCGACCGACATCCCCTCGCGGAGCTTGAAGCTCGCGATCGACTTGCGGGCCTTGCGCACCTGGGCGCGCTGGCCGGCGATCGTCGTCAGCTCCTCGATCGCCGCGTCGAGCGCCTTCGCGTCGGTCTTCGCCTCGCCGACGCCCATGTTGAGCGTGATCTTCGAGATGCGCGGCACCTGCATCACCGAGTCGAGGGCGAGCTCCTCCTGGAGCGCAGCCCGGAGCTCGTCCTCGTAGCGCTGCTTCAGGCGCGGAACGACGGTCTCGGTCGCAGTCGCCATCATTCGATCTCCTGGCCGCAGCCGTCGCGCTTGCAGACACGCACGCGCACCGCCTCGCCCTTGACGTCCTTGACCTGCATGCCGATGCGGGTCGGCTGCTTGCACGTGGGGCAGACGAGCATCACGTTCGAGACGTCGAGCGGCATCGGCCGGTCGATGATCCCGCCGGGGATGATGCTGGCGCCGCCCATGCGCGTCGAGTCGCGCATCGGGCGCGGCTTCATGTGCCGCTTCGCCGTGTTGAGGTTCTCGACGATCACGCGCCGCTCGCGCGGGCGCGCGACGAGGACCCGTCCCTGCTTGCCGCGGTCCTTGCCGGCGAGCACCTGGACGAGGTCGCCCTTCTTGATACGCATCGTGGCTGGCATGTCCTAGAGCACCTCGGGTGCGAGGCTGACGATCTTCATGAAGTTCTTCTCGCGCAGCTCGCGGGCGACCGGCCCGAAGATGCGCGTTCCACGCGGGTTCATCTGGTTGTCGATGATGACGGCGGCGTTCTCGTCGAAGCCGATCAGCGTGCCGTCACCTCTGCCGTAGGGCTTCTTCGTCCGGACGACGACCGCCTTCACGACCTCGCCCTTCTTGACCGTGCCCTGCGGCGTTGCGGCCTTCACTGTAGCGACGATCACGTCGCCGACGCGGGCGTAGCGCCGGTGCGAGCCGCCCACCACGCGGATGCACAGGAGCTCGCGCGCACCCGTGTTGTCGGCGACCTTGAGACGCGATTCCTGCTGGATCACTTCGCGGCCTCCACGACCTCGGCCAGCCGCCACCGCTTCGTCTTCGAGAGCGGCCGCGTCTCGATGATGCGGACGACGTCGCCCACCTTCGCCTGGCCCGACTCGTCGTGCGCGTGGAACTTGACGCTCCGCCGGACGACCTTCTTGTACCTCGGGTGCGCCTTCATGACGTCGACGCGGACGACGATGGTCTTCTCCATCGCGTCGGAGACGACCGTTCCCTGCCGCTCCTGCCGGCGCCCGCGCTCGTGGTCCGGCTTCTCGAGGCGCACGATCGGCTTCCGCTCGGCCGGGGCCACTCGCTTCGGCTTGGTGCGCTGACGCCGCTCGGCACGCGGGAGGCGCTTCCGCTTCCGCTTCGGCTCGGCGGCGGTCGCTGCGGCGCCTTCGGCCTCCCCGGCGTCGGCTCCGGCGTCCGCGCCTGCCACGGGCTCGTCCGCGACCTCCGCGGCCGGCTCCTCCGCGGCAGGCTCGGCCACAGGCTCGTCGGCAGCCGCCTCGGACACGGGCTCGTCCGCGACCTCCGCGGCCGGCTCCTCCGCGGCAGCCTCGGTTACCGGCTCCTCGGCCACGGCTCGGCGGCCTCGGCGGCCGGCTAGCGGCCTCGGCCGGCGCCTCCGTCACCTCGGGCTCCTGGTTCTCCTCGGGGGCGTCCGCGTCGGCGGACGTGCCCTTCTCGTTCTTCTCAGCCATGCGTCATCGTCCGTTCGTTCTGGATCGTCAGGATTCGGGCGATCTCGCGCCTCGTCCGGCGCAGCCGGGCGCTCGACTCGAGCCCGCCGGTCGCGGCCTGGAAGCGGATCCGGAAGAGCTCCTGCCGGCTCTCGCCGAGCTTCTCGTCGAGCTCCTCGTCGGTCATCGCCCGCAATTCGGTTGCCTTCATGCGTTTCTCCTCGACCCGTGCATCAGCCCGTCGCGGCCGGAGGCCGGCTCGGCCGGCCGAGAGGCCGGCCGCACGGTGACCCGTGAACGACGCTGAAGGAGGGGGTTCGTGGGGGAACTTCCCCCACGGCGACTAGCTTTCAAAGAGATCAGCCTCCCGCTTCACGAACCTCGTCTTCACCGGCAGCTTCTGCGCGGCGAGGCGGAGCGCCTCCCGGGCGAGCGGCTCGGGAACGCCGGAGAGCTCGAACATCACGCGACCCGGCTTGACGACGGCGACCCACCCCTCGGGCGAGCCCTTGCCGGAGCCCATGCGCGTCTCGGCCGGCTTCTTCGTGAACGGCTTGTCGGGGAAGAGGTTGATCCAGACCTTGCCGCCGCGGCGGATCTTGCGCGTCATCGCGATACGGGCGGCCTCGATCTGCCGGTTCGTGACCCAGCCGTTCTCGAGCGACTTGATCCCGTACTCGCCGTACTGGACGTCGAGCTGCCCCTTCGCGTGGCCGGCGCGGCGCCCGCGGAACTGCTTGCGGTGCTTGGTCTTGCGCGGCATCAACATCAGGCTTCACCGCCCGGCGCCTTCGGCGCACTCTCCGGGGTTGTCTCGGGCGGCGCCTGCGGCGCACCCTCCGGCGCCGTGTCGACGGCGGGCGTCTCCGCGGCCTGGTCGGTGGGAGGCGCCTGCGTCTCGGGCGCCGCTCCGGTGCCGCGCTCGCGCGGCGGACGGCCGCCCTGCCCACCGCGCCCGCGCCCACCGGGACGGCGGCGCTTCTGGACGAGGCCGAGACCCTCTCGGTCCTGGCCCCGCCCGCGGCCGCTCTCGCGGGAGGCGCCCAGGCCCTCCGTGTTCGAGCCGCGCCGGCGACGCGAGCCGTCGGCCTCCGAGATGCGCTCGCGGCCGAGCGACCCCTCGTAGCCCTCGGGCATGATCTCGCCCTTGTTGACCCACACCTTGACGCCGATCCGGCCGTAGGTGGTCTTCGCCTCGGCGAAGCCGTAGTCGATGTCGGCGCGGATCGTGTGCAGCGGCACGCGACCCTCGGTGTAGCGCTCGCTGCGGCTCATCTCGCCGCCGCCGAGCCGTCCACCGCACTGGATCTTGATGCCCTGCGCGCCCGAGCGCATGGCCGAGGCGAGCGAGCGCTTCATCGCGCGCCTGAACGAGACCCGGTTCTGGAGCTGCTCCGCGATCGACTGCGCGACGAGCTGGGCGTCGAGCTCGGGGCGCTTGATCTCGTTGATGTTGATGTGGACGGACTTGCCGGTGATCGCGTGGAGCTCCTTGCGGAGCGCGTCCACCTCGACGCCCGACTTGCCGATCACGATGCCCGGGCGCGCCGTGTAGATGTCGACCGTGATCCGCTGCTTGTCCTTGCGGATCAGGATGTCGGACAGCCCCGCGTGCGCGAGCTTGCCGTTGATGTGGTCGCGGATCCGGATGTCCTCGAGGATGTAGTCGGCGATCTCCTTCTTGCCGGTCCACCAGTTGGACTTCCAGTCGTGGATGACGCCGACCCGGAGGCCGCCGGGGTGCACCTTCTGGCCCATTACGCGGCCACCTCCTGCTTCTTCCGGCTGCGCGACGCCTTCGGCTTCGCTGGAGCGGGGGCCGCCGACTCCTCGGCAGCGGGCGTGTTCTGCGGTCGCTTGCGGGGCTGTTGCTCCGCGGCTGCGACGACCACCGTGATGTGACAGGTCCGCTTCTTGATCCGGTTTACGCGGCCGCGCGCGCGGGCGCGCCAGCGCTTGAGGGTCGGGCCCTCGTCGGCGTACGCCTCGAGCACGACGAGCTCGTCGCCGTCGAGGCCGTGCGCGGACTCGGCGTTCGCGACGGCGGACGCGAGCACACGGTCGATCTCGCGCGCGGCGGCACGCGGCGTGAACGCAAGCACCGTCCGCGCCTCGGGCACCGTGCGGCCGCGGATCAGGTCGAGCACGAGCCGCGCCTTGCGCGCGGACATGCGCACCCACCGCGCCTGCGCGCGAACCGGGGTCGTCGTGTCGGTCGCGCCGGGCCATCAGCGCTTCTTCACCTGGGCCTGCCGGTCGCCCGCATGGCTGCGGAACGTCCGCGTCGGCGCGAACTCGCCGAGCTTGTGCCCGACCATCTGCTCGGACACGAAGACCGGCACGTGCTTGCGCCCGTCGTGGACGGCGATCGTGTGCCCGACCATCTCGGGGAAGATCGTCGAGGCGCGCGACCAGGTGCGGATCATCCGCTTCTCCCCGCCGGCGTTCATCGACTCGACCCGGGCGAGGAGCCGCTCCTCGACGAAAGGCCCCTTCTTGGACGATCTGCTCACTAGCGACGCTCCTTCCCGCGGCGCCGGCCGCGGACGATCAGCTTGTCGGATTCCTTGTGCTTGCGCCGCGTGCGCTTCCCGATCGTCGGGACGCCCCACGGCGTCACGGGGTGATGGCCCTTCGACTTGCCCTCGCCGCCGCCGTGCGGGTGGTCGACGGGGTTCATCGCCGTGCCGCGCACGGACGGACGCTTCCCGAGCCACCGGCTGCGGCCCGCCTTGCCGCTCGACTCGTTCGCATGGTCGGTGTTCCCGACCTGGCCGACGGTCGCGCGGCACGTGAGCAGCACCCGGCGCATCTCCCCGGAGGGCAGGCGGAGCACACCGTAGGGTGCGTCCTTGGCGACGAGCTGGATGCCCGAGCCGGCCGAGCGGGCGAGCTTCGCGCCCTGGCCGGGGCGGAGCTCGACGGCGTGGACGACGGTGCCGGTCGGGATGTCCGCGAGCGGCAGCGCGTTGCCGGGCTTGATGTCCGCCCCCGCGCCCGCCTGGACCGTCGCGCCGACGCGGAGGCCGACCGGCGCGAGGATGTACGCCTTCGCGCCGTCGGCGTAGTGCAGGAGCGCGATCCGCGCCGAGCGATTCGGGTCGTACTCGATCGAGGCGACCTTGGCGGGCACCCCGTCCTTGACGCGCTTGAAGTCGATCTTGCGGTAGCGGCGCTTGTGGCCGCCACCCTGATGGCGCGTCGTGATGCGCCCCCGGTTGTTGCGCCCGCCCGTCTTCTTGAGCGGCTCGAGCAACGACTTCTCGGGTGTCGACGTCGTGATCTCCTCGAACGACGAGGTCGCCATCTGGCGGCGGCCCGCGCTCGTCGGCTTGTACTTCTTGACTGCCATCAGACCTGGGCTCCCTCGAAGATCTCGATCGTCTCGCCCTCGCGGACCTGGACGATCGCCTTCTTCCAGCCGGGCCGCGTGCCCTTGAAGAGGCCGCGCCGCTTCGGCTTCGCCTGCACCTTGACGATGTTCACGCGCTCGACGTGCACGTCGAACAGCTCCTCGACCGCCTGGCGCACCTGCATCTTGTGCGCCTCCGGATGCACCTTGAACGTGTACCGGCGCTCGGCGATCCCCGAGTAGCTCTTCTCGGAGACGACGGGCGCAAGGACGACCTGCTCGTTCGTCAGCCCGCTCATGCCGAGGCGTCCTTCCCGGCGCGCTGCTCCACGAGCGGGAGCGCGCTCTCGGTGACGATCAACGCGCGTGCCCAGACGACGGCGGCGACCTCGAGCTCCGCCGGCACGGTGACGAGCACCCGTTCGAGGTTGCGGAACGACTTCACGACGGTCTCCTCGTCCTCGTGCGCGACGACGAGCACCGGCGCGTCCTTGCCCCAGCCCTCGAGCACGCCCTTCGCCTGCTTCGTCGACGGAGCCTCGAACGACGCCCGCGTCGAGCACGGCGAGCGTCCCGTTCGCCGCGTGGTGGGAGAGCGCACCGCGCAGCGCGGCGCGGCGCGCCTTGCGGTTCACCTTGACGTCGAAGCTGCGCATCCCGGGCGGGAAGGCGACGCCACCGCCCGTGAACTGCGGGGCACGGGTCGTCCCCTGGCGCGCGCGGCCCGTGCCCTTCTGGCGCCACGGCTTGGCGCGGCCGCCGGAGACGAGCCCGCGGCTCTTCGCCGCCCGTGTGCCGCTACGTGCCGCGTTCAGCTCGGCGCGGACGGTCTCGTGGACGAGATGCGGCTTGACCTCGGCCTCGAACACCGCCGCATCGAGCGCGACGTCGTTCGCCTCGCCGCCGAGCACGGCTGCCTTGACCGCCATCAGCCCTCGAC
>CAWGDT010000029.1:0-49672 GCA_963821365.1 uncultured Actinomycetes bacterium
AGGCCGTTCGCCTTCAGGAACGTGTCGGCGATCTGCTTCGCCGGCTTCTGATCGACGTAGACGGCGGTGTTCATCGCGAGCATCGCCTTGAGCGTCAGCTTGGCGCTGACCGCGTTCAGCGTCGACACGAGCTTCTGCCCGTACTCGGACACGAGCTTGTTCGACACGATCGGGACGACGTTCTGGAAGCCGAAGATGTTCTTCGGATCCTTGAGGACGACGTATTTCGTCGTCGCGAGCGGCGGGTCGGTCGAGAAGACCCCGGCCGCGAGCACCTTGCCGTCGTCGAGCAGCTTGTAGGCGCTGATCCCGGCGAGCGGCGTGAACTTCACGTCGGTGATGCCGTACTTCTTCTTCATCCCGACGAGACCGGTCTCCCGCGTGCGGAACTCCGGGAAGGCGGCGAGCGTCAGGTCGGGCACCTTCTTCAGGTCGGCGACCCTCTTCAGGCCGTACTTCTTCGCGGTCGCGCGGAGCACGGCGACGGCGTCGACGTCCTGGAACGGCGTCATGCGGAGCACCGTGTAGCCCTTGCCGGCGTACAGCTTCTTGACGGTGGCGTACGTCGCCTGGGCGGACGCCGGGAACGTCTTCTTGTTGAACGTGACGGTGTAGGCGATCCCGACGTACTCGGGGTAGAGCGTGATCTTCCCGCTCGTGAGCGCCTTCTGGATCAGCTCCGTCGAGCCGATGTTCTCCTTGTAGGAGACGTCGAAGCCCTTCGCCTCGAGCGCCTGCTTGTAGAGCTCGCCCAGGACGAAGGCCTCGCCGAAGTTCTTCGTGCCGACGACGATCGGCGTCGCGGTGGCCGTGGAGCCTCCGGCCAGCGCGGCGGTCGCTCCGCCGAGGATGATCGCGACCCCGAGCGAGATCGCGAACGCCGCCTTCGCGGCGCGCCGGGTGTGCTTGCGGATCATGGGCAAACCTCCCGTTGGTCGTTGACCCGGATTTTCGCGACCTTACAGGGTCGATCCCTCCCTACCGGTCTCGGCAACCAGCGTCGCGTCGCCGACGTGCCGGCCGCGAAGCGGCGTCGGCGTCACGAGCCGCTGGACGACCGCGACGATGGCGTCGCAGGCGAAGGCCAGCCCGCAGACGAGGATCGATGCGCCGATCACGCCCTCGATCCCGTAGCTCGCCTGGTTGACGATCACGTCGCCGAGCCCGCCTCCGCCGGCGATCGCCGCGATCGTGGCCGATGCGACGACGAACACGACGGCGGTGCGGATCCCCGCAAAGAGGAGCGGCGAGGCGAGCGGGAGCTCGACCCGCTGGAGGATCTGCCGCTCGGTCATGCCCATCCCGCGCGCCGCCTCGATCGTCTCCGCGTCGATCTCGCTCACGCCGACGTACGCGTTCGTGAGGATCGGAGGGACCGCGAGCACGACGAGCGCGATGAGCACGACGGTGAAGCCCACCGGGAGGAAGACGATGCCGACGGCGATCACGGCGAGGGTGGGCAGCGCGCGGCCGACGTTGGCGACGCTGATCGCGACGAACGAGTAGCGCCGCAGATGGCCGAGCCCGATGCCGATCGGGAGCGCGACGAGGAGGCCGATACCCACGGCCGCCGCCGAGAGCGCGAGCTGCTCGACCGTCTTGTCCCACAGCAGGCCGGGGTTCTCCTGGATGAAGCGCAGGGCGTCGCCGAAGAGGGAGACGTCCGCGATCACGACCCAGCCCTCGCCCGCGTCCACGGCGTCAGCGCCCGCTGGGCGAGCACGAGTAGGGCGTCAGCGACGAGCGCGAGGCCGACCGCGAGGATCGCGGTGACGATCAGCTCCGTGTTGAAGAACTGCCGCAGCGCGAGGAAGATCGGCCGGCCGAGGCCCTCCGGGATCACGAACGCTGCGACCGTCGCGAGCGCGATCGTCGAGACCGTCGCGATGCGCACGCCGGCCATGATCGCCGGGAGCGCGAGGGGCAGCTCCACCCGCCGGAGGACCTGGAACGACCCCATCCCCATCCCGCGCGCGGCCTCGAGCACGTCGGCCGGGACCGAGCGGAACCCCGTCAGGATGTTCCGGAACAGGATCAGGAGCGTGTAGGAGACGAGCGCGACCTCGACCGTCGTCACCGTGAGGCCGGTGATCGGGACGAGCAGCTGGAAGAGCGCGAGGCTCGGGATCGTGTAGACGAGCGCCGAGAACAGGTCGAACGGCCGCTCGAACCAGGAGCGGTGCCGCGCGGCGAGCGCCGCGGCAAACGCAAGGACGAACCCGACCGCGACCGCGATCACCGTGAGCTTGACGTGCTGCAGGAGCGCCGGCTGGAGCACCGGCGCCCAGTTGTCGCGCACCCAGTCCGGGCAGAACAGGCGGTTCTCCTGGACGCAGGAGCTCGCCTCGCCGAAGTCCGGGATCACTGGGCCGGACTGCGCGAGGGGCCAGGTCACGACGACAGCCGCTCGGCGAGCGCGTCGAGGGTGAGCGAGCCGCGCGGCGCACCGTCGCCGTCGAGCACGACGACCACGCGGCTCCCTTCGCTCAGCATCGTCGAGAGCGCGTCGCGGAGGGTGGTCGACCCGTCGAGCGCCGGCCCGCGCCTGCCGTCGAGCGGCTCGAGCTGGAGCTCGTCGAGCCGGGTGAGGGAGAGGCGCTTGAGGCCCCGGTCGGCACCGACGAAGCCGGCGACGAAGTCGTCGGCCGGCTCGGCGAGGATCGCCTCCGGAGTGTCGTACTGCGCGAGGCGTCCCCCGGGCCGCAGGATCGCGATCCGGTCGCCCATCAAGATGGCCTCGTCGATGTCGTGCGTCACGAAGATGACCGTCTTCCGCACCTCGCCGTGGATGCGCAGGAGCTCGTGTTGAAGGCGCGTCCGCGTGATCGGGTCGAGGGCGCCGAAGGGCTCGTCCATCAGCATCACCGGCGGGTCGGCGGCCATCGCGCGCGCGAGGCCCACCCGCTGGCGCTCGCCGCCGGAAAGCTGCGCCGCGTAGCGTCCGCGGTAGTCGACCGCCGGGAGGTCGACGAGGTCGAGCAGCTCGTCGACTCGCGCCTCGATCCGGCGCTTGTCCCAGCCGAGCAGCCGCGGCACGGTCGCGATGTTCTCCGAGACCGTCATGTGGGGGAAGAGCCCGGTCTGCTGGATCACGTAGCCGATCCCGCGCCGGAGCTCGGTCACGTCGTGGTCGCGGACGCTCTCCTCGCCGATCCGGATGTCGCCCTCGCTCATGTCGATGAGGCGGTTGACCATCTTCATCGCGGTCGTCTTGCCGCCGCCCGACGGCCCGACGAGGACGCAGATCTCGCCGGCCGGGATCGTCAGCGTGAGGTCGTCCACGGCGGGAGCCGCCCGGCCCGGGTAGCGCTTCGTCACGTGGTCGAAGACGATGCGAGCGGCGGCGTCGGCCACCGGTCAAGCCTACGCTCAGACGTCGGTCAGCCGGTGCCGCGCGCCGCGCCGACGAGCGTCGCGCCGACGACGGCCCCGGCCGCCAGGAGCACGATCGTCCCGCCGGGCGGCAGATCGGCGTAGTAGGCGACGCTGAGCCCGGCGAGCACCGAGCCGAGGCCGATGGCGGCGGAGAGGCCGATCGTCGAGCGCAGGCTCCAGGCGACACGCTGCGCGGCGATCACGGGCAGCACCATCAGCGCTGCGATGAGGAGGATGCCGACGATCCGCATCGAGATCCCGACGGTGAGCGCGGCGAGGACGGCGACGACCGTATTCAGGAGCGCGACCGGCGCGCCCGCGACGCGGCTTCCCTCCTCGTCGAGCACGACCGCGACGAGGCCGCGGTACAGGGCGGCGATCGCCGCCAGGGAGACCCCGCCGAGCACGAGCACGACCCAGAGGTCGTCCCGGGTCACGGTGAGGATCGAGCCGAAGAGGAACTGGAAGAGCCCCGCGTCGAAGCGGTTCGCGCTCGAGATCAGGACGATGCCGAGCGCGATCCCGGTGTAGAAGACGAGCGCCAGCGCCTGGTCTCCTGCGGTCCCGCCCCGTGAGCGGAGCCATTCGATCGCGAACGCGCCGACGACGGCGAAGCCGAGCGCGGTGAGCACGGGCGAGATGCCGAGCAGGTAGCCGGCCGCGACGCCGGCGAAGGCGACGTGGCCGAGCCCGTCGCCGACCAGCGACTGCCGCCGCTCGACGAGGAAGAACCCGACAGCGGGCGCGAGGATGCCGACGACGACACCGACGGCGAACGCGAGCCGCATGAACTCGAGCTCGAGCATCAGTGCGCGTGCGAGGGGTCGTGCCAGAGCGCGGGAAGATCGGCCGGGGCGCCGTCGAAGACGATCCGGCCTCGCACGAGGACGAGGCGCGAGACGACGTGCTCCACGGCGCCGAACTCGTGGGAGACGTAGAGGATCGTGACGCCCAGCTCGGAGCGGAGCTCCGCGAGGAGAGCGGCGAGCGTCTCCTGCGACTCGGCGTCCACTCCGGTCGTCGGCTCGTCGAGGGCGAGGAGCGCGGGCTCGGCGGCGAGCGCCCGTGCGATGAACGCCCGCTGCTGCATCCCACCCGAGAGCGTCCGCAGCGGCTCGTCTGCCCGATCCCCGAGCCCGACCCGCTCGATCGCTCGCGCGACCGCCGCCCGATCCTCCGCGCGCAGCGGCCCGAGCGGCCCGCGCACCGTGAGACGGCCGGCCTCGACGACCTCGCGGACGGTGACCGGCGTCCCCGATGCGAGCTGGGCGCGCTGGGAGACGTAGCCGATCCGCGGCACGCCGCGCGACCCGGGTGCCCTTCCGAACAGCAGCACGCTGCCGGCCGTGGGGCGCTCCAGCCCGAGCACGAGCCGCAGGAGCGTCGTCTTCCCCCCTCCGTTCGGCCCGGCGATGCCGAGGAACGCACCGCGCTCGACCGTGAGTGACGCGTCCTCGAGCACGCGCGGCCCACCGCGATACGCGAACGAGACGCCGTGGAGCACGACCGCCGGGACGTCGCCCGCTACCTGCATCCGAGCGCCGTCCGCAGCGCGTCGAGGTTCTTCCGCATGACGGTGAAGTAGTCGGCGCCCGCGGCCACCTCGTCCGGCGTGAGCCCCTCGAGCGGGTCGAGGACGGCGGTTGTAACGCCGGCTTCGCGCGCGACGGCGTCGGCGAGGGCCGGCGAGGCGAGCGGCTCCGAGAAGACCGTCGTCGCACCCGTCGCGCGCACGTCGTCGACCAGCCGCTCGACCTCTCTCGGCCCCGGCTCGGCCTCGGGCTGGAGACCGACGAGCGGCACTTGCACGAGCCGGTACCGGGCGGCGAGGTAGCCGAAGGCCGCATGGCTCGTGACGACCTCGCGCCGCGCGCACCGTGCGAGACCGCGCCGGTACTCGCGGTCGAGCGCGTGGAGCCGTGCGACGAGATCGTCCGCCGCGGCCGGTGTGCCGAGCGCGGCGGCGATCTCCCTCGCGATCGCGGCGAAGCGGACCGGGTCGAGCCAGACGTGCGGGTCGAGACCCTCCCCCTCCGCCGCGAGATGCCGGACGTCGACGCCGGCGAGCACGTCGAGTGACGGTCCGCTCCGGCCGTCGACGGCGTCCTGCACCGCGGGTTGGAAGCCGTCTCCGGCGTAGACGGCGAGCGCCGCGTCCCGCACGCGCCCGACGTCGCGGGGAGACAGTTCGAGGTCGTGCGGCTCCGCACCCGGCGGGGTGAGGTTCACGACCTCCGCGTGCGGGCCGGCGACCTGGCCGGCGGCGTAGGCGAGGGGGTAGAAGGCCGCCACGATCGCGTCGTCGCCCGCAGTGCCACCGCAGCCGGTCGTCGCAGAGGCGAGCGCGACGGCGACGCACAAGAGAACGATTCTCGAAAGCACCGGTGCCGAGGCTACCAGACGATGAGAATCGGTATCGTTTAGACATGAGCACCTGGAGCATTCGGGCACTCGACGGGCTCCGCTCGGCCGGGCTCCGTCGCGGCGGCGCGCGCCGCGCGGTGGTCGAGTACCTCGACGGGCAGGACTGCTGCCGCTCGGCCCAGGAGATCCACGACGGGATCGCGGCCGCCGGAGACGCCGTCGGCGTCGCGAGCGTGTACCGGGCTCTCGACACGCTCGCCGAGCTCCGCCTCGTGCAGCGCGTGGACGCGGGCGACGGCGTCGCACGCTTCGAGCCCGCCCGGACGGATCACCACCACCATCACCACCTCGTGTGCGACGACTGCGGCAAGGTCGAGCCGTTCACCGACGAGCCGCTCGAGCAGGCGCTCGAGCAGGCCGCCGGGAAGCTCGGCTACGCGCTCGAGCAGCACGACGTCGTCCTGCGCGGCGCCTGCGAGGACTGCCGCGGCAGCCTCGCGCCCTCGGGCGCGTGACCCGGGCGTTGCCCCGCGGCTACTCGGGCGGAGACGGACCGCCCGTCGGAGCCGTCGCAGCATGCGCGAGCGCGACAGCGGCACGCCGCTCGGCGGTGAGCTCCCGCACCACGATCTGCGCCGAGGCGGTGAGCGGCACCGCGATGAGCGCGCCGACGACCCCGAGGAGCGCGGCGCCCACGATCACGCTCGCGATCACGAAGAACCCGGAGACATCCGCGGCGCGACCCTGGATCGTGGGCTGGAGCACGTAGTTCTCGACCTGCTGGTAGACGATGCAGACGGTCAGCATGATCAGCGCCTGCGGGACGCCCTGGGTGAGGGCGACGAGCGACAGGACGACGGCGGCGAGGGTCGCGCCGACCTGAGGGATCAGCCCGAGGAGCCCGGCGACGATCCCGAGCGCGAGCGCGAACGGGACGCCGAGGATCCACGCAGCCGTCCCCTGGATCGTGCCCGCGATCGTCGCGATGACGACGGCGCCGATTGCGTACCGCCCGATCGTCCGCGTGATCCGCTCCTCCAGCGCCGCAGTCCGTGCCGACTCGCGCGGGAAGAGGACGCTGTGCAGCGAGCGTGACAGGTTCGGAAGGTCGATCACGAGGAAGAGCGTCATGAAGGTGATGGTCACGGCGCCCAGGCCGAAGCCGAAGACCTTGCCGCCGACCGCGAACGCGTCGCCGATCTTGGTCGGAAGGTCCGCCGCGAGTGTCTGCGCCCGTTCCTGGAGCTTGTCGCCGAGGTCGGTGCGCTGGTCGATCTGCTGGAAGAGCTCCGAGGCCCGGATGCGCTCGACGATCGTGGGCAGGTCCTCGATGAGGTTCCGCACGGCGCCGACGAACGGGCTCACGAGGAGGTACGAGAGCAGGGCGAGGAACCCCATCAACCCGAGCACCACGATCATCGCCGCGTTGCCGCGCCGCATGCCGGCCCGCTCCTCGAGCCACGTGACCGGCGTCTGCAGGACGATCGCGAGGAAGAGCGCGATGAACACCCAGAGCACTGCCTGGCGCGCCGCGATGAAGGCCCACACGAACGCGGCGACCCCGAGGACGGTCGCGATCGTCCGGGGGGAGATCGTGATCTCGACGCGCTTGGGCGGCGGCTCGGGCACGCTCGACACGCTGCGAGTCTAGGAACGCGGTCGGCGGGCGCTCGTGCGCCCGGTGTCGGACGTCGGTCCGATACCTCCGTGCCAGGTGCTCGCTAGGTGTCCGACTGAAGTCGGACACCGGCTGCGCGGGTGATGCGGACGTCGCCGGATACGGTCCGGACGCGGAGCTCGACCTGCGCGTCGCCGCCTCCCGGAGCGTCTCCGACGTCGAGGTCGGAGCTGACGGAGCCGCTGACCGACTGGACGTCGATCCAGAGCGCGAGGCCGGGGCGCGTGGCGACGTGGACGTCACCGGAGACGCAGCTCACCCGAGCGCCGCCGGCGACCGCGTCGAGCTCGACGTCGCCCGAGACGGTGTTGACGCCCGCGAGACCCGCGGTCTCGCCCAGCCTGACGTCGCCGGAGACGGTGTTGACCGCCGCCGGGCCCGTCACCGAGCGCACGGCCACGTCGCCCGATGCCGACTTCGCCGTCAGCGCACCGGAGACGGCGCCGGCGACCAGGTCACCGCTCGCCGTCGTGAAGGCGAGCTCGCTCGTGTCTGCGAGCATCGCGTCGCCGGAGGCCGACCGCGCGGCGACCTCGCCGAGCCGTCCGCGGGCGTCGAGGTCGGCGCTCTGGGTCGTCAGCTCGAGGTCGGCGCCCTCCGGGCAGCGGATCGCCACGAGCAGCTCCGGGCTGCGGCCGAAGATCCCGAGCCGCCCCTCCCGCTTCGGGACGCGGACGGACACCTCGTGGCGTCCGCCGCGCTCGACGGCCTCGATCCGCGTCTCGGCCGCTGCCTGGAGGGAGGGATCGTCGCCGCGGATCGCCGTGACCTCGACGTCGACCCGCGGCTCGTTCCACGTGCCCACCGACACGGCGCCGGCCGGGACGATCACGTCGAGCGCGACGCGGCCCGGTGTCTCGAAGGTCGGCACGACCGCTCAGCGAGGCCCGAGGCGGGGCGGGACGGAGGGGCGGGAGTCGACACGACCGTCGCCGCGGCGGCGCGGCGGGCGGCGCTCGACCGGGTCTGGGTCGAACGGTCCGAAGAGGGCGAGCGAGAACATGGGGTGCTCCTTTCTTCCGCTAGCTCCGGGCGAAGCCCTGGAGCCGGTTGGACGAACGCCGCGCGGCGCGCGGCTCGAGCGCTCGGGCGAGTGCCCGGATGATCCATGCGTTGGTGGACACGGCCTCGCGGGCCGCGGCGACCTCGAGGCTTGCCTTGAGGCCCTCGGGCAGCCGCAGGGTGACGCGGGCGCTCAGGTCGTCGCCGGGGGACGGCGGCTCCGCCGGCGCCTGGGGCTCGTCGACGAACACGAGCTCGGGGTCGCGCCCGGCCATCCGCACCTCGACGTGACCGATGTCGAGCTGCGAGTTCAGCGAGAGCGCGGCCTCCGAGAGCAGGTCGATCAGCCGGAGGCGGAGCGACGGCTCGACCGCGTCGGCGAGCCGGCGCCACTGCTCGACGACGTCCTCGTCGCCGAGCGCCGCGATGACCCCGACCAGGTCGCGCTTGATCGCATCGATGTGCAGCTCCATGGACTGCAGTATGACATCAAAATGATGTCTGTCAAGTGCGAAACGTCGTCAAACTCCCGTCACGGGAGGCACCATACGCTCAGAAGCGGCATGAGAAGGGCGGAAAACCGTACGAATGGCGTACTTTCGATCGACTACTCTTGTGCGGGCGTCCGGCTCGAGGCTCAGGCCCCGCCGGACGGTCTCTCCCGCCCCGCGGACGCGGGGCGGCTTCCCGTACGACACCGTGCCCGCGACACGGCGAGGAGCGCCCCGTGACGAACGTCGATCCTCAGGATCTCACTCTCTGGCCGACGATCCGGCACCTCTATCCGCTGTGGCGGGCGCAGTGGCGGCTGGCCTCGATCGGGCTCGCGTGCGCGTTCGTGTTCACGCTGCTCTCGCTGCTCATCCCGATCCTCGTCCAGCGCACCATCGACGACGCGATCGACGGCGGTGACCGGTCGCTCCTCGTGCCGTACCTCGCGGCGATCGTCGTCGTGGCCACGCTCCGCTTCGGCATCAACTTCACCCGCCGCTACGCGACCGCGCGGATCGGCGTCACCGTCGAGGCCCGCCTGCGCTCGATGCTCTACGACGCGTACCTCCGCTACCCGCGCGCGTTCTACGACCGGCACGCGACCGGAGAGGTCATCTCGCGGGCGACGAACGACATCTATCCCGTGCGCTACTTCATCGGCTGGGGCGTCGTGCAGGCGATCCAGAGCGTGCTGATGCTGGTCGGCGCCGCGATCGTGCTCGCGGTCGTGAACTGGCAGCTCGCGCTCACGGCGGCCGTCGCGATGCCGCCGATCGCCATCCTCACCTACTTCTTCGCGCACCGTGTCTTCCCGATCTCGCGCGAGGTGCAGCGGAAGAAGGGGCACCTCACCGAGGCGTCGGACGAGGCGGTCGTCGGAATCGAGATGGTGCAGGCCTTCGGCCGCGAGGACGACGTGCGCGACCGGTTCCACAATCGCGCGGAGGCCGTGCGCCACGAGACGATGCGGCAGGCGTCGGTCGAGGCGCGCTTCCTGCCCGGCCTCGTCTTCCTCCCCACGCTCGGGATCGCAGCGGTGCTCCTCGTGGGCGGCCGCGAGGCGATCGCCGGGAACCTGACGATCGGCCAGTTCACGCTGTTCATCACGCTCCTCCTCCAGCTCGTGTGGCCGCTCGAGGCGCTCGGCTGGATCATCAACCTCGGCCAGCGCGCCACCGCCGCAGCCTCGCGGAGCTTCGCGTGGCTCGACGGGATCGAGTCGCTCCCGGAGGCCGAGCAGCCGGTGGCGGTGCCCGACGGGCCGCTCCCCGTGCGCTTCGAGGACGTCCGCTTCTCGTACCCGACGGGCGGCGAGGTGCTCTCCGGGATCGATCTCGACGCGGCGCCGGGCGAGATCGTCGCCGTCTGCGGCCCGACGGGGGCGGGCAAGACGTCGCTCCTGCACCTGCTCCCGCGCTTCTACGACCCGACCGCCGGGCGGGTGCTGATCGGCGGGGTCGACGCGCGCGACGTCCCGCTCGCCGAGCTGCGCGAGGCGGTCGCGATCGTCACGCAGAAGGCCGTGCTGTTCTCGGTCCCGCTGCGCGACAACCTGCTCGCGGCCCGCCCCGACGCGGACTGGGCCGACGTTCTCGACGCGTGCGACGCGGCGGGTGTGGCGGAGTTCGTCGAGGACCTGCCGGACGGCTACGACACGCTGATCGGCGAGCGCGGCGTCAACCTCTCGGGCGGCCAGCGCCAGCGGGTCGCGCTCGCACGCGCCCTCATCGCGGGATCGCGCGTGCTCGTGCTCGACGACCCGATGTCCGCGGTGGACACGGAGACGGAGCGCCACCTGGTCGAGAACCTCCGCCCCGCCGTCGCGGGCAGGACGGTCCTCATCTCCGGGCAGCGGCTCTCGACCGTCCTCGTCGCGGACCGCGCCGTCGTCCTCCGCGACGGGAAGATCGTCGAGCAGGGCTTCCCCGACGACCTGATCCGGGCCGGCGGCCCGTTCGCCGAGCTGTTCGGCGAGGAGGCGCTCGCGGCATGAGACCGAAGCGCACAGGGCTGTCGCGCCTGTGGCGCTACACCGAGGGACGCCGCCGGCGTCTCTCCGTCGTGCTCGCGCTGGCCGCGGTGTCCGCCGCCGCGCCGGTCGCGATGTGGCACATCGTCGGAGACGCGATCGACAACGGCATCGTCGCCGGGGACACCGGACGGCTCACCGAGGACGTCGTGGCGTACGTCGCGATCGGCGTCGTCGCGTGGCTCCTGGGCACGGCGACCTGGCTGATGCTCGCCAGCATCGGCCAGCGGATGGTGCTCGAGCTGCGCCGCGACCTCTTCGAGCACCTCACCGCGCTGTCGCTCCGCTACTTCTCCGAGCAGAAGGCCGGCTGGATCATCGCGCGCCTGACGAGCGACGTCGACGCGCTCTCGGACGTGCTCAACCAGGGGTTGACCACGCTCGTCGTCAACACGCTGACCCTCGTCGCGGCGATCGGCGGGCTCTTCCTGCTCGACTGGCGCCTCGGGCTCGTCGCGCTGCTCGTCCTGCCGCCCGGCATCGTCATCACGCGCTGGTTCCAGCGCCGCTCCCACGCGGCGTTCTCCGACGTCCGGACGAGGATCGCCGCTGTCACCGCGCAGCTCGCCGAGTCGGTCGCCGGGATGGCGGTCGTGCAGGCGTTCAACCGCGAGCGCGCGTTCCAGCGCGAGTTCGAGGAGCTCAACGAGGCCAACCGCGTCTCGAACACGTACGCGCAGAAGCTCTCGTCCGTCTTCTTCCCCGCGATCGAGCTGCTCGGCGTCGTCGCGCAGGTCGCGGTCATCTACGCGGGCGCGCTGATGATCGACGGCGGCAGCCTCGAGATCGGCACCCTGATCGCCGGCGTCGGGATGCTCTCGCTCGTCTTCCAGCCGTTGCAGGAGCTCTCCGAGCTGTACGGGCAGGTGCAGGCGGCGACCGCCGCCATGGGGAAGATCTCGACCGTCCTCGACGCCGAGCACGACATCGTCGACAAGCCCGGCGCGCGCGACCTCGGCCGCATCGAGGGGAGGCTCGACCTCGACCGTGTCGTCTTCGCGTACGGCGCCGAGCCCGTCATCCACGGGCTGGAGCTCGAGATACCGGCCGGCGGCTGCATCGCGCTCGTCGGGGAGTCGGGCGGCGGCAAGTCGACGACCGCGAAGCTCGTCGCGCGCTTCTACGACCCCGATCGCGGCGCCGTGCGCGTCGACGGGACCGACCTGCGCGACGTCCGGCTGCGCTCGTACCGGCGCCAGCTCGGGGTCGTCCTCCAGGACCCGTTCCTGTTCAGCGGCACGATCGCCGACAACATCCGCTTCGCCCGGCCCGACGCGACCGACGAGGAGGTCGTGGCGGCTGCGCACGCGATCGGGGTCGACCGCGTCGCCGCCCGCTTCGAGGAGGGTCTCGACCACGTCGTCCGCGAGGGCGGCGCCGGGCTCTCGGCCGGCGAGCGCCAGCTGATCTCGATCGCCCGGGCGCTCGTCGCCGACCCGAGGATCCTCATCCTCGACGAGGCGACGTCGAACATCGACCGCCCGACCGAGGTGCTCATCGAGCGCGCGTTCGACACGCTGCTGCGCGGCCGGACGTCGATCATCATCGCCCACCGGCTGACGACCGTCCGCCGCGCCGACGAGATCCTGGTGATGGAGCGCGGCCGGATCACGCAGCGTGGGACGTACGACGACCTGATGGCAGCGGAGGGGCCGTTCCGCCGGCTCGCCACGACCCTGCAGGGCATCAGCGCCCGCCGCGTCGCGTGAGCCCTGGCGCGGCCAGGCGTCAGGCTAGAGGACCCAGACGTTGTCGCGAAGGATCGGCGTGGCAGCGCCGTCCGCGGCGAGCCCGTCGACCTCGACCTCCGGGCCGCCGATCATGAAGTCCGTGTGGACGCCGGACACGTTGATCCCGCCCTCGATCAGCTCGTCCGTTCCGAGGCCCTCGGCGCCGTCGACCGCGAACGGAAGGCCGCTGCCGTAGGCGACGTGGCAGCTCGCGTTCTCGTCGAACAGCGTGTTCTGGAAGACGAGGCCGGTCTCCCGCACCCGCGACGAGCCGTCGACGAGCGCGATCTCACCGAGGAACGGCGCGCGGTCGTCGCTCGCGATCTGCGCGCGGATCACGTCGGCCCCGTCGCCCTCTGCCTGCACGTCCACGACCCTGCCGCCCTCGAACCGAAGCTCGAGCCCGTCCACGCGCGCGCCGATGCCCGGCACGACGAGTGGGTACGTCGAGCGCACGACGCCCTCGGTACGGCGCCAGTCCGGCGTCGTGAACACCTCCTCCGTGGGCAGGTTCGGCAGGTGCTTGATCCCGGTCTCCGTCTCGAACGTGGCGCACATCCACCGCGAGCCGCCGAGCAGCCCGACGACGAGGTCGGTGCCGGGACCGCGGAAGCGGACCGCGTCGAAGCGCGCCGCGACGAGGGCGTCGGCCCGCGCCTGGAGCATCGCGGCGTGCTCGCGCCATGCTTCGACCGGGTCCTCCGCGTCGAGGCGCATCGTCGTCGCGACCGCCTCCCAGAGCCGCTCGACGTCCGGCTCACCGAGCACGGCCTCCGCCCAACCGGGATTCGGCGCCGGGACGATGACCCAGTTGAGCTTCCTGCCCGTGACGAGCGGCAGGTAGATCATGCGGACGTCGCGCGGCTCCGCCTTCGCGACGAGCTCGGGATCGAGCCCGTCGAAGAGCGTGGGCTCGGGGTCGCCGGAGAGCGAGATCAGCGCCGGCCGCGTCTCCGACCATTCCCGGATCCACTCGAGGATGTACTCCGGCGACCGGCCGAGCTCCGCCGCGGGGCCGTGCTCGATCGCGGCCTTGCGGAGGTGGAGGTCCGAGATGACGGGGTGCACGCGCCGAGCACCGGCCCGGAGCGCCGCGCTCGCGACGGCACGGGCGATGGGCGTGTGCTCGACCAGGTAGATGAGCACGACCTCCTGCCCGGGCTGGACGTTCGCGCCGACCCGGACGACGAGGTCGGCGAAGCGGTCGAGGCGCTTCTCGGGCGTCATCCCGCGCGACGATAGCGGGGTCGGCGCCGCCGCGGAACGGGTGCTACTCGCCCCAGTCGAAGTCGCGCGAGCGGCCCCAGAGGCCGTCGTCGAGCGCGGCGCCCTCGACGGTCTCGTCCTCACCGGGCCACGGAAGGGGTTGCTTGGGCTCGGGGGCGGCGACGCCCTCGAGCGTCTCCTCGAGACGGGCCTGCTCCTCCGACTTGAAGAGCGGGTGGTTCTCGAAGGGGTCCTCGATCGAGTACCGGTCGAGCGGCATGTCGCCGTCGAGGGACGCGTTTCGCTGCTTCAGGTCGAGGTGCTCCTGGATCGCGCGAGAGAGGGAGGACGCGTCGTCTTCTGCGCTCGCGTCCGTGGTGAAGGGGTTCTCGGGAATGCTGGTATCGACTGCCATTCGGTCTCCGTTACGAGGTTCGGGTCGGTCGTGAGCCACGCCGCAGTGTAGCCGCGTGCATCTGACGTACGGGGCCGGTGCCTACGGCCGGAACGCGCCGAGCGCAGTCCGCACGATGCGGTCCTGCTCGACCTGGTGCGCGGTCGGGTAGCCCTCGCTGGGGCTCGCCTTCCACGTCCGCCCGACGTACTGGAGGCTCTCGGCGGCGCTGGCGCGAACCGTCTCCTCGAGACGATGGCGGATCGAGCGCCACGGCCCCATGTTCTGAGGCTCCTCCTGGGCCCAGACCACCTGCCGGAGCCGCGGATAGCGGGCGAGAAGCGCCTCGACGGCCTCGAGGGGGAACGGGTACAGCTGCTCGAGCCGCGCCACGGCGACGTCGAGCACCTCCTCGTGGAGGTCGTGCCCGACGATGTCGTAGTAGAGCTTCCCCGAGCAGACGACGAGGCGCTCGACCTCCTCGTCGCGCGCGCGCGGATCGTCGAGGACGGCCTGGAACGCCCCCGTCGAAAGGTCCTCCAGCGTGGACGACGCCTGCTTCAGACGGAGCAGGCCCTTCGGCGTCATGACGACGAGCGGTCGGGCGACGGCGTCGAGCGCCTGCCGGCGCAGCAGGTGGAAGAACTGGGCGGCAGTCGTGCAGTTGCAGACGCGGATGTTGTCCTGCGCGCCCTGCTGGAGGAACCGCTCGAGCCGCGCGCTCGAGTGCTCGGGCCCGTTCCCCTCGTAGCCGTGCGGGAGCAGGAGGGTGAGCCGGGAGGTCTGGTTCCACTTCGACCGCCCCGCGACCACGAACTGGTCGATCACGATCTGGGCGCCGTTGACGAAGTCGCCGAACTGCGCCTCCCAGAGGACGAGCGCGTCCGGCGCCGAGACCGAGTAGCCGTACTCGAAGCCGAGCGCCGCGTACTCCGAGAGAGGCGAGTTGTAGACCTCGAACGACGCGTTCGCCCCCGGCAGGCTCTTGATCGGGGTCGCCGTCTCGCCGCTCTTGGGGTCGTGGAGCACGAGGTGCCGGTGAGAGAACGTCCCGCGCTCGGTGTCCTGCCCCGAGAGGCGGATCGGGATGCCGTCCTCGAGCAGAGACGCGAAGGCGAGCGCCTCGGCCTGGCCCCAGTCGATCCCACCCGCCTCGATCGTTTCGCGCCGGCGCTCGAGCTGGCGGGCGAGCTTCGCATTCACCGTGAAGCCGGGAGGCACCTGGAGCAGCTGCTCGTTGAGCGCGCGCAGGCGCTCGGCCGGAACCGCCGTCTCGACCACGTCCGCCGTGCCGGTCGTCGACAGCGGCTCGGGCGGGGGCGCCGGCGGGTCCGCGATGGCCGCGCGCAGCCGGTCGTGGGCCGCGCGCAGTGTCGCCGTCACCTCGTCGACGATCCCCGTCGACCTCGTCGTCGCCGACCACGCCTTCCTCGACGAGCCTCGCAGCGTAGTGCTCGCGCACGGTCGGCTGGTGGTCGATCCGCTCGACCATCAGCGGCTGCGTGTACGCGGCCTCGTCCTGCTCGTTGTGCCCGAAGCGGCGGTAGCCGACGACGTCGATCACGAAGTCGTGCCCGAACTCGGCGCGGTACGCGAGCGCGAGCGCGACCGCGCTCAGAGCAGCCTCCGGGTCGTCGGCGTTGACGTGCACGATCGGGATGTCGAAGCCCTTGGCGAGATCGCTCGAGTAGCGCGTCGAGCGGCTCTCCGTCGGGTCGGTCGTGAAGGCGACCTGGTTGTTCGTGATCAGGTGGAGCGTGCCCCCGGTGGAGTAGCCCTCGAGGCTCTGGAGGTTGAGCGTCTCGGCCACGATCCCCTGCCCCGCAAAGGCCGCGTCGCCGTGGATCAGGATCGGCAACGCGACGGTGGGGTCGTGCAGGCCCGTCCCCTGCGAGCGGTCGGTCTGCTCGGCGCGGGTCCACCCCTCGACGACCGGGTCGACGGCCTCGAGGTGGCTCGGGTTCGGCGCGATCGTCACCTCGATCTCACCGGAGGCGGTGACACGGGTGCCGGAGGCGGGAAGGTGGTACTTGACGTCGCCGCTGCCGCCCTCCGGGTCGACGACCAGCGCGTCGTAGGAGCGCTCACCCTCGAACTCCCGCAGGATCGACTCGTACGAGCGTCCGACCGTGTGGACGAGCGCGTTGAGGCGACCCCGGTGGGCCATCCCGATCACGACCTGGTGCGCGCCGCCCTCCGCACCGAGCTCGATCGCCTCGTCGAGCATCGGGACGAGCACGTCGAGCCCCTCGAGCGAGAACTGCTTCTGGCCGAGGAACGAGCGGCGCAGGTACTGCTCGACGCCCTCGACCTGGGCCAGACGACGCAGGAGGCGCACGCGGCGCTCCGGCTCGAGCGGGACGTGGAAGCGGCCGGACTCGATCGCCTTGCGCAGCCAGACGCGCTCGGCGTGGTCCGAGATGTGCTCGATCTCGTAGGCGCTCGACCCCATGTACACCTCGCGCAGCCGCGGCAGCGCCTCGAGCAGCGTGTCGCCGGGGACGTAGAGGCGCAGCACGCCGGCCGGGATCCTCGCCTGGAGCTCGGGCGTCAGCGCGGGGACGAGCCGCGTCTCGTCGAGGGCCGGGTCACCCAGCGGCTCCGAGCCGAGCGGGTCGAGCCGCGCGGCGAGGTGCCCGTGCATGCGGTACGCCTTGACGAGTGCCATCGCGGCGGCGACGGCGCCGAGGAGGCTCGGGTCCTCGGGCGCCACGGGCGCAGGCGCGACGGGTGCCGGCGCGGCCTCGACTGGCGGTGGTGCCCCGTTGCCCGCCTGGCCCCCGTCGTGGGCGACCACCGTCGGCCCGGGCTCGGACTCTTCGAAGATCCGGCGCCACTCGGGTGGGACGCTCGCGGGGGCGTCGCGGTAGTCCTCGAGCAGCTGCGCCACGTAGGCCGCGTTGGGCCCCGTCACCTCGGTCGATGCCATCTCGATGTGTTGTAGCAGCGTGGCCGGAAGCGGCCCCGCGCGGGGGCGGCGGATCGTCTCTAGAAGAGCGGGCCGTCGGTGACGACCACGACGACCATGCCGATCACCCACGCGACCGCGCCGAAGAGCGCGGCCTTGAGCGCGAGCGACTGGTAGCGGGCGCTCATCCGCGCGGCGACGAGGGCGGCGACGATCGCCACCGGGGCAAGGCGGGCCGGGTGGGCGTGGAGCTGGAGCAGGAGGCCGAAGCCCATCGCGATCGCCGAGAGGACGATCGAGCCGACGGCGAGCAGGCCGGCGATCGTGTCGGCCGCGGTCGTCCGGTCGCCGTGTGTCTCGTCGACGGAGCTCACGACCGCACCTCGGCACGCGAGGCGTGCGGACGCGCGGGCGCCCGACGGGGTCTCCGCGAGCCGCGCCGGCCGCCACTCGGGCGGCCGCTACTCGGTGTCGCCGGCCGGCGCAGCACCGGAGCGTCGGGATCCGGTGTGTCCGCGACACGGACGGGAGCCGTCGGCTGCTCGTCCCGCGGCTCGGCCCGGATCGCCCACCAGACGACCATGCAGAGATACACGAGGGGAATCTTGAGCAGTACGAGCATGAAGACGATCTCCCAGACCATGCATCGAGTCTACGCCATCGGCGTGGCCGCTCGTCTGCGCGGTTTGCAGGCAGTCCGGCGCGGGGAGCGAAGTCAGAAGAGCCCCGCCTTCACACCGCCCTTACGCGGTCGGGCTACCGTGCCCGCTTCCCGCACCCGCCAAAGGAGGTCCTCGTGCGTTCCATCGTCCGCCTGCTCTTCCTCGCGTGTGTCGCAGCCGCCGTTCTCGTTCCCGCCGCAACGGCCGCCGACCGCATGTGGGTCGGCTTCCAGGACGACCCGATGTTCCGCTGGGACGGCGCCCGGCTGGACGCTCTCGACCGGGCGCGCTCGAACAACGCGTCGATCCTGCGGACGATCGTCGACTGGTCGAAGGTCGCGCCGACGCGCCCCGCCCAGCCCACCGACCCGTTCGACCCGGTGTACCAGTTCGGCGACGTGGACGAGTTCGTGCGCAACGCGCAGCAGCGCGGGGTCGAGGCGCTGATCACGCTGTGGGGCACGCCGTCGTGGGCGAACGGCGGCCAGAAGCCTCAGGCGATGCCGACGAGCCTCGCCGACTTCCAGAACTTCGCGCGGGCGGTCGCCGCCCGCTATTCCGGCCGCTACGCCGGCTACCCGTACGTCCGCTTCTACACGATCTGGAACGAGTCGAACCTCGCGACGTTCCTCGTGCCCCAGTTCAACGCGAGCGGCAAGATCGTGAGCCCCGCGAACTACGCCAAGCTCGCGAAGGCGGGGATCGCGGGGATCAAGGCCGGGAACCGCAGCGCCCTGGTCGCGATCGGCGAGACGTCGTCCAACGGACGCGACAAGCACCGCGCGGGCCTCACCGACACCGTGGCTCCGGCGACCTTCATGAAGGGCGTCGCGGCGTCGATGCGCGGCGTCAGGTTCGACGCCTGGGCCCACCATCCGTATCCGTTCCCGGTGAACCAGAAGCCGACGCAGCTCGTCCGCTACCCGAACGTGACGCTCAAGAGCATGCCCCGCTTCGAGAAGGACATGGACATCGCGTTCCGGCGCAAGAACATCCCGATCTGGATCACGGAGTACGGCAACGAGACGAAGCCCGGGTGAGCCGAAGGGCGTCACCGAGGCGCAGCAGGCGGTTTACATCCCGCAGGCGATCGCGATGGCGCGCGCCGACGCGCGCGTGCAGATGTTCGTCTGGTTCGTGATGCAGGACTCACAGGGCAGCCTGTGGCAGAGCGGGATCTACCGTCAGAGTGCCGCGCCGAAGCGGGCTCAGCCCGTCTTCGCCAAGACCGCCAAGCCGCTCAGCCCGGTCAACGGCAAGATGACCGTGCGCGGCGGTACGAAGAACCCGAAGATCACGGTCTACCTGCGGGAGTACTGCGCGAACAACGCCGCGGGGACGACGGTCGGCTTCACGATCCGCAGCTACCTGAAGTCGAAGCTCGTGGCGGTCAGCCAGGGCGCCGCCCCGCTCGGCCTCGACTGCACCGTGAAGCCGCGCGTGGCGAAGCTCACGGTGGCGAAGGGAAAGACCTACCGCGTCACGGTGACGGCGAACACGGCGACGACCGCCGAGGTTCTCCGCACGATCACGATCGTCGGCGCGTAGGCGATCTCGGACTGTGGGGCGGGCGCCCAGCGCCCGCCCCACGCTTGGCGCTTGCCTTACGGCAACTCCGACGAACCGGCCCGGCCAAATCAACCGCGGGCGCGGCGGGCAGTTCCGTCTCCCGCCGGTCGTTCACGTCATGCTCACGTCATGGAGCCGAGGGGGATCGAACCCCTGACCTTTCGGATGCCATCCGAACGCTCTCCCAGCTGAGCTACGGCCCCGGGCAGCTCGTATCGTATCCGCTCGAACGCGAAGTCTTCCGCCCAGTTGATGCGTCTCTCCTGGTTGTTTCGGCTCGGAGCGATCCGTAGGACGACCTCGCTCCGACCGACGACGCGCTCACCGGGGAGGTAGTAGCAGCGATCCAGATCGGGGCAGTACGCGGCAATCGCATCGATCTCGGCAGCCGAGTATGTGCGACGACGAAGGCCATGCGCGGTCCTACGTGAGGAGTACGCACGGACGACTACGACTTCTCCATGGAGCGGCGCCCACTTGCATTGGACCCGCATGAGGCGACAGCCAACATCGAGAATCAGGTCGTACCGCTCGCCTTCGGCGAACGGCACGTAGACCCCGATGCCGAGCTTGACCGCCGCGTGGACAATCGCCGATTCGGCGATTGCTCCCTTCTGGTCGGTCGTCAACTCCACGTACTCAATATGGAGAACGGGCCGGACGGACCGTCGTCTGTCCAGTCAACGACACTTCAGGTCGAAGTGTCCGACTGAAGTCGGACACCAACCACCGCCTACGCCGTCGCGGCGGCCTCGAGCTTCGGGACGTCGTCCCAGAGGTCCTCGAGGCGGTAGTACTCCCGCGTCTCCGGCGTGAAGACGTGGAGCACGACGTCGAGGTAGTCGTCGACGACCCAGCTGGCCTCGGGGAGGCCGCTCGAGGAGCGCGGCGTGAGCTTCGCGTCGCGCTTCAGCACGGCGTAGACCTCGTCGTGGATCGCCTTCGTCAGCCGAGGGTTCTTCCCGGTCGCGATCACGAAGTAGTCGGTGTAGTCGCACACCGACCGCATGTCGAGGATGGCCACGTCCGTCGCCAGCTTCTCCTCGCAGAGAGCGGCGATGCGGCGTGCAGTGTCGAGCGATGTCAGGTCGGGGTCGTCCCTTCGGTCGGATCGGCCTCAAGCATACCCCGAGCCCCTGGACGGTCAACGCGCCGGTACAGCTCGAGGCGCGCGATCTCGGCCTCGACCGCAGGCGGGACGAGGCCGTCGAGCGGCGCGCCCGCCGCGGCGCGCGCCCGGATGTCGGACGACGAGACGGGCAGCGGCTCGATCTCGAAGAACGCGACCCTGTCGGGCCGTTCGAGCCGGGCGAGCACGGCGTCGAGCCCGGCGCGGTCGACGCCGGGGCGCGTCGCGACCCCGAGCCGCGCCAGCTCGAGCACTCGCGCCGGCTCCTTCCACCCGAGGAAGGCCGCGAACTCGTCCGCCCCGACGAGGAAGACCGGGTCGTCCAGACCCAGTGCCTCGAGGGAGTCGACCGTGCGGGAGAACGGGTCGAGCGAGATCTCGGCCTCGTCGAGCGGCGCGAACGCGAGCTCGGCGAGGAAGAGGCGGATCGAGGGCGCGGTCGAGACGTCCTTGTGGCCCGGCTCCTCGACCACGCGGACGAGCAGCCTCTCGAGGCCGAACCGCTCGATCCCGCGGCGCGCGAGCTCGACGTGGCCGACGTGGGGCGGGTCGAACGCGCCGCCGAAGACACCGACGGTCACTCCCATTCGAGCTCCTCGTCGCCGATCTCGACCAGCGCGCCGCGGCGGATGCCCGCGCCGCGGAGCGCCTCCTCGAGCTCGTCGTCCTCGGGGATCTGCCCGACCACCCGGAAGCCGCGATCGGTGCGCAGCACGCGGAACGACCGGCGCGCGGGCGGCGCGGGACGATAGTCGAGGAAGTCCGGCAGCTCGGCCTCCTCCTCGGGGAGCTCGGGGGCCGCGGGGCAGCGCGCGAACAGCGCACGCGTCAAGCTGTCGATTCCCGCTCCCGTGGCGCAGGAGACGCGATGGACGGCGACGATGCGCGGGTCGTCGACCGAGAAGGGCGCCTGGTCGGGCGTGAGGTCGGCCTTGTTGAGGACGACGATCTGCGGCCGCTCGTCGAGCCCGGCGCCGTAGAGCGCCAGCTCGCGGTCGATCGTCGCGAAGCGCGCGTCGGCGTCGCCCTCGGAGCCGTCGATCACGTGGACGAGGAGACGCGCACGCTCGAGGTGCGCGAGGAAGGCATGGCCGAGGCCGACGCCGTCGCTGGCCCCCTCGATCAGCCCGGGGACGTCGGCGACGGTCAGCTGTCCCCCGTCCGGCGCCTCGACGGTGCCCAGCACGGGCTGGAGCGTCGTGAACGGATAGTCGGCGACCTTCGGTGTCGCGTTCGAGATACGGCGCAGGAGCGAGGACTTGCCCGCGTTCGGGAGCCCGGCGAGAGCGGCGTCCGCCACCAGCTTCAGGCGGAGCTCGAGCGCATGCTCCTCGCCGGGAAGCCCCGTCTCCGCGAACCGCGGCGTCTGCCGCGTCGGCGTCGCGAATCGAGCGTTGCCCCTCCCGCCGGCGCCGCCGCGCGCGGCGACGACGCGCAATCCCGGGCGCGCGAGGTCGGCCACGAGCCGGCCGTCCTCTCCCGTCAGCTGTGTCCCGACGGGGACCGCGAGCTCGACCGGCTCGCCGTCCGCGCCGTGCTTGCGGGCGCCGCGGCCGTTCCCGCCTCGTGCGGCCGCGAAGACCCTCCGGCCACGCAGCGAGGACAGGTCGCGGAGCGACGGGTCGGCGACGAGCGTCACGTCGCCGCCGCGGCCGCCGTCACCGCCGTCCGGGCCGCCCTTCGGGACGTACTTCTCGCGACGGAAGCTCAGCGCGCCGTCGCCGCCGCGGCCCGAGCGGACGACGATGCGGGCACGGTCGTGGAACACGGGACCGCCTGTGCGCGGCGGCGTCCCGACGTCAGGCCGTCTTCGCGGACGCCGTGACCGAGATCGAGCGCCGCTCGCCGCTGCGATGGAACTCGACGACGCCCGGACGGAGCGCGAAGAGCGTGTCGTCGCGGCCGATGCCGACGCCGGGCCCCGGGCGGAAGCGGGTGCCGCGCTGGCGGACGATGATCATCCCGGCCTTGACCTCCTGGCCCGCGAAGATCTTCACGCCGAGCCGCTGGCTCGCGGAGTCGCGGCCGTTCCTCGAGGAGCCGAGCCCCTTCTTGTGCGCCATTAGCCTGGACCCTCCTGTGCGATCGCTGCCTCGAGCGCGGCGATGGCGCCCTTGCGCTTGCCGTGTGCATGCTCGTAGTCGAGCGCCGCCGCGAGCGCCGCTGCCTCCCACGTCGGCGTAGCGTCCTTGATCTGGGCGACAGTCAGGCCGGCGTAGCCCTCCGGCAGCGCGGACGGAGCCTCGGCCTCGGCCGGCGCCGCGGCGGGCTCCGGCGTCGCCTTCGGCTTCGCGCGCTCGCGCTTGGCGGCTCCGCCGCCGATCGACTCGATCTGGATCCGGGTCAGCGACGCGCGGAAGCCCGTGTGTCGCTTGTAGCCGGTGCGCTTCTTGTACTTGCCGATGCGGATCTTGGGGCCCTTCTCCTGCGAGAGGACCGTCGCCGTGACAACGCCGTCTGCGGGGGCGAGCTCGGGGTCGCCCGAGCCTCCCGTGAGCAGCACGGTGGGCGTGAACGACGCGCCGTCCTCGAGCGCGAGGCGGTCGACGAGCAGCCGCTCGCCCTCGCGGACGCGGTACTGCTTGCCACCGACGGAGATGATCGCATAACTCATGCTCGAGGCCTTCTGACGAGGAAATCGCGGGCAGCGCCCGCGAGTCGCGGGATTGTAGCGGAGATCGGCCGCTCGAACACGGTCACGGCCGGCGGTCGAAGTCCTCGATCCACTCGGACATCGGGACGTAGCCCGCGTCGTCCGACGCACCGGCAGGTGCCTCGGCGGGTGCCTCGGCAGGCACCGGCTCCAGGGCTGCCGGCTCGCCGTTCACCTCGGGCGCAACCGTTGCGATCTCGCCCCCTTCTGGATCGGGCGCCGCGCCGTCACCGTTCGTGGCCGTCGGCTTCTTCTTCCGGCTCCGGCCCCCGCGCGACCCGCGGCGCGTCCGCTTCCGCGGCGCCGCGCCGTCACCCTCGGACGGCCCGTCTGCCTCCGGCCGGGAGGCGGCCTCCTCGCCGACCGCGGTCTCGGTCTCCGTCCCGCCGTCGGCCTCCGTTCCGTCGTCGGGAACGTGGATCCGGGGCGTCCGCCGCTTCGGAGACGGCGTCTCGACCGCCGCGTCGTCGTCTGCGGACGTCGCCGACTCGGGCTCGGGCTCCTCGCCAGCCTCGGGCTCTTCGCCCGGGTCGGTGCCCTCGCCGGTCTCCGGGGCGGCGGCGGGCTTCTTGCGGCGCTTGCCGCCGCGCGAGCCGCGACGCGTCCGCTTCTTCGCGGGCGCCTGCGGCTGGCCGTCCTCGCCGGCGGATACCGCGACCGCGTCCTCGGGCTCCGCGTCCCCGGGTTCCTCCCCGACGACAGCGTCTTCGACGACGTCGTGCGCCTCGACCTCGCCGAGCGAGTCGGGCTCCGTCTCGGACGCACCGGGCTCGGCCTCGTCCGCCCTTCGTCGCGCGGGCGCGCGGGTCGGCTTCTCGGCCTCGCTCTCGAATGTGATCGGCGCGACGCCCGGCTCGCCTGCGACGAGCATCGCGAACGCCTGACCCTCGAGCACGCGGCCGATCGTGACCTTCGCCTTCTTGCCGACCAGCTTCGCCGCGTCCGCGACGACGACGTCGAGGCCGTCGAGCTTGCCGACCGCCGCGGTCGCGTCGTGCAGGTCGATCTCGACGAGCTTCAGGTCGACCTGGGCGCCCTCGGTCACGGACGTCTGTGGGGCGAGGTCGTCACGGCGGCCCTCGGCGCGCACCTCGAAGTGGTCGGCGTGGGCATGACCCTCGGCAGGGACGAGGTAGAACCGCCTGCGGGTGGCGTCCTCGAGCGCCCGGAGCCGCTCGCCGCCCGATCCTGCGAGGAGCGCGAGCGTCCTCGGGTGGAGCGCGACCTGGTACGCCTGGACGCGCGACCCCGCCCCCGCGACGGCGAGCGCCTTGAGCCGCCGCTCGACCTGGAGCGCGATGGTCGCATCCGAGACGACGATCCCGTCGCCCGCGCACGTCGGGCACTTGCGGGTCATCACCTCGCGCGGCCCGTCCGTGACCTTCTGTCGCGTCATCTCGACGAGGCCGAGAGGCGAGATCTCGACGACGTACGTCTTCGTCCGGTCGCGCTCGAGCTCCGTGCGGAATGCGTCCTCGACGGCATGCCGGTTCTTCGGGTTGGCCATGTCGATGAAGTCGATGACCACGATCCCGCCGATGTCGCGCAGCCGCAGCTGGCGAACGACCTCCTTCACGGCCTCGAGGTTGTTCTTGACGATCGTGTCCTCGAGGCGCTGCGTCGAGCTCTTGGAGCGCGAGCCGACGAAGCTCCCCGTGTTGACGTCGATCACGGTGAACGCCTCGGCGTAGTCGAAGACGAGGTAGCCGCCGGAGGGCAGGTCGACGCGGCGATCGAGCGTCGAGGAGATCTCCTTGTCGACGCCGAATCTGGCGAACAGCGGCTCCTTGTCCTTCGTCTTGTGGACCCGCTCGATCATGTGGGGCGACGTCTTCTTCAGGTAGCCGACGATGCGCTTGTGCGTGCGCTCCGAGTCGACGTGGGCGGCGAGGAAGTCGCCTGCGAAGAGGTCCCGCACGATCCGCAGCGGCAGCTCGGCCTCCTGGTAGACGAGCTCGGGGCCGGTGGCAAGCTTCGCGCGCGCCTGGATCGTCTTCCAGAGCCGCTGGAGGAAGACGAGGTCGCGCTCGATGTCCTCCGCCGAGGCGCCCTCCGCCGCGGTACGGACGATCACGCCGCCCGTCGAGGGGGCGATTCCCTTGAGGATCTCCTTGAGGCGGTTTCGCTCGGCGTCCTCGAGCCGTCGCGAGACGCCGAGCCCCTCGCCGTTCGGGACGTAGACGAGGAAGCGGCCCGGCAGGGAGATCTCGGTCGTCAGGCGCGCGCCCTTCGTCTTCATCGGGTCCTTGACCGCCTGCACGAGGATCTGCTGCCCCCGCTGGATCAGGTCGGTGATCTTCTTCCCGTGCCGCTTCCCCTCGAGCTCCGGCACGACGATCTCGTCGACGTACAGGAAGCCGTTCTTCTCGAGGCCGATCTCGACGAAGGCGGCCTCCATGCCGGGCAGCACGTTGTCGACCCTGCCGATGTAGATGTTCCCCGCGATCGAGCGGCGCTCGGGCCGCTCGAGGTAGACCTCGGCGACGCGGTCGTCCTCGAGCAGGGCGACGCGCTGCTCGCCGACGTCGACCGAGATGAGGAGCTCGCGCTTCGCCTGCGGCAGAGGCGCGCGTCGCGGCAGCTGCCGCCGCCGCTCGCGGCCGCCGGAGCGCTGCCCGCCCGAACGGCTGCGTGAGCCCTTCTCGGAGCCGTTCTTCTCCTTCTCGGAGGCGTTCTTCTGCTGCTTCGGCGCCTCGCCGGCCGTCGAGGCTCCGTCCTCGGGCGTGTCGGCGGCTGCGCCGGGCTTGCGTCGCCCCTTGCCTCCGCGGCTCCCGCGGCGGCGGCGCTTGCGCTGGGCGGCGGCGTCGGTCGCGGTCGCGTCTTCGGCCTCGTCGGCCTCCTCGGCGTCGAGCTCCTCAGTCGGAGCAGGCGCCTCCTCCGGTGCCATGGCGGCCTCTGCCGCCGGGTCGTCCTTGCGTCGTCGAAACCGGAACCAGGGCAATACTCGTGTCTCCTCGTGTAAGCGCGCGCGAGCGCAGGCCCGCAGGAGCGGAGCGCCTCGCGCAGCGTCGGGTGGCGAAATCAGTGGCCATGTGCCTGACGCAAGGCTATCAGCGACCGGGTCGTCGACCCGCCGGCCTCGCCCGCCGGCCTCGCCCGCCGCCCTTTCGCCGTCACGCCGCTGCGGGGCGCAGACGCGCGCGCCGCGCACGGACCGCCCGCAGACGCTGGGTGAGCCGCGCCCACGCCCAGGGCTCGAGCTCCTGGTAGCGGCCCTGTCCCTGCCCACGGGTCGACTCGAGATACTCGAACCAGGCGTCCGCCTCCTCGATCTGCAGCAGTTCCTCTGCGAGCTCCGTATCGGGCACCGCCGACCTCCCCGTCGAGAGAACCGTGAACGGGTGCGATCCTAGGACCCGGACCGGACGGAGCCTGTCCGCACGGTGCTATCTGCGGGCGACTCGCTCGAACGCCGTCGCGAGCGCGTACGTGGCGGCCGCGGCGACCGCGGCGTCGAGAAGCCGGTTGCGCGCCGGAAGCCGGCGTACGAGCGTCCTGGCCAGGAGCCCGGTGGCGAGTGAGGCGACGAGCGGAGGACCGACCGCCTCGGCGGTCGCCCGCGGCGTCTCCGGCGGCGGGCGCCCGGCCGTGGCCGCCACGTCGGAGAGCATCCTTGCCTGCGCGAGCGTGAGGAGCGGCAGCCGCGGGCCTCCGCGGCCGAACGCGATCGTCCCCGCGGTGAGCGCTCCGTCGGCGACGCGCCGGTCCTGCACCGCGTCCCGGATGACCGGGAGCCCGCCCGCCAGGGCGGCACCCTCCGGGCCGAGCGCGGCCGCGAGCGTGCGCGCGATCTCCGCGACCGGAAACCGCCGGCCCGGCGGGACGTCGACGACGTCCGTCGCGAGGACGTACGGGATCGCCGTGTCCGACGAGCCCGTCCGGACGCCGATCACCGGGACGAGCGCACGCGTCGCGCAGCGAAGCATCTCCTCGTCGGCCCGGGTCGCGGCCGCGCCGACGACGCAGACGAGCGCGGCCGCCTCGGCCGGATCGCCCTGCGTGAGGACGAGCGAGGGGTCGCCGCCTGCACGGAGCTCGGCGGCGAGCTGCTCGGCGAGGACGCCCGTGACGAGGATCGGGCCCTTGGGCGAGCGGGTGCTGCGGCTGTGCCGCGCCAGCGAGACGACGTCGCGCGGGCCGAGCCCGAGGCCGTTCACCGGAGCTCGCCCGTCCGGCCGCGCGCGTGGATCCCCTGCAGGACGCCGATCGCGACGAGGTTCGCGACCATCGACGAGCCGCCGACGGTGATGAACGGGAGAGGGATGCCGGTCACGGGCGCGATGCCCATCGTCATGCCGACGTTCACGAAGACCTGGAAGAGGAACGCGAAGACGACGCCGCCGGCGACGACGGCCCCGTACATGTCACCGGCCACGGTGACCACCCGCAGGCCCCGCCAGACGACGAGCAGGTAGAGGAGGAGCAGGATCGCCGTCCCGAAGAAGCCGCGCTGCTCGGCGAAGGAAGCGAAGACGAAGTCGGTCGCATGCTCGGGCAGGTAGTCGAAGCGCGTCTGGCTCGCCTCGTTCACGCCGCGGCCGTCGATCCCGCCGGAGCCGACGGCGGTGATCGACTGCGTGACGTTGTACGTCAGCCCGCTCGGGTCGGCGTCGGGGTTCGCGAAACCGGTCAGACGCGCCGTCTGGTAGGGCTTCAGCACGTCGATGCCCGAGGCGGGCAGGAACCAGAGGACGCCGAGGACGAGCGTCGCGGCGAGCGTCCCGAGCAGCGCGAGGTGCAGCCAGCGGACACCCGCGACGAAGAGCACCGCCGAGAACGCGGCCGCGTAGACGAGCGCCGTGCCGAGGTCGGGCTGCAGGAAGACGAGGAGGATCGGCGCGGCACCGAGCGCAAGGGCGACCGCCACCGTCCGCAGCCTGCCCAGGTCGCGCTGTCGCTCGACGAGAAAGCCGGCGATCGCGAGGACGAAGAGCACCTTCCCGAACTCGGACGGCTGGAACTGGAGCGGCCCGATGTCGATCCACCTCTTCGAGCCGCGGACGGCCTCGGCGAAGCCGTAGACGACCACCATCAGGCCGATCGCGATCCCGTATACGACGCGCCAGTGCCTGCGGTAGACGCTCGGCGGGATCGCGATCGCGGCGACGAGGCCGACGCCGCCGACGGCCGCGGCGATCGCCTGGCGCGTGACGAAGTAGCCCGGGTTGCCGGGCACGTCGAAGCGCGTGATGCCCGCCACCGCCCACAGCCCGTAGCCGACGAGCGCGGCCGCCGCGAGCAGGAGCACGAGGTCGAGCCGCCGCGCGAGCGCGGCGAGGTCGACCGCGTCGCGGCGCAGCGGGACCCGCTGGCGTCCGGCGTCGGCGATCATCAGTCGGTGCTCACCAGGTTCGGGTCACCGCCCTTGGCGCCGAAGAACCTCTCGAAGACGCGTAGCGCCGCGGGCGCCGCTGCCGTCGAGCCGTGGCCGCCGTTCTCGATCACCGCACAGACGACGAGCCGCGGGACCTCGGTCTGCGCCGGCCCGTAGCCGCACCACCAGGACTGGTCCTCGGTGTGCCCCGCCGGGTACCCGGGCACCTCGACGACCTTCTCGGCCGTGCCGGTCTTCCCTGCGATCGGAACGGGGAAGCTCGCGAAGACGCCGGAGGACGTCCCGAACGTCGAGTGCGTCGCCGAGTAAAGGCCGTCGCGGACGACCTGGAGCGCGGCCGGGTCGACGCCGACCGACTTCGGCGGGTCGGGTGCGAAGCGCCGCTCGACGACCGGCGACTGGCCGTTCGGGGCGGCGGTCTCGACCTGCGAGACAACGTAGGGCGTGACGAGCTTGCCGCCGTTCGCGATCATCGCGTAGAAGCGCGCCATCTGCAGCGGCGTTACCTGGACGTCCTGCTGGCCGATCGCGAGCTGGATCGAGTTCCCCGGGTTCCAGGCGCGGTCCCAGTCGCTCGCGAATGCCTTCTTCCGCCACGCGGGCGTCGGCACGAGGCCGGTTTGCTCGCCGCCGAGGTCGAACCCGGTCGGGACGCCGAAGCCGAACTTCCGCGCCCACTGCTGCATGCGGTTCCGGCCCTGGTCACCCTCGAGGTAGAACTGGTAGCCGAGCTGGTAGAAGTAGGTGTCGCACGACCGGGCGAGCGCCTCGACCAGCGTCATCGGCTGGTTGACGTACGGGTCCCAGTTGCGGAACTCCTGCTTGTCGAGGCCGTACGTGGCGGTCGGCGTGCACTGGAGCGCCTGGTAGGGCTGCAGGACATGCTCCTGCATCGCGGCGAGCGCCGTCACCGGCTTCCACGTCGACCCGGGCGGGTAGATGCCGCTCGTGACGCGGTTGATCCCCGGGTAGTTCTGCTCCGCGGCGACCTTGTCGTTCACGAGCGGCTCGATCTTCTTCGGGTCGACCCGGCCGACGTACACCGAGGGCTTGTACGTCGGGCTCGACGCCATGGCGAGCACGGCTCCGTCGTTCGGGTCGAGCGCGACGATCGCGCCGCCGTCGGCGTAGTACGACTCGTTCGCGTGCGCCGTGGAGATCCCGTAGCGGAGTGCCTGCTCCGCGGCGCGCTGAAGCCCGACGTCGATGGTCAGCCGCACCGCCTTCCCGGGCCGCGCCTCGCGACGCAGCTGCAGCGGCCCTTGCGGCCGGCCCATCGAGTCGACCCTGATCTCGGCCTGGCCCGCGTCGCCGCGGAGGTACTCGTCCTCCCGTGCCTCGACACCGGTCTTCCCCACCTTGTCGCCAGGCCTGTAGACGTTTCGCTTGCGGTCGAGCTCGCCCTGCGACACCTCGCCGACGTAGCCGAGCACCTGCGCCGCGAGCGACTGGTTCGGGTAGTGCCGCAGGTAGGTCTGCTGGATCTGGACGCCGGGGAACTCCGATTGGTGCTCGTAGAGATAGGCGACCTGGTCCTCGCCGACCGCCGTCCTCACCGTGATCGGGTTGAGCGGGTCGGCGATGCGCTCGTCGACCTCCTTGGCGAGGCGGAGCGGCGGGACCCGCAGGACGTCGGCGAGGTGTTTGATCACCGCGTAGCGGCGGTTCGCGGGCAGGTCGCCGACCCACAGCTTCACGGCGGTACCGGCGACGTTGTCGACGATCACGCGGCCGTGGCGGTCGAGGATCGTCCCGCGCGGCGCCTCCAGCCGGATCGTCCGCAGCTGGTTCCCCTGGGCCTCGGCGAGGTACCGGTCGCCCGAGAGGACCTGGAGCGACCAGAGCCGGAAGAAGAGCACGGCGAACACCGCGAGCGCGACGATGCCGAGGATGCCGATGCGGAACGCGAGCCCGGGCGTGAGCCGGTAGGGCGCCTCGACCCCGGGGTCGGGCGGAAGGAACCTGCTCGACGGGGCGCGCGGCTCGCCGTACGGCGCGTGCGTGCTCACACGAGATCCACCTGACGTCCGTGCTCAAAGCCCTGCGGCTCCCCGAGCATCGTGCGCGTGACAGGGAAGACGCCGAGGGCGAGCACCGCCGCGAGGATCGCGCTCGGCACGGCTGTGACGAGCGCGTCGCGCGCGGCCACGGGCTCGCCGAGGAGGAAGTGGAGCGCGACGCCTCCGAGACCGGCGAGGATCGAGATCGCGAACGAGGCGAGGGCCGGGGCGTAGCGTCGGCCGCGGCCGGTCGTCTCACCGTAGCGCCCGGCCCAGTAGCCGGCGAGCGTGAGCACGATCGAGGTCGTGCCGAGCGTGCCGAGCGTCATCACGTCGACGAGGAGCCCGCCCGCGAAGCCTGCCGCGGCGCCCGGGATCGAGCCTGCGGCGAGCGCGACGCACACGATCGTCACGAGCAGCAGGTCCGGCTCGGCCCAGAGCATGCGCGTCCCGCCGAGCACGGTCACCTGCACGACGGCCGCGACGAAGACGAGCGGCGCGATGCGGAGGGCGGTGCTCACCGAGCCTCGGCCTTGCGCTCGACCGGGATCAGCACGAGCACGGCCTCGAGCGCGCTCAGGTCGGCGAACGGGGTCACCTGCACCTGCGTGTAGAGGTCGGTGTCGGTGGTCCCGACGCTCGTCACGTGTCCGATCCGGATGCCCCGTGGGTAGAGAGACGAGAGCCGGGGGGAGCTCCACCCCGATGTGACGACCGTGTCGTCGACCCGCACGCGCGCCTCCTTCGGCACGCGGTCGAGGCGGAGCGGCGCGCGCGGCCCGTCACCGGAGCGCACGATGCCGAACGCCTGGGTCTCGACGTCCAGCGCCGAAGCCGCGCTCGAGTCGTCCGTGAGGAGCGTCACGCGCGCCGTGCGCGAGCCGAGCCGGCTGACCTTCCCGACGAGCCCGTCCTGAGTGACGACGGGGTCGTCGAGCCGCACGCCGTCGCTGCGGCCGGCGGCGATCGTGATCGCCTGCGCGTAGGCTCCCGCCGGCCGGGAGATCACGGCGGCGGCGAGGCCCGAGTAGCCCTCCGGGAAGCGGGGGCCGCTGCGGTAGGCGAGCAGCTTGCGCAACGTGACGTTCTCGCGGAGCGCGAGCTGGCGCTCGGCGACCTGCTGGCGGAGGAGCTCGTTCTCCTTCTCGAAGCGCGCGGCGTCGGAGCGTGCGTCGAGCAGGCTGCTCGTCCAGCCGTAGGCGTCGCGGAACGGCTTCGCGACACGGTCCGCCGCGACCTGGAACGGGCGGAGCACGGCTCCGGCCGCGTTCTGCGCCCCCGCGACGGGCCCATCGCGCTCCTCCCGGAAGGAGATGGTGACGAGGACGAGCGCGAGCAGCACGAGGCCGCCCACGACGAGCCGCCTGCGAAGGGCGGCGGTGGTTCGTGTCGAGGACTTGCCTTCCGCGGGGCGCCGGACGCTCAGGCCCAGCACCGCCGTCCGTGCGGTGCGGTTCCGGGGCACCGGCGAATGGTAGCGGGGGTGCGGGATCGCTCCGAACCGGCGCTTCTCGGTAGTTGCGGCCGCGCTAGCGGCCGCCTTCAGGGATCTGCCCCGCCGCAGGCGGGGATCCGAGCGGCGGGAATCCGCTCGGCGGATTCCCGCTCGCGAACGAGCTACCGCCGAGCGCCGTTGCGGCGGGGGCGCGCCCTGTTCGAGCGGTGGATCGCCTCGAACTCCTCGAGGCTCCGTCCCGAACCGACCGCGACGCACGTGAGCGGGCTCTCGGCGAGGTGGACCGGCATCTGCGTCTCGTGGCGCAGGCGCTGGTCGAGGCCCTGGAGCAGGGCGCCGCCGCCGGCGAGCACGATGCCGCGGTCCATGATGTCCGCGGCGAGCTCGGGCGGCGTCTTGTCGAGCGTCGACTTGATCGCGTCGACGATCTGCGAGACCGGCTCGTCGAGCGCGCGGCGGATCTCCTCCGACGTGATGATCACCGTCTTCGGTAGGCCCGTGAGCATGTCGCGGCCGCGGACCTCCGCCTGCACCTCCTCGGCCATCGGATGCGCGGAGCCGACCTCGAGCTTGATCTCCTCGGCCGTCTGCTGGCCGACGAGCAGCTTGTAGTCCTTCTTGATGTGGTTGACGATCGCCTCGTCCATCTCGTCGCCTCCGACGCGCAGCGACTGCGAGACGACGATCCCCCCGAGCGAGATGACGGCGACCTCGGTGGTGCCGCCGCCGATGTCGACGATCATGTTTCCGGTCGGCTCGGCGACGGGGAGGCCGGCGCCGATCGCGGCGGCCATCGGCTCCTCGATCAGGTACGCCTGGCGCGCGCCGGCGGAGAGCGTCGCCTCCTCGACGGCCCGCTTCTCGACCCCGGTCACGCCCGAGGGCACGCAGACCACGACGCGCGGGTGTGCGAAGCGGTGCTGGTGCACCTTCTGGATGAAGTGCCGGAGCATCTGCTCGGTGACGTCGAAGTCGGCGATCACCCCGTCCTTGAGCGGCCGGATCGCGGAGATCGAGCCGGGCGTCCGGCCGAGCATCCGCTTCGCCTCCACGCCGACGGCGTGGACGTCTCCCGTCCGCTGGTCGATCGCGACCACCGACGGCTCGGAGAGCACGATGCCGCGCCCTCGCACGTAGACCAGCGTGTTGGCGGTGCCGAGGTCGACGGCCATGTCGCGGCCGCCGAAACCGGTCATCGAGCGAAAGAGGCTCACGGGAACGGCAGTGTAGCTCCGACCGGATTTGCAGCGGTTTTCGACCGACCGTCACAGCAGCAGTCGCGGACAGGTCTCCTCGAGCAGCCGCAGGAGCAGGGCGGCGGGGAGGCCGACGACGTTCGAGTAGTCGCCGTCGATCCGCTCGACGAGGCGGCCGCCGAGACCCTGGATCGCGTAGCCACCGGCACGTCCCTCCCACTCGCCGCTCGACGCGTAGCGGTCGACGGCGGAGTCGTCGAGAGCACGGAAGGTGACGAGCGTCTCCGCGTGCTCGACCGTCTCGCCGTCCGGGGTGATCAGGCAGAGGCCGGAGAGCACCGCGTGCGTGCGTCCCGCGAGCTCGTACAGCATCGCGCGGGCATCCTCCTCGTCGCGCGGCTTCGCGTACACGCGCGTCCCCAGATGGACGGTCGTGTCGACGCCGAGCGTCGTGCGCCCCGCTTCGTGGACGGAGCGCGCCTTTCCGAGCGCGTGGTCGCGCACGAGCGAGACGGGGTCGGCGTCGGGCGGGTCGTGCTCGACGTAGCGCGGCGCGACGACGTCGAACGGGATCGCGAGCTGCTCGAGGATCGCCCGGCGCTGCGGCGAGGTCGAGGCGAGGACGAGCCTCATCGGGGCTTGGCGGCGACCCAGATCTCCTCGGCGGGCCACCTGCGCGACCAGTCGGCCGAGAACGCCCCGTAGTACTCGTGGTCGGTCGCGTCGTCCGGCGCATACAGCTCGACGAGGTCGACGACATCGAAGCCGGTGTGCCGGAGGAGCCGGAAGAGCTCGCCGTGGGGCAGCTGCCACTCGACGCCGGTCTCGTCCGGCCACTCCATCCTCCCGAGTCCGCGCTGCGGACGGAGGAGCACCTCGCTGGGCGGTCCCTCGACCTCGGGCGCACAGAGGATGGAGAGGGTCGAGTTGCGGAGGAACCAGAGGCGCCCACCGGGCCGGAGCAGTCGGTACGCCTCGGGCAGCCAGCGATGCGGGTCGCACCAGATGCTCGCCCCGTACTCGGAGACCGCGAGGTCGAAGCTCTCCGACGCGAGCGGCACGTCCTCGGCGCTCGCCTCGACGAGCGGGAACGCGATCCCGGTCTCCTCCTGGCAGCGCCTGGCGGTCGCGAGCTGGGCCGGCGTGACGTCGACCCCGACCGGCCGGGCGCCGCGACGCGCGAGCCAGGCGGAGACGTACGCCGTCCCGCAGCCGAGCTCCACGACGTCGAGGCCCTCCACGTCGCCGAGGGTCCCGATCGACGCCTCGGGGACGCCGAACACGCCCCAGGTGATCTCCTCGCGCGCCCACGCCGCGCTCGCACGGGCGTCCGTGTACTCGGCGTTCGCCCTCGTCCAGTCCTCCCGGTTGCGCCGCGCGTCGTCCGAAAGCTCGGCCACGCCGGGTGCGCTACAGCAGGCCGTCGGGGAAGAAGAGCGCGAGCTCGCGACGCGCGCTCGCGCGCGAGTCCGAGCCGTGCACGACATTCTCCGAGAGGAGCGTCGCGAGGTCGCCGCGGATCGTCCCGGGCGCGGAGTCGGCCGGGTTCGTCGCGCCCATCAGCCCGCGGACGCCGGCGATCGCGTCCTCGCCGCGGACCGCGAGGGCGAGCACCGGGCCGGACGTGATGAAGTCGACGAGGTCGGCGAAGAACGGCTTGCCGCGATGCTCCGCGTAGTGCTCGCGCGCGAGCGCCCGGGATACCTTGAGCAGGCGGACGGCGCGCAGGTCGTACCCACGGCGCTCGAAGCGCGCGACGATCTCGCCGCACAGTCCCCGCCGGACGCCGTCCGGCTTGACGAGGACGAGTGTGGTCTCCACCGCCACGGCGGGGAATCTAGACGAAGGCCGGTCAGTCGCCGCGGCGTGACCGTCGCACGCGCAACGGCTGGAGGACGTCCTCGCCGGTGACGACGCCGGGCGGCACCGGCGTCGCGCAGTACGGGCAGACCTGCCAGATCGGCTCGAGCGGGGACCCGCACTCCTCACAGGCCTGCTTGAGGCGTGTCGTGCAGACGGGGCAGACGAGGAACGACGCGTCGACGGCGCCGCGGCAGACCGGGCAGCGGAGGTCGCGCTCGGCGAGCTGCTCCTCGATCGCGAGCATCTCGAGCTCCCGCTCCCGCACGTCTTCCAGGTACTCGGGCGGCCGGAACAGCATGTAGATCAGCGGGCCGAGGAACGGCGGCACCGCGCCGAGCAGCGTCGCCATCGCGACGAGCCACGGGTCCTCGATCCGCCGGCGCGCATCCTTGTAGACCCAGTACACCGTCGCCGCCCAGAAGACGACGCCGAGCACGAGGGCGAGGTTGCGCATCACGCTCCACGTGCTCGAGTCGAAGAAGCTGTCGGCGGCGACGATCATCAGAGGAGGAGCTTGCCGAGGATATACCCGAAGGCAAACGCGGTCCCGACGATCGCGAGCACGACCGCGAGCGCGAACACGAGCACCACGAACCGGTCCCGCATGGTCGTTCTCACTGCGCCGCCTCGAGGTCGGCGAGCAAGTAGAGCGAGCCCGTCACGAGCACCGGCTCGCCGAGGGCGTGGGCGACCTCGAGCGCGTCGAGCGGGTCGTCCCGTGCCTCCACGAGCTCGAAATGGGCGCGCGCGCGCCCGGCGAGCTCGGCCGCGGGGAGCGACCGCGGGCTCGACGAGCTGCATGCGACGAACCGCCGCCCGACGGCGCCGAGCGCCGCGAGCATCGCGTCCACGTCCTTGTCGGCGAGAATCGACGCCATCACCGTGTAGTCGTCCGGCGGCAGATGCTCGACGAGCCACCGGACGCCGCCCGGGTTGTGCGCGCCGTCGCGGATCTCCCCGGGCCGCCGCTCGAGCCGGCCGGGAAGCTCGACGCGCGCCGCCGCGGTCGAGTCGAGCGCCCTGCCGAGAAACGCGCTCGCGGCCGCAACCGCGAGCGCGGTCGAGCCCCCAGTCTCGACGACGACCTCACCGGCGCCGGCCGCCCGCGCCATCGACTCCCACTCGGGCTCGCCGACGACCACGGCGCAGCCCGGCCGGATCACGGCGAGCTTCTCGGCCGCGATCGCCTCGCGGGTCGCGCCGAGCACCTCGGTGTGCTCGAGCGAGACGTTCGTCAGGACGACGACGCGCGTCGCGTCGAGCACGTTCGTCGCGTCGTGGCGGCCGCCGAGGCCGGCCTCGATCGCCGCGGCCCGGACACCCGACTCGCGGAAGGCCACGAAGGCGGCCGCGGTGAGTGCCTCGAACTGCGTGGCCTCGAGGCGCTCGGCCGCGGGCCGGACCTCCGCGAGCACCGCCTCGAGGTCGGCCTCCGCGCCGTCGACGCGGATGCGCTCCGCCCACGACCGGACGTGCGGCGAGAGGTACGCGCCGACGCGGAGCCCGGTGACGCGAAGGAGCTCCTCGACCTTGCGGGTCGTCGTCGACTTGCCGTTCGTGCCGACCACGTGCACCGCGGGAAGCCCGGCCTGCGGCTCGCCCAGCTCGGCGACGAGCGCCCGCATCCGCTCGAGCCCGAAGCCGTCGCGCGGCCACGGCGAGAGGGCCTCCAACCAGGCGACGTGCGTCATCTGCGCTAGGGGCCGAGGAGGTCGAGCTCGCGCCGGTACCGCTCGAGCTTCGCCCGCTCGCCGTCGACCACGTCGGCCGGGGCGTTCGCGACGAAGCGCTCGTTGGCGAGCATCCCCTCGGCCCGCGCGATCTCCTTCGCGAGGCGCGCGCGCTCGGCATCGACGTCGCCGGCCGCCTGCCGCCGCTCGGGCCGGACGACGGCCGCGAAGATCCGTCCGCTCCTCGTCCGTGCCGAGCTCGACCTGCACACCGCTGCGACGGAAGACCTGCGCGGCCTCCTTGACGCGGTCGAGTGCGCCGGCTGCGTCGCCGCCCGCGCTATCGGGTACCGGCCAGGGCGACACGATCAGCCGCGCGCTGCGCGCCGGCAGGTGCGACCAGATCTCCTCGGTGACGTGCGGCATCAGCGGGTGGAGGAGCGAGAGCAGCGTCTCGAGCGCGGCGAGCGCGGTGGCGCGGCAGTCCTCGTCGCCGTCGTACAGGCGCGGCTTGATCGCCTCGGCGTACCAGTCGCAGAAGTCGTCGAAGGTGAGGTGGTAGAGCACGCCGGTCGCGGCGGCGAAGTCGAAGCGCGCCCACGCCTCCTCGACCCCTTCACGCGCCGACTCGAGCCGGGCGAGGATCCATTGCTCCTCGAGCGATGCCGGGCGGCGCGCCGGCTCGACGCCCTCCGTCTGCTGGAGGATCAGCCGTGCGACGTTCCAGAGCTTGTTCGCGAGCTTGCGGCCCTCCTCGATCGCACCGACCGCGTAGCGGACGTCCTGGGTCGAGGAGATCTTGAGGAGGCCGTAACGGGTCGCGTCCGCGCCGTGCGCCTCGATCGGCTGCATCGGGTCGACGCCCGTCCCGAGGCTCTTCGACATGCGGCGCCCGTCGGCTGCGAGCACGGTCGAGTGGATGATCACGTCCGTGAACGGGATCTTCCCGAGCAGGAACAGTCCCGAGAAGATCATCCGGTTCTCCCAGAGCCGGATGATCTCGCGCGCGGTCGAGTTGACGTCGCCGCTGTAGTAGCGCTCCAGCTCGGGCGTTTCCCGCGGCCAGCCGAGCGTCGCGAACGGCCAGAGCGCGGAGGAGAACCACGTGTCGAGGACGTCGGGTTCGCGCTGGATCTCGTTCTTCCCGCATTCGGCGCACACGTCCGGGGGTGGCCAGGCGCAGGTCAGATGGCCGTCGGGACACGTCCAGATCGGGATCTGGTGCCCCCACCAGAGCTGGCGCGAGACGCACCAGTCCGGCGCGTGCTCGAGGGACTCGATCGCGAAGCGGTGCTGGCTCTCCGGGTGGAAGCGGACGCGTCGCTCGCGCAGCGCCTCGAGGGCCGGGGCGGCGAGCCCCTCCATCGCGCACCACCATTGCGGCGAGACGAGCGGCTCGATCCGCGAGTGGCACCGTTCGCACGTCCCGACCGAGTGGCGGTACGGCTCGCGCTTCTCGACGAGCCCGCGCTCGTCCGCCCACGAGATCACGCGGGCGTCGGTCTCCTTCTGGTCGAGGCCCTCGAATCCCTCGGCGATCATCCGCCCGTCCGGCCCGATCACGGTGAGCGTCTCGAGCCCGTGGTCGCGGCCGATGTCGAAGTCCATCGGGTCGTGGCCCGGCGTCACCTTGACGGCGCCGGTGCCGAACGCGGGGTCGACACGCTCGTCCGCGATCACCGGCACGCGGCGCTCGACGACGGGGACGATGACCTCGCGCCCGATCGCCTCGCGGTAGCGCGGGTCGTCGGGGTGCACGGCAACCGCGACGTCGGCGAGCATCGTCGCAGGCCGCACCGTCGCGACCGCGATCCCGCCCTCCGCGCCGTCGGCGAACGGGTAGCGCACGTACGACAGCGTGTCGTCCATCTCGACGTGCTCGACCTCGAGATCCGAGATCGCCGTCTGGTGATAGGGGCACCAGTTGACGATCCGGTTCGCGCGGTAGATCCAGCCTGCGTCCCAGAGACGGACGAAGAAGGTCATCACCGCCTCGACGTAGGCCTCGTCCATCGTGAAGCGCTCGCGCGCGTAGTCGAGCGACGCACCGAGGCGGCGGTACTGGCCCATGATCGTCCGGCCCGTCGTCTCGAGCCAGCTCCACGTCCGCTCGAGGAACGCGTCGCGTCCGATCTCCTGCCGCGTCGTCCCCTCCGCGATGAGCTGCTTCTCGACCACGTTCTGCGTCGAGATGCCGGCGTGGTCGTAGCCGGGCTGCCAGAGCGTGTCGAAGCCGCGCATCCGGTGCCAGCGGATCAGCACGTCCTGGATCGAGCCGTTGAGCGCGTGGCCCATGTGCAGCTCGCCCGTGACGTTCGGCGGCGGGACGCAGATGACGAAAGCCTCGTCGCGGCGACGCCCGGCGCCGGCGGCGTAGAGGCCGTCCGCCTCCCACGCCTGCTGCCAGCGCCGCTCGACGGCGGAGGGGTCGTAGAGCGAGTCCATGGCGGCGAAGTCTAGGAGCGGGTGCCCGGCGTCAGCCGGACACCTCGCTTCGGAGCACGAGGATGGTGCTGGTCGCGTGCGCCAGGAGGCGTCCGTCGGCGTCCTCGAGCCGGGCGTCGGCGAGGACGACCGTCCGGCCCTCGTGGACCACCGTCCCCGTGCAGCGAATTGCTCCCGTGTCGGCGGTGATCGCGCGTGTGAAGTTGGCCTTCAGCTCGAGCGTCGTCCAGCGCGTCCCGGCGTCTGCCAGCGACACGTACGCCGTTCCCATCGCCGAGTCGAGCAGCGTCGTCGCGAAGCCCGCGTGGACGGTGCCGATCGGGTTGTAGTGCTCCTCGCCCGGGACCGCCTCCCAGACGACGCGTCCGGGATCGGCCTCGAGCAGCCGCATGCTCATCAGCGCGGTGATCGGCGGCAGCGGCAGCTCGCCCGAGATCATGCGCCGGAGCATCTCGATCCCGGTGAGCCCGCTCGCGCGGGCGAGGGCCTCACCGGGGTCGGACCACGAGAACGTGCGCGAGCGCGGCTCTGCCACCGACGCGCGGGTCAGCCGGTGCCGTCGGCGACGGCCCCGAGGTCCTCGTCGGGCACGCCGTGCGTGACGAGCGTCGGGTTCAGGCCCTTCGAGATCGTCTCACGCGTGATGACGCACTTCGTCACGTCGCGCCGCGACGGCAGCTCGAACATCACGTCGAGCAGGGCGCCCTCGATGATCGAGCGGAGCCCGCGTGCGCCGGTCTCGCGCTCGAGCGCCCGGTCGGCGATCTCCCAGAGGGCGTCGTCGGTGAAGACGAGCTCGATCGTGTCGTATCCGAAGAAGCGCTGGTACTGGCGCACGAGCGCGTTCTTCGGCTCGGTCAGGATCCGGACGAGGTCGTCACGGCGCAGCTGGTGCACCGCCGAGACGACCGGCAGGCGGCCGATGAACTCGGGGATCAGCCCGAAGTTCATGAGGTCCTCCGGCATCACCTCCGAGAGCATGTCGGCCGACTCCTCGGCGTGCTTCGAGCGCACCTCGGCGCCGAAGCCGACCGCGTTCTTGCCGATGCGCCGGGCGATGATCTTGTCGAGCCCCGCGAACGCGCCGCCGCAGATGAAGAGCACGTTCGTCGTGTCGATCGTCAAGAACTCCTGGTGCGGGTGCTTGCGCCCGCCCTGCGGCGGCACCGAGGCCACCGTGCCCTCGAGGATCTTGAGCAGCGCCTGCTGGACGCCCTCGCCGGAGACGTCGCGCGTGATCGACGGGTTGTCCGCCTTGCGCGCGATCTTGTCGACCTCGTCGATGTAGATGATTCCGGTCTCGGCCTTCTTGATGTCGAAGTCCGCCGCCTGGATCAGCTTGAGCAGGATGTTCTCGACGTCCTCGCCGACGTAGCCGGCCTCGGTGAGCGCGGTCGCGTCGGCGATCGCGAACGGCACGTTGAGGATGCGCGCGAGCGTCTGCGCCAGCAGCGTCTTGCCGCAGCCGGTCGGGCCGAGCAGGAGGATGTTCGACTTCTGGAGCTCGACGTCCGCCTCGTCGGTCTGCCCCATGCGGACGCGCTTGTAGTGGTTGTAGACCGCCACCGCGAGGATCCGCTTGGCCTCTTCCTGCGAGACGACGTAGTCGTTCAGCACCGAGTAGATGTCGCGTGGGCGCGGGAGGTTGTCCAGGTCGAGCGTCGTCGGCGCGGTCAGCTCTTCGTCGATGATCTCGTTGCAGAGATCGATGCACTCGTCGCAGATGTAGACGCCGGGGCCGGCGATCAGCTTCTTGACCTGACGCTGGCTCTTGCCGCAGAAGCTGCAGAGCAGCTGCTCGTTTCCCTCGCTCGCTCGGGCCACTGGTCTCCTCTTTTACTCCGATTGCGCGGGTTCGGCTACCCCGAGTGCGCCCACCGGCTAGCGGTGGGTGATCACCCGGTCGATGATCCCGTACTCGGTCGCCTCCTCGGCGGTCATGAAGTAGTCGCGATCCATGTCCGTGCGCACCCTCTCGACGTCCTTGCCCGTGTGGTGGGACATGATCTCCTCCAACTTGCGCTTGAGGGCGATCGTCTCTCTCGCGTGAATCTCGATGTCGGACGCCTGGCCCTGGTAGCCGCCCCATACCTGGTGGATGAGGATCTTCGAGTTCGGCAGCGCCGTTCGCTTCCCTGCGGCGCCGCCCGCGAGGAGGAGCGCCCCCATGCTCATCGCGATCCCGACGCAGGTCGTCGCCACGTCCGGCTTGATGAACTGCATGGTGTCGTAGATCGCGAGGCCCGAGTAGACCGAGCCGCCGGGCGAGTTGACGTAGAGGTGGATGTCCTTGTCGGGGTCCTCGGACTCGAGGTGGAGGAACTGCGCGATGATGAGGTTCGCGATCTGGTCGTCCACCTGCGTCCCGAGGAAGATGATCCGTTCGTTGAGCAGGCGGGAGTAGATGTCGAACGACCGCTCGCCGCGCGACGTCTGCTCGATCACCATCGGGATCAGGGGGCTCATCGACTCTCCTCGCTTCCGGGGGTCCACAACTTCGTCTCGCCGGCGGGCTTCTCCTTGTCCGGCGTCCAGATCGCCTCCCGCGCGGCATGCGCCTCCGGGGCGATCGGCTTCACGTCCGCGGCCAGGCGGTCGAGCGCAGCGCGCATCCGCAGGTCCTCGCGGAGCGCCTCCTGGTGCCCGTGCGCCCAGATGTCGGCGATCATCTCGTCCGCGTCGTCGTCCGACGCGTCGGCCTGCTCGCGGATCAGGTCCTTCACATCGTCGTCGGAGACGACGATGCCGGCCTTCTCTGCGACGGCCTCGAGCGCGAGCTCGCGCGCGACGGACTGCGCCGCCTCGGCGCGGATCTGCGCCGTCAGCAGCTCGGGGGTCTGGCCGGTCGCCTGGAAGTAGGCCTCGGGCGTCAGCCCGCGGTTCGCGAGCGAGCGCACGAAGCCGTTCAGGAGCTCCCGGGCGCGCGTCTCGACCAGCGGTCCCGCGCCCTGGACGTTGGACGCGCGGACGAGCTCGTCGACGGCGGCCGCCCGAAACGCGCTGTCGACCCGCTCGTCGACCGCCTCGCGGACACGCCCCTCGATGTCGGCGCGTAGGTCGGCGATCGTGTCGAACTCACTGGCCGAGCGCGCGAGCTCGTCGTCGGCCTCCGGCAGCACCTTCTCGTTGACGTGCTTGACCGTGACCTCCACGGTCGTCTCGTTGCCGTCCGCGAGGTCGTAGCGGACGGTGCGCGTGTCGCCGACGCTGGCCCCGACCAGCGCGGCCTCGATCTCGGGGACGAGGCGGCCCGACCCGAGCTCGACGACGGTGTCGGACTGGCCGGTCCCGTCGGCGCCAGCGAGATCGACGACGACCGTGTCGCCCTCCTGCGCCGTCCGTTCGTCGGCCGGCACGAGCTCGGCGATCGAGCTGCGAAGCGCGTCGATCTCCGCCTGGACGAGCTCCTCCGGGACGACCGACTCCGCGCGCGGCACCTCGAGCGTCGTCCAGTCGACGATCTCCGGGGTCGGCTGCACCTCGACGGTCGCGCTGAAGGTCCACGGCTCCGTGTCGGTCTCGGGGAGCTGGAAGTCGTACTCCGGGTTGGCGACCGGACGGAGGCGCGAGCGGGCGGCGGCGTTCCAGAACCAGCCGCCGATGTGCGACTCGACCGCCTCCACCCAGAGCCGGTCGCGGCCGACGTTCGCGAGCAGCACCTGCCGCGGCACCTTGCCCTTGCGGAAGCCGGGGATCTTGACCGACCCCGCGAGGTCGGAGGCCGCGTGCTCGACCGCGTGCTCGAGCTCGTGCGGCGAGACGTCGACCGTGAGGCGGACGCGGTTCCCGCCGAGCTCCTCCACCTGGGCCATGCCCCGGATTCAAGCAGTTGCCGCGAGGCTCGCCGGAGACATGTCCCGGCGGGGGCTCCGCCTCAGAGGCGCTCGAGCAGCCACGCGTGTACTTCCGGCACGCGGTGCTCGACGAGCGTGAGGTGGCCGTCGTCGCCGCTCATGCGTGCATCGACGCCCGGTATCCGCTCGGCCAGCCAACGGCCGTGCGACGGGGGCACGAAGCGGTCCTGCTCGCCGTGAAGGAGGAGCACCGGTATCCCGATGTCGACGACGTCGAAGCCCCACGCGGCAACGAACGCGAGGTCGTCGTCGACCCAGCCGTCGACCCCCGGCGCGAGCGCCTCGTTCACGTTCGCGAGGAGGAACGCCGCAAGATCGGCGGTCGCGACCGCAGCGTCGACAGGGGTCAGCAGCGAGGCCCACTGCGTCCGCAGGTCGTCGGGCGTCGCCGCTGCGAACGCCTCGCGATGGGCGAGCTCGTACGGCGTTATCGCCTCACGACCCGCGAGCGTGGCATTGAACTCGACGATGTTGTCCTCGCCCATGCCCTCCGTCCAGTCGAGGCCCGGCGCACCGTACGGAGCGACCGACGCGAGGCTCGCGACCGCCGGCACGCGCGCAGACAGGAGCGCGGCGCAGGCGAGGGCGTGCGGCCCCCCGCCGGAGACGCCCCAGACGCCGAACCGGGCGAGCCCGAGCGCATCGGCGATCGCGACGACGTCGTCGACGACGTCCGCAACCGCTCGGCCCGGCCGTGGGTCCGAGCCGCCGTAGCCTGCCCGGTCGAACGTGACGAGGCGAACCCCTCGCGATCGGGCGTCTGCGGCGTGAGGCTCGTAGATCGTGCCACCCGACGGGGTGCCGTAGATCGCGACGATCGGCCGTCCGTCCGGATCGCCCGCCTCGTACACGCGGAGCGCACGGCCGTCCGGCGTCGTGATCGTCCTGACCGTCACGCGACGATCCTAGTGGCTCCGCGACGGCGTGACCGTCACGGCGCGGCGCTACCCTGCGACGGGCGCGGGCGTGGCGGAACTGGCAGACGCGCCGGGTTTAGGTCCCGGTGGGCTTCGGCCCTGGTCATCCCGCAAGGCGGAAATCCGCCAAGCGGATTCCCGCCGCGGGATCCCCGCCCTACGGGCGGGCACACCTGAAGGCGTCGGCTCCGCCGCCGCAACCCCATCCAGGCGCGACGCTACGCTCCGGGCACGCGGGCGTGGCGGAACTGGCAGACGCGCCGGGTTTAGGTCCCGGTGGGCTTCGGCCCTTGGAGGTTCGACCCCTCTCGCCCGCATGGCGTCCGAGCGGGGCGTGGCTTCAGCCTCGCCCCCCTCTCCGGGGCACAGACCCTCCCGCGTGAGCTCCACGGCTAGCGCCCGAGCAGCAATCCCACCGTCTCGCGCACCGAGTCGACGACCAGCCCCACGAGCGCGATGAGCGCAAACGCCGCGAACGCGGCGAACGGATCGTTCGTCTGGATCACGAGCAGCGCGCAGAACGCACCAACCACGACGCACGCCGTGGCGAGGGGGCGGCGGGTCCTCGTCCCGATCGCGAGCCCGGCCAGGAACACGAGCCCGAACACGACGATTCCCACTGTCATGGCCGGAGCGTAGGACCTGGTCCGGACGGACAACGGCCGCAGCGGCCACGAAACGCCTCGGGCGGCACCGGACGGCCGACGCCACGACGACGGTGCGTCGCGGGAGGGGCGAACTACGGCACGTCTGCGCCGAAACCACAGCAGCTCAACCGATGTCGAGTCGCACGTCCCGTCGTAGCGTCGGCGCACCGACCACCGAAGGAGGCGTTGTGAGCAGAGTGCGCGCCCACGTCGAGGCGGCACACGCCCGGTTCGCTGTCGGTCAGCGTTTCGTTCGAGTCCGTCTCGGTGCCGGCCGACGTGCCGGGCGACGAGCTGCACGGTCGACGATCTCCGTGTTTGCCCAGCTGTACCGTCAGCTTGCGCTCGGGACGCTTGCGCCGGTGCAGGAAAAGGGCGACGATCCTCTTCAGAGACCGACCAAGGCAGCGTGCGATGCCGAGAGTTACCGTCAACGGGGCTGAGCTCTACCACGAGGCCCGGGGCACCGGGCCGCCGGTCCTGCTGATCATGGGAGCGACCGGCGACGGCGGACACTTCGACAAGCTGGCCGACGTGTTGGCCGACGAGTTCACGGTTATCACCTATGACCGACGTGGGAACGGGCGCAGTCCCGTCCCGGCCGGCTGGCAGACGACCTCAGCGGAGGAGCAGGCCGACGACGCGGCGGCGCTGTTGGATGCGCTCGGTGTCGGCCCCGCCGCAGTGTTCGGCACGAGCAGCGGCGGCAGCTTCGCGCTGTGGTTGCTGGTCCGCCATCCCGAGGCGGTTCGCGGCGCGATCCTGCACGAACCGGGGTTGTACGCCCTGGTTGACGATTTCGACGCGGTCCGAGCACCGGTGAGGGCGCTGGTGCAGGAGGCGATGGAGGGCGGCGGGCCGGCCGCCGGGGTGGAGCGCCTCTGGTGCTACGTGGCCGGGGACGAGGACGCCTGGAATCGGCTGGCGCCCGCGCTTCGTGAGCGCATGTGCGCCACCGCCGGCACGTTGTTCGGGGTCGAGCTCGGGGCCTACGAGCTGAGCCTGCCCGACGAGGAAACGTTGGCCTCCCTTGCCGCGCCGGTGCGCCTGCTCGTCAGCGAGGACAGCCTTCCGTTCTACGCCGAGATCGCCGGCCGCCTGGGCGAGCGCCTCGGCGTCGACGTCGCCACCACGCCGGGTCGACACGACGCATATCACGAGTACCCATACGAGTTCGCGGAGGCTTTGCGGCCGTTCCTGCGCGAGGTCAGCGTCGGCTGATCGGGGACGCTCGATCTCGAGTGGAGGACCGGCTCGGCGTCAATCCCCGACGACCTCACGGAGGGCCTCACGGTTTCGCGATTTCGGCACGGATCGCACGACTCGCTTCGGCGGGAATGATGCAACCATGCGGTTCCCGCATGGTTGCTGGCGGCGGAATGGCCCCGGGAGGAGTCGAACCTCCGCTCGCAGGTTCGAAGCCTGCCGCTCTATCCGCTGAGCTACGGGGCCCTGCAGGCTCAGAGGGTATCGCCAGGCCCATACTGGAGCCATGGCACTCGTCGTCGTCGACGCGGAGAACACGCGGCGCTCGCAATGGCCGAACGTCTCGCGCGAAGAGCTCCTCCGGCGGACGCGCGAGTGGGCCGAGCGCGAGGGTCACGAGCTCCTCCTCGTCTTCGACGGCATCCCGCCGGAGGATGGACCCGACGTCCTCGGTGCGCGCAACGCCGACGACGCGATCGTCGGGCTCGCAGCGGAGCTCCGCTCGCCGTGGTGGCTCGTGACCTCGGACCGCGCGCTCCGCGGGCGGGTCGGCGATCGTCCGGCACGCTCGATCGGCGGCGGCGCTTTCGTCCGGACGATCTGAGCGGCGCCGTCCCGGCGAAGGCCGCGAACGGGGACGAATGTTCTCGCTGGCTGACGGAAGTGGACAGGTGGCGGACGGGACTCGAACCCGCGACCACCGGGACCACAACCCGGGGCTCTACCAGCTGAGCTACCGCCACCGTGCGGAGACGCAGGATACCGCCGGTTAGGCTCGCCCCGTGGACGGTGTCCGCCACACGCGCTTCGGCTGGTGGCTCGAGGAGGCCGGGCCGGTCGAGGCGATGCCGCCGCTCGACGCCGACACGAGCGCGGACGTCGTGGTCGTCGGCGGCGGGTACCTGGGGCTGTGGACCGCATGGCAGCTGAAGGCGCTCGAGCCCGCCTGCGACGTCGTCGTCCTCGAGGCGGCGCTCGCGGGGCACGGGCCGAGCGGACGGAACGGCGGCTTCGTCTCGACACTCTGGGACGATCTGCCCATCCTCCGCGACCGCGTCGGCGACGAACGGGCGCTCGACGTGGCCAGGGCCTCCGAGCGGGGCGTCCACGGGATCGGCGAGTGGTGCGGACGCGAGGGGGTCGAGGCGTGGTACCGCGCCGCACCGACGCTCGTCGTGGCGACGAGCGAGGCGCAGCTCGACGCTTCTACCGACGCGATCGACGCGTGCGCGGCGCTCGGCGCGCCGGAGGAGTTTCGTCCCATGACCGTCGACGAGCTCCGCGCGCGCTGCGACGCGGGCTTTCTCGGCGGCGCGATCCTCCGCACGTCCGCGACCGTCCACCCCGCGCGGCTTGCGCTGGGGCTTCGCGCGAAGCTGCTCGAGGCGGGTGTGCGCGTCCACGAACGGACGCCGGTCCGGCGACTCGGAGCGGACGGGGTCGCGATCACGTCGCGCGGCCGCGTGCGCGCGGGCGCGACCGTCCTCGCGGTCAACAGCGCGACGGCGAGCTTCGCCGGCTTCCGCCTCGCCCACGCCGTCGCGTCGAGCCACATCGTCCTGACGGAGCCGGTGCCCGACGTGCTGGAGCAGCTCGGCTGGACGGGCGGCGAGCCGATCGCCGACGGGCGAACGCTCCTCCACTACATGCGCACGACGCGCGACGGGCGGATCGCCTTCGGATGGGGAGGCGGCCGGATGGGCTTCGGAGCGCGCCGCTCGGGGTGGCTCGAGGTGGACGCGGAGGCCGCCCGCACCGCCTGCGAGGACCTGCTCCGCTTCTTCCCGCAGCTCCGCGGCCGCCGGATCACGCACGCCTGGGGCGGGCCGATCGACGTCTCCCCCACGCACCTGCCGGTCTTCGGGAGCCGCCGGCGCGTGCACCACGGCTACGGCTTCACGGGGAACGGCGTCGGGCCTGCCTACCTCGGAGGCGAGATCCTCGCCCGGCTCGCCCTCGACCACCGCGACGAGCTGACGCGCCTCGCGCTCGTCGACCCGGAGCGGAAGCTGATGCCGCCCGAGCCGCTCCGGTGGGCCGGCGGGTCGCTGATCCGCTCGGCACTCGTCCGGGCCGACCGCGCCGAGGACGCGGGGCGCACGGCAGACCCCGCCACACGCTTCGTCGCGGGCCTACCGCGGCGCCTCGGCCTCCGCCTGCCGCGCTGACAGCAGGTCGAGCACGGTCTCGAGTGCGACGTCGTCCGGCACGTCCTCGGGGGTGGTCGCGACCGCGCGATCGGCGAGCTCCGCGTAGACCGCCGCGATTGCCCGGAAGAGCTCTGGGCCGAGGCCGGCCGCGGCCTGCGCCGCTGCGATCTCCTCCATCTCGGCGACGTAGCGCCACGCCTTGGCCGACGCCCGCGCGAGGGTCGCTCCGGTCTGGTCGCGGTCGGCGAACCCCGTCTCGGAGAGGTCGCCGAGGACGTGCTCGACCACGCCGTAGGCATGCGCGGTGCGGAGCGCTTGCGCGAGGAGCGCAACGCGTCCCTTGTAGACCGAGGCGGTGCACATCTTCACCGCCGACGCGAGACCGACGTCGTCACCCACCACGATGCGGTCGACCCCGTCGAACGGGAGGGCCGCGACGGCGCCTGCGTGGGGCCCGGAGAGGTAGATCCGTGTCGTACCCGGAGCGCTCGGCGGCGGTCCGGAGATCGCGCCGTCGACGGTCTCGATCCCCGCCTCGCCGAGCAGCAAGGCGATCGCGCGCGCGGTCGCGGGTGAGACGGCGTTCAGGTCGGCGACGATCGCGGAAGGCTCCGTCGCCCGCCTCGGCGATCTCCGCTGCGACGTCGACGGCGGCCTCGGGAGGGACCACCGAGAGCACGACCGCGGACGACGCGACGAGCGTCGCGAGCGAGCCGACGTCCTCGAGCCCGGCGTCGGCGGCGAAGTGAGCGGTGCGCCGGCTGCGACCGTCGAGCGCCACCACGACGCGCGCGCCGCCGTCCCGGAGCCGTGCTCCGAGCGCGCTCCCCATCGCGCCGGGCGAGGCGATCCCGACGACGGGGCCGGTCGTCCCGACCGAAGGCGCCTGCATCGCCGCGAGTGTAGACCCTCCGCCGAAGCTGCATACTTGCGCCGTGGACGGCGTCGTCGCCCTGGGGCCCGAAGGCGGCGAGCACGCCGAGCGCACGCAGCGGCACCACCGGATCCTCGCCGAGCTGCCGCAGTTCGAGGCCGTCGAGCTGCGCTTCGGGCCGGACTTCGAGGGTGTCGGCCCGCACACGCACGCGGACTTCGTGGACGCGTTCTACGTCCTCGCCGGCGAGGCCGAGTTCACGGTCGGCGCGGAGGTGTTCCGCGCCGAGCCCGGCAGCTTCGTGGCGGCGCCGCCCGGCGTCGTCCACGGCTTCACCAACGCCGGGAACTCGGAGCTCCGCCTCCTGAACGTCCACGCTCCGCACGCCGGGTTCGCCGACGCACTGCGCCGCGGGTAGCGGCGCGACGCGCCCGGCAGGATTCGAACCTCCGCGGGCGGATTAGAAGTCCGCCGCTTTGTTACGGAAACGCCGGTTCAGGCGCCTGTTCAAGCCAAACGCGGCGCTCCTCTCCAGGGATTTCTTACCCGAGAAGACGTCCCTCAGACGCCGACTCGAGACTGCCGGCCAGCCGGCGCTCAGCCGGTCCCAAGGGGAATACTGGGTCGTCAACGCGATCTCCGAGCCGCACCATCCTTGGATTCGGGAACGGGGAAGGGCCCGTCTGCACGGGCCCTTCTCGTGACCTTCGTTGAGTCGGTGTCGCTTTCGTCTACCTCATCGAGAAGGTGTTCGGTGGGTTCTTCCTACGACCTTGTCGGTGGGGCTTCGTCCTACTCGCGATCCGGACTTAGCGCAGTTGCAATGTTGCCGCCCGGCGTGCGTCGCGGCATCAGGGATTTCGCTGAT
>CAWGDT010000030.1:0-215201 GCA_963821365.1 uncultured Actinomycetes bacterium
ACGGGACGCGCAACATGATCTCCCGGTCCTTGAACGTGCCCGGCTTCGACTCGTCGGCGTTGACGACGAGGTAGTGGGGCCGCGGGTTCTGGTCGGGCTTCGGGACGAAGCTCCACTTGCGCCCGGTCGGGAAGAACGCGCCGCCGCGGCCGCGCAGGCTCGATGCGTCGAGCTGGGAGATGATCTCCTCAGGCGTGCGATTTCGGAGCGCGCGGCGCAGGGCGGCGCCTCATCCGCCGACGCCTTCGTACGCCGGCGAGGTACGGTCAGCGCACCACCGTCGGTGCCCGCAAGACGCGGCCTCGGGCGCCGTCGCTTCCTGCCCGGCTCAGCTCCTTCACGATTCGCGCCACGTCGCCCGCGCGCCACGTGCAGCGCGGAGCCTGTTGTCGACTCTCAACGACGGTCGCCCAGCCGCAGCTCGCCGAGGCACTCGTCTTCTGCGCAACGTGACGTGCCGCCCTCCGTCGCTCGCCGCCGCTCATTCCCACGCTCGTGCTCGAGCGTCTCGAGCACGTGCCTGGGGCCGCAGCGCCGGACGAGCCGCGACGGTTGGTGCACACCTCGACCGAGTGACGTGCCCGTCGGGCTCGTGTGGAACATGTCGTAGAACGAGGCATGGAGAGGCAGTAGGCGGGTGTGAGGTCGAGCGCGTCGCGCGACCTCCTGCAGCCGCCCCGGGCAAACCAACCCTCGTGCCGCTCCTGCGCGAGCTGCATCGCCGGCAGCACCGCGTCCGCGGGTCCCGGGTACAGCGCGATGCACGCCCTGGACTCTCGTCGGCGAACGTGGAGCTCACCGGTCGACGTCTCCCACACCGGATCGAGCGAGGCCGGCGACGGCGATCAGGTCGGCGATGGCCGTGCCGTGCGCCCGCCGTGGCGGCCTCCAGCGCGGCGAAGCTGGCGGCGCGGACTTCACTCGCCACGGCTTCGGCCGCCGTCCGAGACGAGGTAACAGCCGCCCTCGCCACGCGCAGACCGATCGTCACGACGTACACCTGCCCCTCGGGGACACGGTAGCCCTCGGTGACGATCTTGAAGTGGTGGATCAAGGACTCCATCGACGTGTGGAGCTCCTCGCGCGGCGGCAGCACGACCTTGCGGTCGTCTGCGATCCACGGCCTGCCGTCGAGGCTCGTCGAGGTGGTCCTGGGCGACGATGCGCGCGAGCTGCGCATCTCGTCCGTGCCCATCCGGTAGCGGTCGTAGACGTCGCCGTTTCCGTAGACCGGGACGTCGAAGTCGACCTCGTCGTATGCGAGGTACGGCGTCGCCTTGCGCAGGTCCCAGTCGACGCCTGACCCTCGCAGCATCGGCCCGGACTGGCCGAGCGCGAGGGCGTCCGCGGCCGAGAGGAGCCCGATCCCCTTGGTGCGCTCGAGCCAGATCTTGTTGCGGTCGAGCAGCCCCTCGTAGTCGTTCACCGCGCGCGGCATGTGGCGGGCGAAGTCCCGGGCCTGGGCGTAGAAGCCCTCCGGGATGTCCTCGGCGAGGCCGCCGACCTGGAAGTAGCGGGTGTGCATGCGGACCCCGGTGACCATCTCGAACAGGTCGAGCACCATGTCCCGCTCGCGAAACGCGTACCAGAACATCGAGATCGCCCCGATCTCGAGCGCCGACGTGCCGAGCCAGACGAGATGCGAGTGGATGCGGTTGAGCTCGGAGAGGCACATCCGCATCCAGGTCGCCTTCTCCGGCGTCTGCAGGCCGAGCAGCTTCTCGATCGCGAGCACGAAGACGAGCTCGTTGGCCTGGAAGGAGAGGTAGTCGATCCGCTCGGGATAGGTGATCCCCTTCCAGTACGTCTTGTGCTCCATCGTCTTCTCGAAGCCCGTGTGGAGGTACCCGATCACGGCCTCGATGCCCGCGACGTGCTCGCCGTCGAGCTGGACGATCAGGCGCAGGACGCCGTGCGTCGACGGGTGGTTCGGCCCGAAGTTGACGGTGAGGATGTCGTCGAGGTCGTGCTCGGCCGGGTCGATGTCCAGGATCGTCGGGCAGCGTGGCGGGATCCGCGTGCCCTCGTAGATCGTCTCCGCGGGGACGACCGCCATCAGGCCTCCCCCGAGAAGCGGACGGGCTCGCCGCCCACCGGGTAGTCCTTGCGCAGCGGGTACCCCTCCCAGTCCTCCGGCATCAGGATCCGGACGAGGTACGGGTGGCCGCGGAAGACGATCCCGAAGAGGTCGTACGCCTCGCGCTCGTACCAGTCCGCGGCGGGCCAGACTCCGATCACGGAGTCGATCTCCTGCCCGTCGTCGAGCCAAGCCTCGACGCGGAGGCGGGCGGGGTCGTCGGAGACGCGCAGGAGGTGGTACGCGACCGCGAAGCGCGTCGCCTTGGGGGCCGGCATGCGCTCGAATCCCTGCGAGCCCGGTGCGTGGAGGTCGCGACCTGCCGCCGTGCCGATGTAGCCCGCCACCTGCTTCGCGCCCCAGCCGAGGTAGTCGACGCCCGAGAGGTCGACGAGGACGTTGTAGCCCTCGGCGTCGCGCAGGTGCGTGCACGCCTCGACGATCCGTGCAGGGTCGACGACGAGCGTCGTCTCGCCGTGCGCCTCGACGGTCTCGACGACGCCCGGGACGCCGGTCGGGCTCACTCGGCCACTCCGCGGATCTGGTAGGCGGGCGGCACGCCGGCGCGGATCTTCTCGTGCAGGCGGACGATGCCCTCCATCAGCGCCTCGGGCCGCGGCGGGCAGCCGGGGACGTGGATGTCGACCGGGAAGATCTTGTCGACGCCCTGGAGCACGGTGTAGTTGTTGAACATCCCGCCCGAGGACGCGCAGGCGCCCATCGCGATCACCCACTTGGGCTCGAGCATCTGGTCGTAGACCTGACGCGCGGGGGCGGCCATCTTGTGCGTCATCCGCCCCGAGATGATCAGCAGGTCGGCCTGGCGCGGTGACGAGCTGAACCGCTCCATGCCGAAGCGGGCGATGTCGTAGCGGGACGAGACGATCGACATCATCTCGATCGCGCAGCACGCGAGGCCGAAGGTGTCGGGCCACATCGAGCCCGACTGCGCCCACGCGACGGCCTTCTCGACCGTCGTCGTCATGAGGGCGTCCTCGATCGACTCGAGCTCCTGCTCGAACACGCCGGGGCCGCGGTCGGGCCACAGGATCCGCTCGGACTTGAGGCCTGCCTTCGCGGCCGGCCGGTCGGAGCACGAGCGGGAGCCGGCGCCCTAGTGCCACTCGAGCGCTCCCTTGCGCCAGATGTAGACGTAGGCGACGCCGAGGATGGCGACGAAGCCGAGGAACTCGACGAGCCCGAACCAGCCGAGCGCGTCCAGCTGCACCGCGAGCGGATAGAGGAAGACGATCTCGATGTCGAACAGGATGAACAGCATCGCCGTCAGGTAGAAGCTCACCGTGAAGCGGCGCTGCTGCCCCGGCGCCTCCTGCGAGACGCCCGACTCGAACGGGAGCATGCGCTGCTTCGTGCGCGAGGTCGGCCGCGTCGAGAAGACGAACGAGCCCATGATCATCGTCGCCGGGATCACCGCGGCGAGGAGCGCGTAGATGAGAAACGGGAGCCAGTCGGACAGCACGCTTTCCTCGATCCCTGCCGGGGTCGCCCAGCGAAACCTACCACTCCCCTCCGCCCTCACGAAATCGAACGGGAACCCGCTTCAGACGGTCGATTCCGGTGTCACAAAGTCCGGGGCTCGCGCCGGCCGGGCGGTCGGGTACCATCAGGATCATGGAAATCGCGGAGCGCCCCACCGAGACGCTGCTCGACCTGACGCCGCTCGCGGCGGAGAAGGTGAAGGAGCTGATGGCCACCGAGCCGGACGCCGACACGCTCGTCCTGCGCGTCGCGATCCAGGGCGGCGGCTGCTCCGGCTTCCAGTACGGGCTCGGGTTCGACTCGGGCCCCGCCGAGGGCGACCACGAGCTGAAGCTCGAGGGCGTGCACGTCGTCGTCGACCCGTTCAGCGCCCCGTACCTCCAGGGCGCGACGATCGACTACCTGAACGGCCTCCAGGAGTCCGGGTTCAAGATCGAGAACCCGAACGCGGTCTCCTCCTGCGGCTGCGGCCACTCGTTCCAGGTCGAGGAGGGCGAGGAGCTCCCCGAGGGAACGCAGGTCGGCGGCTGCGGCTCCGGCTGCTCGCACTGACGCTTGCCCGCGAAGCAGGAATCCGCAGAAGCGGATCCCTGCCGCTCGCTCCCTCGCCTCCGGCGAGGACACATCCCTGAAGGCGCCCGCTTCGCGGTCGCAACTGACTCGTTGCATCCGAGCGCCTCGTAGGATCGCGCGATGAGCGATCCACTCCGCGTCGCCGTCGTCGGCTCCGGGCCGGCGGGCTTCTACGCGGCCGGCGCCCTGCTGGCGAGCGAGGATCCGCGCGTCGAGGTCGACCTGATCGACCGGCTGCCGACGTCCTGGGGGCTCGTCCGCCTCGGGGTCGCGCCCGACCATCCCAACATCAAGGCCGTCTCGCGGGCCTTCGAGAAGATCGCGCTCCAGCCGGGCTTCCGGTTCCTCGGCAACGTCGAGGTAGGCCGCGACATCACGCACGCGGAGCTCGCCGAGCTGTACGGCGCGGTGGTCTACGCGATCGGCGCCCAGACCGATCGTCGTCTCGGCATCCCGGGCGAGGACCTGCCCGGCTCGTGGCCCGCGACCGCGTTCGTCGCCTGGTACAACGGCCACCCCGACTTCCAGGGCCTCGAGTTCGACCTGTCGCACGAGCGCGCCGTCGTGATCGGGAACGGCAACGTCGCGCTCGACGTCGCGCGCATGCTCGCGCTGACGCCCGCGGAGCTCGCTCCTACGGACACGACCGACGCGGCGATCGAGGCGATCAACGGCGCCGGCGTGCGAGAGATCCTCGTCGTCGGCCGGCGCGGTCCGGTGCAGGCCGCGTGGACGCCGGTCGAGGTGGGGGAGCTCGGCGAGCTCGCCGGCGCCGACATCCTTGTCGACCCGGCCCAGCTGGAGCTCGATCCGGCGAGCGCGGCCGAGCTCGAGGCGGCGCCCCCCACCGTGAAGCGGAGCCTCGAGTACCTGCGCGAGTACGCGGCGCGCGCGTCGGAGGGGAAGCCGCGAGCGATCCGGCTCCGGTTCCTCTCCTCCCCGGTGGCGATTCTCGGCGAGGACAAGGTCGAGGCGATCGAGCTCGTCCGCAACGAGCTCGTGTGGAACGAGCTCGTTCCCGGCCGCGCGGTGCCCACGGACGATCGCGAGGTCGTCGAGTGCGGGATCGTCTTCCGGAGCGTCGGCTATCGGGGCATCCCGCTGCCGGACGTCCCGTTCGACGACGGGTCGTGCACCGTGCCCAACGACGCGGGCCGCGTGCGCGACGCGGCGGGCGCGACGGTGCCGGGGACCTACTGCGCAGGGTGGATCAAGCGCGGCCCGACCGGGGTGATCGGCACGAACAAGAAGGACGCGGCGGAGACGGTCGCACTCCTGCTCGAGGACGCGCGCGCCGGAAGGCTCGGTCGCGGCCTGCCCGCCAGGTCCGTCGACGAGCTCCTCGAGGAGCGAGGCATCGGCGTCGTCACCCAGTCGGGCTGGCAGGCGATCGACGCGGCCGAGCGCGCAGCGGGCGAGCCGCAGGGCCGCCCCCGGGTGAAGCTCGCCGAGTGGGACGCGCTGCTCGAGGCCGCGGGTCACGAGCCGGTCTCGCGCTGAGGCGGCGAGTGGTGTCGGACACTGTCGGCTCGGGCCCGCGGCTAGACTCGTGACGTGAGCGGGACGGTGGAACGGCAGGAGCTCTGGGGCGGCGAGACCGCCAAGGCGGTCGACAACTTCCCCGTCTCCGGCGAGCCGATCCCCGCCGCCGTCGCGCACTGGCTCGGCCGGATCAAGGCCGCCGCCGCGCGCGCGAACGCCGATCTCGGCCTCCTCGACCCGGAGGTCGCGCAACGGATCGCCGCCGCGGGCGACCGGATCGGGGCGGGCGAGCTCGACGATCAGTTCCCGATCGACGTTTTCCAGACGGGCTCAGGGACGAGCTCGAACATGAACGCCAACGAGGTGATCGCAGCGCTCGCCGGCGAGGACGTCCACCCGAACGACCACGTCAACATGGGGCAGTCGTCGAACGACGTGTTCCCCTCCGCCGTGCACCTCGCGGCGCTCGATCGCGCCGCCAACGATCTGCTGCCGGCGCTCGAGCTGCTCGCTCACGCGCTCGAAGGAAAGGCGAAGCAGTTCGACGGCATCGTCAAGTCGGGGCGGACGCATCTGATGGACGCCGTCCCCGTGACGCTCGGCCAGGAGTTCGCCGGGTACGCGGCGCAGGTGCGCCAGGGGATCGCACGCGTCGAGGCCGCCCTCCCGCGGCTCGGCCAGATTCCGCTCGGCGGCACCGCGACGGGCACCGGCCTCAACACGCATCCCGAGTTCGCCGCGAAGGTCCGCGCGCTGCTCCACGCGGACACCGGATTGCCGGTCTCCCCGCCCGCCGACCCGTTCGAGTCGCAGGCCGCCCGCGACGGTCTCGTCGAGGCGTCGGGCGCCCTCAAGGTCGTCGCCGTGTCGCTGACGAAGATCGCCAACGACCTTCGGCTGATGGGCTCGGGCCCACGCGCCGGCCTCGCCGAGCTCTTCCTGCCCGAGCTGCAGAAGGGCTCGTCGATCATGCCGGGGAAGGTCAACCCGGTGATCCCCGAGGTCGTCACGCAGGTCGCCGCGCAGGTGATCGGGAACGACACGGCGATCACGATCGGCGGCATGAACGGCCACTTCGAGCTGAACGTCTACGTGCCGCTGATCGCGCGGAACCTGCTCCAGTCGATCGGCCTCCTCGCGAGCGCCTCGCGCCTGCTGGCCGAGAAATGCGTCTCCGGGATCGAGGCCAACCGCGAGCGGAACGAGGCCTACGCGGAGGGCACGCTCAGCGCGGCCACCGCGCTCAACCCGTTCATCGGCTACGACAAGGCGTCCGAGATCGTCAAGGAGGCCGCGTCGTCGGGCCGCTCGCTGCGCGAGGTCGCGCGCGAGGCCGGCGTGGAGGAGAGCGTGCTCGACGAGGCGCTCGACTACCACGCGATGGCCAGGCCCCACGGCTAGTCCCCGGGGACGGCCCAGTGGGCAATTGAGGTTCTGTCTTGCCGACGTCCGTCGCCGTCGGTACGGTTCCGCAACCCGCAAGACCGAGCTTGCGGGAGCCGCAGAATCTCTAGAAGGGAAGTCTCATGAGGATGAAGTTCCTCGCGCTCCTGAGCGGAGCGCTGGTCGTCGTCCTGTCGGTCGGAGTCGGCATGTCCATCGCCGCCGGCTCCCCGCCAGGTGGCCGCGGAAAGGCCGACGACAAGCGAGTATTCGACGACAACCTCGACGGCCCGAAGAGCGAGCAGCAGCGCGAGGACCGCGTCAAGGGCCTCGAGAAGGTGCTCAAGGGGAAGGTCAAGTCCGGCGCCAAGGTCGTGAAGATCGGCCGTGGCCGCTACGTCGAGCTCGCCCGGGAGAAGACCGATCGGATCTTCGTGATCATCGCGGAGTTCGGGAACACGCGACACGCCTCGTTCCCCGACACCGTGAACGGCCAGCCTGCAAGCGACGCGAAGACCTTCGACGGCCCGGCGCACAACTCGATCCCGAAGCCCGATCGGAAGGTCGACAACTCGACGCTCTGGCAGGCCGACTACTCGAACGAGCACTACCAGAACATGTACTTCAAGCGGATGGCCAACTACTACGAGTCGCAGTCGTCCGGTCGGTACTCGGTCGACGGCGACGTGACCGAGTGGGTCAAGGTGCCGTTCAACGAAGCGCGCTACGGCCGCGACGTCTGCGGCGGGATCGTCTGCAACAACACGTGGTTCCTGATCCGCGACGCGATGGCCTACTGGGTGCAGGGCCAGCTCGACACGGGGAAGACGACCGCGCAGATCGCGGACTACCTGAAGACGTTCGACAAATGGGATCGCTACGACCTCGACGGGGACGGGAACTTCGACGAGCCCGACGGGTTCATCGACCACTTCCAGATCGTCCACGCGGGCGGAGACCAGGCGGCGGGGGATCCCCAGCAGGGCACCGACGCCATCTGGAGCCACCGGTGGTACGCCCAGGTCAGCGGCGGTGGGCCGGGCGGCCTGCCGGGCGTCAACGCCGGTCAGGGCGGCGTGTCGTCGGGGCTCAACATCCCCAACAACCCGACCGGCGTGTGGGTCGGCGACTACACGATCCAGCCCGAGAACGGCGGCCTCGGCGTGTTCGCGCACGAGTACGGGCACGACCTCGGCCTGCCCGATCTCTACGACACGTCGGGCAATACCGGCGGCGCAGAGAACTCGACGGGCTTCTGGACACTCATGTCGTCGGGGGCGAACATCGGAGACGGTGGGCGTGACGGGATCGGCGACGCGCCGACCGACATGGGCGCGTGGGAGAAGTTCCAGCTCGGCTGGCTCGGCTCGCCGTCGTCCCCGCAGGGCCAGTGGTACGACGTCGTCAACGCGGGCGCTCCCGCCACCGAGCACGAGCTCGGCCCGGCGGAGGGCGCGACGCGGAACGGCAGGCAGGCCCTCTTCGTCGTCCTTCCCGACAAGGAAGTCCCGCTCGAGCTCGGAGCACCGTGCTCCGGGTGCGGCTCGAAGTACTTCTACAGCGGCGCGGGCGACGACTACGACGCGTCGATGACGAAGACGACAGGTATCAGCGGGACGGCGTTCACGGCGATGACACGGTACGAGGCCGAAGAGGAGTACGACTTCGGGTTCCTCGAGGCCTCGACCGAACGGGGGCACGACGTGGGCCCCGGTCGAGACGAACCTCTCGACGGCCGCCGATCAGAGCGGCGCCAACACGAGCGGCGCCGGTATCACCGGCTCGTCCGACGGCGAGTGGGTCTCGCTGACGGCCACGCTGCCGACGGGCACGAACGCCCTCAGGTTCCGGTACGAGACCGACCCCGCCGTCACCGAGTCGGGCTTCCAGCTCGACCAACTCGCGATCGACGGGAAGGTCATCGGGTCGGCGGAGAACAGCTCGGAAGGGTGGGAGCTGTCCGACTTCCGGACGACCACCGGATCGGAGACGCAGTTCTTCTTCAACGCGTACGTCGTCGAGAACCGCGGCTACCGCGGGTTCGACGAGTCTCTGAAGACGGCCTACAACTTCGGGTTCCTCGACTCGAAGCCCGACTGGGTCGAGTCGTTCCCGTATCAGGACGGGCTCCTGATCAGCTACTGGGACTCGTCCTACACCGACAACAACGTCGGCGACCATCCGGGCAGCGGCCTGATTCTGCCGATCGACGCCCACCCGACGTTCTTCCACGCGGCCGATGGCTCGGGTGCACTGCTCCGGCCGCGCATCCTCACCTTCGACTCGACGTTCACGAAGCAGAAGACGAAGGCGATCACGATCAACATCAACAGCAAGCCCACCAAGATCCCGTCGCAGGACGGCGTCGACACGTTCGACGACACGCACGAGTGGTGGTTCAACAACGACGGCGACGGCGCGACCGGGTCGCACCCGGGGCGCTACCAGCCGGGGTGGTACGGCGTGAAGGTGCCGAAGACGGGCACGACGATCTCGATCAAGAGCGGCGGCCCGCAGGCCGGCAAGATCAAGGTCGTCGTCGCGCCCAAGTAGGGCCACTCGAGAGCAAGAGCGAAGCCGGGCGGGGGAAACCCCGCCCGGCTCGTTCTCGTGACCGGCTCAGTCGATCGGCGGCGGGATGCACGGCGCGCCGACGAGCCGGAGTGTCGCGCGGTTGCCTGCCGCGCCCCTGGCGACGATCGTGAACGCGCGCCCGCAGGGTTGGGTGGAGAGCCGGAACGTCGCCCTGAATCCACCCGACCGGGTCGCCTTCGCAAGGATCTTCTTCGGGCCGGTGAGCGTCAACGCGGTGAGCGTCACGTGCTCACCGGGATCGAATGCCGAGCCGAGCACCACGAGCGGCTGTGTCCCCGCGACCCTCAGCCGGGGAGGCGACGCCGCCGAGCTCGGGGCCGTGACGCAAAGCGCCGCAACCGCGGCTGTGAGACTGACGATGGTCGCACGCATGGGGACAGCGTAGACCCCGTCCGTGAGGAAAGTGTGTCTCCGCCCGGACTGGCGGGCGGTTCGAGCCAACCCCCGCGACGCGGAGCCGCTAGCGGCGCGGTGCTTCCTGGTCGCTCTCGAAGTCACCGCGGCCGCCGCCGAGCTCGAAGCCCGCGACCGTGTCGGCCCGATCGGCCGAGTACTCGCGGGTCAGCTCGTCGGCCTCGGCGTCCTCGAGCTCGTCCTGCTTGTCCGGCGTGGTTCGCAGCCAGCCGAGCACGGTGTCCTTGATTCCCATCGCTCGAGCCTACAACGCCTCGGGGCGCGATGCGACCCGATGTCAGTACGCGACCGCGCCGCTACCGGTCTCGGCCGCGTGCCGCTGCTCCTCGGCGCGGTAGCTCGAGCGGACGAGCGGGCCGGCGAACACCGAGCCGAAGCCGAGCGCCTCGCCCTGCTCGCGCATCCAGCGGAACTCGTCCGGGTGCACCCAGCGGTCGATCCTCGCGTGCTGCGACGACGGCTGGAGATACTGCCCGATCGTGACGACGTCGACGCCGTTCGCACGGAGGTCGCGCATCGTCTCGACGACCTCGTCGTTCGTCTCGCCGAGACCGACGATGATCCCCGACTTCGTCAGGAGCGGGTAGTCCGCGAACTCCTTCGCGCGGCGCAAGAGCGAGAGCGCGCCGTCGTAGCTCGCCTTCGCGCCGCGCATCCTGCGGTGGAGCCGGCGCACCGTCTCGATGTTGTGGTTGAAGACCTCCGGGCGCGCGCCGACGACCGTGGCGAGCGCCTCCTCCTCGACCCCGAGGAAGTCGGGCGTCAGCACCTCGACGTGCGACTCGGGCAGCTTCGCCTTGAGCGCGCGGATCGTCGCCGCGAAGTGGCGCGCGCCCCGGTCGGGAAGGTCGTCGCGGTCGACCGAGGTCACGACGACGTGCGAGAGGCCCATCGTCGCAGCCGCCTGCGCGAGGCGGAGCGGCTCGAGCGGGTCGGGCGGCCCCTCGGGCTTCCCCGAGTGCACGTAGCAGTAGCGGCACGCCCGGGTGCAGGTGTCGCCGAGGATCTGGAACGTGGCCGTGCCGCGGCCCCAGCACTCGGCGATGTTCGGGCAGCGCGCCTCCTCGCAGACGGTGACGAGGCTCGCGCCATGGAGGAGCTTGCGGACGTCCCAGTACCTGCCGTCCGTGCTCGGCGCGCGCACCTTCATCCACGGCGGCCGGCGCGGGCGGTCCGCGACGGGCAGCGACGTCTCCATGCGGGCCAGTCTAGTCGCGGCCTACCCGGGCGCTGCCGCGACGGGGGCCGCGAGGTGCGCCGGCTCGAGCTCCAGGCCGAACACGTCTGCAAGCGCCCTCGCCGCGGGCGGTCGCACCTCGGCGACCGTCACCGGCGACTCGAGCTCGGCCGCCATCGACGTGAACTGCGCGTCCTCGAGCCCGCATGCGGTGATCCACTGCGTGAACGGCGCCGGGTCGAGGTCGACGTTGAGCGCGTAGCCGTGCGTCGTCACCCAGCGCGACGCATGGACGCCGATCGACGCGATCTTCCTCGGCCCGCGGCCGCTCGACGGCGGCATCCAGACGCCGGTGAGGCCGTCGTAGGTGGTCGCCTCGAGACCGAATCTGGCGACCGTCCGTACGATCGCGCGCTCCAGGTCGCGCACGTACCTGCGGAGATCGCGCCCGTGCCGGTTGAGGTCGAGGATCGGGTAGCAGACGAGCTGCCCCGGCCCGTGGTAGGTCGACTTGCCGCCGCGGTTCGTCTCGACCACTTCGACGTCCACGTCGACGGGGAGGTGGAGCTCCGCGGCCTCGTCCGTTCGCCGCCCGAGCGTGACCACCGGCTCGTGCTCGAGCAGGATCACCGTGTCGGGGCGGATCCCCAGCTTTACCTCCTCTGCGAGCGCGCGCTGGAGCGCGAGCGCCTCGCCGTACGGGGTCAGGCCGGGGAGGTCGAGAAGGTGCGCAGCGGCCATCGACGTGAATGTAGTCGCGTGTCAGCCGCTCCCGGGCGGCGTCGTCCGCTCGACCATCAGGGTGGTCATCGTGGTTCCCTGCGTCCAGAGGCGGTGCGGCACATCCCTGGGCCACCTGGCCTGCTCGCCCGCGCGGAGCGGCGCGACCTCGTCGGCGACCGAGGTCAGGCCCTCACCCTCGAGGCAGACGACGATCGTCTCGTTCGGCCCCGGGTGCTCGTGGATCGTCCCATCGGGTGCGAAGCGGAGCATCGCGACGAAGAAGTCCTCCTCGCGAACCAGGACCTTCGCCTCGACCCCGACGCAGCCGTCGAACGGGAGCGGGCTCCACTCGCTCCGCGGGAACGGCCGGATGTCGACCGTCACGAGCCGGTCGTGCGTCTCTGGCTGAACATCCAGCGGTGCCCCTCCGGGTCCTCGGCCGTGTAGAGGCGCCCCGCCACGTCCGTGTCCTCGAGCGGGCGGATCACGGTCGCCCCCGCGGCGACGGCCCTCTCGTGGTGGGCGTCGACGTCGTCGACCTCGACCAGGAGCCCGTCGATCACCCATGGGTTGTCCTGCCAGCGGCGCGCGGCCTCGCAGTGCTCACGGTGGTGCCGCGGACCCTCGTAGTCCGACGTCGGGGTGGCGAGCATGACGACCGCCCCGTCGCGCTCGAGCTCCGCGTGCACGACCACGCCGTCGTCCGACGTGTACCGCTGCGCCTCCCGCTCGCGGAAGCCGAATGCCCGTGTCAGCCACTCGATCGCGGCCGCGGCGTCCTCGTACGCGACCATGGGGAAGATCCGCTGGCCCATCTACGCGGTGCCGCCGTCGTCCCACCCCTCGAGGCGCGCGCGGAGGTCGCGCAGGAACCCGCCGGCGTACGCCCCGTCGACGAGACGGTGGTCGTACGTGAGCGTGACGTTCATCATCGGGCGGATCGCGATCACGTCCTGCCCGAGCGCGTCCTGCACGACCCACGGCCGCTTCACGAGCGCGTAGGTGCCGAGGATGCCGGCTTGCGGCTGGCTGATGATCGGCGTCCCGTGGAAGGTGCCGAAGCCGCCGGGGTTCGTGATCGTGAACGTGCCGCCCTGGACGTCGTCCGGCATGAGCTTCTTCGTGCGTGCCTTCTCGGCGAGGTCGGCGATCGCGCGGGCGACGCCGAGCAGGTTGAGGCCCTCCGCGTTCCGGATCACGGGCACGATCAGGCCCTTGCCGTCCTCGAGGGCGACTGCGATGCCCAGGTTGACGAAGGAGCGCGTGACGATCTTCTCGCCCCGGATCTCGCCGTTGACCCACGGCCACTCGGCCAGCGTCTCGACGGACGCCTTCGCGACGAACGCGAGGTACGTCGGGTTGACGCCGTAGGCGGCCTGGTACTCCTTCTTGAGGAGCTCGCGCGCAGCGACGACGCGCGACATGTCGACCTCGATCGCGCTCGTCACGTGCGCGGACACGTCGAGCGAGCGGCGCATGTGCTCCGCGACCCCGCGGCGCATCGCGGTCATCGGCTCTTCGACCTCGCCGAACTGCGCGGGCGCCTCGGGGGCTTCGGCCGCCGGTGCCTGCGCCACCGGTGCCGGCGCGGGCGGCGGCACCGCAGGCGCGACCGGAGCGGGGACAGGCGTCGGAACGGCGGCGGCGGCGGTCGCCTCGACGGGTGCCGGCGCGACCTCGGGCTGCACCTCGGACGGCGCCTCGGTCGCAGCCGCCTGCGGCGCCGCGGCGGCACCTGACTCGATGAACGCGAGGATGTCCTTCTTCGTGACGCGCCCACCCTGCCCCGTGCCGGTGACGGCGTGCGGGTCGATCCCGTGCTGAGCGGCGATCCGCGCGACGACCGGCGAGACGAACGACCGGCCGTTGCCGGCCGGCTCCGCGGCCTGGCTCGGAGCCGCGGCGGGCACCGGTGCGGGAGTCACGCCGGCTGCCGCCGCGACCGGCTCGGACACGGGGGTGGGCTCTGCGGGCGCCGGCGTGTGGGACACGGGGGTGGGCTCCGCGGCCGCAGGTGCCGCCTCCGGCACGGCCGGCGGCGCCGGGGCAGGCTCGGCGGCCGCTGCGGCCGGCGAGCCGATCACGGCGAGCACCGTCCCGACCTCGACCGTCTCGCCCTCCTGGACGCGGATCTCGGAGACGACGCCCTCGCCGGGGCTCGGCACCTCGGTGTCGACCTTGTCGGTCGAGATCTCGAGCAGCGGCTCGTCCAGCGCGATGCTGTCGCCGGGCTGCTTGAGCCAGCGGGTGACCGTGCCTTCCGAGACGGACACGCCCATCTGGGGCATCACGACCTCGACCTGGGTGCCGGTGCTCACGTTGTACGCCTCCTCGCGTCCTAGTACGCGGCGAGCGCGCGGAGCGCTGCCGCGACGTCGTCGACCTGCGGGATGTATGCCTTCTCGAGCGACGGAGCGAACGGCACGGGGCTGTCGGGCGCCGCGAGTCGTCGCACGGGCGCGTCGAGCTGCTCGAACGCGTCCTCGGCGATCGTCGCCGCGATCTCGGCGCCGAAGCCGCCGGTCTTCGTGTCCTCGTGGAGCACGAGCACCTTCGAGCAGCGCTCGACGCTCTCGAGCACCGCGTCGCGGTCCCACGGGATCAACGTCCGGAGGTCGAGGATCTCGACGGACACGCCCTCCTCGGCCAGCTTGGCGGCGGCATCATCTGCCGTGTACACCATTGCGCCCCATGTGACCACGGTGACGTCCTCGCCCGAGCGATGGACGCGCGCCTTGCCGAACGGCGTCGTGTAGCGGTCGTCCGGCACGTCGCCGCGGATCCGGCGGTAGAGGTGCTTGTGCTCGAAGAAGAGGACCGGGTTCGGATCCTCGATCGCGGTCGCAAGGAGTCCCTTGGCGTCCTCGGGTGTCGCGGGACAGACGACCTTGAGCCCGGGAATGTGCGCAAAGCTCGACTCGGGGTTCTGCGAGTGGAACGGCCCGCCGGAGAAGCCGCCGCCGGAGGGAAGGCGGAGCACGATCGGGATCGGCGTGCCCGTGCGGTAGTGCTGCTTCGCGGCGATCGTGACGAGGTGGTCCCAGGCACAGGAGACGAAGTCGGCGAACTGCATCTCCGCGACGGGGCGCATGCCCATCAAGGCCGCGCCCGTCGCGCCCGCGACGATCGCGGTCTCCGAGAGCGGCATGTCGAGCACGCGGCTCGCGCCGAACTCCTCCTGGAAGCCCTGCGTGACCTTGAACGCGCCTCCGTAGACCCCGACGTCCTCGCCGAGGACGAAGACGCGCTGGTCGCGCCGCATCTCCTGCCGCAGCGAGTCCGAGATCGCCTGAAGGTAGGTCTTCTCTGCCATCAGCGCCGGCTCATCGGTGGTGGGGCGTCTCGAGCTCGTCGGGCGACGCGAACACGCCGTCCGTCACCGTCGCGGGGTCCGGGAGCGGGGAGTCCTCGGCGCGCTGGATCGCCTCGTTGAGAAGGCGCTTGACGCCCGCGGTGACGTCGTCCTCCTCGGCGTCCGTGAGCTCGGCATTGTCGCGCAGCCATGTCCGGAAGCGCTCGATCGGGTCGCGGCGCGCCCACTCCTCGAACAGCTCCTTCGGCACGTAGTACGCGTCGTCGTGGACCGCGTGGCCCTCCATGCGCAGCGTGACCGACTCGAGCAACGTCGGTCCGCCGCCCTCGCGCGCCTTCTCGATCGCCTGCTTCGCCTCGCGGTACACGGCGAGCACGTCGGTGCCGTCGACGACCACGCCGTCGAAGCCGTACGCGGCGGCGCGGTCGGCCAGGTGGTCGACCGCGTACTCGAGGTGCGACGGCGTGGAGTAGGCCCACTGGTTGTTGTCGATCACGAAGACGACCGGCAGGCGCCGGACGCCGGCGAGGTTCATGCCCTCGTGGGCGTCGCCGCGTGCCGAGGCTCCCTCGCCGCACCAGGCGACGGCGACGCGCCGCTCGTCGCGGATCTTGAATGCGAGCGCCATGCCGACGCCGACGGGGAGCATCGCAGGCAGGTGGCTCACCATCGTGTGCAACCCGAGCCGTGCGTCGCCCATGTGGACGTTCCCGTCGCGGCCGCGCGTCGGGCCGTCCTCGCGGCCCATGTACTGCGCGAAGACGCGCCACGGCTCGATGCCCCGCGTGATGTGGACGCCCATGTCGCGCTGCAGCGGCGTGCCCACGTCGTTTGCGCCCATCGCCGTCGCGACGCCGACCGCAGAGGCCTCGTTCCCGCGCCCGGTGTAGAAGGACCCGGGGATCTTCCCCTGCTTGTAGAGGATGTGCCCCCGCTCCTCCACGGCCCGGGTGATGAGCATGTTGCGGTACATCCCGAGGAGGTCCTCGCGGTCGAGTCCCGCCTCCTTCACCTGTTGCAGCGTCTCGACCGGCTCGGCCTCGCGGACTGCCATGTGCGACATCCCTTCCTGGGCGACGGACGGCCTGGACCTTACCGGCTCGCCCGGCCGTCCACGTGTGGCTGCCGGCTCGACGTAGAGTGCGGGCGGCGAGGACGGCGATGGCGATGACGAAGGCGAAGCGGAACTGGATCCAGGAGGAGCGGCGTGATCGTGGGGACCCAGGCCCACCCCTCGCGGGGTGCACGGCGACTCGCAGTCGGCCTTGGCGGCGAAGCCGGCGTCCGGCCGCAGAGGTGGCTGCACCGACGAGCGGGGGTTCGTGTGACTGGCCCGAAGCCGAAGCGGAACTGGATCCAGGAGGCGCGCGGCGGACGCTCGGCGACTGGGTGGCGCTGTCCGGCGGGCACGTCGTCCGCTACTTCGAGGACCTCGAGGCGGAACGACCCGCGAGCTGTCCGCAGTGCGCCACGACACTCGTCGCGCGGTGCCCGTCCTGCGACGCGCGGCTCCCGTCCGCCTTCCAGGTCGACTGCGAGGAGTGCGGAGCGCCGCTGCGCGAGAAGGAGCTCTTCGGCGGCCCGATCCGACGACCGGGGCGCTAGCCGTCCGTCCGCGCGACCGGGCGGTACCGCGAGCCGTCGCGGCCGGAGGCCGCGCTTTGCCGGCCAAGAGGCCAGGCCGGCGCTGATCCATGCGCTGCGGAGAAGAAGGGGGCTCGCTGGGGAAACATGGTTTCCCCCCACCCTCAGAACATCGTCCCGACGATCTGCGAGAAACGGATCACGGTGACCGTGTCGTCCGCCGCGACCGGGCGGTTGTAGAGCTTCGAGAGCCAGTCGACGAACTCGTCGACGCGGCGGATCTCCGGGTTGTCGTGCTCTATCTCCCGCGGCGAGAGGTCCGAGAGCGGCTTCACGTCGACCTTGTCGATCACGGCGTCGAAGACCTTCTCCCGCTGGCCGTAGCGCGCTCCCACGAGCACCGTCACGATCATTCCCTTGCGGTACTTCGCGGACTTGTCGCCGAGGCGGATCGTCGCGGTCTTGCGGCCCGTCCGGAGCTGGTCGGCCACGACCGGCGAGTAGAAGTTGAGCGCGAACGTGGGCACCGCGCGCGAGCCTATCGGCTCGCGCCGCTACACGGAACCCTCCGCGAGGACAGCGGCCGCACGGGCCGCCATCTCGCGCTCGCCGCCGTAGGAGAGGAGTATCGCTGCGTCGGCGAGCGGGACCCAGCGAGCCTCGGCGACCTCGACCTCCATCCCGGGCGGCAGGTCGCCGATCCGCCCGCCCGCGGCGTGCAGCAGGAAGAACGAGACGACCTTGAAGACGCGCTCGCCCTCCCACGTGTACACGTAGCGGACGTCGCCGAGCTTGCGCTCGCCGCGCGCGCGCAGGCCCGTCTCTTCCTCGACCTCGCGAAGCGCCGTCTCGAGCCCCCGCTCGCCCTCGTCGATGAGCCCCTTCGGGAGCGCCCACACCTGCGGCCGGTGGTGCTCGCGCCGGGGCCGGACGACGGCTGCCCACCACCGGCCGCGCATCCGGCGCACGACGACCCCGCCCGCGGAGAACTCACGACGCATACCCGCGATTGTCGCCGATCGCAGCCGCCCGGGATCTAAGTCCGGTCGACGTAGATCAACCGTCGCGCACCCGCTGGAAAGCTGCTATAACCCAGGTTGTTGGCACTCTCATGTGGAGAGTGCCGATGAATCGCGACGTGTCCAACAACCGTCTCAGGGAGGCATATCGTATGAATCTGCAGCCCCTTGGTGACCGCCTGATCGTGTCCGTCCTCGATGAGGAGGACGTCACGGCCAGCGGCATCGTGCTGCCCGACACGGCGAAGGAGAAGCCGCAGCGCGGCCGCGTCCTCGCCGTCGGCCCCGGCCCGCGCGACGAGGACGGGGAGTACATCAAGATGGACGTGGAGGAGGGTGACGAGATCATCTTCTCCAAGTACGGCGGCACCGAGATCAAGCTCGGCGCCGACGAGGTCCTGATCCTGCGCGAATCGGATGTGCTCGCAAAGGTCGTAACCACAGGTGGCAAGGGCAAGCGGAAGCTCGCCGGCGCCGCTGCCTAGTTCGTTCGCTCAGGAGGAAGAGAGATGGCTCACAAGGAGCTGAAGTTCAACGAGGACGCGCGCCGGGCGCTCGAGCGTGGGGTCAACACCCTCGCCGACGCGGTCAAGGTGACGCTCGGCCCGAAGGGCCGCTACGTCGTCCTCGACAAGAAGTTCGGGGCGCCGACGATCACGAACGACGGCGTCACGATCGCCCGCGAGATCGAGGTCGAGGACCCGTTCGAGAACCAGGGCGCGCAGCTCGTCCGCGAGGTCGCCACGTCGACCAACGACGTCGCCGGTGACGGTACGACCACCGCGACGGTGCTCGCCCAGGCGATCGTCCGCGAGGGACTCAAGAACGTCGCGGCCGGCGCGAACCCGATGGGCCTCAAGCGCGGCATCGAGCGGGCCGTCGAGGGCATCGTCGCCGACCTCAAGAAGCAGTCGGTCGAGGTGTCCGGCAAGGAGGACATCGCTCGGGTCGCGACGATCTCGTCGCGTGAGCGGGAGATCGGCGACGTGATCGCCGACGCGATCGAGAAGGTCGGCAAGGACGGCGTCGTGAACGTCGAGGAGGGCCAGACGTTCGGTCTCGACCTCGAGTTCACCGAGGGCATGCAGTTCGACAAGGGCTACCTGTCGCCGTACATGATCACCGATGCCGAGCGCATGGAGGCCGTGCTCGACGACCCGTACGTCCTGATCGCGAACCAGAAGGTCGGCGCGGTCAAGGACCTCCTCCCCATCCTGGAGCAGGTCATCCAGGCCGGCCGGCCGCTGCTGATCGTGGCAGAGGACGTCGAGGGCGAGGCGCTCGCGACGGTCGTCGTCAACAAGCTCCGCGGCGTCTTCACCGCCGTCGCCGTCAAGGCGCCGGGCTTCGGTGACCGCCGCAAGCGGATGCTCGAGGACATCGCGATCCTCACGGGCGGCGAGGTGATCACCGAGGAGATGGGTCTCAAGCTCGAGAACACGAAGCTCTCGCAGCTCGGCAAGGCCCGCAAGATCGTGATCGACAAGGACTCGACCACGATCGTGGACGGGGCCGGCGACTCCGAGGCGATCAAGGGGCGCATCAAGCAGCTGAAGGCGGAGGTCGAGAACACCGACTCCGACTTCGACCGCGAGAAGCTCCAGGAGCGCCTCGCGAAGCTGTCGGGCGGCGTCGCGGTCGTCAAGGTTGGAGCCGCGACCGAGACCGAGATGAAGGAGAAGAAGCACCGCGTCGAGGACGCCCTGCAGGCGACCCGCGCAGCGCTCGAGGAGGGCATCGTCGCCGGCGGCGGCGTGGCGCTCCTGAACGCGGCCGACACGGCGAAGAAGGGCTTCGAGTCGCTCGAGGGCGACGAGAAGACCGGTGCGGCGATCATCCTCCGCTCGCTCGAGGAGCCCGTCCGCCAGCTCGCGTACAACGCCGGCCTCGAGGGCTCGGTCGTCGTCAACCAGGTCCGCTCGGCCAAGAAGGGCCAGGGCCTGAACGTCGAGACCGGCGAGATCGAGGACCTCGTCAAGGCGGGCATCATCGATCCGACGATGGTGACGCGCTCGGCGCTGCAGAACGCCGCGTCGATCGCGAAGAACATCCTGACCACCGAGGCGATCGTCGCCGAGGCGCCGGAGAAGGCCTCGGCCGCTCCCGCCGGCATGCCCGACATGGGCGGGATGATGTAACGCGGGTGGGGGAACCCCTGGTTCCCCCACCGGCCCCCTCCTCTTCCGTTGTGCATGGAGGACGGGGGCCTGGGCTCCCGCCGGGCAGAGCCCGGCTCCGCCCGCGAACCGGTGTTCACGGATTACCGTCGAGGGGCCGGCGCAAAGCCGGCCCCTCGATCGCGTCGGCGCGGGAACCGAGCGAATGCGCCAGAATCGCAGCGTGACGCTCTGGGCTGGCCGCGTGGGCTCGTCGCTCGACCCCGCCGTGTGGGAGCTTCTCCGCGCCAACGACGCCGAGCTCCTCCCGTACGACTGCGCGGCGACGGCCGAGCACGCGGCACGCCTGCACGGAGCCGGCCTGCTCGAGACGGACGAGCTCGCGGAGGTCGAGGAGCGCCTGTCGGGGATCGCCCACGACCCGGCCGCGGTGGTCGAGGGCGACGAGGACGTCCATTCGGCGATCGAGCGCCTGCTCGGCCCGGTCGGGCGCAAGGTTCACGCGGGCCGGTCGCGGAATGACCAGGTCGCGGCGGCCTTCCGGCTCTACGTCCGCGACGCGTGCGTCGAGGCACGCGAGGAGATCGACGCGCTCGCCCTCGTCACGTTGTCCTTCGCGGAGACCGAGGCGGACACGCTGATGCCGGGATACACGCACCTGCAGCGGGGGCAGCCGGTGACGCTCGGGCACCACCTGCTCGCATGGGTGGAGATGCTCGACCGCGACCGGACGCGGTTCGCCGCCGCCGCCGAGGCCGCCGCCGAGAGCCCGCTCGGCGCCGGCGCCCTCGCGGGCTCGACGCTCGGGATCGACGCGCCCGCGTTCCAGATGCGGAACTCGATCGACGCCGTGTCCGACCGCGACTTCGCGCTCGATTACCTCTACGCGGCCACGATGCTCGCGCAGCACCTGTCGCGGATCGGCGAGGAGATCGTCCTCTGGTCGACCGCCGAGTTCGGCTTCGTGCGGCTCCCCGAGAACGCCTCGACGGGGTCGTCGATGATGCCGCAGAAGCTGAACCCCGACGTCGCGGAGCTCGTCCGCGGCAAAGGCGGGACGGCGATCGGTCGCCTCGCCGGGCTCCTCGCGACGGTGAAGGGCCTCCCATTGGCCTACGACCGCGACCTCCAGGAGGACAAGCCCCCGGTGTTCGCGGCGCGACGCGACGTGCGGGACTCGCTCCGCGGGATGACCGTGCTCGTCAGCGGCCTCGCTGCGAACCGCGAGCGGCTCGCGGAGGCGGTCGCCGACCCGCTCCTCCTCGCAACCGACGTGGCGGAGGACCTCGTCCGCGGCGGCATCCCGTTCCGCGACGCGCACGAGCAGGTCGCGGCCACGGTGCGCGACGGGACGTTCTCGGCGGGTACGACCGCGGCGGAGAGCGTCGCCGCCCGCCCGTCCCCGGGTCCCGGCGGCGTCCGCGACGCGGTCGCGGCGGCGCGCAGGCGCTTCGGCCAGGGACGCTGACCCGACCGCACCGGAGCGTGTGACGGATCCACGCCCGGCGTCGTACATGGGGCAGGTACCCCGACTCCGGAGGACGACTCACATGAAACGCATCGCACTCGCCGCAGGCCTTCTGCTCGTCACCGTCGCGCTCGCCGGCGTGCTGCGCCCGGACGGGGCGGGCGCCGCCGACCCGGGACGCGACGGCGACGGACACCGTGACGGTGACCGGAGCCGGCTCCGTCGAGGCCGTGCCCGACCGGGCCGAGGTCTCCGCCGGAGTCGAGACCCGCGCCGCGACGGCGAGGGCCGCGCTCTCGGCCAACGGCAGCGCGATGCAGAAGGTGCTCGCCGCGCTCCGCGCGAGCGGCGGCAAGGACGTCACGACGCAGACGGTCTCGCTCTCGACCGCGTTCGACCAGAACGGGCAGCCGAACGGCTTCGTCGCCTCGAACGTCGCCTCGGCCGAGACGACGCTGACCGACGCCGGCGCACTCGTCGACGCGGCGGTGGCCGCCGGCGCGAACACGGTCTACGGGCCGTCGCTCTCGCGCTCCGACGCCGACGCCCTCTACAAGCAGGCGCTCGCGAAGGCCGTCGACGACGCGGCGGAGCGCGCATCGGTGCTGGCCAAGGCCGCCGGCCGCTCGCTCGGCCGCGTCACGGCGATGGGCGAGGCCGGATCCGCCCCGCTCCCGTTCGCCGCGAAGGCATCGGCGGCACAGGACTCGACCCCGGTCGTCTCCGGCCCGCAGGAGACCACCGCCTCGGTGACCGTCACCTACGCGCTGAGCTGATGTGAGGAGGGTGGCGGGACCCTCGGGATCCCGCCACCCTCCCGATCCGACGGCGGCTAGCCCGCCGCCGGGGCGGCCGACGTCGGCGTGGCGGCGACGACCGCCTCCTTCGGGGCCGTCACGATGCCGTGGCCGTGGTGCTCCGAGCCGTAGCCTCCCGGCACCGGGATGTAGAACTCCGGGTAGCCCCACATGCCGTGCTCGGACACGTCCAGGCCGAGGGTCTCGACCTCGGGCTCGGTGCGGATGCCGACGGTGACCTTCATCAGCCAGAGCACGAGGAACGACGCCGTGAACGTGAAGGCGCCGACGGCGACGAGGCCCAGCACCTGGATGCCGAGCTGGTGGAAGCCGCCGCCGTAGAAGAGGCCCCCCTTGCCCGTCTCCAGGTTCTCGGCGAGCTTCGGAACCGTGAGGAAGCCGAGCGCGAGCGTTCCCCACATGCCCGACATCCCGTGGGCTGCGAGGGCGCCGACCGGATCGTCGATCCCGATCTTCTCCACGAAGAGCGAGCCGAGCACGACGATCACGCCCGCCACGAACCCGATGAGGATCGCCGCCCACGGCGCCACGAACGCGCACGCGGCGGTGATCGCGACGAGCGCGGCGACCGCGCCGTTCAACATCATCGACAGGTCGGGCTTCTTGATCACGATCCACGACGTCACGACCGCGCCGAACACGCCCGCCGCGGCCGCGAGGTTCGTGTTGAGGGCGACGTACGCGAAGAAGCCCACCCCGCCGAAGTCGACCGAGAGCGTCGACCCGGGGTTGAAGCCGAACCACCCGAACCAGAGGATCACGACGCCGAGCGTGGTGAACGCCATGTTGTGCCCCGGAATGGGCTGGGGCTTCCCGTCGACGTACTTGCCGATTCGCGGCCCGAGGAGCAGGGCTCCTGCGAGGCCCGCGAGAGCGCCCTGATAGTGGACGACCGTCGACCCGGCGAAGTCCTGCATGCCCTTCGAGAACAGCCAGCCGTCGGGGCTCCAGACCCAGTGCGAGGCCACGGAGTAGATGAGCGTGAAGATCGCCCCGAAGGCGAAGTACACCCAGAGGCGGGTCCGCTCCGCCATGGCGCCCCACACGATCGCGAGCGAGACCGCGGCGAAGACGACCTCGAACATGTAGCCCGCGGCCGCGGGTATCGCGCCGAACCAGGAGAACGGCGCCTCGCCGATCGTGAGGAGCTCGTCCACGGTCGGCAGGAACCCGGAGCCGCCGACCAGGCCGTTGCCCCCGTCGCCGAAGGCGATGCCGAAGCCGACGACGTAGTAGACGATCGATGCGATCGCGAGGACCAGGACGTTCTTGGCCGCGATGTGACCGACGTTCTTCATCCGCGTCAGGCCCGCCTCGAGGAAGGCGAAGCCCGCCTGCATGAACATCACGAGGACCGCCGCCATCAAGACCCAGACCGTGCTCGCCGCGAACGCGAGCTCCTTGGTGCTCATACCCGCTCCACCTCCTCCAGACGCTGACCCGTGCGGTTGTGGGTCACGCCGGTGATCTGCGACATCCAGCAGATCCCGTCGCCGTTGACATGACCGGTCTTCGCCGCGTCCACGATCGCGGCGATGACGCTCTCCGCGATCTCGTCCGGGACGACGAACGTGAGGTGCGCCTTGGGTAGGAACCGCGACTCGAACACCCGGCCGCGGTACTCGTGCGTGATCCCCTTCTCGCGCCCGTGGCCGACCGCCTCGACCACGGTCACGCCGACGTGGCCGGTCTGCTCCTCGACCGCCTCCATGACCGTCTCGACGCGGTCGCGGACGACGACTGCCTCGACCTTCATCACGGCGCGCTCACCTTCCTCCGTCGCGAGCGCGCGGTCGTCGGCGCGGGCCGCGGCCGCCGCGCGGCCGGAGTGCGCGATCCGGGCCGAAAGTGTCGTGCGCTCCTGCGCACGGGCGCTTCGGGGACTCTGTCGGGCGTCTCTGCCACCGCGGGCTCCTTTCGTCGGTCCAACGAAAAAAGCCCCACCTCTCCCGCAGGAGACGATGAGGCTTCATTGCCTTCGGCGGGATCGACGTCGTCCCCGCCTGCGCCCCACCATAGAGGGACCGGCGGTTGGAGCGCAAGCGAGGTGCGGTTTTCCGTACTAGGCGCCCTCCCTGCCGGGGTGCTAGGCTCGCCGCGATGCTGCTCGGTATCTAGGACATCCGTTGCCGAGGCCCGCCTGGCGCGGAGCCTCTTTCTTGCACGTCCTGGTACCGCGTTCGAAGGGAGCACCATCGTGAAGGAGTTGTCGCCCGTTCCGCCCGACGCACTGGCCGTGGAGACCCGCGACCTGCGGAAGGAGTTCGTCCGCAAGGACCGCAAGCGCGGCAAGCGCCGGGTCGCGGCGCTCGAGGACGTCACGCTCGAGGTCGCGCGCGGCGAGTGCGTCGCCATCCTCGGCCAGAACGGCTCGGGAAAGTCCACGCTCGTCCGGCTGCTCTCCACGCTGCTCCTGCCGGACGGCGGCAGCGCGCGCGTCTTCGGCTACGACGTCGTCCGCGAGGACAAGGCGGTCCGCCGCCTCGTCAACCGGGTCTCGGTCGAGGCGAGCTTCTTCAAGAAGATGTCGCCCTCCGAGAACCTCCACTATGCCGCGCGCTTCTACGGGATGATGCCGTCCGAGACATCGGAGCGGATCCCGGAGATCCTCGGGCGGGTCGGCTTCCCGCCCGACCGGCGCACGGAGCCGATGGAGAACCTCTCGCGCGGGATGCAGCAGAAGGTCGCGCTCGCCCGGGCGCTCCTCACCGCGCCCGTGCTGCTCTTGCTCGACGAGCCGACCACGGGCCTCGATCCGCGGTCGAAGCTCGAGGTGCAGGACTTCATCCGCGAGATGCGCTCGGTCCACGACTCGACGATCCTTCTCTGCACCCACGATCTCGGCGAGGCCGAGGCCCTCGCCGAGCGTGTGGGGATCCTCGACCGCGGCCGGCTGCTCGCGCTGGAGCACGCGGACGAGCTGAAGGCGCGATTCGAGGCCGAGACGCTCGAGGAGGCGTTCTTCGCCGCCACGGGGCGCGGCTTCGAGGACGAGGAGGACGAGCTGGACGCCGAGGAGAGGAAGGTGCTCGCGTGAGAGGGAAACGGAGCGCGAGCCAGGCCGAGGCCTGGCACCCGCGCAGCTCCTTCCTGGAGCTGAAGCACGAGCTGATCGGCCTGGCGGGCGTCGTCGAGCGGAACGTCTACCTCACGCGGCGCTATATCTACTGGGACCTCGCGTTCTTCGTCTGGACGGTCGCGAACACCCTCACGATCGTCTTCATCGCGAAGGGGATCGAGGCGGCCGGCGGCGAGATCGACGTCGACCGCGCGACGACGACGCTCTTGATCGGCGCCGTCGTGTGGGCGTACCTCGGGATCATCTTCGAGTTCCTCACCGAGACCGTCGCCTGGGAGCGCTGGGAAGGGACGATCGAGTACACGTTCATGGCGCCCCTCTCCCGCGCGATGCACCTGGGTGGGTCGGGCGTCTTCGCCGTGCTCTACGGGCTCGTCCGGGCGATCCTGCTGTTCGTCGTGGTCGCGTTGTTCTTCGGCCTCCAGTTCGAGGACGCCAACTTCGCGGCGGCGCTCGTGATCCTGATCGTTGCGTCAGTCTCGTTCTTCGGGATCGGGATGATGACGGCCGTCCTGCCGCTCATCTCGCCGGAGAAAGGCGCGCAGCTCGGGTTCGTCGCGCAGGGCATGCTGCTCGTCGTCTCCGGCGTCTACTACCCGGTGGAGGTGCTGCCCGAGTGGATGCAGTGGCTCGCGAAGATCTCGCCGGCGACGTACGCCCTCGACGGCATCCGGGCCGCGATCCTCGACGGCGCCTCCCTCGGCTCGCTCTGGCACGACATCTGGCCGCTCCTCATCATCGGCGCCGCCTGCATCCCGCTCGGCCTCGCGATCTTCAATCGCGGTGAGGTCTACGCCAAGCGGCACGGCAAGCTGAAGCGATCCGGGTAGTGATGGACGGCGATCTCGAGATCACCGAGCTCGCGCTCGATGACCGGGCGGGGCACGAGGCGTACGCCGCGCTCTGGAGTGCCGTCGTTCCCCGGTACCCCATCACCCGGGAGGAGCTCGAGCGGAGCCGCGCGCGCAAGCCGGACGACGTGCGCCTGATCGGGCGGATCGACTGGGCGGTGGCCGGATGCGCCGCAGCCATTCGCTCGGACCTGCCCGGCCGCACGTACATGGGCAACGTGGTCTTGCCCGAGTACCGTGGCCGCGGCCTCGGCCGAGCGCTCCTCGAGCGCGTGCTCGTGGCCGCCAGGGGGCACGGAAGCGACGTCCTTGCGGTGGGCGTGGAGGAGGGTGACGAGGCCGGCGAGCGGTTCGCCGCGCGGTTCGGCCTGTGCAGGGTGCTGCGCGAGCTCGAGATCTCGCGTCTGGTCGGGCTGGACGAGCCCCGGCCCCGCCCGCCCGAGGGAATCGTGCTCGTCGAGCTCGCGCAGCGGCCCGACCTCCTCAGTGACGCGTACGCGGTCGCTTGCGAAGCGCTCCGGCAGATGCCGTTGCACGCCCCGCTCGAGGTGCCGTCGTACGAGCGCTGGATGGACGAGGACGCGGCGGGGCCGGACGTCCTCGAGGGCGGCACACTGGTCGCGCTCGACGGCGAGCGCGTCGTCGGATTCGTCAGCCTTCTCCGCCGCGCCGCCGACCCGCATCTCGCCGAGCACGGTCTCACCTCCGTCGCTGCGAGCCACCGCAACCGGGGCATCGCGACCGCGCTCAAGCAGGCGCAGATCGCGTGGGCCTCGCGCAACGGCTACCGCGAGCTCATGACATCGACCCAGGACGCGAACGCGCCGATGCGGGCCGTGAACGACAAGCTCGGCTACGAGCCGCGCCCGGCCTGGATCCGCTTCGAGGCACCGCTCGACGAGGTCGACGCGGCGCTGGCCGGGGACGGGGGGCGGAGGCGCTGAAGCGTCAGCGCCGGCGTGTGAGGCGACCGGCCCGGGCCCTGACGGGGACCGGCTCGCCCAGGTGCAGCGGCGACAGCGGCAGCAAGCCTCGCCGGAGCGCGAGCACGACGGCGTGCGTCCCGTTCCGCGCGCCGAGCTTCGCGATGATCCGCTTCCGGTATCCCTTGACGGTCTCGGACGAGAGGTACAGGCGCGCACCGGTCTGGGCGGCGGTCTCGCCCTCTGCGGCGGCCGCGAGGATCTCCGTCTCGCGCTCGGTGAGCGGCTCCCCCTGCAGGACCTCGGCGAGCAGGCTCGTCATGCCGCACGTCTCCTGGCCCGGGTCGACCCGTTGTGCACGAGCGTGTACACCCGGTCGGGGCTGACACCGAGGTCCTTCGCCACGTCGGCGGCGGTGTCGCCGTGGACGATCGTTCGGATGAGCGCGATGCGCTCACGCTCCGGGATCGTGCCGAGCACGCGCAGCCGGTCGAGGTTCTCGACCGTGTCGTGCGGCGTCGGGCCCGGGTCGGCGGGCTCGTACGCGGTGTCCTGCCTGGCTGCGCCGAGATCCGGGAAACCCACGATGTCGGCATACCTGCCGTCACCGAGCGTGTTGCGGCGGGCTCGGGTACGGACGGTGTCGGCGATCGCGCCGCGGACGTAGGGGGTGGCGAAGGCCGGGAACGGGACCCCGTAGGCCGGGTCGTACCGCTTCGCCGCCTTGGCGAGCCCGAGGTTGCCGTCGGCGACGAGGTCTTCCTGCTCGAGTGGGGTGTGAGCCCAGCGCCTGGCTTCGCGCCGCGGCAGGTGCAGTGCTTGCTCGACGAGCGTCTGTTCGATCATGGGCGTGTCGCGCCTCCTGAGTGGGGGGCAGGGGCGACCGCAGCGGCGTAATCACGCGCGGCTCGACGCTTCCGTTGGGGGATTGGGTCGCTTTGCATGGGGGGGCATGCTTGGCGTCGGCACGCGGCCGGTAACGGAAGGTCAGGAGCCTAGCAGGCGGATCGGCCGGGCGAGCGGTGAACTGGAGTCAACGCACCCGACCCGGCTGCGAGGCCCCGCCGAGGTGTCGACCACCGCTCCGCCATTCCGGCGAGCGATCGCTCGCACCGACCGCCTGCCGCCTCCGGCGGGCCGGAGTGGTAGTCTCGCGCATGCTTTGCGAGGCAACGGGGCCTCGGGCGCGGAGTATCCGTGCTCGGGGCTTTTGTCGTTTTCCAGGAGGAGACACCGATGGCGAGACCTAGGTCGACCGGCGCGGCGAGCCGCTCCGCGATGGTGAAGTCGAAGGACCGCGCGACGTCGAGCGTCGCCGCGCGGCGCGCAGTCCTGAAGCGGATACGGGACGAGGAGATCGAGCACGTCCTCTTCTGGTTCACGGACCTCGAGGGCCACCTCAAGTCGTTCGCGATCACGCCGTCCGAGATCCCGGACGCGCTCGACGACGGGATGGGCTTCGACGGCTCGTCGATCACGGGCTTCAACCGGATCGAGGAGTCGGACATGGTGGCGATCCCCGACCCGGACACCTTCCAGGTGCTCCCGCGGCCGGTCGACGAGCACGGCCACGAGATCGGATCGAAGGTCGCGCGCATGATCTGCGACGTCGTCCGGCCCGACGGGACGCCGTACAACGGCGACCCTCGCTTCGTCCTCCGCGCCGCACTCGAGCGCATGAAGTCGCTGGGCTTCGACACGTTCAACGTCGGCCCCGAGCTCGAGTACTTCCTCTTCGAGGACGACTCGGACACGAAGACGCTCGACGAGGGCGGCTACTTCGCGATGACCGCGCAGGACGCCGCCACCGAGGTACGGAACGACACGATCCACGCGCTCGAGTCGGTGGGGATCCCGATCGAGTACCACCACCACGAGGTCGCTCCGTCGCAGCACGAGATCGACATGCGCTACGCCGACGCGCTCGCGATGGCCGACCACTGCATGACCTACCGGCTGATCGTGAAGGAGGTCGCCGCGTGGCACGGCTACTACGCGACCTTCATGCCGAAGCCGCTGTTCGGCGAGAACGGCTCGGGCATGCACACGCACATGTCGCTCTTCAAGAACGGCCGCAACCAGTTCTTCGACGCGAAGGACCCGCACCACCTGTCGAAGACCGCGAAGGCGTTCATCGCCGGCCTGCTCGTGCACGCCCGCGAGATGTCGGCCGTGCTCGCGCAGTGGGTCAACTCGTACAAGCGGCTCGTCCCGGGCTTCGAGGCGCCCGTCTACGTCGCCTGGTCGCAGCGCAACCGGTCGGCCCTGATCCGGATCCCGCTCTACAAGCCGGGCGAGGAGCAGGCGACCCGCGCGGAGATCCGCTGCCCCGATCCGGCGTGCAACCCGTATCTCGCGTTCGCCGCACTGCTGCAGGCGGGGCTCGAAGGGATCGAGCGTGGCTACGAGCTGCCGGACGAGATGACGACGAACCTCTACCGGCTCTCCGACGAGGAGCGTGAGGAACAGGGCGTCGAGGCGCTCCCCGGGTCGCTCGGCGAGGCCGTCGAGGCGCTCGCCGGCTCGGACCTGATGGCCCGCGCGCTCGGCGAGCACATCTTCCCGCGCTACGTCGAGCTCAAGCGACGCGAGTGGGACGACTACCGGATCCAGGTCAGCGAGTGGGAGAAGAGGCGGTACCTGAGCTCGCTGTAGCTCTCACTAGACATCGTCGACCGGATGGCGCATGATCTCCGATGCGGACAGCGCCGCAAGGCGAGCGGCCTGTCTGTGTCTGACGGCCGATCGCGGGTCCCCGGTGGGGGCCCGTGGTCGTTAGGCGTGGGGGAAACCATGTTTCCCCCACGGGCCCCCTTCTTCCGGTGGCGCACGGGTGGGCGGTGCTTGGCCTCCCGGCCGGCGAAGCCGGCCTCCGGCCGCCACCGGACGCTCACTCGCCGATGTTCTTGCTCGTCAGGGCTTCCAGACCATCAGCGCGACGATCGCGACCGTCGCGACGAGCATCGAGCCGTCGAGCGTCAGCGCGATCGGGTCGCGGAGGCGGCGCCTGAGCTCGGCTGACGGTCGCGCCTCGCCCGCGGCGGCTTCGCGCTCGGCGAGCTCGCGCGTCCTCCGGTCGAGCCTGCCCGCGACGGCGCCGGCAACACCGAGCCACACGATCAGCACGTACGCCGTCTGGAGCCAGCCGGAGTCGTACGGGACGCGGAGCTCGTCGGCGAGCCAGACGCCGGCCCCGAGCGTCAGGAGCAAGCCGGTGCCGACGAGTGGTACGAGCGGACGGACCGCGCGCAGCAACACGGCGCTCTCCGACGGCCGCTCCTTGCCGATCGCGAGCAGCCGCAATGCGGTCGCGGCGATGCTGCCGCCGACGAACAGGAGGACGCCCGAGAGGTGCAGGAAGAGCGCCCAGTCGCGTGCCATCCGCCCTCGAACGTAGCGGCCGCGAAGCGGCGGATGCCTCGGTGGAAACCCGTAGCCTGAGGCAGCGTGATGACCGCGCTCGAAACGCGGGGGAACCACATCGTTCCCCCGCGAGCCCCCTCCTTCTGCGTCCGGCGCGGGCGACCCGCGCTTGGCCTACCGCCGGGCAGAGCCCGGCTCCGGCCGCGACCGGCGGCGCAGAGATCTACGGTGCGGGCTTCGGCCGTCGCAGGGGCTGCCGACCGAGGATGATGACGACCCTCCGAATCCTCCACGTGCTCTCGGCCTGCGTGTGGGTCGGCGGCACCGTGGCCCTCGTGTTCGTCGGCGTCCCCGCGATCCGGCAGCTCGAGGGGGAGGCCCGCGCGACGGCGATGCGGACGCTCGGTCGCCGCTGGCGCCCGATCGGGTGGAGCGCGATGGCGGTGGCGATCCTCTCGGGGCTCTGGCTCACCGAGCGCCATGGGGGGTTCGACCACAGTGCGCTCGACACGGACTTCGACCGGACGCTGATCCTGAAGTCGGTGCTCGTGGCGCTGCTCGTCGCGGGCGGGCTCCTCCACGACTACGTCCTCGGCCCGCGGCTCCAGCGGGAGCTCCGGGCGGGGAATCCGTCCGCGCCCGCCACGCGCAGCCGGCTCGTGCTCGTCGGCTGGTTCAACTTCGGCCTCACGATCGCCGTGCCGGTGCTCGGCGCGATCGTCTTGACGACGCTGGACTGAGCCGAGGCGTGAAAGGCGACCACCCCGGACGCCCGAGTAGCCTGGGCGCGTGGACGACGCGGCCCGCCACCTCGCGCTCCTGACCCGGACGACCGATGTCGTCAACTCGTCGCTCGACCTGCAGGAGGTGCTCGAGGCGATCGCGCACGAGGTCGCCGCCGCACTCGAGACGGACGCCTGCTTCGTCTACCTCTACGACGAGCGGGCGGACGAGCTCGTGCTGCGCGCGACCCACGGCACGGGGATCGAGGACGCGACGAGCGCGCCGCGGATGCGAAGTGGCGTCGGCATCACCGGCGTCGCGGCCGCGGAGCGGCGGCCGATCATGCTCGCGTCAGGGGCACACCTCGACCCGCGATTCAAGGCCTTCCCGAACCTGCGCGAGGACGAGTACGAGTCGATCCTCGCGGTGCCGATCCTGGCCCGCGAGGTGCTCGAGGGCGCGCTCAACGTCCGCACCCGCACGCCGCGCTCGTTCACGGACGCGGAGATCGCGCTCCTGACCTCGATCGCCTCGCAGGTCGGCCGCTCGATCGAGCACGCGAAGCTCTACGCACAGGCGCGACGGCGTGTGGACGAGCTCGAGGCGCTCGCACGAATCTCGGAGGCGGTCTCCGAGTCGCTCTACCTCGAGGAGTCGCTCGAGGCGATCGTCTCGACGACGGTCGAGTCGCTCCACGCGACGGGCGCGGCGGTCGTGCTCGAGGACGGGCGCATCGCATGGCCGGAAGGGCGGGCCGGCGCCCACGCGGTGCGCCTCCCGCTCCGCTGGCGCGGCCGGGGGATCGGCGAGCTCGTCGTCGACCGCGACACACCCTTCTCGGACGACGATCGCCAGCTGCTCGACGCGATCGCGAACCAGGCGGCGGTGGCGCTCGAGCACGGCCGGATGGCGCTGCGCGGCGTGCTCGCCCAGGAGATCCACCACCGGGTCAAGAACAACCTCCAGACCGTCGCCTCGCTGCTCCGCCTCCAGGCGCGGGCGGAGGGCGTCGACCCTCGCAAGGCGCTCGGCGACTCCGTCAACCGGATCCTGGCGATCGCCGCCGTGCACGAGGAGCTGACCGACCACCGCGAGGACGTCGTCGATCTCGCGGAGCTGCTCGACCGTCTCCGCGCGATGCTCGTCCAGGGGCTCGCCGTGGGGAAGGAAGTGACCGCGGAGCTCGAGCCGGTCGAGCTCGCGGGGCAGCGTGCAACCGCGCTCGCGCTCGTCTTCTCCGAGCTCCTCTCGAACGCCCTCGAGCACGGCGGCAACGTCGTGTCGATTACCCTTGGAAGGGAAGGGAGCGACGCCGTTCTCTCGATCGCCGACGACGGCGAGGGCATGCGGGGCGCCACCGACGGAACCGGGCTCTCGATCGTCCGCGCGCTCGTCCGTGACGAGCTCGGCGGGGCGCTCGACCTTTCCGCCGAGGCGGGCCTGCGTGTCGACGTGCGATTCCCGGCCTAGGAGGCGACATGCGGATCCTGATTGCGGAAGACGAGACGATCATCCGGCTCGACCTGCGCGCGCTGCTCGAGAAGAGCGGCTTCGAGGTCGTCGCCGAGGCGCGCGACGGCGAGGAGGCGGTGGCGCTCGCGCGGAGCGAGGAGCCCGACGTCGCGCTGCTCGACGTCAAGATGCCGAAGCTCGACGGGATCGACGCCGCGCGCCGGATCCTCGACGAGCGGCCGATCCCGATCGTCATGGTGACGGCGTACGGCGAGCAGGAGCTCGTGACCCGGGCGGTCGAGGCCGGCGTCTTCGGCTACCTCGTAAAGCCCTTTCGCGAGACCGACCTGCTGCCTGCGATCGAGACCGCCCGCGCACGCCACGACGAGCTGGCGGTCGTTCGCGCCGAGGCCGACTCGCTGGCGGCGGCGCTGGCCGCGCGGAAGGCGATCGAGCGGGCGAAGGGCCTGCTCATGGAGCGCGAGGGGCTGAGCGAGCGCGACGCCTTCGCGCGCCTCCGCAAGGCGAGCCAGATCTCGGGGCGCAAGCTCGAGGTCGTGGCCGAGGCGCTGATCGCGACGCTCGACGCCCAGCCCGTCCGCCCGGTGGACGACCTGCGCGACGCCGGCGCGCGGCCGCGGCGCGAGCCCTGAACGAGGGCTCGCGCCGGCGGGCCGTCAGCGCGGGGGATGGGCCGGGGGGGCCGTGGAGCTGCGGACGACGAGTCGCGTCGCCAGTTCGACGCGGAGGGTCTCGACACGCTGGCGGTCGATCAGGCGGCTGAGCAGGCTGACGGCCATCCTGCCCATCTCCTCGAGCGGCTGGCGGACGGTCGTCAGCGCCGGCGTGACGACGCGGGCAAGCTCGCTGTCGTCGAAGCCGACGATGGAGAGCTGGTCGGGCACGCGGTACCCGAGCGCCGCGGCGGCGTGCAGCGCACCGATCGCCATGTTGTCGTTCGAGGCGAAGATCGCGGTCGGGGGGTCGTCGAGGGCGAGCAGCCGGCCGGCGGCCTCGTAGCCGTCGGCGATCTCGAAGTCCCCCCGCTCGACGAGCTCGGGCGAGGGAAGCACGCCGGCACCCGCGAGCGCGGCCTGGTAGCCGTTCGCGCGCTCGACCGTGGCAACCCAGCCGTCGCGCCCCTCGATGATCGCGATGCGCCGGTGACCGAGGCCGAGCAGGTGCTCGGTGGCCGACCGCGCGCCCGCCCAGTGCGTGGCGGAGACGACGGGGATCCGTTCGGGGAGCGGCATCGGGGCGTCGATCACGACGAACGGGAAGCCCTGGCTCTCGAGGTCGCCGAGCTCCTCGGCGGACTCCGACGGGAGCACGATGATGGCGCCGTCCGTCGTGCCCCGCAGCAGCCGCTCGACGAGCGCGGCCTCGCGGTCGTGCTCGTGCCGGGTCGGGCAGAGCACGGCGCGCATCTCCTGCTCGTGCAGCGCCTCGGTCGCGCCGGAGAGGATCGAGGCGTAGTAGTCGCCGAGAACGTACGGGATCGTGCAGCCCACGAGGCCGGTGCGCCCTTTCGAGAGAGCGCGCGCGCTGCGGTTGGTCGTGAAGCTCATCGCCCGCACGACCTCCATCACCGCGTCCCGCGTCTCCTGGGCGACGTCCGGCCGGTCGTTGACGACGCGGGAGACCGTCGCGACGGACACGCCTGCTCGGCGCGCGACGTCGCGGATCGTTGCCCGGCTCGTTCGCGTTGCCTCGCTCATCGCGGTTCTGCCGATCCTCCCGGAACCGTTTTCGGAACGACGACTATACACAAGGCACGTGATGATGCGCTAGCAGCTCGGGGTCGAAGAGAGCAATGTGCTTGACAACTGCGAAAAATCTGCAATTGTTCCGGAACGTTACGGAAAAAACGGCGAGACCATCTCCTCGTAGAGGATCGACGATGACCCGGACGCACGCGACGCAGCGCAGCCTCCCCCGTGACCCACGGCAGGTCGGCGTATGACCGACCGCCCCGCGTGGCCGGCCTGGCTCGGCGCGAACTTCTGGTCGCGCGCCGGCGGGCCGCGGATGTGGTCGCGCTACGACGGGGAGGTCGTCCGCTCCGAGCTCGAGGTCCTGGCCCGCCACGGCCTCGGCGTCACGAGGTCGTTCTGCTTCTGGCCCGACTTCGTGCCGGAGCCCGAGCGCCTCGACGAGACGGTGCTCGAACGCTTCGCGGACTTCCTCGAGGCCCACGTCGAGGCCGGCCTCGGGACGATCCCGACGCTCGTCGTCGGCCACATGTCCGGCGAGAACTGGGACCCCGCGTGGCGCGGCGGCCGCGACCTCTACCGCGACGTGTGGCTCGTCGGACAACAGGCGTGGCTCGCCCAGGAGCTCGCGGCGCGGTTCGCGGCGCACCCCGCCGTCGTCGGTTGGCTCCTGTCCAACGAGATGCCGCTGTACGGCGGGCCGGCGCCGGCGGACGAGGTCACGGCCTGGGCGCGGATCCTCGTCCAGGCGCTCCGCGCGGGCGGTGCCCACCAGCCGGTCTCCGTCGGCGACGGCGCCTGGGGCATCGAGGTCTCCGGTGCCGACAACGGCTACTCGCTACGGTCCCTCGCGCCACTCGTCGACTTCGTCGGGCCGCACGCGTACCCCATGCAGGACGACGAGGCACGGCAGGCGCTCGCGGCGGCGTTCGCCTGCGAGCTCGCCGGAGGCTTCGGCAGGCCCGTGGTGCTCGAGGAGTTCGGCGTCACGTCGGACTTCGCGGCCGACGACCTGGCCGCCGGCTACTACCGGCAGGTCCTCCACACGACGCTGCTCGCCGGCGCGACCGGCTGGCTCGCCTGGAACAACTGCGACTACGACGACCTCGCCGCCGAGGATCCCTACCGGCACCACCCGTTCGAGATGCACTTCGGCCTCACCGACCGCACGGGCCGGCCGAAGCCGCAGCTCCACGCGATGGCGGAGTTCGGCGCCCTCCTCGAGGACATCGGCGCCGAGGGCTTCGAGCCCGTCAAGGGCGACGTCGCGATCGTCGTGCCCGAGCACTTCGAGCGGGCGCTGCCCTTCACGACACAGGCCTACCGCGAGGACATCCGCGACGGGCTCTTCCAGTCCTACATCGCAGCGCGGGAGGCCGACCTCCCCGTCGCCGTCGTGCGCGAGCGCGACGGGATCCCCGCCACGGCGCGCCTCTACCTGGCGCCGTGCACGAAGCTCGTCACCGCCCCGGGGCTCGAGCGGCTGCGCGAGCTGGCGGCCGGCGGCGCGACGGTCTATCTCTCGTTCTTCGCCGGCTCGACCACCAACCAGCGCGGCCCGTGGATCACGTGGCTCGACGACCTCTTCGGCGTCCGCCACCGGCTCCGCTACGGGCTCGCCGACCCGATCGAGGACGACGTGGTCGAGCTCGAGCTCGTCGAGGACCTCGGCGGGCTCGAGGCGGGTGCCAGGCTGACTTTCGCCGTCGGCGGAGAGCCTAGCGCGCGCAGCTACCTGCCGGTCGAGCCGGTCGGCGCGGTGGTGGTCGCGGTCGACGGTCACGGCCGTCCCGCCGTCCTCCGGCACAGGATCGGAGACGGCAGCACGGTCCTCTGCACCTATCCGCTCGAGCACATGGCGGCGCGCACGCCGCGCGTGAACCCGGAGGACACGTGGCGGCTCTATGCGGCGCTCGCACAGAGCGCCGGGGTCGTCCCGCCGGTCTCGGTCGCGGATCCCCGGATCGTCGCCGGCGCCCTGCAACACGCGGGCTCCACGACGTTCGTCCTCGTCAACTGCTCCGCCGAACCGATCGTGGCGGAGCCCGTCCTGCCGGCGGCAGGCGGTGGGGGCCGTGCCCTCGCCCCGGTCGCGATCGGTCCGATGGGCGTCTCCGTGATCCCCCCCGGGGAGTGGGCAGCCGACCTCGAGACCGTTTCGGCGTCTCACGAAGGGGGTGGTTCGCTCGGGGCGCCGTGAGAACCGGCACCACTCGTGAACGAGACAGACGTCCGGGCGCCTTTGCCCATAGACCAACGCATCGATCAGGTACGCGAAGGAGGAAGAGGCACGTCATGACGATTCGACGCAAGAGGACATCGGTGGGGGTGGCCGTGCTCGTGGCCGCCATCGCCGTTGGCGCCTTCCTCGCCGCAGGGGCGAGCGCGAAGCAGAACGCCCTGCCGAGGAACCAGACCCTGTACACCTCCGGCACCGCTTGGGGGCCGTTCACCCAGTTCAACCCGCTCCGCTCGAGCGGCAACGCAACAGGCACCGTCGGGCTTCTCTACGAGACGCTCTTCCGCTACGACCCGCTCAAGGACCGCTACATCCCGTGGCTCGCCACGAACGGCAAGTGGGTCGGGAACACGTTCGTCGTCACGCTCCGCAAGGGCGTGACCTGGAACGACGGCAAGCCCTTTACCGGTGCGGACGTGAAGTTCACCTTCGAGACCGGGAAGCTCGAGGGCTCCGAGCTCTCGACGATGTGGAAGACCGGGCTGCAGGACATCACCGTCAAGGGGAACGTCGTCGGCTTCCGCTTCAAGGGCCAGCCGAACTACCTCGACTGGGCGACGAACATCTTCACGTTCGGCATCGTCCCGGCCCATGTCTGGAAGAACTACGACGGCAAGGAGATCGCCACGGGCAACACCGACAAGTACTTCGTCGGCACCGGGCCGTTCACCTACGGCGCCGGCAAGGGCACGTCCGGGACGCTGCAGTGGAACCGGCGTGACAACTGGTGGGCGACGAAGCTCCTCGGCGTCAAGATGCCGATGAAGTACATCGTCGACATCCACAACACGCAGAACACCGCGTCGCTGCAGAACTTCCTGCAGAACAACATCGACCTGAGCAACAACTTCTTCCCGGGGATCGACAAGCAGATCGGCGGGAAGGTGCAGACGTACTACCAGAAGGCGCCGTACATGCTGTCGGCGAACACCGCCTGGCTCATCCCCAACACGGCCAAGGCGCCGCTCAACGACGCGGCGTTCCGACGGGCGCTCGCGATGTCGATCAACGTCGATCAGATCGTCAAGGCGGACTACGGGAACATCGTCGCGAAGGCGAATCCCACGGGCCTCCTGCCGACCTGGAGCAAGTGGATCGACCAGGCTCAGGTGAAGAAGCTCGGGTTCAAGTACAACATCGCGGCCGCGAAGTCCCTGCTCGCGGCGAACGGCTACAAGGACACGAACGGCGACGGCTTCGTCGAGGGTAAGAACGGCCAGCCGATCAACCTCCAGCTGATCGTGCCCAACGGATGGTCCGACTGGATGACGGCGATCCAGATCATCTCGGCGAGCACCAAGGACGCCGGGATCAAGATCACGCCCGCCTATCCGGACTTCAACGGGCTCGTCGACCAGCGCAACTCGGGCAACTTCGACCTCGTCATCAACAACGACAAGCAGCTCGGCCCGACCCCGTACACGTACTACGACTACCTCTTCCACCTCCCGGTGGCGGCGACGCAGACCTTCGCGAACTACTCGCGCTTCACCGCGGCAGGACCGAAGCCGTGGGCGCTCACGCTCGCGCTCAACAAGGTCAAGCCCGCCAACATCGCGAAGCAGAAGCAGATCCAGTCGAAGATCCAGAAGTACATCCTCGAGGAGTTGCCTGCGATCCCGCTCTGGTACAACGGGCTGTGGTCCCAGTACAACACGACGTACTGGACGAACTTCCCGAAGGCCGCGGGCGCCGGGCTCCAGACGACCCCGAGCGTCTGGAACGGCTACCTCAACATGACGGGCATCGACGCGCTCGCGCGCTTGAAGCCGCGTCAGAGCTGACGAGCCAGCACCATGGCCTGAACGCACGGCAACCGGCGGCACGCCCCAGCGGGCGTGCCGCCGGTGACCCGCATCCCGGCCTGCGCTTCGCTCCACCCGCGACGGAGATCACGTGACCCGATACCTCGCCCGCAAGAGCCTCCTCTACCTGCTGACGTTCTTCGTCGCGGTCACGATCGACTGGGCGATCCCGCGGCTGATGCCCGGCAACCCCATCGACGGGCTGATCAGCCGCATCCAGGCCGACTCGACGGCGTCGCAGGAGCTGCACGGGTACTTCACGAAGTCGTTCGGCCTCGACGAGCCGCTCTGGCGGCAGTATGCAAACTTCTGGCGCGGGCTCGCGCACGGCGACCTCGGCCCGAGCATCGCGTACGTCGGCTCCTCGGTCAGCGAGCTGATCTGGGCCGCGCTCCCCTACACGCTCGCCCTGCTCGTGCCGGCGATCGTGCTGAGCTACGTCGCCGGCAACCGCGTCGGTGCGATGGCCGCGCGGCGCAAGGTGCTGGACAACACGGTGCTGCCGGCCGCGTACATCCTCACCGCGACGCCGTACGTCTGGCTCGCGCTGGTGCTCGCGTACTTCCTCGCCTTCAAGTGGGGGATCTTCCCCGTCTCGGGCGCCTACGACTTCTCCTTGCAGCCGGCATGGACCTGGGAGTTCGCCTGGAGCTTCCTCCAGCACTGGTTCCTCCCGTTCCTCACGCTGTTCCTCGTCTCGTTCGGCGGGTGGGCGATCGGAATGCGGAACCTCATCATCTACGAGCTCGAGTCCGAGTACTCGAACTACCTCCAGGCGCTCGGTGCTCCGAGCACGCTCGTGCGCAAGTACGCGTATGGCAACGCGGTGCTGCCCCAGATGTCGGGTCTCGCGCTCGCCCTCGGTGCGGTGGTGGGCGGCGCGCTCGTCACCGAGATCGTCTTCGGCTACCCCGGGATCGGCACGCTCATCATCACCGCCCTGCAGAACCGCGACTACTTCCTGCTGCAGGGGCTGTTCCTCTTCATCATCATCGGCATCCTCATCGCCAACTTCGTGGTCGACATCCTGTACGTCGTGGTCGACCCGCGAACGCGAACCGGGATCCAGGGGAGCTAGTGGAGCCCGTGGAATCCCGAGCCGACCTGGTCGCAACGCCCGCCGTCGCCCTGACCGGCGAGGGCGGGGCGCTCGACGACGCCTACCCCGAGCCCCCCGTTCGGCGGTTCGAGGCGCTGCACTTCGCGGTTCGCAACGCAAAGCTCGTCATCGGCCTCGCGGTGGTGCTCGCCTTCCTCGTCGCCGCGATCGCCGGCCCCTGGCTGACCGACGCGACGCCCTTCGAGTTCGGCTACCCGCTCGGCGAGCCGCCGTCGACTGCGAACTGGCTGGGGACGACGGCACCCGGCCAGGACGTCTACGCGCAGTTCGTGTACGGCCTGCGCTCGAGCTTCATGGTCGGTGCGCTCGCAGCCACCGTGGCCGCGCTGCTCGGGATGGCGATCGGCTTCCTGGGCGGTTACCTCGGCGGCGTGGTCGACGAGATCCTGAGCATGGTGACGAACATCGTGCTGGTGATCCCGACGCTCGCCGTGCTGATCATCGTGTCCGCCTACCTGACCGTCGGGAGCCTCTCCTCGGAGGCGCTCCTGATCGGGCTCACCTCGTGGCCGTGGGCGGCCCGCGCAATCCGGGCGCAGACGTTCTCGCTCGCCTCTCGCGACTTCGTGAGCCTCGCCCGGCTGTCCGGGCAGGGGACGGTGAAGGTGATCGTCAAGGAGATCGCGCCCAACATGAGCTCGTACCTCTTCCTGACGTACATCCTCCTCTTCGGCGGCGCGGTGCTCATCGCCGCGACGCTCGACTTCCTCGGTCTCGGCCCGTCCCAGGTGATGTCGCTCGGGCTCATGCTGAACAACGCCGTCTCGAACGCCGCTCTGCAGCTGGGCATGTGGTGGTGGTTCATCCCGCCGGGCGTCGGTATCACCGCGATCGTCGGCGGCCTCTACGTGATGAACGTGGGCCTCGACGAGGTCTTCAACCCGAAGCTCAGGCGCACGTGAGCCTCGCGGTCGACAACCTGCGCGTGTACTACCGGACGCTGCGCGGGGACGTCCGCGCCCTCGACGGCGCGACGTTCACGGTCGGAGACGGCGAGATCATGGGCGTGGCCGGCGAGTCGGGGTGCGGCAAGACGACGCTCGGCAAGAGCCTCATCCGCCTGGACGGCCGCATGCGCGTCGCGGAGGGGACGGTCACGCTCGACGGCGTCCAGCTGCCGATCGCCGACGACCGCGCGATGGACTCTTACCGCTTCCGGCACGTCTCGATCGTCCCCCAGTACGCGATGAGCGCCCTGAACCCGATCCGCCGGGTCGGCCGCATGATCTCGGAGCTCCTCTCGTCGCGCGGCGTCTCCTACGACGAGACCCTCCCCGAGTTGCGGCGCAGGCTCGCGCTCGTGGGCCTCGAGGAGGACGTCCTCGATCGCTACCCGATCGAGCTCTCGGGCGGGATGAAGCAGCGCGTCGTGATGGTGCTCTCCACGCTGATGAACCCGTCGCTCCTGATCGCCGACGAGCTGACCTCGGCACTCGACGTCTCGACGCAGAAGGCCGTCGCCGAGATGCTCGTCGAGTTCCGCGACCGCGGGTTCGTCAAGAGCACGATCGTCATCACCCACGACCTGTCGATCCTCTACCAGGTCGCCGACACGATCCTCGTGATGTACGCGGGCAAGCTGGTCGAGAAGGGGTCGGCCGCGGAGATCACCGAGGACCCGCGGCATCCGTACACCAAGCTCCTGATCGCCTCGCTGCCCGAGGTGGGCGTGCGCTTCGACGAGCGGCGGCTGACCGGCATTGCGGGCAGGCCCCCCTCGCTGCTCCGCCCCCCGACCGGCTGCCGGTTCAGGGCACGCTGCCCGCTGGCGACGGAGCAATGCGCGGAGGAGCCGCCGTTCGTGGAGCTCTCGCCCGGCCGCCATGCCGCCTGCTGGAAGGTGTCGGCCTGATGCTGCGGTTGAACGACGTCACGAAGGTCTTTCGGACGGGCCTGTTCGGCAGCGGCTCGCAGACGGCCGTCTCGGGCGTGAGCTTCGACGTGCTGCCGGGCGAGGTCGTCTCCCTGATCGGCGAGAGCGGGAGCGGCAAGACGACCGTCGGGCGGATGATCCTGCGGCTGACGACGCCCACTGCGGGCACGATCTCGTTCGGCGGCGAGGACGTCGCCGGGTTCAACCGCCGCGACCTTCGGCGCTACTACTCCCGTGTCCAGGGGGTCTTCCAGGACCCGTTCAGCTCGTACAACCCGGTGTTCAAGGTCGACCGGGTGCTCGGCATGCTCCGCTCCACCTACCTTCCGGGCCTTTCCGACCAGGAGTGGAAGCGGACGGTGCGCAGCTCGCTCGAGGCGGTGTCGCTCGAGCCTGCGGACGTGCTCGGCAAGTACCCGCACCAGTTGAGCGGCGGCCAGCTCCAGCGCCTGATGGTCGCGCGGGCACTGCTGCTCGAGATCGAGTTCCTCGTCGCGGACGAGATCATCAGCATGCTCGACGCGTCGACGCGGATCGACGTGCTCAACCTGCTCGGCGACCTGAAGGGTCGGGGCCTCGGGATCCTCTTCATCACGCACGACCTGTCGCTCGGGAACTACATCAGCGACAGGACCCTGATCCTGCGGCGCGGGCGCGTCGTCGAGCTCGGTCCGACACCCAAGGTGTTCGGCGACCCCCGGCACTCCTACACGCGGGCGCTCCTCTCGTGCGTTCCGCAACTGCACCGCAAGTGGGGCGACGAGCCAGGGCGCGCGAGCACCGGCGCGAACGGCGGCCCGCCCGTCGCCGCCCCCGCCCCGGCCGCCGCCGGTGGCCTCGTCGCCGTCGACCACGACCACTTCGTCGCGCTGGAGGAGGACGCAGCGTGAGCCGGATCGGGCTCCAGCTGTACACCGTCCGCGAGGCGGCGGCCGCCGACCTTCCCGCCGTGCTGCGGCGCGCGGCGGAGCTCGGCTTCGAGGGCGTCGAGCTCCACGACCTCCACGGGCACACGCCGTACGAGGTGCGCGCGATGCTCGACGAGCACGGCCTCGTCGTGTGCGGTCGGCATGTCGGCCTCGAGGCGGCCGAGGACGACCTCGAGTTGCTCGCGGCGGAGCTTCGGGCACTCGGCACCGACCGGCTGATCGTCGCCTGGATCGAGCCGCCGCGCACGCCCACGGACGCGGACGCGGCCGTCGCGCGGCTCGTCCGCGCGGCGGAGGGAGCGACCGCGGCAGGCCTGCGGCTCGGCTTCCACAACCACGACGCCGAGGTCGCGGCGCAGGCCGACGGCCGCAGCGTGCTCGATCTGCTCCTCGCGGTGGACGGCGGGCCGTTCCTCGAGCTCGACCTCGGCTGGGCGTGGTACGCGGGGGCCGACCCGATCGCACTGCTCGACAGCGCCCGTGGCCGGGCGCCGCTCGTCCACGTCAAGGACATGCGCCGGAACGGCGGGCCCGTTCACGTCCCTCTGGGTCGCGGAGCGGTGGACTACGGCGGCCTCGCGGCCGCCGCCGACCGCGCAGGCGTCGAGTGGCTCATCGTCGAGCAGGACGAGACCGACGGCGACGCGTTCGCGGCGGTCGAGGAGTCGCTGGCGGGCCTCCGCTCGCTGGTGGAGGTCGCAGCGTGAGGTCGCCGGCTCGCGTCGGGATCGTCGGCTGCGGCGTGATCAGCCACGCCTATGTCGAGAACGGGGCGGCGTTCGATCGCTTCGAGATCGTCGCGTGTGCCGACCGTGACCCGCTCCGCAGCGAGGCGCTCGCCGCCGCGCACGGGCTCGCGTCGGCCACGGTCGAGGACCTCCTCGCCTGTGAGGATGTGGACGTCGTCCTGAACCTCACGCCGCCCGCGGTGCATGCAGAGGTGACGCGCGCCGCGCTCGAGGCGGGCAAGCACGTGTACTCGGAGAAGCCGCTCGCGATGTCGGCCCCCGCGGCGGCGGAGCTCCTCGATCTCGCCGGCGCGCGCGGCCTCCGCGTCGGCTGCGCACCGGACGTCTTCCTGGGCGGCGCGTTCCAGGAGGCACGCGCCCTGATCGATCGCGGCGCGATCGGCCGGCCGCTCGGCGTCTCGGCGACGATGCTCGCGGGGGGCCAGGAGGCCTGGCATCCCGATCCCGACATCTTCTTCCGGGAGGGCGCCGGCCCGCTGCTCGACATGGGCCCGTACTACCTCACGGCGATCGTGGCGCTCCTCGGCCCGGTCGTTCGCGTCGCGGGGCTCTCCTCGACCTTCGTCGCCGAGCGGACGATCGAGATCGGCCCCCGTCGCGGCGAGCGCTTCGCCGCCGAGACGCCGACCCACACGACGGCGGCGCTCGAGCTCCGCTGCGGCGCGACCGCGACCCTGCTCGCGACGTTCGAGGCGCCGAGCCACTACTCCTCGACCTTCCTCGTGCTCGGCTCGGAGGGAACCCTGCTCCTTCCCGACCCGAACATGTTCGGCGAGACGATCCGGCTCCGCGGCGGTCTCGGCGACTGGAAGGAGCTGCCCTACCGCTCCCGCGGCCCCGGCGAGGTGCGCGGCATCGGCCTCCAGGATCTCGTCGACGCGATCGCCTCGGACCGGGAGCCGCGGGCGTCCGGCCGGCTCGCCCTGCACGTGATCGACGTCGCCCGCTCGATTCTCTCCTCGGCGGAGGGCGGGGTGACGCTGCAGGTCGAATCGACCGTCGACCGGCCCGAGCCGCTGCCGGTCGAGGAAACGGTCGTCGCGCGCCGGACGGCGACCTCGCGCTGACCGCTAGCTCGCGGCGAGGAGGCGCTCCTCCTCGCGCCGCCGCCGGCTGCGGCGGGTGAGCCACACCGCGACCGCGACGAGTGCGAGCGGAGCGGCGGCGACGGCGATCGCGAGCACGACGACGGCCTCCCAGGCGAGCACCGCGAGCGCCTTGTCGAGTGCGCGGTCGAGCCGGGAGCCCGGCGCGGGCGCGGTCGACGACTCCTCGGTGCGGAGCTCGAGCTGGATCGTCGCGTTCCGCGCTACCTCGGCAGTCGCGGCGCGGTTCGCGCGGAGCGCCTGGAGCTGCGCCTGCGCCTGCGCGCGGCGCTCGAGCAGGCGGGCCCGCTCGGCCGCGGTGTCCGCGCGATCGATCGCCGCCGTGAGCGCCGCGACCTGTGCGCGGAGCCGCTCGAGCTGCCGGTCGAGCGTGTCGAGCGACTCCTGGAGGTCGTCGATCTGGACGTTCTGCGCGAGGATCGTGCCGAGGTCGGAGAGACGCGTGACCGCCGTGGCCGCCTCACCGGAGGGGACGCGGAGCGTGAGCGCCGCCGCGCCGCCGTCGCCGGTCGCGTACTGGACGGAGACGACGTAGCCGCCGAGGTCGCGCGCGATCGCGAGCGCCTGCTGGGTCGCGCTCGACAGCGCGTCCGTGTCGTCCACCGCGAGCGTGAGCGTCGCGCTGTAGCGCTGGGCCCGACCCGTCGTCGGCGCGGGAGCCTTCGCCTGTGCCGTCGCCGCGTCCTGTGCCGGCCCGGCGAACGGCGCCGCGCCGGAGGTCGCCCCGGCGGAGCGCTCCGGCGTCGCCTTCGATGCGATCGCCTCGGACGCGACAGGCGCCGGCGACGGCCGCGTGACGCCGACCGCCACCGCGGCCACGACGGCGAGGCCCGCGGCAACGGGGAATCCGAGCATCAGCCGCCGGTCGCGGAGCCGGTCGCGCAGCGAGGGTGCGACGGCGCGCGGCGCCGAGGCGAGCGTCAGCACCTGGAGCCGAAGCGCCTCGCCCGCGCGCGGGCGCGAGCCGCGGAGCTCGTCGACGATCTCGTTTACCGTCATCCCTCGTTCACCCTCTCCTCGAGTCGCTTGAGTGCCCGGGAGAGCCGTGTCGAGACGGCCGTCGGGCTGATTCCGAGCACGCGCGCGGTCGCGTCGCCGTCGAGCTCGAGCACGATCCGCAGCGCGAGCACCTCGCGCTCGCCGCCGCTCAGCGTCGCAAGAGCAGTCTCGAGCTCGGGCGAGAGCCCTTCGGCGAACGCCTCCTCGACGCGCTCGTCGAGCGCCGCCGCCTCCTCGCGCTTTCGCCGCCGCGCCTCGGCGCGGAACCAGTCGAGTGCCGTCGTCCGCGCGATCCCGAGTAGCCAGGTGCGGGCGCTCCCGCGTCGCGGGTCGAAGCGGTGCCAGAGCCGGAGCGCCTTCTCGAAGGTGGCGCTCGAGAGGTCCTCGGCGGTCTCCCGGTCGCGGGTCAGGTACAGCAGGTAGCCGAAGACGTCGTCGAGGTGCGCCTCGGCGGCCTCGGCGAGGCTACGGGGCGGGCGCGTGGCGAGCGGCTGCTCGAGTGTCATCGCGTGCACGCCCCTTGTACGCCGCCCGACGGCCTCCACGTCACACCGACATTGTCGGCACCGGCGCGGCCGGCCCCGACCCTAGGACGCGCTCTCAGCCTCGCGGACGCGCCGGGCCTCGGCCTCTCGCAGCTCGATCCGGCGAATCTTCCCGGTGAGCGTCTTCGGCAGGGAAGGCACGAACTCCACCAGGCGCGGGTAGTGGTAGGCGGAGAGCCGCGTGCGGACGTGCTCCTGGATCGCCCTGGCGGTCTCGTCGCTCGGCTCGTGACCCTCGGCGAGCACGACGAACGCCTTGACGACGCTCCCGCGCCGCTCGTCGGGCGACGCCACGGCGGCGGCCTCGGCGACTGCCGGGTGCTCGAGGCACGCCGACTCGACCTCGAACGGACCGATCCGGTACCCGGCCGCGATGATCACGTCGTCCGCGCGGCCCTCGTACCAGACATACCCGTCCTCGTCCATGCGCGCCGCGTCCTTCGTGTGGAACCACTCGCCGCCGAAGGCCTCGCGCGCCGCCTCCTCGTTGTTCCAGTACCCGAGCGGGTAGTGCGGGTTCGACCGCGCGCGCAGGCAGATCTCGCCGCGCTCGCCCGGCGGCACCGGCTGCTCGTCCTCGTCGAGGATCGCGACGTCCCACCCGGGCATCGGCCGGCCCATGGATCCCTCCCGCACCTCCATGAACGGGAAGTTCCCGCACAGCGGGTAGCTCTCCGAGAGGCCGTAGAAGTCGAGCACGGTGACGCCGTACTGAGCGCGGAACCAGCGGATCGCCTCCGGGTTCAGGGGCTCTCCCGCGGCGCAGACGATCCGGAACTCCTGCGGGTAGCGGGCGCCCGCGTCGTCGATCGCCATCATCGAGCGGATCGCGGTGGGTGTGCCGAAGACGTTCGTCACGCGGTGCTTCGAGAGGAATGCGAGCTGCTTGTGCGGGTCGAAGCCGCCCTCGCGCTCGTAGACGACCTGCACCGCTCCGTAGCGCCACGGGCCGAGAAGGGGTGCGATGCCAGCGGCCCAGGCCCACTCGCCCATCCCGTGGAACCGCTCGCCGTCCCGGACCTCGTGGCACAGCTCGAACTCGTTGTGCGCGAGGAGGTACCGATGCGCGTGGAGGATGCCCTTCGCGAGGCCCGTCGTCCCCGACGTGTAGTAGAGCTGGGCAGGGTCGTCGGCCGCCGTGTCGACCCGCGCGAACGCCGGGTCGCCTGTCGCGATCAACCGCTCGTCGAGGACCAGGACGTGATCGACCGGGAGAGCGAGCGCCCGGACGCGGTCGACGTTCTCGGCGTTCGTGACGAGGACCTTCGCCTGGGAGTCCGTCACCCGGTGGCGGATCCCGTCGTCGCCGTAGAGGACCGACAGCGAGAGCAGGATCGCGCCCGACTTGAACGTCCCGAGGAACGCGGCCGCCGTCTCGGGCCGGGGCGTCAGCAGCATCGCGACGCGGTCGCCGACCTCGACGCCGTGCGTGCGCAGGACGCTCGCGAGCCGGTTGCTCCCGTCCTGCAGCTCGCCCCACGTGACCTGCCGCTCGTTGCCGCGAAAGTCCTCCCACAGCATCGCGAGCTTGTCGGGAGGGTGCTTGTCGCACACGTCCTCCGCGATGTTGTAGCGCTCGGGAACCTCCCACCGATGGGCCGCGAGCGCCTCGTCGTAGCTGCGGAACCTGCCGTGTGCGGACATGGTCGCTCCTCGCGAGGTCGCCTCGCGACCAGTGTCGCTCATACGGATTCGGTACGCGAGGCCGTGTCGGCCTGGGCCTGCGCGAAGAGAACCTCCCATTGCGCGAGGAGACCGTCGAGCTCCTCGCGGGCCGCGGTGTACGTGGCCAGGAGGTCCATGTCCGTCCAGCTCTCCGCCAGCCGCCCCTCGAGCTCGGCCACCCGCACCTCGAGCTCGCCGATCTGCTTCTCGACCCGGTCGAGCTCCGTCGGCCGGCGCGGAGCGGGCTTCGGCTTCGGCGTCCTCGCGGGCCGCGCCTTCGGCTCTCCGACGGCGGGCGCCGCCTGCGTCGCATCCCGCGCGCGGACGAGGTCGGCCCACCCGCCGTCGTACGAGCGCAGCGAGAGGTCCTCGACCGCGACGATCCGGTCGGGCACGGCGTCGAGGACGGCGCGGTCGTGCGAAACGAGCAGCACGGTGCCCGGGAACGCCTCGAGCGCGGCCTCGAGCGCCTCGCGGCTCTCGAGGTCGAGGTGGTTCGTGGGCTCGTCGAGGACGAGCAGGTTCGCGCCCGACGCGACGACGAGCGCGAGCGCCAGCCGGCGGCGCTCGCCGCCCGAGAGCACCGACACCTGCTTCTCGTGCGTCTCCCAGCCCGAGAAGAGGAAGCGCCCGAGGAGATTCTGCGCCTGCGGACGCGGCAGCCGGGTCGCTGCGGCGGTGACGTCGAGGATCGACCCGTGCTCGGGGAGCTCGGCCTCGTGCTGCGAGAAGTAGGCGGGTACGACGCCGTGCCCGATCTTGATACGGCCCTCGTCCGGTTCGCGCTGCCCGAGGAGCGTCTCGAGCAGCGTCGTCTTCCCCGACCCGTTCGGGCCGACGAGCGCCACGTGCTCGCCCCGCTCCAGCACGAGCGACGCGTCGTCGAGCAGCAGCTTGTCGCCCGCCGAGACGGCGAGTCCCTCCGCGTCGAGGACGATCCGCCCCGACCGCGCCGGCTTGAGGAACTCGAAGCCGAGCGTTCGGCGGCGCTTCGTCATCGACTCGAGCTCCTTGGCCGCCGTCCGGCGCTCCTGCTCGAGCCGCCCGATCTGCGAGAGCTTGGCCTGCGCCTGCTTTGCCTTCGACTTCTTGTAGCGGAACCGCGCCACGAACCGCTCGAGCCGCTCGATGTCGTCGGTCACGCGGTCGAGCTGCGACGCGGCGGCGGATGCGCGGGCGGCCTTCTCGCGCCGCCATTCGTGCCACGGCCCGTCGAAGAAGAACGGCTTCGGCCCGCCGAGCTCGAGCACCGCGGTCGTCACGGCCTCGAGGAACCAGCGGTCGTGCGCGACGAGGATCACGGCCGCGTCGAGCGAGGTCAGCTCGCGCTCGAGCCATTCGAGGCTCTCGACGTCGAGGTGGTTCGTCGGCTCGTCGAGCAGCAACAGGTCGGGGTCGGAGGAAAGCGCGCGAGCAAGCGACGCGCGCGTCAGCTCGCCGCCCGAGAAGGTGTCGAGGGGCCGGTCGAGGTCGGCGTCGAGAAACCCGAGGCCGCGGACGATCGACGCCGCGCGGTCGCGCCACGCCCAGCCGCCCGCGTGCTCGAGGCGCCCTTGCGCCTCGCTGTAGCGCCGCAGCGTCGCCGGCTCGTGGTCTCCGCCGGCCATCGCCTCTTCCAGCCGGCGGAGCTCGTCCTCGATCGCGACGAGGTCCCCCGCGCCCGAGAGCGAGTACTCCCGCAGCGAGAGGCCCTGCCCGCGCGGCGGGCGCTGGTCGTGCAGCGCAACGCGCGTGTCCTTGGCGAACGCGAGCTCACCGCCCTGGAGGGAGGTCTCGCCGACGATCGCCCGCAGCAGCGTCGTCTTGCCCGCGCCGTTCGGCCCCGCGAGCGCGAGCCGGTCGCCCCGGCGCGCGCGGAACGAAACCCCGTCGAAGAGGGGATCGCCGGAGAGCTCCTTGCGCAGTCCGGACGCGATCAGCACGGCCATGCACGGAAGGGTGCCGACGAATGCGCACCCGTGGGCGCGGACCGCGTGTCGGCCCGCCGCGAAACGGGTAGTGATTCACCATGGCAACCGACCCGATCGTCGTCGTCGGAGGCGGGCTCGCGGCCGGGAGGCTCGCCGCCGAGTACCGTGCGGCCGGCGGTGAGGCCGAGCTGACGATCCTCTCGGCCGAGGCCGATCCTCCGTACCACCGGCCGCCGCTGACGAAGGGCTTCCTCCGCTCGGAGCAGGACCGCGACTCCACGCTCCTGCGGGCAGCCGCAGAATACGAGGACGACGTCGTCGAGCTGCGACTCGGCACGACGGTCGAGACGATCCACCCCGCCGAGCACGAGGTCGAGCTCACCGGCGGCGAGCGACTCGGGTACGGCAGGCTCGTCCTGGCCACCGGAGCCCGCCCGCGCAAGCTGCCGATCCCGGGCGCCGACCTCGTCGGCGTCCATACGTACCGGACGCTTGCAGACGCCGAGGCGGTCTCGGCTGCCGCCGAAGAGGCCCATGCGGCCGTCGTCATCGGCGGGAGCTTCATCGGAGCGGAGACCGCCGCCTCGCTCCACGCACGCGGCCTCGCGGTGACGCTCGTCGAGATGGGCGACACGCTGATGCCGCAGCTCCGGTGCCCCGATCTCTCCGCCGAGCTCGTCGACCTGTATCGCGTGGAGGGCGTTGACATCAAGCTCGAGACCGAGCTCGAGGAGCTCACCGGGAACGGCCGACTGCTCACGGGAGCGCGCACGACGGACGGGGAGACGATCGAGGCATACCTCGCGATCGTGGGGGTCGGCGTCGAGCCGAACGTCGAGCTCGCCGAGAGCGCCGGGGCGGAGGTGGACGACGGAATCGTCGTGAACCACCGCTTCGAGACCTCGCTGCCCGGCGTCTTCGCGATCGGCGACGTCGCCCGCTACCCGGACCCGACGACCGGGCGGCACCGCAGGATCGAGCATTGGTCGAACGCCGATGCCCAGGGCGGGCACCTCGGTCGGCAGCTCGCGGGCTCCCGCGCCTCCTACGACGCGCTGCCCGTCTTCTTCACGCAGCTCTTCGGGGTCAAGCTGCAGGTGCTCGGTGACGTCGAGCGGGCGACGGAGTGCATCCTGCGCGGGTCGCTCGCCGAAGGCAGGCTGATCGGCTTTCACCTCGCCGACGACCGGCGACTGGTCGGTGCGGTGATCCACGGCGAGGCCGCGGACGTCGCGGTCGAGCTGGAGGAGCTGCTCCGCCGCCAGATCGTCGTCGACGACCCGCCACGGCTGCTCGACGGCAACCTGCGGCCCGCCGAAGCGGTCGTCGCGTAGCGCGGCGCCGCAGGCGCGTAGTGTTCGCGGCATGACCGCGGCCGACCCGGTGCGCCTGACAATCGACACGATCCGCGTCCTCGCGATGGACGCGGTCCAGAAGGCGAACGCCGGCCATCCGGGCACCGCGATGGCGCTCGCGCCCGTCGCCTACCTCCTCTACGGGGAGGAGATGCGCCACGACCCGGCGGCGCCCGACTGGCCGGGCCGCGACCGCTTCATCCTCTCCGCCGGTCACGCCTGCATCCTCCAGTACGTCTCGCTGCACCTCTCGGGCTACGACGTGACGCTCGACGATCTGCAGCACTTCCGCCAGTGGGGCTCGCGGACGCCTGGGCACCCGGAGCTCGGTCACACGCCCGGCATCGAGACGACGACGGGGCCACTCGGGCAGGGGTTCGCGAACGGCGTCGGCCTCGCGATCGCGCAGCGGTTCCTCGCGGACCGGTGGAACCGGCCGCGCCACGCGATCGTCGACTCCTGGGTCTACGCGATCTGCTCCGACGGCGACCTGATGGAAGGCGTCTCACAGGAAGCGGCGTCGATCGCCGGCCACCTCGGGCTCGGCCGGCTCGTCTACGTCTACGACGACAACCACATCACGATCGACGGCTCGACCACGCTCAGCTACGCGACCGAGGACAAGGGCATGCGGTTCGAGGCCTACGGCTGGCACGTCCAGCACGTCGACGACCCGAACGACCTCGACGCGCTCCGCACCGCGTTCGCCGCGGCACGGGGCGAGGAGGCGCGGCCGTCGCTGATCGTCCTGCGCACGCACATCGCCTACCCGGCGCCCAATGCGATCGACACGGCGAAGGCGCACGGCTCGCCGCTCGGCGACGCGGAGGTGCGGCGGACGAAGGAGGTGCTGGGCTTCGACCCCGACGCCACGTTCGTCGTCCCGGACGCCGTGCGCGAGCACATGGCGGGCGTGGGGGAGCGCGGCACCGACGCGCGGACGGCGTGGGAGGAGCGGCTCGCGGCGTGGGGCGCTGCGCACCCGGATGTCGCCGCCGAGCGCGCGCGCGACCTCGAGGGGAGCCCGCGCGACGGGTGGATCGAGGCATTGCCCACGTTCGACGCCGGCGAGCAGATCGCGACACGCGACGCGGGCAAGACCGTGATGCAGGCACTCAAGCACTTCACGCCGACGCTGATCGGCGGCGCTGCCGACCTCGTCGAGTCGACGAAGACCGAGTTCGAGGGAGGCGGAGTGTTCGCCGCCTCGCACGCGGGCCGCAACGTCCCGTTCGGGATCCGCGAGCATGGCATGGGGTCGATCGTGAACGGCATCGCGCTCGAGCCGGCGATGCTCCGGCCCTACGGCTCGACGTTCTTCGTCTTCTCCGACTACATGCGGCCCGCGGTGCGGCTCTCGGCGCTCTCGCACCTGCCCGTGATCTGGATCTGGACGCACGACTCGATCGGCCTCGGCGAGGACGGCCCGACCCACCAGCCGGTCGAGCACCTGATGGCGCTGCGCGCGATCCCGAACCTCTGGATGGTGCGCCCGGGAGACGCGAACGAGACGGTCGCCGCATGGCGCATCGCGCTCGAGCGCGAGGGAGGGCCGGTGGCGTTCGCGCTGAGCCGGCAGAAGCTGCCCGTGCTCGGCGGCGACGGGGTCGCCGACACGCGGGTGGGCCCGCTGCGTGGCGGGTACATCCTCTGGCAGCGCGACCCTGGTGCCGAGCCGGACGCGATCGTGCTCGCGACCGGCTCCGAGCTCTCGATCGCGCTCGAGGGGGCGCGGTCGGTCGACCTCAACGCGCGCGTCGTCTCGCTCCCCTGCTGGGAGCTCTTCGACGCGCAGCCCGAGGCCTACCGCGACGAGGTCATCCCGCCGTCGGTGACGGCGCGCGTCTCGATCGAGGCGGGCGTCACGTTCGGCTGGGAGCGCTACGTCGGCCCGGGCGGCACGAGCGTCGGCGTCGACCGCTTCGGGGCATCCGCGCCGTACGAGCGGATCTACGAGGAGCTCGGCCTGACGCCGCAGGCCGTTGCCGATGCGATCGGGCGCGTTGTCTGATGCACGTCGCGGCGGGCTTCGACCACCGCGGCTGTCACCTGCGAGACGCCGTCTTCGCCGGCATCGCCGGCGCCGGGCACGAGGCCGTCGATCTCGGTGTCGACACCGACGCCGTGCGCGTCGACTACCCGGACATCGCGCGCAACGTGGGCGAGGCGATCCGCGTCGGGCGGGCCGACCGCGCGGTGCTCGTCTGCGGGTCGGGCGTCGGCGCCTCCGTCGCGGCCTGCAAGATCCCCGGCATCCGCGCAGCGATCTGCCACGATGCGTATTCGGCGCACCAGGGCGTCGAGCACGACGACATGAACGTGCTCTGCCTGGGCTCGGAGGTCGTGGGGCCGTCGCTCGCACGGGACCTGGTCGAGCGGTTCCTCGCGGCGACGTTCATCGCCGAGGGCCGGTATCTGGCACGGTTGGAGAAGGTCGCGGCGCTGGAGCAGCGCAACGACGGCTGAAAGCGAGGTATGACGATGGCCACATCGAGGTTGCACGAGCTGAGCGCGCACGGGGTGAGCGTCTGGATCGACTCGCTCTCGCGCGAGCTGCTCGAGACGGGCGAGCTCGCCCGGCTGATGGAGGAGGACGCCGTCGTCGGCGTGACCTCCAACCCCACGATCTTCCAGAAGGCGCTTGCCGAGGGCTCGTGGTACGACGAGCAGCTGCGTGCCGTCTCCCGCGAGACCGAGGACCCGACGGAGATCTTCGTCGCGCTCGCGCAGGAGGACATCCGCGACGCCTGCGACCTGATGGCGCCGGTGTGGGAGCGCACGGACGGGATCGACGGGTTCGTCTCGCTCGAGGTCGACCCCAGGCTCGCCTACGACCGCGACGCGACGTTCGACCAGGCAATGCGCTTCCACGAGGAGGTCGAGCGGAAGAACCTCTACGTGAAGATCCCCGGGACGCAGCCCGGGCTCGGCGCGATCGAGGACTGCATCGCGAAGGGACGCTCCATCAACGTGACCCTGATCTTCTCGCTCGCCCGCTACGCAGCCGTCGTCGAGGCCTACCTCCGCGGGCTGGAGCGGCTCGTCGCATCGGGCGGGGATCCCGGCTCGGTGCTGTCGGTCGCGAGCTTCTTCGTCTCCCGCGTCGACACCGAGGCCGACCGGCGGCTCGAGGAGGTCGGCCGCGTCGACCTCCAGGGCAAGCTCGCCGTCGCGAACGCGAAGCTCGCCTACGAGCACTGGCAGCAGGCGTTCTCGGGCGACCGGTGGGCGTTCCTCGAGGGCAAGGGTGCGCGCACGCAACGCTGTCTGTGGGCGTCGACGTCGACGAAGAACCCGGCCTACCGCGACGTGCTCTACGTCGAGGACCTGATCGGGCCGGACACGGTCAACACGATGCCGCTCGAGACCGTGCGGGCCTTCCAGGACCACGGCGAGGTGCGCGACACTCTCACCGAGGGCGTCGACGATGCACATGCGTTGCTCGACGACCTCGCCGCCGCGGGGATCGACTACGACGAGGTGGTCGCGACTCTGGAGGACGAGGGCGTGCAGAAGTTCTCCGAGTCGTTCGACGAGCTCCGCGAGGGCATCTCCGAGAAGCTGCGCGTCGTCACGGCCGGTTAGTGCCTCTTCCAGCAATGCCCTCCTGGTCCCTGGCGTGCGATGAGCAGCGCCATGCGTCGTCCTCGGTCGCCCCGATACCTTCAGGTATCGGGGCTCCCTGCGTCCTAGCCTGGCTTGCTCCTCGCACGCCAGGAACGAGGCCGCATCACCGGAAGAGGCACTAGTGGCGAACCCGCTCGCGCAGGGCCTCGGAGTCCGGCGCCAGCCGGACCCCTGCGTGCTGGTCGTGTTCGGCGCGTCCGGCGACCTCACCAAGCGCAAGCTGCTGCCAGCGCTCTACTCGCTCGCGTTCCGCGGCCTCCTGCCGGAGCGATTCGCCGTCGTGGGTGTCGCGAGGAGCGAGCAGACGACACGCCAGTTCGTGACCGCGATGCGGCAGGCGGTGAAGCAGTTCGCCCGCGACCCGTTCCGCCGCGACGTGTTCGAGTCGCTCGCCGCCGGGATGCGTTACGTCGCCACCGACTTCGCGGACGACCCGGGCGAGGATCGGGTCGGCCAGGTGCTGGACGAGCTCGACGCGACGCGGGGGACGGGCGGCAACCGGCTCTACTACCTCGCCGTGCCGCCGCAGGCGTTCTCCGTCGTCGTGCGCGAGATCGGGGAGCGGCGCGAGCGCGAGGGTTGGGCGCGGGTGATCATCGAGAAGCCGTTCGGCCACGGCCTCGCCTCTGCCCGCGAGCTCGGCTCGGCCGTCAAGCGGTGGTTCGGCGAGGACGAGATCTTCCGCATCGACCACTACCTCGGCAAGGAGACCGTCCAGAACCTGATGGCGCTTCGGTTCGCGAACGGCATCTTCGAGCCGATCTGGAACCGCCAGATGGTCGACCACGTCCAGATCACCGTCGCCGAGTCGATCGGGATCGAGGGCCGAGCCGGCTACTACGAGCAGGCGGGCGTGATCCGGGACATCTTCCAGAACCACCTCCTGCAGCTGCTCGCGTTGACCGCGATGGAGCCCCCGATCGACTTCTCGGCCGACGCGGTGCGCAACGAGAAGGTGAAGGTCCTGCGCGCGATGCACACGCCGGGGCCGAAGTCGGTCGTCAGGGGCCAGTACGGCCGCGGATGGATCGAGGGCGAGCCGGTCGTCGCGTATCGTGAGGAGGCCGGAGTCGCCCCGCACTCGATGACGGACACGTACATCGCCGCGAAGCTCTACGTCGACAACTGGCGCTGGGCGGACACGCCGTTCTACGTCCGGGCCGGGAAGCGGCTCGCGCGGCGCGAGACGACGATCGCGATCCAGTTCAAGAGCGCCCCGCATCCGCCGTTCGAGGCGATCGCCGGCGACGGCCTCCGGCCGAACGTGCTCCTGATCCATGTCCAGCCGGACGAGGGCGTCTCCCTCGCGATCGGGGCGAAGGTTCCGGGTGCGGGGATGTCGATCCGCACGGTGCACATGGACTTCCTGTACGGCGGCGCGTTCCGCGAGGGCGTCCCCGAGGCCTACGAGCGGCTGATCCTGGACGCGATGCTCGGCGACGCGACGCTCTTCACGCGCGAGGACGAGGTCGACGAGCAGTGGAAGCTCGTCGACGCCGTCGTCGGCGCCTGGGGCCGCGACCGGCCGACGTTCCCCGACTACGCGGCCGGCAGTTGGGGCCCCGTGCGGGCCGACGAGCTCCTGCACCGCGACGGCCGTTCGTGGCGGAGGCACTGACGGGCGTGGGCGTCGTCGCCGAGATCGAGCGGAAGCTCGCCCGCCAGCGCTGCGAGCAGGAGGGGGACGGCGACCCCGAGCTCCGCACGAGCACGATGACGCATGTCGTCTGGGCCCCGCCGCGGTGGCTGCCGCGCGCGAAGCGGGTCCTCGCCGGGCTCGCGGAGCGTCATCCGGCCCGCACGATCTTCCTCGTCCCGGTACCCGGCCGCGCGAGTGGCGTCCGGGCCGACGTGGTCGTCCGGGACTTCGCGATCGGCGGCGGGCGTGAGGTGCTCTCCGAGGTCATCGAGATCCGGCTCAGCGGCGAGGCGGCGCGGCATCCCGCGTCCATCGTCCTCCCGCTCCTGATCTCCGACTTGCCGGCGTACTGCCGCTGGCGCGGGCGCCCCGACTGGGACGGCCAGCCACTCGCAGAGATCGTCGACGTCTGCGACCGCCTCGTCGTCGACTCGACGGAGTGGTCGGGGCTCCCGGGCGCGTACGAGGAGCTGGCGGGGCTCTTCGAGCGGATCGCCGTCTCGGACCTCGCCTGGCGGCGTGGGCTGCCCTGGCGGTCGGCGCTCGCAGAGCGCTGGCCGGGAATCCGCAGGATCGAGCGTCTCGCTGTCGAGGGTCCGCGCGCGGATGCGCTCCTGCTCGCCGGCTGGCTCCGCTCACGGCTGCGCCGGGACGTCGCACTGACCCGTCGCGAGGCGCCGGCCCTCCCGGCATCCGGGTCGACGGCGATAGCGTCGCACCGCCCGTCCAGCCTGCCCTCTCGGACAGCGACCTCCTCTCCGCCGAGCTCGACACGCTTGCGCGCGACCCGATCTACGAGGCCGCCGTGCGCGCCGCGTCGGCATAGACCGACCCGGGACGCCACGCGGCCGGTGGACGCGCGGACAACGCTTGCAACAGTCTGTTGCAAGCGATCCTCGCGTGCGGCGCGAGATTGCGGAGACGACCTCCGCCTCACGGGGGCCCGCCGGGAGGGTGCGCCGTTTGTGCGGCGGTTGGCGATACACGGCCGCGGCGCGGCCGTGACAGGCTACGTCTCGGGATGCCGCGCCGGCGGCAGCTCGCGCACGGCCTCGAGCAGCGTGGGATGCAGGTGGCCGTTCGAGGAGATGGCGCTACCGCCGTCGATCCGGTGCGCGCCGGCGAAGTCGGTGAACGTCCCGCCCGCCTCCTCCACGATCACCTGCACCGCGGCGAGGTCCCAGACCGACACGCCGATCGCGTCGATCGCGCCGTCGATCGCTCCCTCCGCGACGAGCATGTGGCTCCAGAAGTCGCCGTAGCCGCGGGCGTGCCACGCGCGCGCGGCGAGCCCCGGCACCGCCTGCTCGAGCGCGAAGCTGAGCACCGCGTCCTCGGGCCGGCGCACCGCCGACACGTGGACGACGTCGCCGCCCGCGTGCGCACCGCCGCCGCGCTCGGCCCACCAGCGGCGATGGAGCGCCGGCGCGGAGACGACGCCGAGCGCGACCTGCCCGTCCTCCTCGAGCGCGATCAGCGTGGCCCACACAGGGATCCCGCGCGAGTAGTTCCGCGTCCCGTCGATCGGGTCGACGATCCAGCGCCGCCGTCCCGCGCCGGAGGCGCCCTGCTCCTCGCCGAGGATCGCGTCGCGTCGCCGCTCGACGCCCAGCATCGCGCGCAGCTCGTGCTCGACCTCGCGGTCGGCCTCCGTCACGGGCGTCCGGTCGGGCTTCGTCTCCACCACGAGATCGCGCGAGCGGAAGCGAGCGAGCGCGATCGCGTCGGCGGCGTCCGCGAGGCGCAGGGCGAGCTCGAGGTCCGGGCTCACGTGCGCACGCGGGGCCGCACTAGTCCACCTGGAGGTAGATCAGGGCGATCACGCAGGCGCCGACGAACAGCGCCACGAAGACGGCGAAGAGCGCGAGGCCCAGGCGGTTGTTCTTCCGTGAGAGCTCGGGCGACAGCATGGCTACACCACCAGCGGGTCGACCGCCGCCGCCACGAAGAGCAGGGCGAGGTAGGCGAGGGAGTAGTGGAAGAGGACGACCGCATTGCGCTTCGACGCGTCGGCGCGCAGCCGGTGCGCGAGAAAGAGGAAGTACGCCCCGAGCGCGGCGGCCGCGACGGTGTAGAGCGGCCCGAGCCAGAGGCCGACGACGAGCGTGACCGCCACGAGCACGATCGAGTAGAGCAGGATCTGGCGCGTCGTCTCGGCCTCCCCGCGCGTCCCCGGCAGCATCGGCACGTTCGCGGCCGCGTAATGGTCCTTGATCATCAGCGCGAGCGCCCAGAAGTGCGGCGGCGTCCAGAGGAACACGATGAGAAAGAGCCAGAGCGCGGGCAGCGCCAGGCTGCCGGTGGCCGCCGCATAGCCGACGAGCGGCGGCACCGCCCCGGCGGCCCCGCCGATCACGATGTTCTGGTCGGTCGACCGCTTCAGGTAGCCGGTGTAGACCACGACGTAGAAGAGGTTCCCGACGAGGGCGAGCAGCGCCGTCAGCACGTTCACCGCCGAGGCGAGGAGCGCGAAGGAGAGCGCGGAGAGGACGAGCCCGAACTCGAGTGCCCGCGGCGCGGGCACGCGGCCGGAGGCAACGGGCCGCGCGGCGGTGCGCGACCCCATGAGCCTGTCGATGTCGCGGTCGATGACGTGGTTGAGCGCGCTCGCGCCGCCGCAGGCGAGCGCGAGGCCGACGAGCATCGTCGCGAGCTCCGCGGCGCCGGGCCAGCCGCCGGCGCCGACGAACATCCCGCCCGCCCCGGTGACGAGGAGAAGCGACATGATCCGCGGCTTGGTCAGCGTCACGTAGTCGCGCCACGGCCCGAGCGGCAGCGTCTCGCCGCGGAACGAGACGGCGAGTGTCACGAGCGACGCGGCGAGAGCGCCTCCGGCGGCGACGACGTGCACGCCCACCGCCCAGCTGGTGTCGAGCCACGCGACGAGCCCTCCCGTCGCGATCGCACCGAGCATCAGGCCGACCGCGACGGCGGCCGGGAGGACGAGCCGGCGATACGAGACGACGGCCGCCACGAGCACCGCGACGAGGAGCGGCAGGGCGACGAGCGCGGCGCCCCAGTGGCCGCGCCCGAGCTCGAGCGCGGCACTCACCACGACGGCAGCCGCCGCCGCGGCGGCGGCGAGCGTCGCAAGCCGGAGCAGCGGCCCCGGTGCCCGGTCCGTCCTCATCCGGACTCCGCCTCGCGCAGCCTGCGCCGAAGGTCGTACAGCGGCCGCGCGCTCGTCACGTACGGCACGTCGTCGAAGTTGTGCGGCGGCGGCGGCGAGGTCGTGTACCACTCGAGCGTGTCGGCCTGCCACGGGTCGTTCCCGGCCCGACGGCCGTTGACGCTCTTGACGATCGCGACGAGGAAGCAGAGGAAGCCGACGCCCATGATGTACGAGCCGATCGACGACGTCATGTTGTAGGCCTCCCACAGGCCGTCGTGCCGATACGTGTAGATCCGCCGCGGCATGCCGAGCAGCCCGAGCAGGTGCTGCGGGAAGAACGTCACGTTGAAGCCGACGAAGACGAGCAGGAACGTCCACTTCCCGAGCCTCTCGGAGAGCATCCGCCCGAAGATCTTCGGCCACCAGTAGAACAGGGCGCCCATGATCGCGAAGATGGAGCCCCCGAAGAGGACGTAGTGGAAGTGCGCCACGACGAAGTACGTGTCGTGCACCTGCCAGTCGACCGGGAACGCGGCGAGGTAGATCCCCGAGAGCCCGCCGATCGTGAAGATGCTCAGGAACCCGAGCGCGAACAGCATGGGCGTGTCGAGCGAGATGTTCCCGCGCCAGAGCGTCGCGAGCCAGTTGAAGATCTTCATCCCGGTCGGGACGGCGATCACCATCGACGCCAGCATGAACCAGATGTTCAGGTACGTCGGCATGCCGACCGTGAACATGTGGTGCGCCCACACGAGCATCGAGAAGAACCCGATCGCGACGGTCGAGAACGCGACCGCCTTGTAGCCGAAGATCGGCTTGCGCGCGAACACGGGCAGGATCTCCGAGATGATCCCCATCGCGGGCAGGATCATGATGTAGACCTCGGGGTGCCCGAAGAACCAGAACACGTGCTGGAAGAGGATGGGCGACCCGCCGCGGTCGGCGCCCTCGGGCACGAAGAAGTGGAACGTGTCAGGGAACTGACGCTCGAGCAGGAGCAGCGTCAACCCGGCCGAGAGCACCGGCAGCACGACCAGGAGCAGCCACGAGTAGACCTCGATCGACCAGACGAAGAGGGGAATGCGCATCCACGACATCCCGCGCGTGCGCATGTTGTGGATCGTGACGATGAAGTTGATCGCGCCGACCAGCGACGAGAGGGTCATGATGTGGATCGCGAGGATCCACAGGTCCTGACCGTTGCCCTGCGCGGCGACGGAGAGGGGCGGGTAGGCCGTCCACCCGGTGTTCGCCGCGCCGCCGGTTGCGAGGAACGAGAAGCAGAAGATCATCCCGGCGAAGGCGTACAGCCAGTAGGAGAGCGCGTTGAGCCGCGGGAAGGCCATGTCGGGCGCGCCGATCATCAATGGCACGAGGAAGTTGCCGAGCCCGGCCAGAATGGGCACGACGACGAAGAACACCATTCCGGTCCCGTGCATCGTGACGACCTCGTTGTACGAGTTGCCCGTGATCACGTGGCCGTCCGGCTGGGCGAGCTGGGTGCGGATCAGGAGGGCGAGAAAGCCCGAGATCGCGAAGAACAGCCCGGCCGTGCCGACGTAGAGGATCCCGATCCGCTTGTGGTCGGTGGTGACGAGCCAGCTCGTGACCTTGCCGCGCTGCCATGCGGGGACCTGGGGCTGCTCAACCCTGGTTGCCAACGTGCTCCTTCAGGTAGTCGGTCAGGGCGGCCATCTCCGCCGGGGTCCAGTCGCGCCCGACCGGCGGCATCAGGATCCCGCCCTTCCGGAGGAGCGTCTCGACCGACTGCTCGTTCTCGATCAGGTCGGTCCCGGCAATGCGCGGACCGTAGCCTCCCTCGCCCTCGAGGCCGTGACACTTCGCGCAGGTCCCCTCCCACAGCTCCTCGCCGAGCGGCGACGTGCCGGCCTCCTGCTGCGCGCTCCGCTCCTCGTACCACGAGTCGAACTCGGCTGCCGGCATCACCTCGACCGAGGCGAGCATCTTCGCGTGGTAGAGGCCGCAGAGCTCGGCGCACTGGCCCTGGAAGACCCCTGCGCGCCCGGCCTTGAACCACGTCTTGTTGAGCTTCCCCGGGATCGCGTCCATCTTCCCGCCGAGGGCCGGGATCCACCAGGAATGGATCACGTCCCAGTCGGGCGCGGTGACGTGGAGCTCGACGGTCCGCCCCTCGGGTGCGCGCAGGCGGTCGATCGTGACGACGCCGTTCGGGTAGCGGAACTGCCAGGTGAACTGCGTGCCGATCACGTCCACGACGAGATTCTGCGAGCCGGCCGCCGCGGCGGGGACGTCCTGGATCGTCGGCAGCTTCACGAACACGAACGTCGCGATCACGAAGAGGATCAGCACCGGCCCCACCGTCCAGGCGAGCTCGAGCCGGTTGGCGCCGTGGATCTGGGCGCCGTCCAGGTCGCGAGGCCGCTTGCGGCGCCGGTAGCGGATCACGAACGCGACCAGGAGGATCTCGACGAGCAGGAAGATCGCGAAGGCGAAGGCGGAGATGAACAGATAGCTCTGCTTGATCGCATGCGCGTTCGGAGACTCGGGCGCGACCGGCGTGAAACCCCCGCTACCCGCGAGGGCCGTCGCCGCCGCGACGAGCGGCGCGACGAGCGCGCCGACGATGACCAGGAGCTTCGGCCTCACGGTTCGAGGCATTCTATGAGCGTGAGCGACGAGCCGCGCCGGGCAACCTTCGTCCGCCTTCCCGGAGACGTGCAGCGGCCGTTCCAGGTCTTCCTGAACGGCGTGGAGCAACGGGAGGGCACCGACTTCGTCGTGCGCGACGGCAGGCTCGTGTTCGAGCGCGAGCTCGCGAAGGAGCAGCTCGGCGTCGGGCGCTGGACCTCGATGGTGCTGGGCATCGCCGGCTCGTACGGCAAGAACGACACCGTGGACGTGCTCTACGAGCGCGACGGGCGCCCGACGGTGGCCGCGAACCTGCGCTTCGAGGCGTAGCGCCCGCTCCCGCAACGCAACCGCAACATCGCCGGAACGGGTTCCTAACGCTGCTTGAGGGTCTGCACACATGTCGCGCGTTCTCTTCTGTGCAATGGCAATCCAGACACCCATCGCTCCCACGCGCGGCGCACGCGAGCTCGGGGACGTCACCTCATGGCGGATCGAGCGCCTGACCGGGGCCGGCTATCCCGCCGACGCGGCCCTCGTCCTCGCGCTCGATCGCGAGGTCGATCTCCACCTCGCGGTTTCGCTGCTCGAGCGTGGCTGCCCGCCGGACACCGCGCTCGAGATCCTCTTCTAGGGACGTGGGGGAACCCATGGTTCCCCCACGGGCCCCCTCCTTCTGCGTTGTGCACGGGTTGGGCTGATCTGGCCTCTCGGCCGGCGAAGCCGGCCTCCGGCCTCGGTGCGGGTCGCACGGGCGTCCGTTCGTGAAAGACGGTCGTGGCGCTGTTCTCACGTGCGTCGGCTGGCGAGGGCGGCGGTGCGGAGGCGCGCGGCGTGCGCAGCGGTCAGCTCGCCCGGCTCGAGGCGCCACTCCCAGTTGCCGCCCACCTCGCCGGGACGGTTCATCCGCGCCTCGCTCCCGAGCCCGAGCACGTCCTGGACGGGCACGATCGCAAGCGCGCACACCGACGCGAGCGCGCGCTCGATCAGGGGCCAGGTGTCGCTCTTGCCCGTGAAGCCGGCAAGCGTGTCGGTGTCGTGGGTCGACGTGTAGACGACCTGGTGCTGGCGGTGGTTCTCGGGTCGGTGGGGGTTGTCGGGCGGTCCGGCGAACGACCACAGGAGGACGACCATCCCGGGGAAACCGAGCGCGTCGCGGAGGGCGCGGACGTCCGGAGTGATGACGCCGAGGTCCTCCGCGATCACGGGGAGCGGCCCGAGCTCCGCCTTCGCGGCGCGAAAGAGGTCGGCCCCCGGCCCAGGCGACCACCAGCCGTGCCGGGCCGTCACTGCGCCCGCCGGGACGGTCCAGTATCCGGCGAACCCGCGGAAGTGGTCGATCCGGAAGACGTCGACGAGCTCGAGCACGCGGCGCATCCGGTCGATCCACCAGCGGTACCCGCTGCGGGCGATCGCGTCCCAGTCGTAGAGCGGGTTGCCCCAGAGCTGGCCGAGGTCGTTCAGGCCGTCCGGCGGCGCACCTGCGACGACCTCGTCGAGCGGCAGGAACAGCTCCGGGTGTGCATCGTGGTCGCAGCCGTCGACCGCGACGTAGATCGGGACGTCCCCGATGATCCGGACCCCGCGTGAGGCGGCGTAGGAGCGCAGCGCGCCCCATTCGCGGTCGAAGCGCACCTGGTCCGCGACCGCGCCGTCGCCCGAGAACGCCGCCCAGTCCCCGATCCAGCTGCGCTCTCGCTCCGAGAACCCCCGGGCGTCGTCCGCCGCGACGCGCGCGTCGGGGTCCGCGAGGAGGCCGCCCCAGCTCGCGAACGCCGAGGCCGACGCGTACGGCGAGCCGAACTCGTCGGGCGGATTGAGCGGAAGCACCTGCCACCACCGGGCTCCGGCCTCCGCGAGCCAGTCGACGAACGCGTACGCCTCCGGCCCCAGACGGCCGCCCGGAAGCGACGTCGGATGGAGCTGGACCCCGAGTGACCGTTCCAGGCGCACGCCGGACTGTTTACCGTGTGCCGCGGGTGAGTGCCGAACGCATTGTCGTCTCCGACGTCGCGCCGCAGGTCGACTGCGGCCGCTGGCCCTCCAAGGCGTGCCTCGGCGACCGGGTCGAGGTCGCCGCGACGATCGCGCGCGACGGGCACGAGACGCTCCGCGCCGTCGTCCGTTACCGCCGCCCGAAGGGGCGCTGGCGCGAGGCGCCGCTCGAGGCGCTCGGCAACGACCGCTTCGCGGGATCCTTCGAGGTCGACGCCGTCGGGCGCTGGCGGTTCGAGGTCGAGGCCTGGGTCGACCGCCACGCGGGTTGGGTCTCCGAGCACGACCGCAAGGTCGCGGCCGGGCAGTCCGACCTGACGGGCGAGCTCGCCGAGGGGGCGGTGCTCTTCGGGCCCGGAACGGTCGACGAATGGCGCGCGGCTGCTCCCGCGCTCGGGGCGGGCGACCGCCACGGCGCAGCACGCGGAGCCCCGCTCGAGGTCGACGTGGAGCGGCAGCGCGCCCGCGCGGGCGCCTGGTACGAGCTGTTCCCGCGTTCCTGGGGCGGGCTCGCCGGGGTCACCCGGGTCGTCCCGGAGCTCGCGGCCCTCGGGTTCGACGTCGTCTACCTGCCGCCCATCCACCCGATCGGACGGACGAACCGCAAGGGGCCGAACAACGCGGAGCGCGCCCGGCCGGGTGACGTCGGGAGCCCCTGGGCGATCGGCGCAGAGGAGGGCGGGCACGATGCGATCGACCCGGGTCTCGGCGACGCCGCCGACCTCGTCGAGCTCGTCGAGACGCTCCACGCGCACGGGATGGAGCTCGCGCTCGACCTCGCACTGCAGATGTCGCCCGACCATCCGTGGCTCGCCGACCACCCGGAGTGGTTCCAGCATCGCCCCGACGGGTCGCTCAAGTACGCCGAGAACCCGCCGAAGCGCTACCAGGACATCCACAACCTCGACTGGGAGACGGACGAGCGGAAAGCGCTCTGGGAGGCGATCCGCGACGTCGTGCTGCACTGGTGCGACGCGGGCGCGACGGTGTTCAGGGTCGACAACCCGCACACGAAGCCGGTTCCGTTCTGGGAGTGGCTGATCGCGCAGGTGCACAAGCGGCATCCCGAGACGGTGTTCCTCTCGGAGGCGTTCACGCGCCCCGCGATGATGACGCTGCTCGCGAAGGCCGGGTTCTCGCAGTCCTACACGTACTTCACCTGGAAGAACACGAAGGCCGAGCTCGTCGAGCTCGTCGAGCAGCTTCGTACGTGGTCACCGTTCCTGCGGCCGAACCTCTGGCCGAACACGCCGGACATCCTCCACGCGTACCTCCAGCAGGGCGGTCGGCCCGCCTTCGAGTGCCGGCTCGTGCTCGCGGCGACGCTGTCGCCGAGCTACGGGATCTACTCGGGCTACGAGGCGTGCGAGAGCGTCCCGGTGCGAGAGGGGAGCGAGGAGTATCTGGACTCGGAGAAGTACGAGGTGAAGGAGCGCCGGCTCGACGGGCCGCTGCTGCCGCTGCTCCGGCGGCTCAACGAGGTGCGCCGCGCGCATCCCGCCCTGACCGATGCTGGCCTCGAGCGGCTGGCATGGCTCGAGACGGAGAGCGAGCACATCCTCGGCTACGCGCGCGCGCTCGGCCACGACGTCGTGCTCGTCCTGGTCAACCTGGACCCCTTCGCCGTCCACGACGGTGTGTGCATCGTGCCTCCGGCGCTGGAGCTCGGGGACGCGGTGCGGGTCGTCGACGCGCTCACCGGCGAGGCCTACGACTGGGCCGCCCGCAACTACGTCCGCCTCGGCCCCGGCCAGGCCCACGTGATGGAGGTCCAGCGGCCGTGAGCATCCGGATCCCCGCTTCGCGGCCACCGTCGACAACGCGTGGCAAAGAGGTAGTTGCGACCGCGGGCGTAAGGGCCAACGAGGCAGTTGCGGCGGCGAAGCCGACGCCTTTAGGGATCTGCCCCCGCCGTAGGCGGGGGATCGAGCCGCAGGATTCGGCTCCTGCCGAATCCTGCTTGGCGGGCAAGGCATGAGCGAGCACTGGTTCGAGGCGCGGCCGGACTGGTTCAAGACGGCGGTCTTCTACGAGCTCCACACGCGCGCGTTCTTCGACTCCACCGACGACGGGATGGGCGACTTCCGCGGCCTGCGGCAGAAGCTCGACTACCTCCAGTGGCTCGGGATCGACTGCATCTGGCTCCTCCCCTTCTATCCCTCGCCGCTGCGCGACGGCGGCTACGACGTCTCCGACTTCCTCTCCGTGTCACCGGAGTTCGGGACGCTCGACGAGTTCGCGGCGTTCGTGGAATCGGCCCACGAGCGTGGGATGCGCGTCATCACGGACTTCGTGATGAACCACACCTCGAGCGACCACCCGTGGTTCCAGGAATCGCGTCAGGGGCCCGACAACCCGAAGTCGGACTGGTACGTCTGGTCGGACACCGTGCACCGCTACGAGGACGCGCGGATCATCTTCGTCGACAGCGAGCAGTCGAACTGGACGTACGACTCGGAGCGTGGCGCCTACTTCTGGCATCGCTTCTACCATCACCAGCCCGACCTCAACTACGAGAACCCCGACGTCGGCGACGCGATGATCGACGGGCTGCGGTTCTGGCTCGACGTGGGGCTGGACGGCTTCCGGCTCGACGCCGTCCCGTACCTCTACGAAGCGGAGGGGACGAACTGCGAGAACCTCCCCGCGACGCACGCGTTCCTCAGGCGGGTTCGGGCGGAGATCGACGCGGGATATCCCGATCGCGTGCTCCTCGCCGAGGCGAACCAGTGGCCGGAGGACGTCGCGGACTACTTCGGGGACGGCGACGAGTGCCACATGGCCTTCCACTTCCCGGTGATGCCGCGGATGTTCATGGCACTGCGGCGCGAGGAGGCGAGGCCGATCGTCGAGATCCTCGACCGGACGCCGCCGATCCCCGACCACTGCCAGTGGGGGCTCTTCCTCCGAAACCACGACGAGCTCACGCTCGAGATGGTGACCGACGAGGAGCGCGACTACATGTACGCCGAGTACGCGATGGACCCGAGGATGAAGCTCAACCTCGGGATCCGGCGCCGGCTCGCGCCCCTCCTCGACGGCGGGCGCGACGAGATCGAGCTCATGCACGCGATCCTGTTCTCGCTTCCGGGCTCCCCGGTGCTCTACTACGGCGACGAGATCGGGATGGGCGACAACGTCTACCTCGGCGATCGGGACGGCGTCCGCACTCCGATGCAGTGGACGGGCGACCGGAACGGCGGGTTCTCCCGCGCGGACTTCGCGCAGCTCTACCTGCCGCCGTTGATGGACCCCGTCTTCGGCTTCCAGTCCGTGAACGTCGAGGCGCAGCTGCGCTCGCCGTCGTCGCTCCTGCGGTGGCTGCAGCGGTTCGTCGCGCTGCGCAAGGAGCACCCGGTCTTCGGGCTCGGCACCTACGAGGCGCTCGCGACCACGAATGCCCGCGTCTTCGCGCACGTGCGCCAGCACGACCGCGATACCGTCCTCTGCGTGCACAATCTCGCGCGCTCGGCCCAGGCGGTCGAGCTCGACCTGGCGCGCTTCCGCGGGCGCACTCCCGTCGAGATGACGGGGCGGACGCCGTTCCCGCCGATCGGCGACCTGCCGTACCTGCTCACGTTCGGGCCGCGCGGCTTCTACTGGTTCCTCCTGCCGGAGGAGGGCGCGGATGCGTGACCCGGCGACGCTGACGAGCGACGAGCTGGTCGCGCTCGTCGACGGGGCACGCTGGTTCGCCGCCAAGGACCGCGCGCTCGAGAGCGCCGAGGTCGTGGGGGTCCCGGTCAGGGACGGGCTGGTCTCGCTCGCGGTTGTCGAGGTCCGGTTCGCGGCGGGCACGCACGAGCACTACCTCATCGCGCTCGGCGAGGACGACGAGCCGGTCGACGCCTTCGAGCGGCCGGAGGTCGCGGCCCGGCTGGCGGCGCTCGCAGGCGTGCCCGCCGACGGTGCCCACGTCCGGTCGTTCGGCGTCGAGCAGTCGAACAGCTCCGTCGTGCTCGACGAGCTGCATGTGCTCAAGCTCTACCGGCGGCTCGAGGCGGGCCCGAACCCGGAGCTCGAGATCCTGCGCGCCCTGGCCGACGCGCGGTTCGGGAACGCCCCGAGGCTCGAGGGGACACTCGAGACACAGGGGCCGCCGCTCGAGACGGCGTTGGCCTCGGTCACCGCGCTCGTGCCGGCGGTCGGCGGCGGCTGGGAGCTCGCGCTCGACTCGCTCGGCGACGACCCGTCGTGGCTGCCCGACCGCGCGTGGCGGCTCGGCGAGGTGACGGCGGCGCTGCACGCCGCGCTCGCGTCGCCGACCGACCCGGCGTTCGCCCCGGAGGAGCCGAGCGCCGAGGCGCTCGGGCTGCTCACCGCCGCGATCGACGAGGACATCGCGACGACCTTCTCCACCCTGCCGGAGGACGACGCCCTCGGCGCCGTGGCCCACCGCGCGGAGGACATCCGCGACCTCGTGCAGGAGCTCTCCGGGACGGGGCCGTCGGGGCTCGCGATCCGCACGCACGGCGACTACCACCTCGGTCAGGTCCTCTGGACAACGGTGGGCGACTGGGTCGTGATCGACTTCGAGGGCGAGCCGGCGCGGTCGCTGCCCGAGCGGCGGCGTAAGCGGTCGCCGCTCCGCGACCTCGCTGGCATGACGCGCTCGTTCGCGTATGCGGCCGACGCATCCGTGCTGCTGAACGGCGTCGAGCCTCCCGCCGAGTGGCTCGACGCGTGCCGCGAAGGGTTCGTCGACGGCTATCTCTCCGCCGCCGACGAGCGTCTGCTGCCTCCGAGCCGAAGCGGCTTCGACCGGCTGCTCGCGCTCTTCGAGCTCGAGAAGCTCGTGTACGAGCTGCGCTACGAGGCGCGGAACCGCCCCGGCTGGGCGTCGATCCCGCTGGTGGGGCTCCTGCGCCTGCTCGAGACCGCGGCATGAGCCGACCCGGCGAGATCGACCTGTACCTGCTCGGCGAGGGACGCCACGAGCGCCTCTGGGAGCAGCTCGGCGGGCATCCGCTCGACGACGAGGCCGGCGCGCGCTTCGCGGTCTGGGCGCCGAACGCGCGGGCGGTCTCGGTGGTCGGCGACTGGAACTTCTGGAGCGAGAGCGCCGACCCGCTCGACCCCCAGGCGTCCTCCGGCGTCTGGGTGGGGAGCGCCCCGAACGCACGCGAGGGGCAGACGTACAAGTTCTCGGTTCTGGGAGCCGACGGCGTCAGGCGCCTCAAGGCCGACCCGTTCGCGTTCCGCGCCGAGCCGCCGCCGAGGACCGCGTCGGTCCTCTACCGATCGCGACATACGTGGCGCGACGACGACTGGCTCGAGCGCCGCGCCGGCACGGACCCGCTCACGGCGCCGATGTCGGTCTACGAGGTGCACGCCGGCTCGTGGCGCCAGGGGCTCGGCTGGCTCGACCTTGCCGACGAGCTCACGGAGCACGTGGTCGAGCTCGGCTTCACGCATGTCGAGCTGATGCCCGTGATGCAGCATCCGTTCGGGCCGTCGTGGGGCTACCAGGTGAGCGGGTACTACGCGCCGCACGCGCCGCTCGGGGCGCCGGACGACCTGCGCGCGTTCGTCGACGCGCTCCATGCGAACGGGGTCGGCGTGCTGCTCGACTGGGTGCCTGCGCACTTCCCGCGCGACGAGTGGGCCCTCGCGCGCTTCGACGGCACGGCGCTGTACGAGCATGTCGACCCGCGCCGCGGCGCGCACCCCGACTGGGGGACGCTCGTCTTCAACTACGGCCGTCACGAGGTGCGGAACTTCCTCGTCGCCAACGCGCTCTACTGGCTCGAGGAGTTCCACGCCGACGGGCTGCGGGTCGACGCGGTCGCCTCGATGCTGTACCTCGACTACTCGCGCGAAGCGGGCGAATGGGTGCCCAACCGCCTCGGTGGCCGCGAGGACCTCGAGGCGGTCTCGTTCCTCCAGGAGCTGAACGCCGTCGTGCACGCGACGCACCCTGGCGTCGCGATGCTGGCGGAGGAGTCGACGGCGTGGACGGGCGTTTCGCGGCCCACCGACGGCGGCGGGCTCGGCTTCACCTTCAAGTGGAACATGGGGTGGATGCACGACACGCTCGGCTATCTCCGGTACGAGCCCGTGCACCGGCGCTGGCACCACGAGGAGTTGACGTTCTCGATGGTCTATGCCTGGGACGAGAACTTCGTGCTCCCGCTCTCGCACGACGAGGTCGTGCACGGCAAGGGGGCGCTCGTGCGCAAGCTGCCCGGCGACGAGTGGCAGCAGTTCGCGACGCTGCGCGCGCTCTACGGTCACATGTGGGGGCATCCGGGCAAGCAGCTCCTCTTCATGGGCGGCGAGATCGGACAGGGGACCGAGTGGTCGGAGGCCGGTTCGCTCGACTGGTACGTGCTCGACTACCCGCTCCACGAGGGCGTGCGCCGGTGCGTCGCCGACCTGAACCGGGTGTATCGGGCCGAGCCTGCGCTCTGGGAGGTCGACTTCCGGCCGGACGGCTTCGAGTGGCTCGTCGGCGACGCACGCGCGGACAACGTGCTCGCGTACGCGCGCTACTCGGCGGACGCGTCGCGGGTGCTCGCATGCCTCGTCAACTTCTCCCCGGTCGTCCGGCACCACTGGCGTGTGCCGCTGCCCGTCGGAGGGCGCTGGGAGGAGGTGCTCAACACGGATGCTGCCGACTACGGCGGCTCGGGTGCCGGCAACCTCGGCGGGGTCGAAGCGGTCGCGGAGCCGCTCCACGGCCGGCCGTTCTCGGCGGCGTTGACGCTGCCACCGCTCGCCGCCGTCTGGCTGGCCCCGGAGGGCTGAGGGACAGCTCGGACTATCGTCCCAGGGTGGACGGGGACAACAGCATCGTCGTGGATCGCCTCGTGCGCGAGTTCCGCAAGGGACCGCGGGCGGTCGACGGGATCGACCTCCGCGTCGAGCCCGGCGAGATCTACGGGTTTCTCGGGCCGAACGGGGCCGGGAAGTCCACGACGGTGCTCGTGCTCACGACGCTCCTGCCCCCGACGTCCGGAAGCGCGCGGGTCGCGGGCTTCGACGTGGCCCGGCAAGGCCCGCAGGTACGCCGCGCGATCGGCGCAGCCCTCCAGGAGGCCGCGCTCGACCCGATGCTGACCGGCCGCGACCACCTCCGGCTCCAGACGATGCTGCAAGGCCTCCCGCGGGCCGAGCGCCGGACGCGGACCGACGAGCTGCTCGAGCGTGTCGGTCTCGGCTTCGCCGCCGACCGCAAGGTCGGAGGCTACTCCGGGGGCATGAAGCGGCGGCTCGATCTCGCGCTCGCGCTCGTCCACCGCCCGCGGGTGATCTTTCTCGACGAGCCGACGACCGGCCTCGACCCGCAGAGCCGCCTGGCGCTGTGGGAGGAGGTGGCCCGCCTGCGCAGGGAGGACGGCGTCACCGTGTTCCTCACGACCCAGTACCTCGAGGAGGCGGACGTGCTGGCCGATCGGGTCGCGATCATCGACCACGGCCGGATCGTCGCCGAGGGCACGCCGTCTGAGCTGAAGGAGGAGATCGGGCGCCCGAGCGTGCACGCCATCCCGGAACACCCCGGCGAGCGCGCGCAGATCGCGCGTGTCCTCGAGCGGTTCGGCGAGCCGCTGCCGCCGACCGGGGAGACCGAGGTCGCGGTGCGGCTCACGGAAGCCGTCTCCCTCGCGGACGTCGTACGCGCGCTCGACGCGGACGGCCTGGCCATCGCCGACATCGAGCTCCGGGCCCCGACGCTCGACGACGTCTTCCTCGCGAAGACGGGGCGTTCGCTCGAGGGCTCGGAGGAGACCCCGGATCGCGACGAGGCGGAGGACGAGGAAGCCCCGATCCGGGCGATCGTCCAGCGATGACGGTCGTCGCGACGCAGGTCGGCGCCGTCGCACAGCGCTCGGTGCGCCGGACGTTGCGGCAGCCGGCAGCGATCGTCTTCCCGCTCGTCTTCCCTGTCCTGCTGCTGCTCGTCAACACGGGCGGCCTCAAGGCCTCGACCGCCCTGCCCGGGTTCCCGACCGACTCGTTCCTCGCGTTCGCGCTCGCCGTGCCGTTCATGCAGGGCGCGCTGTTTGCGACGATGAACGCCGGCACCGACCTCGCGCGCGACATCCAGACGGGCTTTCTGAACCGTCTCGCGCTGACGCCGATTCGCGGCTCGACGCTCCTCACGGGCACGCTCGCCGGGATCGTCGTGATGGGCGTCGCGCAGGCGGTCTTCTACCTCGCCGTCGGGCTGGTGTTCGGCGTCGACTTCGCGGCCGGGTGGGCAGGCGTGCCCGTGCTCCTCTGCTTCGCGGGCCTCGTGGCGCTCGGCTTCGGCGCGCTCGGCTCGTTCCTCGCGCTTCGCACGGGCTCGGGCGAGGCGGTGCAGGCGTTCTTCCCGGTCTTCTTCGTCCTCCTCTTCATCTCCTCGATGAACACGCCGCGCGACCTGATCGCCGTCGAGTGGTTCCGGTTCCTCGCGACGATCAACCCGGTCTCGTACCTGCTCGAGTGCGTGCGCAGCCTGATCATCGAGGGCTGGGACTGGACCGCGCTCGCGCTCGGGTTCGGCATCGCCACCGTGATCTGCATCGTCGCGATCTCGCTCGCCGCCTGGGCGCTCGGCCGCCGGATGGAGCGCACGTGAGCGGGTCGGGGATCCTGCCGGTCGTGCAGGGCGTCGCGTGGCGCACCATCAAGAACGTCGTCACCACCCCGGCGATCCTGCTGCCGTCGCTCCTCTTCCCGCTGTTCATGTTCACCGCGTTCGCGGGTGGGCTGTCCCAGGTCCAGGAGTTGCCGGGGTTCGACTTCGAGAACGGCTACACCGCCTTCCAGTTCGTCTTCGTGCTGCTCCAGTCTGCCGCCTTCGGCGGCGTCTTCACCGGCTTCGGCATCGCCCGGGACTTCGAGGGCGGCTTCGCCCGCCGGTTGCTCCTCGCCTCGCCGAGGCGCAGCGGCATCGTGCTCGGCTACGCGCTCGCCGCGTTCCTCCGCTGGGCGATCGTCGCTCTTGCGGTCACCGTGGTCGCGCTCGTGGCCGGCATGGACGTGTCGGGCGATCCCCTCGAGCTGGTTGGCATGTACTCGCTGGCCCTGCTCGTCAACGTGTGCGGCTTCATGTGGTCTGCGGGGATCGCGATGCGCTTTCGCTCGATCCAGGCAGGCCCGCTGATGCAGATGCCCGTCTTCATCCTGCTCTTCTTCGCGCCCGTCTACGTGCCGCTCGACCTCCTCTCCGGCGCGATGCACGCGGTGGCGGTGCTCAACCCGATCACGTACGTGCTGGAGGCCGGGCGCAGCCTCATCTCCGGACAGCCGGAGGAGATCGCCCTGGCGTTCCTGCTCGCCGCCGCGCTCGCCGGCGCGCTTTGCCTCTGGGCCTTTCGCGGGCTGCGGCGGGCCGAAGCCGCGGGTTGACGGCGGGCGCAGGCACCCTCCGACGGCGCGGCTAGGGTGCCCCGGTGAGTCGCGCAGTGTGGCCCGGGAGGCCGTTTCCGCTCGGCCCCACCTGGGACGGCCACGGGACGAACTTCTCCCTCTTCAGCGAGAACGCCGACGGCGTGCAGCTGTGCCTGTTCGACGACGAGAACCGCGAGGAGCGCGTCGAGATCCTCCAGCGGACCTCGCACAACTGGCACGCCTACCTCCCGGGCGTCGGCCCGGGGCAGCGCTATGGCTACCGCGTCCGCGGGCCGTGGGAGCCCGCTGCCGGCCATCGCTTCAACCCGGCGAAGCTGCTCATCGACCCGTACGCGAAGGCCATCGAGGGCCCGATCGGCTTCGGCAGGGCAAGAGTGCTCGCCTACGCGCCGGGGCAGGAGGACGTCGTCGACCGGGAGGACTCCGCCCCCGCGATCCCGCGCTCCGTCGTCGTCGACGGGTCGTTCGACTGGGAGGGCGACGAGCCTCTGCAGCGCCACTGGGCGGAGACCGTGATCTACGAGTTGCACGTCAAGGGCTTCACGCAGCGCATGCCGGGCGTCCGCGAGGACCTGCGCGGCACGTATGCGGGCCTCGCCTCGGACGCCGCGATCGCCCACCTCCGCGAGCTCGGCGTCACCGCGGTCGAGCTCCTGCCGGTCCACCACGCCGCCGACGAGGACTTCCTCGTCGAGCGCGGCCTCGCCAACTACTGGGGCTACTCCACGATCGGCTTCCTGGCGCCGCACGCGGGCTACGCCGCCACGGGGACCCGAGGCGAGCAGGTGCGCGAGTTCAAGGGCATGGTCAAGGCGCTCCACCGCGCGGGAATCGAGGTGATCCTCGACGTGGTCTACAACCACACCGCCGAGGGGAGCCACCTCGGGCCGACGCTGTCCTTCAAGGGCGTCGACAACGCCTCCTACTACCGGCTCGAACCGGACGACCGGCGCCACTACATGGATTTCACCGGCACGGGCAACTCGCTCAACCCGGTGCATCCGTCGGTGCTGCGGCTGATCATGGACTCGCTGCGCTACTTCGCGGTCGAGTGCCACGTCGACGGCTTCCGCTTCGACCTCGCGTCGGCGCTCGCCCGCGAGCTGTACGACGTCGACCGTCTCTCCGCGTTCTTCGACGTCGTCCACCAGGACCCGGTGCTCAGCCAGGTGAAGCTCATCGCCGAGCCGTGGGACGTCGGCCCCGGCGGCTACCAGGTGGGGAACTTCCCGATCCTCTGGTCCGAGTGGAACGGGATGTACCGCGACACGATGCGCGACTTCTGGCGCGGGCACACGGCCGTCGCCGAGTTCGCGCGCCGCTTCACGGGGTCGAGCGACCTCTACCAGTCGGACGGCCGCCACCCGTCCGCGTCGATCAACTTCGTCACCTGTCACGACGGGTTCACGCTCCGCGACCTCGTCTCGTACGACCGCAAGCACAACGACGCGAACCTCGAGGGCAACCGCGACGGCTCGGACGACAACCGCTCGTGGAACTGCGGGGTCGAGGGCGAGACCGACGATCCCGAGGTCGACGAGCTGCGCGACCGCCAGATGCGCAACTTTCTCGCGACGCTCCTGCTCTCCCAGGGAACGCCGATGCTGCTGGCCGGCGACGAGATCAGGCGGACCCAGGGCGGCAACAACAACGCCTACTGCCAGGACAACGAGCTCTCCTGGGTCGACTGGGACGTCGGGGAGCGCGCGCAGGGCGTCCTCGACTTCACGCGGCGGCTGCTGCGCCTCCGCGGCGAGCACCCCGTGTTTCGCCGCTCGGCGTTTCTCACCGGCGAGGACCGGCAGGGCTCCGGCGCTCCGGACGTCTGGTGGTTCCGCCCCGACGGGCGCCGGATGACCCAGGCCGACTGGGCCCGCGGCGACGCCTTCGCGCTCGGCGCGTTCTTGAACGGAGCGGAGATCCCGACGCACACTGCGGAGGGCGAGCCGATCGCGGACGAGTCGTTCATCGTCCTGTTCAACGCGTGGCGGGAGCCGGTCACGTTCGTCCTGCCGCCGACGCGCTTCGGCCGGCGCTGGGCGCACGAGCTCTGCACCGCGGAGCCGGACCTCCCGCCGAACGGCACGACGCTCCCCGCCCGGGCGGCGGTGCCGCTCGGCGGGCGCGCCCTCAGGGTGCTGCGCCGCGTCGGCTAGCTCAGTCCGCGGCCGGCGGCGGCTGCTCGAGCACGCGCAGGCAGACCTCGACGACCACCGGGTCGAACTGGGTGCCGGCGGCGCCGACGAGTCGCCGGAACGCCTCCTCGACGGGGAGCGCCTCGCGGTAGGGGCGGTCGGTCGTCATCGCGTGGAACGCGTCGCAGGCGAAGATGATCCGCGCCTCGAGCGGGATCTCCGCGCCCGTGAGGCCGTCCGGGTACCCGAGGCCGTCGTAGCGCTCGTGGCACGCGCGGACGATCGGGCGCACCGCCTCGAGCTGGTCGATCGGCGCGAGGATTCGCTCCCCGAGCTCCGGATGCTGCTCGATCATCGTCCGCTCCTCGATGGTGAGCGGCCCCGGCTTCATGAGGATCGAGGCGGGGATCCCGATCTTGCCGATGTCGTGGAACAGGGCCCCGAGCTCGACGCGCTTCAGCTGCATCGAGTCCAGCCCGAGCTCACGGCCCACCTCGATCGACATGTCGCAGATCCAGCGTGCGTGTGACGACGTATAGGAGTCCTTGGCCTCGAGCGCGTTCGCAAGCGCCTCGACGGTCGAGAGGAAGGTGCGCTCGAGGGTCGCGAAGCTCCCCGCGTTCGTGATCGCCAGCCGCGCCTGGCTCGCGATCCCGGCGAGCAGCTCGAGCTCCCGCGAGCGGATCGCCGACTCCGCGACGACCGCGAGCGCCGCGAGGCCCTGGTCGAGCGGAATGAAGGTGATCGCATGCAGGGCGCCAGCCGCCTCGTTCGCGGCGGCCCGCGCGATGAGCGCCGCCTCCTCGGCCGTCGTCACGAACGGGGCGCCGCGCGGCGAGAATCGCGCGACGACGTCGGCGGGAAGCATGCGCCCCTCGAGCGCCGTGTACGCCGTGTCGCCCACCGCCCCGCGGCAGACGAGGCCGCCGTCGTGCGTCGGCAGCCAGATCGAGCAGCGGCTCGAGCCCATGATGTGAGCTGCGCCGCGCACGACCTGCTGCAGCACCCCGTCGAGGTTCGTCACGGAGGAGAGCTCGCGGGTCAGCTCGAGGAGCGCCTTCGCACTCTCGGCCTCCCGGCGCTGGGACTCGTAGAGCCGCGCGTTCACGAGCGCCACCGACACGTGGCCGGCGAGCACCTCGAGCAGGCGCAGCTCGTCCGAGTCGAACTGGTCGAGCCCGAGCTTCGAGACGACGATCACCCCGACGACCGTCGTGCCGTAGCGGAGCGGCACCGCGAGCAGCGACTCCTCGATCTGGGTCGTGCCCGGGATGCGGAGGCCGATCCCGCAGTGCGCCGCGTCGCCGGTGAGGAACGGCTCGCCGGTCAGCGCGACGTGCCCGGTGACGCCCTCGCCGACCCGCGTCTGCAACACCTCCATCGCCGAGCCCGAGGCGGTGAGGTCGCCGCGGAAGGCGATCGGCCGGAGGTCGTCGCCGTCGCGGACGAAGACCCGGCAGTTGTGGTAGTCGATCAGGAGCCGGAGCTCGTCGGCGATCGTCGAGCCGATCTCCGCCACGTCGTTCAGCCGGCTCAGCTTGGTCGACACGCCGTGCAGCATCTTCAGGTGCGCGATCGAGCGAAACTCGGCACGTCGCGAGTCTTCGGTGTCGTACGGCCGCTCGCGGCCCCCCTCCTGGAACACGACGATCTGGCCCTTCCCGCGGGCCTTCGCGGTCATCATCGCGACCTCGGCGCAGGCGACGAGCTCGCGGGGATTGGCCGCGTGCTCGGGACCCGACGCGATGCCGACCGAGAGGCTCACCGGCCCGACGGGCGCGAATTCCGCGAACCCGATCTGCTCCTGGACGCGCTCGGTGAGCCGGAAGGCGTCCGCGAGGCCGCTCGTCGGCGCGATGATCGCGAACTCCTCGCCGCCGATCCGGCAGACGCAGTCGGACGTCCGCACGGCAGCGAGCAGTACGCGTGCGACCTCGGAGAGCACGTGGTCGCCCGTGGCGTGGCTGTAGACGTCGTTGACGCGCTTGAAGTCGTCGAGGTCGAGCATCACGAGCGCGACGGAGGACTGATTGGACGAGGCGTCGACGAGCTCCTGTCGGAGCCGCTCGTGGAAGGCGCGGTGGTTCCAGAGGCCGGTCAACGGGTCCGTCTGCGCCTGGCGCTCGAGCGACGCGCGAATATGCGCGTTGTCGACCGCGAGCGCCGCCGCGTCGCCGAACCGCACCGCGAGGAGGAACTCGTCCTCGGTGAATTCCTGGAAGCCCGCGCGGTAGATGTTGAGCGTGCCCTTGAGTCGCCCGCGCGCCACGAGCGGGACGACGATCAGGGACTCGGGGTCGGGCGGCGTATCCGCGACGAAGCGGACGCGAGGGTCGAGCTCCGCGCGGTTCGCGAGCACCGGCTCCCGGTGCTCGACCGCCCAGCCGGTGATCCCGACGCCGTAGGAGAACGGCTCGTCGGCGAGCACCTTTTCCGCGTCGTGGCCCGATGCGAACACGGCGCGCAGCTCGCGCTTCGCCTCGTCGGCCTCGTAGAACGTGATGTCGTCGAACGGGATCAGCTCCCCGACCGTGGACGCGATGCGCTGGAGCAGGTCGTCGAGCGACTGCTCGGAGAGGAGCTCGTGGAAGACGTCGGCGAGCTTGCGGTACGACTCGACCAGCGGGTCGAGGGCCGCATCGCCGCCGACACGAGCCTCGCGGCTCGCGGCAGGGATGTTCGACGGAGGGTTCAAGGTCCTCTGGTACGAGGAATCGGCGGTTCCGGCACCGATCTTGAGCGATTCCCCGACCCGGGGCGGCGTCGGATCGTGGATGATGTCGCCGTGGCGGGAAGGATCGTGGTCGGGATCGACGGGAGCGACGAGTCGGCAGCGGCGCTCCGCTGGGCCGTCGAGGAGGCGAAGCTCCGCGACGCGCGCGTCGAGGCGGTGCGCGCGTGGAACTACATACCGATGACGACCGCCGCGGACTCCGGCCTCGTACCCATGTCGTGGACGGAGAGCACGGAGATGATCGACGCGACGCACGAGGCGGCGATGCGCGCTGCCGAGCAGCAGGTGGAGAGCGTCCTCGGGGCGGGCCACGACGTCGCGGTGGCGCTCGTCCAGGGAGACGCGTCCGACGCGCTGCTCGAGTCCGCCAAGGGCGCCGACCTGCTCGTCGTCGGGAACCGTGGGCGCGGCGCCTTCAAGGAGGCGCTGCTCGGATCGACGTCGGGTCGCGTCGCCGATCATGCGCCGTGCCCGGTGGTCGTCGTCCGCGCGCCGGACACCTAGAGCGGCCCGCCGTCAAGCGTCACCGCCGTCCTGCCGATTCGACGTAGCATGGCCGCGCGCGTCGGCGCAGGAGACGGTACCCGGACGGGGAACCCACGGCGCGTGGCGCGCGTCTCGACAACGCTCGTGGTCACGGCGGCCCTCGCACTGGCCGGACAGGCGCATGCCGGGTCTTCGGTGCTCGGCAGCGACGTGTGGTTCCTCCGAGACGGCCGGCCCGTCGCCGTCCACCGGACGGCGCCCGGCGTCCCCGGCCTCGTCCGCTCGCTGCTCGCCGGGCCGACGCGACGGGAGCGGAGCGACGGGGTGCGAACCGCTATCCCGGCGGGCACGGTACTCCGCGACGTCACGATCGAGCGACGCGTCGTGACGGTCGACCTCGCGGCGCGATTCACCGCCGGGCGCGACGATACGTCCCTGCGCGCGCGCGTCGGACAGGTCGTCCGGACGCTGCGGGCCGTCCCCGGGGTAGTGGGGGTCCGGGTGAGGATCGAGGGCGGCGTCCCCGTCGGGCTCTTCCCCGGCTACGACCTGCGTGCGACCGTCCGAGAACCGGCTCCCGAGGCGCACGCGCCCGCGCTGCGCGACGTCCAGCAACTGCTGGCCGATCTCGGCTTCATGGCGGCGGCGGGCGTGACGGGGACGCCGGGAGACGAGACCTCGGTCGCGGTGCTCGCATTCGAGAAATGGTCGGGTCTGCCCCGCACCGGCGTCCTCGACGCGAGGACGACCGCGGCGGTCCTGCACGCGACGCGGCCGCAGCCGGTCCTGAGCCGACCCGGGAAGCGCGTCGAGATCCTGCTCGGCCGGCAGGTCGCGCTCGCGATCGTCGACAACCGGGTCGAGCGGGTCTTCCACATCTCGTCCGGCGCGTACGGCCGGACGCCGAGCGGGCAGTTCCGCGTCTACCGCAAGGAGCGGATGTCCTGGTCGGTGCCGTTCTCGACCTGGATGCCGTTCGCGAGCTACTTCGTCGGGGGCATCGCGTTCCACGCGTATCCCTCCGTTCCGGCATATCCCGCGTCGCACGGCTGCGTCCGGATGATGGCGCGGGACGCACCGCTGATGTACGCCTTCGCCACCTACGGGACCCCTGTCGACGTGGTCCGCGAGACGCAGGCATGAGCCGCGGACGACTCGCCGTCGCAGCGATGCTGGTCGTCGGGCTCGCGCTGCCGGCGGCGGTGCGCGCGGCCGACGCGCCGGCGCCGGCGGCGACACGGCCGGGGGCGCTCGTCGTGGCCCTCGGCCTCCAGAGCCCGCTCCTACAGGCCGGCGTCGTCCGCGGGCGCGACGTGATCCTCGCCCGCGGCTTCGAGGTCGAGTTGGCGCGGACGCTCGCGCGGCGGCTCGGCGGGCGCGTCGGGCGGTTCGTCTACGTGCCGTCGCAGGCCCGGCTCCTGGCGTCGAGCGGCGGCGGGTGGCAGCTCGGGGTCGGCGGGATCGACGCCTCGCGCGGCACGCGCGGCGGCGCCGACCTGAGCGTCCCCTACCTCACGACGGACGTCGCCGTCGTCACGCGCCGCGGCCTCGCCCGACCTCGGAGGCTCGCCGACCTTCGTCCATCGTTGCTCTGTGCCGTTCGGGGCAGCGACGGCGCCCGCGCCGTGTCGGCCGTCGGGCCGAGGCAGCCGCCGGTCCTCGTGACGGGCACGGAGCGGCTCCGGACGATGGTGCGCACCGGCGCGTGCGACGCGGCGCTCGTCCCCGCTGTCGAGGCGGGACGCTTCGTCGCGGGGCAGGGCGGCTCGCTCGGTCCCGTCGTCGGCCGCATCCCGCGCGGTGAAGGGCTCGTCGTCGCGGTTCCGCGCGGGGCCGGCATCGACGTCGTCGCCCTGGACCGCGAGCTCGTGCGGCTCCGGCGGGACGGGACGCTCGGCCGCCTCGCGCGGGCATGGCTCGGGCTCGATCCTGCGACGCTGCGCGTCCTCCGCTGACGTCACTCCGGTTGCCGGGTGGGCGGCTCCCCGTCGCCCGGGCGCGCGCGGCCAAGCCAGAGGATCGTCGCGAGCGTCGCGAGCGGCAGGACGACGGCGGCCGTGACCCAGCCGACCGGCCCGACGAGCGCCAGCCCGATGATCACGAGCGGCAGGACGACCACGAGGGCGACGACGGCGGCCAGCGCTTTCGCGAAGTCCACCGCCCGAGCGTACGCCGGAGCAGAGCCGCCGTGCGACCGAGCGCCGGTGCGCTTTCGGTGCGGGACGCCGCCGTAGACTCGGCGTGATGACCCGTGCGACGACCTCGGTGCGTCTTCTCGCAGGCGGTGCGCTCGCGGTGCTGCTGGTCGCTCTGGGCTGGGCCGTCGCGAACGGGCTCCACGACGACGAGGCCGCGGCGCCGGCGCCGCCCGCGCAGGGGACGGTCGTCACCACGAGCGGTCCGAAGCCGGCCGCGCCGCGCCCCTCGCGCGCCCGCTTCGTGAAGCTGACCGCGTCCGGCGCCTTCGATCCGGAGGGGGACGGGCGCGAGCGCGACGAGGAGGCGCCGCTCGCCGTCGACGGGAAGCAGAGCACCTTCTGGCGCACCGAGCACTACTCGAGGTTCTTCAAGTCCGGCGTCGGCCTCGTCCTCGACGCGGGACGGCGTGTCCGCGTCCGGCAGGTCGTCGTCGACAGCCCGACGCCCGGCGCGCGGGCCGAGATTCGGCTCGGCAGCTCGCCCACGGGCCCGTTTGCCCGTGTCTCTCCCGCCAAGACGCTGACCGCGCGCACGAGCTTTCCCGTCGCGAAGCGGACGGGCCGCTACGTCGTGATCTGGATCACCGGGTTGCCGGCCGAGAGCGCCGGCGAGGTGGCCGAGGTACGCGTCCGCGCGAGCTGAGACCCGTCGCATAGCCTTGAGGCATGGAGACGACGCGCCTCGGCGTCTCGGATCTCGACGTCTCGCGCGTCGGGCTCGGATGCAACAACTTCGGGGGCCGGCTGGACCGTCCCGCGACGCGGGCGGTGGTCGACGCAGCGCTCGACGCCGGGATCACCTTCCTCGACACCGCGGACATCTACGGCTCCGGGGACAGCGAGCGGTTCATCGGCGCAGCGCTCGGCGAGCGCCGCGACCTGGTCGTGCTCGGGACGAAGTTCGGCAGCGACGCCTCGATCCCGGGGCCGGGCGGTTCCCGCGACCACCTTCGCCGCGCATTCGAGGCGTCGCTCGGGCGCCTCGCCACGGACGTGGTCGACCTCTACACGTATCACCGTCCCGACGGCGTCACGCCGCTCGAGGAGACGCTCGCGGCGATGCAGGAGCTCGTCGACGAGGGCCGCGTCCGCTGGCTCGGCCTCTCCAACGTCGACGCCGGTCAGGTCCGCGCCGCCGCGGCGAGCGGCGTCACCGTCGTCGCCGTCCAGAACCACTACAGCCTCCTCCACCGCGACGACGCCGAGGTGCTCCAGCTCTGCCGGCAGCACGGGATCGGCTACGTCCCGTACTTCCCGCTCGGAAGCGGGCTCCTGACCGGCAAGTACCGGCGCGGCGAGCCGGCCCCAGCAGGCTCGCGGCTGGCCGGCAGGCCCCTCGAGGCGAGCGACCTCGAGGCCGTCGAGGCACTCGAGCGCGTGGGTGCGGAGCGTGGTCGGAGCCTTCTCGAGCTTGCGGTCGGAGGGCTGGCGTCGATCCGGGGCATCGCGTCGGTGATCGCCGGGGCGACGAGCCCCGAGCAGGTTCGGGCGAACGTCGCGGCCGGTGCGTGGCACGCGTCGGAGGACGACCTCGACGCGATCGCGCGCGCCGTGGCGTGAGAGCGCTGCTCGTCCGCGTGGGGGCGGACTGCACCGACGCCGGAGGCGGCTGGAACGGCCCCGTCGACCGCGCCACGGGAGCGTTCGCGTACGTGCCGATCCCCGAGCCGGAGCCCGTGCGCGGCGGGCTCGAGACGCCGTTCGTCGACTGGGCTCCCGCGGTCGAGCGCCTCGGGGCACGGCTTCCCGAGCGGCTTCGCAACCGGGTTGCGCACGCCGACCCCGACTTCGCCCACCTCACCTACGGCGACCGGCGCGAGCGAGGGCGTCAGATTCGCGACAAGCTCGCCCGCGGCGACCTGCTCGTCTTCTACGCGGGGCTTCGCGAGATCGGCGACGGTCGGCTCCTCTACGCCCTGATCGGGCTTCTCACCGTCGGCACGGTCGTCGCGGCGCGGGACCTCCCGCCCGACCGCTGGGCGGAGAACGCGCACACGCGTCGGCGCGAGATCGGCGAGACGGACGTCGTCGTCCTCGGTCGCGACGGCGCGTCGGGCCGCTTCGACCGGGCACTCGAGTTCGCCGGCTACCGCGCAGGCGCCTACCGCGTGTTCCCCGAGCTCCTCGCGCGGTGGGGAGGCCTCGGCGTTCGCGACGGCTACGTCCAGCGGAGCGCACGGCTCCCGGAGCTTGCCGACCCCACGCGATTTCTCGGCTGGCTGCGGGCACAGCAGGTCGGGCTGGTCGCCCGCGACAACTGACCCTACGAGGTCGGCTCGGGTGGAGCCGAGCGCTGTGCGAGGCGCTCGCGCAGCGTGCTCGCGAGCGACGCCGAGGAGCGGTGCTCCGTAGCCGCCTGGATCGTCTCCGCCCGCTCGTTCCAGAGGTCGGCCTCGAGCCTGTCGATCTCCTCGATGAGCATCAGGATCGCGCGTCCTGCGGCCCTGAGCTCGTCGCGGTCCGAGGTCTGGAGGCCGTCCCCCCAGCTTCGGAGCATCTCGATCCGGTCCTCGTCGAGCCGCTCGACCACCGGAGGAGCCTATAGCCATTCACCGTGGGGATGGACTGGCCGAAGGGGTCGGCTTCGACTCGCGCTTGGTCCGGTCCGGGACCCCCCGTCTACTGGACCGGGCGGATCGCGCCCTTCGAGACGAGACGGAGAGCCACCCCGGCCTCCGGCGAGAACACCTCGATCTGATACGCGTCCTTCGGATACGCGAGGTGCACGTTCGTGGGCACCGCGGGGTCGTAGACGGCGAGGCCGCCGCCGGGGAGGTCGATCGTCTTCGCGGTAGGGCTCTTCGCCGCGGCCTGGATCTCCGTGAGCCCGTTCGGGCGGGCGTAGGTCGCAACGGTGAGGTGCGGTTGCAGGTCCCCGGCCCGCGTGCCCTTGGGCAGGTAGCGGACGAACGAGGTCACGCCCGGCACCTGGGAGTACTCGAGCCGCGTGCCCGCCCTCGGCCCCGCCCAGTAGAGCGGGACGGCGCTCGCCGCGGCGGCGGCACGGAGCTGTGCGACGGTCTGGATGCTGGGCTGGCTCGCGGCCTGCGGCGCCGCCGGCGTTGCCGCCGGGACCGTCGCGGTGACGGACGGCTCCGACGAGTCGTCGGAGCGGCCGACCAGCACCCAGACGATCAGACCCGCTGCGACTGCCAGCGCCACGACGACTCCGAGCCTCACATTCGGGCGGGAGCTCGGCGCCGGCCGTCGGGGTCGGGATGCCGGCCGAGCGTCCTGATCCGTTGCGTCCCCGGCGTCCATCCGCGGACGAGCATAGCGGCGGTCCTCGACAGAAGGCGTCGGCCTGCCGAAGAAGAATGATCTCCCGTCGGACGTTTCGTCCGGATGCCCCGCCACCTCTCTCTCATGACGACGAGCAGACGCCGACCAGAAGCCCGAATCCGCGCCGGCAAGTCGCAGTCGATTGCGGATGTCCGGGAGAACCGTTAGCGTGCTCGCCGTGGGTTTCCGCGTGCGAGGAGCGCGTGGGTGGCGGCTGACACCCACGGCTATGGCGGCACGACGCGGCTCGATGGCCGTGGCGGCTGCAATGGCGGTTGGCACGCTCTTCACCGTTCTCCCCTCTCCGGCGGCTGCCGCCGCGCCGAGGTACATCGCCTGTATCGAGCTGACGGGCCCGCCGGCGACCCGGCGTGACCTCAAGCTGCGAGTCACGGCGTGCACGAAGAACGAGCGGCGGATCGCGTGGCCGCCGGGCACCGTCGGTCCAGCCGGCCCTGCAGGCCCCACCGGGCCGGCCGGGCCGACCGGCCCCGGGGGTGCGGCGGGAGCACCGGGGGCCTCCGGCTCACCTGGCCCGGCCGGCCCGGCTGGCCCGGCTGGCCCGCCCAGCCCGGGCGGCGGGGGACCGACAGGCCCGACGGGGCCGCCGGGCCCGCAGGGCGCGACAGGAGCCGCCGGGGCGACGGGTGCCACCGGTCCCGCTGGCGCGGAAGGCCCGACGGGGCCACAGGGTGCGACCGGCCCGACGGGCCTTCAGGGCCTGATCGGGCCCACGGGTCCCACCGGGGCGAACGGTCCGACCGGTGAGACAGGTGCGACCGGCGCCACGGGGAGCGCGGGGGCCACAGGGTCGACGGGCGCGGACGGTGCCACAGGCAGCACGGGAGCGACCGGTCTTCAGGGTCCGACCGGGTCGACCGGTGCGACCGGTGCGACCGGTGCCACGGGGAGCACAGGTGCGACTGGGTCGACGGGCGCAACCGGATCGACGGGAGGAACCGGTCTTCAGGGTGTGACGGGTGCGACTGGCGCCACGGGGCCGACGGGTCTTCAAGGCCCGATCGGGCCGACCGGTGCGACAGGCGCTACCGGGGCAGCGGGCGCAACCGGGGCGACCGGCGCCACGGGGCCGACGGGTCTTCAGGGCCCGGTCGGGCCCACCGGTGCTACAGGCGCGGCAGGCGCGACCGGCGCGGCAGGCGCTACCGGGGCAGCGGGCGCAACCGGCTCGACCGGGGCAACGGGTGCCGCCGGGGCCACGGGGCCGACAGGGGCCACGGGCGCGACGGGCGCGACTGGCGCGACCGGACCGGCGGGGAGCACGGGCGCAACCGGTGCGATCGGCGCGACTGGTGCTACTGGTGCTACTGGTGCTACTGGTCCACAGGTCTACAGGGGCCGACGGGGTCCGCCGGTGCGACCGGCGCGACGGGGAGCACGGGTGCGACGGGTGCAACGGGTGCGACGGGTGCAACGGGTGCAACGGGTGCGACCGGCTTGACGGGTGCGACCGGGCCTACGGGCCAGACAGGCGTGACTGGTGCCACTGGTGCCACTGGTGCGACGGGTGCGACCGGGCCGACGGGCCTTCAGGGTCCCATCGGGCCCACGGGGGCAACCGGGCCGACGGGAGGCACGGGTGCAACCGGCTCGACGGGGCCGACCGGCTCCACGGGCTCGATCGGTTCGACAGGGGCGACAGGGTCGACGGGTGCGACCGGGCCCACGGGGCAGACGGGTGCGACCGGGCCTACGGGGCAGACGGGTGCGACTGGACCAACCGGCTCGACGGGCGCAACGGGTTCGACCGGGTCGACGGGTGCGACCGGGTCGACGGGTGCGACCGGGTCCACCGGGCAGACGGGCGCGACCGGTGCGACGGGGCCGACGGGTCTTCAGGGTCCGATCGGGCCTACCGGGCCCACGGGTGCAGCCGGGGCGACGGGAGCGACAGGGCCAACTGGTGCGTCGGGGGCGACAGGGACGACCGGCTCGACCGGGTTGACGGGGCCAACCGGCCCGACCGGTGCGACCGGGCCGACGGGTCTCCAGGGGCCGATCGGCGCGACAGGTCCGCAGGGAGTGACCGGCGCGTCAGGGCCGGCGCGCGGGCGACCGGCGCTGCGGGTGCGACCGGCGCTGCGGGTGCGACCGGCGCTGCGGGTGCGGCCGGGGCAGCGGGTGCGACCGGCGCCGCAGGCGCGACCGGGGCTGCGGGTGCCGCCGGCGCCGCGGGTGCGACTGGGCAGACCGGCGCGACGGGGCAGAGAGGCGCAACCGGGCCGACCGGGCCGACCGGATCGCAGGGGATCCCGGGGCCCACGGGCACTCAGGGCGCTCAGGGCCCGCAGGGGACTCAGGGGCCAGCCGGGGTGCAGGGTCCAGTCGGGCCGGCCGGCCCGACGGGTGCGACCGGCCCCGGCTCGCTGACGGGCCTCCTCACCACCGTGACCGTCAACGCACCTGGCGGCGGTACGCAGTCCCTCACCGCGACCTGCCCCGGGACCAACCCGCACGTCGTCGGCGGCGGCTGGTCGGGACTTCCAGGTGGGTTGGGCGACCCCGACGCGACTGGAAGCTGGCCGGTCGGCGGGAACTCGTGGCGGGTCACGATCGGGGGGAACACGGGCATCAGCGGCTGGAGCGCCTACGCCGTCTGCTCGAAGTAGCGGCCGCGAACGCGCTGCGGCTAGCGCGGTTGCTGCCAGACGTCGTAGTAGCGACCCCGGTCGACCAGTCGGAAGGGAGCCGGAGGCACTCCCGTCGCGCGGAGCAGCACGAGCGTCCGGTACACGCGAACGGTGTCCGGCGCGAACGCGTCGATCGGCGCGGTCTCGCCCTTGGCGAGCACCCTGCCGTCTCCGAGGGGTACGAGGCGCCGGCGTAGCTCGGACGCGCCCTCCGGGTCGAGGCGCCGCAGGAAGTGACGCACGCCGTACGGCTGGTACTCCGTCATGAGCGCCGGCCCGTCTCCGGCGAAGCGCTCGCCGATCGACTCGAGCTCGGCGAGCTGCCCGTAGGGCGCCAGTGAGGCATCCCTCGACGCGAGCCCGTTCGACCAGGCCACGCCGCCGACGAGCGCGAGGAGCACGAGCGCCCCCTCGAGCCTGCGGCCGCGCTCCACGAGGGCGGCGCCCGCAACGAGTGCCGTGAGGAGGATTGCCGGCGAAGCGGCCGCGAGCGCCTTCCCCTCGATCCACGGCCCCGAGGCCAGGACGAACGTCAGCGCCCCTGCGAGAGCCGTCCCCAGGAGCAGGAGCAGCCGCCACGCTCGGTGCCGGAACGCGACGAGGGTGCCGACGATGCAGGCGACGACCGCCACGGCGACGAGGACTGCGGTCGCCCGCATGTCTCCGGGCTCGACGCGGAAGTCGGAGCTCGGCCATACGCCGGCGAGCTGCCAGAGGCGAAGGGGGCCGAGCAGGTTCCCCATGTCGTCCGCCCCGCGGGCGACCTCGTTGGCGTTGTCGAAGAACGCCGGCCCGGCCGCGAGCGCGGGAACCGCCAGTGCGAGACCGACGGCGGCGCCAACCCCGAGCTGCCTCCAGGTGCCGCGGCGCCAGGCGACGACCGCCGCGGCGGCGACGAGCGGCACGAGCCAGATCGCGCCCGCCACACTGAGCCCGTCGAGGAGTGCGGCGCCCACGACCGCCGGGACGAGCGCAGCCCGCGCGCGGGACCGCCAGAGCAGCGGCAGCGTGGCCGCGAGCAGGACGAGCAGTGCCGCTGCGAAGAGCTCCTTGACACCGCCCCAGAGCGCGTAGCCGTAGAGAAGCGCCGAAGACGCAGCGGTGACGGCGAGCAGCGCCCGCAACGGGCGCGACCGGACGACCTCTCCGGTGAGCTCGTACAGGCCGATTGCGAGGAGCGCGCCGAGGAGCGAAAGGTACGGCTGCCAGGTCCATGCGGGGTCGACCCCGACAAGGTGCGTGAGGCCGACGGGCAGCAGGCTGCCGACCGGGTATCCGTCACCGAGCCACAGCGTCAGCATCGCCTCGTACGTGGACGGGGCGAGCCCCGCGACGCTGGTCCCGTGCTCGAGCGCCCAGTCGAGCATCCCGAGCGAGGTCGCCGTGTCGTCGAGCTTCACGTAGCCCGCGAAGGTCGGCTCGCCGGTGGCGAGCACGGGCACGCCGAACACGACGTACGCCGTAGCCGCGACGGCCGTCGCCCATCCGTCGAACCGTTCGCGCAGGCTGCGGAGGCCGGCGGCGGCAAGCCCGGCCACCGCGAGCGCGACGACGAGTGGAACGGCGAGCTCGGCCGTCGCGTCGAGCATCACTGCGAGGCTCATCGTCACGACGGCCGTCGCGAGGCCGGCCGGCGGCAGCAGCGCGAAGGGAAGCCGCACACCGGCGACGCGCTCGAGGACAAGCCCGCACCCGAGCGTCACGGCTCCGAGCAGAGCTGGGAACACGAGCCAGGCGACCGCGAATGTCAGCTCGTCGCCCCCCGCCTCACTGCATGCCGCGGCCGCCGTATGGCTCCGCACAATCGTGCGTCGCTCGACCGGAGTTCGGTGGCGCGCCCGCCGGCGTACTCGTCGGCTCCCGCGAGCACCGGCCGATGGTACAGGGCTGCCGGCGCGCGCCCCTCGCGGCCGTGCCAGTCCGGTCCGGAGAGGACGGCGTACGGTTGCTCAGCAGATGCGCGGCAACGGGTCGCCGACCAGCAGGTCGACGATGCGGCTGCCGCCGAGCGCGGTGTCGAGCACGACCATTCCCCGCGGCTCGTCCTCGATCACCCCGATCTCGACCGCGTCGGCGGCGAGCGGGTGGGAGCGGAGCGCGGCGAGCGCCTCTCCGGCCGCCTCGGGCGCGACGACGGCGACGAGCTTGCCCTCGTTCGCGACGTAGAGCGGGTCGATGCCGAGGATCTCGCAGGCGGCGAAGACCGGCGGCCGGACGGGAAGCGCTGCCTCCCGGAGCCGCACCGCGCACCCGGACTGCGCCGAGAGCTCGTTGAGGGCGGTCGCGAGACCGCCCCGTGTGGGGTCGCGCATCCAGCGGAGCGCGTCGCCGAGGCCGAGGAGCGCCGTGGTCAGCTCGTTGAGAGGCGCCGTGTCGCTCGAGACGTCCCCCTCCAGGTGAAGGTCGCCGCGGGCAATCATCACCGCCATGCCGTGGTCGGCCAGCGTTCCGGAAAGAAGGATCCGGTCTCCGGGGCGAACGCTCTCCGGGACGAGCTCGAGGCCGTGCTCGAGCACCCCCACACCGGACGTGGTGACGTAGAGGCCGTCGGCCTTCCCGCGCTCGACGACCTTCGTGTCGCCCGCCGCCACGGAGACCCCGGCGCGCTGCGCAGCCGCCGCCATCGAACGCACGATCCCCCGCAGCCCCTCGACCGGCAGCCCCTCCTCGAGCACGAACCCTGCCGTCAGCCAGAGCGGCCGGGCGCCGGCGACCGCAAGGTCGTTGACCGTCCCGTTGACGGCGAGCTCGCCGATGTCCCCTCCCGGGAAGACCAGCGGACGGACGACGTAGCTGTCGGTCGTCAGCGCCATCCGCCCGGGCGGAAGCGAGACGACCGCGCTGTCGCCGAGCGGCGCGAGCGCGTCGTTGCCGAGCTCCTCGAGGAAGAGCGCCTCGACGAGGTCGCGCGTCGCCTTCCCACCTGCCCCGTGGGCGAGATTGACGCGCTCGTCACGGACGATCGGGCGGCGCCGCGGCGCCCTCTCAGGCACCGACGGGGGCTTCCTCGCGCGGGCGGCGGAGGCGGCCGTAGGAGAAGAACGCGGCGCAGGCGCCCTCGCTCGAGACCATGCACGTCCCGAGCGGCCGCTCGGGGGTGCAGGCGGTGCCGAAGACCCCGCACTCCCACGGCTTGATCTGGCCGGTCAGAACCTCGCCGCAGCGGCACGCCTTCGGGTCCTCGATGCGCGCCCCGGGAAGCGTGAACAACCGCTCGGCGTCGAAGGCGCCGTATGCGTCCCGCACCCGGAGGGCGCTCCACGGCAGCAGTCCGAGGCCGCGCCACTCGAAGTCCGCCCGAGGCTCCATCGTCTCGGCGATCGCAGCCGCCGCGCGCTCGTTGCCCTCGCGTCTGACGACACGCGTGTACTGGTTCTCCACCTCGCAGCGCCCCTCCGCCCGCTGCCGCAGCAGCATCGCGATGGACTGGAGGAGGTCGACCGGCTCGAATGCGGAGACGACGACGGGGCGGCCGTACTCCTCCGGGATGAAGCGATAGGCGTCGGTGCCGATCACCGACGACACGTGACCCGGCCCGACGAACGCGTCGACGCGCAGCCCGGGCGTCTCGAGGATCGCGCGGAGCGGCGGCCCGATCAGGACGTGGTTGCAGAAGACGGAGAAGTTCGGCGTCTGCTCGGCGCCGGCTCGGCGGAGCGTCACCGCGGTCGCGGGCGCGGTCGTCTCGAAACCGATCGCGAAGAAGCAGACGTGCCGCTCCGGCTCCTGCGCGGCGAGCGCGAGCGCGTCGAGCGGCGAGTAGACCATCCGCACGTCGGCGCCGCGGGCCTTCGCCTCGAGCAGGGAGCCGCGGCCGCCCGGCACGCGCAGCATGTCCCCGAACGTCGCCAGCGTCACCCCGTCGGTCTCGGCGATCGCGATCGCGTCGTCCACGCGGCCCATCGGGATCACGCATACCGGGCAGCCGGGCCCGTGCACCAGCTCGACCTCGGGCGGGAGGAGCTCCTCGAGCCCGTGGCGGTAGATGGCGTGTGTGTGGCCGCCGCAGACCTCCATCACCCGCACGACCTCGCCCGGCGTGACGAGCGAGCGGATCTCGGCGGCGAGGCCGCGCGCGAGCGCGGGGTCGCGGTACTCGTCCACGTACCTCAAGGCGTCTCCTCGAGCCGCTCCAACGCAATCCCGGCGTGGCAGAGGAGCAGGTCGCCGGGCCGGGCGTCGGGCACGAGGTCGATCGCGACGCGCTCGACAGCTTCGCCCGCCGCGACCAGCGCCTCGAGCCCCTCGACCGAGTCGACACGCGCCGCGACAGCCTCGTCGGAGCAGGTGAGGCAGTCCATCGGCGTGTGGTGACCCCCCGTGAGGCGCTCCTCCCGGCCGATGCTCACGCGACCGTCCCGTGGCGGATCTCGTCGAGCTCCTGCTGGAGCTCCGCGCCGCGGCGGAGCAGCTCGAGCGTCTCCCGCGCGTCGTCCTCGTCGATCCGCGCCAGCGCGAAGCCGACGTGGACGAGCACCCATTCTCCGGGTTCGATCGGAGCCGCGGGATCGTCGACGAGGGCGATGCTGACCGAGCGGCGGACGCCCGAGATGTCGACGGTGGCGAGCCCGGCCAGCCGGTCGGGGATCTCGTCGATCCGGCCCGGGATTCCTAGGCACATGCCAGTCTCGCTGCGGCCACTGCCGCCTGACCGTAACTGACCCCCGCGTCGTTCGGGGGGACGACCGCGTGGGAGAGGACACGGAAGCCCGCCTGCTCGAGCCGTGTTCGCAGCGACGTGAGCAGCCGGAGGTTCTGCATGCAGCCGCCGGAGAGTGCGACGGTCCCGGAGCCGACCGTGCCCGGGCCATCGGCCTCCACGCATGCGGCCGCGAACGCGGCCGCGACGCCCTCGTGGAAGGCCGCGGCGATCTCGGCGCGGTCGCGGCCGGCGCGGAGGTCGTCGTCGACGGCGCCGATCAGATCCGATCCCCAGACGACGCCGTTCGCGAGCGAGCACGGGTACGGCGCGGCGGGGACGTCGCCGGCGAGGTGCTCCAGCTCGATCGCCGCCTGCCCCTCGTACGAGATGCGCTCGCGCACGCCGAGGAGCGCGGCGCACGCGTCGAACAGGCGCCCGGCACCGGACGAGAGCGGCGCGTTGACCGCGAGGCTCTGTCGCACGAGCTCCCAGCGCTCCCACGGCACGGGCCTGCCCGTCCGCTCGAGGTAGGCGCCGGCGATGCGCCACGGCTCTCGCACTGCCGCCTCGCCCCCCGGCAGCGGAACGGGCTCGAGGTGCGCGACCCGCTCGAAGCGCGCGAGGTCGCAGCGGAGCAGCTCGCCGCCCCAGATCGCCCCGTCGCTCCCGAAGCCGGTGCCGTCGAGCACGACCGCAAGCGCCGGTCCCGTCTCGCCGTGCTCGGCCAGGCAGGCCGCAGCGTGCGCGTGGTGGTGCTGGACCTCGACGACCGGGAGGCCCTGCTCCCAGGCCCAGCGCGTCGAGAGGTAGTCCGGGTGCAGGTCGCACGCGACGGCGGCCGGCTCGACGCCGAGCATGTCGAGCCACAGCGCGAGGTCGTGCCGGAACGCCGCGTGTGCCTCCTCGCAGGTCAGGTCGCCGAGGTGCGAGGAGAGGAACGCCTCGGCCCCCCGCGCAACGCAGAAGGTGCTCTTCAGCTCGGCGCCGGCCGCGACGAGCGGCCGCTCGAGCGCCACCGGCAGCGCGACCGACGAAGGCGCGTAGCCGCGCGAGCGGCGGATCGGGATGCTCTCGCGGACGACCGAGTCCTCGCAGCGCCGGTGGATCGGCCGGTCGTGCGCGAGGAACAGGTCGGCGACGTCGCCGAGGCGACGCCGCGCCTCGTCGTCGTCGAAGGCGATCGGCTCGTCTGTGCGGTTGCCGCTCGTCAGCACGAGCGGCAGCCCGGTGTCCGCGGCGAGGAGGTGGTGGACCGGGGTGTACGGGAGCATCAATCCGAGCCACGGCGTTCCCGGGGCGACCGAGGGAGCGACGCCGGCGTCGACGCGCCGCCGGACGAGGACGATCGGGCGCGCGGAGGAACGCAGCAGGTCGAGCTCGGCCGGCGTTGGGTCGGCCAGCGTGAGCGGGTCGGCGACCATCACCGCGAGCGGCTTCTCCTCACGGCCCTTGCGCTCGCGGAGCCGCGCCACGGCACGCTCGCTCGTCGCGTCGCAGGCGAGGTGGTAGCCGCCGAGCCCCTTCACCGCGACGATCGCGCCCTCCCGCAGCGCGGCCACGGCGTTCTCGAGTGGCAGCGAGAGCCGGGGCCCGCACGCGGGGCAGGCGATGGGCTCCGCGTGAAAGCGGCGGTCGGCCGGGTCCTCGTACTCGCGCCGGCAGTCGGAGCAGAGCGGGAAGCCGGCCATCGTCGTGCTCGGCCGGTCGTAGGGGACCTGCACGACGATCGTCAGCCGCGGCCCGCAGTTCGTGCAGTTGACGAACGGGTAGCGGTAGCGCCGATCGGCGGGATCGAAGAGCTCGCGCAGGCAGTCCTCGCACGTCGCGACGTCGGGCGGGACGATCGCCGACCGGCCTCCCCCGTGGCTCGCGACGACGGCGAAGGCGCGCTCGCCGACCGGCGCGACGAGCTCCGAGGCGACCGAGGCGACACGGGCAAGCGGCGGGGCCTCGTCCTCGAGCGCGCGGGTGAACGCGTCGAGCGCCGCGCCCGGGCCTTCGACCTCGACGACGACGCCGTCGCCGTCGTTCCACACTCGCCCCCCGAGACCCTCTCGCATCGCGACGCGGTGGACGAACGGGCGGAACCCGACGCCCTGCACGACGCCGCGCACGCGGATCCGGCGCCGCTCGACCGAGTCCGGGAGCGTGTGGCTCACGCATGCAGCGTGCCGCCCCGGCGCGCGCGGCGCAACGTGTCGTCCCGTGCAGCGGCTGCGGAAATGCCGCATGATCGCCGGGACGCCTACGGATGCCGTCGGACCGGCCGGTCGTCATCCTGGGCACGAGGCGACGACGACGTGGGCGAGCGCCACACTCCCGACACGCACCTGATGGGCCCGGACGGGCTCGGCGCCCTCGTGGAGGCGCTGCAGGCGCGCGGCTATCGCGTGGTCGGCCCGACCGTGCGGGACGGCGCGATCGTGCTCGACGAGATCGCCTCTGCCGACGAGCTGCCGCGCGGCTGGACGGCGCGCCACGAGGCGGCGACGTACAGGGTGGAGCGGCGCGACGACGATGCGGTCTTCGGCTGGGCAGTCGGCCCGCACTCGTGGAAGCAGGAGCTCATGCCCTCGCGCGTCCGCCTCTGGCGCGCCGCGCCGGCCGGGGACGGCGAAGCGCCGGTGATCGAGGAGGAGCCGCCGCCCGAGCGGCCGCTGGCGCTCCTCGGCGCGCGTTCCTGCGACCTCCACGCGATCGCGATCCAGGACAGGGTCTTCCTCGAGGGCCGGTACGTGGAGCGCGACTACGCGCTCCGCCGCGAGGGGGCATTCACGGTCGTGGTCAACTGCGGCGAGCCGGGCGGCACGTGCTTCTGCACCTCGATGGGAACTGGCCCGCGAGCCGAGAGCGGCTTCGACCTGGCGCTGACCGAGCTCCTCGACGGCGAGCACCGGTTTCTCGTCGAGGTGGGCTCGGAGCGGGGGCGCGAGGTCCTCGCGGCGCTCCCGGTCGTCGAGGCGACCGACGACGACCGCACGGCTGCGCTTCGCGTGACCGATGACGCGGCCGAGAAGATGGGCCGGCAGCTCGAGACCGCGGGCATCCAGGAGCTTCTGGCGGCGAACCTCGAGCATCCCCGGTTCGCGGAGGTGGCCGAGCGCTGCCTCACGTGCGGGAACTGCACGCTCGTCTGCCCGACGTGCTTCTGCACGTCCGTCGAGGACGTCAACGACCTCTCGGACGGCTCCGCCGAGCGGTGGCGCAGCTGGGACTCCTGCTTCTCGACCGAGTACTCCCACATCCACGGCGGCAGCATCCGGCGCTCTCCTCGCGCGCGCTACCGCCAGTGGCTCACCCACAAGTTCGGCACCTGGTTCGACCAGTTCGGCACGTCGGGCTGCGTCGGCTGCGGACGGTGCATCACGTGGTGCCCGGTCGGCATCGACGTCACCGAGGAGCTCGCGGCGATCCGTGCCACGGACGGGGAGGTTGACGATGCACACGCTGGATGAGCTGATCGCGGACGCGCCGGTCTTCGCCGGGCTCGGGCCCGACCACCTGACGCTGATCGCCGGCTGCGCGCAGAACGTCGGCTTCGACGAGGACGCGCTCCTCTTCCGCGAGGGCGAGGCCGCCGACACCTTCTACGTCGTCCGCCGCGGCCGCGTCGCGCTCGAGCTGCACACGCCCGAGCGGGGCGGCCTCGTGATCGAGACGATCGAGGCGGGCGAGGTCGTCGGCTGGTCCTGGCTCTTCGAGCCGTATCGCTGGCACTTCGACGCGCGCGCCGCCGCGCCCTTGCGCGCGATCGCCTTCGACGGCGCCTGCCTGCGCGGCAAGTGCGAGGACGACAAGGAGCTCGGCTACGAGCTGATGAAGCGCTTCGCCCAGGTGATGATCGACCGGCTGCAGCACGCCCGGGTGCGGCTGCTGGACGTGTATGGCGGCGTCGGCGCCCGCTGAGGCCGCCTCGCGCGGCGCCATGACCCCGGTGCCGCACCGGGTCCTCTCCCGCGTGCAGGAGACCGCGGACACGTGGACGCTCGAGCTCGAGCCGCTCGGCGAGCGCCTCCGGCCGCGCGCGGGCCAGTTCGACATGCTCTACGCGTTCGGCGTCGGCGAGGTGCCGATCTCGACGAGCGGCGACCACGAGGGCGACGGGCGGCTGACCCACACGATCCGCGCGGTCGGAGCCGTGACGCGGGCGCTCTGCACGCTCGAGCCCGGAGCAGTTGTCGGCGTGCGAGGGCCGTTCGGCACGGAATGGCCCCTGGCCGAGGTCGCCGGCGGCGACCTCGTGGTCGTGGCGGGCGGAATCGGCCTCGCGCCCTTGCGACCCGCGATCCGTCACGCGCTCGAGCGGCGCGACGACTACGGCGCCGTCTCCGTCCTCGTCGGCGCCCGGACGCCGGAGGACCTGCTGTACGTGGAGGAGCTCGAGCGTTGGCGAGCCAGGCTCGACGCCGAGGTGGACGTCACGGTCGACGCGGCGGCTGTCGGATGGCACGGGCGCGTCGGGCTCGTGACGACACTCGTCCCCGGCGCGGCGATCGACCCGGTGAAGACCTCGGCGCTCGTCTGCGGGCCCGAGGTGATGATGACCTTCGTCGTGCGGTCGCTTCTCGAGCGCGGCCTCGAGCTCGAGCGGATCTGGATCTCGATGGAGCGGAACATGCGCTGCGCCGTCGGGCACTGCGGCCACTGCCAGCTCGGGCCGACGCTGATCTGCCGCGACGGCGCCGTGTTCCCCGCCGGTGCGATGCAGCGCCTGATGGAGGTGCGCGAGCTGTGACCGCCGCGACCCGACCGACGCTCGCCGTGTGGAAGTTCTCCTCGTGCGACGGCTGCCAGCTCTCGCTCCTCGACTGCGAGGACGAGCTGCTCGCGATCGCCGAAGGCCTCCAGATCGCGTACTTCCCCGAGGCGACGAGCGGCGAGATCGAGGGCCCGTACGACGTCTCGCTCGTCGAGGGCTCGGTGACGACACCGCACGACGTCGAGCGCATCCAGGCGGTGCGCGAGCAGTCGGGCGTCCTCGTCACGATCGGTGCCTGCGCGACCTCGGGCGGGATCCAGGCGCTCCGCAACTTCGCGGACGTGCGGGAGTGGATTCCGCTCGTCTACGCCTCGCCCGAGTTCATCTCGACGCTGGAGACCTCGACGCCGATCGCGGATCACGTCCCGGTCGACCTCGAGCTCCGCGGCTGCCCGATCTCGAAGGCGCAGCTCGTCGAGACGGTCGGCGCGCTGCTCAACGCCCGCAAGCCGCGGCTCCCGTCAACCAGTGTTTGCATGGAGTGCAAGGCGCGCGGCACGCCCTGCGTGATGGTCGCGAACGGGACGCCCTGCCTCGGCCCGGTGACGCAGGCGGGCTGTGGCGCGATCTGCCCGGCCTACGGTCGCGGCTGCTACGGCTGCTTCGGGCCGATGGAGTCCCCCAACATCAGGGCGCTCGCCCTCCAGTGGCAGGAGCTGGGCGCGGGCGACGACGTCATGCTGCGCGCACTGCGTACCTTCAACGCGAACGCGCCCGCGTTCCGGGAGGCGAGCCTCGACCGTGAGTGAGACTCGCGAGATCCGCACCGACTACCTGGCGCGCGTCGAGGGCGAGGGCGCGATGCTCGTCCGCGTCCGCGACGGCGAGCTCGAGGAGGTGCAGTTCAAGATCTTCGAGCCGCCGCGCTTCTTCGAGGCGCTCCTCCGCGGCCGCCAGTTCACGGAGGCGCCCGACATCACCGCGCGCATCTGCGGCATCTGCCCGATCGCCTACATGGCCAGCTCCGCCGCCGCGATGGAGCAGGTCTGCGGCGTCGAGCTCACCCCCCGGCTGCAGGCGCTGCGGCGGCTCATCTACTGCGGCGAGTGGATCGAGAGCCACGTCCTGCACGTCGCGATGCTCCACGCTCCCGACTTCCTCGGCTTCGACGGCGCGATCGAGCTCGCGCGCGAGCGGCGCGACCTCGTGGAGATCGCGCTGCGGCTGAAGAAGCTCGGGAACGAGCTGATGCGCGTGATCGGCGGCCGCGAGGTGCACCCGGTCAACTTCCGCGTCGGCGGCTTCTACCGCGCCCCCACGGCGGCGGAGCTGCGCTCGCTCGTGCCAGAGCTCGAGTGGGCGCGTGAGGCGGGCCGGGAGCTCGTGCGCTGGACGGCGGGGTTCGACTTCCCGGACTACGAGCGCGACTACGCCTTCGTGTCGCTGCGCCACCCCGGCGAGTATCCGATCGAGCGGGGCAGGATCGTCTCGAGCACGGGCCTCGACATCTCCGTGGACGAGTACGAGGAGCACTTCACCGAGTCGCACGTCGCCCGCTCCAATGCGCTCCACTCGGAGCTCGCCGGCGTCGGCGCCTATCTCGTCGGCCCGCTCGCCCGCTACGCCTTGAACTACGACGAGTTGTCCGACGCCGCGAAGGAGGCGGCAGAGGAGGCCGGCCTGGGCCCGGTCGTCTCGAACCCGTTTCGCTCGATCGTCGTGCGCGCCGTCGAGGTCGTGTACGCCGCGGACGAGGCGCTGCGGATCATCGCGGCGTACGAGCGCCCGGAGGAGCCGTACGTGGAATGCGTGCCGCGGGCGGGGTCGGGGCACGGCTGCACCGAGGCGCCGCGCGGGATCTGCTGGCACCGCTACCGGATCGACGGCGAGGGGACGATCCTCGATGCCAAGATCGTGCCGCCGACGTCGCAGAACCAGAAGACGATCGAGGAGGACCTCGTCGGGGTCGTCGGCGGCGCCCTCCACCTTCCCGACGACGAGCTCGCGCACCGCTGCGAGCAGACGATCCGGAACTACGACCCGTGCATCTCCTGCGCGACGCACTTCCTCCGCTTCGAGGTGGAGCGGCTCTGAGTGCCGCCGCCGTCTGCCTGGGCAGCCCGTTTCGCGGCGACGACGCCGTCGGGCCCGCTGTCGCCGAGCGGCTGCGCGCGGCCGGTGCCCCGGTGCTCGACTGCGCCGACGAGCCCACCCGCCTCCTCGACCTCTGGGACGGGCTCGACACCGTGGTGGTGGTCGACGCCCTCTCGAGCGGCGCGGCGCCGGGGACGTTGCACCGCATCGACGCCGGGGAAGACGGTCCACTGCCGCGCGACCTCCGTCTCGCGTCGACACACGCAATGGGGATCGCCGACGCGCTCGAGCTCGGCCGCGCACTCGGGCGCGCGCCTCGGCGCGTCGTCGTGCTCGGTCTCGAGGGCGCCTCGTTCGGGATGGGCGACGCGATGACGCCGGCCGTCGCCGGGGCGCTGGACGCGCTGGTCGCCTCTGTGCTCGACGAGCTCGGGAAGGTGCCGTGCACGAGCGCGCGCTGATGGACGACCTCGTCCGGAAGGTGCTCGCCGTGGCAGAGGCGGAGGACGCGTCGGCGGTGACGCGCATCCGCGTCCGCCTCGGCGCGCTCTCCCACTTCACGCCCGAGCACTTCGTCGAGCACTGGCTCGACGCGTCCCGCGGGACGCTCGCCGAGGGGGCCGAGGTGGACGCGACGATGGACGCCGACCTCGCCGGCGAGGCCACCCAGGGCGTCGTTCTCGAGTCGGTCGAGGTTCGCGACCGACCGGGCGAAGACTTGCACGTGCGGGGGTAGTGACTGCCGTACTACCGTCCCGCGCCGATCGGTGAGACGATCGGCGCGATGGCACCCCTCGAGCCCGTGACCGTGTTGATCGTCGACGACCATCCGTCCTTCCGGGCGATCGCGCAGGTCGTGCTCGAGAGCGACGGCTTCGCCGTCGTCGGCACCGCGAGCGACGGAGAGTCCGCGGTCGCCGCGACGCTCGAGCTCGCCCCGGACGTCCTCCTGCTCGACGTCGAGCTGCCCGACATCGACGGGTTCGCGGTCGCCGCGCGCCTCCGCGAGGCGGGGACGGAGACGGCGATCGTCCTCGCGTCGAGCCGGGACGGCTCCGACTTCGGTCCGCTCGTGGCCGAGTCGGGCGCCCGCGGATTCGTCACCAAGGCCGAGCTCACGGGAGACGCGATCCGTGCGCTCGTCGCTTGAGTCCCCGGCCGGATATCCTCGACCGTCCGTGACCGACCTCGTCGTCGCCACCCCGGTCTTCCTCGACCTGACGTTCGTCGGGCTGGAGTCGCTGCCGGCGCTCGGCGAGGAGCGGTTCGCCGCCGAGCTCCTCCGCTCGCCCGGAGGAGGCGCGATCACGGCCGTCGGCGCGTCGCGGCTCGGCCTGGAAGCGGCGGTCGCGGCACCGCTCGGCGACGACGTCGGCGGGGACATCGTCCGGGAGATGCTCGCCGAGGAGGGCGTCCGCTGGGTCGCCACGCGCCCGGCGCCGAGGACGCCGACGACGATGGTGATGCCGTTCGGAGGCGACCGCGCGATGGTGACCATCGACCCCGGCGCGCGGGCGTCCGCAGCCGACGTCGTGGCCCTCGAGCCGCGCGCGGTCGCCGCGAGCCTCGACCAGCTCTACGTCGTCCCGGAGGGGAGCACTGCCTACGTCACCTGCGGCGACGACGACCTCCGCGCCTACGAAGGCCGTCCGCCGGCCGCGCTCGGCGGGACCCGCGCGCTGTTCGTCAACCAGCGGGAGGCACTCGGGCTGAGCGGCAGGGAGACGGTCGCCGACGCGGCCGCAAGCCTGTCCGAGCTGGTCGAGACCGTCGTCGTCACGCTGGCGGCGGAGGGCGCCGTGGCGGTGACGGACGGCGCGACGATCAGCGTCCCGGCCGAGAAGATCGAGCGCCCCGTCGACACGACCGGCGCGGGCGACCTCCTCGCCGCCGCCTACATCTGGGCCGACCTGCGCGGCGCCGGGCCCGAGGACAGGCTCCGCTGGGCGGTGCTGTACGCCGGTCTCGCCGTCTGCACGCCGACGGGGCTCGGGGGCGCCGTCGACCTGGAGACGTTGCTGCGCGAGGGCAGCGCGCGCGGGCTCACGCCGCCGCCGCTCGCGACCGCCGGCTGAGCGCGTCCCCGGTCGCGGTGTCGAAGAAATGGAGCTGACGGTGGTCGACGGCCAGCTCGAGGTCCTCGCCGGGCACGACGAGGCGCCGGCCGTCGATCGCGGCGCAGAAGCGGGCGCGCAGATCGTCGGCGAGGAGCGTCGCGTCGTCGTCGGACGCCGCCTCGATGGCGGCGCGCGTGGCGTCGGTCTGCACGCGCGGAGCTTCGATGGGGAAGAGGACGTTCGTGACGCCGCCCAGCTCCTCGACGAGGTCGGGTCGAACGACGATGCGCGGCTCGCCGGCCGGGGCGTCGAGCGCATGCCGGAGGTCGGTCGGGCGGATCCCGAGGATGACGTTCTCCACGCCGGGCGCGAGGGCTGCGTCGGGCGGTAGCGGCAGGTCGAGGCCCGCAAACGAGACGCGGCCGTCCGCGACGGTCGCCTCGACCACGTTCATGGACGGCGACCCGATGAAGGCGGCGACGAAGAGGTTCGTCGGGTCGTGGAACAGCCGCTGCGGCGAGTCGCACTGCTGCAGCACCCCGTCGCGGAGTACGGCGACTCGCTCGCCGAGCGTCATCGCCTCGACCTGGTCGTGCGTGACGTAGACGGTCGTGACGCCGAGCCGCTCGTGCAGGCGCGCCAGCTCGGCGCGCATCGACACGCGCAGCTTCGCGTCGAGGTTCGAGAGCGGCTCGTCCATGAGGAACGCGGTCGGCTCGCGCACCATCGCCCGGCCCATGGCGACGCGCTGGCGCTGCCCGCCGGAGAGGAGCGCGGGACGTCGGTCGAGCAGGCCCTGGAGGCCGAGCGTCGTCGCGACCTGCCGGACGCGGCCCCGTCGCTCCGGTGCCGGCACGCGACGCAGCTTGAGCCCGAACCCGAGGTTCTCCTCGACCGTCATCGTCGGATAGAGCGCGTAGTTCTGGAACACCATCGCGATGTCCCGGTCGCGCGGCCGGAGCTGCGTGACGTCACGATCGCCGATCACGATGCTTCCCTCGGTCACCTCCTCGAGCCCCGCGATCATCCGCAGGAGCGTCGACTTCCCGCAGCCCGACGGGCCGACCAGCACCATGAACTCGCCGTCGTGGATGTCGAGCGTGACGGCGTCGAGGGCCTTGACCCCGTTCGGATACACCTTCGTCGCGCCGTCGAGGCGGATCCCGGCCACGTCAGGCTCCCGGCTCCGGCGCGACGGCGAGCGGCGGGCGGAGCCGCGCGAGCTCCGGTCGCGCTCCGGCGCGGTCGGCCGCGAGCAGCACGGCGCCGGCGACCGGCTCGACGTCCGGGTACACGGGCTGCCCGTCGGGCACGCGCGAGAGGAGCACCGAGCGAAGGAGCGGCGAGGGGTGGCGCAGGACGCTGCCGCAGAGGACGAGCTGGAACGGCGCGCCGAGCTGCCCGGTGCGCGACGCGCAGACGCGCGCGTAGTCGCCCATCCGGCCCGCGACCGTCTGGACGATGGTGCGCGCGACCCTGTCGCCGGCTTCCGCTTCGTCGAGGACGGCGTCCGCGAAGTTCCCGGCCTCCGACTCCTCCGGGCCTCCGATCTGCGTCAGCACGTGGAGCAGCTCCTGCGCGCCCGCGCAGCCCCACCGGTCGAGCGCGCGGTCGAGCAGCGTGGTCTCCGGGCCGAGATCGAGCATGTGCCGCCAGATGGCCGCGAGCGCCTGCGAGCCGAGCGCCTGCGCACCCGTCGAGTCGGGCCAGAAGCCGAGGTGGAAGAGCTGGCCGTCCGCGTTCCGTCCGACGACGGCCGAATACGTGCCGATCACGACCGCAACGCCGACCATGTCGTCGGTGCCGCTCCGCAGCCCACCGACGGCGTCGTTGACGATCTCGGGGTCGTCCGGAAGAGCGAGCCTGCCGCGGAGCTCGCGGCGGAGGTAGTCGAAGTCCTCCGGCCAGTCGGCCCCGGCGAGGCTGAACGCGGCCGCCGCGAGATCCTCCGCCGTCGCCCCGGCGGCGTCGAGCGCGGCTCGCGCGGCGCCGACGATCTCCTCGAGCGCCGCCTCCGGGCCGATCGCGTTGTGGATGTCCCCGCAGCCGCCGCGACCCGATCCGAGGACCTCGCCGTCCGCGGTCACGACGAGAGCCACGGTCTTCGTGTTGCCGCCGTCGACGCCGAGGAGGAGCGAGCTCATGCGCGGAGCCTCTCGGGCAGGTGGTCGCGGTGGGCCACCGCGAGCGCGTCGTAGACGCGCTCGGCGACGTCGACCTGCCGGACGAGGGGGTTGGCGGAGAGCGCGCGGATCCCGTCCGCGCGCGTTCCGTGCCAGGCGGTCTCCGCGGCAAGGGCCTGGTACTCGCCGAGCATCTCCACGAGACCCCGCACGTGCCGGGGCAGCGGCTTCGCGGGGAGGACGTCGATGCCGTCGCCGTGACAACGGCCGAGCACCTCGACGACGAGGTCCTCGGGAAAGCCCTGCAGCGCGCCGCCCGCGTTCGGCATGTTCACGGGATGGATCTCGTTCTTGTCGTTGAAGATCGCGTCCATCACGTCGATGGCGAGCTCGAGCTCGTGGATGCCGCCGCGCGAGCGGCCCGGATCGAGCTGCGGGTCGTCGGTCTCCGCCTGCTCCTCGTAGTGGCGCCAGTAGTCGCCCGACCAGCCGAGGATGTCCTCCGCGCGTGTCGTCGGCTTGCCGCGAAGCTCCGCGAGGACGTCGTCGGTGAAGTAGTAGTACTGGAAGTAGTCGGCCGGGACCGCCCCCATCGCCGCGGCCAGCCGGAGCTGGCGGTGGAGGTGCGGCTCGAGCGTCGGGTCGTCCCGGCGGCGCTTCCATGCCTCCTCGATGAGCGGCAGCGGGTCGCGCCCGCCGTAGTCGTGCTCGACGCCCCAGCACGCGTGGTTCAGGCCCACCATCGTCACGCGCAGGAGGTCGGGGTCGAGCCCCGCCGAGCCGGCGATCTCGTCCCGGAAGTAGATCGGCCCCTCGCAGAGCGAGACGATCCTCACGGGGGAGTGGTGCGTGACCGCCTCGGCGACGATGTTGACGGGGTTCGTGTAGTTGAAGATCCAGGCGTCGGGGCAGAGCTCCTCCATCTCGGCGCAGACGTCCTTCAGCACCGCGATCGCGCGGAGCGCCATGAAGAAGCCTCCCGCCCCCTGGGTCTCCTGGCCGATCAGCCCGTGCTCCAGCGGGATGCGCTCGTCGTGCACCCGCGCGGCGAACCCACCCGGCCGGAACGAGGAGAGGACGGCGTCGCAGCCGTCGAGCGCCGCCCGCCGGTCGGTGGTCGCGGTGACCGCGACGTCGAGCCCGCGGGCGCGCGCCATCTTCTCCGCGAGCACGCGGATCAGCGCGAGCCGGTCCTCGTCGAGGTCGACGAGGACGACCTCCGAGCCGTCGAAGTCGGCGCCGTTCGCCATGAAGGAGGCCATCGTCCCGGCCGCCCTGGTCGAGCCCCCGCCGAGGTACACGAGCTTGATCCGCGCCATGGCCTACCTCACTCCTTGAGCGCCCCGGCGAGCATCCCGCGGACGAAGTGCCGTTGCAGGAACAGATACACGACGAGGATCGGCAGCGCGACGAGCACCGCCGCCGCGGCGACCTTGGTGGGGTCGCCGGCGCGCGACGCGCCCGCGAAGAAGCTGAGGCCGAGCGGCGCCGTCTGGTGCGACTCGCTGCCGGACACGAGCACGAGCGCGAGCAGGAACTCGTTCCAGGTGTAGGTGAACACGAGCACCGACATCGTCAGCACCGCCGGCATCGCCTGCGGCAGGAGCACGCGCCACAGGACGCCGAAGCTCGTCGCGCCGTCGATGCGGGCCGCCTCGATCAGCGAGCGCGGCGTCGAGCGGAAGAAGGCGCGCATCCAGAACGTCCCGAAGGCGACCGACTGACCGATCTGCGGGAGGATCAGCGCCCAGTAGGTGTTGAGCAGGTGCCAGTGGAGGAGCGGGACGTCCTGGAAGTCGTAGTAGAGGGGGATCACCGTCGCCTCGTAGGGGAAGATGATCCCGAGCAGGATGATCGGGAACACGATGCGGTCGCCGGTGAAGCGCATCGTCCCGAACGCGTAGCCCGTCCCGATCGAGAGCACGGCCGACATCGCCGTGACGACGCCGGCGACGACGAAGCTGGACTTGAAGCCGGTCGTGAAGTTGCCCTCCGTCCACGCCGCCTCGAAGCTCGAGAGGTCGATGCGGGTCGGGAAGGCGAAGCCGGTCACGAGATCGGTCTTCCGGTGGAGCGCGAGGAACAGGATCGACAGCACGGGGTAGATCGCGATCAGCGCGAACGTGGAGAGCACGAGGTACGTGCCGAACCGGTCGAGCCGGACCGTCGTCACGCGCGCTCTCCCCGGTCGCCGACGCGCAGGACGATCGCCGCGAGCGCGAAGATCGCCACCGCGAGCACCGTGGCGATCGCGGCCGCGTAGCCGACGCGGTTGTACAGAAACGCGTTCTGGTACATGTACATCGAGGGGACGAGCGTCTCGCCCCCCGGGCCGCCGGCCGTCGTGTTGTAGACGATGTCGAAGCTCCGGAGCGCGTTGATCGTCGTCAGCACGAACGCGACGAGGATCTCGTTGTGCAGCCCCGGCAGCGTCACCGCGAAGAACTCGCGCACGGCACCGGCGCCGTCGACGCGGGCCGCGTCGTACAGCGACGTGGGGATCTTCTGCACCCCCGCGATGAAGAGCACCATGCAGAGCCCGAACGTCACCCAGCTCCCGATCGCGCCGATCGAGGGCAGCGCCCACGTGAAGTCGCCGAGCCACGGCCGTGCCAGCGCGCCGAGCCCGATCAGCTCGAGGAAGCGGTTGAGCGGCCCTTCGCTCGCGTAGATCCACGTCCAGGCCTGGGCGATGACGACGCCGGCGATCAGCTGCGGCAGGAACAGCACCGTGCGGAAGAAGCGGAACCCGCGGATGGCCGAGCGCGTGAGCGCGGCCGTGAGCGCAAGGCCGATGATCACGGGGAGCACCGCGTAGTAGACGATCAGGATCGCCGAGTGCAGGAACGCGTCGCGCAGGACGCTGTCCCGCAGCGCCTCGCCGTAGTTCGCGAGCCCGACCCAGGTCTTCTCCGTGAGGCCGTCCCAGTCGAAGAGCGAGTAGTAGACCGTGTGGAGGAGCGGGGCGAGCGTGAAGAGGACGTAGAACGCGAGCCCGGGGAGGACGTAGAGCCAGCCGATGTTGCGCGGGTCCCCCGGCGCGCGTCCGGGCCGCTGCCGACGCCGCCTCCGCGGCGCGCCCGGGCCTACGGGGTCCGGGCGCGCCGCGGCTGCTGCGATCGTCATCGCCACGTGGGGTCGAGTCAGCGCCGAGCGTCTTGTCGAACTTCGCCCAGTCGTCCTGGACGGCCTTCGCCATGCCGGCCGGCGTCTGGCGGCCGGCGAGCAGGAGCTGGAACTGGTTCTGCAGCGTCGTGTACATCGATGGCGAGGCCCAGTCGGTGTAGAGCAGCAGGCCGTCGTCGTTCGCGACCAGCTGGAACGCCTTGCCCACCTGGGCGAGATACGGATCGCCCGAGGGCGCCTTGGCCCGCCGGTCGGACGGGATCTGCTGTTGCTGGAGTACATGAGCGTCTTCGCGCGCGGCGAGGTGATCACGTAGTTGAGCCACTCGGCGCCGAGGTCCGCGTACTTGGTCTTCGCGGAGATGTGCCACGGGCCGGAAAGGCCGCCGATCGACGTCCAGACGCCGCTCGGCCCCGGCGGCACCGGCATCACGATCGACGTTCGCTCGCGCCGAGCCCTTCCTGGATGACGTCGAGTCCCAGTCGCCGCCGATCCACATGGCGCCCTTGCCCTTCGCGAACACCGTCGGCGGACGCGTCGTAGCCCACGGTGTTGTAGTCGTCGTTGAAGTAGCCGGCCTTCGCCCACGCCTGCAGGCGGGCGAGCGCCTTGATCGTCCCGGGCGTGTCGTAGCGCGAGCCGGGCACGTGGTAGATCCAGTTGCGGACGCTCTGCGCCTTGACGTGCGCGCCCCAGATGCCGCCGAAGAGGTGGATGAAGCCGTAGCCCTCCTTGTTCCCCTCGTGGATCACGGGGTCGTCTTCGGGCAGCTTCGCCCGCAGCTGCGCGAGCATCCGCTCGAACCCTGCGAACGTGGTCGGCAGCTTGCTCGGGTTGACCCCTGCCGCGACAGCTTCTTCTTGTTGTGAAGGCGACGATGTTCTGGCCGGTCTGCGCGATGCCCCAGACGGGGCCCTTTCCGAACGACTTGCCGTCGGGCGTCCAGCGGAACATGCCCCAGGTCGACGGCGCGTAGAGCTTGTCCCACCCGTACTTCTTGACGTACTTCGTGAGCGGCAGGATCAGCTTCGCCTTCACGAGCTGGGCGTCCGTCTGGTAGCCCTGGTTCCCCTCGGTCACGTCGGGCCCGCTGCCCGAGGCAAGCGCACGCGGCACCGTGCCGACGAGGTCGTTGAACGACTTGAAGACGAGGTTGATCTTCACGCCCGGGATGGCTCTTCTCGAAGTCCTTGCTGAGCTGCTTGAGCACGGGCTCGAGGCCCGGATCCTGGTTGTCGTAGGACCACATCGTCAGGGTGGTGGTCGCCTGCCTGCCTGCATACGCGCCCGCCGTGACGGCGGCGAGCAGGGTGAAGGCGGCGAGGACGAGCACTCCCGGCAGACGCCTGTTCACATTCCCTCCCTCGGGCTCGGGGTCGCCGCCCGGGCGGCGGATACGAGACTATAGAGCGATGCCAGCGGCGGACCGAAACCCGCGGCCCGCGGCCGCCGCCGGCGCCGCCGCGATCGGCATCGACGTCGGCGGCACGAAGATCGCCGCGGGCCTCGTCGACACCGCGACCGGCGCGCTCGTCGAGCGACGCCGCCAGCCGACGCGGCCCGAGCGCGGCGGGCCGGCGGTGCTCGCGGACTGCGCCGTGCTCGCGGAGGAGCTCGGCGCCGGCGCACTGCCGGTCGGGATCGGGCTCTGCGAGCTCGTCGACCTCGAGGGCCGCCCGGCGAGCGGTGACACCGTCGACTGGCGCGGGCTCGACGTCGCCGGCGCGATCGGTGCGCCCCGCGTCGTCGTGGAGTCCGACGTGCGGGCCGCCGCCCTCGCGGAGGCCCGTTTCGGGGCGGGCGCCGGCGCTTCGCCGTTCCTCTTCGTGGTCGTCGGCACCGGGGCGAGCGCGTGCCTCGTGACCGACGGACGGCCGCACGCCGGGGCGCTCGGCGAGGCGATCGTGCTCGGCGCACCGCCGGTCGAACGGGTCGCGAGCGGCCCTGCGCTCGCCCGTGCCGCCGGGGTCGAGCGGGCCGAGGACGTCCTGGCCGACCCGCGGCATGCGCCGCTCGTCGACGCGGCCGCGGAGACCCTCGCCGGCGCGCTCGCCGTGCTCGTCAACGCGCTCGATCCGTCGCTGGTCGTCCTCGGCGGCGGTCTCGGTCTCGAGGCGTCGTTCCGTGAGCGCGTCGGACGCGCCGTCCACGGGCGGGTGGCATACCCCCGGACGCCGCCGCTTCCGGTCGTGGGCTCGGCGCTCGGGCCGGACGGCGGCGTGATCGGGGCGGCGCTCGTCGCGGCCGCGGGCCGGGGTTAGGCTGGCGCCATGCTCGACGAGACGGGCTTCTGGCGAGACGTGGTGGAGCTCCCGTCGTCCATCCAGGCGACGATCGACGACGGGAGCGGCGTCGGTGAGGTCGCGACGCTGCTCGGCGGCGAGCGTGTCCGCCGAGTGGTCGCGGGCGGCAACGGGGCGGCCTACTACGTCGCGGTCGCGCTCTGGCTGGCGTCGCTCGAGTCGCGCCGCGGGCCCGAGGTGGTGGCGGTGCCGAGCGGCCTCCTCGCACGGGGCGTATTCGCCTGGCGCCCGGGCGACGTCTTCCTCGCCGTCTCCTCGTCCGGGGAGTTCCGCGACCTGGTCGAGGCCGTCGACGCCGGCGCACCGGCGCCCTACGCGGCCGTCACGGCGAACGCGGGCTCGACGCTCGGCTCGCGCGCCGGCGCCCGGGCTCTCGTCTCGGTGCCGACCCAGCGTGCGGTCACGCACACGCAGGCGTTCTGCGGGGCCGTCGTGGCCGCACTCCGCGTGTGGGCGGCGATCACGGCCGACGACGAGCTGGATGCGGCGCTTTGCCGCCTGCCCGAAGAGCTCGAGCGCACGGTCGCCCGCGCCCGCGCGTGGGTCGACGAGCTCGGCGAGATCGAGGCGGAGACCGCCGTCGCCTTCGGCAGCGGCCCGGGATGGGCGGCCGCGCTCGAGGCGGCGCTCTTGCTCAAGGAGGTGTCCGGCATCCCGGCCGAGGGCGTCGAGACCCGCGAGGGCGCGACGTCGGCGATGATGGCGCTCCGTCCGGGAGCGCTCGCGCTGAGCCTGCCGGCCGGCACTGTCGACCCGCTGCTGGCCGAGGCCGAGGAGATCTGCGCGGCGCAGGGCGCGACGGTGCTGCGCGCGCCCGGGGGCGAGACCGCCGACCGCCGGCTCGCCGCGGTGTCGGCCTTTCCCGCCGCCGCGGCGCTCTCCGCGCGACTCGGCCTCGCGCGCGGCCTCGACGTCGACCGACCGGCGTGGACCGACGCGTACTACCGCGTCGCGAGACGTACCGCATGAGCCGTGGGCTCGACGGAGGCTCCAGTGAGCGGAGGCGCCGGCTTTGCCGGCGCCGGGAGCGGGAATGAGCCTCGGGCTCGGCGTGCTCGGCTGCGGCAGCGTCTTCGCCGGGCCGTACCGGGCGATGATCGAGCGCCTTCGCGCGGCGGGGCGCGTGCACGTGAGCGCCGTGTACGACCTCGACGACGCGAAGCGGCGCGGAGCGGCGAGCCACTTCGGCGTCGACCCCGAGCTGCGCGGGCCCGACGACCTCGTCGGCGCGGACGGCGTCGAGGCCGTTCTCGTGCTGACGAGCATGAACGAGCACGGCTCCCTCGCGCGCGCCGCGCTCGCGGCCGGAAAGCACGTGCTCGTCGAGAAGCCGATGGCGACCTCGCTCGAGGAGGCCGCCCAGCTGCTCGAGCTGGGTCAGCGATCGCCGGGCCTCCTCGTCTGCGCGCCGCACATCCTCTTGAGCCCGACGTTCCGGGCCGTCCACGCCGCCGTGCGGGACGGCCTGGTCGGCGATCTCCTCACCGCGCGTGCGCGGTACGGCTGGTCCGGGCCGTGGTGGAACGAGTGGTTCTACGAGCCCGGCGGCGGGTCACTCTTCGACCTTGGCGTCTACAACGTCACGAGCCTCTGCGCGCTGTTCGGGCCCGCGCGGCGCGTCACCGCGATGGCCGGTGTCGCGATCCCCGAGCGCGTGGTCAACGGCCGCCGCATGCGGGTCGAAGCCGACGACAACGCGCACGTCCTGCTCGACTTCGGCGACGCGCGCTTCGCCGTCGTGACGACCGGGTTCACGATGCAGCGCTACCGCTCGCCCGCGATCGAGGTCTACGGCAGCGAAGGCACCGTCCAGCTCCTCGGCGACGACTGGGCGCCCGAGGGCTGGGAGCTCTGGCGGAACAGCGACGGCGCCTGGCACGTGTTTCCCGAGCCCGACCCGCACTGGCAGTGGACCGAGGGCCTGCGCCATCTCGTCGACTGCGTCGAGGCGGGCCGTCCCACGGTGACGCGCCCCGAGCACGCCTACCACGCGCTCGAGGTCATGCTCGCCGCGCAGGCAGCGGGCCGGGACGGCGTCGCCCGGACGATCGAGAGCGGCTTTCCCGACCCCGTCTACGACGCCTCGTTCTCGGAGCACGACGCGGAGCGGCTGGCCCACGACCGCCGCAGCCACGATGGGCTATAAGCCGTCGCCGCGGCCGTCGTTCGACGAGCCGACTGCGATCCGGGCCGCCGACGCCGTACGACACACCTGGGGCGACGAAGAGGCCGGCTTCGTCGAGGACTGGATCTACGTCTCCTCGCAGCGGATCCACGCGATCGTGTTCGGACTCCCGCCGGGCGGCGCCTTCCGCCACTCCGAGAGCTTCCGGACGGTGTTCGCCGCCGACGAGCTCCTCCACGTGCTGCAGGGGACGCTTGCGCTCGCCAACCCGGAGACGGGCGACGTCGTGCGCGCCGAGCGCGGCGAGAGCGTCTTCTTCCGCCGTGACACGTGGCATCACGGCTTCTCCTACGGCGACGAGCCGCTGCGGGTGCTCGAGCTCTTCGCGCCGCCGCCGGCGACGGGGACGTCGGGCGCATACGCGCAGACGCGGCCGTATCTCGAGGAGAGCGTCTACGCGGTCGAGGACGTCGTCGGCAGCCTCGCGGATGCCCGTCCCGCTGCGGGCTCGCTTCAGGTGCTCCGTGCCGCGGACAGCGTCTGGCGGCTCGACAGCGACGTGCTCGTCGGCCTGCTCGTCTCGACGGAGCACCTGACGGCCGGCACCGTAACGGTGCCGGCCGGGCGGACGAGCCTCGAGGAGAGCCACGACGGCGACGAGCTCGTCTACGTCACCCGCGGCGAGCTCCTCGTCGAGGCCGACGGCGTCGCCGCGACCCTCGCCCCGGGCGACGCCTTCTTCGTGCCCTCGGCGACGGCGCACCGATACGCGGCGACGGACAACGGCGTCGCCGAGGCCGTCTTCGGCGTCGCTCCGCGCTTCGGGCCGGGCCGCGGCAACGGCCCGTCAACGGTCCCTTAACGAGTGATTCACACACTTCTCAACGCGTTCGTGGAACGTGTCGCTCCGATGCGCCTCGTCGTCGGTCGCCGCCGTGGTCTGCTGCTCGCCGCGTCGGCGTGTGCTCTCGGGCTCCCGCTGGTGGTTCCCGTTCGGACGCAGGGGGCCACGTCGGCGGCGTCGGTGACGGTGACCCTTTCGGACTTCGGGATCCGCCTCTCCTCCGGAGCGGTGGCGGCGCGCCGCGTGACGTTCCGGGTGATCAACCGCGGCAACGTCCCTCACGGATTCGCCGTCGCGGGGAAGCAGACGACGCTCCTGCCGCACGGTGGGCGTGCGTCCCTCACGGTCACGGTCGCGAAGCCCCGTGCATACCGCTTCTTCTCGAACGGCCGCGGGGATGCGGCGCTCGGGATGACCGGCGTCGTGCGGATCGGCGGGCACGTGACGGGGAAGGCGCAGCCGCTCGCGACGCGCTCGCGCCTCCGCCTCACCCCGGTTGCCACGGGGCTCGGGCCGCTGACCTTCGCCGCGTCGCCGCCGGGCGACACCGACCGGCTGATGGTCGTCCGGCAGGACGGCATGGTCCTGCTGTTCAAGGACGGCATGCGGCAGACGCGGCCGTTCCTCGACATCCGGAATGTCGTCGGTGCCGAAGGCGAGAAGGGCCTGCTGTCGATCGCGTTCGCGCCGGACTACGCGTCGAGCGGCCGCTTCTACGCCTACTTCACGAACCGTGACGGCAACATCCGCGTCGTCGAGCGGAAGCGGGCGGACGACGACTCGGACGTCGCCGACACGAGCCGGCGTCGCGTCCTCGCGATCGAGAAGGAGACCGCCGACCACAACGGCGGGATGATGCAGTTCGGCCCCGATGGCTACCTCTACGTCTCCGTCGGCGATGGCGGCGCCGATCCTCCTCGGGTCCCGGTCGGCCGCTCGGGCCAGACCCTGGGCGACCTGCTCGGGACGATTCTCCGCATCGACCCGCGCGGCGGCGCCCCGTACGCGGTCCCGGCGGGGAACCCGTTCGTCTCGCAGGAATCGGCGCGGCCGGAGATCGTCGCCTATGGGCTGCGGAACCCCTGGCGTTTCTGGATCGACGCGCCTACCGGCACGATGCTGATCGGCGACGTGGGCGAGGGAGCGCGGGAGGAGGTCGACCGGCTACCACTCGACCGCCTCGGGCTCGACTTCGGCTGGCCGTGCAAGGAGGGGTCCGTCGTCCCGCCCGGCGTGTCGCTTCCCTCGAGCTGTGCGGGAGCCACGCTGACGTCGCCGCTCCTCGAATATCCCCACACCGCCAAGCGCTGCTCGATCGTCGGCGGCGTGGTCGCACGCGATCCGCGCGTCGTGGCGCTCTCCGGCCTGTTCCTATGGGCCGACTTCTGCGAGGGCCGCGTGAACGCGCTCACGGCCCAGGGGCAGGTCGTTCCCCTCAACCTCGCCGTCACCCAACCGACGAGCTTCGGGGTCGACGGCTCGGGCCGCGTCTTCGTGACGACGGCGACCGGCAGCGTGTTACGGCTCGACATCGTTCCGACCATCTAGTCGGGCTGCGGATCGGAATGCGGAACGGGCCCGTTCGGCATCGCCTCGTGCGGCTCGGCCAGCGGAGCCTGACCGCTCGGGCAGCGACGCTTCGAAGCGGCGACATCGGGGTACCTCTTTCGGCGAGCCACCGACCCGAAGGAGCGTTTTCGTGAGCAACCCCCGTGCCGCCGACCAGCCCGAGACGCCGACCCCGGGCATGCCGACGCCGACACCGAGCCCCGATCCGGCGCCCAGCCCGCAACCGCCGCCCGGAACACCGAACCCGGGACCGGACGCGGACGAGGGCCACCCGCTCGAGGCGAACTACCCGGACGCCGACGACGCGGACTGACGTCGAGCAAGCCCTCCCTGAACAACGGAACGGGCGCCCGAGGGCGCCCGTTCCGCATTGGCCGGCGTGCGGCTCGGCTAGCGGAGCCTGACGGTGCCCGAGGTCGCGGTGAAGCCGCTCGCCGTCGGGTTCACGCACGGCACGCCGAGGGAGCCGAACGGCGTGCAGGCCGCCGGGGCGCTCCGGCCCGCGACGACCGCCCGCGCGCGGAACGACGTCGCCTTCGACGCCCTCGGCACGGCGTAGGTGAACGCGCCGTTCGCCTTGGCGGAGACCGACGCGAGGCGCTTGGTGCCCGCGAGGATCGTCACCCGCGTCGCGACGCCGGCGCTTCCCTGCGTGACGCGGCCGGCGAGGCGCTTGACGCCCTTCACCTTGCGGCCGGTGAGCGTGATCCCGCCCGGCGCGATCGCGGCCGGGGAGACCACCCGAGCAGCCGTGTTGAGGGTGCCGACGCCCGCGTTCCACGGCGTCCAGAACGCGACCCAGGCGCCCTGCACGACGGGCCCGATGACGCCGTTCAGCGTCAGGTCGGCGCTCAGGAACTTCGCCCCGAACGTCGCGCCCACGGGAGCGGGAAGGTCGGGCGGCGGGAGGCAGAACACCAGCTGTGCTGAGCCGAGCGCGGCCAGCGCCCCACTTGTCGGCAGGATGTACGCCGGCAGCGGGATGGTCTGGCCGGCCGCCTGCAGCACGAGTAGCAATGTCAGCTGGGGCGTAACCCCCTGCGTGCACTGCGCTTGCGACGTCGGGTTGACGGCGCCCGGCGGTGCGATGACGATGTCGCCCGCGAGCGGCAGCAGCGCGCCGCCGAGCGCGAGCGCGCTCACCTGCGCCTTCGCGGTACCGACCTTCGTGCCCGGCGCCGCGGTCGTGGTGATCGCGCTTCCGTTCGGAATGACGATCGCAGCCACAGCGGTCGAGTCGTCGTTCACCGACGCCGAGGCGACGATGTTGGTGACGTTGCCCGGCGCGTACGCGACCGAGAGCTTCGGCGAGGTGTACGCGGCGGTGGCGACGGCGGCGAGCGCGAGCGCGGCGAGCGCCGCGAGCGCGACCACGGCCGAGCGTGTCCGGTTCCTCATCGTGGGTGTTCCCTCCTTGGTGGGTTGAGTCATCGGGCGGGGAAGGGGCCTTCGGTTCGGACCCACTGCTTGTTGTCGTAGCGGTAGAGGTAGACCGTGTCGATCGGGAAGGCGTCCGTCGCCGAGGTGCGCAGCCGGGTGCCGGGCAGGAGGAACGGGTTCGCCGTCGTGTCGAGGCTCCGCGCGGCGCGGAGCAGGCCGGCGCGGGTCAGGTTCGTCCCTGCCCGCCGGAGCGCGTCGACCATCGTCCACGCGACGGTCATCCCGTACCAGTTGTAGACGTCGGCCGGCTTGGCGCTCGGGGCAAAGCGCGCGAGGATCGACCGATACAGCGCGACGGCGGGATCCTTCCGCCAGATCGGGTCGTTCGGGTTCTTCACGAACGCGATCGCCCGCGCGCCGAGGGTCAGGTCGGGCGCGTTCGCCCGTGCGATCGCCATGATCGTCGGCTCGATCGACACCGAGGCGAGGTAGAGCCGTGGCTTCCATGCGAGCTTCTTCGCCGCGACGATCGCCTGGATCATGAACTTCGGCGTCGCGAAGAGCATGAGCGTGTCGGCTCCGGACGCCTTGAGCTTCGCGATCTGCGCCACGACGTCGGTGGTCGTCAGCTCGTACGGCTCGGACGCGACGATCTTCGGGCCCTTTCCGGCGATCGCGCGCGACAGGCCGCGCGTCATGTCCTTGCCGAGATCCGTGTTCTCGAGTAGCACGGCGACCTTCGCCTTCGGCCGGGTCGCGACGAGGTCGCGCCCGACGACCGCCCCCTCGCCGCGGTAGCTCGGGAGGAAGCCGACCGTCCAGGGGTACCGGGCGGAGGCGCCCCCGAGCGCCTGCGAGCCGTCGCCCGAGAAGAGCTGCGGCACCTTCTGCGCGTTCAGGTAGTCGCGGATCGCGAGATTGTTCGCCGTGCCGACCGCGTTGAAGATCGCGAACACGCGATCCTGCTCGACGAGCTTTCGTGTGAGCTGCACGGTCTGGGCCGGGTTGTACGCGTCGTCGTAGTAGCGGTACTCGATCTTCCGGCCGTTGACCCCGCCCTTCGAGTTGACGTAGTCGAAGTACGCCTTCGCGCCTGGCGCCACGGCGCCGAATGCGGCTGCCTCGCCGGAGAGGGGGACGGTGCCGCCGACGAGCACGGACGTCGCGGTGACCCCCGGGTCGGCGGACGTCGCGGCACTCGCGGCGGCGGCCACGCCGAGGACGAGCGCGGCAGCGAGCGCGAGCGCCCGCCTCACCGCGAGACCGGGGTCGCGAGCCGGGGGAGGCTCAGCGAGCCGCCCGCCACGGCGAGGCGCGCCGTGGACGGGAACGGGAGGTCGAGGTAGAGCAGGTTGCCCGGATTCTGAGCGAGGGACGACGAAGCGATCGTCACGGTCAGCTTCGAGCCCTTCGGCACGAACGTCGCCTGGTTGCCGAGCACGATCCGATACGTTCGGGCCCCGGGACGCGTCGGGACTCCGCCGCCCGCGACGACGATCTCTTTGCCCGCCGGCGTCCGCGCGCTCAGGACGGCGACGATGCGCGACCAGCCGCCGGTCGCGTTCGCGCTCACCTGGACGACGGGGGAGCCGAACACCTCGGTCGGGCGCGCGAGGCGGGGCAGCGTCCGCTGGAGCTTTCCGGACTGGCCGAAGGCCGCCTTGGCGGCGAACGCCGTCCGTGTCGTCGCGACCTTGGGCAGCGCCGCGAAGCGGACGGGCCGGCCTTTCCAGTTCTCGGGCGAGATCGCGATCGGCTTCGCGAGCGGCGAGGCGGTGTCGCCGCGGAGGAAGCGGTCGAACCAGCGGGCGCCCTCTGCGAGCATCGCCGGCGTGTCGGCCGCGACGCCTGGCGACGGCGCGTGCCCCGAGAGGCCGAGCCAGAGCTCCTTCGGGCCGGCGAGGGCGCGGTAGGCGTCGAGCGCGTGCTCCATCCCGAATGCGAAGTCGCGGCGCCCCTGCATCATGAAGACCGGCGTCTTCACGCCCTTCAAGGCCGGGAGCGACGAGCGGGCGGCTGCGAAAGGCAGGACCGGCGCGATGCTGCCGGCATAGGCCGCGTCGCGGATCGCGAGCACCTCCGGATCGACCCGTTTCGGGTCGAGCGAGCCGAGGAAGCCCGCGATGACGCCGGTCTTGGCGAGGCCCTGCGGGAGGAGCGCGTCGCGCAGGTCGGTCCAGCTCATCGAGATCTCGAGCGCGGCCCACGGCACGCCGGCCGCGAGCGAGTTCCAGGCCGCGCCGCCCCCGTAGGAGACGCCCCAGCCGCCGATCCGCGTGTCGGCCACGTCGGGCCGCTCGCGCAGCCAGGAGAACGCCGCCTTCACGTCCGCGATCTCCTTCGGCCCGTCGATCCCGATCAGCCCGCCCGACTGACCGTGCCCGCGCGCGTCGTAGGCGAGCACCGCGTAGCGGTCGCCGATGCCCATCCCCTGCGCCACCGCGAGCGTGCTCGAGCGGTTGCCGCCCAGGCCGTGCATGAAGATCACCGCGGGCCAGCCACCGGCGGGGGCCGTGGCATCGGGCAGCGTCAGGGTCGCGGCGAGCGGCGTGCCGTCGGCGGACGTGATCGTCACGTCCTGCTTCGAGAATGCGCCGGCGGGCCCGGAGGCGACGAGCGCCGCCGCGACGGCCGCGAGCAGGACGAGCAGCACGCGTGGGACGGGCGCGGTCACGGCGGCCAGGGTAGCCCACGTCTGTAAGGCGGCCATGTGGAGCGCCGCCCGTATCATCCGCGCGATGGACGCGCGGCCGATCGGCGTGTTCGACTCGGGCGTGGGCGGCCTCACGGTCCTCCACGAGCTGCTCGTGACGCTGCCCCACGAGGACGCGGTCTACCTCGGCGACAACGCCCGGCTGCCCTACGGCCCTCGTCCGCTCGCGGAGGTGCGGCGCTTCGCGCTCGAGGTCGGCCGCCATCTCGAGCAGGAGGGCGTGAAGCTCGTCGTGGTGGCATGCAACACGGCCACCGCCGCCGGCCTGCCCGACCTCCAGCGGGCCCTGGACGTGCCCGTGGTCGGCGTCCTGCAGCCCGAGGCGCACGCCGCGGCGCTCGCGACGCGCAACCGACGGGTGGGGCTGCTCGCGACCGAGGCCACCGTCGCGAGCGGCCGCTACGAGGAGCTCGTGCACGCGCACGACGCGAGCGTCGAGGTCGTCTCCGTCCCCTGCCCACGTCTCGTCACCCTCATCGAGGGGCCCGATCCCTTCGGCGAGGAGACGACCGAGGCCGTGCGCGAGGTCGCCGCTCCGCTTCGCGAGGCGGGTGTCGACACCGTGATCCTCGGCTGCACGCACTACCCGATCGTCCGGCCGATCTTCCAGCGCGTCTTCGGGCGCGCGGTGACGCTCGTCTTCTCCGCCGACGAGACGGCGCGGGAGGTGTCCGAGACCCTCGCGCGCAAGGGGATCGAGAACGGCGAGGGCCGCGAGGGGGCGGTGCGCTTCCTGACGACGGGCGACCCTGACGACTTCGCGGAGATGGGGAAGCGGTTCCTCCAGCTACCGGTGCGCGACGTCGAGCGCGTGACGATCGCCGCGGCCGCGTCGCAGGCGGCATGATCCTGCGCGACGCCGGCCCACTCGAGAGGGAGACGCCTTGACACGACACGACGGACGCAGGCCCGACGAGCTCCGGGAGCTCGACCTCCAACCCGACTTCCTCGAGCAGCCCCACGGGTCGGTGCTCTACGCGCAGGGGCGCACGGTCGTCCTCTGCACCGCGACGGTCGAGGAGGACATCCCGCGCTGGCTCCGCGGCAAGGGCAAGGGGTGGATGACGGCCGAGTACTCGCTGCTCCCCGCCTCGACCGGCGAGCGGACGCAGCGGGCGGTCTCCCGCGGCCGCCCGGACGGGCGCACGGTCGAGATCCAGCGCCTGATCGGGCGCGCGCTCCGCAGCGTGTGCGACTTCAAGGCGCTCGGCGAGCGGACGCTCTGGCTCGACTGCGACGTGCTCCAGGCCGACGGGGGCACGCGCTGCGCCGCGATCACCGGCGCGTATGTCGCGGCCTTCCGCGCCCTCGACCGCTTCGGGCTGACGAAGGCGCTGCCGGCCGCGGTCGCCGCCGTCTCGGTCGGCGTCGTCGACGGCGAGCCCGTTCTCGACCTCGACTACGTCGAGGACTCGTCCGCCGAGACGGACATGAACGTCGTCATGGCCGCCGACGGACGCCTCGTCGAGGTGCAGGCGACCGCCGAGCGCGAGCCGTTCTCGCGCGAGTTGCTCGACCGCCTGCTCGATCTGGCGACGGGCGGGATCGACGAGCTGCGAGCCGCGCAGCGGGCCGCCTGCGAGGCCGCGTCGCTCCTGTAGTGCCACGCGACCGACCCGACCCGCCTGGACGGCGGGCGGACGAGATGCTTGCAACAGACTGTTTCAAGCTCGTCCTCGCGTCGGGGAACGCGCACAAGTTGGAGGAGCTGCGTCTGGCGCTTCCCGGCGTCGCGATCGAGCTCCTCGGGCGCGACGACGCGCCCGTCGAGGACGGCGCGACATACGAGGACAATGCGCGGATCAAGGCGCATTGGGGCAGGTCGCACGCGCCCGCGGATGCCTGGGTCGTCGGGGAGGACTCCGGCATCGAGGCCGTCGCGCTCGGCGGCCGGCCCGGAGTCCACTCTGCTCGGTGGGACGAGGACCACCTCGGTCGGCTTCTCGCCGAGCTCGAGGGCCGCTCCGACCGGAGGTGCCGGTATCGGTGCGTCATTGTGGCGCTCGCTCCTGACGGCACCGAGCTCGTCGCGCAGGGGGAGCTCGAGGGAGCCGTCGCGCACGAGCCGCGCGGAACCGAGGGGTTCGGCTACGACCCATTGTTCGTACCGGCCGGGCAACGGCGCACGGTCGCCGAGCTCGGCGACGCGTGGAAGAGCCGCCACTCGCACCGCGCGCGCGCCGCGGCCGCGCTCCGCGACCTCCTAGCGTCCTGAGGCGGCGACCGCGCTGCGCCTCGGCTGGACCTCCCGGCCGGTGTCGACGTAGGCGAGAACGTAGTTGAGCGCCGCGCCGAAGACGATCACGTTCGCCATCACGTAGAGCCACACGAGGAGCAGGAACGTCGTGCCGAGCGCCTGCAGCGCGACGACCTCGGTCGTGAGGCGGACGAAGACCGGCAATGCCTGGAGCGTCCCGACGAGGACGACCGCGCCGAGGATCGCCCCGGGCAGCACCTCGCGGTGCGTCAGCCGCGCGTTCGGGAGCCGGTAGTACGCCGACTGGAGGAAGGCAAAGAGCGCGGCGCCGGACGAGAGCAGGGTCAGCGCGAGCGCGACCCACTGGTTCGAGACGACGTCGGTGGCGTAGCGGCGGAGCAGGTCGTAGCCGAACGTGCCGACCGTGAGCCCGGCGAAGAGGACGACGAGCGCCGCGGTCATGTAGATGCTCGCGAGCGCCTTGCCTCGCAGGAACGACCGGTTCGGTCGCCCGTAGAGGATGTTGAACGCAGACTCGAGCGCCGAGAAGAGCGACACGGAGCTCCAGAGCAGCGCGACGGCGCCGACGACCGACAGCGCCGTGGCGTTCCGCTGCACCGCGTCCACCACCTTCACGATCGACTCGACCGACTGGTCGGGGAACACGTCCTCGAGATAGGAGACGAGCGCGCTCGACGAGTCGGCCTGGTCGAGGAAGCCGAGCACGGAGAGCGCCAGGAAGATCAGCGGCACGAACGAGGCGAGCGCGAAGTAGGCCACCATCGCGGCGAGGTGGGTCCCACGCTCCGAGAAGAAGCGGTCGAAGGTCGCCCCGATCGCGTGCACCGGGGGATGGTGCCGCAGGACGAGGTCGCACGCCCACTCGTTTGGTAGCTTCGGGCGCCGGCATGGACGCAGCCACCGCCCTCTCCGAGCTCGTCGGGCTCTCGACCCAGGTCGTCGAGGCCGTCGTGACCGGCCCCGACGGAACCGTTGACGCCGCGCGGGCGGCGGACGACGAGCGCGCGCGAGCGCTCGCCTCGGCGGGCGCCGCGCTCCTCGCCGAGGCGTCGGCGCTCCGGCCGACGGCGCCTGCCGTCGAGCGGGCCCACGTCGACCTCGAGCGCGGCTCCCTCGTCGCCGTCTCGGACGGCGGGCGCACGATCGTCGTGACGACGGTGCCGAAGCCGACGGCGGGCCTCGTCGCCTTCGACCTGCGAACGGCGCTCCGCCGCCTCGCGGAGGAAGGATCGTGAGGCTCGTCCTCCTTGCCGCAGCGGCGGCCGGGGCCTGGCTCCTGCTGCGCCGTCGGCGTGCCGACGACCGCCGCGTGGTCGTCGGATGGGCCGACGGCTCCGAGCTCGAGCTCCGGGACGGCGCGTCGCGGGAGCGTCTGCTCGCGATCGCCGAGGGCATCCTGCGGTGAGCGCCGTCGACGAGCTGGGGCGCCGCCTCGTCGACGTCGCCCTTCTGGAGGGCGACTTCACGCTCCGCTCGGGCAGGCGGTCGCGCTGGTACCTCGACAAGTACCGCTTCGAGACCGACCCCGAGCTCTTGCGCTCGCTCGGGGAGCGGCTCGCGGCGGCGATCCGAGCGGCGGAGCCGGACGGCGTCCGCATCGCCGGGCCGGCGCTCGGGGCGGTCGCGCTGGCCGCTTCGGCGGCCATGGCGTCCGGTCTGCCCTTCATCATCGTGCGCGGTGAAACCAAGGAATACGCCACCGGGAACCGCATCGAGGGGCCGTACGAGCCGGGTGAGCTCGTGTGCCTCGTCGAGGACGTGGTCACGTCGGGCGGCGCCCTCTGCGAGGCGGTGGAGGCCGTTCGCGCAGCCGGGCTCGTCGTCCGCCACGCGGTGTGCGTCGTCGACCGTGAGGAGGGGGGCGCAGACGCCCTCGCGCGGCTCGGCGTGCGGCTCGCCGCGCTCTACCGGGCGGGCGATCTGCTCCCGGCACGGGAGCGGGGGATGAACCCGCATGGTTGAGCCGAACCCGCGTGGGTTATAGGCTCGGGCGGGGTAATCGGAAGACAATCGACCAGGGAGGATCGAACGTGACCAAGCAGGAGTTCGTGGACGCTGTCGCCGACAAGGCAGGCATGACCAAGCGCGACGCAAGCTCCGCGATCGACGCGGCTCTCGACGTGATCGAGGGCACCCTGAAGAACGGCGACGCCATCACGTTCACCGGCTTCGGCAAGTTCCACGTCACGCGACGCGCGGCCCGCCAGGGTGTGAACCCGCGCACCGGCGAGCCCGTTCAGATCGCCGCCGCGAACGTGCCGAAGTTCAGCGCAGGATCGCAGCTCAAGAAGGCAGTGAACTGAGTTAGCTGCGGGACGGAGATCCGCCGAGCGGCTCTCCGTCCCGCCCGCCCGCCTGGCGGCGGACGATCCTGAAGGCGTCGGCTTCGCCGCCGCAACCGCTCCTTAGCGTCGTTGCGACCGCTCGTGAGCGATACACCGCTCGGGCATGCCGTTCTTGGGTTGTGGTCGAACATATGTTCGCCTACGATGCTCCGGGATGCAACTGTCGTTCGATGCCGCCGACCGGCTCGTCGAGCTCGTCGAGGCCCGGCGCGGGCCGGTGCCCGCCGACGAGGCGGCGCGCACGCTCTTCGCGCTCGCGAGCGCCCCGACCGCGCTCGCGCGCTCGCTCCTCGACGACGTCGTCACGGGGGACGCGCGGCTCGCCTGGCGCGGGGCCTCGGTGGGGCTCGCGTCCCCGCCAGGGGCGGACGTCCTCCTCGAGGAGGCGCACTTCGTCGTCGTCGACCTCGAGACGACGGGGCTCTCGCCGCGCACCTCGCGGATCTGCGAGATCGGCGCGCAGCGCGTGCGGGCGCTCGAGCTCGAGGACGCGTTCGAGACGCTCGTCGACCCGCGGGTCGCGGTCCCCGCGGCGGTCACGTCGCTCACCGGCATCCGCTCCGAGGCGCTTCGCGGCGCGCCTCGGTCGGAGCTGGCCGTCCGCCGCCTGCTCGCGTTCGCGGGCGACGCGGCGATCGTGGCCCACAACGCCCGCTTCGACCTCGCCTTTCTCGACCGCGAGGTCGAGCTCCTCACGGGGCGGCGGATCGCCGCGCCCGTGGTCGACACCGTGTGGCTCGCTCGGCGCCTGCTCGGGGAGCGCACGCGGAAGGTCGGGCTGGCTGCGCTCGCGCACTTCTTCGGCGTGTCGACCGAGCCGTGCCACCGCGCGCTCCCCGATGCCCGCGCCACCGCCGAGATCCTCGTCGTCCTCGTCGGGCTCGCGCAGGAGCGCGGCGCGAGGACGCTCGCCGACCTCGTCGAGCTCGCGGCGCCGCGTGCGCGGCGCCTGCACGCCAAGCGCTCCCTCGTCGCTGGCGCGCCTCCCAGCCCGGGCGTCTACGTCTTCCGCGGCCGCGGCGGGCTCGCGCTCTACGTCGGCCGCGCCCGCGACCTGCGGGCCCGCCTTCGCTCCTACTTCGCGAGCGGCCGCCAGCGGCCCGCGGTCGAGGCGGCGCTCGGCGCGCTCGAGGAGGTCGAGTGGCGCGAGACGGGCTCGGAGCTCGAGGCCGCCCTCGAGGAGCTGCGCCTGCTCCGCGAGCTCCGCCCGCCGGCGAACGCGCGCAGCACCCGGCCCGACCGGCACGTCTACCTGCGCCGGCGCGGGACCCGCTGGACGACGACGACCGACCCCACGCCGCTCGGGCCGCTGCCCGGCCGGGGGCGGGCCCGGCTCGCGGCTCGCGCGCTCGACGGCCACGCCTCCGACGACGTCGAGGCGGCGCTGCCCGCACTCCGCGGGCGAGTGCGCGGCCTTGGGCGCGCGCTCCGCTTCGAGGACGCCGCTCGGCTGCGCGACCGGCTGGGCGGGCTCGAGGAGGCCGTCGAGGCACTGCGCGAGCTCGAGCGCCTCCGGTCGCTGCGCGCATGCGTGGTCGTCCCCGCGCTCGAGCCCGGCTTCGTTCGCGTCCACGCGATCGCGGCGGGGCGCGTCGCGGCCGTGCGGCTCGTGCGGCCGGGGGCGGGTGCCGCCCACGAGGCCGCGGCGCTCGTGGCGGAGGCACGGCGCGCGGCGCTCTCCCGCGCACCCGAGGACGCCGACGAGCTGCGTCTCGTCGCGTCGTTCCTGCGGCGCCCGCCGCCCGAGCTCCGGGTCGGAGCGCTCGAGGTCGACGTGATCTGCACGCTGGTCGGCGGGATACCCTTGGCCGCGTGACGAGCGATGCCGCAGGCGCTCCCGCGCCGTTCGCGGACCGCCTCGCCGACGCGGTCGAGCGCAAGCGCTCGCAGCTCGTCGTCGGGCTGGACCCCGTCGTCGACCTGCTGCCCATCGAGCTCCGCGGCGAGGCCGACGCCGGGCGCGCCGCCGCCGCGGCGGCAGTGGAACGGTTCTGCAAGGGGATCGTCGACGCGGTGGCGCCGTACGTCGTCGCCGTGAAGCCGCAGGCCGCCTTCTTCGAGGCGCTCGGGAGCGACGGCTGGCGCGCCTTCGAGGCCGTCGCGCGCCATGCACGCGCGGCCGGGCTGCTCGTGATCGCCGACGCGAAGCGAGGCGACATCGGCTCGACGGCCCGCGCGTACGCGGCCGCGTTCCTCGAGCCGGCGGGCGGCGACCCGCCGCTCGCCGACGCTCTCACGGTGAGCCCATATCTCGGCCGCGACTCGGTCGACCCGTTCCTTGCCGCGTGCCGCCGCGACGGCGCGGGGCTCTTCCTGCTCGTCCGCACCTCGAACGCCGGCGCCGCCGAGCTCCAGGACGCGATGCTCGCCGACGGCCGGCCGGTCTGGCAGCACGTCGCGCAGCTCGTCGACGAGTGGGGCGAGGACCTCGTCGGCACGCGCGGCCTCTCGAGCGTCGGCGCCGTCGTCGGTGCGACCGTCCCGCGCATCATCGGCGAGGCCCGCCGCGCGATGCCCCGCGCGGTCATCCTCCTGCCGGGCGTCGGCGCGCAGGGAGCCACCCCGGCCGACGTTGCCCGGGCGTTCACGAGCGGCCCCGCGAGCGCGCTCGTCAACGCGTCCCGGTCCGTCATCTACGCCTACCGCGATGCACCGCCGGACGACTGGCGCGCGGCCGCGGGTGCCGAGGCCGCGCGGCTCTCCGCGGCCGTCTGGGCGGCGGCGGGCTGGTGAGCATCCCCGACGCTCGCCGAGGGTGCCGTCGACTACGCTTGGCCGGCCTGATGCGCCTCGGTCTCGCCGTCGCGGTCGCCGCACTCGCCGTCTCCGCGTCCGCCCAGGGGGCGGCCGCTCCGGCGGTGCAGGCGCAGGCGTACATCGTCCAGAGCTCGGTCGACGGCCACACGCTCGCGGCAAGGGGCGCCGACACGCCGCGCGCCATGGCGAGCATCACGAAGCTGATGACCGCCCTCGTCGCGCTCGAGCACCTTTCCCTCGACGAGGTCGTGGAGGTGCCGACCGTCGCGGCCGGGGTCGGCGAGTCGTCGCTCGGCCTTCGCGCCGGCCAGCGGATGACGGTGCGCGACCTCCTCATCGGGACGCTCGTGCCGAGCGCGAACGACGCGGCGACGACCCTGGCGGTCGCCGCAGCCGGGAGCGAGGCTGGTTTCGTGACGCTGATGAACCGCAAGGCCAGGGAGCTCGGGCTCAGCGGCACGCACTACCGGAACCCGCACGGGCTCGACCAGCCCGGTCACGTCTCGACGGCGCGGGACATCGCCGTGCTCGTCCGTGACGCTCTCCGCGTTCCCGCGATCCGCCGCTACGCGACGATGTCTCGCGCGACGCTCTCGGACGGCCGCGTCGTCGAGTCGACCGACAACCTGCTCGGCCGGTTCCGCGGCATCGTCGGCGGCAAGACCGGGCACACGGCGGACGCAGGCTGGTCGCAGGCCGCGTTCGCCCGCCTCGGAGCCGTGGGGGTGACCGCAGTCGTCCTCGGCTCGCCCAGCGAGGCGCAGCGCGACAGCGACCTCGAAGCGCTGCTCCGCTACGGCCTCTCGAGCTACCGGATGGCCACAGTCGTCGTCCCCCGGCGCGCGTACGCGACGATCCCCGTCGGCTGGGGCCTCGCCCCGATTCCTGCGGTCGCGCCGCGAGCGATCGTCCGACCAACGTCGACCGAGCGGCCGCTCACCGAGCGGGTGGTGGTCCCGGCCGTCGCGGCGCTGCCCGTCGTGGCCGGCCAGCGCCTGGGAACGGTCGTGATCACCGACGGGTCCCGTGTCGTCGCCCGCTCGCCGCTGGTGGCCGCCGGGTCCCGGAGCGCGCCCGGCGCCGCCGGGAAGGGCTGGTGGGTCACCCGACGCGCCGTCCATCATCTCGTGGGACTCGTCTCCTGACGCGCCGGAGCACGCCGTGATCGTCACCGTCACCCTCAACGCCGCGCTCGACCGCTCGCTCACCGTCCCGACGCTGCAGCTCGGCCAGCGCCACCGCGCGAGCGAGGTGCTCACGCTTGCGGGCGGGAAGGGCATCAACGTGGCGCGCGCGCTCAAGATGCTCCACGTGCCAGTCGTTGCGACGGGGCTTACGGGAGGGCGCACCGGCACGCGCATCGTCGAGGAGCTGACCGGCGAGGCGATCCTCAACGACTTCGTGCGCATCGGCGACGAGTCGCGGACGTCGACGCTCGTCGTCGACCCCACCTCGGGAAGGCAGACCGAGATCAACGAGTGGGGCCCGAAGGTCACCGACTCCGAGCTCGGGATGCTGATGGACAAGCTGCGCTACCTCTCCCGTGGCGCCGACGCGGTGGTGCTCGCGGGGTCGCTGCCGCGCGGCGTCGCCGACACGTTCTACGCCGAGGCGGCGCGCGAGCTCCAGCGACGCAGCGTGCGCGTCGTGCTCGACGCGGAGGGCGAGCCGTTCCGCCTCGGGGTCGAGGCCGAGCCGTGGCTCGTCTCGCCGAACCAGCACGAGGCCGAGCAGCTCGTCGGACAGGAGCTGAACGACGAGGAGGACTTCCTGATGGCGCTCCAGACGATCGCGGAGCTCGGCGCCCGGAACGTGCTCGTCACCCTCGAGAGCGGCTGCTTCGCACTCATCCGCGAAGACCGGCAGGTGCGCCGCTACCGCGTCGACGTTCCGCGGCTCGAGCCGGTCTCGGTGGTCGGCGCCGGCGACGCCTTCCTCGCGCAGTGGCTCGCATCGGTGCTCGACGCCTCGGCGTCCGCGGAGGAGGCGCTGCGGGTGGCCGTCGCCACCGGCGCCGCGTCCGTGCTCGACGTCGGCGCGGGCCGGTTCGACCCCGCCGAGGCGCGCCGTCTCGCAGCCGCGGTCGAATTGCGCGAGCTGCAACCGGTGTCCTGACGCGGCCTCCGGGTAGCGCGATAGGATCGACGCACTTGGTCGAGCGAGAGGACAAGTTCGCGAGGGAGGGCCTCACCTTCGACGACGTCCTGCTCGTGCCGGCCGAGTCGGCGGTGCTGCCGAACGACGTCTCGACCGCCAGTCGCCTCACGCGGACGATCGCGCTCGAGATCCCGCTCGTCTCGGCCGCGATGGACACCGTCACCGAGGCGCGGATGGCGATCGCGCTCGCGCGGCTCGGTGGGATCGGGGTGCTCCACCGCAACCTCTCGATCGCCGACCAGGTCGCCGAGGTCGACAAGGTCAAGCGCTCCGAGGCCGGGATGATCGTCGAGCCGGTGACGCTCTCGCCGGACGCACTCGTGGGCGACGCGCTGGCGCTGATGGAGCGCTACCGCGTGTCCGGGATCCCGATCGTCGACGAGGCGGAGGTGCTCGTCGGGATCCTGACGAATCGCGACCTGCGCTTCGGTGTCCCGTCGACGAGGCGCGTCGCGGATGCGATGACGAAGGAGGGTCTCGTCACCGCTCCGGTGGGGACGACCCTGGAGGAGGCGCAAGCGATCCTCGGCCGCCACCGGATCGAGAAGCTTCCGATCGTCGACGTCGACGGCAGGCTCAAGGGCCTCATCACCGTGAAGGACATCTCCAAGCGCGACGCGTACCCGCTCGCGACGAAGGACGAGCGCGGCCGGCTTCGGGTCGCGGCCGCGGTCGGTGTCGGCACCGACGCCGTCGAGCGCGCCGCGGCGCTCGTCGAGGCCGAGGTGGACGCCCTGGTCGTCGACACGGCCCACGGCCACTCGCTCGGCGTCGTCGAGATGGTGCGCCGCTTGAAGGACGCGCACGACGTCGAGATCATCGCCGGGAACATCGCCACCGCCGAGGCGGCCGAGGCCCTGATCGACGCCGGAGCCGATTGCCTGAAGTCCGGTGTCGGGCCGGGGTGCTTTGCCGCGGGCACACGAGTGCTGATGGCGGATGGGACCCAGCGGAACATCGAGGAGGTGCGCGAGGGCGACCGCGTGATCAACATGGTGGGGTACCCGGTCACCGTGCGCCGCGCGTGGTGCACCGGCGTTCGCGAGGTCGTCGCCTTGCGTACGACGTGTGCCCCGGGGGAGACGCTGGTCACGGCCGACCACCGCTACTACCTCGGCGATCTATCGAGCGCCCGAACGGCTGTTGCGTCGCACGGCTACGCCCGAGCGATCGACCGACCGACGCGTTTCGGCGAGCCGAAGCGACGCTGGCTCGAGATCGGCGAGGCTCTGGAGCGGGCGCCGGTCGTTGGGCTCCTGCCGCTGCGGATCTCGTTCGACCTTCCCGACACGCTCGCGATCGACCTGCGCTCCTTCGCGAAGCGCGAGTCGAAGCTCGTGCGGTACTCGGTCGACATTCGCGAGTCGTACGAGCTGGGATATGTCTTCGGGACGTTTCTCGGCGACGGTGACTCGTTCCTCAATACGAATGGCCGCTCGGAGATCGGGCGGGTCTCGTGGGCGTTCGGGCGCGGGGAGCGCGACATCGTCGAGAAGCTCGTGAGCGCGGTCGAGGCCGTCACCGGCGTTCGACCTTCGGTCAAGGAGACCCCGAAGATGATCCTGGTCTACCTCTTCTCGCTCCAGTGGGCGCGCCTCCTCGCCGAGTTCGGCAAGCGCGCCGGCAAGCATCTTCCTGCCCCGTACCGCTGCGGGGAACCTCGGTACCTCCAAGGTCTCCTCGACGGCCTCGTCGACAGCGACGGCCATGTCGAGAAGAACGGGAGGATCTGCTTCCGGAACACGTCTCGGGAGCTCGTGGAGCTGTTCGGACTGCTCTGCCATCTCCTCCATGGCAGCTTCCCCAGCGTCGCGGTCGAGGCGCCCACGGCAGGTGGCCTCAGGGGCACCAGCGCGGACCGCTGCCGCGCGTCGTACCGCGCCCGCTTGGACGTCACGCACCGCAAGCGACACGCCGGAGACTGCAGCCAGATCGTCAAGATCCTCGGTATTCGGCCGACCGGCATCTCCGTCCCTGTGTACGACCTCGAGGTCGACTGTCCGACGCACAGCTTCGTGGCCGACGGCGCGATCGTGCACAACTCGATCTGCACCACCCGTGTCGTCGCGGGGGTGGGCGTGCCCCAGATCACGGCGGTCGCAGACGTCGTCTCGGTCGCGGCCGACCACGACGTCCCGGTGATCGCCGACGGCGGGATCACCTCGTCGGGCGACGTCGCGAAGGCGATCGGCGCGGGGGCCGACGCCGTCATGCTCGGGTCGATGCTGGCCGGGACGGACGAGGCGCCGGGCGCCGTGATCGTCGTCCAGGGCGAGCGCTTCAAGGAGTACCGCGGGATGGGCTCGCTCGGAGCGATGAAGGCGCGGGGGTTCTCGAAGGACCGGTACTTCCAGGGCGATGTCGAGGACGTCGCCGAGCTGATCCCCGAGGGGATCGAGGGGCGCGTCGCGTACAAGGGGCCGCTCGGGCCGATCGTGCACCAGGTCGTCGGGGGCGTCAGGCAGGCGATGGGGTACTGCGGCGCGCCGTCGATCGAGGCGCTCAAGGACGCGCGCTTCGTCCGCATCACCGGCGCGGGCCTGCGCGAGAGCCATCCCCACGACGTGACGATCACGAAGGACGCGCCGAACTATCGCCGAGGCTGAGGTCATCCCCTTCCCGGGGCCGGAGCCGTCGCCCGACGACCGCCCGGTCCTCGTCCTCGACTTCGGGGGGCAGTACAGCCAGCTGATCGCGCGACGGGTGCGCGAGGCGCGGGTCTACTCCGAGCTCGTCTCGCATCGGCTCGGCGCCGAGGAGCTTCGCGCTCGCAACCCCGCGGCGCTGATCCTCTCCGGCGGGCCGGCCTCCGTCTACGCGGAAGGCGCGCCGCTCGCCGACCCGGCGATCTTCGGCCTCGGCGTCCCGACGCTCGGGATCTGCTACGGCATGCAGCTCATGGCCCGCGAGCTCGGCGGCGCCGTCGAGGCGAACGACGTCTCGGAGTACGGCAAGGCCGACGTCGAGCTGGACGGCACCGGCGCGCTCTTCCACGATCTCGCGGCCGAGCAGGTCGTCTGGATGAGCCACCGCGACTCCGTCACCGCGGCGCCGGCCGGTGCGCGCGTCACGGCCTCGTCGGAGACGACCCCGATCGCGGCGTTCGAGGACGCCGAGCGCGGGCTCTACGGCGTCCAGTTCCACCCGGAGGTCGTGCACACGCCGCAGGGCCAGCGGATGCTCGAGAGCTTCCTCCACGACGTCGCCGGCGTCGCCCCGTCCTGGACGCCGGCCGCGGTGATCGAGGAGCAGGTCGAGCGGATCCGCGCGCAGGTCGGGTCCGAGCGCGTGATCTGCGGGCTCTCGGGCGGCGTGGACTCCGCGGTCGCCGCCCTGCTCGTCCACAAGGCCGTCGGCGACCAGCTCACCTGCGTATTCGTCGACCACGGCCTGCTGCGCGAGAACGAGGCCCAGCAGGTCGTCGAGACCTTCGGCCACCACTTCCACGTCCCGCTCGTCCACGTCCATGCCCGCGAGCGGTTCCTCACCCGCCTCGCGGGGGTGACGGAGCCCGAGGAGAAGCGCGCGATCGTCGGCGAGGAGTTCATCCGCGTCTTCGAGGAGGAGGCGCGCCAGCTCGGTGACGTCCGCTACCTCGTCCAGGGGACGCTCTACTCGGACGTGATCGAGTCTGGCGGCGAGGTCGGCGTCGCGGCGAAGATCAAGTCGCACCACAACGTCGGCGGCCTGCCCGCCGACATGCGGATGGAGCTGGTCGAGCCGCTCCGCTCGCTGTTCAAGGACGAGGTGCGCCGCGTCGGCGAGCAGCTCGGCCTGCCCGAGCGGATGGTCTGGCGCCACCCGTTCCCGGGCCCCGGCCTCGCGATCCGGATCATCGGGGACGTCACCGAGGAGCGCCTCGCGATCCTCCGTGCGGCCGACGCGATCCTCCTCGAGGAGGTGCGGCGCGCAGGCCTCTACGGCGAGCTCTGGCAGTGCTTCGTGGTGCTACCGGCGGTGCGCTCGGTCGGCGTCCAGGGCGACGAGCGGACGTATGCGTACCCGGTCGTGATCCGCGCAGTCACGTCGGAGGACGCAATGACCGCCGACTGGGCGCGCCTGCCCTACGAGTTGCTGGACACGATCTCGAGCCGGATCGTGAACGAGGTGCCCGGCGTCAACCGCGTCGCTCTCGACCTCACCTCCAAGCCGCCTGCGACGATCGAGTGGGAGTAGCACTGGGGCGTCCGGGGCGTGGCTTCAGCCTCGCCCCTCTTCCTTCTCGCCCCGCCACACCGCCACCTCGACGACCCCGACCGGATCCACATCGACCGCGACGCGCTCGCCGGCGCGCGGCACCTCGACGCCGACCGCGACCGCCTCCAGCTCGACACCGTCGTCCCGCCGGACGCGCAGGCGTACGACCGCGCCGTCCCTGTCGGCGCTCAGGACGACCGCCCCCTCTCCTGGCCGCACGACGACGGCCTCGGGCCGGACCACGGTCGCGCGGGCGCCGTCGCGGTCGATGTTCGCCATTCCGAGGAACCGGGCGACCCAGTCGTCGGCCGGCCGCGCCCAGAGCTCGTCCGGAGGGGCGACCTGCGCGATGCGCCCCTCCCGGAGGATGGCCACGCGGTCGCCGAGCTCGAACGCCTCGCCGGTGTCGTGCGTCACGTGGACGACTGTCAGCGCGAGCCGCTCGAACAGCTCGCGCAGGTCGGTCTGGAGTCGCCGCCGGAGCGGGCCGTCGAGTGCGCCGAGCGGCTCGTCCAGGAGGACCACCTTCGGGCGCGGCGCGAGCGCGCGCGCGAGCGCGACGCGCTGTCCCTCGCCGCCCGAGAGGGTCGTCACGTCACGCCGTTCGGTCCCCTCGAGGCCGACGAGCTCGAGCGCCTCGGCCACGCGCGTGGCACGCTCGCGCTCGGGAAGCCCGGCCACCTTCGGCCCGAAGCCGACGTTTCCGGCGACGTCGCGGTGCGGGAAGAGCGCCGCGTCCTGGAAGACGAGCCCGACGCCGCGCCGGTGCGGCGGCACGCCGGTGACGTCGCGGCCGTCGAGCAGCACGCGGCCGGTCGACGGGCGCTGCAACCCGGCGACCACGCGGAGCGCCGTCGACTTCCCCGACCCGCTCGGGCCGAGGAGCGCGAGTCGCTCGCCGTCCGCGATGTCGAGCGACACGCCCTCCAGGATCGCGCTGCCCTCGATCGCGACCCCGATCCCGTCGAGGGAGAGCCTCATCGCGGCCCTCCGCGCACGAGCACGCGCTCCGACACGAGCGCGACCGCCGCGACGAGGCCCATCAGGACGACGCACAGCGCCATCGCGGCCCCGACGTTGTCCTCGCCGGGCCGGCCGAGGAAGCGAAAGATCGCCACCGGCACCGTCGGCCAGTCGGCGCGGACCACGAACACCGTGGCGCCGAACTCGCCGAGCGCGACCGCGAACGCGAGGCCCGCCGCCACCGCGAGCGGCCGGGCGAGCAGCGGCAGCTCGATCTCGCGGCGGATCTGCGATGGCGTCGCGCCGAGCACGGCTGCCGCCTCGCGCAGACGGACGTCCACCGCCCGCAGCGCCGGGACGAGCGCGCGGACGACGAAGGGGAGCGCGACGAGCGATTGCGCGAGCGGGACGATCCACGGAGACGAGCGTAGGTCGAGAGGCGGATCGGCGAACGCGAGCAGGAAGCCGAAGCCGAGCAGGGCGGCGGACGCGCCGAGCGGAAGCATGAGGAGCACGTCGAGCCCCCGGCGCCCGTCCGCGACCGCGACCGCCGCCGGGATCCCGACCGCGAGGGCGATCGCGGTCGCGGCGGTCGCGAAGAGCAGTGAGTTGAGGATCGCGTGCCAGGGCGAGACGAGGAGCGCCGGGGTCTCGTGCGCGAGGGCCGCGAAGTGATCGAGGCCGTAGCCCGACCCGACCTGCAGCGAGCGCATGACCAGGGCGACGAGCGGGAGCGCCAGCAGCGCGACCGAGCAGAGGACGACCGCAGCGACGGCGATCCGCTCCCGCCCGGCGGGACGCGGCGCCTCCCGTCCCCGGCGGCGCGCGCCTCCGAGCCGCCGCTCGAGGCGTCCCGAGACGAGCACCGTCGCCGCGACTGCCGCCAGCTGGAGCAGGCCGAGCACCGCCGCCGTCCGCAGATCGAAGAGGCGAGCCGCCTGGTTGTAGATCTCCGACTCGAGCGTCGCGTAGCGCGGCCCGCCGAGCACGACGATCACGCCGAACGAGGTGAAGCAGAAGAGGAACACGATCGAGGCCGCCGACGCGAGCGCGGGGGCGAGCAGGGGGAGGGTCAGCCGCAGCCGACGCTGCGCTCCCGAGGCGCCGAGGGTCGCGGCCGCGTCCCACAGCCGCCGGTCGAGCGCCGCCCAGAACGCGCCGACGACCCGCACGACGACGGCGACGTTGAAGAAGGCGTGGGCGAGCAGGATCGCCCACACCGACCGCTCGACCCCGTCGGGGAGGAGCGCGACGAAGGCCGTCGCGACGACGATCGTGGGCAGCACGAACGGCACCAGCACGAACGCCTCGACGAGCGACCGGCCGCGGAACCGGAACCGCGACAGCGCCCACGCGAGCGGGAGGCCGGCGACGAGCGTCAGCGCCGTCGAGACGGTCGCCTGCCAGGTCGTGAACCACAGGACCTCCCGCGTGACCTCGCTGGTCACCACCCCCCACGGGACGTCGAGCCGCCCGTCGACGACGAGGCTCCGCCGCCCGATCGCGGCGAGCGGCCAGGCGAAGAAGACCGCGAGGAAGGCAAGCGGGACGGCTGCGGCGCCGGCCCGACTCAGCGCACGACGATCTCGGTCCACCGGGCGACCCAGCGGTCGCGGTTGGCGTCGATCTCCTCGGGGGGAAGCTGGAGCGGATCCTCCGGCACGACGGCGTACTTCACGAAGGCCTCGGGGAGTGCGACCCCGGCCCGCACCGGGTACACGAACATCGACCCCGGCACGTCCGCCTGGAAGCGCTCCGAGAGCATGAAGTCGATCAGCTTCCGCGCACCCTCCTCGTTGTGGGCGCCGCGCAGGATCCCGGCGTACTCCACCTGGCGGTAGCAGCCGTCCTCGACCGCCGCGGTGGGAGCCGCCGAGAGCGGCTTCGAGGCGTAGATCACCTCGGCGGCCGGGCTGGACGCGTACGAGACGACGATCGGACGCTTGCCCGGGCTGCCCGCCGCGCCCGAGAACTGCTGCGTGTACGCCTCCTCCCAGCCGTCGACGACGAGGACGCCGTTCGCGCGCAGGCCGCGCCAGTAGGTCTCCCAGCGATCACCGAACGTCGCGATCGTCGCGAGGAGGAAGGCGAGCCCGGGCGAGGACGTGGCGGGGTTCTCGACCACGAGGAGGCTCCGGTACCGGGCGAGGCCGAGGTCGGCGAGGCTCGACGGCGGCTGGATGCGATGCGAGGTGAACCAGCCGCGGTCCACGTTGAGGCAGACCTCGCCGTGGTCGATCGGCGTGACGTGCCGATCGGGGGAGGAGAAGTCCGGCTCGAGGGTGGAGAGCGCCGGTGAGCGGTACTCCTCGAGCAGATCGCCTTCGAGCGCGCGCGAGAGGATGCTGTCGTCGATCCCGAAGATGACGTCGCCCTGCGGGTCGCCGGCCGTCAGGAGCGCCTTGTTCAGCGTCTCGTTCGCGTCGCCGCCCTGGAGGATCCGAAGCGTGAGCCCCGTGTCCTGCTCGAAGGCGCGCTTGACCTCCTTCGACACCGCGAACGAGTCGTGGGTCACGAGCACCACGTCCTCGGGCTGCGCGCCGCCGCCGCCGCACCCTGCCGCGACCAGTGCGCCGGCGGCGACCAGCGCCGCGGCGGCCAACGCGCCCGCGCCGAGACCGACCTTGCAACAGACTGTTGCAAGCGCTCTCACGGCGCGGCACCGTGCGGGCGAATCGCCAGCAGGACTCCGTCGGCGAGCGTCAGGCGGGCCTCCGCCGCGGTGAAGACGTTCGACACACCTCGCGTCGAGCCGGGCGTCAGCATCTCGTCGGTGAGCGGATACTCGAGCCCCGAGGTCGTCACGCCCTCCGCCGGGCCGCCGAGCGGCAGCAGCGTGAGGAGCTCGCCGGACGTGCCGCGGAGCGTCCGCGTGCCACGCACGACGTGGACGAGGGCGTCGCCGACCAGCGCGTCCACCTCGATCGTCGCGTAGCGCTCCGAGCCGAGCAGGAGGAGCGAGGCGGCCAGGTGGTCGAGGCGGCCGCCCCCGCTCGCGATCACGAGGACGCGCCGCGCTCCGAGCGCGAGCGCCTCGTCGAGCCCGAGCTCGAGGTCGGTTGCGTCCTTTGCGACCGGGTGCCTGACGATCCGCGTCGCCCGCTGCCTCCGCTGCCGTGAGCGCGGCTGCAGAGATCGAGTCGAGGTCGCCGACCAGGACGTCGACGCCGAGGCCGAGCGCGGCGGCGCGCTCGAAACCGCCGTCCGCGGCGATGACCGTCCCCGCGCCGGGCACGTCCACGGCGGGGCCTGGCCCCGATGCGACGACGACGACGTCCGGCTCGATCACGCATTCCTCCGCTGGCATTACCCAGATCAGGTTCTGCGGGTCGGCGGCGCCTCAGCCGCCCTCTCAGCCCGGTTGCCCGAGCTCCCCGGTTCGCTTCGCGCATCCTATCGGACGCGCGCCGCGGCGTTAGCCGTCGAGGGGCGTCTCGTCGGTGAAGCGGTCGGTCGCCTCTCGCGCGCGCGCCTCGAGGCTCGGGACGAGCCCGGGGTGACGGACGCTGCCGTTGCCCGAGTCGTCCAGGTCGAGGGCGTCGGACTCGGGCGGCTCCGTGGCCTCCGGCTCGTCCTTCAGGTCGAGCCCGTCCGGCGCGAGCCAGTCCTCGATCCGGAGGCCGGGCACGCGGTCGTAGAGCCGTGCGCTCCCCGTCACGAGGGTGAGGTCACGGGCGAGCGCGATGGAGGCGATCCGCAGGCTCGTCTCGTCGAGTCGCACCCCGAGGTGCTCCAGTCGCATGCGCAGCGATCCGTAGACCTCGGCGGCTTCGTGGTCGAAGGGGAACACCGTGTTCGCCGCGGCGATGAGCTCACGCACGCGGCCCGCCACCTCGTCGTCGCCGTTGCGGGCGGCTGCGTACGCGATCTCCGCGACGGAGACCGCGGTCGTGCACTGCGCGTCGCCCGGTACCGTCGCCAGCCGGCGTACGAGCTGCATCGGCGGCTCCCGGAGCAATGCAGCGGCCAGGATGTCCGTGTCGAAGCAGTACACGGTTACGCGATCTCCGGCGGATGGCGCTCGCGGGCGAGCGATCGCACCGCGACGATGTCGGCGACCCACTCGTACAGGCCGGGGCGGGACGCGACCGCACCCGCGAACGCCGCCAGCCCGAGCGGCCGGTCGCGGTCGTCGAGGTCCGCCGGAACCGGCACGATCGCGGCGACCGGCGAGCCGTAGCGCGTGACGACCATCTGCTCGCCCTCGAGCACGCGCTCGAGGATCTCCGTCAGGCGCTCTCTCGCCTCGGTGAGTCCAACAGTCGGGTTCATGACGTGGGCCCATCATGACAGCGGCCGGGCACGTTGGGGAGAGCCCGACCCGAGATGCATGGCCAAGCGCGCATGGAGGCTGCTACACTCCGCCGCCGGCGGTCACGAGACCGCCTCTCTTTCCGAGCGATGACCACCTACACCGCCAAGCCGGGCGAGATCGAACGCGACTGGTACGTCGTGGATGCCGAGGGCAGGACCCTCGGCCGCCTCGCGACCGAGATCGCCGACACGCTGCGCGGGAAGGGCAAGCCGCAGTACACGCCGCACGTCGACACGGGTGACTTCGTCATCGTCGTCAACGCCGAGAAGGTGTACGTCACCGGCAAGAAGCTCGACACGAAGATGGTGCGCTCGCACTCCGGGTACCCCGGCGGCTTGAAGGAGCGGACGCTCCGCGAGCAGCTCGAGCGGCGCCCGACCGAGGTGATCCGCAAGGCGGTCAAGGGGATGCTCCCCAAGAACAAGCTCGCTGCCGCGCAACTCCGCAAGCTCAAGGTCTACGCCGGGCCGGAGCACCCGCACGCGGCGCAATCACCAAAGGAGCTGTCGCATGGCTGAGCTGGCCCAGTACCGCGGCACCGGCAAGCGCAAGACGTCCGTCGCCCGCGTGATCCTCCGCCCCGGCGACGGCGCGACGTGGGTCAACGGGCGCTCGCTCGAGGACTACTTCCCCCGCGCGACGCTCCGCAAGCTGGCGCTCTCGCCGCTCGAGGTCGCCGACGCCGACGGGCGCTACGACCTCCGGGTCCGCGTTCACGGAGGCGGGGTCAGCGGCCAGGCCGGTGCCGTGCGCCACGGAATCGCGCGCGCGCTCGTCGAGGCGGATCCCGAGCTTCGCGTCCCGCTCAAGCGCCAGGGCTTCCTCACCCGTGACGCACGCCAGGTCGAGCGCAAGAAGGCCGGCCTGCACAAGGCGCGCAAGGCGCCGCAGTTCAGCAAGCGCTAGCGGCCCCGCCCTTGCGGGATTCGCCGCCAGCAACCACGCTACGACCGTGGAGGGCGTCCGTATGGCCGATCGTGGCACCGTGACGACAGAGGTATCGGCGGGGCCGCGTCGGTGGTTCGGCACCGACGGGGTTCGCGGCGTCGTCGGTGAGGCGCTGACCGCGGAGCTGGTCGAGCAGATCGGACGGGCGGCGACCCTGTGGTCGGGCCGCGGACGGGTCCTCGTCGGACGCGACACGCGCGGCTCGGGGCCTGCGCTCGAGGCGGCGATCACCCGGGGCATCGTCGACGCCGGCGGCACGGCGGTGCTCGGAGGCGTCCTGCCGACTCCCGCGGTTGCGCTGCTCTCGCAGGACCTCGGTCTCGTCGTCTCCGCGTCGCACAACCCACCGGAATACAACGGCGTCAAGGTCTTCGACCGCGAGGGCCACAAGCTGACGGACGCGGACGAGCTCGAGATCGAGGCGCTCGTCGGAGCGCCGGGGACCGGCGGCGGTTCCGTGGAGCACGCGGAGGACGTCGTCGAGAGCTACGTCGATCACGTCGTCGAGCAGTTCGGCTCCGACCTCGGCGGGCTCAGGATCGCGGTCGACTGCGCGAACGGGGCGTTCTCGGACATCGCGCCGGGCGTGTTCGGGCGGCTCGGGGCCGAGGTCACCGCGCTGGCGGCCGCGCCGAACGGCTCGAACATCAACGACGGCTGCGGTGCAACCGACCTCGGCTTGCTGCGGGCCGCTGTCCGGGAAGGCGGCCACGACCTCGGGATCGCCTTCGACGGGGACGGCGACCGGATGCTGGCGGTGGACGCGAACGCCGACATCGTCGACGGGGATCAGATCGTCGCGATCTGCGCGCTCGCGCTCGGCGTGGACCTGGTCGCGGTGACGGTGATGACGAACCTCGGCTTCCATCGGCTGATGGAGCGGCGCGGAATCCGGGTCCTGACGACCGACGTGGGCGACCGCTACGTCCTCGACGCGCTTCGCCGCGAGGGCGGGATCCTGGGCGGAGAGCAGTCCGGGCACCTGATCGTGCTCGACGGCCACGTGACGGGCGACGGGCTCGCGGCCGCGCTGACGCTCTGCCGCTCACTCGCCGGGCGCCCGCTCGCAGAGGCGGCCGCCGTGATGCCGCGCTTCCCGCAGGCGAAGGCGAACGTCCGGGTGGCGAAGCTCGAGATCCCGGACGCCGTCGCGGCCGAGGTGGAGCGGCTGAACGAGGAGCTCACGGGCCGTGGTCGGGTGCTCGTGCGCCCGTCGGGCACCGAGCCCTTCGTGCGGGTGCTTGCCGAGGCGGAGCGCGCGGAGGAGGCCGCGGACCTCTGTGGTAGCATCGCTGCCCTCGTCCGGCAGGAGGCCGGAGCCCGGTAAAAGCGCTGCAAGGCGTGATATTCCGGCCGGACAGGCGCGTCCGGGTTGAAAGGAGTAGCCAGGGATGTGCGGGATCATCGGATACGTCGGGCCCCGGGAATGCAAGCCGTTGCTCCTGCACGGTCTCGAACGCCTCGAGTACCGCGGCTACGACTCGGCCGGCATCGCGCTGCTCGAGGACTCGGGCCTCCGCTACACCCGCGCCGTCGGCCCCCTCGCGAACCTCCGCGAGCGAGCGGGCGAGACGTCCTCACCCGCAACGACGGGGCTCGGCCACACGCGCTGGGCGACCCACGGCGGGGTCACGGAGGAGAACGCGCATCCGCTCGCCGCGGAGCGCCCCGAGACGCTCGCGGTCGTCCTCAACGGGATCGTCGAGAACTACCGCGAGTTGCGGGAACGCCTCGCCGAGCGCGGCCACGTCTTCTCGTCCGAGACGGACGCCGAGACCGTGACGCACCTCATCGAGGAGAGCTACGAGGGCGACCTCGTCGAGGCCGTGCGCTGCGCCTACAACGAGCTCGAGGGGCACTACGCGTTCGTCGCGATCCACCGCGACCACCCGGGCCTGCTCGTCGGGGCGCGTCACCAGTGCCCGATGGTCGTCGGGCTCGCCGCCGGCGAGACGTACCTGGCCTCGAACGCGGCCGCGTTCCTGCGCGAGACGCGCGAGGTGCAGTTCCCCTCCGACGGCGAGGTCGTGTCGGTCACGCCGGAGGGGTCGAGCTTCTTCCGGGCGCAGGATGGGTCGCCCGTCGAGCACGAGGTCGTGGAGCTCGACTGGGACGACGAGGGTGCGGAGAAGGCCGGCTTCGAGACCTTCATGCTCAAGGAGATCCACGAGCAGCCCGACGCGGTGGCCGAGACGATCGGCGACCGGGTGCGGAAGGGACGCCTCGAGCTCGAGGGCCTCGGGATGGACGACGAGGAGCTCCGGCACCTGCGACGCATCGTGATCCTCGCGGCCGGCACCGCGTACCACGCGGGCGTCGCGGCGCGCTACGCGATCGAGGAGTGGGGACGCGTGCCGGTCGAGCACGACATCGCCTCCGAGTGGATCTACCGCTATCCCGTCCTCGACAGGGACACGCTCGTGATCGGGATCTCGCAGTCGGGCGAGACACGGGACACGATCGAGGCGATGAAGCTCGCCCGCGAGATGGGCGCCCACACGGTCGCGATCACGAACATGATGGGCTCGCAGATCACGCGCGAGGTCGACAGCGTCCTCTACACGCGCTGCGGGATCGAGGTGGCCGTGGCCGCGTCGAAGACGTTCACCGCGCAGCTCTCGTTGCTCTTTCTCGTCGCGCTGAAGCTCGCGCAGGTGCGAGAGACGCTCCCGGCCGGCGAGCTCGAGTACATCCTCAACGCGGTCTACGGGCTGCCGGACAAGATCAGCCAGTTCCTCCAGGGCGACCACCCGATCGACGAGATCGCTCGCAAGTTCCACGACCGGCCGTTCTTCCTCTATCTCGGCCGCAACATCGGCCTGCCGGTCGCGCTCGAGGGTGCGCTCAAGCTGAAGGAGATCTCGTACATCCCGACCGAGGCGTACTCCGCCGGCGAGATGAAGCACGGGCCGATCGCGCTGCTCGACGAGTCGACGCCGGTCGTCGTCGTCGCGACCCGGATGGACCGGGTCTACGACAAGCTCGTCTCGAACATCCAGGAGGTGCGCGCGCGCGGCGCCCACGTGATCGCGATCGCCTCCGACGGGAACGAGGACATCCAGCACCATGCCGACGACGTCATCTACGTCCCGAAGGCGCCCGCCTTCCTGTCGGCGATCCTTGCCGTGATTCCGCTCCAGCTCCTCGCCTACCGCATCGCCCGCCTGCGCGGTTTGAACGTCGACCAGCCGCGCAACCTGGCGAAGACCGTCACCGTCGAGTAGCGACGGGGCGTGGCTTCAGCCTCGCCGCCCGGCGTGCTGCGCGGCGGGCGAGCTCGACCTCGCCAGCGCGAGCGCGACGGCCTCGGCGTCGTCGAGCGTATCGGCGCGGGAGCCGAGCCGGGCGAGCTCGTCGGGGTCGAGCGCCTCCTCGATGCGCGTCCTGAGCGACTCCTGCTCGGCCGTCCTGCCGGTGAGGCCGAGCTGCGCCCGGATCCGGTCGACGACGGCGGCGAGGACGGCCGCATCGCTCGTGAGCCCGAGGTGGGCCAGTGCCTCGGCCGCGGTCGAGAGGGCATACGCGACGGCGTCCCGGTCCCCGGCCTCGGCGAACCGGGCGGCGCAGTCGGTGGCGTGGCCGAGCGCCCCGACGTCGTCGCCGAGGTGGAGCGAGATCCGGGCGAGCTCGAGCGTCGCCTGGCCGACCGCATACTCGAGCTCCGAGCCGCGCGCGATCTCCAGCGCCTCCGCGGCGAGGGGCAGCGCCCTGTCTGCCGAGCCGGCGAGGGTGAGCGAGCCCGCGTAGTGCGACAGCGCCCACACGAGGTTCCGGGGCCGTGCAACGGGACGGAGGCGGGCGATCGCCTCGGTCATGAGCGTCTCGGCCTCGCCGACGTCGCCCTCCTCGACCAGGATGCGACCGAGACGGAGCGACGCCGACCAGCGAAGCGCGTCGTCACCTGCCGACGCGCCCGAGCGCGCCGCAGCCTCGAAGAGCGCCCGTGCCCCCGCGCGGTCGCCCATGAAGTAGAGGGACGTCCCGGCGTGTTGCTGCAGTAGACCGAGTAGCGCGCTCGGCGGTGGGTCGAGCGCCAGGACGCGCCGCGCCCATCCGACGCACTCGGCGTACGCAGCGACGTTCAGGAAATACGGGCAGAGCCTCGCGGCTATCGCCGTCGCCTCCTCCACCGCGCCCTCGTCGACGAGCCACGTGAACGCCCCGCGCAGGTTGTCGATCTCCGCCGTGACCCATGCTCGTGCCCGGGGCTCCTCCAGGTGGATCGCCCGCGCTCGTACCTGGAGCGCCGCGGCGTACCAGCGGGCGTGCGAGGCGCGCATCGCGGGCTCCTCGTCCCCCGACCGCGCGAGCTGCTCGAGGCCGAACTCGCGGATCGTCTCGAGCATCCAGAAGCGACGCTCTCCGTCGGCACCCACCCGGCGACGCAGCAGGCTCTTGTCGAGCAGCGACTGGAGCGTCTCGATCGCCGCCCCGCAGGCGCCCTCGGCCGCCTCGAGCGCGCATCCACCCTGGAAGACGGAGAGCGCGCGGAAGAGCTCCTGCTCGCCGCCGTCGAGAAGGTCATACGACCACTGGACCGTCGCCCGGAGGGTGAGCTGGCGCGGATCGGCGTCGCGGCCGCCCCGGAGGAGGTCGAGCCTCCCGCCGAGCCGCTCGAGGAGCTGTGCGGGCTCGAGCACGGCGGCGCGCGCCGCGGCGAGCTCGATCGCCAACGGCAGCCGGTCGAGTCGCCCGCACAGCTGTCGCACCGCCTCGACGGGTTCGGTGTCCGCTCCCGCCGCCGCGGCGCGGGAGAGGAACAGCTCGACGCTGTCGGCGTCGTCCAGGCCCGCCACGGGATAGACGTGCTCGCCGGCGAGCTGGAGGCGCTCGCGGGAGGTGACGAGCAGGGTGACGCTCGGGCACGCCTCCCGGAGGCGCGCGATCTCGACCGCGACGCCGGGCAGGAGGTGCTCGCAGTTGTCGATCACGAGCAGGCGCCGCTGGCCGGCGAGCGCCGTTCCGATCGCATCCACCGACGCCTCGTCGGCCTTGACGCCGAGCGTCCCGGCGAGCGAGGGCGTGACGAGGGCCGGGTCGCGCAGCGGGGCGAGCGCCTGCCACGTGATCCCGTCCGGGAACTCCTCGGCGGCCTCGGCCGCCCCCTGGAGCGCGAGGCGCGTCTTGCCGCTGCCGCCGGGGCCGGTGAGGGTGACGAGCCGCGTCCGACCCGCGAGGAGCCTCGCGATCTCCGCGACCTCAGCGCTCCGGCCGATGAAGGGCGTGGCGGGGACGGGGAGGTTCGAAGAATGGATCGTCCGGAGCGGCGGGAAGTCTCCGTCCCCGAGCTGGTACAGCCGAATCGGCTCGGACAGGTCCTTCAGCCGGTGCTCGCCGAGGTCGCGGAGGGGAAAGGACCCGGGCTCGAGGACGCCTGCGGTCGAGGCGGAGAGGACGGTCTGCCCTCCGTGGCCCACCGCGCCGACGCGGGCGGCGCGGTGCACGTCGAGGCCCACGTAGCGCCCCTCGTCGAGGAGCGCCTCGCCCGTGTGCAGCCCGGCCCGGACATGGAGCGGGCCCTCGGCGAGCTCGTCCTGCATCTCCCGCACCGCCGCGGCCGCGTCGCGCGCAGAGGAGAACGCGCAGAGGAACGAGTCGCCCTGCGTGTCGACCTCGACACCTCCGTGCCGGTCGAGCGCCGCGCGGACGACGCGCTGGTGCGCCCGCAGCGCCTCTCCGTACGCCGCGGCCCCGAGGAGCTCGAGCGACCTCGTCGATTCCTCCACGTCGGTGAGCAGGAACGTCACCGTCCCTCCGGGCAGGGCGGGGGCGGCAGCGGGCGCCGCCAGGGCGGGATCCTGCTCGAGGATGCGCTTCTCGAGCTCCTTGAGTGGAGCACCCGGCTCGATGCCGAGCGTGTCGACCAGCCGCGTTCGTGCCTCCTGATACGCCGCCAGCGCGTCGGCCTGCCTCCCGGAGCGGTAGAGGGCGACCATCAGCTGCCCCGCGAACGCCTCACGGTAGGGATGCTCTGCCGTCAGCTGCTCCAGCTCGGCGACGAGCTCCCCGTGTCGTCCGAGCACCAGGTCGGCCTCGATCCGGTCCTCGACCGCCGCGAGCCTGAGCTCGTCGAGACGGTCGGTCTCGCGCCGCGCCCACTCCTGGTAGGCGAAGTCGGCAAGGGGACGGCCCCGCCACAGCGCGAGCGCCTCGCCGAGACATGCGCGCGCCTTCTCAGGTCGCAGCTCCCGGAGCGCCTCCCGGCCTGCCGCGGCGAGCTCCTCGAAACGCGCGACGTCGAAGCGGGCGGAGTCCAGATCGAGCACGTAGCCGGTGCCCTGCCGGTGGATGCGAGAGCTCCCCGAGCTGTCGTGCCGGGCGAGAACCTGTCGGAGGTTCGAGACGTAGACCTGCAGCGAGCGCACGGAGCTGACGCTCCCGCTCTCGCCCCAGACGGCGTCGACCAGCTCGTCCTGCGACACGACCGTGCCGGCCCGAACCAGCAGGAGCGCCAGCACGGATCGCTGCTTGACGCCCCCGAGCGGCAGCGCCTCACCGTCGGCGACGACCTGCAGCGGCCCGAGCACACCGAACTCCACGACCGCCAAGTATCGCGAGACACGAGCTCACGTCCAACATCGCGCTTGAGCGGCGCTTAGCGATCACTTGAGCCCTCCCGCGCAGGGTGGCCGCACGCACAACGCGTCGACATCTACAAGGAGGTTCCTCATGAGCTTCAGCCGCACTCGCACGCTCGCCTCTCTCGGTGCCATCGCTCTCGCGGCGCTGGTCGTCGCCACATTGGCGGGCTCCGCCGGCTCCGCGGCGAGCGAAGCGCCGCTGACGGCCCATCTGCTCCGCGCCGGCGAGCTCCGTGGCTTCGTGCCGGACGGCGCCCCCGAGGTCGTCCGCGAACCCCTCGTCTGGGCGGGACAGACCGCGCCGGGCCACTCCGCGAAGGAGGCGGCCGCGCTCCGCAGGTCGGGCTTCGTCGCCGCCGCCAGCGTGCATCTCCGTTCCTCCGGCCGGGACGACCGCGAGGCGCTCTCCTACGCCGTCGAGTTCCGTACTGCGCAGGCTGCGCGCGCCTACCTCGTGCGCACCACGACGCGCCTGTCCCGGGCAGCGAAGGGCGAGCGCGTCGCTCTCCTCTGCGCGATCCAGCCGGTCGGCGCCCTCCGGCTCGACGTGTCGGGCCCCGGCAGCGTCGGCCACAACCTGTTGTTCCAACGAAGCCGCGTGGTCCACCTCGTCGGCGTGGGCTACGCGCCCGACGCGGTCGAGCCGCCGTCGGCTCTCGGCCTGGCCGCGGCGGCGTCGGCGCTCGCCCGTCGCGTCGACCTCCGACGCCCGTGACGAGCGGCGGGCAACGCACTCCGCGGGGCCTGTCTCGGCAGGCCCCGCGGGTTCCCGTTGCAGCCCACGCAGGCTCGGTGGCCCGGCCGACGGCTTTCCCAGGAGATTCTCAGGAGGCTCCGAGGGTGCTCCCAGCCGCGGCGATCACGCTGCGGCAATGTTCTTCGTCCGCTACGCACGGAGCGAGCTCGCGCGCAGGCGCGGGCGCACGATCGTCACCGTCTCGGGGCTCGCACTCGGCGTCGCGCTCGTGATCGTGATCGCCTCGCTCACCCGCGGCCTCGACGACGCTCAGGCCTCCGCGCTCGACCCGCTGGCGAGCATCGGCACCGACCTCACCGTCACGCTCGCCCCGGCGGAGGACTCCGGGGGTGGATTCGGCCCAGGCGGCGGAGGCGGGGGCCGCGAGGTCGTCCAGGCGAACAGCTCGGTGATCACCGACCTCTCCAAGCTCGGCAAGCCGGGCAAGAAGTTCGAGCACACGTTCTTCCTTCCCGGGACGCAGCTGACGTTTTCCCGGTCGCAGGCGGCCCAGGTGACGCAGGTCGACGGGGTGGCCGCCGCCGCTTCCGGGCTGATCCTCACGGCGGTGCACCAGTCGGGGACGGTCCCGAAGATCGTCGCGCAGATCCAGGCCGGCGGCCAGCAGGTCCAGGTCAACCGCGAGATTCCGCGTCCGACCGCGGCGGAGTTCCAGAAGATGCAGGCCTGCCTCCAGGCGAAGGGGATCCAGATCGGCCCCGTCGGCGGGCGGGCCGGCGGCGCGGGCGACGGCGGCCAGGGGCTCGGCGGCCCGGCACAGGGCGGAGCGCCGCGCGCCGGGGGGAACCGCAGCGCTTTCGCCGAGTGCCTTCCCGAGCGCCTGCGCCGGTTCCGGGCGACGATCACGACCCCCGAGCAGACGCTCCGGCAGGTGGTCGACCCGCCGCAGACGGACATCACGAGCTCGACGTACACGATCGGTGGCGTCGACCTGACGCAGACCGACATCGGCATCGTGACGCCGGCGCTCGTGACGAAGGGACGCTTCCTCGGCGAGGCAGGCGAGGCCCTCGTCACCCAGACCTACGCGAGCCGCGAGGGTCTGAAGCCCGGCTCGAAGCTCGACCTCAACGGGACGAGCTTCACCGTCGTCGGCCTCGTCCGTGCGCCGCTCGGCGGTCAGACCGCCGACGTCTACGTGCCGCTGGCGCAGCTCCAGAAGCTGTCCTCGCAGAAGGGGCAGGTCAACGTCGTGCTCGTCCGCGCATCGAGCGGCGACGACGTCGCCTCCGTCCAGCAGAACATCGAGACGCAGTTCCCGCGCGCCCAGGTCGCGAGCGCCCGCGACGTCGCCGACCGGATCTCGGGCTCGCTCGTCGACGCGGCGAACCTCTCCCATCGGCTGGGGATCGCCCTCGCGATCCTCGCGGCGCTGACCGCCTTCCTGATCGCGCTGCTGCTCACGCTCTCGTCGGTCGGCAAGCGCGTCCGCGAGATCGGGACGCTCAAGGCGCTCGGCTGGAAGCAGCGCGTCGTCGTCCGCCAGATCCTGGGCGAGTCGCTCGCCCAGGGCGTTGCGGGCGGCCTCCTCGGCGTCGTCCTCGGCGTCGCCATCGCGGCGGTCATCGGCGCCGTCGGGCCGACGCTGACGGCGTCGTCGTCGACCGGCGGCGGCGCCGCGGCGTCGGACTTCTTCGGCCTGGGCGATGTGACGGCCCGGACCGTCACCGACCAGGTCGCGCTCACCGCGCCGGTCGCGCTCACGATCCTGCTGCTCGGTCTCCTCGTCGCGATCCTCGGCGGTCTCGTCGCCGGGGCGGCGGGCGGCTGGCGTGCGGCACGGATGCGGCCTGCGGACGCGCTGAGGCAGGTCGAGTGATGGCTGCGGAGCGGCTCTACGAGGTGCGGGGCGCGGCGCGGTTCTTCCGGCGCGGGCCCTCCACGGTGCGGGCGCTCGACGGCGTCGACCTGGACATCGGAGCCGGGGAGCTCGTCGCCCTCGTCGGCCCCAGCGGGTCGGGGAAGACGACGCTGCTCCAGCTGCTCGGGGCGCTCGACCGCGCGAGCGAGGGGACGGTCCGGTTCGAGGGCGAGGACCTCGGCGCCCTCGGGGACGCGGCGCTCGCCGATCTCCGGCTGCGGACGTTCGGCTTCGTGTTCCAGCAGTTCAACCTCATCCCGACGCTGACCGCGGTGGACAACGTGCAGGCGGCGATCGCCCCGGCCGGCGTCGAGGACGACGAGGCGCGCACCCGCTCGCTCGCGTTGCTCGAGGAGGTCGGCCTCGCCGATCGCGCGACCCACCTGCCGTCGCATCTCTCCGGCGGCGAGCAGCAGCGCGTCGGGATCGCGCGCGCACTGGTCAAGGAGCCGCGCGTGATCCTCGCCGACGAGCCGACCGGCAACCTCGACAGCGCCACGGGGGCAGACGTCGTCTCGCTGCTCGCCGGCCTCGCGTCGGCGCGGGGGACGACCGTGATCGTCGCCACCCACGACGAGAGCCTCGCCGCGATCGCGCCGCGCAGGATCACCGTCCGCGACGGCAAGGCGACAGAGCCGCTCGGCGAGGTCGAGGCGCTCCACACGGGTTGAGCGGCGCGGCGGCTCTGCGTCGCCGCCGCGACACGCCGCACCACTACGCTCCGGCCATGGCGCCGGTGCCGTACGAGTCCTCACGGGCGACCGTCACGCGCCTACCGGGACGCGAGGTGGAGGCGGACCGGCTCGCGGTCGAGGAGCCGCTCGAGATCCGCGTCGACGGGACGGCGGTCGCGATCACGATGCGGACGCCGGGGCACGACGAGGAGCTCGCGCTCGGGTTCTGCCTCACAGAGGGACTGCATCCCGTCGCCGCCCGCCCGACGGCGGACCTCGCCGCCAATGTCGTCGAGGTCGACGCTCCCGGCGCCGACCTCGGCAGGATCCAGCGCTCGTTCTACACCTCGTCGTCGTGCGGGATCTGCGGCAAGGGCGCGCTCGAGGCCGTCGCGGTGGACGCGCCGCGGGTCGAGAGCAATCTCGAGGTCGCCTTCGGGGTCGTGTCGGCGCTGCCGGACATGCTCGCGCGAGCGCAGGCGACGTTCGCCCTGACCGGCGGGCTCCACGCGACGGGGCTGTTCTCGCTCGAGGGAGAGCTCCTCTGCGCGCGAGAGGACGTGGGCCGCCACAACGCGATGGACAAGGTGATCGGCTGGGCCTTCGGCGCGGGGCAGCTGCCACTCGCTCGATCGATCCTCTGCGTGAGCGGACGGCTCTCCTTCGAGCTCGTGCAGAAGGCGGCCGTCGCCGGCTGCCCCGTGCTCGTGGCGGTCGGCGCGCCGTCGTCGCTCGCGGTCGAGCTGGCGGAGGACCGCGGCATCACGCTCTGCGGCTTCGTCCGGAACGGCTCGGCGACCGTCTACACACACGCCGAGCGCATCCCGGCGTGACCGAGGAGCGCGACGATCTCGCAAGTAACAGACTGTTACTTGCCTCTGACGGGCATCCTGCTGGTGGGCGGCGCCTCGGCGCGCTTCGGCTCGCCGAAGGCACTCGCAATGTTCCGGGGCGAGTCGCTCGCCGAGCGCGGCCATCGGCTGCTGTCGGAGTGCCTGTGACGAGGTGCTCGTCGTCGGCAAGGCAGGGGAGCTCGCGGAGCTTCCGTTCCCTGTCCTCGACGACGGGACGGAGGACCGCGCGCCTGTCCACGGCCTGATCGCCGGCCTGCGGGCGGCGGCCCACGACACGGTTGTCGCGCTCCCGGTCGACGTCCCGCTGGTGACGCCGGCAGTGCTCCGCGCGCTCGGCGAGACGGGAGCGGTCCCGTCGCCGCGCGTGCCGCTCCCCGGGGCGTACCCGCGGGCGCTGCTGTCGGTGCTCGAGTCCCGGGTCGCCGCGGGCGAGCTCTCGCTGCGCGGCGTCAACCCGACGACGCTCGAGGTCCCGGCCGCCCTCCTCGCCGACGTCGACACGCCCGCCGCCCTGGCCGAGCTCGAGCGGTTAGCCTGATTCACCCAGGAGACGGAGGAGGCCGGATGGGAGTGCTCGACGGAAAGGTCGCGATCGTCACAGGGTCGGCGCGCGGGATCGGGCGGGCGGCGGCCGGGCTGCTCGCAGAGCACGGCGCGCGCGTGCTGGTCACGGATCTCGACACGGACGTGGCGAAGGAGGCTGCGGCCGGGATCTCCGGCGAGACAGCGGTGTTCGGCGGCGACCTCACGAAAGACGGCGTGCCCGAGGCGGTCGTCCAGCATGCGATCGACGAGTTCGGGCAGCTGGACATCGTCGTCAACAACGCCGGCTACACGTGGGACGGCATGGCGCACAAGATGAGCGACGAGCAGTTCCGCGCGATGCTCGAGATCCACACCGTCGTCCCGTTCAGGCTGTGTCGCGCGGCGGCGCCGTATCTGCGCGACGCCGGGAAGGCCGAGAAGGAGGAGGGCCGCGAGGTCTTCCGGAAGGTGGTCAACGTCACGTCCATCTCCGGCACGCAGGGGAACCTCGGCCAGGCGAACTACTCGGCGGCGAAAGCAGGGCTCGTCGGGCTCACGAAGACGCTCGCCCGGGAGTGGGGGCCGTTCAAGGTGAACGTCAACGCGGTCGCGTTCGGCTTCGTCGAGACGCGCCTCACCGCCGCCTCGGACGACGGCGGCGAGAGCTTCGTCAAGGACGGCGTCGAGATCCCGCTCGGCATCCCGGAGAGGATGCGGCAGATGGCGCCGATCATCATCCCGCTCGGCCGTCCGGCGACGCCGGAGGACGCGGCCGGCCCGATCTTCTTCCTCTGCTCCCCGTGGTCGAACTTCGTGCACGGCCAGGTGATCACCGCGAGCGGCGGTCAGACCACCGGCATGACGTCGTGAAGGACGCGAGGCCGGAGCGCCGATGACGGTCGACCTGGACAGGATCGTCGCGATCGACGTCCACACGCACGCCGAGGTCGGCCGCACGGGCGAGGACGGCCTCCGGCCGGAGTGGCGGGACGCGGCGAAGAAGTACTTCGGTGAAGGCGGGACGCCGACCGTCGAGGACGTCGCGGCGTACTACCGCGAGCGGAACATGCTGGCGGTGGTGTTCACCGTGGACGCGGAGACGGTCACGGGTCGCGCCTCCGTGCGGAACGAGGAGATCGCGGAGGTCGCGGCGGCGAACCCGGACGTCCTCATCCCGTTCGCGAGCGTCGACCCGCACCGGCCGAACGCCGTCGACGAGGCGCGGCGGCTGATCGCGGATTACGGCGTGCGCGGCTTCAAGTTCCATCCGAACGTCCAGGCGTTCTTCCCGAACGACCGCGCCTTCTACCCGCTCTACGCGGCGATCGAGGAGGCGGGGCTCCCGGCTCTCTTCCACACCGGGCACTCGGGGATCGGCACCGGCCTCCCGGGAGGCGGCGGGATCCGGCTCAAGTACTCGAACCCGATGTACGTCGACGACGTGGCGGTCGACTTCCCCGCGCTCCAGATCGTGCTCGCGCACCCGTCCTTCCCCTGGCAGGACGAGGCGATCTCCGTCGCGCTGCACAAGCAGCAGGTCTACATCGACCTGTCCGGCTGGTCGCCGAAGTACTTCCCGCCCCAACTCGTCCGCTACGCGAACACGCTGCTGCGCGATCGCGTCCTCTTCGGGTCGGACTACCCGCTGATCACGCCGGACCGCTGGCTCGCCGACTTCGCGCAGGTCGACTTCAAGGACGAGGTGCGGCCGCTGATCCTCAAGGAGAACGCCGCCCGCCTGCTCGGCCTGCGGTGAGCCGGGCAGACCCCTCGTCGGGGTAGATTCCTTCGTGCCAGCGTCGGAAGGAGCGTTCCGCATGTCGAAGACGAAGGGCCGCCTCACCCAACCGCTCGTCCGCGACGGCGCCGACCTCCGGCCCGCCTCGTGGGACGAGGCGCTGGACGTCGTCGCGACGGGGTTCGCACGCGCCCGCGAGGCGGACGCCACCCGGTCCTTCGGGATGTTCTCGTGCTCGAAGGCGACGAACGAGATGAACTACCTGGCGCAGAAGCTCGCGCGCCAGGTGATGGGCTCGAACAACATCGACTCGTGTAACCGCACCTGACACGCGCCCAGCGTCGTCGGTCTGGCGACGGTGTTCGGAGCGGGCGGCGGGACCTCGTCGTACCGTGAGATGGAGGAGACGGACGTGATCCTCCTCTGGGGCTCGAACGCCCGGGAGACGCACCCGATCATCTTCCACCACCTCCTGAAGGGGGTCCGGAACGGCGCGCGCCTCTACGCGATCGACCCGCGGCGGACGACCTCGGCGCGGTGGGCGGACACGTGGCTCGGGCTCGACGTCGGCTCGGACATCGCGCTCTCGAACGCGATGGCGCGCGAGATCATCCACGCGGGGCTCGTCAACCGGCCGTTCGTCGAGCGGGCGACGGAGGGGTTCGACGCGTACGCGGCATCGGTGGAGCCGTTCACCCTCGCCGAGGGCGAGCGCCTCACGGGCGTGCCGGCCGAGGTGATCGGCGAGACGGCGCACGCCTTCGCCCGCGCCGACAGGGCGATGATCTGCTGGACGCTCGGTATCACCGAGCATGCGAACGCCGTCGACAACGTCCTCGCGCTCATCAACCTCGCCCTCCTGTGCGGGCACGTCGGCCGCTACGGCTCCGGCCTCAACCCGCTGCGCGGCCAGAACAACGTGCAGGGTGGCGGCGACATGGGGGCGATCCCGAACAAGCTCCCGGGCTTCCAGGACGTCGAGCGCGACGCCGAGGCTCGCGCGCGCTTCGCGGCGGCGTACGGAGCGCCGATCCCGGCGCAGTACGGCTGGCATCTGACGCAGATGTTCCACGCAATGGAGCGCGGCGAGCTGCGGACGCTGTACGTGATCGGCGAGAACCCGGCCCAGTCCGAGGCCGACGTCAGCCACACGCGCAGGCTGCTCGCGGAGCTCGACCTCCTCGTCGTGCAGGACATCGTGATGACGAGGACGGCGGAGATGGCGGACGTCGTGCTCCCCGGCACGGCGTCGTGGTGCGAGGCGGAGGGGACGGTGACGAACAGCGAGCGGCGCGTGCAGCGCGTGCGCAAGGCGCTCGACCCGCCCGGCGAGGCGCGCGACGACACGTGGATCCTCAGCGAGCTCGCGCGGCGGCTCGGCCACGACTGGGGTGATCCCACGGCCGAGGAGGCCTGGGACGAGCTGCGCTCGCTGTCGCCGATGCACGCGGGGATGCGCTACGACCGCCTCGACGCGCACCGCGGCCTGCAGTGGCCGTGCCCCGACGAGGAGCATCCGGGCTCGCTCCTTCTCCACGAGCGGCTGTGGGCCGAGCCGGTCGAGGGGCCGCGCGCGCCGTTCAGCGTCGTCGAGGCGAAGCCGCCGTTCGAGGCGCTCGACGCCGACTACCCGATCCGCCTCACGACCGGTCGCCGCCTCGAGTCGTTCAACACCGGCGCGCAGTCGAACCGCTACCGCTCACCGCTCCACCGCGGCGAGGCGCTCGAGCTCTCACCCGAGGACGCCGAGCGGCTCGAGGTGACGGAGGGCGACGTCGTCCGCGTCTCGTCGCGGCGCGGCGCGGTCGAGGCGCCGGTGCGGATCGACGACTCGCTGCGGGCCGGGCTCGCGTTCATGTCGTTCCACTTCCCCGACGAGGTGGACGTGAACCAGCTGACGATCGACGCGACCGACCCGAAGTCCGGCACCGCCGAGTTCAAGGCGGCAGCGATCCGGGTCGACCGGCTCGAGCCCGCCGAGCGGGACGCCGGCGAGAGCGTCCGCGAGCCCGCGGAGGCGCGCGGGTAGTGGACATTCGCCTCATCGCCGACGCGGAGCCCACGCCCTCGGAGAGCGCTGCGCTCGGCGAGGTGCTCGGTGCGCCCGGTTCGAGCTGGGAGGGCGGCGCCCGCCTCACCGGCGCCGACGGCAACACCACGGCCGGCGGCCACGCGGCCCGTGCGCGGCGCCATCTCCTGCTCCCTGCGCTCTGGGCCCTGCAGGAGCGGATCGGATGGATCAGCCCTGGCGGGCTCAACGAGATCTGCCGCCGGCTGACGATCCCCCCGGCGGACGCGTACGGCGTCGCCTCCTTCTACGCGCTTTTCGCGCTCGAGCCGCGCCCGCCGCGCGTCGTCCACGTCTGCGAGGACGTCGCCTGCCGCTGTCATGGCTCGCAGGAGCTGATCGCCCAGCTCGAGGAGCGCTTCGGGCCGGAGGGCGAGCTGTCCGACGACGGCTCTGCGACCTGGTACCGGAGCCCATGCCTCGGCCAGTGCGACCGCGCGCCCGCGGCGATGGTCTCGCTCGCGGGCGACGAGCCGCTCGAGCGCGCCCAGGCTCCCGTCACCGCCGCGGCCGTCCTCGACCTCCTCGCCGGCGGGGAGGCCGGGCCGTCGCCGGCGTCGCCGCTGCCGCAGGCGGGGGACCCCGCGCTCCGACTCCTGCGCCGCGTGGGCGCGGCGGACCCGGCGAGCATCGACGACTACCGCGCGCACGGCGGCTACGCGGCTCTCCGCCGCGCCGTCGAGCTCGGCCCCGCGGGCGTGCTGCGCGAGGTGACGGACTCGAAGCTCGTCGGCCGCGGCGGCGCAGCCTTCCCGACCGGCGTCAAGTGGGAGGCCGTCGCCCGCCAGCCTGCCCGCCCGCACTACCTCGTCTGCAACGCGGACGAGTCCGAGCCGGGGACGTTCAAGGACCGCGAGGTGATGGAGGGCGACCCGTTCGCGGTGATCGAGGCGATGACCATCGCCGCCTACGCCACGGGCTGCGAGCACGGCTACCTCTACATCCGCGGCGAGTACCCGGAGGCGCGGCACGCGCTCGAGCACGCACTCACGGAGGCCCGCTCGCGCGGCTTTCTCGGCACGGACGTGATGGGCGAGGGGTTCTCGTTCGACGTCGAGGTGCAGCGCGGCGCGGGCGCGTACATCTGCGGCGAGGAGACGGCGATCTTCGAGTCGATCGAGGGCAAGCGAGGCGAGCCGCGCAACAAGCCGCCGTTCCCCGTCGAGGTCGGCCTCTTCGGCAAGCCGACCGTGGTCAACAACGTCGAGACGCTCGTCAACGTCCTCGACGTCGTGCTCGGCTCCGGCCCGGTCTTCGCGGGCGTCGGCACCGAGGGCTCGACCGGGACGAAGCTCCTCTGCGTCTCGGGGCACGTCGCGCGCCCGGGCACCTACGAGGTGCGCTTCGGCGCGACGCTCCGCGAGGTGCTCGACCTCGCGGGCGGGGTTCCCGGCGGCCGGCCACTGCAGGCGGTGCTGATGGGCGGCGCCGCGGGCGGCTTCCTCGGCCCCGACGAGCTCGACGTGCCGCTCACCTTCGAGGGTGCCCGCGACGCTGGCACGACCCTCGGCTCCGGGGTAGTGCTCGTGCTCGACGACACGGTCGACCTGCCGCGCCTGCTGATGCGGATCGCCGCGTTCTTCCGCGACGAGTCGTGCGGCCAGTGCGTTCCCTGCCGCGTGGGAACGGTGCGACAGGAGGAGGCGCTCGCCCGACTGCTCGCCGGTGAGCCGCGCGGCGGCGTCGAGACGGAGCTCGCGCTCATCGCCGAGGTCGGCCAGTGCATGCGCGACGCGTCCATCTGCGGGCTCGGCCAGACGGCGTCGAGCGCGGTCGAGTCGGCGATCCGCCGGCTCCACGTCTTCCAGGGGGAGCCCGCATGACCGAGCTTCTATCGCCCCGCCGCATGATCGAGATCGAGGTCGACGGCCGGCAGGTGCGGGTGTTCGAGGGCGCGACGATCCTCGACGCGTGCCGCCAGCTCGAGATCGACACGCCGACCCTGTGCTTCGACGAGCCGCTGCGGCCCGCCAACGTGTGCCGTGTGTGCGTCGTCGAGCTCGAAGGGTCGCGCGTGCTCGTTCCGTCGTGCTCGCGCAGGGCCGAGGAGGGGATGAAGGTGCGCACCGACTCCGAGCGCGTGCGCCTCTCGCGAAAGCTCGTGATGGAGCTCCTCGCCTCCTCGGTCGACCTCTCGACCACGCCCGCCGCTCCCGGGTATCTCGAGCGCTACGACGCCGAGCCCCGGCGCTTCGGCCCGCCCGCACCGTCGAGCGGCGAGCGCGACCGGGCGCGCACGGGCCATCACGCGGTTCCCGACGGCCGCACCGCCGCGACCGTCCACCAGCCGGTCAAGATCGACAACGAGCTCTACGTCCGCGACTACGCGAAGTGCATCCTCTGCTACCGCTGCGTCGACGCCTGCGGTGACCAGCATCAGAACACCTTCGCGATCCACGTCGCGGGCCGCGGCTTCGACGCGCGGATCTCCACGGAGCTCGCGACACCGCTTCCCGATTCGGCATGTGTCTACTGTGGCAACTGCATCGCGGTCTGCCCGACCGGCGCGCTCATGTTCCGCTCCGAGCACGAGCTCCGTGCCGAGAGCGACTGGCGGGAGGACGAGCAGACGGTCACCGAGACGACGTGCCCCTACTGCGGCGTCGGCTGCTCGCTCGAGCTCCACGTCCAGGACAACCGGATCGTCAAGGTCACGAGCCCGTCCGACCACGACATCACGCTCGGCAACCTCTGCATCAAGGGCCGCTTCGGGTTCTCGCACGTCCAGGACTGACGAGGTGCCCGGACACCTCTCGCGCTCGACCAGGCACTCGGTGTCCGACTTGAAGTCGGACACCTTGCGCGCTCAGCCCGCCCTGGGGGCCAGACCGAAGCCGGAGACCTCCCCGCTGCCGACGAGCACGGTCGACCCGTCGTCGCGTTCGAGCGTCAGACGCCCATCGGCCGCGATCGGGCCCACGATCCCGCGCACCCCGCCGACCTCCACGCGCTGCCCGCGCAGGACATTGCGCGCCTCGAGCTCGTCCAGCAGCGGTGCGAGCCCGGAGCGGCACCACGCGTCGTAGCGGTGCTCGAGGATCTCGAGCAGCGCCGCGAGGAGCTCCGCCCGGTCCGGCGCGCGCCCGGTGACCGAGAGCAGCGACCCCGCAGGCACCGGCGTGCCGGCCGGAAGCTCCCGCTCGTCCTGCGAGACGTTGACGCCGACACCGCAGACGACGACGCCGACCGACGCCTCGAGCAGCACGCCGGCGACCTTCCGCCCCCCGAGGAGGACGTCGTTCGGCCACTTGATCCCCGCGACCCCCCGACTCTCCTCGACCGCCTCCGCGACCGCGAGGCCGGTGACGAGTGCCAGCTGCTGCGTCGGCGTGCCCGCAGGCGGCCGGAGGAGGAGCGAGAACAGCAGCGCCTTCCCGGCGACGTCCTCCCACGGCCGGCCCTCGCGTCCCCGCCCCGACGTCTGGTGCTCGCTCACTGCGACCGCGCCCTCGGAGCGCCTCGGGTCGGAGCGGAGGATGTCCTGCGTCGAGGCGCAGCTCTCCTGCCAGAGGTAGGGCCGTCCGAAGCGGCCGCGGAGCAGCGGGGTCACACGGTCGGCGGTCAATGGGTCGTGTCCGCCCACGACGAGCCCTAGTCCTCCCCGGGCTCCGCACGGTTGCGCTTCACCCGGGCCCGGCGACGCTTCTCCGCGAGCCGGCGCTCGCGGGCGGCCTGCGTCGGGCGGGTGGGCACGCGGCGACGCTCGACCCGCAGCGCCTCGGCCAGCTTCGCGACGACTCGCTCGACGGCGAGCTCGCGATTCCGCGCCTGGCTGCGCTCGTCCTGCGCGACGGCGCGAAGCACCGGCCCCGCCCGCGCGGCGACGCGCCGCTTCTGGGCGGGAGAGAGCGACGCCGAGGCTTCGACGTCGAAGACGGCCTCGACCCGGGTTTCGGCCTTGTTCGCGTGCTGGCCGCCCGGCCCGGACGAGCGAGAGACGCGGAGCTCGATCTCGTCCGGATGGAGCGAGACGGAGCGCGTGACACGAATAGACTCCCGCCCCATGGCGTGCATTCTCCTCGACGTCGACGGGGTGCTGCACGTCTCCGGGGTCGCTATCCCGGGCGCTGCCGCTGCGGTCTCCGAGCTCCGGGCGACCGGGCACGCGCTCCGGTTCGTGACGAACAACTCCACGCGTCCGCGGGCGCAGCTGGCGGAAGAGCTCCGCGCGCTCGGGTTCGAGCTCTCCGACGACGAGCTCCAGACCACCGCGCGGACGGCCGCGCGCGAGCTCGCCGGCAAGCGCGTCTTCGCGCTCGTGATGGCGGGCGTGGTACCCGACCTCGAGGGGCTCGAGCTCGTCGGCGAGGGTGCGCATGCCGTCCTGGTCGGCGGGTGCGACGAGACGCTCGAGCCGAACCAGGTCTTCAGCTACATGAACCTCGCCCGCGCCTTCGCCGAGATCCAGATGGGGGCAGAGCTCTACTGCCTGCACAAGAACCGCTGGTGGCAGACGAGCCGCGGGCCGCTGCTCGACGCGGGCGCGTTCGTGGCCGGGCTCGAGTACGCGACCGGAGTGGAGGCGACGGTCCTCGGCAAGCCGAGCCCCGCCTACTTCGCCGCCGCGCTGGACGCGCTCGGCGCGCAGCCCGAGCTGACGTGGCTCGTCGGCGACGACGCTGAGGCCGACATCCGGGCCGCGCAGCTGTTCGGGATGCGCACCGCGCTCGTCCGCACCGGGAAGTTCCGGCCTGACACGCTCGAGAGCCTCGACCTCACGCCGGACGTGGTGCTCAGCTCGATCGCCGACCTGCCGGGCTGGCTCGAGCGGTCGGCGTAGGCCATGGCGGTGCGGATCGGCACGGACGTGATCGAGATCGAGCGGATCCGCCGGGCGCTCGAGCGGCCGGGCTTCCGCGACCGCTGCTTCACCCGGGACGAGCAGGCGTACTGCGAGTCGCGCCGCAACCCGGCGGAGTCGTATGCGGCACGGTTCTGCGGCAAGGAGGCGGTGGGGAAGGCGCTCGGCTGCGGCGTGCTCTTCACGTGGAAGGAGATCGAGATCGTCGGCCCGCCGAAGCCGGGAGTGACGCTCGCGGGCAAGACGCTCGCCTTCGCGGAGCGGGTCGGCATGAGCGACATCGACGTCTCGCTGACGCACTCGCACACGATCGCCGCCGCGACGTGCGTCGCCGATCTCGGGACGCCGCTCGAGCGGCGTCCCCGGCTGCGCCGGCCGTGATGCACGAGCCGCTCTACACCGCCGCCGAGATGCGCGCGGCAGAGGAGCGGTACCCGGGCTACCCGGGCTCCGGGGGCGAGCTGATGGAGCGTGCCGGCGCCGCGGTGGCGGCCGAGGTGCTCCGCGCGTACCCGGAGGCGCGCCGCATCGCGGCCGTGTGCGGCGGCGGCGCGAACGGGGGTGACGGGAGAATCGCCGCGCGGATCCTGCGGGAGGCGGGCCGGGACGTCGTCGAGACCGACGATCCCGCTGGGGTGAGCGCGGACCTCGTGCTCGACGCGCTCTTCGGCACCGGGTTCCACGGCGCGCCGCGGCCCGATGCGGCGACGGTCATCGAGCGGGTGAACGCAGGCGGCGCGCCGGTCGTCTCGGTCGACCTGCCCTCGGGCGTCGACGCGTCGACCGGCGAGATCGCGGGCGCTGCAGTCGAGGCCGACCTGACCGTGACGTTCCACGGCCGCAAGGTCGGCCTCGTGGTGGCGCCCGGGCGCTTTCACGCGGGTCGGGTCGTCGTGGCGGACATCGGGCTCGAGGCCGCACCGGCCGCGATCGTGCGCGCGACGCCCGCGCTCCTCGAGCGCGTCCCACGACGCGGCACGCGCGACACGAAGTTCACGTCCGGCGCGCTGCTCGTCGTCGGCGGTGCGCCGGGGACGACGAGCGCCGCCGTGCTGGCGGCGTCGGCGGCGCTGCGCGCCGACGCCGGGTACGTCACGCTCGCGGTCCCCGCAGAAGCGCTCGCGGTCGCGGAGGCGCTCGCGCTCGAGCCGGTCAAGCGTGGCTTCGGATGGGCGGACGCCGCCGAGGCGCTCGAGCCCGACGTCGCGCGCTCGTCGGCACTCGCGCTCGGCCCGGGTCTCGGCCGGTCGGACGACGCTCGCTCCCTGGTCCGAGCGCTCCTCGAGGGCTCGACGCTGCCGGCGGTCGTGGACGCAGACGGTCTCTTCGGCCTCGAGCCCGCCCCCCGCGGGGCGCCGACCGTCCTCACGCCGCACGCTGGTGAGCTGGCGCGGCTGCTCGACGTCGAGTCGGCGTGGGTCTCGGCGCACCGGCTCGAGGCGGCCGCCCGCGCGGCGGAGCGCTTCGCCGCCGTCGTCCTCCTGAAGGGCGCGGACACGATCGTCTGTGCGCCCGACGGCCGCACCGTCGTGTGCGACACCGGCCCCCCATCGCTCGCCACGGCCGGGACGGGCGACGTGCTGACGGGCATCGTGGGGGCGTTTCTCGCCAAGGGGCTCGACCCGGTCGACGCGGCGGCCGCGGCAGCCGTCGCCCACGGCCTCGCCGCTCGCGCGGTCCCGCACCAGGCCGGGCTCGTCGCCTCCGACGTCGCCGCCGCGCTCCCCGCGGTCCTCGATTCTTGACCCGTGCACTCGCCGCACCCGGAGCGCCCGCGAGAATACGGTCGTGGCCAGATCCCTCGTCACGATCGACGTCCGCGCGATCCGCCGCAACGCCCGGCGGCTCGCCGGGCTCGTCCGCCCGGCCGAGCTCTGGGCGGTCGTCAAGGCCGACGGCTACGGGCACGGGGCGGTCGACGCCGGTCGCGCCGCGCTGGAGGGCGGGGCGACTGCGCTCTGCGTCGCGACCGTGGGCGAGGCGCTGGCTCTGCGGGGGGCGATCGCGGATGCGCGGATCGTCGTGCTCGGCCCGACCGCGGAGGACGAGGTCGCCGAGGCGCGCGATCGCGGGCTCGAGCTCGTCGTGGCCGACGAGCGGATCCCGGAGGGCGTCGCCGTCCATCTCAAGCTCGACACCGGGATGGGCCGGTGGGGCCTCGGCGAGCTGCCCGAGCCGGGCCGCGGCGTCGTCGGGCTGATGACCCACCTCGCAACGGCCGACACGGATCCCGCGTTCGCCCGGGAGCAGCTCGAGCGGTTCCTCGACGCGACCGGGCCGTACGCCGGACTGTACGTCCGCCACGTCGCCAACAGCGCTGCGGCGCTCGCGCTGCCGGAGACACGCCTCGACGCGGCGCGCTGCGGGATCGCGCTGTACGGCATCGACCCGGGCGGCGAGGACGCGCGGCGGTGGGGGCTCGAGCCCGCGCTGCGCTGGGAGTCGGAGCTCGCCCAGGTGCGGCGGCTCGCGCCGGGCGCGTCGACCGGCTACGGTCGGCGGTTCGTGGCAGTCGAGGAGACATGGATCGGGATCGTCCCGGTCGGGTACGCGGACGGCTTCCGGCGCGACCTGACCGGGACGGAGGTCCTGGTCGGCGGCGAGCGGGCCGAGGTGGTCGGCACCGTCTCGATGGACGCCCTCGCAGTCAGGCTGCCCGGCCCCGCCGAAGCGGGAACGCCGGTGACCCTGGTCGGCGACGGGGTCACCCTGGAAGCCCACGCGCGCGTCGCTGGGACGATCGGCTACGAGCTCGCGTGTGGGATCCGCGTCTCCGAGGGGCGGGCCACGCGGGAGGTCGCCGGGTGACCGACCGCGTCGAGCACCGCCGGCAGCTCCAGGCCGAGCGCCATGCCGATCTCGTCGCGCGGGCGCAGAGGCTGCTCGCGCCACTCAAAGGCGACGAGCACGTCCTCGACGTCGGCTGCGGCACCGGCGCCCTCGCCTACGCGCTCGCCCCGCTCGTCGGCGAGGTGGTCGGCGTCGACGCCTCCGAGGAGCTCCTCGCCCCCGCGCGCGAGCATGCGCCCCCCGGGTGCACGTTCGTCGTGGGAGACGCCGAGGCGCTCCCCTTCCCGTACGGCGACTTCGACCTCGTCGGGTGCCTGCGCGTACTCCACCACGTGCGCCGACCCGAGCTCGTCGTTGCCGAGATTGCACGCGTCACGCGACCCGGCGGCAGGATCCTGCTCGCCGACCAGCTCGGCGACGTCGATCCGACGCAGAGCCTCGAGCTCGACCGCTTCGAGCGCGCGCGCGACCCCACGCACACGCGGCTCCTCCCCGACGCCGACATTCGCGGCTACCTCGACGCGAACGATCTCGTGGTCACTGCGAACGAGATCGAGAGGGAACGCCGTGACATGGAGCGGTACCTCGACGTGGCAGGGCTCGAGGGAGAGGCGCGCGAGCGTGTCGCACGCATGGCCCCCGCCGTCTACGAGGTCGAGGTGGGCTGGTACGTGGCACGCAAGCCGTGACGCCGCCTGCGTCCGGACGACACCCGAGAAGTAGTCTCTTTGACGCATGCGCGGTAGTCTTCGTGACGCATGATCGAGGACGTCAACCCGTTCGTCTATTCCCGCCCCGTGCCGCCCGAGGACGTGGTCGACCGGGACGAGGAGGTGGCCGATCTCCTCCAGCACGCCGTCGGCGGCCACTACGTGCGGCTCTATGCGCCCCGCAAGTACGGCAAGACGAGCCTGCTCACGCGTGCCCTCCACGACGGGGAGCGCAGCGAGGGGTTGATCGGCGTCCTCGTCGACCTCTACCGGGTGTCGTCGGTCGCGGACGTGACCGTGCGGCTCGAGCGGGCCTACGCAAAGCACCTCCGCGGCGAGCTGCGCGGGCGCGTCGAGGCGTTCCTCCAGCGCACGGGCGTCGGGCTCTCGCTCGGCGCGTTCGGGATCAGCGCGCGGCTCCAGGTCGACCCGGCTCGCGACCCCCTGCCCGCGCTCCACGCCCTGCTCGACCTGCCGCTGCGCCTCGAGGCATCGGGTGGGTACCGCGCGCTCGTCGTCTTCGACGAGTTCCAGGACATCGGGCGCATCGACGGCCTCGACGGGCTCCTCCGGAGTCACATCCAGCACCAGGGCGAGATCGCCTCGTACGTCTTCGCGGGCTCGGAGCCGGGGCTCATGAGGCTCCTGTTCGAGACGAAGGACCGGCCGCTCTACGGCTCGGCGGTGCCGATGCGCCTCGGCCGCCTGGCCGACGCCGATCTCGCGGACTACGTCGCGCGGCGCTTCGACGGGTCCAAGCGGAGCGTGGGCGAGGCGCTCAACCCGCTGCTGGCCCTCGCCGCGGGGCACCCGCAGCGCGCGATGCTCCTCGCGCACCGGCTCTGGGCCGAGGTGGCCCAGCACCACGAGGCCACGCTCGACGACTGGCAGGCGGCCCACGCGGCCGCGATGCGAGAGCTCGAGCCGGAGTTCGACGCCCAGTGGCGCGGCCTCGACGCATCCGAGCAGAAGACCCTCCGGGCGATCGTCCTCGGCGACGGATCGCCCTACCGCACGGTCGCGCTCCGCAGGCTCGACCTGACGAAGGACGTCGTGCGGCGTGCACTCCCACGGCTCGCCGCGACCGCGGAGATCGAGGAGCGGGAGACCGGCGGGTACGCGATCGTCGACCCGCTGTTCGCCGCCTGGGTCGATCGCTTGAACGACCGGCCGGGAGACGACGCCTGAGTCGGCTCAGGTCGAGCCCGGCCGATAGTCCGACATGCCCGAGAACCGCGCGATCAGCCCGGGTGCCAGCGCCTGCACGACCGAGATGAGCCGGTACGGGAACCACGGGACGGTCACCTCGCGTTTCCCCTTCTCCACCGCGCCGACGACCGCCTCCGCGACGCGCGGCGGCTGGATCACGAACCGGCCGAGCAGGCGGCTCTTGAGGACGCCCTTCTGCGGGAACCCCTCGGTCTCGACGAACCCCGGGAGGACGGCGTGGACGGCGATCCCGCTGCCCCGGAGGGCCGCCGCCAGCGAGCGCGAGAACGCGAGCTGCGCGTGCTTCGACGCGGCATACGCTCCCGCGGGGGCGAAGGCGGTCGTCCCCGCGACCGACACGAGGTTGACGACGTGCGCCTCCGCTCCGGCCGCGGCGGCGCTCGACAGGCCGGGCAGAAACGCGCGGGTGCACCAGACGCCGCCGAGGTAGTTCACCTCCGTCACGCGACGGATCGTCTCGGGGTCGACGGCGAGAAACGTGCCCCGGGCCGGCATGCCGGCGTTGTTCACGAGCAGATGGATCTCCGGATGCCGCTCGAGGACGCGCGCCGCCATCGCCTCCACCGCGTCGCGGTCGGCCACGTCGCAGAGCTCGACCTCGGCGCCGAGCTCGTCCGCGAGCGCGCGCAGGCGGTCCTCGCGCCGCGCGACCAGCACGCATCGCCAACCCTTCCGGGCGAGCAGACGGGCCGTCGCCTCGCCGATCCCTGACGAGGCCCCGGTGACGACGGCGACCCTCTCCCCGGCGCCCGGCTCGTTCGACGTCGTCGCTGCGGGCACGACGGCAATCTAGTGAACCGGCGAGGCCGATCAACCATCTAGGATCGCCCGCATGCCCGGTCGCTTCGAAGGCAAGCAGGCACTCGTGCTCGGCGTTGCCAACAAACGCTCGATCGCATGGGCGATCGCCGAGCGGCTCGCCTCGGAGGGCGCGCAGCTCGCGTTCACGTATCAGGGCGAGCGGATCGAGAAGAACGTGCGCGACCTCGCGGCGACCGTCGACACGACGCTCGTGACGCCGTGCGACGTCCGCTCGGACGCCGACCTCGACCGCGTCTTCGCCGAGACCTCCGACGCCTTCGGCGGCGGGCTCGACGTCCTCGTCCACTCGGTTGCGTTCGCGGCCGCGGAGGACCTCGAGGGCCGTTTCACCGACACGCCGCGCGACCGGTTCTGGATGGCGGTCGACATCAGCGCGTACTCGCTCGTCGCCTGCGCGCGGCGCGCCGAGCCGCTCATGGAGGCCCGCGGCGGCGGCTCGATCGTGACGATGACCTATCTCGGCGGCGTCCGCGCCGTCCCCCACTACAACGTGATGGGCGTCGCGAAGGCGACGCTCGATGCGTCGATGCGGTACCTCGCCTGGGACCTCGGTCAGAAGCAGATCCGGGTCAACGCGATCTCGGCCGGGCCCGTGCGCACGCTCGCGGCGCGCTCGATCGCCGGCTTCACGACGATGGAGGAGATGTTCGAGCAGCGTGCGCCGCTCCACCGCGCGATCGACGCCGCGGACTGCGGCGCCGCCGCGGCGTACCTCCTCTCGGACGACGCCCGCAATGTCTCCGGCACGACGCTCTACGTCGACGCCGGGTACCACGCGATGGGCATGTAGACGGCCGTCGCGCTGCGTTGCGCCGTCCGAACGACGGCCGATAGGGTGCCTCGATGTCTGCGCTCGCGCGTCGCCTCGCCGTCGCCCGTGGCGACGAGCCGGCGGACCTCGTCGTCCGCGGCGGGAAGGTGCTCTCCGTCTTCACGCGCGAGTGGCTCGACGCCGACGTCGCGATCGTGGACGGCGTCATCGCCGGGGTCGGCTCGTACGAGGGTCGCGAGACGGTCGATGCCGCCGGCCGGTGGGTCGTCCCGGGCTTCATCGACGCGCACATGCACATCGAGTCGACGAAGCTCCTGGTCGACGAGCTCGCGCGCCTCGTCCTCCCGCTGGGGACGACCGCGGTGGTCGCGGACCCGCACGAGATCGCGAACGTGCTCGGGACGGACGGCGTCCACTGGCTCCACGACGCGTCGGCGGGCCTCCAGCTCGAGGTCTTCTTCATGGCGTCGTCGTGCGTCCCGGCGTCCGCGTTCGAGTCGCCGCGGCGACCGCTCGAGCTCGGCGACCTCGAGGCGCTCATGCGTCGCAAGCGGGTGCTGGGCCTCGCCGAGATGATGAACTTCCCGGGCGTCATCGCGGGGGACGACGCCGAGCTGGCGAAGCTCGCGCTCGAGGGAGCGGAGCACGTCGACGGGCATGCGCCCGGCGTGCTCGGCAAGGCGCTCCAGGCGTACGCCGCCTCGGGCATCCGCTCGGACCACGAGATGCTGACGGTCGAGGAGGGGCGCGAGCGGCTGCGGGCGGGGATCTGGCTCCTGATCCGGGAGGCCTCGATGGCGCGCAACCTGCGGGCCCTCCTGCCGCTCGTCGAGGAGTACGGCCCGGGCCGAATCGCGTTCTGCACCGACGACCGCGACCCCGAGGACATTGCAGACAACGGGCACGTCAACGGGATGGTGCGCGACGCCGTCGCCGCGGGCATCGACCCGGCGGACGCGGTCCTGATGGCGTCCTTCCATCCCGCCCAGTGGCACGGGCTGGAGCGGCACGGCGCCGTCGCGGCCGGCTACGTGGGAGACCTGCTCGTGCTGCCCGACCTCGAGCGGTTCGTCCCCGAGCTCGTCCTCAAGCGCGGCCGCCGCATCGACGACGTGCCCACGGCCGAGGTCCCCGAGTGGGTGCGCCACACCGTCCGCCTGAAGCCGGTCACCGCCGCGGACTTCGCGATCCCGTGGGACGGCGGCGCGGCGCGCGCGATCGGGCTGATCACGGACCAGGTCGTGACGGAGTCCCTCGAGCTCGAGCCGCTCGTCGTCGACGGCCATGTCGTCTCCGATCCCCTGCGGGATCTCGTCAAGCTCGCGGTCGTGGAGCGCCATCTCGGCACGGGGCGGATCGGCATGGGGCTCGTCTCGGGCTCGGGGCTGCGGCGCGGTGCGCTCGCCTCGACGGTCGCCCACGACGCCCACAACCTCGTCGTCGTCGGCGCGGCGGACGACGACATGGCCTTCGCCGCGCAGCGCCTCGCCGAGTTGGGAGGAGGCATCGTCGTCGTGGACGGCGGGCGCGTCGTCGCGGAGTGCCCGCTCCCCGTCGCCGGGCTGCTCTCGGATCAGCCGCTCGACGTCGTCGTCGCGCAGAGCCGCGCCTGCAACGACGGCGCGCAGGAGCTGGGCTGGGTGGGCGCGACGCCCTTCCTGACGCTCGCGTTCCTCGCCCTCTCCGTGATCCCGTCGCTCAAGCTGACAGATCGCGGGCTCGTGGACGTGGACCGGTTCGCGCTCGTCCCGCTTGCTGCGGGAGAGCCCTCGCGGCTCCCCCGCAGCTCGTAGCTTCCTACCTCAGGCCCTGCTGCTTCGCGATCGCGCCGGCGAGCAGGTCGCCCGTCATGAACATGTGCGCGTACGCGTGCCGGTAGTCGTCCGCAGCCTTCGCGTAGCGGCCGGCGGCGTAGTCGTCGAGCTGGGTCTTCAGCTCGAGGACGTGCCCGAGCAGGTCGTTGCGGACGGCGAGCTTCGGCAGGCCCGTGGCCCCGGCGAGGAAGTCACCGTGCTTGACGGTGTACGTCTTCAGGTTCGCGACGGCCTTCGCCTGACCGGCCGTGTCCTTCTTGGCGAGAGCCACCGTGTAGTCGACGAAGAAGCCGATGTGGGCCCGCCACTGGTAGGGGCCGTCGAGGAAGGTCTTGGCCGCCTTCGCCCCGTAGATCGAGCCGATCGCCTGCGAGATCTCGACCGAGTTGCGGTCGAGCGCCTTCGCGGCGGCAGGAAACGCCTTCGATCCCGTGACGCCGAGGTTCGTCGCGTTCATCGCGAGGACGGCGTGCTCGCCGAGCAGGCGGTCGAGCGTGACGCGCAGGTCGGCCGCGGTGACCTTGCTGGCGCTCGTCGCGGTCATCCGATGGCCCATGTGCGACATGGACTGATCACCGGTGCCGGCGGTCGCGGCGACCACGCCGACCGTCAGCGCGGCGAGGGCGGCGACGGCGGCGGTGACGATGGAGATGCGGCGCATGGAGTCTCCCTCCGTTCGTTGGCGCCGCTGGTTCGCGGCTCGCGCCGGACCGGTTCGCGTCAGCGTGCGTACGTCGAGATCGGCCCGTCGCGGGTGAGGAGGCGCCAGCCGTGCGTCTGGAGCATCGCCTCCGCCCGCTCGGCGCAGCCGGCCGCGAAGAAGCCGCTCTGCCCGTAGAGGCCGCGGTGGACCGCGACGAAGCGGATCCCGAGGTCGGCGGGAATCCGCCCGCGGCCGCAGGAGAGCGGACGGAGCTCGCGGGCGAGCCCCACCGCACGCTTCGGCGCGATCGTCGAGTAGCCCTGCGGCCGCTCCCTCGGGCTCTGTCGCGCGTACCCCAGGTAGACGCTCCCGTAGTGGACGTCCGGCCGGAAGACCGGGAGCTCGAGCACCCGCCCCTCCCCGCCGATCGCGGCGTAGGCTGCGTTCGGCGTGTCGGCCGCGACGGCGCCGAACGCCGGGACGCGCAGGTCGACCGCCAGCAGCGCGATCGCCGCAGCCGCGAGCCCCCAGCCGGCGGCCGCGGACAAGCCCTTGTAACAGACTGTTGCTTGCTCGAAACCGAACGCGACGAGGCCGGCGAGCGCGAGGCAGGCGATCGGCATGAACCGCTCGGGGACGCGCGTCGCGTCGAGCCCGGGCACGCGGCGCCAGAGGGTCTCGTAGCCCGGGAGGTTCGCGCCGAGGGCGAGCAGGCACGGAAGCAGCGCTGCCAGACCGAGCAGGACGGCGAGCCCGCGGCGCCTCCGGATCGCGACCAGCCCGCCGATCGCGACGAGGGGGGTCAGCCAGCCGACGAAGACGAGCTCCTCGATCCCGCTTCCGACGCCGCGGGTGACGAAGTCGGAGAGCTCGGCCGAGTAGCGGCCGACCTGGGAGAAGGAACGGCCCGGTGCCGATCGACCCCGAGATCGCCCATCGATCCACGACGAGCCCGGCAAAGAGCGCCGCGCCCGCGCCCGCACCAACCTTCCACCAGTCCGCGCGCGGCACGCGCGCCCAGGCGTAGCCGAGCGCGAGCGGGATCGCCCCGAGCGCGAGGTGGAGCTGGCCGGAGAGTGGTATGGCCGCCAGGCAGGCCGCGGCGACCACGAACCGGCGCCGCTCGAGCGCGAGCAGCAGCGCCGGTAGGAGGAACGAGATCAGGCCGAGGAGATGCCCGGTCGACTGGCCGACCCGATACGGCATCAGGCAGAAGACGACGCCGCCGAGGAGCGCCGCCGCGCGCGACACGTCGAGGGTGCGCAGCCACCAGCTGGCGAGCCCGCCGGCGAGCACGAACGACAGCAGGACGACGAGGTCGTACGCCCACACGTCCCCGAAGGCCGCGCCGAGCGGCCAGTACGGAACGCCGAGCAGCCAGCCCTGGAGGTTCGGCGGCGCTTCCGCCTCGGGTCGGAACGAATAGGGATCGGAGAGCGGCGAGGCGCCGCGCTCGGCCTGGTGGCCGACCAGCCAGAGCGCCCATCCGAGCTGGAGATGGTCGCCGGCGGCGGCCTCGCCGTAGCCGGCCGCGGGTCGGGCGAGGTAGTGGGCGCCGTCGACGTGCCGGATCGCAGGCCACGTGGCCCATACCGCGCAAGCCGCGTAGAGCGCGAGGCCGACGAGGACGAAGCGGCCGGTGCGGGAGCCGGGGCGCACGAGGCGACGACCGTACCGGCCGCGGCCGCCGCGAGCTTGCAACAGTCTGTTGCAAGGTGCGCTATCGCGCGCAGCACCAACCCTCGAGCCGCGGGAACGAGCGCGAGCGGAACTGCTGCGCGATTCGCGACACCGCGCTGATCGACCCGCCGTCCGCACGGACGACGACCCACTGGTCCGCGTCCGGCCAGGCGATCAGCAGCCAGCGGCCGTCGGGCGACCAGGCGAGATCGGAGACGCGTCCGCGGCCGGCGAAGACGCGGCCGCCAGGCTCGCCCACCACGAGCACCTCGGATCTCTCTCCCTCGTCGAGCGCCGCCGCCCAGGCATGGCTGCCGGGCTGAAGCGCGCCGACGATCACCGCCGCATCCGGGGTGCGCAGTCCCGTCCATGGGTGTCCGTCGCGGGTGAGCACGTCGATGCGCCCGCCGCGGCGAACGTGGAGCCGCCTGCCGTCGCTCGACCACTCGAGCGCCGCCGCCCCCTTGGCGCTCACGCGCCACAAGATCCGGTTGGTCACGAGGTCGCGCGTCACGATGCGATTCGACCGGTCGACGTAGGTGAGCACGTGGCCGGCTCCCGGACGCCACGCCGGTGCGACCGCAAGCGCAGGCCCGACGGCGCGATCGCCGGTTCCGTCGCCGGCGACGACCCGGAGCTCGTTACGCGACAGGTAGGCGATGCGCGTGTCGACGTCGGTGCCCCCCCAACGTGCGTCGCGAGCACCCGGCCGGGCGAGCGTCCAGCGGACGTCGCCGTCCGGCTCGAGCGCCGCGAGCTCGTTGTCGCGCGTCGCGACGATGAACCTGCCGAAGGGCGACCAGCTTGCGTCGCGATACCCCGCGAGCAGGCGCTTCTTCCCGTCCGCCTCGATGACCCAGACGCCCGGGTCGGAGGCGACGAGCAGGCGCCCGGGCGCGGGGAGCGAGAAGAGCGCGGGCGCGGCTCGCTCGACCCCCACGACCTCGCGCACGCGATCGACGACCGCCATGCCCGGTGGGCTCGAGGCGGCGAGCGCGAGCGCCGCCGCCGCGAGCGCCGCGACGATCGCCACCGGCCGCGCACGTGAGGACAGGGGTACGGGCTCCCGCTCCGCGAACGCGGTCAGCACCACCTCTCGGGCGCGCTGGCGCGCTGCGTCGCCGTCCGGGAGGGCGACCTGCTCGAGCCGGGATCTCACAGCTCTCCCCGCATCGTGTCGAGGCCCCGGCGCAGCCGCGAGTTGACCGTTCCCCGCGGCAGATCGAGCGCGCGAGCGATCTCCCCCGGCGTGTAGCCGAGGAGGTGGCGGAGCACGATGACCGCCCGCTGCTCGGGTGGGAGGCGGCCGAGCGCTTCGAGCACCGTCCGGTCGATCGGCTCGGGCGCGCCCGCCCGGGCCGTGTCCTCGGTCAGCTCGACCTCCCGCCGGAGGCCTCGCGCTCGTGCGGCGTCGATCGAGCGGTTCACGACGATCCGGTGGAGCCATGGCCCGAACTGGCGGCGGCGGTCGAAGCGGTCGAGGCTCCGGATCGCGGCGAGGAAGGACTCCTGGGCGATGTCCTCGGCGAGCGCCGCGTCGTGGACGACGAGGTAGGCGGCGCGATGGGCGCGGGGCCAGTGCGCCTCGAAGAGCGCTTCCATGTCCGGCACGGACCCGCGCTGCGCGCCCCGCACCCACGCGCGCTCGTCGCGACCTGCCCCTGCCACCGCAGGACCATACGGCGGGACGACCGCGAGAGGTCCACGACCGAAGTACGGCCCGACGTGCCGAGGAGGTCCCCGGGACACCGGCCCGGACCTGCTGCCGCCCCGGGGGCGTACCACGTGTATGAACAGACGTCGCTTTCTCGGCGCCGCACTCGTCGCGCCCGCGGCTCTCGCTCTCGGACCAGGGCGTGCGCTCGGCATGACAGGGGGCGGCGGGATCGTCGCGCTCGCCACCGCCGATCTCGAGTCGCACGTCGTGGCACTCGACACCGCGAGCGGCCGCGTCCTGAAGCGGATCCGCACCGTCGAGGCGCCGCGCAGCATCGAGAGCTCGCCGTTCGGACAGGTCGTCGTCGCCCACACGCCGATCGGAGCCTTGAGCATCCTCGACGCGGCGACGCTGACCGTGCGCGACGTGGTGCGGGGGCTCGCCGCTCCGCGCTACACGGCCATGCACCCCGGCGAGGCGCTCGCCTACGTCACCGACTCCGGACGGCACGAGGTCGTGACCGTCGACCTCGACCGCGCGCGGGTCGTCCACCGGGCACGGGTCCCCGGGCCTGCCCGCCACGTCTCGGTCGACGGGGGCAGATCGCTCTGGACGGTGCTGGGCTCCGCGGCGGCCCGGATCGCCGTGCTCGACCTGTCAGAGCCGCGCCGGCCGCGCCTCGCGCGTGTCTTCGAGCCGCCGTTTCCGGCCCACGACGTCGTGTTCGCACCCGACGGCGCCCATGCGTGGGTGACGTCGGGAGCGCGGAACGCGCTCGCCCTGTACCGGATCGCAGGCGGCGCGCCGCGCGTCCTCGCCACCGGTGCGCCGCCGCAGCACGTCGCGTTCTCCGACAGCCGCGCCTACGTCGCCTGTGGACGGGACGGGACGGTGCAGCGCCGCCGGCTCGACGGCAGCCCCGTGCGCACGGCCCGCGTGCCGCACGGCTCGTACAACGTCACGTTCGGCTCGTTCCTGCCGACGTTCGGGAGCCCCGTGGTCGTCACGCCGTCGCTGAACGAGGGCACGGTCGCGGTGCTGTCGCCGGAAGGCGATGTGCGCTTCGTGCGCCGGGTGACGCGCTCCGCACACGACGCGTGCATCGCCGTCGCCGGCTGAGGAACCCGAACCGTTCGAGCGGTGTACCAGCGTCGTCGAGCAAGGAGGAGCCCTCGATGAGAGTGCACGCACGAATGTTGGCGGCGGTCTCGAGCGTCGTCGTCCTCGGCGCCGGAGCCGGCGCCGTCTGCGCCGATGCGGCAGGCCCGGTACCACCGGTGATGAACGGCGGCCCGGGTATCGCCGTCGTCGGCGGGGCGCATGTCGTCGCCGTGGCGAAGCCCGGGGGCGGCGCGACGCAGCTCCGCCTCGTCCGCGACCGCGACCACACCGTCCTGCGCACGCGCGTCCTCCCGGCGAAGCTCGGCGTGCCGATGGTCACGTTCACCGGGCTCGTGGAGGGGACATGGGCGAACGGGCGACGCCTCGTTCTCGCGTCGTCGATCTACGACGATCGCGAGCCGGAGCACGTTCGTCGTCCTCGACACGAAGACGCTGCGTCCGGTTCGCACCGTCGTGCTGCCCGGATCCTTCGCCTACGACGCGGTGTCGTCGAACGGCCGCAGGCTCTACGTGCTGCAGTCTCCCGGGGGGCGTCCAGGGCGGCGTCCGCTACGTCGTCCGCTCGGTCGACCTCCGCACCGGGAAGCTCGAGCCGGGCGCGATCGTCGACAAGACCGAGCCCAGCGAGCGGATGAGCGGCATCGCCCTCACGCGTGCCTGGAGCCGCGACGGCGCGTGGGCGTACACGCTGTACAACGGCGGCACGTCGCACGCCTTCGTCCACGCGCTGAACACGCGCACACGAGTGGCGCGCTGCATCGACCTGCCGTGGGCCGGCGAGGCGCAGAGCGTCCTCGACGGCGTCGGGCTGGCGGTGACCCCGAGCAGGGCGCTCACCCTCACCGCGCGGAACGGCGCGGTGCTCGCCCGCATCGACACGCGCACCTTCTCGGTGCAGGCATAGACGGGGCTCAGCCGGCGGGCGCCGGGACCTTCGCGTCCGCCGGCTCGGTCGCGTCCGCGATCGCGCGCACGACCTCGACGATGTCGCGGTTCGCGTTGTAGACGCGGAGCTGTCGCTCCGCCGAGTTGCCGCGTCCGAGCAGGGCCGCGACACCCTCGAGCTCGCGCTCGCACCCGAGCTCGCGAGCGTGCGGCTCGAGGTCGCGCAGCGTGCGCCGCACGAGCTTCGCGACCGGGGTGCGGATCCGGCTCCCCGTGGCAAGGTCCATCACCGGCGCGTCGAGGCCGTAGCGAGCCGCGAGCCACTTGTTCTCGCTCGTGAGGATCCGGTGGTAGGAGGGGATCTCCTCTCCCGCGTCGTAGCTCTCGCTGAGCTGCTTGACGAGCGCCTGGCAGTACGCGGCGATCGCGACCGCGTCCTCGAGCCGCGTCACCGCGTCGCAGATCCGCACCTCGATCGTCCCCCACTTCGGATGCGGGCGGATGTCCCACCAGATGTGCGTGTAGTCGGCGATGCAGCCCGTCCGCTCGAGCTGGCCGACGACCGACGCGTAGTCCTCGTAGTCGCGGAAGCGGGGCGGGGGGCCCGAGCGCGGAAACGCCGAGAAGACGATCTGGCGGCTCGACGCGAGCCCGGTCGGCTCCCCGCGCCAGAACGGCGAGCTGGCGGAGAGCGCGAGCAGCGGCGCGAGCTGGGGGAGGAGCCCGTTCACGATCTGGATCGCCTTGTCGGGATCGTCGACCGCGACGTGGATGTGCATGCCGAAGATCAGCTCGCGGCGGGCGACGTACTGGAGCTGGTCGATCAGGGCGTGGTAGCGGTCCTTGGCGGTGATTCGCTGCCGCTCGAAGAGGCTGAACGGATGCGTGCCCGCCGAGCCGACCCGGAGGCCCTGGCCGTGCGCGACGTCGCGCACGTAGCTCCGGAGCGTCGTGAGCTCGTGCATCACGTCGCCGGCCGTCCGGCACACCGGCGTCGCGATCTCGAGCACGGACTGCATCAGCTCCGCGTTGAGGCGGCCCGCGAGCTCGTCGCCCTGGATCGCGTCGAGGACCATCTCGATGTGCTGGACGAGGTCGAAGCTCTCCGGGTCGAGGAGCATGTACTCCTCCTCGACTCCCAGCGTGTAGGGCTCGCTCGCCCCGAACTTGTGGTCGAAGACGCCGGCGGCCGGGGCGTCCGCGACGCCGGTGATCGAGTGCGGGACGATCTGCTTCACGGAAGCACCGCCTCTGCTTCGATCTCGACCTTCCACGCGGGGTCGAGGAGGGCTGTGACGACGCAGGTCGCCGCGGGCCGGACGTCGCGGAACACCTCGCCGTGCGCTCGGGCGACCTCCTCCCAGTGCGCGCCGTCGGTCACGTAGATGTTCGTCCGCACGACGTGCTCGAGACCCGACCCCGCCTGCCCGAGCGCTGCGCCGATGATCTCGAGGCAGAGCCGCGCCTGTGCGTAGGCGCTCTCGGGCGGTGGCGAGCCGTCGGCCGGGATCGGCGCCGTCCCCGCGACGTGCACCCGGTCGCCCGCGACGACGGCCCGCGAGAAGCCCGCGACGCCCTCGTACGGGGAACTGCCCGAGATCAGCCTGCGACGCATGGCGGTGCGTAGTATCGCGCCCCGTGGACGCTCTCCACCAGATCGACGGGTGGGACGTCCCGTTCGCGGCTGCCGGCGTGACGCGGGCCGACGCGGCGGTCGCCACCCGCGGCGACGCGGGGCGGTCGGTGCGGCTGGCGTCTGTCTCGAAGCCGATCGCGGCGCCTCGCGACGCTCGTCGCGGCGGAGGAGGGCGTCGTCGACCTCGACGAGTCCGCCGGCCCGCCCGGCGCCACCGTGCGGCACCTGCTCGCGCACGCCTCCGGGCTCCCGTTCGAGGGGGAGTCTCCGATCGCGCCGCCCGGGCGGCGGCGGATCTACTCGAACGAGGGGTTCCGCGTGCTCGGCGAGCACGTCTCCGCCAGGGCCGAGATGCCGTTCGCGGACTACGTCCGCGAGGCAATCGTCGCGCCGCTCGGGACCGGGCTCGACCCGGGCGGCCACCCGGGTGCGGGGATGCACGGCTCGCTCGAGGACGTGCTCGCGATCGGCCGCGAGCTGCTCTCGCCGCGGCTCGTGGCGGACGAGACCCACGATGAGATGGCGAGCGTGCAGTTCCCGGGCCTCGACGGCGTGCTCCCGGACTTCGGCCGCTTCCGGCCGCTCGACTGGGGGCTCGGCGTCGAGCTCAAGGGCGACAAGGAAGGCCACTGGTCGGGCACGCTGACCTCGCGGCGCACCTTTGGCCATTTCGGCGGCAGCGGGACGTTCCTCTGGGTCGATCCGGACCGCGGGATCGCGTGCGCCGCACTGACGACGCGGCCGTTCGGCGACTGGGCGAAGGAGGCGTGGCCCCGGCTCTCGGATGCCGTCGTCTCGGAGCTCGGCGGGTACGTGCCCGAGTAACAGCCTGTTCTCGGGTCGCCCGCGCCGGGTCTACACGTCCGTTTCGTTCGCGCCGTCGTCGGGGTCGTCGTCGGCGAAGAGCGGCCGCAGTAGCTCGTCGAAGGTCGCACGGTCGCAGCTCGCGACGACCGACGGCAGCATCGCCGTCACCGTGGCGGTGCGTGGGATGCCCATCGCGAGGGCGACCTCGCCGAAGCTCTCGCCGGGGCGCAGCACCGACCGCGCCCCGCGACCCTCCTGCGTCACCGTGGCCATCCCGGAGAGGAGGACGTAGAAGCGGTCGCCGCCGTCGCCTTCGGACACGATCGTCCGGCCACCCGGAACCTCCTCGCGGACCATCCGCTCGGCGAGGAGCGCGAGCGTCGCGCCGGGAAGCGAGGAGAGGAGGCCAACGCGCTGGAGCTCGGTCACGGAGGCCGGAACGTGTCGTGGGCTCACAGGCGTACGGTAGCCCCGCCTCCGACGAAGAGCCGGCGTGCGCCGGCTCTTCGCGGGGGAGGGAGGACAGAGAAAAGAGCTAGACCGCGAGACCGAGCGAGCGCTCGATCGCGCCCTTCGGCTGGGCGCCGATGACGGACGCGGACGGCTCGCCGTCCTTGAACAGGATCATCGTCGGGATCGAGGCCACGCCGTAGCGCTGCTGGAGCTCGTGCTCGGTGTCGATGTTGACCTTCACGAGCTTCAGCTCGGTCTCGCGCTCGGCCGCGATGCGGTCGAGCACCGGGGCGACGGCGTGGCAGGGGCCACACCACTCGGCCCAGAAGTCGACGAGAACGGGCTTCTCGCTCTTGATGACCTCCTGCTCGAAGGTCTCGGTCGTCACGTTGAGTGCCATTGGTCCTTCCGTAGTCGATGTTGCATCTGCAAGTACCTCGTACAACGACGGACGGCGAAAAACCCTTCCCTAGAATCGTCCGCATGTTCGCACGCCTTCCGGACAAGCCGGATCACGACGCACTCGAGCGTGCGATCCTCGAGCTCTGGGAGCGGGAGCAGATCTTCCGCCGCCTGCGCGAGCAGAACGGTAGCGGGCCGCGGTTCAGCTTCGTCGACGGGCCGGTGACCGCGAACAGGATGGTGCTCGGCGTCCACACCGCCTGGGGTCGGACGCTGAAGGACGTCTTCCAGCGCTACAAGGCGCTCCGGGGCTACCACCAGCGCTACCAGAACGGCTTCGACTGTCAGGGCCTCTGGATCGAGGTCGGAGTCGAGCGCCAGCTCGGGCTCAACTCCAAGCGCGAGATCGAGGAGTACGGCCTGGCCGAGTTCGCGAGGCGGTGCCGCGAGGTGGTCGTGCAGTCCTCCCGCGCGTTGACGGAAGGGTCGATCCGCCTCGGCCAGTGGATGGACTGGGGAAACGACTACTTCACGTTCAGCGACACGAACATCGAGTACATCTGGCGCTTCCTCGAGCTGATGCACGAGCGCGGCCGGGTGTACATGGGCCACCGCTCCACCGAGTGGTGCCCGCGCTGCGGCACCTCGCTCTCCCAGCACGAGCTCACCCAGTCGGGCGTGTACCAGGACCGCGCCGACCCCTCGCTCACCGTCCGGTTCCCGCTCGTCGACCGGCCCGGCGAGTCCCTCGTGATCTGGACGACGACCCCGTGGACGCTCCCGGCGAACGTCGCGGCCGCCGTCCACCCCCAGGCGGAGTACGGCAGACGCGAGAACGGCGAGTGGGTGATGGTCGCCCGCTACCCCGACGAGACCTTCGCGGAGATCGTGCCGGGATCGGCGCTCGTCGGCCTTCGCTACGAGGGGCCCTTCGACACCCTCCCACCCGGAGCGGAGGTCGAGCATCGCGTCGTCCCGTGGGACGAGGTCTCGGTCGAGGAGGGCACGGGGATCGTCCACATCGCTCCCGGCTGCGGCGCCGAGGACTTCGAGCTGTCCCGCGTCCACGACCTCCCCATCCTCACCCCGGTCGACGAGGCGGGGCGCTTCTACGACGAGTACGGCTGGCTCCACGGGCTCTCGACCGGCGACGCTGCCGACCAGATCGTCGGAGACCTCGCCGAGCGCGGGCTGCTCGTCCACGCCGGCCTCTACGAGCACCGCTACCCGCACTGCTGGCGCTGCGACACGCCTCTCATCTTCCGCATCTCCGACGACTGGTTCCTGTCCGTGGAGGAGCTCCGCCAGCCGCTCCTCGACGCGAACGCGACCGTCGAGTGGACGCCCGCATACATGGGCAAGCGGATGGACGACTGGCTGCGGAACATGGGCGACTGGAACATCTCGCGCCGCCGCTACTACGGCCTGCCGCTCCCCTTCTACCCCTGCGCGTGCGGGCAGCTGAACGTGATCGGGTCGAAGGCGGAGCTGCTCGAGCGCGCCACCGGCCCGGTCGACGAGCTCGAGGAGCTCCGGCGCCCGTGGGTCGACGCCGTCAGGATCCGCTGCGAGTCCTGCGGCGAGGAGGTCGAGCGGATCGCCGAGGTCGGCGACGTGTGGCTCGACGCCGGGATCGTCCCGTTCTCGACGCTCGGGTGGGAGAGCCCGGAGCACGTGCGCGAGGGCTACGCGACGGGTGCCGCGCGAGGCCTGACGCGGGCCGACCTTCCCGACCACGCGTCCTGGGAGGAGTGGTTCCCCGCCGACTGGGTCTCGGAGATGCGCGAGCAGATCCGCCTGTGGTTCTACTCACAGCTCTTCATGTCGGTCGCGCTGACGGGCCGCGCGCCGTTCCGCAAGGTGCTCGGCTACGAGAAGATGCTCGACGAGACCGGGCGCGAGATGCACAGCTCGTGGGGCAACACGATCGACGCGCCGGACGCCTTCGCGCGGATGGGCGCGGACGTGATGCGCTGGCAGTTCTGCGCGCAGCCGCCCGACCGGAACCTCCTCTTCGGCTTCGGCCCCGCGCACGAGATCCAGCGCAGGCTGCTCACCCTCTGGAACTCGGTCACCTTCCTCGTCCAGTACGGCAACGTGGAGTCGTTCACGCCGCGCTACGACGACCTCGAGGGCGTGGAGGGCGACCTCGAGCCGCTCGACAGGTGGCTCGTCGAGCGCACGAGGCTACTCGTCGACGAGGCGACGGACGCCTACGAGCGCTGGCTGACCGTCGACGTGATCCGTGCGTTCGAAGGGTTCGTCGACGATCTCTCGAACTGGTACATCCGCTGCTCGCGGCGGCGCTTCTGGGAGGGGGACGAGGTCGCCCTTCGCGTGCTGTGGCATGCGCTCGTCCAGTCGCTCCGGGTGATCGCGCCCGTGCTGCCCTTCCTCGCCGAGCACCTATGGCAGGTGCTCGTGCGCGAGCCGTGCGACGCCGCACCCGACTCGGTCTTCCTCGCAGGCTGGCCTGCCGCCGCTGCGCCCGACGCTGTCGCGCTTGCGGCGATGGCCGACGCGCGCCGGATCGTCGACCTCGGGCGGGCGGCACGGTCGACCTCGGGCGTCAAGCTCCGGCAGCCGCTCGCGCGACTCGTGGTCGAGGGCGCCGCGCCTCCCGGCGACCTCGTCGCGATCGTGCGCGAGGAGCTGCGCGTGAAGGACGTCGCACTGGGCCCCGTCGAGGCCGAGCTCGTCGTGAAGCCGAACCTGCGTGTCCTCGGGCCGAAGCTCGGCAAGGAGCTCGGCGCCGTCCGGTCGGCGCTCGCGGCCGGAGAGTTCGAGGACCTCGGCGGAGGCAGCTTCCGCGCGGCCGGCCACGAGCTCTCACCCGAGGAGGTGCTCGTGGAGCGCTCCGCGCGAGACGGCTGGGCGATCGCGTCGTCCGACGGGGTCACCGTCGCGCTCGACACGGCGGTCGACGAGGGGCTCCGGCGGGAGGCGCGCGTCTACGAGCTGATCCACCAGGTGAACACGATGCGCAAGGAGGCGGGCCTCGCGCTCACGGATCGCATCGCGCTCACGATCCCGGCGTCCGACGCCGACCTGCTCGAGCACGCGGCATGGATCAAGGCCGAGACGCTCGCGACCTCGCTCGAGACCGCGGGTACCGGGCTCACGTTCGTCAGGTCCGATCGGGCAAGAGAGAGGTAGTTGCGACCGCGGTAGCCTGCCGCCGAAGGCGGCGGCCTTCAGGGATCTGCCCGCCGCAGGCGGGGATCAAGCGGCGGATTCCGCTCGGCGAATCCCGCTCGCGAGCAAGATCAGGGCCGCGACTCGGCGAGCTGCAGCTCGCGACGCAGCTCGACCGGGAGCCGGAAGGTCACGTCCTCGTCGACCATCCGGTGCGACTCGATCCGCTCGACGCCGCGGGCGCGGAACCAGTCGCAGACGCGGGTCACGAGCCGCTCGGGCGCCGACGCGCCCGAGGTGATGCCGACGGTCTCGATCCCGTCGAGCCACGCTTCGTCGATCTCCGCTTCGTCGTCGATCAGCTGCGCCGGGACGCCCGCGGCTCGGGCGACGTCGACCAGCCGGTTCGAGTTCGACGAGTTCCGGGAGCCGATCACGAGCAGGAGGTCGATCTCGCCGAGCATGTCCTTGACCGCCCACTGGCGGTTGGACGTCGCGTAGCAGATGTCCTCTTTCTTCGGCCCCACGATCCCGGGGAAGCGGCGCCGGAGCGTGCCGATGATCTCGGCCGTCTCGTCCACCGACAGCGTTGTCTGCGTCACGTACGCGACCGGCGCGTCGGCCGGAAGCTCGAGCGTCTCGGCCTCGCGGACGTCCTGGACGAGGATCGTCGCGTCGGGAGCCTCGCCCATCGTGCCGACGACCTCCTCGTGGCCCTCGTGGCCGATGAGGAGCACCGTGTGGCCCGCGGCGGCATAGCGCTTCGCCTGGACGTGCACCTTGGTCACGAGCGGGCAGGTCGCGTCGATCACGTCGTGCCCGAGGTCGCGCGAGGCCGCGTGCACCGACGGTGCGACGCCGTGCGCCGAGTAGACGACGGTCGCGCCGCGCGGGACGTCGGTCTCCTCCTCGACGAAGATCGCGCCGCGCGCCTCGAGGTCGCGCACGACGTGGATGTTGTGGACGATCTGCTTGCGCACGTACACCGGCGCGCCGTAGTGCTCGAGCGCGCGCTCGACCGTCTCGACCGCGCGCTCGACCCCGGCGCAGTAGCCGCGGGGCGAGGCGAGGAGGACGCGCGTCACGCTCACGCTCTGAAAGGTACTGCGCGAGCTGGGGGAACCGCCCGGTTCCCCAGACCCCTTCCCCTGGTCCGGCCTCCGCCGGACAGGCCGCTTCGCGGCCGGGTACTAGCGCGAGGTCTGGGCCAGGATCACCCCGGCCAGCACGACGGCCCCGCCGAAGAGCTGCGCCCCGGAGAGCGTCTCGCCGAGCCAGGCCCAGGCCACGAGCGACGCGAGCAGGACCTCGATCATCGAGACGGTCGCAACCCGTGTCGCCGGGAGATGGTGCAGCGCGCCGAGCGAGAGCACGAACGGCACGATCGTGCCGAGGACGATCATCCACAGGCAGAGCGTCCACACCGGCGCGTCGACGGCGTCGAGCGCGCCCTCGAGGGAGACCGTCTCGCCGAGGGCGTCGAACGGGAAGCCCCACCACGGCTGGAGCACGGCCCAGAAGAGCGCCGCCACCCCGAGCGAGAGGCACGTGAGGGAGAGCGCGTCGCGGCGCGCGGTCTGGTGCTCGCCGGCGAGGTAGTAGGTCGCGAGGGCGCCGGCCGCGAGCAGCCCCGCGACGACCCCGACGGTGTCCAGGCGGACGTCGCGCCAGACCTCGCCCACGAGCACGAGGCCGGACAGCGCCAGCGCGAGCGCCGCCCAGACCCGGCGGCGCACGGGCTCGTGCCACACGAGCCGCGCCCAGAGTGCGACGAGCACGGGCGCCGTGAACTCGAGCAGGAGGCCGATCCCGATCGGCAGGCGCTCGATCGCGACGAGGTAGAGCCACTGGACGAGCGCGAAGCCGACGATCCCGTAGAAGACGAGCAGCGCGAGCTCGTCGCGCGCGACCCGCAGCCGCCCGGGCGTGGTGGCGAGCACGAAGGCCGCCAGGCCGAGGAACGCCCCGGTCGCGCGAAGCTCGGTGAGGCGCAGGCTCGAGATGCCGCCGTCCGTGAGGATGATCTTCGACACCGTGCCGTTGACCGCGAAGAGCGCCGAGGCCGTCGTCACCATCGCGTAGCCGAGCCGGGGATGCGGCGCGCCCGCGGGCCGCGCCCCGTGAAGGGTGATCTCGGTCACCGGCGGAACCTAGCCGCGGGTCGGCCGTAGACTTCCCCGTGACGGGGTGTAGCTCAGCCTGGTAGAGCGCCCGCTTTGGGAGCGGGAGGTCGCCGGTTCGGATCCGGCCACCCCGACTTGACTCGCGAAGCGAGATTCCGCAGGAGCGGAATCTCGCCGCTGATCCCCGCCTTCGGCGGGGCACGTCCCTGAAGGCGCCCGCTTCGCGGTCGCAACTACCTCGAACGGTCCCGCGACCACAACTCGAGGCGACGCTACCGTTCGGCGGTGCTGGCGCGCAGCCTCGCGATTCTCGCCCTTCTCGCCGCGACGTCGATCGTCGCGCCGACTGCCATGTCGTCCCGTGATGCGTTCCGCGGATCGGTGTCGCCGATCCCTCCGTCGATGCGGGAGACGATGACCGGTGTCTCGTGGCGGCCGGGCTGCCCCGTCGGCCTCGACGATCTCCGTCTCGTGCGTGCGCGCTACGTCGGCTTCGACGGCCGCGCCCACACCGGGCGCATCGTCGTGCACCGTGACGTGGCCGACGACGTCGTCACGGTGCTCCGCCGCCTCTATGCGGCGCGGTTCCCGATCCGGCGGATGGTCCCCGTGGATGCCTACGGCGGCTCCGACTTCCGCTCGATCGAGGCCGACAACACCTCGGCGTTCAACTGCCGCTACGTCGACGGTACGACGCGCTGGTCGGAGCACGCGTACGGGCGCGCGATCGACCTGAACCCGATCGAGAACCCGTACGTCACGTCGAGCGGCACGACGTCCCACCGTTCGAGCCGGCCGTACCTCCGGCGCTCGCCGTACCGGCCCGGCATGGCCGTCGAGGGCGGCGCGCTCGTCCGCGCGTTCGCAGCGGTGGGCTGGTCGTGGGGCGGCAGCTGGTCGGGCGCGCGCGACTACCAGCATTTCTCCGCCAGCGGCCGCTGAGCGGCGCTCGTGCTCGTCGCCGGGAGCAAGCGGGTGGCGGGGATCGAACCCGCATAACCAGCTTGGAAGGCTGGGGCTCTACCATTGAGCTACACCCGCGAACGAAGGGGGAAGCGTAGCCCGACGCTCGCGTACGGTGGCCCCATGACCCCTTCCGCGTGGTCCGCGAACTGGGAGGCGCTCGTCCCTGTCGCGCTCGCCGTGCTCTATCTCCTCGGGACGCGCGGCGAGCGGCACGCGCTCCGCACCGCCTCGTTTCTCGCAGGATGCGCGCTCCTCGTCGCGGCGCTCGTGACGCCGCTCGACACGCTCGCGCGCGAGTACCTCGTGTGGGCGCACCTGCTCCAGAACGTCGTTCTCGCCGAGTGGGCGCCCCTCCTGCTCGTGCTCGGCGTACCACCGGGCCTCGCCGCGCGGCTCACGCGGCCGCGGGCCGTCAGGTCGCTGACGCAGCCGTACGTGGCGCTGCCGCTCTGGGTGGGGACGTACGCGCTGTGGCACGTCCCGGCGCTCTACGACGCCGCGCTCCGTCACCCCTCCAGCCTGCTCGCCGTCGAGCACGCGACCTACGTCGTGTCGGGAGCGCTGTTCTGGTGGTGCGTCTGGCAGGAGGCACCACACCGGCTCTCGTCGATCGCGCGCGCGGGCTACGTCTTCGCGGCGTTCGTGCTCTCGGCGCCGCTCGGCCTGGTGCTCGCGCTCGTCCCGCGGCCGCTCTACGACTTCTACGTCGCAGCGCCGGAGCGGGTTTTCGGCCTGTCGCGCCTCGAGGACCAGCAGCTCGGCGGGATGACGATGGCCGGCGAGCAGTCGATCGTCTTCTTCGCCGTCTTCGCGTACTGGTTCGCGCGCTTCCTCGCCGAGCAGGAGCGTCTCGAGGAAGTGGCCTGACGCGTGGACGGGGCACGGCACTACCGCGAGCTTCTCGGCCTCCCGCACGCACGCGCGATGCTCGGCTGGTCGCTCCTCGGCCGGCTGCCGCTCGGCATGGCGCCGCTCGCCCTCCTCTTCCTCGTGCGGGGGGAGGGGCGGAGCTACGGCGCGGCCGGCGTCGTCGTCGCGCTCTACGCGGTCGCGGTCGGTGTGGGGGCGCCGGTCTCCGGGCGGCAGGTCGACCGCTTCGGGCCGACGCCGGTGCTCCGGATCCGGGCGGTCGCGTATGCGCTCCTCGCGGGCACCGTCGTCACGCTCGCGGTGCTCGATGCGGGGATCGTCCCGATTGCCGCGGCGGCTGCGCTCGGCGGCCTCGCGCTCCCGCCGCTCTCCTCCACGGTGCGCATCGTCTGGCCGCGCCTCGCGCCCGACGACCTGCGCTCGACCGCGTATGCGCTCGAGGCCTCGCTGCAGGAGGTCTTCTTCGTCGGCGGGCCGCTGCTGGCGGCCGCGCTCGCCACCGTGAGCCCGGCCGCCGGCCTCGCCGGCGCCGGCATCGCGAGCCTCGTCGGCGCCACTGCGACGGCGCTGCTCCCGCCCGTCCGGGCAACTCCGCGCTCGCGCGCGGGCGGCGCGGGGCTGCTCGGCGCACTCGGCTCTCCCGGCGTGCGGACGGTCGTCCTCTACGCCGCGACCGTCGGCGTCGGGTTCGGCTCCGTCGAGCTCGCGATGCCGGCGTTCACCGAGGCGCACGGGTCGCGCGAGCTCGGCGGCGTCGCGCTCGCGTCGTTCTCGGCCGGCAGCCTCGTCGGCGGGCTCGTCGCCGGGATGCGCCCGGCGCGGAGCGTGCTGCGCCGGTTCGTCGCCGGCTCGGTCGTTCTCGCGGCGGCCCTGCTCGGGCTCCTGCTCGCCGTGTCGATCCCCACGCTCTGCCTGCTCGCGTTCGTCGCCGGGCTTCCGATCGCACCGACGATCGGCGCGCTCTACGCCCTCATCGACCGCTCGGCGCGCGCGGGAACGGCTGCGGAGGCGTTCGCATGGTTCGGCACGGCCGTCTCGATCGGCGTCGCCACCGGCTCGGCGCTCGCGGGCGTGCTCATCGACGAGCGCGGCGTTCGGGCAGCGTTCGCGGCGGGTGCGGCCATCGCCTTCTGCGGTGCGCTCGTCGGCTGGGCGCGGCGCGGGACGCTCCGGCCGGCCACCTCCAGAGCCGAGCCAGTGTCTACCCTGCTCACCGAGCGCCCGTAGCTCAGGGGACAGAGCGGCGGACTTCTAATCCGCGGGTCGCAGGTTCGAATCCTGCCGGGCGCGTCGCTGTCGCAGCCACACCTTCGGATTGAATCCGCCACTTTGGGCGAAAGGACCAAAGACGCGCCCACTATTGCTCCGAAACCGCGAGGCAAGAAATTGGTCAGATGACCGGCTCGCGCTCGGCGACCCCCGAGAGTTCCTCGCAGAGGCTCAGGAGCCGCGGGTGGCTGCCGCGCTGCGCGCTCGCCGCAAGGTCCTACCGGTCATCATCCGCGGCCCGGCGGTTCAAGGGCCGCGCACAACAGTGACCTTCTCGCCGAGAGGCCACTCCTTCACGAAGTCCTCACGCCCTGCCACTCGCAGCGAAACCCGCACGGTCGTCTTGGTTCGATCGATCGGCTCCACGACCTTCGCCTCGACGTCCTTTCCCTGCTCGGGAAGATCGATCAGCACGACATCGCCCATTTCGAGCCGCTGCACAACGTATTCCATCGCCATCACAGCGAGTGTAATTGGGTGCGGAATCGAAACCCAGAGAGTGATACCGGTCGGTAAACCAAACCGGGCGTCGTCCCCCGACCGGCGCTCCACGCTCCACGAACCGTGTGCGCCTGAACGAGTGACCCGGAATGTGACCATTGCAGCCGACAGCAGCCGGACAAGCTAGTGGCAGCGTCTGGAGCGGATCGTCCGACCCTTCCCGACTCCGGGACGTCTCCGTCCGCGCCCGTCTTGATTTCTGCCGAGGGTGTCTCGCAGCCTGTACGAGGAGCGACGCTGTCCGACCGATGATCGACAGGTTATGACCGGTCACGCGCGAAGCGCGCGCGTGCGATGTCCTCGAGGTCACGCTCGGCGAGCTCGAGCTCGAGCCGCCGCAACGCCTGCTCGTGGTCTGGGATCCAGCGACGCTCGATCGCCCGCAGCCGCCGCGTGGTCGCCGCGAACTCCCTCTCGATCGCCTCATGGGCGGCCCGTGCCGCTGCGTGGGCGGCGGCCGCGGCGAGAGCCCGTCGGTGCGCCTCCGCCGCCAAGGCGACGGTGGCGCCGCCGCCCAGCGCGACGAAGTCCGGCGGCTCCGCGATGTCGACGCGCACCTCGGTCGGGATCACCGTCCCGATCATGTTACGCCAGGTGACCTCTGCCGTCGCGGGGCGTCTGCAATGGACGGCGCCGAGGCGAAGCCGGCGCTCTCCCGCCAGGGCCAGGGCGCGGTCGTTGGACTGCGTGGCGAGGCGCGCTTCGCGCTCCCAGGCCGCGGCCGCGTCCGCGAGTGCGGTCGCCGTGCGCTGCCGCTCGCGCAGGAGCGTGCGCCGCTTCTGGTCGAGCACGTCGGTGCCGCGCGCGGCCACCTCGAGCCTGCGCATCAGCCAGAGGCGGCCCGCCCTACCCGGCGGCACCCTGATCGCCATGTCCACCTTCCACGTAGTGGGCTGCGAGCGCCTCCTCGGAGAGCATCGTCAGCTCGCGTCGCGGCAACAGCGAGGCAACACTCCACGCACGGTCGAGCGTCTCCTCGAGCGCACGTAGCTCCTCCACTCCCTGGTCCACGAACTCCGTCTCGAACGACTCGACGAAGCGGAGGTAGGCGAGCTCGGCCTCGCTCAGCGCGTCGGCGCCCACGACCTCGGCGAGATCGGCGATGCGCCGGGCCTCGGCGACCAGCCCGTACAGCTGTGACGCGATCTCGAGATGGTCGGCGCGAGTCTTGCCCGCACCGGCCCCGAGGCGCATGAGGCGGGAGAGCGAGCGCAGCGGGTCGAACGGCGGATAGACGCCGCGGACGTGCAGCTCGTGCGAGAGCACCACCTGCCCCTCGGTGATGTAGCCCGTGAGGTCGGGCACCGGATGCGTGATGTCCCCGCCCGGCATCGTCAGGACGGGCACCTGCGTGAGTGACCCGCGCCGGCCCCGGATCCGCCCGGCCCGCTCGTAGATGCTCGCCAGGTCGCTGTAGAGATAGCCGGGGTAGCCGCGCCGGCTGGGGATCTCGCCCCGGGACGAGGAGACCTCGCGGACGGCCTCGCAGTAGCTCGTCATGTCCGCCATCACCACGAGCACGTGCCGCTCGAGGTCGAATGCGAGGTGCTCGGCCACCGTTAGCGCCACACGGGGAGCCGTGATCCGCTCGACCAAGGGGTCGTCCGCGGTGTTGAGGACCAGCACCAGGTCGGCCGCCGACTCCCGTCTCTCGAGACGCTCCCGCATCGCCGACGCGTCAGCGTTCGTCACGCCCATGGCCGCGACGACGACCGCGAACGGCTCGTCTCGCACGGTGGCCTGCGCTGCGATCTGGGCGGCCAGCTCGAGGTGCGGGAGACCGCCGACGGAGAAGATCGGGAGCTTCTGCCCGCGCACGAGCGTCGCCAGCCCGTCGACGACCGAGACGCCGGTCATGATCGGGTCGCCGGGGGTCGCCCGCTCGGCCGGGTTGATCACCAAGCCTCCGATCGGACGGAGCTCCGAGCCGTAGACGGGCGGGCCGCCGTCGAGCGGCTGGCCCCGGCCGTTGCACACCCTGCCGAGCCACGCCTCACCCACGGGAACGCGCATCGGGCCGCCGCCGAACGAGACGCGAATGCTGTCGAGACCGAGTCCGGTTGTTCCCTCGAAGACCTGCACCACGGCGAGCTCGCCGCTGACCTCGAGGACGACGCCGTGGCGGGTCTCGCCCGACTCGAGGTGGATGGCGACCACCTCGTCCCATCCGACATCCCGCACGCCCTCGACGCAGACCAGCGGGCCGTCGATCGAGGTCACCGACGAGTACTCGACGGGCGCACGCGGACTCACGTGAGCTCCCCGAGGGCGGAGAGGACGCCCGTCGCTATCTCACCGACCGCGGCCGCGTCGTCGGGCGGCACCACGTCTCGCGCGCGCGTCACGGGCGAGAGGTCGACCTCCTCGATCCTGGCGAACGGGACACCCCGCTCAACCAGCGCCGCGCAATGGTCGTGCACCTCGAGCACGAGGTCGAGGAGGGCCTCCTGCTTCTCCGGCGGGCAATACGCGTCGTTGACGCTCAGGCTGCTCTGCTGCAACACGCTGTCGCGGAGCAGTCGGCCTGCCAGCATCGTCACGCGCTCGTGGTCGGGCAGCGAGCCGGCGCCCACGAGTTGCGCGATCGACTCCAGATGGTCGGCGTCGGCCAGCAGACGCAGGGCACGGGCGCGCCGAGCAGCCCATTGTGGCTCCTGGCTGGTCGTGTGCCACTCGGCGACGTGATCGACGTCGCGCGACGAGGAGTCGCGCCAGCTCACGGCCGGGTAGTGGCGTGCGTAGGCGAGGTCGGCGTCGAGCGACCAGACGGAACGCACGAACCTGCGCGTGTGGGCTCCGACGGGCTCGGTCATGTCGCCACCGGGGGGAGAGACGGCACCGATGATCGTGACCGAAGCGTCGGCGCCCCCGGAGGTTCGCACCCGCCCCGACCGCTCGTAGAAGGCGGCGAGCGCCGAGGCGAGGCCTGCCGGATACCCCTCCTCTGCGGGAAGCTCGCCGGTGCGGGAGGACACCTCGCGCAGCGCTTCCGCCCACCTGGACGTCGAGTCGGCGATCAGCACCGTGTCGTAGCCCATGTCGCGGTAGAACTCCGCCACGGTGACGCCGGTGTAGATGCTCGCCTCCCGCGCGAGCACCGGCATGTTCGACGTGTTGGCGACGAGCACTGTGCGGTCGAGGAGGGGACGGGCCGTGCGCGGGTCCTCGAGGGCGGCCATCTCCTCGAGGACGTCGGCCATCTCGTTGCCCCGCTCGCCGCAGCCGACGTAGACGATCACGTCGGCGTCGCACCACTTCGCGATCTGCTGTAGCAGGACGGTCTTGCCCGTCCCGAACCCGCCCGGCACGGCGGCGCTGCCGCCGCGCGTCACCGGGAAGAAGAGGTCGAGAGCACGCTGGCCCGTGCGCAACGGCACGTCGGCGCGCAGGCGCTCGGCGACGGGACGCGGGCGCCGGACTGGCCACTGCGTCGCGAGGCACACGTCCTCGCCCGACACGCGGGCAACCGGGTCGGTGACGGTGTACGCGCCCGCCGGCGCGATCCATTCCAGCGTTCCTCCGAGCCCGAACGGGACGAGAGCGCGGAACACGATCGCCTCGGTCTCCTGCACCTCGCCGACGACGGCTCCGGCCGTGACCTCGTTGCCCACGGAGCCGACGGGCGTGAATGGCCAACGACGTGCCTCGTCGAGCGTCCCCGGGCGGACGCCGTCCGCGAGCAGGGTGTCCGCCCCCGAGAGACGCCGCAGCATCCCGTCGAAGATGCCTCCGAGCAGCCCCGGGCCGAGGGTGGCGCGCAGTGGGTGGCCGGTCGCGGCAACGGGATCGCCGGGGCGCACACCGCCCGTGTACGCGTAGACCTGAACCGTCGCCCGCCCGTTCCGGAGGGAGATGACCTCGCCGGGCAGCCGCGCCTCGCCCACCTCGACGAGCTCGAGCATCTCAGGAGTGAGCCCCTCGACCTCGAGCACAGGCCCGCTGACCCGGTAGACCCGGCCGGTGGTCACGCCCAGAGCCGCTCCAGGGCAAGGCCCATCTCGTCGATCGTCCGGTCGGCCATCGCCGGCAGCGTGTAGTCCACCGACGCGTCGCCGCGGCGGCCGATCACTCCGCCACGGCCCGGAGGATCGACCTCGAGCTCTGCGTCGTCGCCGAGCTGCGACCGCGTCGCATCCGACAGGCGCTCGAGCAGGTCCGGGTAGTCCGGCAGCTCTCGGAGCCCAAGCACGGCCTCTCGCGCGCGGCGGCGCAGCTCGTCGACGAGGCTGCGCTGCGCCGCCAGCCTCGTCTCGCGCGCGCGGCGGGCGGCGGCAGCGTGACGGCGCGAGGCCTCGCGCGCGGCAGCCCGCTCGCCCTCCACCCGTGCCTCATGGGAGAGCTCATGCGCGCCTGCCTCGGCCTCCGCGACGATGCGCTCGCACTCCGCCGTAACCTCGGACCGGCGGCGGTCGGCTGCGGCCACCGTCTCCGCGCGGAGCGCGCGCCGGAGCGGCTCGAGGTTCATGCCGGGATGACCGTCCACAGGACGCCGCCTGCCTCGAGACGGTCGGGGAGCGCCGCCCGAGCCTCCGTCGTCAGGAGCACGAGCGCGGCCACGCCGGCGGCGTCGGACCACGCCCGTCGCACGAGCGCGGGCTCCGGCGCGTCCACGACCTCGACGCCGACGAGCGCGTAGCCCGCGAGCTCGACGGCCTTTCCGATCGCGACGACTTTGCTCATGCCTTGCCGATCAGGATGATCGCGATGACGAGCCCGTAGATGGCGATCCCCTCGGCAAGGCCCACGATGACGAGTGTGCGGCCGAAGATCTCCGGCTTCTCGCTGATCGCCGCCAGAGCGGCGGCTCCCGTGTAAGCGACGGCGAAGCCGGCCCCGATCGCCGCCCCGCCGACCGCGATTCCCGCGCCCAGCAGTGCGGCCCAGGAATCGGACGTCGCCGGTGCGTTCGCGGCCTGCGCCGGCTCCACGACGCCGAGCAGGAGCAGCGCAGCGAGGCCCAGCGTGGCGACGAGGACGAGGCCGTTGACGGCGAGCAGCCGCCTGAAGCCCCTGGCCGGCGCGCGGCGCAGGGCGGCTGTGGTCACCGCGAAGACGAGCGCGAGCGCGGGCAGGGCCGAGACCAGCGTGACGATCATGGTTCCTCCTCCTGAACGACGGTCATCCGCCACGGCGAGAACGGATGTCCTTCACCGGTGAAGATGCGCGAGTAGAGCTCGTAGTACTCGAGACGCAGGGCCTGCACGCCGGTGACGAGGGCCTCGAGCGCGAACGCGAGGAGATTCCCTCCGACGAACACGAGTGCGGCGGCGATGGAGCCGGCAACACCGCCCCAGAGCGCCGTGGCGCCTGCGAAGACGATCGCGCCGATGGCTGCGTGCATCAGCCCGAACGCAGCGAGGCGGGTGAACGAGACGAGGTTCGAGGCGAGCCTGATGACGGCGTCGACGAACTCCACGGTCGCCTGGGTCACGGCGGCGGCTCCGCGGCCCGCGTCGAGCACGAGCCCGAGAGCGAGCAGGACCAGGCCCACGGCCGCGACGATCCCGCCGACGACCGTGACGGCCGGAAGGCTCTCGTACACGCCTCCGACGACGACGAGACCGCCGACGAACACCAGCAGCCCCGCGACGCCGAACTGCGCGAAGAGGGCTTCGCGCAGCCCGCCGCGACGCCAGCGGTTGACGATGCCGAGCACGTAGCTCACGACCAGGAGCACCGCTCCCACGCCGAGCGCGGCGACGAGGAGCTTGATCGGATCGTCGAGCGGGTTGAGCCACAGCGTGGGAAGGAGGCCGGTCGGGCCGAACGCCTCGCCGTAGAGGAAGCCGAAGACCACGGCGGACAGCCCGGCGGCCAGGACGATCGGCCAGAGGTGTCGGATGCCCGCGAATCGCCGCCTTGTCCATCCCCGGAGCACGAGCGCGATCAGCACAAGCATCAGCCCGTGCCCCACGTCGCCGAACATCATCCCGAACATGAGGACGAACGAGACGAGCGTGAACAGCGTGGGGTCGACGTCCCGGTACGGGCTGGTGCCGTAGCTCCGCACGAGAGGCCGGAAGGACTCCTGCACCGCCACCGGGCTGAGGAGCGTCGGCGGCTCGACCCAGGCGGGTGCCGGCAGCTCCACGACCGCCGCATCGAGCGACGCGAGCCCGTCGTTCAGGTCCTCGATCTCGCCGCTCGGCGTCCACCCGAGCCAGGCGGTGAAGGAGCCGTGGTCGACCGCCAGGCGTGCACGGCGCTGCAGCTCGACCTCGCCCTCGATCAGCCGCTGTCCGCCCGCCTGCTCGAGCGCGGCAACGTCCGGCCGGTGGGAGAGGAGGGCCGGCCCCTCGCCGTCCTCCTGACCCCGCCGCGAGAGGCGGCGCAGCGCCTCTGTCTCCTCCCCCTCGGGCGGCGGCAGATTGCCCACGAGCTCCACGGTGCCCCTGCGCGCGAGCTCAACGAGTGCATCGCGGGCACGGGATCGCGGCGCGACGACGGCGATGCGGCTCATCTTCGCCGGCAGGACGACGTCAGCAGAGGGCATCGAGCACCTCCGCCGCAGACGAGGCACCCGACCGCGAAGCGACGGCGAGGGCAGCGTTCACCCGTGTCGCGTCGAGCGCGAGAAGCGCGACGGCGCCGAGGACCACCCCGGGATCGTCGAGGCGTCGGCGGGTCATCGACTCGGCGTCGCGTCCCACCCGCCGCCACCACGTCGGCTCGGCACGCCAGAGGTCGGACGGCTCGTCAACGCCCGCGAGTGCCCACGCCGCCCGGCCGGGCAGCCGCTCGCGCAGGGCCTCGATCGTGGTCGCGTCGCGCCAGGCCTCGTCGAACCCCAGTCTGCGCGCGACCGCCGGGTCGAAGAACCGGCCCGCGACGAACATCTCCGCGGCGAGCAGGATGGCGAGTGCCCCGTCCGCCCAGGAGCCGGCCGCGGGCGCCTGCCTCGCGACCCGCCTCGCCCACGAGACCCGCAGCCACAGGTGAATCTCCTGGGGTTCGTCGCTACCCGGGTCGCCCCAGACCGACCGGTCCAGCAGTCGGCGCAGCTCGTCCAGGCTCCCGGCCGCAGCTGCCGCCTCCCAAACCGACGAGAGGACGCCCAGCTCGAACGGGGGTCGCAGCTCCCCACGCTCGAGATAGGCGATGCGGTCCTCGATGTTCGCGAGCTCGAACCATGAGGCCATGGCCCTGATGCCGACCGCCGCGTCGCGCGGCAGCCAGGCGGCGAGCACGCGACAAGAGAACGCGACCGAGGCGGCGACGGCGCGCTGCACGTCCTCGAGCCGCGGTCCGGCGACGGCGGCGGGGGCGTACGGCGTTCCGGCGAGCACCTGCACCGCGCGCCCGAGCGACGGCGACCGTCCGAGCTCGCGCGCCGTCTCGGCGCCCGCACGGTGCTCGAGCAGCAGTCGAGCGCGAACGCTGCCCGCGATCCACCCGGGGTTCACGAGACGGCCCGCGCGCACGCGTTCGACGACCTCGGCCACGAGGTCCGGCAGGCGCTTTTCACCGTGACTCCGAATCGCGCGCGCGTCCGCCTCTCCGGCGGCGAGGATCTCTGCCGTCTCCACGTCGGCGGCACGCAGGCCAGCCTTCAGACGCGTCTCCGCGCTCGAAGCCCGCGCGCTCGCGTGCCCTTCGACTGCGAGCTCCGCCGCCTCCTCGCGGACCTCGTGGAGCCGCTGCGCAGCCATGCGCTCGGAGCCGACGCGCAGGGCCTGCGCCTCGCGCTCGAGCGCGTCCAGGGCGGCGAAGACGGGCGCGAGCTCGACGGCCGCCTCGTCGCCGACGCGCGCAGGCATTCCCGAGGTGCGCCGGAAGCGCTCGAGGAAGCCGCTGATCGGCCCGATCGGGCTTTGCCCGGCAACTGTCGATCCCGGGGCCTGCGCCATCCCTCCACGATATGCAGACCATGCGTCACGCGCCTCGGAGCGCGTTTGTACGCTTCCGACTTGCCTGTGCGGGCGATCCGGACGAGGCGAGCACGCACCATGTCGTCGCCCCAGTCCGACGAGCGTCACGCCGTGTGTGGAGGTGCCGACTGCTTTCCCGACCACCGATCTTCCAGGTGACAAGTCAGCCCATGCGGCTAGCCGGACTCGGCTGCCAGCCGGTGGACAGACCGATACGCCAGCCAACCGAAGAAGTTCCTGCGGCTGCTCGCCCGGCGGCCGGCGCAGCACGGTTTGCGGCCCAGGCGGGCTAGTCTGGAAGCCATGGGCGTTCGACCGTGGCGACCGGCATGAACGACCCGATGCGGGACGTGACGCCGTTGCCCGACCTGTTGCACGGGCGTTCCCACACCGGCCCTGTCCGCGAGCGCCGCCCCGTCTACGTCGACCTGCTGCCGCCGTGCAACGCCGGCTGCCCGGCCGGCGAGAACATCCAGGCCTGGCTCGCGCACGCCAAGGCGGGCCGACACGAGCAAGCGTGGCGCCAGCTGGTCGCCGACAATCCGCTGCCCGCGATCCACGGGCGGGTCTGCTACCACCCGTGCGAGAGCGTGTGCAACCGCGCCGACCTCGACAGCGCCGTCTCGATTCACTCGGTCGAGCGGTTCCTCGGCGACCTCGCGCTGCAGCAAGGGTGGCTCTTCGACGATCCACCGGTCCGCAGCGGCAAACGGGTGCTCGTGGTCGGCGCCGGGCCGTGCGGTCTGTCGGCCGCCTATCACCTGAGCCGGCTCGGCCACGAGGTGGAGATCCGAGACTCGGGTGAGGAGACGGGCGGGATGATGCGATACGGCATCCCGGCCTACCGGCTGCCCCGCGACGTGCTCACCGGCGAGCTCGACCGGATCGCGGCGATGGGCGTGCGGGTGACCTGCGGGCACAGGGTCGAGGATCTGGTCGCCGAGCGCGACGAGGGCGCTTTCGACGCCGTCTTCGTCGCCGTCGGCGCACACCTCTCCAAGCGGGTGGACATCCCGGCCCGCGATGCAGGCCGCATCGTGGACGCGGTGTCGTTCCTGCGCAGCGTCGCCTCCGGCGAGCGGCCCGTGATCGGGCGGCGCGTGGCGGTCTACGGCGGCGGCAACACGGCGATGGACGCCGCGCGGGTCGCCCGCCGGATGGGCGCGGACGAGGCCCTGATCGTCTACCGGCGGACCCGCGAGCAGATGCCCGCCCATCTCGACGAGGCCGAGGACGCCGAGCGGGAAGGCGTGCGGATCCACTGGCTGCGGACGATCACGGCCTTCGACGGCCCCGAGCTGCAGGTGGAGCTGATGGAGCTCGACGAGTCCGGGTACCCACAGCCGACGGGCCGGTTCGAGACGCTCGCCGCCGACACGGTGATCCTGGCGCTCGGCCAGGAGTCCGACACCGCCTTCCTCCGTCGAGTCCCCGGGGTGGAGCTCGAGGACGACGGGACCGTGCGGATCTCGACGTCGCTCCAGACCGGCTGCCCGTGGATGTTCGCGGGCGGGGACATGGTGCCGAGCGACCAGACCGTGACGGTCGGCGTGGGCCACGGCAAGAAGGCCGCGCGCCACATCGACGCCTGGCTGCGCGGCGCCGCCGCCATTCGCCCGCCGAAGCACGAGCTTGCGAGCTTCGACAAGCTCCATCTCTGGTACTTCGGCGACAACGCCCGCCGGCAGCAGCCGGAGCTCCCGCCGGAGGAGCGGATCGAGGGCTTCGCCGAGGTGGTCGGCGGCCTGTCCGCCGAGGAGGCGGTCTACGAGGCGGGCCGGTGCCTGTCGTGCGGCAACTGCTTCGAGTGCGACGGGTGCCTGGGTGCCTGCCCCGAGGACGCCGTGGTCAAGCTCGGCGAGGGATACCGGTACCGGTTCGACTACGACCGTTGCACCGGCTGCGGTGCCTGCTTCGAGCAGTGCCCGGTGCATGCGATCGAGATGGTCGCGGAGGGCGACTGAGATGCGGACGACGATCGACGGCAACGAAGCGGCAGCCTCGGTCGCCTACCGGCTGAACGAGGTCTGCTGCATCTACCCGATCACGCCCTCGTCGGCGATGGCCGAGCTGGCCGACGAGTGGGCGAGCCAGGGGCGGGCAAACGTCTGGGGCACGGTGCCCGGGGTTGTCGAGATGCAGAGCGAGGGCGGTGCGGCCGGCGCCCTGCACGGGGCACTCCAGAGCGGTGCGCTGGCGACGACGTTCACGGCGTCGCAGGGCCTGCTGCTGATGATCCCGAACCTGTACAAGATCGCGGGCGAGCTGACGTCGACGGTGCTGCACGTCGCCGCCCGGTCACTCGCGGCGCAGGGGCTGTCGATCTTCGGCGACCACTCCGACGTGATGGCGATCCGCCAGACCGGCTTCGCGCTGCTCGCATCGGCCTCGGTTCAGGAGGCACACGACCTGGCGCTCGTGGCCCAGGCCGCGACCCTCCGGACCCGGGTGCCGTTCGTGCACTTCTTCGACGGGTTCCGGACGTCGCACGAGCTCAACACGATCGAGCTGCTCTCCGACGACGACCTGCGCGCGCTGGTGCCCGAGGACCTCGTGCGGGCGCATCGCGGGCGGGCGCTGTCGCCGGAGCGGCCGTTCATCCGCGGTACGGCGCAGAACCCGGACGTCTACTTCCAGGCGCGCGAGACGGTCAACCCCTTCTACGCCCGCGTCCCCGATGCCGTGGAAGACGCAATGGCGCTCCTCGCCGAGCGCACCGGCCGCGGCTACCACGTCGTCGACTACTTCGGCGACCCGGAGGCCGAGCGCGTGCTCGTGGTGATGGGGTCGGGCGGGGAGACGGTGCAGGAGACCGTGGCGGCGCTCACCGCGCGCGGCGAGCGTGTCGGCGTGGCGCAGGTTCGGCTCTACCGGCCGTTTCCGGCGCAGGCGTTGGTCGAGGCGCTGCCCGCCACCGTGCGCCACATCGCCGTCCTCGATCGGACGAAGGAACCTGGTTCGATGGGCGAGCCGCTCTTCCTCGACACGGTCGCGGCGCTGAGCGAATCGTTCGCGGACGGCGAGCGGGCGGTGATGCCGCGCGTCGTCGGCGGCCGCTACGGGCTGTCCTCGAAGGAGTTCACGCCGGGCATGGTTGCGGGCGTGCTCGCCGAGTTGGCGGGAGATCGGCCGCGACGCCGGTTCACGATCGGCATCAAGGACGACGTCTCCGGCTCGAGCCTGGACTACGACGCGTCGCTGGACATCGAGCCGCCCGAGACGGTGCGCGCGATCTTCTTCGGCCTGGGCTCGGACGGGACGGTCGGCGCGAACAAGAACACGATCAAGATCCTCGGGGACGAGGGGCTGCATGCGCAGGGCTACTTCGTCTACGACTCGAAGAAGTCCGGCTCGCAGACGGTCTCGCATCTCCGCTTCGGGCCGAAGCCGATCCGGGCGCCCTACCTCGTGCAGCAGGCGGGCTTCGTCGGCTGCCACCAGTTCGGGCTGCTCGAGCGGGTCGACGTGCTCGGGCCCGCGGCGGACGGCGCGACGCTGCTGCTCAACTGCCCGCTCCCGCCGGACGAGGTGTGGGACACGCTGTCGCGCCCGGTGCAGGAGCAGATCCTCGCCAAGCACGTCGACGTGTACGCGATCGACGCCAACCGGATCGCGCGCGACGTCGGCCTCGCCGGCCGGACCAACATCGTGCTGCAGACCTGCTTCTTCGCCCTCTCGGGAGTCCTGCCGCGCGAGGAGGCGATCGAGCGGATCAAAGCGGCGGTCGCCAAGACGTACGGTCGCCGCGGCGCGGAGGTGGTCGCGCGCAACCAGGCGGCGGTCGACCGGGCACTCGACGGTCTCCACCGGGTCGACGTGCCCGAACAGGTGACGGCGACGCGCGGGCTGCCCCCGGTCGTGCCCGCGCACGCGCCCGAGTTCGTTCGCACCGTCACGGCGGAGATGCTGGCCGGCCGGGGCGACGACCTGCCGGTCAGCGCGTTGCCGGTGGACGGCACGTATCCGAGCGGGACGGCGGCCTACGAGAAGCGCAACATCTCGGAGCTGGTCGCGGTCTGGGACTCCGACCTCTGTATCCAGTGCGGCAACTGCAGCTTCGTCTGCCCGCACAGCGTGATCCGGTCGACGTACTACGACCAGGTTCACCTGGACGGCGCGCCGGACGGGTTCCGGTCGGCTCCGCTCGAGGCTGTCGGCCTGCCCGACGCGCGGTACACGCTGCAGGTCTACGTCGAGGACTGCACCGGCTGCGGGCTGTGCGTCGAGGCGTGCCCGGCGGTCGCGCCGGGCGACCCTGTCGTCAAGGCGATCAACCTTGCGGACCGTGAGCCGCTGGTCGCCGCCGAGCGGGACAACATCGCGTTCTTCGAGACGCTGCCGCCGAGCGACCGGTCGCGGGTCGACTTCGGCACGGTGCGCGGCACCCAGTTCCTGGAGCCGCTGTTCGAGTTCTCCGGCGCCTGCGCGGGCTGTGGCGAGACGCCGTACCTGAAGCTGCTCTCGCAGCTGTTCGGCGACCGGCTGATGGTCGCGAACGCAACCGGCTGCTCGTCGATCTACGGTGGCAACCTGCCGACCACGCCGTGGACGACCGACGCGGACGGTCGCGGACCCGCCTGGTCGAACTCCCTCTTCGAGGACAACGCCGAGTTCGGGCTCGGCTTCCGGCTCGCCGCCGACCGTCACACCGAGCTGGCCCGCCGCCGCCTCGCCGAGTTGCGCGACGCGGTCGGTCCGGAGCTGGTGGACGAGATCCTGACCGCGCCGCAGCTGCGCGAGTCGGAGCTGCGAGCGCAGCGCGAGCGTGTCGGCGAGCTGAAGCGGCGGCTCGACGGGTTGGACGGTGCGGCCGTCGCCGACCTGCAGAGCGTCGTCGATCACCTGGTCCGGCGCAGCGTCTGGATCGTCGGCGGCGACGGCTGGGCCTACGACATCGGCTCCGGCGGGCTCGACCACGTCCTGGCGAGCGGGCGCGACGTCAACGTGCTGGTGCTCGACACCGAGGTCTACTCCAACACCGGCGGCCAGATGTCGAAGGCGACCCCGCTCGGCGCGGTCGCCAAGTTCGCCGCTGCGGGCAAGACCGTGCCCAAGAAGGATCTGGCCCTGCAGGCGATCGCGTACGGCAACGTCTACGTCGCCCGGGTCGCGATGGGCGCCGATCCCCAGCAGACACTGAACGCCTTCCGCGAGGCGGAGGCGTACGACGGTCCCTCGCTGGTGCTCGCGTACAGCCACTGCATCGCGCACGGGATCGAGATGCGAAACGGGCTCGACCAGCAATACCGCGCCGTCGCCAGCGGCTACTGGCCGCTGATTCGCTACGACCCGGTGCTCCGGGCGGCCGGCGGCAACCCGTTCCTGCTCGACTCGCAGCGGCCACGCATCCCGCTCGCCGACTACACGAACCGGGAGTTGCGCTATCGCACGCTGACGAACACCGATCCGGCCGAGGCCGAGCGCCTGCACGGGCTGGCCGAGCAGGCGGTCGATCAGCGCTGGGACGTGTACGAGGAGATGGCGACCCGCGGCGCCCAGCGGTTCGCCGCCGATTCGCGCAGGGACCGCCGATGAACCTTTCGACCCGCTACATGGGCCTCACGCTGCGCAACCCGGTCGTCGCGTCGGCGTCCCCGCTCTCGCAGACCGTGGACGGCGTGCGGCGGCTCGCGGATGCCGGCGTCGGCGCGGTCGTCCTCTACTCGCTCTTCGAGGAGCAACTGCGCCGCGAGGCGGCCGAGAACGCGCGGCTGTTCGACGCGGGCACCGAGAGCTTCGCCGAGTCGCTCTCCTACTTCCCGGCCACCGCCGAGGAGGAGGCTGGCCCACGGCGCTATCTGAGCCTGCTCGAGCGCGCCTCCGCTGCCGTCGAGATCCCCGTGATCGGCAGTCTCAACGGCGTCACGCCCAGCGGTTGGACCGACTACGCCCGGGCGATGCAGGAGGCCGGAGCCGCCGCGATCGAGCTGAACATCTACTACCTGCCCGGCGACCCGCGGATCTCGGGCCGCGACGTCGAGCAGCGGCATCTCGACATCCTGACGCGGGTCAGGGAAGGGGTCAGCGTGCCGGTGGCGGTCAAGCTGAGCCCGTACTTCAGCTCGACCGGCGAGATCGCGCTGCGGCTGGACGAGGCGGGCGCGGACGCGCTCGTGCTGTTCAACCGCTTCCTGCAACCCGACATCGACCCTGACACCCTCACCGTGGTGCCGCACGTCGGTCTCTCGAGCCCGGCCGAGGCGCGGCTGCCGCGCACCTGGATCGCGCTCCTGCACGGCCGGGTCCGCGCGTCGCTCGCCGCGACCACCGGCGTCGAGACCCCGGCCGACGTGGCCAAGTACCTGCTCGCCGGCGCGGACGTCGTGATGACCGCCTCGGCGCTGCTTCGGCACGGGCCCGAGCACGCAACCGTGCTGATCGACGGCCTGGAGGAATGGATGGCACGCAAGGGATTCGCGGCCGTCGACGACCTGCGCGGGATGCTCGCCGTGCCGCCCGGCGCGGACGAGGCGGTCTACGAGCGAGCGGGCTACGTCGGCGCGCTGCGAGAGGCCAACAGCGACACGTACGGGCCCTGGTAGCGATGTGCGACGTTCTCGATCAGCACGCTCTCGAGCCTCTCGAGCACGACGAGTGGATCCTCGACACGCCGCTGATCCGCGGCTTCATCGGCAGCGTGCTGGCGGCCATCGAACGGTCCGCCTCGGCGGCCGAGGCCTGTCGGGTCGTCGAGCCGAGCTTCAGGGAGCTTCTCACCAGACCCGATTGGCTGCCCGAGAGGTTTCAGGAGGATGCGCCGGAGAGCGGGATGGGCGGCGGCATCGGCCAATGGCTTCTCTATCGGGCCGCCGACCGCTCTCTCTGTCTGTTCAGCCTCGTCGTGCCTCCCGGGGCCATGACACCGGTGCACGACCATCTCGCCTGGGGGCTCGTCGGCCTCTACAGGGGAAATCAGGACGAGGAGATCTACGAGCCCGGCGACGGCCTGCTCCGACGTCGTCCGCCAGCGCCCGCTGGAGCCGGGCGACTACTACGCGCTGCTTCCCCCTCGCGACGACGTGCACCGCGTACGGACGACCTCCGACGTGACCTCCGTGTCGATCCATCTGCTCGCGAACGACACGGGCTGCGTGCTTCGCCACACGTTCGACGAGCAGACCGGAGAGGCGAGGCCGTTCCGATCCGGCTACGTGAACGCCGAGTGTCAAGGGGCGACGTCGCTGCGCTAGCGCCGATCGAATCATGACCGGACGGGCAACTCCAACAGTGCTGATCGACAACGATCGCGTGCGCGTGACCCGATGGCGATTCGCCCCCGGGGCGGCAACGGGCTGGCACAGGCACGAATACGACTACGTCATCGTCCCCCTGACCGACGGCACGCTCGCACTCGTCGAGCCGGAGGGGGAGAGGGACTCCGACCTGGCGATCGGAGCGCCCTACTTCCGAGAGGCCGGCGTGGAGCACGACGTCGTCAACGCGAACGATCACGAGTTCACGTTCATCGAGATAGAGGTGAAGCGCTGAGCGCGACCCCGGGTGGTGACCTTCATCGAACCGGCATCGGTGCGAACCGCCTCGGAAGGGCCCTGCCGCGTCGCGGGTGGCTACGCGGCCGTGTATCGCGACGCGTAGCCGGGCGGTGGCAGCCGACGGTAGTGCGGCTTGCCCGGATAGCACCAGAAGTGGAACCACGCCTCGGCGCCGTCGACGTACTCGCGCGCCTTGCCGAAGCCCGAGCCGGACACCTCGACCTGCTGGACGGCGTAGATCTCGGTGGAGACTTGCTCGCCGACGATCGCTCGCCGACACGCCGAGCAGACATGAGGATCGTCCACCCCCGAAAGTCTGAGCGCGTCGCCGGACGGACCGATGCCGACGCGCCTCCGTCGTCGGCCCCAGGGACGGCGGGTCATCCGACGCCCCTCGTAGGCTTCTCGAGCGATGGTACGTCCTTCCTGTCCGGAATGGCTGCCGCTCGTCCTGCGGCGTCGTCTTCTGCGCTGCGAGCAAGCCGACCGAGTAGGAACATCGCAAGGCGTCAACCGGCGGTGCGCGGGGCGGCACGCGGCCGCTGGTGACGACCCCTGCGACGGCGCGCGTGCGCGGGTCGGTCGCTGTCCGTCAGGTCAGGCGAACGCGCGCTCCATCGTCCGGGCGAGCGCCGCCTCGACCCAGGCGGCACACGCGAGCACGCGGGCGTCCTGCCGCGGCGGGCCGACGATCTGCACGCCGAGAGGCAGTCCCGACGGCCCGAGGCCCGCCGGGACGGTGACTGCGGGTACGCCGAGCGCAGACCAGGCCCGATTGAAGATCGGGTCCCCGGTCGTGGCGACCTCGGGCGCCTCGCCCGGCGCGGCCGGGACGAGCAATGCGTCGACGCCGTCGAAGACCGCGTCGACTCTGGTCTCGCATTCGCGCAGACGTCGGTAGGCCGCGTCGTACTCGGAGACGGCCATCGCGGCCCCTTCGTCGAGCATCCCGCGCAGCGGTTCGCGAATCAGCTCGCGGAAGCGCTGGTGCTCGTCTGCCAGGCAGCGGGCGATCTCGAACGTCCAGATCGTGCCCTGCGCCGCCGCAAGCCCTGCGAACGCCTCCGGGAGCACGACCTGTGTCGATCGAGCACCGGCCCGCTCGAGCAGCTCCGGGAGCGCGTCGAAGAGCGTCACGGTCTCGGCCGACGCTGCGGGCCACTCGTGTGTCAGGCAGATCCCGAGTCGAGGGGCGGGAGGCTCCGGCGGCGGCTCGAGCGGCCGGCCGCACAGCACACCGACGACGAAGGCCGCGTCGGCGACGGTACGGGCGATGACGCCCACGGTGTCGAACGATTCCGAGATCGCCTTGACGCCGGACGTGGGCAGCGTTCCGTGGCTCGGCTTGTAGCCCACGACGCCGCAGAAAGCTGCCGGCCGGATGATCGAGCCCGTCGTCTGTGTGGCGAACGCGACGGGCACCATCCCTGCCGCAACCGCCGCAGCAGAGCCCGACGACGACCCGCCCGGGGTTCTGGTGACGTCGTGCGGATTGACCGTCGGGCCTGGTGGCCATGCAGCGAACTCGGTCGTGACGAGCTTCCCGAGCGGGAGCATCCCGGACCGTCGCGCGATGGCAACGCTCGCTGCGTCGACCGCTGGACGGTGCTCCGTGTGGATCGGTGATCCGTAGGCCGTCGGCATGTCGTGCGTGTCGAAGATGTCCTTGATGCCGATCGGAATCCCGTGCAGCCGACCACGACGTGAGAGCCCCACCCGGTCGAGCTCGCTGGCGCGCACGAGTACCGCCTCGGGATCCACGTGCACCCAGGCACGCACCGTCGGGTCGTCCGCCTCGATCCGGTCGAGAAACGCCCGTGCCACGAGCTCGACGGTTGTGCTGCCGTCCTCGAGCGACCGGGCGAGCTCGCCGACGGTATTGCCGGCCCAGGGTGGTGACGATCCGCGGAGGGCCATGCGCCCCAGCCTAGTTCGTCACCGACGGGACTTCCGTTGCCAGCTCGTGACGGAAGCCTCAGACTTCGCCAGTGCGCGCTCCTCGGTTGCTTCTTGCGGTCTGCTGGACTGTGATCGTCGCGCTGTTCGCGGTGCCGAAGCCGGCCGAAGCGGTGACCGAGCCGACACGGACGCTCGTGGCGGTCGGTGACATCGCCTCGTGTGACGTGTCGGCGGACGAGGCGGTGGCGGACCTCGTGGCCCGGACGCCGGGAACGCTGGCCCTGCTCGGCGACACGGTCTACGACAACGGGACGACCGACGAGTTCCGGCGCTGCTTCCTCCCCGAGTGGGGCCGGTTTCTGCGAAGAACGCGCGCGGCGCTCGGCAATCACGACTATGCGAACGGGGCGTCCGACGCGGCGACGGCGAGGTCCGTGCTCGGCCTGTCGGACGACGGCTGGTACTCGTACCGTCTCGGTGGCTGGCACATCGTCGTCCTCAACTCGAACTGCGATGCCATCGGCGGCTGCGACCGCAGCTCGCCCCAGTGGCGGTGGCTCCGCAACGACCTTGCGAGCAACCGCGCGACGCATTGCGTCCTCGCCTACTGGCATCACCCCCGCTTCAGCTCGGGTGAGCACGGCTCGAACGTGAGGTACGCGGCGTTCTGGGACCTGCTCGTCGCAGCTCGCGCGGACGTCGTTGTCTCCGCCCACGATCACGACTACGAGCGGTTCGCGCCGCTCGAGGGCATCCGGTCGTTCGTCGTCGGCACGGGTGGCCGGGGCCAGCGCGGCTTCGAAGCCACCCGCCCCGGGAGCATCGTCCGACAGAGCGGCACGTACGGTGTGCTCCGCCTCACGCTTCGACCGGCGGGGTACAGCTGGGCGTTCCTCCGCGCCGGCGGGAAGAGGTTCACCGACACCGGCTCTGCGCGGTGCCGCTGACGTGGGGGCCGGGGGTCGCCCCACAGCCCGGGGTGCTTCGGGAGCTACGCTGGATCGCATGGACGACCTGACTCGGGTGGCGGTCGTGGAGACCGAACCGGAAGCCAACCTCGCTGTCTCTCTCCTGCGCAACGAGGGCATCCGCGCGATGTGGCGCATGACGGACATCGGCGCGGGGGCCCTTGGGGTTGGTGGCGGCGGCGCCATGGGGCCGATGGAGGTGCTGGTCGTGGAGAAGGATGCCCAGCGCGCTCGCGAGCTGCTGGCTCCCGCAGAGTAGGCGAGAGGGCATGCGGATCCAACGGATGGAGGACGAGCGGCGGCTGCGCGTGCCGCCCGAGGGGTAGCGAGGAACCTTCGCGGAGCGCGTCGGTGGCCCCGCCCCTCGTCGGCGCGGCTACCGCCCCCGTGCCCCGGCGCTGAGGTCGGAGATGCGTATGTGCCTGATCCCGTGCGGGGCCCGTGCGTCCACCACGTCTCCGCGGTGATGGCCCAGGATCGCCCTGCCGACGGGCGAATCGGCCGAGAGCCGGCCCTCGCTCGGATTCGACTCGGCCGAGGAGACGAGCAGGTACTCCTCTCGTAGACCGTCGTCGGTGTCCTGGAGCGTCACGTGGGAGCCGAGCCAGACGACGTGGCTCGAGGGCTCGTCCGGCTCCGGGACGCGTGACGCGTCGGGATGGAGTGTTGCGCTCAAACCTCGTCCTCCCATCGTCGAAGTCGCCCTGAGTATCGGCGGCGGCTCCTGGACGCGCATCCGGGGCCACCCGAAACCGAGCACGGCTTTCCCGCAAGGCGGCTCTCGCACCGAGTGGGTGCTCAGTCGGCCGTCGGCGGCGCGAAGCTCGGCGCCACCCCGAAGATCGCCTCTGCGACACCTCGGCCGGTCGCGCCGTAGCGGTGCGACGTGTTCGGCGGGACGAGGAACGCGTCGCCCGGAGCGAGGGTCGCGTCGACCCCGCCCGCCTCGACGCAGAGCTCGCCGCGGGTGGCGTAGAGGAGCTCCTCGCCGTCGTGCGTCTCGACCAGGCTCGTGTGCCCGGCGGGGACGGTCACCGTTCCGACGGTCAGGTGCTCGGTGCTGACGAGCAGGCCGACGAGCACGTCGCGATCGAGGCGCCAGTCGCTGTCCGCGGGGCGCAGCACACGCATCGACGCCGGTCCCGGAGTCGCCTCCGCGAGCTTGCCGACCACCCCGTCGCGGGCGTAGACGCTCTGCTCGAGGTACGGCCTCGTCTGCGCGTACGCGCCCGACGTCCCCGTGGCCGGTGGCGGCGCGAAGAACTCGAGCACGCGCAGCGGGTCGTCGCCGTAGGAGAAGCCATGGTGCCACGTGTCGCGCCGGAAGAAGACGCTCTCGCCCGGGTCGGCGCGGACGACCTCGCCGGTCTCCGGGTTCGCCAGCACGAGCGTCCCCTGCAGGACGTGGAGCAGCTCGTCGGCGGCGAACACCGTCCTGAAGCTCTCCGAGTGGCGGAACGCTCCCCCCGGCGGGAGGCCGAAGACGATCGCATGGATCAGCTCGGACGAGACGTAGATCCAGTCCTCGACGAAGCCCGCCTCCTCGTCGCCCCAGGTGTGGCGTACCGTGTCCGACGCTCGGATCGCAGTCGGGGCGTCGAAGGAAGGACGTGGGGACGGCCTATAGCCCATCGTGGCTCCGGCGGTCGTGCGCGTGCCGGTCCGCCTCGAGCGCGACGAGCTCGGAGTCGTAGACGGGATCGCGAAAGTCGCTCTCGATCGGGCGTGCGACGCCGTCCCGGCCGGCCGCCTGGGCGGCGAGCATGACCTCGAGCGCGTGGTAGGCGTGCTCGGGGCGCGTCACCGTCGGCCGTCCGGTCTCGACGCAGTCGACGAGATGGCGCAGCCCTTCGGTCCACTGCCACTGCGGATCCGTCTCCGGGAACACGTGCCACGCGCCGTCGTCGTTCCGCCACAGCTCCCAGCCCTCCGGCGCCCAGTCGTCGCCGAGCAGCTGGATCGTGCCTTCGCTGCCGTACACCTCGATCGCGGGAGACCGATAGCGCTGCATGGTGAACCCCGTCGTCACGACGGCGAAGCGCGCGTCGCCGAAGTCGAGCAGCACGTGTGCGTTGTCGTCTGCCTCGACCCGGATCCGGCGGCCGTTCACCTCCCGCTCCGGGATCGCCACGCCGACCATCGCCGTGACCCGCCGGGCGGGGCCGAACAGGGCGCAGAGGCTGGTCACGTTGTAGACGCCGAGGTCGAACAGCGACCCGCCCCCCGGCGCGTAGAACCACTCGTTCCACCACGGGCCGGCCCAGCCGTAGCGCGCACGTGCGGTGAGGAGGCCGCCGACCCGGCCGTCGCGCACGGCGCCGTGGACTGCGCGGAACGTCGGGCTGAGAAGGGTGTGGGGCGCGCACACGAGGAGGCCCGCCGACGTCCGCGCCAGTTCGAGGAGCTCGGCGGCCTCCTCCAGCGTGGTGGCCATCGGCTTCTCGACGAGCACGTGCCTGCCGGCCTCGAGCGCCGCCTTCGCGAGCGGGCCGTGCTCGTTCATGCTCGTCAGCACCAGCACTACGTCGACGTCGTCCGCGCCGACGACCTCGTCGGGGGCGCGCAGGCCGGGATCGACATCGTAATGCGCCGCCGCTCCACGCCGCTTCGCGTCGTCGCGGTCGTACACGGCGCTCACGTGCACGCGACCGGCGGCACGGAGCCGCTCGATCATCCCTCGATACGGCCCGGCAAAGACGCTGCCGCAGCCGATCACGCCGAGCCCGAGGCTCATGCCGTGCGTCTCGCGACCCGGTAGTACGCCTCCGTCCAGGCGGGCCGATCGACGTGGAGCCCACGCTCGATCCCGAGCCGGGCGCTGAGCGCGGCTGCCGAGGGGAAGGTCGACACCGCGGCGAGCCGTCGATCGACCGTGTCCCCGTCGGCGGCTCGAAGAACCGTCGCGCCCTGGCCGGCGCAGATCTGTTCCGCCTCGGCGAGGAGGGGGTCCTCGTCCGCGGCTGGGAGGCTGAGCGCGAGGGCTCCGGGCCGCAGCGCCATCATCGCCGAGGTCGCGCCTTCCCGGGTCTCGACACCCTCGGCGGGGATGCCGGCTACCTCCTTCAGCAGCAGTGCAGCCTCGAGCGCCGCGGCCCACGCGGGCCCGCTTCCGAAGACGATCGCCGTCTCGGCTTCGATCTCTCCCAGCTGGTCGACCCACGTCCGGGCGTGGTCGATGGTGCGCTCGAGCTGATCCGGCAGGACACGGAGCGAGGCGTCGAGAGTGGCGTCGGAGGTGACGGCGGCCCACACGCCGAGCGCTGCGACCACGGCGCCGCAGAAGGCCTGCGTGTGCGTCACCGCGCGCTGGTTCGGCACGGAGACGAGGGCGCGCGCCCCGGCCCGCGAGCCCAGCGTCGAGCCCGCGGTCGCTGTCACGGCCGCAAAGGGGGTGGGCACGCCGGCGTCCACCGCCTCGACCAGGTCGCGGAACTCGCCGGACGACGAGACCGCGAGCAGGACGTCACCCGGCCGCCATGCGAACGCACCGCGCGCGAGCAATCCGCTCGGCACGGCGACGACCTCCGGGCCTGGCGGTCCCTCGAGCGACGCCAGCCACAGCGCGACGGCGACGTAGTACGCGGCGCCGTTGCCGCTCGCGACGACCCGGCGCACGCCGTCCGACCGGACGAGCGCCGCGACCTCCTCGATCCCGGCGCGGTCCTCGAGCGTTGCCGCCAGCGACGACGGGAGCTCCGTCACGTCGCGCCACAGGCCGGTCCGGTCGAGCACGACGCGAACCCTAACCGTGGTCCGAAAGCGCGACGAGGGCTGCTCCGATCACGCCCCCGTCCGGCGCGAGGAGGGAGCCGACGACCGGAAGCGGCGGGGTGCGGGGGTACGCGAGCAGCCCCTGACACGCACGCTCGACGCGCTCCCGGAACGCCGGCTCGGCGCCGAGACCTCCGCCGAGCACGATGAGTGACGGGTCCAGCGCGTTGGCGAGCACCGCCAGCACGCTCCCGAGGGCGGTCGCGGCGGCGTCGACGAGCTGCGCGTGAGCCGGGTCGGCGAGCGCGTCCTCGGCGCGCTCGAGCCCGGCTGCCCGGGCGAGCGCCGGGCCGCTCGCCACGCGCTCGACCGGCGGTGCCCCGAGCACGAGCGCCTCTCCTCGTCCACCGGCGAAGGGGCGCCCGTCCACGACGAGGCATGCGCTCGCACCGGTGCCGACGACCACGAAGAGGAACGGCGAGATCCCGGAGCCGGCGCCGAAGCGCGCCTCGGCGAGCGCGGCGGCCCGCAGGTCGGAGTCGACCACCACGAGCGGCGCGTCGATCGCCGCGGCCGGGTCGAGGTCGCGCCAGTCGATCGTGTCCCCGCTCGACGGCCGGCCGTCGAGGTCGACCAGCTCGCACAGGCCGATGCCCACCGGCAGACGTCCGCCGCCGAGCTCGGCGGCCAGGTCGGCGCAGTCGCCCAGCACCGCCGCACCGCCGCGCTCCGGGCGCGTCGGCACCTGCCGTCGGTCGAGGACGGCACCCGTGGAGGGATCGACGAGAGCGGCGGCGATCTTCGTCCCGCCGACGTCGATCCCGAGCGCGGCGGTCACGTTCCCGTCCACGCCGGAGGCGCGGCGCGCGTTTCGGTCCGCCGCTTCCATCGCTCTATAGTCTCGTATCCGCCGCCGGGGCGGCGACCCCTAGCCCGAGGGAGGGAATGTGAACAGGCGCCTGCTGGGAGTGCTCGTCGTCGTCGCCGTTGCGCTGCTCGCGATCACCGCGGGTGCGTCGTATGCCGGGAAGACGGAGACCACGACGCTGACCATGTGGTCGTACGACAACCAGGACCCGGGTCTCGAGCCGGTGCTCAAGCAGCTGAGCAAGGACTTCGAGAAGAGCCATCCCGGGGTGAAGATCAACCTCGTCTTCAAGGACTTCAACAGCCTCGTCGGCACGGTCCCGCGCGCGCTCGCCTCGGGCAGCGGGCCTGACGTGACCGAGGGGAACCAGGGCTACCAGACGGACGCCCAGCTGGTGAAGGCGAAGCTGATCCTGCCGCTCACCAAGTACGTCAAGAAGTACAAGTGGGACCAGCTCTACGCGCCGTCCACCTGGGGGATGTTCCGGTGGACGCCCGACGGCAAGTCGTTCGGCAAGGGCCCGGTCTGGGGGATCGCGCAGACCGGGCAGAACGTCGCCGCGTTCTACAACAAGAAGAAGCTGCGCGAGCTCGGCTTCAACCCGAACAAGATGCCGCAGACCTTCGCCGGGTTCGACAGGCTCCTCGCCCAGCTGCGGGCGAAGCTGCCCGACGGCGAGTCGGTGATCCACGAGGGCAACAAGGAGGGGTACGGCTTCATCCACCTCTTCGGCGGCATCCAGGGGGCGTACGTCAGCGCGCAGACAGTGCGCAACTGGATCTACCACGTGCCCGGGTCGCGCTACGACACGCCGGGGACGATCAAGGCGCTGGCCAAGCTCCAGCAGTGGGGCAAGTCGGGCTACTTCAACGACGACTACAACGCGCTCGGCTACGACGCCTCGGCGAGCGAGTTCGCCAAGGGCGAGGGCGTCTTCTGGATCGGCGGGGACTGGGACTCGACGATCATCAAGACCGGCCTCGGCGCGGCGAACGTCGGTGTGATGCCGGTCCCGCCCGGCCCGGGCGGCACCTGGACGTCGGTCGGCGGCCTCTCCGGCCCGTGGCACATCTCCGCGAAGACCAAGTACGCGGACCTCGGCGCCGAGTGGCTCAACTACGTGATCACCTCCAAGCGCGCGCAGACGCTGATGTTCCAGCAACAGCAGATCCCGTCCGACGGACGGGCGAAGGCGCCTTCGGGCGACCCGTACCTGGCGCAGGTGAGCAAGGCCTTCCGGCAGGTCGCGGACGACGACGGGCTCCTGCTGTACACGGACTGGGCCTCGCCGTCGATGTACGTGACGCTCCAGAACCAGTTCCAGCTCCTGGTCGCCGGCCGCCAGACGCCGGCCGGGATGGCGAAAGCCGTCCAGGACGACTGGGCGAAGTTCGACAAGACACTCCGCTGACCCGCAACGCGTGGTCGATGACGATCGAGCAGACGCGGCGCGCCCGGACCCGGTAGGCCCGGACGCGCCGCGCAGGCGCCGCCGCGGGAGCGGCGGCGCACCGGGTGACCCACGCAACATCGGCTGGCTCTACGTCCTTCCCGGGCTCGCGTTCTACGTCCTGTTCACGCTCGCGCCGCTCCTCCACACCGTCTACTACTCGCTGTTCTCCTGGGACGGCCTGACGGAGAAGACGTGGGTGGGGCTCGCGAACTACAGCGAGGCGCTCCGGGACAGCGTCCTGCGCGACGCGTTCCTGCACTCGGCGATCCTGATCGTGTACTACGCGGTGCTGCCGGTGATCATCGGGCTGCTGCTCACGGCGGCGCTCACGCGCTCGGCGATCCGGGGCTTTCGCTTCTTCCGCACGACCCTGTTCCTGCCGCAGCTGATCGCGGGCGTCGTGATCGCCCAGGCGTGGACGTGGATCTACGCGAGCGAGGGGCCGCTCAACCGCGCGCTCGAGCTCGTGGGGCTCGGCTCGCTGACGCGGCCGTGGCTGGGGGACTTCACCTGGGCGCTTCCGTCGATCGGCGCGATCGGCAGCTGGGTGACGTTCGGGCTGTGCATGGTGCTCTTCATCGCGGGCGTGCAGAAGATCCCGACGTCGCTCTACGACGCGGCCCGGGTCGACGGCGCGGGGGCGGTGCGCGAGTTCTTCGCGGTGACGCTGCCGGGGCTGCAGAACGAGATCCTGGTCGCCTTCGTGCTGACGACGATCAACGCGCTCCGGAGCTTCGACATCGTCTACAACACGACGGCCGGCGGCCCGGCGGGGGAGACGCTCGTCCCCTCGATGTACATGTACCAGAACGCGTTCCTGTACAACCGCGTCGGCTACGCGGCCGCCATCGCCACGGTGCTCGCCGTGGCCATCTTCATCCTGGCCGGCGTCGTCCTGCGGATCGGCGACAGGGGTGAGCGCACCTGACCGCAGGACGTCTGGACCGGCTGACGACGTACGCCGTGCTCGGCACGTTCACGGTGCTCGCGCTGTACCCGGTGCTGTCGATCCTGTTCCTGGCGCTCCACCGGAAGACCGACCTCGTCAGCGGCTTCGCGTTCCCGACGAGGATCGACCTCTCGAGCTTCGAGGCGGCCTGGAGCGAGGGCAACTTCGCCACCGGCTTCAAGTCGAGCTTCATCGTCGCCGCCACCGTCACGGTGGTCTCCGCCGTGCTCTCGATCGGCACCGGCTATGCCTTCGGGACGATGCGCTTTTCCGGCGACCGCGTCGTGTTCCCGATCATCCTGCTCGGGATCATCTTCCCGTACGAGGCGACGGTGATCCCGCTCTACTACGACTTCCAGAGCGTCCCGCTCCTCCACTGGCACCTGCTCAACACGTACTGGGCGCTGATCCTGCCGCAGATCGGGCAATCGGTCGCGTTCGGCACCTTCTGGATGCGGGCCTTCTTCCGCTCGACGCCGCGCTCGCTGATCGAGGCGGCCCGGATCGACGGTGCCACGAGCTTCGGCGTCCTCTGGCGCGTTCTCGTTCCGCAGGCGATGCCCGCGGTGCTGACCATGTCGGTGCTGGTCTTCACGTACACGTGGAACGAGTTCCTGCTCGCGCTCGTGCTCGTGTCGGGCAGCGAGTCGCACCAGACGGCGCCGCTGGGGCTCAGCTTCTTCGCCGGCGCGGCGCGTGCGACCGATCCGACCAAGATCGCGGCGGCTGCGGTGCTCGTCGCCCTGCCGATCCTGCTCGTGTATCTGTTCCTGCAGCGGCATTTCGTGCGCGGAATGCTGGCCGGGGCACTCAAGGAGTGAGTTAGGGCCTATGGCACGGATCAAGCTCGTCTACCTCGGCGGCGGCTCGACCAGGGCCGCGGGGACGATGGCGTCGCTGATGGCGAACGGCGCCGACTTCGACGGCTCGGAGGTCGTCCTCGTCGACCTCGACGAGGATCGGCTCGAGCTGATCCGCACCCTTGCCGAGAGGATCGCGCGAGCGCGAGGCCTGGACATCGCGGTCACCGCGACCACCGACCGGCGCGCAGCGCTCGTCGACTGCCACGCTGTGCTCTCGTCCTTTCGGCCGGGAGGGTTCGAGGCCCGGGTGCTCGACGAGCGCATCCCGCTCGACCACGGCCTCATCGGACAGGAGACGCAGGGGGCCGGCGGCTTCTTCATGGCGCTCCGCGCGATCAACGTGCTGAAGGACGTCTGCGCCGAGATGGAAGAGATCTGCCCCGACGCGTGGATCTTCAACTACACGAACCCGGTGAACATCGTGGCCGAGGCGATCACGCACCACTCGCCCGTGAAGATCGTCTCGCTCTGCGAGGGGCCGATCTACTTCGCCGACGAGATCGCCGAGACGGCCGGGCTCGATCCCGCGCTCCTCCACGTGACGATGGTCGGGCTGAACCACGGTTGCTGGGGTGTGGAGCACGACTACGACGGGCAGGACCCGCTGCCGCTGCTCGAGGAGGCGTGGGAGCGTCGCAGGGACGACGCGACCCTCGACGCGCGCCGGCGCCGGCAGCTCCAGCTCGCCGTCGCGATGGGCGCCGTCCCCGCGGACTACTTCGAGTTCTACTACTTCACCGACGACGTCCTCGCGGAGCTCCGGGCGAAACGCACCACGCGCGCGGAGGACATCCTCGGCTGGTCACCGGACTACTGGCGCCACTACGAGGAGCAGGCCGGGAGCGACGACCCGCAGCTCGACCCTTCCCGTTCACGGGGCGGCATCCACGAGCTCGAGCTCGCGATCGACGTCATGGACGCGATCTTCAACGACAAGGACGAGATCCACCCGGTGAACCTGCCGAACGCGGGCGGTGCGCTTCCTGGCTTCCCCGACGACCTCGTCGTCGAGGTGCTCGGACGCTGTCACGGGGGCGGCATCGACGTCCTTCCTGCGAAGCCGCTTCCCCGGCACGTCCGGGGCCTGGTGGAGATGCTCGGCGAGTACCAGGCCCTCGCCGCGGAGACGGCCTGGGCGGGGACGCGCGCCGACGGCATCCGGGCGCTCAGCGCCAACCCGCTCGTCCGTCAGGTCGAGGTCGCCGAGCGCGTCTACGACGCGCTGGCAACCGCGCATCGCCACCACCTGCCATCCCGACTCCTTCCGGTGCAGAGGCAGGGTTGAGCGCGCTCCTGCTCGGCGTCGACGGCGGCAACACGAAGACCGTCGCCTTCGTCGCGGCCGACGACGGCATCGTCCTCGGCAGCGGCAGCGGGGGCTGCGGAGACATCCACGGCGTGGGCGGCCCGGAGCCGGCGCTCGCGGAGATCGTGCGTGCGACGACGGCCGCGCTCGACGCCGCGGGCGCCACGGCGACGGGTCTCGCGGCAGCCGCCTTCAGCCTCGCGGGCGCCGACTGGCCCGAGGACTTCGCGTTCCTGCGCACCGAGCTCCAGCGGCGCCTGGGGCTCCGGGACGAGCCCGAGGTCGTCAACGACGCGGTCGGCGGGCTGCGCTCCGGCACCGACGACATGGTGGGCGTGGCGGTGGTGATCGGGACGTACTCGGCGGTCGCGGGGCGCAGCGCCGAGGGGCGGCTCTTCCATCTGGGGTTCTGGCCCGACTCGACGGGGGGGCACGCGCTCGCCTCGCAGGCGCTCGCAGCCGTCTGGCGGCACATGCTCGGCCTCGGGCCGGCGACGTCGCTCATCGGCCGCGCGCTCGAGCGCTGGGGCTGCTCGGACGCGGAGGAGCTGCTCCATGCCCTGACGCGGATCGGCGGATTGGAGAAGCCGGAGGTCGGGCGTTTCGCGGACGCCGTGCTCGACGAGGCAGAGGCAGGTGACCGGGTCGCGCGCACCATCGTCCAGACGGTCGCGGGCCGGATGGGCGACTACGCGCGCGTCTGCGCGTCGCGCACCGGGCAGCTCGGCGCGCCGTTCCCGCTCGTGCTCTGCGGCGGCGTCCTCCGGCATCCGTCGCCGCTTCTCCGCAGCGTTCTCGTGTCGCGCATCCCGGACGGGCAGCCGGTCTACCCGGATGTCGATCCGGTCGCGGGTGCCGTGCTGATCGCCGCGGATCGCGTCCGCGCGCGCCCCGACCTCGCGCACCTGCGGTCGCGGTCCTCCGGCTCGGGGGAGAATCGGGGCTGACGTGGGCGGAATCCGGCTCGAGAGCGCGACGAAGGTCTACCCCAACGGGGTCCTGGCCCTCGACGCCCTGACGCTCGACATCCGCGACGGCGAGTTCATGGTCCTCGTCGGTCCGTCCGGTTGCGGGAAGTCGACACTCCTGCGGATGATCGCCGGGCTCGAAGAGGTGACCGAGGGCCGCATCGTGATCGGCGACCGCGACGTCACGCGCCTGCGCCCTCGCGACCGCGACATCGCGATGGTGTTCCAGAACTACGCGCTCTATCCGAACATGACCGTGGAGGAGAACCTCGGCTTCGGTCTCAAGCTCCGTCGCGTTCCGCGGTCGGAGCGCGCGACCCGCGTCCGGGAGGTCGCGGCGACGCTCGGGCTCGAGACGCTGATGGATCGGCGTCCCGGCCTCCTGTCCGGTGGCCAGCGCCAGCGCGTCGCCATGGGCCGGGCGATGGTGCGCGAGCCGACGGCGTTCCTGATGGACGAGCCGCTCTCGAACCTCGACGCGAAGCTGCGGGTTGCGATGCGCGCCGAGTTGGCGCGCCTCCATGATCGGCTCGGCGTGACGACCGTGTACGTGACGCACGACCAGGTCGAGGCGATGACGCTCGGCGAGCGGGTCGCCGTGCTGCGCGACGGGGTGCTGCAGCAGTGCGACACGCCGCAGCGGCTGTTCCACGATCCGACGAACCTGTTCGTCGCCGCATTCATGGGCTCACCGTCCATGAACGTCGTCGAGGCCACGGTGCGCGACGGTCGCGTCGCGTTCGCCGGTCTCGGCCTGCCGTTGCCGCCCGAGTCGGGCCTCGCCGACGGCCCGCGCGACGTCATCCTCGGGATCCGCCCCACGGATCTCCGTCATGCGTCGGATGCCCCCCCGGGCGAGCCCCGGATCCGCGTGCGGCCCGACCTGGTCGAGGAGCTGGGGGGTGTCACGAACGTGCTGTTCCCGATCGAGGCGCCGCGGGTGCAGACGGACGCAACGCGTGCGGCGATCGAGGCTGCGTCCGACGACGACGCGACGCTGCTCGCCGACGATCGCCGCGCTCGGTTCTGTGCGTCGCTCGACGGCAGGCGTCCTATCGTGCTCGGGGAGGAGCTCGAGCTCGCCGTCGACCACCGGCATCTCCACTTCTTCGACCCCGAGACGGGGGAGTCGATCAGGCGGCGGCCTCCGGCGGCGGCGTGAGCCCGCGCCCAGCGCCCTCGCGGAGAAGCGTCGCCCGGTCGACGGCTCCGCCGACGCCCGTCGGTGTCGTGACGGCGAGACCGGCGTAGAGCACGGCCCAGCGAAGCCGATCCTCCGGCGCCGCCCCGTTGAGGTCCGCCCAGATGTAGGCAGCCGTCAGCAGGTCGCCGGCTCCGGTGGTGTCGGCGGGTCGCTCGACCGGGGTGCCCGGAGCGGTCACCATCGTGCCGTCGGTGAACGCGATCGCCCCCTCCGCAGCCAGCGTGACGACGACGGTCTGGGCGAGCTCGGCGAGGCTCGCGCCGGCATCGGCCACCGTCCCCTTGCCGCTCAGCCCGAGTGCCTCGCGCTGGTTGACGAAGAGCGCCCGGACGCCTGTGAGCGCAGCAGGCGGTCGGCCCTCGTATGCCCGGAGATCGTCGTCGCCGCACGTGACGTAGGCGACCGTTCCCTCGGGCACGGCGTAGAGCTGGTCGAGGCTCGCTGCGATCGCCCGCGGCTGGACGGCGGCGACGTCCGCGGCCGACGCACGGGCGCCCGGATCGATGGTCACCATGGCCCGGTCGCCCCCGAAGGGCATCACCACCGTCGTCGGCGTCCGTGGGGCGGGCCGCGTCGCGACCCACTCGACGCCCTCCTCGGCGAGCATCGCCCGGACGATGTCGCCCGCGACGTCGTCGCCGAGCGGCGCGGCGACGGCGGCCGACAGTCCCAGCCGGGTGGCGCCGACGGCAGTGATCGCGCCTCCGCCCGGCGAGCGCAGGAGCTCGGCCGCGAACCGCTCCTCGCCCAGCACGGGCAGCGACTCGAGGCCGACGAAGGTCAGATCGAGAAAGACCGGTGTGGCAACGACGAGGTCGGTCACGGACGTCCGAGGATAACCACGCGCGCGATCACGCGACGAGTGCACGGATCGCGTCGCCCGTGAGATCCGCCTTGGTGAGGAAGCCGCGCGCCCCGGATTCGGTCACGAGCGAGCCGAAGTCGCTTCCGTCCCGGCTCGACGCGAGCACGATCGCCGTTGCGGAGCCGGCCTCGCGCAGCCGCGCCGCGACCTCGAACCCGTCGATGTCCGGCAGCTCGACGTCGAGGAGAACGACGTCCGGTGCGAGCCGGAGCGTCGCGGCAACCCCGGACTCGCCGTCGCTGGCGGTTCCGACGACGGCGAAGCCGTCGGTCTCGAGCACCATCTGCGCAACGGCCCTGAAGGACGGATGGTCGTCGACGATCAGGACCGTCACCTGTCGTTCGGCCTGAGGCATCGAGGCGATCGTCTCACCGATCACCACCGCAACCTACTGCGACGGTCACCTCCCGCGCATCGGGGAGGGAGCCCGTCGCGGCGAGGCTGCTCCCGGCCGGCTGCCGGTCGCCCGCCGGCCGAAGTTCGGTCCGCCGGGAGGCTCCTCCATCAGGGCCGCGATCTCGTCCTCGAACGGGAGCGGATCCTCGGGCGGATCGCGCCGACAACCGTCCCGAGAATCTCTGGGTCTGGCCCGATGCCGGGTCGCACCGCACCCGGCACGTGATGATGAAGACCTGTGCGCTGCTGCCTCGTCCGTGTTGACAAAGGCGGGCGAGCCCCGGGAGACGATCGCCTCGACTGCGCTCGTGTGGGTTTGCCGCAAGCCGAGTCGGTAGGAGCCCGGATGGACGCATGGAGGTGGCCCGGGATGCTGGTTGTGGTCATGCGCAGGGGCGTCCCTCTGCCCAAGACGCATTCCATAGGGACAGGAAGGGAGACAGGAATGGATGAGATCGGGCCCGTCGACTACGCGGTGATCGCGTTCCCGGGAAACCAGTTCAAAGGCGAGATCGTGCCGGCGCTCACCGACCTCGTTGATGCGGGCACGATCCGCATCATCGACGCTGTGTTCGTCAGCAAGGATGAGAACGGCGAGGTGTTCACCCTCGAGTTCGCGGACCTCGCCCCGGACATGCAAGAGGCGCTCGATGTGCTGAACATCGAGGTGCAGGGGCTTTTCAGCGACGAGGAGCTCCAGGCCGCCGGCCAGGACCTCGAGCTGAACTCCTCGGCGACTCTCCTGGTGTGGGAGAACGTCTGGGCTCGTAACGTCGCCCAGGCCGTGCGCGACGCGGGCGGAGCGCTGCTCGCGTTCGAGCGCGTCCCGCACGACATCGTCCAGTCAGCACGCGAGTGGGCATTCGAAGAGGCAGCGAAAGTCTAAGACATTGACAGGAGGTTTCAGATGAGAGGACGTAGAGGTCCCGGCCTGATCGGGACGGCGGTCGTCGTTGGCGGGGCAGCTCACATGGGTGCGAAGAGCGCCCAGAAGAGCCAGGCCGCCGCACAGCAGGAAGCCGCACAGAACGCCCAGATCGCAGAGCTCCAAGCTCAACAGGCAACGGCCGCGCCCCAGCAGGTAGTCGCTGCGGCCCCGGCCCAGGCGGCCGAGATCGACGAGGCCGCCGAGATCCAGAAGTACGCAGCGTTGAAAGAGCAGGGCATGCTCAGCGAAGAAGAGTTCGCGGCGAAGAAGAAGCAGATCCTCGGCATCTAGCGACTCAGACTTTCCGATACCGACACACGCTGGTCGCCCGCGGCAGGGCGGCCAGCTGGGAAAGTCACGCGGAGGGGCTCGGCGCCCCTTCACTTGGGGGTTGAACACGCGCGGGTGGTGGCGCTGATGGTCGGCGGCGAGTACGGAGTGGCTGTGCGCCTCCCCGAGCCGTAACGCAGAGCCGTTCTGCCGACGCCTAGATAGAGAGGTGTGGGCCGTCCGGGCTCCGTTCCGTGCGGCCCCCTGGCCGCGTCTCGCACACCGTTTGCGATCGCGCTGGAGGGTGGCTGGGCAAACGCTGGAGGGCTCGAAGGCGCTCCGTCGTCTGGGCGGGGACCTGGCCGAAGACGGGGCTGTTACGCTCGCGGCGATGCAGTGGGTGCTGTTCCATGTCCCGTGCCCGACGCCCGACGGTCGCAGTGCTCGGGACCTGTACGACAAGCGGGTCACGTGGATCAGCCGCGAGATGCAGGAGAGCGCGAAGCGTCACGGATGCCGGTTCCACCGCGCGTGGCACGCGACCGACGGATCGGCGTTCTACGCCGTCGCGCTGTGGGAGTCCCGCGAGGGAGCACGGGCGTTCTTCGAGGAGTGGCAGATCGAGGACGAGCCCGGTGAGGTGGCCGTGTACCTGGAGGGCGACGTCGGGCTGGTCCCGCTGCCGGCCGGGTAGCGCCACGCGCCGGAGGGCGTCAGCGCGCCGGCGAAGGCCGTTCGACCCGTAGCCGGCTTGTGGACCGGGCTAGTAGGACGAGCGCATTCGCTGCGCGGGCTTCGCCGCGTACGTCGCGATGTCGAGCGCGACGCCGAGGACTATGAGCGCCCAGTCCCAGAAGCCGTTGATGCCGACGACGGGCTGACCAGGCGATGATGTACATGAGCGTCGTCCACGGCAGCAGGAGGAACCCGAGTAGGCCCCAGACCCAGCTGTCGATCGCCGCGTCGGGCTTGTCACCGAACAGCCACCACGCGACGAGCGCGATGCGCGGCCCGAGGCCGTA
>CAWGDT010000031.1:0-16500 GCA_963821365.1 uncultured Actinomycetes bacterium
TGGCCATCGCGTGGTAGTCGAGCGCCTCGTCGAGGACGCTCTCCTCCACGCCGGCCTCGCGCGCGACCTCGCGCAGCGAGCGGCCCGACGACGCGGCCTCCTTGACGATCTCGGACGCCTTGTCGTAGCCGATGAACGGGTTGAGCGCGGTCGCCGCGCTGAGCGTGCCCTCGGCGTAGTGCCTCGTTCCGCTCGCGGTTCGCCTCGATCCCGTCGACGCACTTCTCGGCGAGCAGGCGCGAGGCGCTCGCGAGGAGGCCGATCGACTGGAGCAGGTTCCGGGCGATCAGCGGCACGTAGACGTTCAGCTCGAAGTGGCCGTTCATGCCGCCGATCGTGATCGCGGTGTCGTTGCCGATCACCTGCGCGGCGACCTGCGTGACGACCTCGGGGATCACCGGGTTGACCTTGCCGGGCATGATCGACGAGCCCTTCTGCAGCTCGGGCAGGAAGAGCTCGGCGAGGCCGGCGCGCGGGCCGGAGCCCATCAGGCGCAGGTCGTTGGCGATCTTCGTCAGCGACACGGCGACGACCTTGAGCGCGCCCGACGCCTCGACGAGGCCGTCGCGGGCGGCCTGCGACTCGAACGGGTCGGCCGGCGGCGAGACCGGCAGGCCGGTGTCGGCGTGGAGCAGCGCGCGCACCTTGGCGGCGAACTCGGGATGCGTGTTCAGGCCGGTGCCGGTCGCGGTGCCGCCGAGCGGGATCTGGCCGAGCCGCGGGAGGGCGTCCTCGACGCGCGCGATCCCCTGGCGCACCTGCGCGGCGTAGCCGGCGAACTCCTGGCCGAGCGTCACGGGCACGGCGTCCATCAGGTGCGTGCGGCCCGACTTGACGATGCCGTCGAACTCGCTTCGCCTTGCCCTCGAGCGCGTGCGCGAGCTGCTCGAGCGCCGGAAGCAGGTCGTTGACGGCGCGATCGAGCGCCGCGAGGTGCACCGCGGAGGGGAACACGTCGTTCGACGACTGCCCCATGTTGACGTGGTCGTTCGGGTGGACGTCCGTCGCCGGCGAGCGTTGCGATCACCTCGTTGGCGTTCATGTTCGAGCTCGTGCCGGAGCCGGTCTGGAAGACGTCGATCGGGAACTGGTCGTCGAGCTCGCCGGCGGCGATCCGGTCGCCCGCGGCGGCGATGCGCTGCGCGATCTCGGGGTCGAGCAGGCCGAGGTCGGCGTTCGCGCGCGCGGCGGCGGCCTTGATCCGGCCGAGCCAGTGCGCGACGGCGGCGGGGATCGGCTCGCCGGAGACGGGGAAGTTGCCGACGGCCTTGGCGGTCTCGCCGCCCCAGAGCTCCTGCTCGCTCCGCCGTCCCGCTCACGTCACGAGTCTAGCCGCGGGCCCGACGCCGACAGTGTCCGACACCAGCTCGCGCGCCTCAGCGCGAGACCGGCTCGTGACCGGCGGCCTCGAGCAGCGCGTCCCACTCGGCGAGCTTCACCCGCGGGCGTCCCTGCGGCTCGCCCGCTGCGCGCTCGGCCGCGTCGATCGCCTGCCAGCCCGACTGGGTGACGACGGCGACGCCTCGCTCCTCGAGGAGCTCGTCGATCGACCTCGGCCGGCACGCCGCGACCGAGCCTCCCGCCGCGCGCGTCCTCGAGCAGGAGCTGCGACGGTCTCGGTCGCGTCCTTCTTGTTCGTGCCGATCACCCCGGTCGGGCCGCGCTTGATCCAGCCCGCGCAGTAGGCCCCGGCACCATCGCGCCGTCCGCGTCGCGCACGCGGCCCCCGTCGTTCGGGCACCGTGCACGACCCGTCGTCGAACGGGACGCCCGGCAGCGGGATGCCGCGGTAGCCGACGCTCCGGAAGACGATCCCGCACTCGATCGACCTCGCGATCGTCCGTCGGCACCGCGCGGCCGGACCGAGCTCGTCCGCACGAGCTCGTTGCGGACGAGCTCGATCGCCTCGACCCTGTCCTCGCCGAGGATCGCGACCGGCGAGGAGAGGAACCGGAGCCGGATCGCGCGCGGCTTCCCCTCCGGCGCGCGCGCCGCGTACTCGCGCAGGTGCTCGAGGTTCCGCTTCACGGTCGGCGGCGCCGCCTCGAGCTCGGCCGCGCTCGCCGGGTCGAGCTCGAGCTCGGCCGGATCGACGAGGATGTCGGCGCCGGCGAGCTCGCCGAGCTCGCCCAGCTCGACCGGCGTCCACGCGGCCTGCACCGGACCGCGCCGGCCGACGACGACGATCTCTCGCACGCCGGCGCCGTTGATCGCCTCGATCGCCGCGTCGGTCGTGTCGGTCGGAGCGAGCTCCTCCGGCGTCAGCGCGAGCATCCGCGCGACGTCGAGCGCGACGTTGCCGTTCCCGATCACGACCGCGCGCTCGTGCGAGAGGTCGAACTCGAGGCCCTGGAAGTCGGGGTGGCCGTTGTACCAGGCGACGAACGCGGTCGCGGGCCACGAGCCGGGCAGGTCCTCGCCCGGGATCCCGAGCCGACGATCGGTCTGCGCGCCGACCGCGTAGACCACCGCGCCGTAGAGCTCGGCGAGCTCCGCGTGCGTGACGTCGCGGCCGACCTCGACGTTGCCGAGGAACCGGAAGCCCGGCTGGAGCGCGATCTTCTCGAACGCCCGCGAGACGGCCTTGATGTTCGGGATGGTCGGGCGCGACCCCGAGGCGGACGAGCCCCCAGGGCGTCGGCAGCCGGTCGATCAGGTCGACCTCGACGCGCGGATCCTCGCTCGCCAGCAGGGCGCCGGCGGCGTAGAAGCCCGCCGGCCCGGAGCCGACGACGGCGACGCGGAGTGGATCGCTCATCGCGCGATCCTACGAGGCGCTCGGATGCAACGAGTCAGTTGCGACCGCGAAGCGGGCGCCTTCAGGGATGTGTCCTCGCCGGAGGCGAGGGAGCGAGCGGCAGGGATCCGCTTCTGCGGATTCCTGCTTCGCGGGCAAGCGTCAGTGCGAGCAGCCGGAGCCGCAGCCGCCGACCTGCGTTCCCTCGGGGAGCTCCTCGCCCTCCTCGACCTGGAACGAGTGGCCGCAGCCGCAGGAGGAGACCGCGTTCGGGTTCTCGATCTTGAACCCGGACTCCTGGAGGCCGTTCAGGTAGTCGATCGTCGCGCCCTGGAGGTACGGGGCGCTGAACGGGTCGACGACGACGTGCACGCCCTCGAGCTTCAGCTCGTGGTCGCCCTCGGCGGGGCCCGAGTCGAACCCGAGCCCGTACTGGAAGCCGGAGCAGCCGCCGCCCTGGATCGCGACGCGCAGGACGAGCGTGTCGGCGTCCGGCTCGGTGGCCATCAGCTCCTTCACCTTCTCCGCCGCGAGCGGCGTCAGGTCGAGCAGCGTCTCGGTGGGGCGCTCGGCGATTTCCATGATCCTGATGGTACCCGACCGCCCGGCCGGCGCGAGCCCCGGACTTTGTGACACCGGAATCGACCGTCTGAAGCGGGTTCCCGTTCGATTTCGTGAGGGCGGAGGGGAGTGGTAGGTTTCGCTGGGCGACCCCGGCAGGGATCGAGGAAAGCGTGCTGTCCGACTGGCTCCCGTTTCTCATCTACGCGCTCCTCGCCGCGGTGATCCCGGCGACGATGATCATGGGCTCGTTCGTCTTCTCGACGCGGCCGACCTCGCGCACGAAGCAGCGCATGCTCCCGTTCGAGTCGGGCGTCTCGCAGGAGGCGCCGGGGCAGCAGCGCCGCTTCACGGTGAGCTTCTACCTGACGGCGATGCTGTTCATCCTGTTCGACATCGAGATCGTCTTCCTCTACCCGCTCGCGGTGCAGCTGGACGCGCTCGGCTGGTTCGGGCTCGTCGAGTTCCTCGGCTTCGTCGCCATCCTCGGCGTCGCCTACGTCTACATCTGGCGCAAGGGAGCGCTCGAGTGGCACTAGGGCGCCGGCTCCCGCTCGTGTCCGACCGGCCGGCCGCGAAGGCGGGCCTCAAGTCCGAGCGGATCCTGTGGCCCGACCGCGGCCCCGGCGTGTTCGAGCAGGAGCTCGAGTCGATCGAGGACGCCCTCATGACGACGACGGTCGAGAAGGCCGTCGCGTGGGCGCAGTCGGGCTCGATGTGGCCCGACACGTTCGGCCTCGCGTGCTGCGCGATCGAGATGATGTCGATCGTCTCGTCGCGCTACGACATCGCCCGCTTCGGCATGGAGCGGTTCAGCTCGTCACCGCGCCAGGCCGACCTGCTGATCATCTCGGGGCGGATGACGCACAAGATGGCCGCCCCCGCGCGTCAGGTCTACGACCAGATGCTCGAGCCCAAGTGGGTGATCGCGATGGGCGCCTGCGCGTCCTCGGGCGGGATGTTCAACAACTACACCGTGCTCCAGGGCGTCGACAAGATCTTCCCGGTCGACATCCACGTCCCCGGCTGCCCGCCGCGGCCCGAGGCGCTGATGGAGGGCATCGTCCGCCTGCACGAGAAGATCCGCGCCGGCGTGCCGCCCGCCTACCAGATCCGCGGAGTGGCCGAGTGAGCCCGACCGGCGTCCCGGGCGTCGTCGAGACCGTCGAGGCGCACGGCGAGACGACGCTCGTCGTCGACCCTGCACGGATCGTCGAGGCGTGCACGCACCTGCGCGACGCCGAGGGCTACAACGTCCTCGTCGACCTCTCGGGCGTCGACTACCTCGGCTGGGGCGCGAAGCAGGTGGCGGGCTACATCGGCACGGCGGCAGGTCGCGACCTCCACGCACCGGGCTCGCAGGGATTCGAGCGCGTGCCGGCCCCCAAGGCGACGCGCTTCGCGGTCGCGTACCACCTCCTGCGCGTCTCCGACGACCCCGCCCGCCTCCGCGTCGAGGCCTGGCTCGACGACGGGCAGGAGATCGACTCCGTGATCGGAGTCTGGCCCGCCGCGGACTGGTACGAGCGCGAGGCGTACGACCTCTTCGGGATCGTCTTCCGCGGCCACCCGTACCTCGTCCGGATCCTGATGCCGGAGGACTGGGAGGGGTACCCGCTGCGCAAGGACTACCCGGTGGGCGGCGAGCCCGTCCGCTTCTCGGGGGAGGCCTGATGGCGGTCGTCCCCGCGGAGACGATCTACGAGGGCACGCGGATCCCGCCACGCTGCCCGACGATCCTGGACATCGACCCGGCCGAGCACGACCTCGACGACATCCTCACCGTCAACTTCGGGCCGAACCACCCGTCGACGCACGGCGTCCTGCGCCTGATCGTCCAGCTCGACGGCGAGCACGTCGCGGGCATCGAGGCCGTGATCGGGTACCTCCACACGGGCTTCGAGAAGACGATGGAGCACAAGACGTACTGGAAGGGGATCACCTATCCCGAGCGGATCGACTACCTCTCCTTCCAGGCCAACGAGCTCGTCTTCGTGCTCGCGATCGAGAAGCTGCTCGGCCTGCAGACGCCGGAGAAGGCGACCTGGATGCGGATGTGCCTCTCCGAGCTCAACCGCATCCACTCGCATCTCGTCTGGCTCGGCACGTCGGCGCTCGAGATCGGGGCGATCTCGATGTTCTGGTACGCGTTTCGCGAGCGGGACATGGTGCTCGACCTGTTCGAGATGGTCACCGGGGTCCGCATGCACACCCGCTACTTCCAGGTCGGCGGCCTCGCCGAGGACATCCCGGAGGGCTTCTACGCCCAGGCCCGGGACTTCGCCCGCCACATGCCGCGCGCGGTGAACGACTACGAGGGGCTGCTCGACCGCAACAAGATCTGGCTCGAGCGCACCAAGGGGATCGGGCTCCTCTCGGCCGCGGACGCCCTCGCGCTCGGCCAGTCCGGGCCGATGCTGCGAGGGTCAGGTGTCGACTGGGACCTGCGCAAGGCGACGCCGTACCTCGCATACGACGAGGTCGACTTCGACGTCCCGGTCTACGGAAACGGCGACGTCTACGACCGCTACAAGGTGCACATGGACGAGATGCGCAGCTCGGCGCGCATCGTCGCCCAGTGCATCACGAGGCTCGAGGAGCTGCGCGGGCAGCCGTGGATCGCAGACGACCGCAAGGTCGTGCTGCCGCCGCGCGAGGAGCTCCACACGTCGATGGAGTCCTTGATCCACCACTTCAAGATCGTCACCGAGGGCTACCGCGTCCCCGAGGGGCAGGTGTACGTCGCGATCGAGTCTGCGCGCGGCGAGTGCGGCTGCTACCTCGTCTCGGACGGCGGCCCGAAGCCGTGGCGCGTGAAGTTCCGGGCGCCGAGCTTCGCCGCACTGCAGGCCACGGCGACGTGCGTGCGCGGCACGGCGATCGCCGACCTGATCGCGGTCGCGGCCTCGCTCGACCCCGTGATGGGAGACGTCGACCGGTGAGCTCCACGCTCTACGACGAGATCCAGGAGATGCGCGCGCTGTACCCGGACCCGCGGTCCGCGGTGCTGCCGGCGCTCCAGCTCGCGCAGGAGCGGCACGAGGGCTGGTTGCCCGAGGCGGCGCTGCGGGAGGTCGCCGACGCGCTCGACCTCACACCCGCCTACTGCCTCTCCATCGCCTCGTTCTACGACATGTTCCACACGGAGCCCGTCGGCCGTCACTCGGTCGAGGTGTGCACCAACGTCTCGTGCGCCGTCTCGGGCGCGCAGCAGGTCCTCGAGGCGCTCGAGCGCGAGCTCGGAGTCGGCGTCGGCGAGACGACGGAGGACGGCAACGTCACGCTGCGCGCCGTGGAGTGCCTCGGCGGCTGCGGCTGGGCGACCGTCGTTGCGGTCGACAACAGGCACCACCTGCACGTGCGCGCGGGCGACGTGCCGCGAATCGTGAAGGAGCTCGCCGAGTGAGCGCGGCGCCCGAGGTCGTCTTCGCGGGCACCGACGGCGGCGCGCTGACCGACCTCGCCGCGTACGAAGGCGTCGGCGGGATGGCCGCCCTGCGCCGCGCGCTGGAGATGACGCCTGAGGAGATCATCTCCGAGCTCGACGCATCGAGCCTGCGCGGCCGCGGCGGCGCGTTCTTCCCGACCGGGCGCAAGTGGAGCTTCGTCCCGAAGCCCGACCAGAACCCGCGGCCCCACTACCTCGTCGTCAACGCCGACGAGTCCGAGCCGGGCACGTTCAAGGACCGGGAGATCATGTTGCGCGTCCCGTTCCGCTTCCTCGAGGGCTGCCTGATCGCCGCGCGCGGGATCGAGTCGAAGCACGTGTTCGTCTACATCCGCGGCGAGTACGAGCACGAGTGGGAGGTGCTCGTGTCGGCGCTCGGGCAGATGCGCAAGGCAAAGCTGCTCGGCGACGTGACGATCGTCCTCCACCGCGGCGCCGGCGCCTACATCTGCGGGGAGGAGACGGCCCTGCTCGAGTCGCTCGAGGGCTATCGCGGCCAGCCGCGGACGAAGCCGCCGTTCCCGGCCATCGCGGGCCTCTACGCCTCGCCGACCGCGGTCAACAACGTCGAGTCGATCACGACGGTGACGCCGATCATCGAGATGGGCGGCGCGGAGTACGCGAAGCTCGGCGTCGAGAGCTCGACCGGCACGCGCGTCTTCTCCCTCTCCGGAAACGTCGTGCGTCCGGGCAACTACGAGCTGCCCCACGGCTACCCGCTCCGCGACCTGATCCACGAGGTCGGCGGCGGGATGGCCGACGGGCGCACGCTCAAGGCGGTGATCCCCGGCGGCTCGTCGACGCCGATCCTCACGGCCTCGGAGGCCGAGAAGGTGACGCTCGACTTCGACTCGCTGTCGCAGGCCGGCAGCGCGATCGGGTCGGCGGCGGTGATCGTCCTCGACGACCGCTGCTGCATGGTGCAGCTCGGCGTCCGCGTCTCGCAGTTCTACGAGCACGAGTCGTGCGGCAAGTGCACGCCGTGCCGCGTCGGCACCCGCTGGCTGACGCACATCCTCCAGAAGATCGAGGCAGGGAACGGGGCGCACGCCGACCTCGACCTGCTGCTCGACGTCGGGGAGCGGATCAACGGCACGTGCCTCTGCCCGCTCGGCGACTCGGACGCGATCGCGGTCGCGAGCTACGTCGCGAAGTTCCGGGAGGAGTTCCTCCAGCACGTCGAGGAGGGCGGCTGCCCCTTCCACGGCTCCTCGTCCCTCGACGGCATCGTCGCACCGACGGACGTCCACGAGGCCCACGTCGGCCCGCACGAGATCCACCGCCCGCTCGAGGTGGTGGCGTGAACCAGGTGTCCGCGGTGAGCGATCTCATCACCGTCACGATCGACGAGCGCGAGGTCGAGGTCGCGAAGGGCACCGGCCTCGTCGAGACGGCGGAGGCCGCGGGGATCGAGATCCCGGTCTTCTGCTACGAGCCGCGGCTCGGCCCGGCCGTGGGCGCGTGCCGCATGTGCCTCGTCGAGGTCGAGGGCCTCCCCAAGCTCCAGGCCGGCTGCACGCTCACGGCGCAGGAGGGCATGGTCGTCCGGACGGCGGCGACCTCGACGCGCGCCGCCGAGGGCCAGAAAGGGACGCTCGAGTTCATCCTCGTCAATCACCCCCTCGACTGCCCGGTGTGCGACAAGGGCGGCGAGTGCCCGCTGCAGGACCTGACCTTCCGCTACGGGCCGGGCTCTACCCGGATGACGTTTCCGAAGCTGACGTTCGACAAGCCGATCCCGGTCTCGCCGCTGATCGCCCTCGACCGCGAGCGCTGCATCCTCTGCTACCGCTGCACGCGGTTCTCGAGCGACGTCGCCGAGGACGACCAGCTGATCGCCCGCAACCGCGGCGCGTACTCGGAGATCGCCACGTTCGGCGAGGATCCCTACCGCGCGCCGTTCTCCGGCAACGTGATCGAGCTCTGCCCCGTCGGCGCGCTGACGTCGACGCAGTACCGCTTCGAGGCACGGCCGTGGGAGATCCAGGACGTCCCGACCGTCTGCGGCCTCTGCCCCGCCGGCTGCAACATCCGGGCGACGACGCGCGAGGGCGCCGTCAAGCGCGTCCAGTCGCGCAACCACCCGGAGGTCGACGGCGGCTGGCTCTGCGACAAGGGCCGCTTCACCTTCCCGCACCTCCGTGCGGAGGACCGCGTCCGCGAGCCGCTCCGCCGTGGCCCCCTCGGGCTCGAGCCGATCGCCTGGGACGCCGCGCTCGACCGAGCCGAGGAGCTGCTCCGCGGCGCCGAGGGAAGGATCGTGACGGCGCTCTCCGGGTCGGAGACGAACGAGATCGCCTACGGGCTCGGCGCGCTGCTGCGGCGCGGGCTCGGCGCCCACTCCGCCGTGCTCGACGAGTCGACGTCCGACGCGCTCGACGCCTTCCGGGCGCCGCTCTCGACTATCGGGGACGCCGAGCTCGTCGTGATCGTCGGCGACGACGACGTCGTGGACCGCGCCCCCGTCGTCGACCTCTGGCTCAGGAAGGCGCGCCGCGGCGGCGCGGAGATCGTGACCGTCGGCGCACGCGGGTCGGTGCCGGCGCCGGCAGGCGGCGCGGCCGACGCGCTCCGGGAGCTCCTCGGCCCGAAGCATGCGCTCGGCAAGCGGCTCCGCGCATCGGAGCGCGCGGTGCTCGTCTGGTCGGGGACCGGCGGGGGCGGCGGCGCACGGCTCGCTGAGGCCGCGGAGGAGCTCGGCTTCGCGGCCAAGCCCGGGTGCGCCGCGTTCCATCTCCCCGCGACCCCGAACCCCCGCGGCGTCTCCGAGGCGTGGGCCGCGGCCGCCGACGGCGACGACTCCGATCCCGAGCCCATCGGCGTGCTCGTCGTGTCGGGCGACGAGGCGGCCGGTTCGCCCGGCGTCAGGGCGCTCGCAGAGCGCGCCGAGGCCGTGATCGCGATCACGATGTTCCACTCGCTCGCGGTCGGCTGGGCCGACCTCGTCCTCCCCGCGACGGCGTCGCTCGAGCGCGATGGGACCTCGATGAACCTCGAGGCGCGCGTGCAGCGGCTCCGGCGCACGGTGATCCCCCCCGTGCCCGACGAGCTCGCGTGGCTGTCGAAGCTCGCCGCGCGCTTCGGCGTCGAGCTCTCGCCCCATGCCGCGGTCGTCTTCGAGGAGCTGTCGGAGCGCGTCTACGGCGGCCTGCGTCTCGCGCAGCTCGGCGAGCACGCCGAGCTGCCCGGCCGGCGCCCGTACGAGGCTCCCGAGCCCGCCCGCGCCGCCCCCGCAGACGCATCGCTTCGGCCCGAGGGCCACTTCGTCGGGACGCTCCGCCTGCTTCGCTACACGCCCCTCTTCTCGGGCCACCAGGTGGAGCGCGTGGCCGAGCTCCAGTTCCAGCGTCCCGAGCAGGAGGTCGGGCTGTCGAGCGGGGACGCCGACCGCCGCGGCATCGCCACCGGCGACCTCGTCACGGTGCGCTCGAACGGCACCTCGCTCGAGCTCCGCGCACGCGTCGACCGCAGGCTCGTCGAAGGCGTGGCGCGCGTCGCCGACGAGCACGCCGCCGACCTCCACGCCGAGGTCGAGGTGGTGAAGGCATGAGCCGTAGGCTCGACGGAGGCTCCAATGAGCGGAGGCGCCGGCCTTGCCGGCGCCGGGAGCGGGCATGAGCCGTAGGCTCGACGGAGGCTCCAATGAGCGGAGGCGCCGGCTTTGCCGGCGCCGGGAGCGGGCATGAGCTGGCTCTTCGTGGCGAGCGGGTCGAACGGCGAGCCGTGGTGGATCTCGCTCATCAAGGCCGTGATCGTCATCAACCTCGTGCTGTTCGGCTTCGCCTACCTGACGCTGATCGAGCGCAAGCTGATGGGGCGGATGCAGCTCCGCTACGGGCCGAACCGCGTCGGCCCCTTCGGGACCCTGCAGCCCATCGCCGACCTCGTCAAGCTGATCCGCAAGGAGAGCTTCTTCCCGGCGGCCGCGATCGACGTGCTCTACATCCTGGGGCCGTTCCTCGCCGCATTCACGGCGATGACGACCTTCTCGGTGATCCCCTGGGGCCCCGGCTGGGTGATCGGCGGCTACCAGGTGAACGGCTACGTCGCCGACGTGCCGATCGCGCTGCTCCTGATCTTCGCGATCGGCTCGCTCGGGATCTACGGCTTCATCATCGGGGGCTGGGCGTCCGACTCGAAGTTCGCGCTGCTCGGCTCGATGCGAACCTGCGCGCAGCTCGTCTCGTACGAGGTGTCGCTCGCGCTCTCCGTCCTCGGCGTCGTGATCATGGCCAAGTCGCTCTCGCTCGTCGACATCGTCGCGGCGCAGGGCTCCGACGTCTGGTACGTGATCCCGCAGATCGTCGGCTTCGTGATCTTCATCCTCGCCGGCACGGCCGAGACCGCACGGGCGCCCTTCGACCTGCCCGAGGCGGAGCAGGAGCTCGTCGCGGGCTACCACACCGAGTACGGGGGGATGCGGTTCGGCCTCTACTCGATGTCCGAGTACATCAACCTGATCACCCTCTCCGCGCTCGCGGTGACGCTGTTCCTCGGGGGCTGGCACGGGCCCGTGCTCCCAGGGCCGATCTGGTTCGTCCTCAAGCTGGCCGTGCTCCTCTTCCTCTTCATCTGGATGCGGACGACATTGCCCCGGCTGCGCTACGACCAGCTGATGCGCTTCGGCTGGAAGGTCCTCCTTCCCGTCGCGACGCTGAACGCGGTCGCGACGGCGGTGCTGGTGGTCTGGATCTAGATGGTTGATCGGCAATTCGCGCGAACCGGATCTAGGGTGACCCGCTGACATGCAGCCGTTCGGGACACTCAAGGGCTTCGGCGTCACCTTCAAGCACATCTTCCGCAAGCCGATCACGCAGCAGTACCCGGAGTACAAGCGGCCCGTCTACCCGCGCTTTCGCGGCCGCCATCGGCTCCACCGTCACGCCAACGGTCTCGAGAAGTGCGTGGGCTGCTCGCTCTGCGCCGCCGCCTGCCCATCCGACTGCATCCGCGTCGTCGCCGCCGAGAACACCGGCGAGCACCGCGTCTCCGCCGGCGAGCGGTACGCGCGGATCTACGAGATCAACCTCTCGCGCTGCATCTTCTGCGGCTACTGCGAGCTCGCCTGCCCGTTCGACGCGATCACGCTCGGCAACGAGTTCGAGCTCTCCGAGTACTCGCGCGACGACCTGATCTACACGAAGGACATGCTCCTCGCCGAGCCGATCAAGCGGATCCCCGTGCAGGACCCCGACCTCTACGACACGCCCATCCCCGCCTACAAGTCGTCGTCCTGATGGGCAACTTTCTCGTCTGGGTGATCTGGCTCCTCGCTGCGGGAGCCTGCATCGCCACCGGGCTCAGGGTCGTCACCGCGTCGAACCCGTTCTCGTCGGCGCTGTCTTTGATCGGCAACCTCGCCTCGCTCGCCGTGCTGTACCTCCTCGCCTCGGGGGAGTTCGTCGCCGCGGCGCAGGTCCTCGTCTACGCCGGCGCGGTGATGGTCATGTTCCTCTTCGTGATCGCGTACCTCGGCGGCCGTGCCGACGCGCCGTGGGCGGGCGGAACGCGCGTCATCCAGACGGCGTCCGTGATCGCGGCCGCCTCGCTGCTCGCGGTCGTGTTCGTCGCGCTGATGCTGAACGCGAGCGGGCGGCTCTCCGACGAGGCGACGGTCACGGGCGCGTTCGGCTCGCCGGCCGAGGTCGGGCGGCTGTTCCTGACCGATCACCTGCTGGCGTTCGAGATCACCTCGATCGTGCTGCTCGTCGCGGCGGTCGGCGGCGTGGTGCTCGGGATGCGCTCCGTGGAAGAGGATGAGGACACCGCATGATCTCGGGTTGCGCCTCGCTCCCGCACGTTCCTCGGACGTCGCTCGCGGTGCCCGGCCGGAGGGGACAGTATTCGGATACGGCCCCGGAAGGCCGGGTGCCGCGAGCGGCGTCAGGCTTCGGCGGAGCCCGGCTCTCGTCCCCAGGAAGTGCTTCGCACTTCCTGGGGGCCCCTACAGACGGCCGAGCGGGAGCCGGAGCCGGCGAGGGGCGTGCGGCGTGATGGGGCCGGGGATCCCGTGGTATCTCGCGATCTCGGCGATCCTGTTCTCGATCGGCGTCGCGGGCGTGCTCCTCCGGCGCAGCCCGCTGATCGTGCTCCTCTCGCTCGAGATCATGCTCAACGCCGCGAACCTGACGTTCGTCGGCTTCTCGCGGCTCTTCGGCGAGATGGACGGCCAGATCTTCGCGCTCGCGGTGATGGCCGTCGCCGCCGCGGAGGTCTGCGTCGGCCTCGGGCTGATCGTCGCGATGGCGCGCCGGCACCTCACGCTCGACGTGGACACGCTGACGGAGCTCAGGGGGTAGCTGATGGTCAACGGCGCCTGGGTCTGTCTCCTCGCGCCGCTCGCCGGCTTCCTCGCGATCACCCTCGCGGGCACGAGGATCACGCGGCGGCGGGCGGGGGCCATCTCGACCGCTTCCGTGTTCGTCGGGTTCGCGGGAGCCCTCGTCGCGTTCATCGACGCATGGGCGCGGCACAGCCCCGACGACCGCGCCGTGACCACCACGGCCTGGACCTGGCTGACGGCGGGCGACTTCAGGGTGAGCATCGACCTGCTCGTCGACCCGCTCTCGCTCGTGATGATGCTCGTCGTCACGGGCGTCGGCGGCCTGATCGTCCTGTACTCGAACGGCTACATGGCGGGCGAGGACGAGGAGCGGCGGTACTTCGCGTACATGTCGTTCTTCGTCTTCTCGATGCTCCTCCTCGTGATGGGCGGCAACCTCCTGCTGCTGCTCGTCGGCTGGGGGCTCGTCGGCCTCGCCTCCTACCTCCTGATCGGCTTCTACCACGACCGCTCGAGCGCGATCGACGCCGCGAAGAAGGCGTTCGTGATCAACACGGTCGGCGACGCGGCGATGGCGCTCGCGCTCTTCCTCGCGATCGCCAAGGTCGGCAGCCTCGACTACGGCACGGTCTTCGCGGCGGCGCAGAGCGGGGAGCTCTCGGACACGGTCGTGACGCTACTCGCGCTCGGCCTCCTCGCGGGGGCAGTCGCCAAGTCGGCCCAGATCCCGCTGCACACGTGGCTGCCGGACGCGATGGAGGGCCCGACGCCGGTCTCCGCCCTGATCCACGCGGCGACGATGGTGACGGCGGGCGTCTACCTCATCTGCCGCACCCACCTGATCTTCCAGGCCGCGCCCGACATCCAGCACCTTGCGGCCGTGCTCGGGCTCGTGACGCTCCTCGCCGCGGGGGTGATCGCGCTCGTGCAGTGGGACATCAAGCGCGTGATCGCGTACTCGACGATGAGCCAGATCGGCTACATGTTCGTCGGCGCGGGCATCGGGGCGTATCCCTTCGCGATGTTCCACCTCGTGACGCACGCGTTCTTCAAGGCGCTCCTCTTCCTCACCGCGGGTCTCGTGATCCACCACCTGGACGGCGAGCAGGACATCCGCAAGATGGGCGGGCTCTCGAAGTCGCTGCCGTACACCCGCTGGACATTCCTGATCGGATCGCTCGCGCTCGTGGGGATTCCGGTCTTCGCGGGCTTCTGGTCGAAGGACGCGATCATCAGCTCCGCGCTGGCGTACGGCGGGCCGCTCGGCTGGACGCTCTACGTCGGCGGGCTGATCGGCGCGATCCTGACCGGGCTCTACACCTTCCGCCTCTACTTCCGCGTCTTCCACGGCGAGCCGAGCGAGCTCGTCACGGCGCACACCCACGGCGTGCACCACGGCGAGGGCGCGCGCTCGATGCTCGTCCCGGTCGGCGTGCTCGCGCTCGGCTCGACGTTCATCGGCTTCCTTGCGATCCCGGGCGTCTGGGAGCCGTTCGAGGCGTGGCTCGAGCCGGTCGTGCCGCCGCTCGTCCAGGCGACGGCCGGCGAGGAGTGGCTGACGAGCCTCGTCGCGGTGACGCTCGGCGCGCTCGGCATCTTCCTCGCCTGGCGGGCGTTCAAGGTCGGGCGCGAGCTCGTGCCCGACGGCCTCGTGCGCACCGCGCTCGAGCACAAGCTCTGGTTCGACGAGCTCTACGAGGCCGTCTTCTCCGCCCCGGCGCGGCAGATCGCGGTCCGGCTGCGGGACCGGGTGGAGGCGCCGGTCGTCCAGGGCGGCCTCGACGAGGTCGCGGAAGGGGCTCTGCGCGGCGCAACGGTCACCGCGAGCGCTCAGAGCGGCCTGCTGCGCACGTACGCGCTCACGTTCACGGTCGCCGTCGCCGTTCTGACGCTCGTCTTCCTGGTGGTCCGCTGATGCTGACGACGGCGCTCATCGTCGTCCCGCTCGTCGGCGCGATCCTCGTCTGGGTGCTCCCGCTCTCGCGCGAGTCGACCAGTGGGCTCGCGCTTCTCGTCGCTCTCGCAGAGGTCGGGTTGTGGCTCGGGAGCGCTCGCAACTTCGACTTCGGAAGCGACGTGCAGCAGTACTCGACGACGCGCGAGTGGTTCGACCAGCTCGGGATCTCGTACTCGGTCGGCCTCTACGGGTTCCAGTTCTGGCTCGTCGGCCTCACCGTGGTCGTCGGCGCGTGTGCGATCGGCTACGGCGCCTGGGCGGAGCGTGAGCGCAGCCGCGCCTACTTCGGGCTCCTGCTCTTCCTCGTCGGGGCGCTCGTCGGCGTGTTCGCGGCGCAGGACCTGATCGTCTTCTACGTCTTCTTCGAGGCGATGCTGATCCCGATCTACGTGCTGGTCGGCGTGTGGGGCGGGCCGCAGCGCGTCAAGGCGACGGTCACGTTCGTCATCTACACGATGGTGGGCTCGCTCCTGATGCTCGCGTCGATCGTCGCGCTCGGCGTCACGAAGGGGACGTTCGAGCTCGCCGACCTCGGCACGAGCTCGAACGACTGGATCTTCCTCGGCTTCCTCGCCGCGTTCGCCGTCAAGGCGCCGCTCTTCCCGTTCCACGGGTGGCTGCGCCTCGCGTACACGCAGGCGCCGCCCGAGGTCGGCGCGCTCCTGTCCGGAGTCGTCTCGAAGGCCGCCGTCTTCGGGCTCGTCTGGATCGTGCTGCCGCATTTCCCCGGGCCCGTCGAGGACTTCCGGACGCTCGTCCTCGTGCTCGCCTCCGCGACGCTCGTCTACGGCTCCGTGCTCGCCTTCCGCCAGCCGGACATCCGCGGGGTCGTCGCATACTCGTCGATGGCCCAGATGGGGCTCATCGTGCTCGGGATCTTCGCCGCCAACGACCTCGGGCTCGACGGCGCCGTGCTCCACTCGGTCAACCACGGCCTCGTCTCGGCGGGCTTCTTCCTGCTCGCCGGGATGATCGAGACGCGCGCCGGCACCGGCGTGTTCGCCGAGCTCGGCGGGATGGGAAAGGGGCGTCCTATCCTCGCGACGCTCGTGATGGTGCTCGGGATGTTCACGCTCGCGGTACCGGGCTCGGCGAACTTCGCGGGCGAGTTCACGATCCTCGCGGGCGTGTTCGATCGCGGCTGGGGCTACGCGGCGATCGGCGTCACGGCCATGGTGTTGGCCGCGCTCTACGCGCTGCGGCTGATCTCCGCGATCCTCCACGAGCGGCGCGGCGGCGCGGTGCGCGAGGACGCCGGCGACCTCGTCGGCGGCGAGCTGATCCTGCTCGTCCCGCTCGTCGTGATCCTCGCGGTACTGACGGCGTGGCCGGCGGGGATCACCGAGCGGTCGTTCCCGGCCGACCAGCCTGCCGCGTTCATCGGCTCGCAGCAGGAGCTCGCGCCGTGATCGACACGCCGTCCGTCGACTGGCTGGCGCTGTCGCCCGCGCTGGCGCTCCTCGCGGCCGCGGGGATCACGCTGCTCGGCGCGGTGCTCGTCCCGCGGGCGAGCG
>CAWGDT010000032.1:0-143797 GCA_963821365.1 uncultured Actinomycetes bacterium
ATCCGCGGCGAGTACGAGCACGAGTGGGAGGTGCTCGTGTCGGCGCTCGGGCAGATGCGCAAGGCAAAGCTGCTCGGGGACGTGATCATCGTCCTCCACCGCGGCGCCGGCGCCTACATCTGCGGGAGGAGACTGCCCTGCTGGAGTCGCTCGAGGGCTATCGCGGCCAGCCGCGGACGAAGCCGCCGTTCCCGGCCATCGCGGGCCTCTACGCCTCGCCGACCGCGGTCAACAACGTCGAGTCGATCACGACGGTGACGCCGATCATCGAGATGGGCGGCGCGGAGTACGCGAAACTCGGCGTCGAGAGCCTGACCGGCACGCGCGTCTTCTCCCTCTCCGGAAACGTCGTGCGCCCTGGCAATACGAGCTGCCCCACGGTTACCCGCTCCGCGACCTGATCCACGAGGTCGGCGGCGGGATGGCCGACGGGCGCACGCTCAAGGCGGTGATCCCCGGCGGCTCCTCGACGCCGATCCTCACGGCCTCGGAGGCCGAGAAGGTGACGCTCGACTTCGACTCGCTGTCGCAGGCCGGCAGCGCGATCGGGTCGGCGGCGGTGATCGTCCTCGACGACCGCTGCTGCATGGTGCAGCTCGGCGTCCGCGTCTCGCAGTTCTACGAGCACGAGTCGTGCGGCAAGTGCACGCCGTGCCGCGTCGGCACCCGCTGGCTGACCCACATCCTCCAGAAGATCGAGGCAGGGAACGGGGCGCACGCGACCTCGACCTGCTGCTCGACGTCGGGGAGCGGATGAACGGCACGTGCCTCTGCCCGCTCGGCGAAAGGCGCGATCGCGGTCGCGAGCTACGTCGCGAAGTTCCGGGAGGAGTTCCTCCAGCACGTCGAGGAGGGCGGCTGCCCCTTCCACGGCTCCTCGTCGCTCGACGGCATCGTCGCACCGACGGACGTCCACGAGGCCCACGTCGGCCCGCACGAGATCCACCGCCCGCTCGAGGTGGTGGCGTGAACCAGGTGTCCGCGGTGAGCGATCTCATCACCGTCACGATCGACGAGCGCGAGGTCGAGGTCGCGAAGGGCACCGGCCTCGTCGAGACGGCGGAGGCCGCGGGGATCGAGATCCCGGTCTTCTGCTGACGAGCGGCGCTCGGCCTGGCCGTGGGCGCGTGCCGCATGTGCCTCGTCGAGGTCGAGGGCCTCCCCAAGCTCCAGGCCGGCTGCACGCTCACGGCGCAGGAGGGCATGGTCGTCCGGACGGCGGCGACCTCGACGCGCGCCGCCGAGGGCCAGAGGGGACGCTCGAGTTCATCCTCGTCAATCACCCCCTCGACTGCCCGGTGTGCGACAAGGGCGGCGAGTGCCCGCTGCAGGACCTGACCTTCCGCTACGGGCTGGCCGCACCTGGACTACGTTTCCGAAGCTGACGTTCGACAAGCCGATCCCGGTCTCGCCGCTGATCGCCCTCGACCGCGAGCGCTGCATCCTCTGCTACCGCTGCACGCGGTTCTCGAGCGACGTCGCCGAGGACGACCAGCTGATCGCCCGCAACCGCGGCGCGTACTGGAGATCGCCACGTTCGGCGAGGATCCCTACCGCGCGCCGTTCTCCGGCAACGTGATCAGCCTCGCCCCGTCGGCGCGCTGACGTCGACGCAGTACCGCTTCGAGGCACGGCCGTGGGAGATCCAGGACGTCCCGACCGTCTGCGGCCTCTGCCCCGCCGGCTGCAACATCCGGGCGACGACGCGCGAGGGCGCCGTCAAGCGCGTCCAGTCGCGCAGCCACCCGGAGGTAGACGGCGGCTGGCTCGCGAGAAGGGCCGCTTCACCTTCCCGCACCTTCGGCGGAGGACCGCGTCCGCGAGCCGCTCCGGCGTGGCCCCCTCGGTTCGAGCCGATCGCCTGGGACGCCGCGCTCGACCGAGCCGAGGAGCTGCTCCGCGGCGCCGAGGGAAGGATCGTGACGGCGCTCTCCGGTCGGAGACGAACGAGATCGCCTACGGGGTCGGCGCGCTGCTGCGCGCGGGCCCGGTGCCCACTCCGCCGTGCTGGACGAGTCGACGTCCGACGCGCTCGACGCCTTCCGGGCGCCGCTCTCGACGATCGGGGACGCCGAGTCGTCGTGATCGTCGGCGACCACGACGTCGTGGACCGCGCCCCCGTCGTCGACCTCTGGCTCTAGGAAGGCGCGCCGTGGCGGCGCGGAGATCGTGACCGTCGGCGCACGCGGGTCGGTGCCGGCGCCGGCAGGCGGCGCGGCCGACGCGCTCCGGGAGCTCCTCGGCCCGAAGCATGCGCTCGGCAAGCGGCTCCGCGCATCGGAGCGCGCGGTGCTCGTCTGGTCGGGTCGCGGGGGCGGCGGCGCACGGCTCGCCGAGGCCGCGGAGGAGGCGCTCGGCTTCGCGGCCAAGCCCGGGTGCGCCGCGTTCCATCTCCCCGCGACCCCGAACCCCCGCGGCGTCTCCGAGGCGTGGGCCGCGGCCGCCGACGGCGACGACTCCGATCCCGTAACCCATCGGCGTGCTCGTCGTGTCGGGCGACGAGGCGGCCGGTTCGCCCGGCGTCAGGGCGCTCGCAGAGCGCGCCGAGGCCGTGATCGCGATCACGATGTTCCACTCGCTCGCGGTCGGCTGGGCCGACCTCGTCCTCCCCGCGACGGCGTCGCTCGAGCGTGATGGGACCTCGATGAACCTCGAGGCGCGCGTGCAGCGGCTCCGGCGCACGGTGATCCCCCCCGTGCCCGACGAGCTCGCGTGGCTGTCGAAGCTCGCTGCGCGCTTCGGCGTCGAGCTCTCGCCCCATGCCGCGGTCGTCTTCGAGGAGCTGTCGGAGCGCGTCTACGGCGGCCTGCGTCTCGCGCAACTCGGCGAGCACGCCGAGCTGCCCGGCCGGCGCCCGTACCAGGCTCCCGAGTGCGCCGCCCCCGCAGACGCGTCGCTTCGGCCCGAGGGCCACTTCGTCGGGACGCTCCGCCTGCTTCGCTACACGCCCCTCTTCTCGGGCCACCAGGTGGAGCGCGTGGCCGAGCTCCAGTTCCAGCGTCCCGAGCAGGAGGTCGGGCTGTCGAGCGGGGACGCCGACCGCCGCGGCATCGCCACCGGCGACCTCGTCACGGTGCGCTCGAACGGCACCTCGCTCGAGCTCCGCGCACGCGTCGACCGCAGGCTCGTCGAAGGCGTGGCGCGCGTCGCCGACGAGCACGCCGCCGACCTCCACGCCGAGGTCGAGGTGGTGAAGGGCATGAGCCGTAGGCTCGACGGAGGCTCCAATGAGCGGAGGCGCCGGCCTTGCCGGCGCCGGGAGCGGGCATGAGCCGTAGGCTCGACGGAGGCTCCAATGAGCGGAGGCGCCGGCTTTGCCGGCGCCGGGAGCGGGCATGAGCTGGCTCTTCGTGGCGAGCGGGTCGAACGGCGAGCCGTGGTGGATCTCGCTCATCAAGGCCGTGATCGTCATCAACCTCGTGCTGTTCGGCTTCGCCTACCTGACGCTGATCGAGCGCAAGCTGATGGGGCGGATGCAGCTCCGCTACGGGCCGAACCGCGTCGGCCCCTTCGGGACCCTGCAGCCCATCGCCGACCTCGTCAAGCTGATCCGCAAGGAGAGCTTCTTCCCGGCGGCGCGCGATCGACGTGCTCTACATCCTGGGGCCGTTCCTCGCCGCATTCACGGCGATGACGACCTTCTCGGTGATCCCCTGGGGCGCCCGGCTGGGTGATCGGCGGCTACCAGGTGAACGGCTACGTCGCCGACGTGCCGATCGCGCTGCTCCTGATCTTCGCGATCGGCTCGCTCGGGATCTACGGCTTCATCATCGGGGGCTGGGCGTCCGACTCGAAGTTCGCGCTGCTCGGCTCGATGCGAACCTGCGCGCAGCTCGTCTCGTACGAGGTGTCGCTCGCGCTCTCCGTCCTCGGGGTCGTGATCATGGCCAAGTCGCTCTCGCTCGTCGACATCGTCGCGGCGCAGGGCTCCGACGTCTGGTACGTGATCCCGCAGATCGTCGGCTTCGTGATCTTCATCCTCGCCGGCACGGCCGAGACCGCACGGGCGCCCTTCGACCTGCCCGAGGCGGAGCAGGAGCTCGTCGCGGGCTACCACACCGAGTACGGGGGGATGCGGTTCGGCCTCTACTCGATGTCCGAGTACATCAACCTGATCACCCTCTCCGCGCTCGCGGTGACGCTGTTCCTCGGGGGCTGGCACGGGCCCGTGCTCCCAGGGCCGATCTGGTTCGTCCTCAAGCTGGCCGTGCTCCTCTTCCTCTTCATCTGGATGCGGACGACATTGCCCCGGCTGCGCTACGACCAGCTGATGCGCTTCGGCTGGAAGGTCCTCCTCCCCGTCGCGACGCTGAACGCGGTCGCGACGGCGGTGCTGGTGGTCTGGATCTAGATGGTTGATCGGAAACTCGCGCGAACCGGATCTAGGGTGACCCGCTGACATGCAGCCGTTCGGGACACTCAAGGGCTTCGGCGTCACCTTCAAGCACATCTTCCGCAAGCCGATCACGCAGCAGTACCCGGAGTACAAGCGGCCCGTGTACCCGCGCTTTCGCGGCCGCCATCGGCTCCACCGTCACGCCAACGGGCTCGAGAAGTGCGTGGGCTGCTCGCTCTGCGCGGCCGCCTGCCCATCCGACTGCATCCGCGTCGTCGCCGCCGAGAACACCGGCGAGCACCGCGTCTCCGCCGGCGAGCGGTACGCGCGGATCTACGAGATCAACCTCTCGCGCTGCATCTTCTGCGGCTACTGCGAGCTCGCCTGCCCGTTCGACGCGATCACGCTCGGCAACGAGTTCGAGCTCTCCGAGTACTCGCGCGACGACCTGATCTACACGAAGGACATGCTCCTAGCCGAGCCGATCAAGCGGATCCCCGTGCAGGACCCCGACCTCTACGACACGCCCATCCCCGCCTACAAGTCGTCGTCCTGATGGGCAACTTTCTCGTCTGGGTGATCTGGCTCCTCGCTGCGGGAGCCTGCATCGCCACCGGGCTCAGGGTCGTCACCGCGTCGAACCCGTTCTCGTCGGCGCTGTCTTTGATCGGCAACCTCGCCTCGCTCGCGGTGCTGTACCTCCTCGCCTCGGGGGAGTTCGTCGCCGCGGCGCAGGTCCTCGTCTACGCCGGCGCGGTGATGGTCATGTTCCTCTTCGTGATCGCGTACCTCGGCGGCCGTGCCGACGCGCCGTGGGCGGGCGGAACGCGCGTCATCCAGACGGCGTCCGTGATCGCGGCCGCCTCGCTGCTCGCGGTCGTGTTCGTCGCGCTGATGCTGAACGCGAGCGGGCGGCTCTCCGACGAGGCGACGGTCACGGGCGCGTTCGGCTCGCCGGCCGAGGTCGGGCGGCTGTTCCTGACCGATCACCTGCTGGCGTTCGAGATCACCTCGATCGTGCTGCTCGTCGCGGCGGTCGGCGGCGTGGTGCTCGGGATGCGCTCCGTGGAAGAGGATGAGGACACCGCATGATCTCGGGTTGCGCCTCGCTCCCGCACGTTCCTAGGACGTCGCTCGCCGTGCCCGGCCGGAGGGGACAGTATTCGGATACGGCCCCGGAAGGCCGGGTGCCGCGAGCGGCGTCAGGCTTCGGCGGAGCCCGGTCTGTCCCCAGGAAGTGCTTCGCACTTCCTGGGGGCCCCTAAAGACGGCCGGGCGGGAGCCGGAGCCGGCGAGGGGCGTGCGGCGTGATGGGGCCGGGGATCCCGTGGTATCTCGCGATCTCGGCGATCCTGTTCTCGATCGGCGTCGCGGGCGTGCTCCTCCGGCGCAGCCCGCTGATCGTCCTCCTCTCGCTCGAGATCATGCTGAACGCCGCGAACCTGACGTTCGTCGGCTTCTCGCGGCTCTTCGGCGAGATGGACGGCCAGATCTTCGCGCTCGCGGTGATGGCCGTCGCCGCCGCGGAGGTCTGCGTCGGCCTCGGGCTGATCGTCGCGATGGCGCGCCGGCACCTCACGCTCGACGTGGACACGCTGACGGAGCTCAGGGGGTAGCTGATGGTCAACGGCGCCTGGGTCTGTCTCCTCGCGCCGCTCGCCGGCTTCCTCGCGATCACCCTCGCGGGCACGAGGATCACGCGGCGGCGGGCGGGGGCCATCTCGACCGCTTCCGTGTTCGTCGGGTTCGCGGGAGCCCTCGTCGCGTTCATCGACGCATGGGCGCGGCACAGCCCCGACGACCGCGCCGTGACCACCACGGCCTGGACCTGGCTGACGGCGGGCGACTTCAGGGTGAGCATCGACCTGCTCGTCGACCCGCTCTCGCTCGTGATGATGCTCGTCGTCACGGGCGTCGGCGGCCTGATCGTCCTGTACTCGAACGGCTACATGGCGGGCGAGGACGAGGAGCGGCGGTACTTCGCGTACATGTCGTTCTTCGTCTTCTCGATGCTCCTCCTCGTGATGGGCGGCAACCTCCTGCTGCTGCTCGTCGGCTGGGGGCTCGTCGGCCTCGCCTCCTACCTCCTGATCGGCTTCTACCACGACCGCTCGAGCGCGATCGACGCCGCGAAGAAGGCGTTCGTGATCAACACGGTCGGCGACGCGGCGATGGCGCTCGCGCTCTTCCTCGCGATCGCCAAGGTCGGCAGCCTCGACTACGGCACGGTCTTCGCGGCGGCGCAGAGCGGGGAGCTCTCGGACACGGTCGTGACGCTACTCGCGCTCGGCCTCCTCGCGGGGGCAGTCGCCAAGTCGGCCCAGATCCCGCTGCACACGTGGCTGCCGGACGCGATGGAGGGCCCGACGCCGGTCTCCGCGCTTATCCACGCGGCGACGATGGTGACGGCGGGCGTCTACCTCATCTGCCGCACCCACCTGATCTTCCAGGCCGCGCCCGACATCCAGCACCTTGCGGCCGTGCTCGGGCTCGTGACGCTCCTCGCCGCGGGGGTGATCGCGCTCGTGCAGTGGGACATCAAGCGCGTGATCGCGTACTCGACGATGAGCCAGATCGGCTACATGTTCGTCGGCGCGGGCATCGGGGCGTACCCCTTCGCGATGTTCCACCTCGTGACGCACGCGTTCTTCAAGGCGCTCCTCTTCCTCACCGCGGGTCTCGTGATCCACCACCTGGACGGCGAGCAGGACATCCGCAAGATGGGCGGGCTCTCGAAGTCGCTGCCGTACACCCGCTGGACATTCCTGATCGGATCGCTCGCGCTCGTGGGGATTCCGTTCTTCGCGGGCTTCTGGTCGAAGGACGCGATCATCAGCTCCGCGCTGGCGTACGGCGGGCCGCTCGGCTGGACGCTCTACGTCGGCGGGCTGATCGGCGCGATCCTGACCGGGCTCTACACCTTCCGCCTCTACTTCCGCGTCTTCCACGGCGAGCCGAGCGAGCTCGTCACGGCGCACACCCACGGCGTGCACCACGGCGAGGGCGCGCGCTCGATGCTCGTCCCGGTCGGCGTGCTCGCGCTCGGCTCGACGTTCATCGGCTTCCTCGCGATCCCGGGCGTCTGGGAGCCGTTCGAGGCGTGGCTCGAGCCGGTCGTGCCGCCGCTCGTCCAGGCGACGGCCGGCGAGGAGTGGCTGACGAGCCTCGTCGCGGTGACGCTCGGCGCGCTCGGCATCTTCCTCGCCTGGCGGGCGTTCAAGGCCGGGCGCGAGCTCGTGCCCGACGGCATCGTTCGAACGACGCTCGAGCACAAGCTCTGGTTCGACGAGCTCTACGAGGCCGTCTTCTCCGCCCCGGCGCGGCAGATCGCGGTCCGGCTGCGAGACCGGGTGGAGGCGCCGGTCGTCCAGGGCGGCCTCGACGAGGTCGCGGAAGGGGCTCTGCGCGGCGCAACGGTCACCGCGAGCGCCCAGAGCGGCCTGCTGCGCACGTACGCGCTCACGTTCACGGTCGCCGTCGCCGTTCTGACGCTCGTCTTCCTGGTGGTCCGCTGATGCTGACGACGGCGCTCATCGTCGTCCCGCTCGTCGGCGCGATCCTCGTCTGGGTGCTCCCGCTCTCGCGCGAGTCGACCAGTGGGCTCGCGCTTCTCGTCGCGCTCGCAGAGGTCGGGCTGTGGCTCGGGAGCGCTCGCAACTTCGACTTCGGAAGCGACGTGCAGCAGTACTCGACGACGCGCGAGTGGTTCGACCAGCTCGGGATCTCGTACTCGGTCGGCCTCTACGGGTTCCAGTTCTGGCTCGTCGGCCTCACCGTGGTCGTCGGCGCGTGCGCGATCGGCTACGGCGCCTGGGCGGAGCGTGAGCGCAGCCGCGCCTACTTCGGGCTCCTGCTCTTCCTCGTCGGGGCGCTCGTCGGCGTGTTCGCGGCGCAGGACCTGATCGTCTTCTACGTCTTCTTCGAGGCGATGCTGATCCCGATCTACGTGCTGGTCGGCGTGTGGGGCGGGCCGCAGCGCGTCAAGGCGACGGTCACGTTCGTCATCTACACGATGGTGGGCTCGCTCCTGATGCTCGCGTCTATCGTCGCGCTCGGCGTCACGAAGGGGACGTTCGAGCTCGCCGACCTCGGCACGAGCTCGAACGACTGGATCTTCCTCGGCTTCCTCGCCGCGTTCGCCGTCAAGGCGCCGCTCTTCCCGTTCCACGGGTGGCTGCGCCTCGCGTACACGCAGGCGCCGCCCGAGGTCGGCGCGCTCCTGTCCGGAGTCGTCTCGAAGGCCGCCGTCTTCGGGCTCGTCTGGATCGTGCTGCCGCATTTCCCCGGGCCCGTCGAGGACTTCCGGACGCTCGTCCTCGTGCTCGCCTCCGCGACGCTCGTCTACGGCTCCGTGCTCGCCTTCCGCCAGCCGGACATCCGCGGGGTCGTCGCATACTCGTCGATGGCCCAGATGGGGCTCATCGTGCTCGGGATCTTCGCCGCCAACGACCTCGGGCTCGACGGCGCCGTGCTCCACTCGGTCAACCACGGCCTCGTCTCGGCGGGCTTCTTCCTGCTCGCCGGGATGATCGAGACGCGCGCCGGCACCGGCGTGTTCGCCGAGCTCGGCGGGATGGGAAAAGGGCGTCCTATCCTCGCGACGCTCGTGATGGTGCTCGGGATGTTCACGCTCGCGGTACCGGGCTCGGCGAACTTCGCGGGCGAGTTCACGATCCTCGCGGGCGTGTTCGATCGCGGCTGGGGCTACGCGGCGATCGGCGTCACGGCCATGGTGCTGGCCGCGCTCTACGCGCTGCGGCTGATCTCCGCGATCCTCCACGAGCGGCGCGGCGGCGCGGTGCGCGAGGACGTCGGCGACCTCGTCGGCGGCGAGCTGATCCTGCTCGTCCCGCTCGTCGTGATCCTCGCGGTGCTGACGGCGTGGCCGGCGGGGATCACCGAGCGGTCGTTCCCGGCCGACCAGCCTGCCGCGTTCATCGGCTCGCAGCAGGAGCTCGCGCCGTGATCGACACGCCGTCCGTCGACTGGCTGGCGCTGTCGCCCACGCTGGCGCTCCTCGCGGCCGCGGGGATCACGCTGCTCGGCGCCGTGCTCGTCCCCCGGGCGAGCGAGCGGGCGTTCTCGGTGGCCGTCTCGGTCGCGGGCTTCGGCGCAGCGGCCGTGCTGGCCGGTTGGGTGTTCGACCGCTCTCCCGAGCCCACGGCCGTGGTGGTCGAGTCGATGACGCGCGACCGGCTCGGCGCTTTCGCGGCGATCCTCATCGCGCTCGTCGGGCTCGCGGTCGCGCTGCTCTCGGCCGGCGACGGGCGCCGCTCGCACGTCGGCGAGTACTACGCGCTCCTCGCCGCTGCCACCGCAGGGATGGTCTTCTTCGTCTCGTCCGCGAACCTCATGACGATGTTCCTGGCGCTCGAGTGGTTCTCGATCTCGCTCTACGTGCTGTGCGCGCTCGACACGCACCGGCGCGCGTCGCTCGAGGCGGGCCTCAAGTACCTGATCGTCGGGAGCTTCGGGTCGGGCATCCTGCTGTTCGGCTGCGCGCTCGTCTACGGCGCCACAGGGGAGCTCGGCTTCACGGCGATCCGCGACGCGACCGGCGCCGACGACCCGCTCTTCGTGACCGGCATGGCGATGATCCTGGCGGGCCTCGCGTTCAAGGTCTCCGCCGCCCCGTTCCACATGTGGACGCCGGACGTCTATCAGGGTGCGCCGACCACGGTGACGGCCTTCATGGCCGCCGCGACCAAGATCGCGGGCCTCGTCGTCATGCTCCGGATCCTCACCACGGCGTTCCCCGAGCAGGACGAGGTCTGGACGGTCGCCGTGGCGGTGCTCGCGATCTGCTCGCTCGCGATCGGCAACTTCGCCGCGATCGCGCAGCGCGACGTCAAGCGGCTGCTGGCGTACTCGTCCGTCTCCCATGCGGGGTTCCTGCTGATCGCGATCGCCGCGGACAGCCAGGCGGGCGGCGAGGCGCTCCTCTACTACCTGATCCCGTACGCCGCGGCGAGCGTCGGCGCGTTCTCCGTCGTCGCCGCGCGCGAGCGCGAGCAGGGTCGCGCGGTGACGCTCGACTCGCTCGCAGGGCTCGGCTGGGAGCGCCCGTTCATCGGCGTCGCCATGTGGTGGTTCATGCTCTCGATGGCGGGGTTCCCCCTGACCGGCGGGTTCCTCGGCAAGCTCTTCGTCTTCTCGGCGATCTACGAGGCCGGCTGGTGGTGGCTCGTCGTGATCGGCGTCCTCGCGACCGCGCTCTCGCTCGCCTACTACCTGAACGTCGTGCGCGCGCTGTACATGCGCTCCGGCGAGGCCCCGGCAACGGGCGCGGTGGTCGCGACGGGCGGCTCGCCGCCGCGCGACCTCCTGCTCGACACGACGGTCGCCGCGGCGCTCGTGGTCACGATCGGCTCGTTCTTCTTCGTGCAGCCGCTCGTCGACCTCGCCAGCGACGCGATCGCGTCGCTGCCGCTCTGACCCACCACCGCGGGCGGGAGTTGCTCAGGCGGCCTCCGCCACCCAGCGCATCGGGTCGCCGGCACCGAGGTCGGTGATCCCTGCCGAGTGGAGCGCGCCGATCGCGAGCGTGCGGCGATGAGCGGCGAAGGTCAGCACGTGCGCGAGCATGCCGCCGTAGGTGAACACCTCGGGCGGGTCGCACACGGCATCCACGAACGTCTCGTCCAGCCTGCGCCCGTCCATCACCTCCCGCGCGTGGTCGAGGAACGCGGGGCCGGCGTCGCGGAGGCGAGCCCGGATCGACCGCATGCTCTCGCCGCGCTCGACCGCGAAGTCGTACGCGCGGCTCTCCATCGCCGCATTCCACATGTCCATCTGGCCGACGAGCCGCGACAGCAGCGAGCGCAGCGTCGGGTCGCAGTCGACTCCCTCGACCGAGAGCTCGATCGGTGCGTCGAGGCGCTCGTCGTCGAGCCGGGAGGCGCGCTCGACGATCTCGCCGACGAGCCACACGTGATGCTCCACCATCTTCGTCATCAGATCCATGGACGTCACCTCGTCTCTCGCAGGCAGCCGGATGCCGCCGGGTGGGTGGAAATGCACGCCGTTCGGGCTGTCGAGCTGCATCCGCCCGGGTGCCGCGCGCCACGCGGAGGGCCCCGCGCCGTACGCCCGCCGGAACGCCCTCGTGAACGCCTCGTTGGAGGAGTAGCCGGCCTCCAGGGCGACCTCGAGCACCGTCGCGCGGCTCGTCACGAGCCGGAACGCGGCCCGCTCGAGCAGGACGCGGCGGCGCAGCCGCGCCGGCGTCTCCCCGGCGACGGCTCCGACCACGCGGTCGAAGTGGAAGCGTGAGAGGTAGGCGCGTGCAGCGAGATCCTCGCCGTCGGCGTCGTGGTCGTCGAGGCTCTCGGCGAGGGTGTCGACGAATGTCGCAAGCGGGTCCATCAGCTGGAGTGCCATGTCGCCAGAGTGCCCACGCGAGGAACGCGGCGCTTGATCGTTCTTGCTGTCTCGAATGAGCGCCTCGACGCGCTAGGCTCGAACACATGGCTACCACACTCACCTGGCTCGGTCACGCGGCGTTCCGGATGGACACGGAGGCCGGCACGCGCGTCTACGTCGACCCGTTCCTGAACGGCAACCCGAAGTGCCCGGAGCCCGAGCGCGAGCCCGAGCGCTGCGACCTCGTCGTCCTCACCCACGGTCACGGCGATCACATCGGCGACGCCGTGGCGATCGCGAAGCGGTTCGAATGCCCCGTGGTCGCGCCCGTCGAGCTGCGCGACTGGCTCACCGTGAGTGAAGGGCTGCCCGAGGACGACGGGCAGGCACCGAACAAGGGAGGCACCGTCTCGTTCGCCGGCGTCCGCTTGACGCTCACCGACGCCAACCACTCGTCCTCGACGTGGCACAACGGCGCCATCCTCTACACGGGCGAGCCGACGGGCATCGTCCTGCGCCAGGAGGGCGCGCCGACCGTCTACATCGCCGGCGACACGAACGTGTTCGGCGACATGGCACTGATCAAGCGCCTCTACGCACCCGACGTCGCGGTGCTTCCGATCGGCGACCACTTCACGATGGGGCCCGAGGAAGCGGCGGTGGCCGCCGAGCTCGTGGGCGCCGGGCGCGTCGTACCGTCGCACTACGGGACCTTCCCGATCCTCACGGGGACGCCGGACGCGCTCCGTCCGCTGCTGCCGGCAGGTGTCGAGCTGCTCGTCCCGGCGCCGGGAGAGACGCTGACCCTGTGATGCGCGAGCGCTGGTTCGGCGCGACGGGACGTCGAGTCCCCGCGATCGCGCTGGAAGGCTCGGTCGACGTGGATGGCGCGCTGCTCCTCGCCGGGGTCGACGACCTCGATGCGCTCCGCTCGGCCCACGCCGACGGCGTGCCCGTGGTCGTCCGGGCGAGCGACGCGGCGGCGGTCGCGCGCGCGCTCGCGCGGCCGGAGGTGGCGTGCGTCATCGTCTCCGACCCGGCGCTCGTCGAGCTCGACCTCTCCGAGCTGACCTATGGCTGAGACGGTCGCCACGTACTCGATCTGCGCCTGCGACCTCGACGCGGGCCGGTGGGGGGTCGCGACGCAGTCGAAGTTCCTCGCCGTGGGGTCGGTCGTGCCGTGGGCGGCACCGCACGTCGGAGCGATCGCCACGCAGTCGTACGCGAACCCTCGCTACGGGCCCGACGGGCTCGAGTTGCTGCGCGACGGGCTTTCCGCCGGAGAGGTCGTCGAGCGGCTGACCGCCGCGGACGAGGATCGCGCGCTACGCCAGCTCGGAGTCGTGGACGGCGACGGGCGGGCAGCGACCTTCACCGGCGACGAATGTCACGCATGGGCGGGTGGCCGCACGGGCGCCGGCTACGCGGCGCAGGGGAACATCCTCGTCTCTCGAGCGACCGTCGACGCACTCGCCGAGACGTTCGAGGCGACCGGCGGCCGGCCGCTCGGGGAGCGGCTCCTCGACTGCCTCGACGCGGCGGAGGCGGCAGGCGGTGACAGCCGAGGGCGGCAGTCCGCGGCGCTGCTCGTCGTCGAGCGCGACGGCGGCTACGCGAACCTGTCCGACACGCTCGTCGACCTGCGGGTCGACGACCACCCCGACCCCCTCGTCGAGCTGCGCCGGATCCACCGGCTCCACGAGATGCTCTTCGGCACGACGCCGCGCGACGACTGGATCCCCGTCGACGACGCGCTGCGCGCGGAGCTCGACGCGCGCCTCGCGCGCGCCGGCCATCCGAGCCTCGCCTCCTGGGCGGGGGTCGAGAACCTCGAGGAGCGCGTGGAGGGCGAGCAGGCCATCGACCCGATCGTGCTCGAGCGACTACGGGAGGCGACATGAGCGAGCGCTACGGTGTGACGTCACTCGACCGGCTGGCGACGCCGGCGATACCCGGGCAGGCGCGGTGGCACACCATCCGGCGAACGCTCGGCGTCTCGTCGTTCGGCGTCAACGCCTGGACGGCCACGGAGGACGGCGGGCAGATCATCGGCGAGCACGACGAGGCCGAGGGCGAGGCCCACGAGGAGCTCTACGTCGTCTTGAGCGGCCGCGCGTCGTTCACCCTCGACGGCGAGGAGGTCGACGCTCCGGCGGGGACGCTCGTGCACGTTCCCGACCCGACGGTGAAGCGCGCCGCGGTGGGCGAGGCGGGCACCACGATCCTCGTCGTCGGCGCCAAGCCCGGTGAGGCATTCACCCCGTCGACGTGGGAGCGGGCCGCGGAGGCGCTCCGGTACTGGCCGACGGAGGAGTGGGACAGGGCGATCGAGGTGCTCGAGGGGCACCTGGCGGAGACGCCCGACCACGCGGGGACGCACTACAACCTCGCCTGCGCCCACGCACGGGCGGGGCGGCCCGACGTCGCGCTCGGGTACGCCCGCAAGGCGATCGAGCTGCAGGAGAGCTTCGCCGCGTACGCCGCGAAGGACGACGACCTCGTCTCGATTCGCGACCAGCTCTGAGCGCGCCGCCGCGGGGCGAAACGGTCATAGTTGCGTCAGCCCGTGCCGACCTGACCGGAGAGGAGCTGCCGTGGGCGAGACCGTCAAGTACACGCTGGACGAGAGCAAGCTGCCGGAGGCCTGGTACAACGTCGCGGCCGACCTCTCGGAGCCGCCGGCGCCCGTGCTCCATCCCGGCACAGGGCAGCCCGTCGGGCCCGACGACCTCGCACCTCTCTTCCCGATGGAGGTGATCCTCCAGGAGGTCTCGACCGAGCAGCGCATTCCGATCCCCGAGGAGGTTCGCGCCGTCTACCGGCAGTGGCGCCCGACGCCACTCTTCCGCGCCAGGCGGCTCGAGCAGGAGCTCGATACCCCGGCGCGGATCTTCTACAAGTACGAAGGCGTCTCTCCGACGGGGAGCCACAAGCCGAACACCGCGGTCGCGCAGGCGTTCTACAACGCGCGCGAGGGCGTGAAGCGGATCGCGACCGAGACGGGTGCGGGCCAGTGGGGGTCGTCGCTCGCCTTCGCGGGCGCGCTCTTCGGGCTCGAGATCGACGTCTACATGGTGCGGGTCTCGTACGACCAGAAGCCCTACCGCCGTGCACTGATGGAGGTCTTCGGAGCGCGATGCGTGCCGAGCCCGTCCGAGGAGACCGCCTCCGGCCGCGCCATCCTCGCCGAGCGCCCCGACTCGACCGGGAGCCTCGGGATCGCCATCTCCGAGGCGGTCGAGCAGGCCGCCCAGCGTGACGACACGAAGTACGCGCTCGGCTCCGTCCTGAACCACGTCCTCCTCCATCAGACGGTGATCGGCGAGGAGGCGCTCCTGCAGATGGACCTGGCCGACGCCTACCCGGACGTCCTGATCGGGTGCACGGGCGGCGGCTCGAACTTCGCGGGGCTCGTGTTCCCGTTCGTCGGCGCGAAGCTCCGCGGCGGCGCCGACGTGCGCGTGATCGCGGTCGAGCCGGCCGCCTGTCCGAGCCTGACGCGCGGCGAGCTCGCCTACGACTTCGGCGACACCGGCCATCTCACGCCGCTCGTGAAGATGCACACCCTCGGCTCGACGTTCGTGCCGCCCGGCTTCCATGCCGGCGGCCTCCGCTACCACGGCATGGCGCCGCTCGTGAGCCATCTGCACGAGCTCGGGCTCATCGAGGCGCGGGCGTACCACCAGACCGCGGTGTTCGAGGCCGGTGTCCGCTTCGCCCGCGCGGAGGGCATCCTCCCCGCGCCGGAGGCGAACCACGCCGTCAAGGCGGCGATCGACGAGGCGCTCCGCTGCAAGGAGGAGGGAGTGTCGGAGACGATCCTCTTCAACCTGAGCGGTCACGGCCACTTCGACATGGGCGCCTACATCGACCACTTCGCGGGCAAGCTCGAGGACCTCGAGTACGACGAGGAGGAGCTCGCGACGGCGCTCGCGGCGTTGCCTGCGGTCGCTGTGTAGCGCCGCCGGGCTCGTCGGGCGTCAGCGACGGTCGCCCGGCAGCCTGAGGCCCGCAGCGAGCTTCCGAAAGCCCGGGACGGGGTCGTGGCCGGGTCGGGCCGCGACGACGACCGCGCCGTGCTCCGGCCCGGCGAGCGCCCCGACGAGCAGCTCGACGCCCGCCGCGAGCGCGAACGCCTTGTGCGCCTGCGGACCGCCGAACGGGACGAGGTCCTCGGGGCGCGCCTTCGCGAGGAGCACGTCGCCGTGCGTGACGGCTCCCATCGAGACGTCCGCGACGAACGGGCTCCCGTCCGAGGACGGCACCGCGATCGCGATCGGATTCGTCCCGGTGAGCGGCGGCCCGCCCTCGGGATGGGGAAGGCGCGCGGGCGACGTCGCGGTGACGACCGCCACGAGGCCGGCATCCGCGAGCCGTCGCGCCCAGGCGCCGAGGACCCCCGTCGGGAAGCACGACGCCGCCACGACGAGGCGCGCGCGTTCCGGCGGGTCGGCCACGAGGCCGTCGCAGATCGCGGCGAGCGTGACGTAGCCGAGCGCGCGCTTCCCGTCCCAGCGCTCGAATCCGTCGGTGCGCTCGACGCACTCCGGCCGAGCGGCCGGGTCGGACGTCGACCCGAGCAGGCCGACGAGCCACGGGACGCGGGACAGGCCGTGACCTGACCGACCCGCGGCGTCGGCAGCTTCCAGATGGCCGACGACGACCCGCGCGTCCTCATCCGACAGGCCGCACGCGCGAAGGTCGGAGATCGCCTCGTCGGGAATCATCGGGCGACCCTAAAGGGTCGACGTTCCGCGGATCGTGTTTCGACACCCGCGGCGCGGGGTACGATGACCGCATCCTCACGGACCTCTGTGAGGATCTGACTGGATGGCCGCGCCTCCCCCCGGCGCGGACGTGCAGGACGGCGCCGGCCCACCGCCGCAGGGCTCGCCGTCACAGGGAGGGAGCCCTCGGGCTCCCTCCCCTGCATTGAGGGCCTCAGAGGACGGTGAGCGCCTTGCGGATCGCGCCGGCGCGCCGTGCGACGACCGCATCGGCGAGCCCGCGGATCGCGGCGCTCGCCTCCGCATCGGGGGCAGCCTCGAGCACGGGCTCCCCGGCATCCGAGGCCTCCCTGAGCGCCGGGTCGAACGGAATCCGTGCGAGCAGCGGCACGTCGATCTCCGCCGCGAGCGCCTCGCCCCCGCCGCTGCCGAAGAGCTCCTGGCCGGTTCCGACGAGCCACGACATGTTCTCGACCACGCCGAGGACGCGCATGCCCGTCTTCTGCGCCATCACGGCCGCCCGCACGGCGACTTGCTGCGCAGCCGGCTGCGGCGTCGTGACGATGATCGCCTCTGCCCGCGGGAGAAGCTGGCCGATCGAGATCGCGACGTCGCCGGTTCCGGGGGGCATATCGACGACGAGGGTGTCGAGCTCCCCCCAGTGGACATCCGAGAGGAACTGCTGGAGGGCCTTGTGGAGCATGGGGCCGCGCCACATGATCGGGCCGTTGTCCTCGGCGAAGAGCCCGATCGACATCACCTTGAGGTCGCCTCGAACCGGCGGGACGATGAGCGAGTCGACGACGACGGGCCGCTGCGTGACACCGAGGATGTGCGGGATCGAGTAGCCGTAGACGTCCGCGTCGAGCACCCCGACGCGCTCGCCCTGCTCCGAGAGTGCCGCCGCGAGGTTCGCCGCCAGTGTCGACTTGCCGACGCCTCCCTTGCCCGAGGCGACGGCGACGACGCGCGTTCCCGGGTCGAGCCGGATCTCGCGCTCGGGCCGACCGCCGCGGAGCCGCGTCGCGAGCGCGGCCTTCTCCTCCGGGGTCATCACGTCGAAACCGAGCGCGACGCTCGTGACGCCCGGGACGGCGCCGACGTGCTCGGCGACCTGATCCTGGAAGCTCGAGCGGAGCGGGCAGCCGGCGACGGTCAGGGCGATGACGACCTCGACCGCACCGTTCGGTGCGACGACGACGTCCCGCACCATGTCGAGGTCGGTGACGGGACGCTTGAGCTCGGGGTCGATGACGTGCTCGAGCGCCTTCAGGATCGCATCGCGGTCGGGAGCCATCGCAGTCAGCCTAGCGAGCCTTCACCGGCGCGGGAGTCACGCTCGCGCGTCGACTGTTGTCAGTGCGGTGTCCGACGATGCCTCGCGTCGCGGCCGGTGGAACGATCGGCACGAAGGTGGCACCGTTCGCGCTCGACGAGAAACGGCGTCTGGCTCTGTTTCCCGCCCAGCCGCTCACCGCAGTGCGTCCGCGACCTGCGCGCAGAGCTCGTCCGTCGCCGCCGCGACGACGCGCGAGCGCTGGCCGAGATCGAGCGGCGCGCGGCCGAACGGCGGGTTCTCGAACAGCTCGATCGCGTAGCCCCGCTCGCGTACCAGGAGCTGGGCGGCCGCGATGTCGATCGACCGGGCCGGCTTGAGGCAACAGACGGCGTCGACGCGCCCGGCGGCGAGGTGGCAGAGCGAGAGCGCGAGCGATCCCATCACGCGGAGGCGCGTGGCGACGCCGCGCATCGCCGGCGACGCCAGCGCGATCGCGTCGGTGGTCGTTCCCTCCAGCGACAGGATCTCGATGGAATCCTTCGGCCCCGGACCGACGAGCGCCGAGCCGTCGAGGAGCGCGCCGCGCCCCCGCTCTGCGACCCATTCCTCGCTCGTCCCGAAGTCGTAGACGTAGCCGAAGCCGACGTCGTCCATGGTCGGCCCGTCCGCGACGGCGACAGAGAGCGAGAAGAATGGGATTCCGCGCTTGGCGTTGACGGAGCCGTCGATCGGGTCGACGACGACCGTCGGCCCGCCGCCGGTGCCGAAGACGCGGACGCCGAGCTCCTCGGAGACGAGAGTGAGATCGGTGCCGAGCGCATCGAGCCGCCGCACGACGGCGTCCTCCGCAGCGGCATCGATCGCAGTCGTGTCGTCTCCGCCCTCACCCGTGCGGAGGACCGGCTCGCGGTCGGCCCGCGTCGGCATCGCGTGCAGCACCTCGTCGAGGTCGCCAACCACGGCTCGGCAGAGCCCGAGCCAGTCGGTCACGGGTCGACCGGGTGCAGCAGCAGGCCGGACACGAGCTTCGGGAAGAAGTACGTCGCCTTCGGAGGGAGCGTCCGCCCCTCCCGCGCCCGTGCGAAGACGTCCGCGACCCGGAGCGGCCGCACGAGGAGCGCGGCGTCGGCTTCCCCGCTCTCGACGCGCCGCACCGCCTCGGCCCGGTCAGGCGTGTACGAGATGCCCTCGTGGCCGAGGCGGTCGGCGAGCTCGACGTCGAGCTCGCCGACATCTCCCCGGACGAGGCGCACGCCGTCCCGACGCACGAGCACGAAAGCCGCACGCTCCGCGGGCTCGAGATCGAGCGCCGAGGCGGCATCGTCGACGCTCGCGCGCTCCTCGCCTGGCGGATCGACATCGGGGCGCCCGCCGTACACGCGATGGGTCGGGAAGATCACGAGCCCGGGATCGGCCGTGGACACGAGGACAGCCAGCATCGCGTCGGCCCCGTCCTCGGCCGCGAACTCGACGGCGGTCTCGTAGCGATGATGACCGTCCGCGATCAGGAGCTGCCTGCCGGCGAAGAACGCTGCCACGCCGTGGTCGCCTCCGAGCCGCCAGAGCCTCGAGCCCGCGAGGTCGAGGTCCGGCGGGCCCATGGGCGGGCCGTCGATCGGCGCGGCGCCGTCGTACAGCAGGAAGATCGGCTCGAGCTGCGTCCTGGTCGCGCGCAGCAACGCGAGCCGACCCTCGATCGGCCCCCGGTGCGTCCGCTCGTGCGGCAGGACGGCGCCGGTCGAGTACGGCTCGGCGCGCAGCGACGCGACGATCCCCCGGCGCGAGCGCGCGACGCCGTCAGGCCCCACAAAATCCTGCTCCAGCCACCATACGGCCGGTGCCTCGTCTCGGACCAGCACTCCGTCGGCGAGCCACTCCCGCATGCGCTCGCCGGCGACGGCGGCGTCCGGTTCCATCGTGAGGTGCGCGACGCTGTGCGGGTCGCGCGCGCGGAGCGCAGCCAGCTCCTCGTCGGCGATCACGTCGTAGGGAGGGGCCGTCACCGCGTCGGTCGGCCGCGCGTACCGGACGGCGCGGAACGGACGGACGTCGGCCACCGCCCGAGCCTACACTCACCCCGTGGCGACGATCGCCGAGCTGGTCGAGGATCGCACCGTGGACGGCGTGTACGCCGTTTCCCGCAAGCGCCGGCTCACGACCCGAAGCGGAAAGCCCTACCTCGCGCTCGAGCTCGTCGACCCGAGCGGCAGGATCGAAGGGCGCGTCTGGGACGACGTCGAGCTCCTCGACCGCCGTTTCGCGGAGGGGGACGCCGTGCGGGTGCTCGGCCGCGTCGAGCGGTTCGACGGGCGCCTCCAGCTCGCGGTCCGGACGGTCGAGGCCGCGGACACGGATCCGGCAACGCTCGCGCCGTCGATCCGTCGCGACGCGGACGAGCTCGACGGGTTCCTCGACTTCCTCGCCGCCGAGATCGCGCATCCGTCGCTTGCCGCGCTCGTCGGCACGATCCTGTCCGATCGCGAGATACGAGACGGCATGCGCCTGCTTCCCGCGGCCGGAGCCGAGGGTCACCACGGGTACGCGGGCGGACTGCTCGAGCACACGGTGGGTGTCGCGACGCTCTGCCGCGAGACCGCGCAACTCCATCCCCGCCTGCGCTCCGACCTGCTCCTCGCCGCCGCGCTACTGCACGACGTGGGCCGCGTCCGCGAGCTCCGCCGCGGGCCGGCGTTCCGGCCCACACCGGAGGGCGCGCTGCTCGGACACGTCCAGCTCGGGGTGCGCCTCGTCGACGAGCGGGCGGACGCGCTGGAGACCGCGGTGCGCGCGGAGCTCCTGCACGCGATCGCGGCCCATCACGACCGGAGCGCCGCACGCACCGCCGAGGCCGCTGTCCTCTACCACGCCAACCAGCTCGACGCCGTGGCCGCGACCCGCCCTGTCGGCGACGACTGAGCCCCCACGTGGGCGTCGCTGCTCTCGCGCTTCTCGGCGCGGCCTCGTGGGGTGCCGGCGACTTTCTCGGCGGCGTCGCCGCGCGGAGGATCCACGTGCTCACCGTGCTCTTCGTCTCGCAGGTGATCGGCCTCGTCGGCGCAGCCGTGTGGGTTCTCGCAGCCGGCGACGCGGTGCCGGGCCTCGACGACGCTCTCCCGGCGGCCGGAGCCGGGCTCTGCGGCGCCGTCGGACTTGCGGCCCTCTACCGTGGGATGGCAGTCGGCGCGATGGGGATCGTCGCGCCGATCTCGGCCGCGAGCCCGATCGTCCCGCTCGTGGTCGACCTCGGCCGCGGCGTGTCACCGTCGACGTTCCAGTGGACAGGAATCGCAGCGGTCATCGGTGGAATCGTGCTCCTCGCGCGCGAGACCGGGAGGGCGCGAGGCACGCGGCTTGCAGCAGGCGTCGCGCTCGCGCTCGTGGCCGCCCTGGCGTTCGGGCTGTTCGTGGTCGGTCTCGACGCCGCTGCCGACGGCGGCGTCCCGTGGACGATCGTCACGGCGCGGGGGGCCTCGACCGCGCTCGCGCTCGTGCTGGCGCTGACGGCATCGGTCCCGGTCCGACCTCCGGCACGACTCCTGCCCGTGCTCGCCGCCGTCGGCGTCTTCGACACCACCGCCAACGTCCTCGTCGCGTTTGCGACCACCAAGGGGTCGGCAGGGGTCGTGGCGGTGCTGAGCGCCCTCTATCCCGTCGTCACGATCGTCCTTGCTCGGGTCGTGCTGGGCGAGCGGCTCGACCGGCCACGTCGGCTCGGCGGCGTGCTGGCGCTCGGCGGCGCCGCGATCGTGGCGGCCGGACAGCCCTAGAGGTTGAAGCGCACGTTGAGCACGTCGCCGTCGACGACGACGTACGTCTTCGCCTCGAGCCGCTGCGTGCCGCGCTTCGCCGCCTCGGCGTGCGACCCGGCATCGAGCAGGTCCTGCGCCGAGATCACCTCGCACCGGATGAACCCGCGCGCGATGTCCGAGTGGATCGTCGCCGCCGCCTCGAGCGCGGTCTGGCCGCTACGAAGCGTCCACGCCCTCGTCTCCTTCTCGCCTGCGGTGAAGAACGTGATCAGGCCGAGCGCGTCCTTCAGCCGGCGCACGACCTCGTCGAGCGCCGACGGTCCGTCGCGGAACTCGGCAGCCTCCTCGTCGGAGAGCTCGGCCAGCTCCGCCTCCAGCTTGCAGTCGATCCCGCCCGGCCCGTTCTCGACGGCGATCAGCGGCTTCGTCGTCAGCGGGTCGAGCTCCGGCGGGAGCTCGCCCGGCCAGTCCGCGAGCGTCTTGCCGGCATCGAGATGCGCGAGCAGCGCGGTCAACGTCTCGAGCTCCGCGCGCTTCGTGGCGTCGCCGGACTTCGCCTCCTTCTGGACGCGCTCGTGCCGGCGCTCGACGTGGTCGCGGTCGGCGACGAGCAGCTCGAGGTTCAGGGTCTCCAGGTCGTCGTCGGGCGTCGAGCCGTCGGAGAACCCGTCGAGCACCGCGAGGACGGCGTCGACCTGGCGCAGGTTGCCGAGGAGCTGCGGCCCGGTGCCGGGGACGTCGACGACGCGGATCGCGGCGGGCGTCACCTTCTTCGCCTCGACCAGCTGGGCGAGCCGGCCGAGGCGCTCGTCGGCGATCGTCGCCATGCCGACGTTGGGCTTGTCGGTCACCGATGCGTAGGCGGTGATCTCCGCCCCCGCGCGGGTGAGCGCGTTGAACAGCGTCGTCTTGCCGCTGTTCGGAAGCCCCACGATCCCCACCTCGAGCGCCATCGGCGGCCAGGGTAGTCGAGGGCCGCCGTCCGGGGCGTCGCGCGGGCGGACGCCCGATCAGGCCACGCCGCGCACGGCCCAGACGCTCGCGGCGACGGCGAACGGGGCGGGCGGGTGCAGCTCGCGGCAGCGCTCGCGCAACGCGTCGCGGCGCTCCGGCGTCAGCCCCGCGACGTACGCGCCGGCCGGCCCGACCCCGAGCGTGAACGGCTCCCACCACTCCTCGAACGTCGGATGCTCGACCTCGACCGTGAGCATGTGCTCCTCGACGCCGCTCAGGCCGGCCTCGCGGAAGATCCGCTCGAGGTCGCCCTGACGGGCGCCGGCCAGCGCCGACTCGTCCCTCACGTCCGGGTCGAGCTCGTGCGCTGCCTCCCAGAACCGCGAGAGCGGCCCGGATCCGCCGGCATGGTCCCAGACACAGGCTGCGACGACACCGCCCGGCCGGGTGACGCGCCGCATCTCGCGCAGCCCCGCCACCGGATCGGCCATGAAATGGACGACGAGCTGGGCAAGTGTCGCGTCGAAGGCGTCGTCGTCGAACGGAAGCTCCTCGGCTGCGGCTTGCCTGACGTCGGCGTCGGGGTTGCGCGCCCGAGCCGCCTCGACGAACGCCGGCGACGGGTCGACGGCCGACACCGCCCGGGCGCCGGCGCGCCGCGCGAGCTCGCTCGTCAGCGCGCCGGGGCCGCAGCCGACGTCGAGGACTCGCTGACCGTCCGGGAGCGAGGCGAAATCGGCGAACCGTGGGGCGAGCGGGGTCGAGTACCGGCCCATGAACCGGTCGTACGCGTCGGGGCCGACGGCGAAGCTCACGCGCTCATGAAGCCGGGCTGCGAGCCCTTCGTGAACCGCTTGAAGTAGACGACACGCGGGACGACGACGGTGATGCGGCCATCGTCGGTCTCGAGCTCCACCGCGCCGCCCGCACCGGCGGTCACTGCGCGCTCGACGTTGTCGGCCGTCGCCGGCGAGACCATCGCGGCGATGATCTGCCCGCCCTCGAAGGCGAGCTCGATGCGGATCGAATCGTCAGACAGGGCACACCACCTCGGTCAGGACGCCGTGGACGGCGTCGGGATGGACGAACGCGACCTCGAGCCCGAAGAGCCCGCGCCGCGGGATGCGGTCGATCAGGGCGGCGCCGGCGCGCTCGAGGTCGGCGAGAGCAGAGCCGACGTCGGCGACCTCGTAGGCGACGTGGTGCATTCCCGGCCCGCGGCTCGCCAGGAACCGCCCGACCGGCGTGTCGTCGCCCGTCGGGAGGAGCAGCTCGATCCTGCTCGCGCCGACGAGGAGCGAGGCCGCCTCCACGCCCTGGTCGGCGACCGCGTCTCGATGCTCGAGCGTGGCCTCGAAGAGGCGTCCGTAGGTCTCCACCGCCTCGTCGAGATCGGTCACCGCGAACCCGAGATGGTGGACCCCGCGGAACCTCACGCCGCGATCGTACTCGGACGATTTCGCGGCGGGACGAGGACCTCGTCCACGAGCCCGTACTCGACCGCCTCGGCCGGGGTCATGAAGCGGTCGCGGTCGATGTCGTCCATGACCTGCTCGACGCCGCGGCCGGCGTGGCGCGCGATGATCTCGGCCATCTGGCGCGTTGTCGCCTCGACCTCGCGCGCGGCGATCGAGATATCGGTCGGGGCACCGCGGAAGCCCGCGGAGCCCTGGTGGATCATCAGCTTTGCGTTCGGGAGCGCAAAGCGCTTGCCCGGGGCGCCGGCCGCGGTGATCATCGCCGCCGCCGACATGCCCATCCCGAAGCAGATCGTCGAGACGTCGGGCCGCACGTGCTGCATCGCGTCGTAGATCGCAAGACCAGCGTAGACCTCGCCGCCGGGTGAGTTGACGTAGAGCGCGATGTCCTTCTCCGGGTCCTCCGCCTCGAGGTAGAGGAGTTGCCCGACGACGAGGTTCGCGATCTCCTCGTCGACCGGGCGCCCGAGGAAGACGATCCGGTCGCGGAGAAGCCTCGAGTAGAGGTCGAACGCACGCTCGGCGCGGCCGTCGGCCTCGAGCACGGTCGGGATCAACGGCACGGCGGCCTCCTCGTCGCGTATCGTGCAACCATCGAGTTGCTCATGATAACGCAACTAGGAGGTTGCGCATGGAGATCGAGCGCGAGATCGTCCTCCCCGTCCCTCGGGAGGAGGCCTGGGAGGCGCTGACCGAGCCCGAGCGGCTCGAGGAGTGGTTCGCGAACGACGTCGAGCTGGACGCGGTGCCAGGCGGCGTGGCTGTGTTCGAGTGGGACAACGGGGAGGTGCGCCACGCGGTCGTCGAGGCGGTCGAGGAGCTCGAGCGGCTCGTCCTGCGCTGGGACGACGACGGCCTCGTCGAGCTCGAGCTCGCGGAGCACCCGGCCGGGACGCTCGTCCACGTCCGCGAGACCGCTCCCGAGTGGGGGATCGCGCTCGACCTGCATGCGAGCGCCGCGTGGGCGATCGCATAGGCGCGGTCTTCGTGGCGCTCGCCGATCCGAGCCGCCGGACGATCGTCGAGCGGCTCGCCGCCGCCGGTCGCGCGACTCCGACCGAGCTCGCCGGCGAGCTGCCGATCACGCGGCAGGCGGTCGCGAAGCACCTCGCCACGCTCGAGCACGCCGGGCTCGTTCGCGCGCGCCGGGAGGGCCGTCACACGGTCTACCGTCCCGACCCCGCGGCCTCTGCGCGACGCCACGGCCTGGATGGACCGCGTGGGCGTCGAGTGGGACGAGCGGCTGGCGGCGCTCGCGAGGCACGTCGAGGAGCGCGGCCCCGCCTGACGTGGCCGCACCGCGTCTCTACGCGGGAAGCCAGTCGTCCATGTATCGGGTCAGCTCGCCGCGAGGGAAGCGGGCGTACGCCTCGCGTGGGTCGGTCGTCTCCCGCTCGACTCCCGCGCCGTGGCGCAGCGCGGCGTCGTCCACCGTGTAGGCGCCCCACTCCGGGCCTGTCGAGCGGTCGCGGGCCCCGACGCAGAGAAGAAGACATGATGCGTCGCCGGCGCCGACGATCACATGCCGCGTCCCGGCAGGGCAGTGCACGAAGTCCCATGCGCGGAGCGGACGTTCCTCGCCCTCGACGACGAGCAGCGCCTCGCCGCGGAGCAGCAGGAAGTCCTCCTGGTCCGCTTCCCAGTGGTACATGGACATCGGTTCTCCGGGGCCGAGAACCGTCAGGTTGATCCCGAGCTGCGTGAAGTCCGCTGCGCCCTCGAAGCCCGCGCCCTCGAACTCGCAGAGGACGCCGCGGCCCCTCCGCTCCCACCACTGTGTCTCGCGTGCGTTGAGGACGAACCAGCCTTGTCCCTTCGGGACGAGACCGTGCTCGGTCGGCACGAGCTCCGCCTCGGCGTTCACGTGCTGAATATGCCATGCGACACAGTCGGCGACCGATCGTCAACGGCGGACGACCGCGACGATCGCCCGCGCGTTTCGCCCCGTGCCGATCTCCACCGCGGCCAACCGCGGGTGCGAGAGCCAGCGGTCGCGCCGCGGATCGGCTCCGTCCCGGTCGGCCAGGAAGTCGTCCATCACGATCGTCGCGGCCGGCGACGCGAGCGCGAGGACGGCATCGGGGTCGTCCTTCGCTCGACCGCCGTCGACGAAGATCAGGTCGAAGGGCGCGTGGGGCTCCAGTACGGCGCGCCAGTCGCCGACGAGCACGCTCACGTCGGGGTCGTCTGCGAAGACGGCCGCGGCCACCTTTGCAAGAGGCTCGTCGACCTCGGCACTGAAGAGCCCGACACCGGGCGGAAGGGCGGACGCGAGCCAGGCGGTACCGACGCCTGCCCCGGTGCCGATCTCGGCGACCCGCTCGATCGCGCGACGCGCGGCAAGGACGTGCAACAGCATCCCGTCCCCGTCGCGGCAACTCCTCTCGAACCCGTGCGCGTCGGCCGCCGCCTTCGCTCGGACGACGAGCGGTGGGAGCCTCACTGCGTGGTGGCGACGACCTCGTCGGTCGTCGTGAACCGGACGCCGCCCTCCCGCCACTGCTCGAGCACGGCGGCGACGCGCTCCTCCGAGAGGCCTCGCGAGGCGTCCTCGACGAAGGCCACCGGGTAGCCGCGGGCGAGCAGCCCCATGATCGCCGCGTGGTTGCACACGTCGGTCGCGACGCCGAACACGATCACCTCGCTCGGCGCGAGGGACGCGAGCACCGGCTCGAGGTTCGGGTTGGAGAACGCGCTGTAGGTCTTCTTCAGGACGAGCAGCTCCCGGTGACCGTCGACGAGCCGCGGCAGGAGCCCGGGCGGGTACGGCGTCAGCGAGAGCGGCAATGGGTCGAGCTGGGCGGTCTCGGGGATCTTGGCCGCGCCCGGCGTGCCCCGGAGGCAGTGCGGTGGGTAGGTCGCCACGTAGTCCGGCTCGTCGGAGATCTCCGGGTCGGTCAGCTCGTGGTCGTCGGCGGTGGCGAGGTGCGTCAGGCCCTGTTCGGCCGACCAGCGCACGAGGCGCGCCATCGCGGGCACCGCCGCCTCGGCGGCCGGCACCGGCAGCTTGGCTCCGGCCCGCACGAAGTCGACCTGAGTGTCCACGTCCCAGAGGAGAGGTCGGCTCATCCCGCGACCCGGGCGGTCGCACGCGTTCCCGGCCGGAGGACGTACTCCCAGCCCTCGCGCCAGCCGAACGGCGCGGTGACGACCTGTGCGAGCGGCCGACCGTCGAGCAGGTGGTCGAGCGCCCACCGCGTCGCGGTGTGGCCGATCAGGAGGATCCGCGCCGCTCCGCTCGTGTCGTGCACGGTGTCGTCGAGAAACGGCGCAACGCGGGCGACGGCGTCGCGGTAGCTCTCGCCGCCGGGGAACGGGACGTCGACCCGGCTCGGCCGCTCGGCCTCGATCACGTCGACCGGGGCTCCGTTCAGCTCGCCGTAGTCGATCTCCCGCAGCCGCCAGTCCAGCGTGACCGGGATGTCGGTCCCGCGGAAGGCCAGCTCCGCGGTCTCGACGGCGCGCGCGAGGTCGGACGAGAAGACGGCGTCGATCCCGTCGTCGCGCCTGCGCTCGCCGAGCTCCGCGGCGAGGGCGCGGCCACGCGCGGAGAGCGTCCCGCCGAGCCGTCCCGTCGCGACTCCCCGCTCGTTGTCGATGGTCAGCGAATGCGTCTCGAAGACGAGACGGACAGCGTCCGTCACTCGACGAGCTCCAGGCGGCCGCTCGGCCGGAAGCTGCGGCCGACCTTCGCGGTCGGCCTGCCGTCCGTCATCACGATGTCCGCGGTGAAGTCGTACTCCCCGCGGATCAGCGACGAGCCGACGCCGTACGCGTCGACGGGGACGCCTCGACGCTCGAACGCCTCGATCTTCTCGACCGTGAAGCCGCCGGACGCGACGATCCGCACGCGCTCGAAGCCGTCCTCGTCGAGCGCCGTGCGCACCTTGCGCACCAGGCGCTCGTTCACGCCGCGCGGGTCGAAGTCGCCCATCTCCTCCCACAGCGCCCGGTCCACGAGCTGGCCCGACGTGTCGAGGCGGACGCCCCACAGCCGAGGACCGAGGGCTCGCGCCACGTCGAGGGCAGTCCGCACGGAGTCGTTGTCGAAGTCGACGAGCACCGTGATCCGGAAGTCCTCGCTCGCCCATTCGGCGAACTTCGTCGCGGCGAGCACCGTGTTGCCGCCGTACGCCGCGATCAGGGAGTGCGGAACCGTGCCCACGCCCCGTCCGCCCCACCACGACGCCTGTGCGTCGGAGGTGACGCCGATCTCGGACCCGCGCACCGCGCCCGCAACGAAGGCGGCGTACCCGTCACCCGTCTGCACGCGGTGGTGGTCGTGGCGGGCGGGCATGAAGATGATCGGCTTGCCGTTCGCCGCCTCGAGGACACGGGCCGTGTTCGTGGCGATGAGCGTCCGCCGGGCGAGCGTGCCGAGCACGACGGTCTCGAGGTGCGCGAACGTGGTGTAGTCCCCCTCGATCGTCATGACCGTCTCCCACGGCTCGACGCGGTCGCCGTCGCGGAGCGCATGAACGGTCAGGCCGGGCCAGTCGTGCGAGCAGAGCTCGAGGATCGCGAGCGCCTCGTCCAGGCCGCCGAGCATCGCGTGCTTGCGCTGGAAGACCTGCATCACGACCCGCGGATGTCGGCCGTCGTAGAGCAGTGCCGAGCGGGTGTGGTTGAAGTACGCGTCGCTGTAGTAGCCGTCGCGCATCTTCTCGACCGGGAGGTCGAAGATCGTCGGATCGAGTCGCTCCCGGCGGGTTCGCGTCGGCGCCGTGCTCACGCGGCCTCGCGCTCCGCCTCGAGAACCGTGTGCAGGGCGGCCTCGGCCACCTCGAGCTGTGCGGCGCTCGGCTCGCTCGTCGACAGTCGCCGCTGCAGCTCGGTGCCGGGGCGGGACAGCGCCCGCGAAAGACGCCTCTCCGGATTCCGCGACATCCAGCCGAAGACCTCGACCGCGGCGCCGACCGCACCCACGGCTCCGATGAGTCGTGCCGCGGCGCGGTGCCTCGCGGGGACGAGCTCGGCGGCGGCACCCGCGAGCGCCGTTGCGAGCGTGAGCGGGCCGACGAGGTGCGAACCGCAGCGCTCGTGCTCCTTTCCTGCTCGCTCGCCGGTCTCGTAGGTCCCGATCGAGACGTGCTCGGCCCCGTGGTAGGAGGTCAGCTCCTCGCCCCGCAGGGCGACCAGCGCCGGGACGAGCGACGCCATCACGACGGCCGCCTCGCGCGGGACGAGAGGGAGCGACGAGCGACGTACCAGCGTGGCGCTCGTCGACGCCGCGACGAGCGCGACCGCGACGGCCGGCCGCTCGAACGGGAGGCGTGCCTCGGGCAGCCCGCGCTTCATGGCCGGAAGCACCGCGAACGCCTCGGCGAGCCTGACCGCGCCACGCACGAGGGGCACCGAGTCCCCCGCGCCGAGCCGCGGTTTTGGGCCCGACGCCGTCTTGATCGTCCCGTCGGGCAGCCGGACCGCGGCGCCCCAGGTCCGGGGCCCGTGGACGAGGACGCCGTTCTGGAGCGCCATGCCGCCGAGGCGAAGCTTCTCCATGCAAGGAGGGTAGCGAGCAGATGCGGTCGTACGGCCGCGACCCCCGGCCTGCAGGTCGTGCCGCGTCGCCCGGCGGTCAGCTCCCGGTGAGACGCCGGAGCGCCCGCTGCAGTGCGTCCGCCGCGCGGCGGCTGCCGTACTCGCGCGCGTCGACGGAGACGACCGGCATCACCTCACGGACCGACGAGGAGGTGAAGACCTCGTCGGCCCCGAGCAGGCGACCGAGCGGGAACGCGCCTGTCTCGACGGCAAGGCCCTCCTCGGCCGCGAGCCCGAGGAGCGCGGCGCGCGTCTCGCCCGCGAGGATTCCGAGCTCGAGCTCCGGAGTGAGGAGGACCTCTCCTTCACGCCACCAGACGTTCGTCACCGTTCCCTCGAGCACGGTGCCGTCGAGGTCGACCAGCACCGCGTCGTCCGCGCCGCGGCGCTTCGCCTCGGCTTCCGCCGCGACGTGGGTCGCGTAGCTCACCGACTTCGTGCCGGGGAGGAGCCATGGGCTCGAACGGCCGGGGAACGCGAGCGACACGAGCCGCTGGCCGCGCGCTCGGGCGGGCTCGATCCAGTCGGGGATCGCCGAGACCAGCACGATCGCGGTGGGGCCTGCGCCGGGCACGCCGGGCGTCCAGTAGATCCGGACGCCGACGTCGCCGACCCCCGCCGCCTCGAGCGCGGCATCGACGAGCGCGCGCAGCGCCTCGACGTCGGGCTCGGGCAACCCGAGCCGTTCCGCCGACCCTGCGAGCCGCGCGAGGTGCTCGTCGAGCCGGAACGGACGGCCGCCGTAGACGCGCAGCGTCTCGAACGCCGCGCGGCCTCGTGTGAAGCCTTCGTCGCTGGCCGCCACCACCGCGCGGGCGGGATCGACGACGCCGAGCCCCGAAACCGCCGCCGCGAGAGGCTCGCTCATCGCCGCACGACTCCCGCGGGCGCTCGTGACGGCTCGAGCGGCGCGCCGATCGCCTCGAGGAGCGGCGCGGCCTTGACAAGCGACTCGGCGACCTCCTCCCGCGGATCGGAGTCCCACACGATCCCGCCGCCCACCCAGAGGTGGATCCGCCCCTCGGCGATCGCGAACGTGCGAATCGTCAGCGCGAGCTCGAGGTCACCGTTCCCATGGACGCGGCCGAGCGCGCCCATCGAGGCCCCGCGCCCGACGGGCTCGAGCGACGCGATGAGGTCGACCGCGGCGATCTTCGGCGCTCCGGTCACCGAGCCGCCGGGGAACAGCGCGGCGAGGATCTCGGCCAAACCGACGTCCGGCTGCACCTGACCCTCGACGCTGGAGACGAGGTGCTCGACGCCGGCGAGCGGCTCCGCGACCATCAGCTCCGGCCAGCGGATGGTGCCGGGCACGCAGACCCGCGAGAGGTCGTTGCGCTCGAGGTCGACGATCATCACGTGCTCCGCCGCGTCCTTGGCCGATGCGAGGAGCTCCGCACGGTCGCCGAGGGGCCGGGTTCCCTTGATCGGCCGCGTTCGGAGCGTCCGCCCGCTGCGGGAGAGGAACAGCTCGGGCGAGGCGGAGACGATCGCCCAGCTGCTTCCCTCGAAGACCCGCCATGCGCTGTCGCCGAGCGGCGCGTCGTTCGGTTGTGTCAGGGGGGAAAGGCGGGTGGCGAGCGTGCGCGGGCTCCCCGAGAAGGGCGCGGAGAGATGCTGGACGAGGTTGACCTGGTAGACGTCGCCGCGCGCGATCGCGGCCCGCACGGCTTCGACCGCAGCGGCGTGGTCGCGCTCTGCCCACGTCCGGCTCCAGCGCCCGATCTCCAGGTCGCGATCCTCGTTGCCATTCTCGACATCATAGACCGTCCGCCGGACAGCACACGCCGCCAGCGGCAGCGGGCACGGCTCGGCAGGCGCCGGGACTGTTGTCCGGCGGATCGTCTCCGAGAGCCCGTAGCCGAGGTAGAGATCCGCAACGAGCGCCTCCCCACCGGGCACGAAGAAGCCCTGGCCGCGGAGCCATGCCTCGATCCGCTCGAGCGCTCCGTCGGCCGTGTGCACCTCGAGCATGTCGCCCTCGCGTCCGATCGTGCCGGTTCTCAGCATCTGGGTCATCGTCGCGTCGCGATCGCGGCAACGCGTGCGGGCCGCCATGGGACGACTGTAGACGGTCGCGCCGGCCGGGCGGCCTACGAGGGGCCGGAGCGGACGAGCATCCCGCGGTCCAGGTCGGACGGGCATGTCGCGCCCGAGAGCGCGACGCTGAGCTCGAGCTCGGCGAGCAGGCAGCGGAGCACATGCCGCACTCCCTCCTCTCCCGCCAGTCCGAGCCCGTACACGTACGGGCGTCCGAGCAGCACCGCACGGGCACCGAGGGCCAGTGCCTTGACGACGTCCGCGCCCGACCTGATGCCGCTGTCCATCAGCACCTCGATCCGGTCGCCGACTGCGTCGACGATGGGCGCGAGGACGTCGAGGGCGGCAACGGCGCCGTCGACCTGCCGGCCACCGTGATTCGACACGACGATGCCGTCCATCCCGGCGTCGGCGGCCCGGCGGGCGTCGTCGGGGTGCAGGATTCCCTTGAGCGCGATCGGCCCGCTCCAGTGCTGGCGCAGGAAGCCGAGGTCGTCCCAGGTGAGCGCCGGGTTGCCAAACGTGGCCGCCCAGTGCTGGAGCGCCGCGAGCCGGTTCTGGTCGTCGACAGCGCCGCCGACCGCGCGGAGGAAGACGGGATCGGAGAGGTAGTTCTGGTTGCCGACCGCGCGGAGGAACGGCAAAAAGGCGTTCTCGAGGTCCCGCGGGCGCCATCCCATCACGTGCGTGTCGAGCGTGAGGACGAGCGCGCAATACCCGGAAGCGGCCGCGCGCTCGAGGAAGCTGACGGCCAGATCGCGGTCCTTCGGCCAGTAGAGCTGATACCACCGCGGGGCGTCGCCCCCGGCCGCCGCGACGTCCTCGAGCGTCGTCGTCGCCGCGGTGCTGACGACCATCGGCAGTCCCACCGAGGCGGCCGCGCGGGCGACCGCAGCCTCGCCGTCGGGATGAACGATCCCGAGGACGCCGATCGGCGCCAACGCCACCGGTGCAGGCATCGGAGTTCCGAGTACCGTCACGGAGAGGTCCGTCGTCGAGACGTCGCGAAGCATCCGCGGGACGATCCGCCACGAGTCGAAGGCCGCCAGGTTGGCGCGGGCGGTCGCCTCCGAGCCCGCCGAGCCGGCCACGTAGCCGAAGGCCGTCGCCGGCATGCGCTCCTCGGCCATCGCCTCGAGCCGCCTGAGATCGGCGGGCAACTCGGGCACGGCGTCACCGAGGCCGCCAAGGTAGATCTCGTTCTGGTAGCTGCCGAACGCGCCCAACGCGCTCCTCCTCGTCTCGTGGCGGGGAGTCTCTCAGACGTTGCCCTGCAACGGTCCCGCGACACCTCGAGCTGCGCGCGTCCTAGACCTTTACCGCTCGCCACATCAGGAAGAGCGGGATCCGGGTACGTCGATCAACCGCGGCGCCGGGGAGCGGCGGCTCACGGAGGGCCGTGATCGCGAGCCCGGCGGCCTCCAGCGCGCGGGAGTACGACTCGAGCGGGAAGCGGCGGCTCGCGAAGCGAAACATGATCCCGTCCCGGTCGCTCAGGAGCTCGTAGTCGGCCTCCTCGAGGTACGAGCCCTCCACGACGAACGCGGCGCGGGCATCGCCGCTCGCGAACTCGCCTGCCTCCGAGAGCGGATGCGGGACGCAGGCGCAGAAGCAGCCTCCCGGGCGCAGCACCCGGACGGCCTCCGCGACGGCGACCGGCATGTCCTCGTCTCCCGGTGACCAGGCCCCACCACAATTGCCGCATCGATCATGCCCCGGGACGGGCTGCTCGCGTCGAGCGCTTGGTCGTGCGTCACGCGCGGACGAGCACGGCGTTGCCGGAGGGATCGGCTGCCGCGACGCTGCCGTCGACCCGATCGACCAACGCAACGCGAGCCAGGCGCTCCGCGGCCGTCTCGACCTCCGCCGCGTCCGGCAGGACGACCTCGAAGCGGACGAGACCTCGCGCCCCCGCCGGCGGTGAGGGCGCGCCCACGCCCGCCCAGGTGTTCAGCCCGACGTGGTGGTGATAGCCGCCTGCCGAGGTGAACAGCGCGCCTGGATAGCCGCGCACCGTGACGTCGAGTCCGAGCGCGTCGACCCAGAACGCCTCGGCGGCGTCGAGGTCGCCAACCTGAAGATGGACGTGGCCGAGCGTCGTGCCCTCGGGCATCGAGGCGGCGGCCGTCTCGCCTCCGGGCTCGGCGAGCACGCCCTGGAGGTCGAGGGGCAGCGTCGGCATCTCTATCGATCCGCCGGCCAGAGGCCATTCGTCCCGCGGACGGTCGCGGTAGAGCTCGATGCCGTTCCCCTCCGGATCCGAGAGGTAGAGCGCCTCGGAGACGAGATGGTCGGACGCACCCGAGAGGGGCCAACCCGAGCCGGCCACCCGGCGCAGCGTGCGCGCGAGGTCTGCCCGGGTCGGGACGAGCAGGGCGAGGTGAAAGAGCCCGGTCGACCGCGGCGGACGCGACGGCGCCTCCGGATCCGAGACGAGCTCGACGAGCGGGCTCGCGTCGACGCCGAGCGCCGTGATGCCGTCGTCGGCGTCGAGCGGCTGGAGGCCGATCGTCGTCTCGTAGAAGTCCCGCAGTCGCCCGACGTCGCCGGCCCGGAGCCGGATCGCGCCGAGGTGTGCGTCAGCCGGTAGCCGGCCCATCCCCGGGCGCGTCGAGGTCGAGCGCGCAGGAGTTGATGCAGAAGCGCTTGCCGGTGGGTTGCGGCCCGTCGTCGAACACGTGACCGAGGTGGCCGCCGCAGGTCGCGCAGACGACCTCCTCGCGCACCATCCCGTGACCGGTGTCGAGCCGCGTCTCGACGGCGTCGAGCTCGGCGGGCTCGACGAAGCTCGGCCAGCCCGACCCCGAGTCGAACTTCGCGTCGGAGCGAAACAGCTCCGCTCCACACCCTGCACACTGGTAGACACCGGGCTCCTTCGTGTCCCAGTACGCGCCGGTGAACGCCCGCTCGGTTGCCTGTCGCCGGAGCACGGCGTACTGCTCGGGGCTCAAGCGCTCGCGCCATTCGGCGTCGGTCAGCTCGACCCTATGCCCCACCCTCACATCACCACCAGCGAGACGGCGACGAACTGCGTCACGGCTGCGGCCACGACGAGCAGGTGGAAGATCTCGTGGAAGCCGAGCGTGCGCGGGAACGGATTCGGCCACTTGGTGGCGTAGATCACCGCCCCGAGCGTGTAGAGGCCGCCGCCCACGATCAGGAGGACCGCGCCGGGGACCCCGATCCCGGAGAACATCTGCGGCACGACGAGGATCGCGACCCAGCCGACGGCGAGGTAGGCGATCGCGGTCAGCCAGCGCGGCGAGTCGATCCACACGAGTTCGAGGAGGAGGCCGAGAGCGGCCCCGGCCCAGACGATGACGAGCACCAGCCAACGCGTCGTCCCCTCGAAGCAGAGCAGCGCGAACGGGGTGTACGACCCGGCGATGAAGACGAAGATCATCGAGTGGTCGATGCGCCGCGCCCAGAGACGGCGGGCAGCGCTCTTCCACGGGAAGCGGTGGTAGAGCGCGCTCGCCCCGAACATCGCGGCGAGCGCGGCTGCATAGACCCAGGACGACACGTTCTCCGCCGGACCGTCCGCGAGCACGACGAGCACGACCCCGGCGGCGATCGCGGCAACGAACGCCCACTGGTGGAAGACGCCGCGCAGCCGCGGTCTCAGCTCGGCCTCGATCACGCCCCCATTGTCGCACGCGCCCCGTCCCCCGCACGCACCGGGCCAGATTCGCTTGCAACAGTCTGTTGCAAGCACCCTTGTCGCGGCTTCCGTAGGATCGGCGGCGTGTTCGACCACGCGGAGCGACGGCGGCGCCTCTCGGCGGAGATGCGCGCCGCAGGCGTCGACCTGCTCTTCGTCGGCCTCTCGTCGGACCTCGAATATCTGTCCGGCGTGGAGCGCGGGATCCCGTTCTTCGGGCAGAGCTCGTACCCGCACGGCTGGGTGGCCGGCGGCTTCTTCCGGCCTGACGCCGACCCGGTCTTCGTCCTGCCGCGCATGGTCGTGGTGTTCGACCTGCCGGTGCGGCCCGACGGGGAGATCGTCGTCGTGGACGAGACCGACGACGGGCGCTCGGTCTTCGAGCGTGTCGCGAGGGGCCTCGGCCCGGCCGCATCCGTCGCGGTCGGCGACCGTGCCTGGGCCGAGACGACGATCGAGCTCGGGCGCATCTTCGGCCTCGAGCGGCTCCGCACGGGCTCGGGGCTCGTCAATCGCCTGCGGCGCGTCAAGACGGACGCGGAGCTCGACGCGATGACGCGGGCGTGCCGGACGGTCGAGGCCGCGATGACGGTGGTGGCGCCGCGCGTCGAGCCGGGCGTGACGATGGCCGAGCTCCGCGAGGAGGTGGAGGCGCAGCTCCGGGCGGCCGGGTCGGTGACCCCGTCGTTTGCGACCCACATCTTCACCGGGATGGATCCGGACAGCCTCGACAGCGGGACCGCCAGGGCGCGCACGCCGCTCGCGGACGGCACCGCCGTCCTCTTCGACTTCGGCGGCGTCGTCGACGGCTACTGCTCGGACTTCGGGCGCACCGTGGTGGCCGGCGAGCCGCCGCCCGGCTTCCTCGAGGCCCACGACGCGATGCTCGCAGCGTTCGAGTCCGGGCGCGGGGCATGCCGCCCGGGCGCGCTCGCGCGCGACGTGAACGCGGCCTGCCGCGCCCCCATCGAAGAGGCGGGCCGCGGCGAGCACTTCCGCCACCGCATGGGCCACGGCATCGGGCTCGACGTCCACGAGCGGCCGTTTCTCTCGCCCGAGGACGACACACCGCTCGAGGCGGGCATGACGTTCACCGACGAGCCGTCGATCATCGTCTCCGGCTCGTTCGGCACGCGGATCGAGAACGTCGTCGTCTGTGCCGAGGGCGGCGCACGCGTGCTCAACGACTATCCGAACGACCTCGTCGTCAACCGCTGAGGCAGCAGCTCGCCGTGCTCGGCCCGCAACGGCGCCTGCTGGCCGAGTCACGTCATCGCGTCGATGTCCGCTGCGGCCGCCTCGAGGGCTTCGTCGATCTCGTACCGACCGGCGTACGCGTCGAGCAGCGCCTCGACCCATCGCGTCGCGATCGCGATGTAGTTCGGCGCGGGCGTCACGAGGACGGACGCCTCGTGCTCGATCAGCGCTCGCGCGACATCGTGGAACGCCCCCCAAGCCGACGTGTGCGCGCGGAATCGGTCGTCGTCCCAGACGCTCCGGCGAGTCGGATTCATGTTTCCCTCGAATGCCGAGCGCAGCAGGAACTCCGCGCCGGTTGCCCACTCCACGAACCGCCAGGCGGCGTCGCGATCCGCAGCGCGCGTGTTCATCACGACCGACCAGGTCCAGAGGTTCGGCCGTCGCTCGCCGGTTGTCCCCACCGGGGGCAGCGCGTACTCGATCCTGCCCGCAAGTTGCGAGGTCGCCGGGTCCTCGAAGAACGCGACGTAGTGATCGGAGTCCACGATCAGGCCGTACCGACCGCGTCCGAAGTCCATTGCGAGCTCGTACCAGCGCTGGTCGGGCCAGTTCGTCGGCCCGGCCTCCCGGAGCGCCGTCAGGAAGTCGGAGGTCGCCCGGATCGAGGCGGGCCCTGCGATCGCGCAGCGCCCGTCGACGAAGTCTGCTCCGCCGTACGACCAGAGTTGCGTTGCGAAGCCGGTGTACATCGTGTGCCACGCCGCGGTCCCGCGCTGGGCGAAACCGCGTACCTCACCGGCGGTACGCTCGACCACGCCGCGTGCCGTCGCGAAGTACTGCTCCCAGGTGGTCGGCAGGTCGAGCCCCGCCCGCTCGAGCACCTCGGGCACGTAGGCGAGGTTGTACGACTCGCAGTTGACGGGAATCTCGAGCAGCGGCCCGTGACCGAGCGGGTCACCGAAGCGGCCGCTCCACCGGTTGCAGCGGAGCAGAGGCTCGATGAAGTCATCCGCGTCGTACGAGTCGGCCGCCCGCTCGAGCAGGTCGTCGAGCGGCTGGACGAACCCCGACGCGAGATGCTCCCACAGGAGCACCGGGCCGGACATGTAGACGTCGGCGGGCTCCTCGCCGTCCAGCAGGTGCTCGATCCGGTTCGAGAAGTAAAGGTCGCTCGGAACGATCCTGACGTGGAGCTCGATCCCCGTTCGCTCCTCGAATTCCGCCGAGTGGCGCTCGACGCTCGCGACGTACGCGTCCGTGTCGGGGCCGAGAAACCGAACCGACGTCATTCGACTGTAGGAAGGAGCCAGAGAGCCCTCACGGTGGACGCGCTGGACATCAGTCCAGCCGGAAGATCTCCTCGAGGCTCGGAGCACCGGCGTCCGCCACGCGGTCCTCGGAGGAGCTCGGACATCGCATCCTGCCAGCGTGCCGACACCTCCTGCTCGGCCATGAACCGGGCCGCGGCTTCGAGATCATCGGACTCGAAGTACCCGAACACCTGGTTGCCGTTCCGGAAGATGGTGTAGTTCCGGATCCCCGCGCCCCGCAGGGCGTCGAGCATCTCCGGCCAGACTGCCCGATGCGCCTCGATGTACTCCTCGATGCGTTCCGGGCGAACCTCGAGGACGAATGCGCTGCGCTGGGTCATGACGCCTCCTTGTGCGTGATCTCCACGGCGACGGGCGCCCCTCAGCCGCTCTCGTATGCGCTCTCGACCGACGTGACGCCCCGTTCCCTGATGCGTGACGCGGCGTGATCGCCGGCGCGGAACGCGGCGACGGGGTCTGCCTCGACGCCAGCGCCCGCGCGGAGACGAGCGAGCAGCGGCCGGACGTCGGTCTCGAATGCCTCGAGGAAGACGCGGTGCGCGCCGAGCACGTCTCCCGCCGCCTGCGCTGCGGCCAGTCGGGTCTCGTCGACGAGCAGCGCCTTTGCGTATGCGGTCTGGATGTTCATGACCGACTGCACCATCGCGTCGATCTTGCCCTCGACGTTGTGCGACTGGTCGATCATGAACGCGACGCCCTCGACGTCCGCCGCCCGGGCGATCTCGCGCATGATCCGGAACAGCTCGAACGGGTCGACCGAGCCGACGATCAGATCGTCGTCGGCGTACTTCCGGTTGTTGAAGTGGAAGCCGCCCAGGAGCCCTTCGGCGAGCAGCAGCGCGACGATCTGCTCGACGTTGGTCCCCAGCGGGTGATGGCCGGTGTCGACCAGCACCTGCGCACGGGTACCGAGACGCCGACAGACGAGCGCCGCGGTCCCCCAGTCCGGAAGATCCGTGGAGTAGAAGCCCGGCTCGAAGAACTTGTACTCGACGAGAAGACGCATCCCGTCGGGGAGCTCGGCGTAGAGCTGCTCCAGGCCGGAGACGAGTCGCGCGAATCTCGACCCGAGGTCGTCCTGACCCGGGTAGTTGGTGCCGTCGGCGAGCCAGAGGCTCAAGCTCGTCGAGCCGACCTCCTGCGCGATCGCCACGCACTCGCGGCAATGCTCGAGCGCGCGAGCGCGAACGCCGGCGTCCGGGCTGCAGAAGCTCCCGAGGCGGTACTCGTCGGCCCCGAACAGGTTCGGGTTGATCGCGCCGAGCGTGACGCCCTCTGCCTCGGCGTAGCGTCGGAGCGCCGCGTAGTCGTCGACCGCGTCCCAGGGGATGTGGAGCGCGACCGAGGGGCAACAACCCGTCAGTCGGTGGACGAGCGCCGCGTCCGCGATCCGCTCGTGCACGGTGCGCGCCGCGCCCGGCCAGGGGTAGACGTGAAATCGCGTCCCGGAGTTGCCGTACCCCCACGACGGCGTCTCGATCTCGAGCGCCGCGAGTCGTGTGAGCAGCTCGTGTTCGTCCATCACGCGAGTCTGCCCGATCCTTCGAGCAATTACGAGCCTACTTTCGTTTTCTCACGTTTCGAAAGAAAGACGAGGGTATTGACTTCCGCGATCACCGGGCTTACTGTCGCTCGATCAGCAGCGTTAGCGATCTGACCAACCTCTCTCAGTCGGAACGCATGCAGCACGTGCTGCGTCTGCTCGAGACGCGGGATTACGTCCAGGTTGCGGAGCTTTCGCAAGCCTTTGCCGTTTCCGAGGTCACCGTTCGCAGCGACCTCGGGCAGCTGGCACGTCAGGGGCTGGTGGCGCGGATCCGAGGCGGCGCACGCGCGCTGCAGCACGGCCAGTCGGAGGTCGGCTTCGACCTCCGGATGCGTCTGGAGGTCGAGGCCAAGCGCGCGATCGCACGGACGGCGTCCGAGATGGTGAACGAGGGCGAAGCGGTCGCGCTGGACGCCAGCACGACCGCGTACTACCTCGCCCTCGAGCTGTGCTCCAAGCGGGAGCTCGTGGTGGTCACGAACGGGCTCCTGGTTGCGACAGCGCTCGCCGACGCCCCGGGGATCACCGTCTTGCTCACGGGCGGCGTGCTGCGCCTCTCGGCGATGTCCCTCGTGGGCGACCTCGGCACCGACGTCCTCCGCACGACTCGCATCAACAAGGGCTTCCTCGGCGCGCGCGGCCTCAGCCTGCCGCGCGGCCTGATGGACCTGAACCCGGACGAGGTCCGCATCAAGCAGGAGATGGCCGACGCGTGCGACCAGGTGTACGGGATCTTCGACGGGACGAAGTGGCACCGAAGCGCCCTCCTCGCCTTCGTACCCCCCGAGGATCTGGCCGGGATCATCACCGACTCGAGCGCGCCCGCCGCGGAGGTCCACGCGTGGCGCGCCGCAGGAGTCGACGTGATGACGGTCGACCCCGGCCCGCGAGAGGCACCGCCGGTGCGACCGCGCGACCTTCGCCGCGTGACGCCTGTCGACGAGGAGGTCGCGTGATGGCCACCGCCACCCCGCTCAGCGGAGTTCCCGCGCCGGCGGAGCGCTGGGACGCGGCGGCCGCGGAGGACCTCGGCACCCTGGATGCACTGGTCTACCGCTCGAACCTGTTGGGCGGCGACCGCTCCGTGGCCAACCAGGGCGGCGGGAACACGTCGGCGAAGGGCGTCGCGCTCGACCACGCCGGCAAGGAGCAGCGCATCCTGTGGGTCAAGGGCTCGGGCACCGACCTCGCCGCGATCACGCGCCGCGGGTTCGCCGCGCTGCGGCTCGACGAGGTCGAGCCGCTCCGATCGCGGGAGACCATGGACGACGCGACGATGGTCGACTACCTGCTGCGCTGCGCCCTCGATCCCGACCAGCCGCGCCCGTCCATCGAGACGCTCCTCCACGCGTTCGTGCGCGCGGACCACGTGGATCACACGCACCCCGACGCGGTCATTGCGTTGACGTCGTCACCGGACGGCAGGTCGCTCGCCGATGCAGCCTTCGGAGCCGAGGCCGTCTGGCTCGACTACGAACGTCCCGGCTTCGCCATGTCGAAGCGGATCGCGGAGCTGCTCGACGCGAATCCCGCGGCCCGCGCCGTGCTGCTCGAGCGTCACGGGCTCGTCACGTGGGGGTCGACGTCCGAAGAGGCCTACAAGAGCACCATCGAGTTCGTCGCGAGAGCTGCCGAGATCGTCGGCACGACCGGTGCCGGCAGGTTCGGTCTCGGCGGTGCGGCGAGCGCGGAGCTCGGGGAGAGCGAGTGCCTGGCCCTCCTGGCGCAGACGCTCCCCGCGCTCCGCGGCTCGCTCCTCGCAGACGCGGACGGCGTCGTGCTGGAGGTCGACCGGAGCCCTGCGGCAGTGGCCTTCGCCTCGTCCGCGCGCGCTCCCGTCGTCAGCCAGGTCGGCGCTCCCTGTCCCGATCACCTGATCTCGACGAAGCACAAGCCCCTCGTCGCCGCATTCGATCCCGCCACCGAGGGCGCGGCAGAGCTCGCCGCGTCGTTCCGGCGCGGCGTCGAGGAGTATGGCGCCTGGTACCGGAGGTACTACGCGCAGCACGTCGACGACGAGACCCGTCGGTTCCCGATCGACCCGGTCGGCCCGCGCGTCACGCTCGTCCCGGGAGTGGGGATCGTGACGAGCGGGCTCGACGCGACGAGGGCCAGGACCGCGCGGGACCTCTACCATCGCGCGATCGTCGTCCAGGACGCGGCCGACGCGATCGGCGGGTTCCGCTCGCTGAGCGAGGAAGAGGCATTCGCGATCGAGTACTGGCCGCTCGAGCGCTACAAGCTCGCACAGGCGCCGCCACGGGGGGAGCTGTCCGGCCGCATCGCGGTGATCACGGGCGGAGCCAGCGGGATCGGGCGGGCCGCCGCGCGCCTGCTCGCCTCGCGCGGAGCCCACGTCGTCGTCGCAGACCTGAACGGCGAGGGCGCCCGCGACGTGGCCGAGGAGCTCGAGGCCACACACGGCATGCGACGAGCCCTCGCGGTCGAGGTCGACGTCACCCGGGAGGAGGACGTCTCCGAGATGGTCCGTCGGACGGTCCTCGAGTACGGCGGCCTCGACGTCCTCGTCGCGTCGGCCGGGCTCGCGACGAGCGCGTCGGTGACCGAGACGACGCTCGACGACTGGGAACGGAGCTACGCCGTGCTCGCCCGCGGGTACTTCCTCGCCGCGCGCGAGGCGTTCCGCGTCCTCATCGAGCAGGGCCGAGGCGGCTCGATCGTCTTCGTCGGCTCCAAGAACGCGCTGGTCGCCGGGTCGAACGCCGCCGCGTACTCCTCGGCGAAGGCCGCGGCCCTCCACCTCGGTCGGTGCCTGGCCGAGGAGGGCGGTGCGCACGGGATCCGTGTCAACACGGTCAATCCCGACGCCGTGATCCAGGGGTCGAGCATCTGGTCGACCGACTGGAAGGCAGAGCGCGCGAGCACGTACGGCGTCAGCGAGGACGAGCTCCAGACCTACTACCAGAGCCGCACCAAGCTCGGCGTCGCGGTGCTGCCCGAGGACGTCGCCGAGGCGATCGCCTTCCTCGCCGGCCCCCGTTCGAGCAAATCGACCGGAAATGTCGTCAACGTCGACGGCGGGGTCACCGCCGCATACCCCCGGTAGTGCGAAGGAGGCGCACCACCCGCCGGTTCGTTCCCCTCACTCCGACGCGAAAGGAACCATCCATGCACAAGCACAGGTGGGCAGTCTTCGCCGCAGCGTTCCTCGTCGCAGGCGTGGCCGTCGCGGCCGCGCTCGCCACTCCGAGCCGCGCGACCAAGGGCAAGACGTTCTACTTCATTCCGAAGGACACGCTCAACCCGTACGAGGTGATCGCCGACCGCGGCGGCAAGATCGCGCTGACCGAGCTGGGCGACAAGCAGGTGGTCCAGTCGGGCACCGAGGACACCGCTGCGGCGCAGCAGCCGGCGGTCCAGGCTGCCATCCAGGCGCGCGCGGCGGGCATCGTGATCGCGGGCAACGATCCGGACGCGCTCTGCCCGGCGCTCAAGCAGGCTCAGGCGGCCGGGACGCACGTGATCGCGTTCGACTCGGACGTGAGCTGCCGCGAGCTGTTCATCAACCAGGCCGACACCGAGACGATCGGGCGTAGTCAGATCGCCCTGCTCGGGAAGCTGATGGGCTACAAGGGCGAGTTCGCCATCCTGTCCGCGGCTTCCACCGCGACGAACCAGAACGCGTGGATCAAGTACATGAAGCTGGAGATGAAGAAGCCGCGCTACAAGGACATGAAGCTCGTCAAGATCTACTACGGGAACGACAACCCGGCGCAGTCGAGGCAGGCGACGGTCGCGATGCTGCAGGCGTACCCGAACCTGAAGGGGATCGAGTCGCCGACGACCGTCGGGATCTCGTCGGCCGCGCAGTACCTGTCCACGTCGAAGAAGTACAAGAACAAGATCGTGCTGACGGGCCTCGGCCTGCCCAGCCAGATGAAGAAGTACGTCCACGACGGCACCGTGAAGGCGTTCGCTCTCTGGAACCCCGAGGACCTCGGCTATCTGGCGGGCTACGCGGTCTCGGCGTTTGCGGAAGGGAAGATCACCGGCAAGGTCGGCCAGACCTTCAAGGCCGGCAAGCTCGGGACCTACAAGATCATCCTCGGCCCCGACAAGCGGCCCCAGGTGATCCTCGGACCGCCGTACGTGTTCACCGTCAAGAACGTCGACAAGTTCAAGTTCTAGGCCGACGTGGGGGGCGCCGCGGCAACGCGGCGCCCCATCCTCTGCGAACGTGACGACACCACATCCCGCGCCCGTCATCTCCCTCGAGCACGCCCGGAAGAGCTTCGGCGCCGTCCGCGCGCTCGACGACGGCGACATCGAGCTCCACGGCGGCGAGGTGCACGGCCTCGTGGGCGAGAACGGCGCAGGCAAGTCCACCCTCGTCAAGATCCTCGCGGGCGTCCACCGGCCCGACGCCGGTCGGCTCGTGCTCGACGGCGAGGAGGCGATCTTCGACAACGCGAAGCAGTCGCAGACCGCGGGCATCGCGATCATCTTCCAGGAGCCGACGCTCTTCCCCGATCTGAGCGTTGCCGAGAACATCTTCGTCGGCGTCCAGCCGCTCAAGCGGTTCCGTCGCATCGACGCGAAGCGGATGCGACGCGAGGCCGCCGCCCTCTTCGAGCAGCTCGGCGTCAAGCTCGACCCGGACCGGCTGGCTCGCGGCCTCTCGATCGCCGACCAGCAGCTGGTCGAGATCGCCAAGGCCCTGACGACGAACGCGCGGGTGATCGTGATGGACGAGCCCACCGCGGCATTGGCGACGACCGAGGTCGAGCAGCTGTTCCGCATCGTCGAGACGCTGCGCGCGCGCGGCAACGCGCTGCTCTTCGTCTCCCACCGGCTCGAGGAGATCTTCGAGATCTGCCAGCGCGTCACCGTGATGCGGGACGGCCGACACGTGTGGACCAAGCCGATCGGCGAGTTGACGGTCCCGGCCGTCATCCGCGCGATGGTAGGACGCGACATGGATGCCCTGTTTCCCAAGGTTCCTTCCGAGCCCGGTCGCGTCGTCCTGAAGGTCGACCGCCTCACACGCGAGGGCGACTTCACCGACGTGTCCTTCGTGGTGCGCAGCGGCGAGATCGTCGCGCTCGCCGGCCTCGTCGGCGCCGGTCGCACCGAGGTCGCGCGCGCGATCTTCGGCATCGACCGCTGGGACGCCGGCTCGGTCGAGATCGACGGCAGGCGCTTGCCGCCGGGATCGCCGTCCACCGCCATGGCTGCCGGCATCGGGCTCGTCCCCGAGGACCGGCGCCAGCAGGGCCTCGTCATGGACTTCTCGATCGAGCGCAACATCGCGCTCGCCTCGCTCGACACCGTGCAGCGGGGAGGCTTGATCCTGCGAGGGTCCGAGCGCACCTTCGCGAGGGACTGGGCGCTCCGCCTGCGACTGAAGTACGCGAGGCTGACCAACCCGGTCTGGACCCTCTCGGGCGGCAATCAGCAGAAGACCGTCCTGGCGAAGTGGCTCGGCCGCAAGCCGACACTCTTGATCGTCGACGAGCCGACGCGCGGCATCGACGTGGGAACGAAGGCCGAGGTGCACCGCCTGCTCTCGGAGCTCGCCGCCCAGGGCGTCGCGGTCCTCATGATCTCCTCCGAGCTTCCGGAGGTGCTCGGGATGGCCGACCGCATCGTCGTGCTCTTCGAAGGCCGCGTCATGCGCGAGTTCGCGCGGGCGGACGCGAACGAGGACGCGATCATGCACGCCGCGACGGGACAGGTCGAGGAGGCCGCATGACTTCGATCGCCGACGAGCAGGCTGTCGTCGAGCGGCGACCGAGCTCGCACGCGGTCGCGGAGCTCCTGGCCCGCTTTCGGGAGCTTGGGATCCTGCTCGCGCTCGTGATCGTCGTCGGGGCGACGACGATCGACAACCATCTCTTCCTCAGCGCCACGAGCATCCAGCAGATCCTGGCCGGCTCGGCCATCATCGCCCTGCTCGCGATCGGTGAGACGATCGTCATCATCACCCGGAACGTCGACCTCTCGATCGGGTCGATCCTCGGGATCTCCGCGTACGCGACCGGCGTGCTGTACGTCCACCACCCGCACGTCGCGCTGCCCGTCGTCTTCCTCCTCGCGCTGGCGATCGGTGCGGTCTGCGGCGTCGTGAACGGCATGATCGTCACGGTCGCCCGCGTGCCGAGCCTCGTCGTGACGCTCGGGACGCTGTACATCATCCGCGGCATCGACGGCGCCTGGGCGGGCGGCAACCAGGTGAACGCCTCGATGCTGCCGGAAGGCTTCAACAAGATCGGCTATGCCACCGTGCTGGGGATCCCGTACCTCGGCTGGATCGCGATCATCGCGGTCGCGGTCGCGACCTACTGGATGCGCAGCTTCCGAACGGCGCGCGACTTCTACGCGATCGGCTCCGACCCGGCCGCGGCGCGCCTCGCAGGCATTCCCGTCGGATCCCGCGTGTTCCTCGCCTTCGTCCTGAGCGGTGCGATCGCGGGCGTGACCGGGGCGCTGTGGCTGTCGTTGTACGCCTCGGTCGACGCGATCGCGGGCGTCGGCTACGAGTTCCAGGTGATTGCGGCCGTCGTCGTCGGCGGCGTGGCGATCTTCGGCGGGAGCGGGACGGTGCTCGGCGCCGCGCTGGGCGCGGTCCTCCTGTACACGATCAACAGCGCGCTCGTCGTCGTGAACGTCTCCTCGTTCTGGAGCACGGCGCTCGCGGGGGCCTTGCTGCTCGCTGCGATCGCGTTCGACCGACTGATCGCGCTGCGCGTCGCTCCCGCCATGCGAACACGACGGAGGGCGGCGCGTGTCTGACGTCGACGTCAGGTCCGATGACGCGACCGGCGGCCCGCCGTACTGGCGGCAGGGCGTGCGCCGCCTCGTCCGCTGGGAGACCCTGCTCGTCTTCCTCCTGCTCGGCACCATCGCCTACGGCGCGAGCGTCTCCCCCTACTTCCTGGAGTGGACGAACCTCTTCTTCATCGGCCTGAACGTGGGCGAGATCGCGATCATCGCGCTCCCGCTGACGTTCATCATCGTCACCGGCGAGATCGACCTGTCGGTGGCGTCGATGCTGGGCCTCACCGGGCTCGCGATGGCCGAGCTCTTCAAGCACGGCTGGCCGATCTGGCCCGCGATGATCGCGGCCGTCGTCCTCGGGGCGATCCTCGGCGCCTTCAACGGCTTCCTGATCACACGACTCGGGTTGCCGTCGCTCGCCGTCACGATCGGGACGCTCACGCTCTATCGCGGCATCGCACAGGGGATCCTGCCGTCCGACACGATCAGCGGGTTCCCGCAGGGCCTCGCGAGCATCGGCGTCATTCCGATCCCGCACACGCACATCTCGTACTCGGTCCTGTTCTTTCTCGTGCTCGCGATCGTCTTCGGGATCGTCCTGCACGCAACGCCGCTCGGGCGGGCGATCTTCGCGATCGGCGCGAATCAGGAGGCGGCCTTCTACTCGGGCATCCGCGTCAGGCGGATCAAGTTCTGGCTGTTCGTCCTCTCCGGAGCGATGTGCGGGTTCGCGGGCGTGCTCTGGTCGCTTCGGTTTGCATCCGCACGCTACGACTCCGGCATCGGGATCGAGCTCTTCGTCGTCACGGTCGTCCTGCTCGGCGGGGTCTCCATCTTCGGTGGTCGCGGCACGATCGTCGGCGTCGTCCTCGCCGTCGCCGTCCTCGGCACCCTCCAGACGGCGATGACGGCCGACGTGATCCCGGCGCAGGATCAGAACATCGTCGTCGGCGGGCTCCTCCTCGCCAGCGTCATCGTGCCGAATCTCGGCGAGATGTACGCGCGTGCCCGCACGAGGCTGCGGAGCGCCGGGGCCCGGCGACAGGCGGCCGTCGCCACCCAGGACGAGGGATCGTGAGCCGCGACGCTCCCCCGCGCGTCGCGATCTTCGGCATCGGTCTCGCCGCGTACTGGCCGCAGTTCGACGGTCTGCGCGAGCGGCTCGAGGGCTACCAGCAGGGGATCGAGGGCCGTCTCGAGGGCATGGGTGCAGAGGTCGTGTCCGCGGGTCTCGTCGACACGCCTCAGGCGGCTCGCGCCGCCGGCGAGAGCCTGGCCGCGCGGAGACCCGAGCTCCTGCTCGTGTACACGGCGACGTACGCGACCTCGTCCCAGGTCCTGCCCGTCGTGCAGGCGGTCGACGCGCCGGTCGTGGTGCTCAACCTCCAACCGACCCGCACCGTCGACTACGAGGCGATGACGACGGGCGAGTGGCTCGCCAACTGCTCGGCCTGCTGCGTCCCGGAGATCGCCGGAGCTCTCACACGGGCGCGGATCCCCTACAGGACGCTCACGGGAACGCTGCTCGACGGCGATCCGGCCTGGGCAGCTCTCGGCGAATGGCTCGACGCAACCCGTGCGGTGCACGACCTGCGAACCGCACGCATCGGCTTCCTCGGCCATACGTACCCCGGGATGCTCGACATGTACTCCGACTTCACGCAGGTCCACGCCCAGACGGGCGCGCACGTCGAGGTGCTCGAGATCGACGACCTCGTCGCCCTGGTCGAGTCGGCCGACAGCGCGGCGATCGAGCGGAAGAGCGACGAGATCCGGGAGGTCTTCGAGCTGGCGGACGGCGGATCCGACCCCATCGCCGCCGAGATCACTCCCGAGATCTTCGAGTGGTCGGCGCGGGTGGCGGTCGGCCTGGATCGACTCGTCGCGGACTTCGAGCTGAACGGGCTCACCTACTACTACCGCGGTCTCGGCGACAACATCGCGGAGCGAGTCGGCGCCGGCCTGATCGTCGGCAACTCCCTCCTCACCGCACGCGGCGTTCCGGCCGCCGGCGAAGGCGATCTCAAGACGAACGTGGCGATGCTCCTGCTCGACCGGCTCGGCGCCGGCGGCTCGTACACCGAGTTCTACGGCCTCGACTTCGACGAGGAGTTCATCCTGATGGGACACGACGGCCCCGGCCACCTCGCGATCGCCGACGGACGACCCGTCGCCCGGGCGCTCGGGCTCTACCACGGCAAGGCGGGCGCGGGGCTCTCGATCGAGATGAACGTCAAGCTCGGTCCCGTCACGATCCTCGGCCTGACGCAGACGGCCGACGGGCGGCTGAAGCTCCTCGCCGCGGAGGGCGAGTCCGTCGCGGGACCGACGTTCCGGATCGGGAACACGAACTCGCGCATCAGGTTCTCGCGCGACCCGGCCACGTTCTTCGACGACTGGTGCGCGCAGGGCCCGACGCACCACGTGGCGCTCGGGATCGGCCACCACGTGGAGCGCGTGCGCAAGGTCGCCGCCCTGCTCGACCTCGAGCTTGCCGTCGTCGCGTGAACGCCGGAGCGGTCGCCGGGTGACCTGATGCGGGTGGCGTCGGTCGACATGGGCGCGACGTCGGTGCGCGTCGCGGTCGTCGACCTGGACGCCGAGCGTCCGGAAGTGGTCGTCGTCCACCGCTGGTTCCACGGGCCGGACACGCGTCCGGACGGCTCGCTGCGATGGCGGTGGGGCGAGCTGCTCGACAACGTGCGGATCGGGCTCGACCGCGCCCGCGAGCCCGGCCCGCTGGCGTCGATCGGGGTCGACGGCTGGGCCGTCGACTACGGGCTCCTGGGCGAGGACGGGAAGTTGCTCTCGGACCCGCACAGCTACCGCAGCCCCCGCACGGGAGGCTGGCGCGACGTCACCCGAAGGCTCGGCGAGGTCGAGCTCTACCGCCGGACCGGGATCCAGCTCCTCCCGATCAACACGATCTTCCAGCTCGCCTCGCACGACCCGAAGGAGCTCGCCCGCGCGAGCCGTCTCGTGATGCTCCCCGAGCTGGTGGCGTACGAGCTGGCGGGCGAGGTCGCGAGCGAGCGCTCGAACGCCGGCACGACGGGCCTGCTCGACGTGGCGACGGGCGAGTGGGCGACCGATCTCGTCGAGGCGATCGGCGTCGATCCGCAGATCCTGCCGCGGCCCGAGCGGGCGGGTCGCAGGCTGGGCGAGCACCACGGCACGCCGGTGCACCTGGTCGCGGCACACGACACCGCGTGTGCCTTCGCGGCGAGCCCGTTGGGTACCGATGCCCGGGCGTTCGTCTCGGCGGGGACCTGGTTCGTCGTCGGCGTGGAGCGCGACGCCCCGGACACCTCGGAGGCGGCGCGCCTCGCAAACTTCTCCAACGAGATCGGCGCGGTCGGCGGCTTCCGCTATCTCAAGAACGTCACGGGTTTCTGGCTGCTGGAGCAGTGCTGCGCACTCTGGGGCGAAACCGCGCGCGAGCTACTCGATCTCGCTGCCGAGGTGCCCGGGGGGCCCGTATTCGACGTCGGGGACGAGCGGTTCCTCGCCCCTGCCCGGATGGACGACGAGGTGCGCGCGGCGGCCGGACTCGGGGCCGACGCCCCACACGCTGTCGTCGCGCGGTCGATCGTCGAGTCGGTGGCGGCCGCCGTCGCGGCCGTCGTCGACGAGCTCAGGTCGCGCGAGCGCGTCGAGGAGCTCGTGGTCGTCGGCGGCGGCGCCGCATCGAGCTTCGTCCGCGAGCGGCTCGCCGCGCACGCCGGGCTGCCGGTCGTGGCCGGAGCTTCCGAGGCGACGGCGCTCGGGAACGCGCTCCTCCAGGGTATCGCGCTAGGCCGCTTCGCGGATCTCGCCGAGGGCCGCGAATGGGCCCGCGGCCAAGCCGGCACGGCCGCCTAGGTACGGGCGTTCCCGACACCTCCGCCCGAGCTGGGCATGCTCGCTGACCCGTCCGCTCCAGCCGTGAGCCACCGGCAGAGAATACGATTCCGCCGCGCGTTCCCACGGTCGCGCATGCGACGTCGACGCGCGGAGCGGGCGCGATGGGCTCGGCGGCTTGTAGCCGGGTCGGAAGCCCGTTACGGTTGCCTCGGCATCCTGGCGAGGTGGAAGTGGACGAAGTCGCCGTCAGCGGCTCGATCGGGGCCGACGAACCCAAGGCGCAGAGCCCCTCGTCTCGCGCCTTCGACTCGAGGCGTGTACTCGTCATCGGGCTGACGGCCGCGTGCGCGGCGATCGTCTTCCTCGCTTTCGGAGCATCGCTGGGCCGTTCCTGGGTGGTTCTTCTCGGAGTGCCGGCCGCGTTGACTGCGGCGCTCGGCATCCGCGGCCGGCCGATTCCCGACGCGCCGATGCCGACCCCCGGTGTCGTGGCGCTGGCGACGGCAACGCTCCTCTTCTCGTTCGTCTCCGTCACGTTCTTCGCGTGGTTGCTGTACTGGCTGGTGCGGGGCCCGTTGTCTCTCGTCGAGACGCTCGCCGACATCGGACTCGCCGCCGAGTCGATTGCCTGGTGGGGATCGCTTGCGTTGCTGAGCCTGCTTCTCCTGGTCTACGCCCCGAACGCTGCACGCAAGCTCGCTGCCGCGCTCTATCCGGCGGCGGGACTTCACTCCCGGTACTTCGACGCCACGCGCTTCGAGCGCTCCGCGCTGCTGGTTCGAGCCGGGGGCGGGATCGCTGCCGTGGCTGCCCTGATCGTCCTCGCGTACGCCGCCGACCTGCCCGGCGACGATCCGGGGACAACGCTGCTGTTCTCGCTCATGGTCGTCGCCTCGCTCTTCGCGACGCCCGAGGCTCGGCTGCGCACGGATGCTCCGGCCGAGGAAGACGTCGAGAACGTGACGTACTCGCTGCGGAAGCACGGTTGGACGGTCATCCAGAGCCCCCGCACCGGGAACGAGGGGATCGATCCCCTGCTCGCCGAGGTCGACCTCTTCGCCTACAAGGACTCGACCTCGATCCTCGTCGACGTATCGCGGGCGAACGGAACGTCTGCCGCAACGCAGTGGGCGGGCTGCGCCGGACTCGTCACGGCGGCGAAGGCTTTGCCGTCCACCGAGCTGCCGCCGGGAATCAAGGCCGTCGATCCGGTCGTAGTCCTGGTCGACGCGGAGCTCGAGCCCGCGCTCGCGCGGTTTGCACGCAGGCATTCCGTCGCCTTTGTCGTGCTCGACATGAAGGAACGGTCGACCGAGATCGGAGGATCGGATCGCCTCCGCGAGGAACTCATGGCCGTCGGCGAGCTGGCAGTCACCGGCCCGGCGCGTACGCGCGAAGGTATGCGCGATCGCGCGCAGCGGTGGTCCTCGTGATCGCTTCCGGCGCAGGCTCCGACCGAGGGTCATCCGGAGGACAAGCCGTCGCGGACAAGTTTGCTCGCGGTGTCAGTTTGGACATCGGAGACGAGCTCGTGCAGCTCGAACTGCCCGACGCGCTCGTCGCCTGTCTCCGGCCGCCACTGGAGCAACTCGGCTTCGCCATCGCTCCCGGGCGTCTCGAGACGAGTTTCACGAAGCCGCTCGACTACACGCTGGCGAAGAACGGAGGCACCGAGCTCACGCTTCTCAGCCTCCCGGCGATCTTCTACGGGGCGACGAACGTCGTCGTCCTCGCTGCCAACGGCCTCGGCTTCCTCTTCGGACCCGGGTCCCGCCTCCACCTGTGGGCGCAGGACCGCGACGGTGTCCCGCAGTACCTTCAGACGGCGATCGACGCGTGGAACGGCGCGGGGATTCGCGCGCGCTTTCACCCGTGGATGCGGCTCGCGGAGATCGAGGCGGCCAGTGACGGCGCCGGCTTCGTGTCGAACATGTTCGAGCTCGCCCGACGCGACGGTGCGGCTCCTGTGCCAGCCGAGGTTTCTGAACTAGAGCGTGAGCAGTTCAACGAGCTCTACGGCGCGCTCCACTCGGCGTTCGATCCGGCCACGTTCCGCACGATGCTCCGTCAGAAGCTGAACCGCCGGCTCGGAGACGTTGCAAAGTCCGGCACGTTCCCCGACATGGTGATGGACGTGATCGAGAGCGCGGAGAAGGGCGGCTGGGTCCGCGAGCTCGTGGAGGGCGCGCTCGAGGCGAACCCCGGCAATCCGAAGATGCAGGCCGCCGCGGCGAGCTTCGGCCTTTCCGCTCCTCGTGGAGGAGCGGCGGGCTGATCGGGCGGGAACTGCGCGCCGGTCGAGCGCACCTCAGGGTTCCTGTGCCCCCAGGGCGCCTGCGAGCCCGCGCGACTCGATGAGGCTGCGGATCGCCGCGATCGGAATGCCGCGGTTGTACTCGGGCTGCTTGATGCGGTCGAAGTTCGGGTCACCGCTGTGGTGAAGGGCGACCAGGCTCCAGTTCTGGTCGAAGCACGGCGAGCCGGAGGAACCCTGCTCGGTGTTGGTCCGGTACCGGACGCGCGTGCCGTTGGCGTTGACGGAGATCACCGCCTCCGTGTCGAGCGCGAGCTTCAGGGGCGTTGCCTCCGGGTGCTGCAGGATGAAGACAGGGCTCTTGGGGACGAAGTCGTGCGCCACGGACGGCAGCTCGATCCAGCCGCGCGTCACCGCTCCTGGCTCGCCGCGTCCCCCGATCGGCTCGTCGCCCGCGGGCCTGCTCAGCCGAAGCAACACGAAGTCGAGCTCGTCCGCCGCCGGAAGCGTGGCGTCGCCACCCTTGAGATCGGCATCGCTCAGCGGGCTCGAGGTCTCGAGCCATTCGTCCGCGAGGCCGTACTCGACTCCGGGGTTGACGACGTCCCCCTCGGCAGACCGCTTGTAGTCGAAGCGCAGCACCACGTCGCCGGAGGTTGCGCTCCGGCCGGCCGCCGTCGTCTTTCCCTGGTCACCCATGATGACCGCCTCGGCAACGTGGTAGTTCGTCATCACGAGCGACGGGGCGACGAGGAACCCGGTGCCGTAGATCGTGCCTGTCTGGACCTTCACCTCGACCCGACACACGCAGGGCTCGGCGCGCCCGAGCGCTTCGCGCCACTTGTCGATGTCGAGGAAGCTGTTCGTCTCACGAAGGGTCTGCTGGAGCGATTGGCGCGACGCAAGGGTCGAGACGAGACCGAGCTGCTGTGCGAACGCAAGCAGCCTCGAGTTGCCGGGGGCCGCGTCACGGCTGCAGCTCACGAGGCTCGTCGTCCAGCCCTCGGCTTCCGCGAGCTGAATGACGTCGAACACGATCTGCTCGAGGCTGTCGGCGAGCGTGATGTCCTGGAGCGACTTGTCCAGCCGGTACTGGAGGAGGCGCTCGAGCCGGTCGTAGTTGAATGCCGAGCGAAGCGCATCGCTCAGCTGCTCCATCTGCGGTCCCGTCAGCTCCATGCGTGCCTCCTTGCAGCGCTCGTCAACCCTAACGCGCGCCGTCTCGGCTTCAAGTGCTCCGCGGGCTCGCTGAGAGACCCCATTTCGCGAGGCAGCGGCTCCGAAGGCGGGGCCTGCCGTTGACCCGGCGCGGAGATGGGCGCAATCTGTACCTCGACACGTCAGCCCACGCCGTCAGATGACAAGGGGTGCCGTATGGAACCGTACGACGACGATCGCACGCTCGGGTCGATCCTGGAGTCGCTCCCCGACCCCGTCGTAGCGGGGTTGGAGGTGCGCGACGCCTGGCGGAAGCAGCTCGCCGAGAGCACCGCCGGCCTCGAGTTCATCGTGTCGGACCTGGCGCGTTGGCCGGTCGGCTCGGTCGTCCGTGTCGCCTTTCTCGACGGCGACACGGCACTGCACGCCGATATCGCCTCGGCAACCGCACAGATCGCGGAGATCGTCAACCTGACCCTCGACTTCGGTCTCGATCCAGCGACCGGCGCCTACCGGCGCTGGGAGGAAACGGACAGCGTCCTTCAGGCGGAGATCCGGGTCAGCTTCGACATGCCTGGGTACTGGTCCCTCGTGGGCACCGACAGCACGGACGCAACGATCGCCGCCGGCGGCCCCATCGGCGGAGGTCCAGGGCAGCGAAGCCTCAACCTCGGCGGCTACAAGACGAGCAAGCCGCAAGGCTGGGAGGGCACCGTACGTCACGAGTTCCTCCATGCGCTGGCCTTCCAGCACGAGCACCAGAACATGCGCGGGCCGTGCTCGGACGACTTCCGCTGGGACAATGATCCAGGGTACGTGCCGACCACGAACGCAAGCGGCGTTTTCGTTCCCGACGGTCAAGGTCGACGACCGGGGATCTACACCTACCTCGCCGGGCCACCGAACCAGTGGTCGAAAGCCAAGGTCGACCACAATCTCCGGACCGTCGAGGATCCGAACGCGGTCGCCGGCCCGTTCGATGCGGCCTCGGTCATGCTCTACCGATTCGCGCCGTTCTTCTACAAGACGAGCCCGAGCCCGTGTGCGCCTACCGGCCCCGGCCTCGAATTGTCCGAAGGCGACAAGCGCGGCCTGCAACTCCTGTACCCGGCCGCTGCCGAAGCCGTCAATGCGCTCGCGACGCAGTCGATGCAGGGTCTGGAGTTGATGGGCGCCGGACAGGAATCCGTCGGCGGGCTGGAGAGCGTGGAGGCACCGTCGTCACCACACGTCGGACGGCTTGTCGAGTTGATGGCCGCGCAGGCAGCCCAGGGGAACTGACTCGTTCGCCAACGCGCCGGCCGGAGGAGCACTGGCGGTGCGACGGTCGCCGATCGAAGCGCACGGTAATGCGCCTTTCAACGCCTTGTGTAACAGACGGCACGAGGGTTATGTTGTCGCTGTAGACCCCGGGGGGCAGGACTTGCCGTCAGCACACCCGCGCTCGTTCGCGCAGCTGCGTCGATCGTCACGCACCTGCTGTGGCTGTTCGGGTGCGCCCACCGTCGGATTCGACGGCCGCGTAGGACCGCTCAGTACCAGCGCCCCCGTGCGAAGCCGCCGAACGCGACGAGCCCGACCACCGCAAGCAGGATGCCGAGCCACAGGCTCCAAACGAGGGCCACGACGATCCCGACGATCACGAGGATCCCGCCAAGCCCGATCCCTGCTCCGCTTCCACTTCTGCCGTCAGCCATCGGTCATCCCTCCTGTTGGGTGGCACGGGGTCGCCGCCCCTAGCCCCATCGGTGATGTCGGCGGTCGGTCGCTCGGCCGATGCCGCTTGCGACCCTACCGCCGACTCTGTCGCTCGGTCTACCGGTCGGGCGTGTCGTCGCTCCGAACGGTGTCCTTGGCCTTCTCCCACAGTTCGCCGGCCTTTTCCTTGGTCTCGCCCCACGTCTCCTGGAGCTCGCCTTCGCCCTGCTTGGCCCTGCCCTCTGCCTTGTCGGCGTCGCCGTTCCCACCGAGCGTTTCCTTCACGTCTCCGAGGCCCTCCTGGAGGGTGCCTTCGGCCTGCTTTGCCTTGCCTTCGATGCGGTCGCTGTCCATCTACCGGTTCCTCCTCGGGTGTCAGGCCGCTTGTTTGGCGCTCTCGTTACTGATGCGGGTGGCGATCCGTTCCACCTCGCGGAGGGCCTCCTTCTCCTGCTTCAGATTGGCGTCCAGAAGCTCGACGGCCTCGTCCTCGCCCAGCCCCTTCGCCATCCGCCGCAACCCCTCGTACGCGGCGATCTCGTAGTTCTCCGTTCGTGCCGCCGCGCCGAGATCCACGGCATCGATCAGATCCGCGGAGGTTTCCTCGAGCATCTTCTCGTGCTCCGCCTTCAGCCCCTCGAAGCCGAGACACTTCTCCGCCGACACGTCCTCTCCGAGCAATTCGAACACGCGCTCGACGTTCTTGACGTGCCCGCGCGTCTCCTCGAGGTGCGCTTCCAGTGCCGCCCGGAACTCGTCGTCCTGGACTTCCCCGATCAGCTTCGGCAGCGCCTCGTTCGTCAAGGCTCGCTCCACGTAGAGGATGTCGCCCAACTCGTGAACGAACAACTCGCGTGGACTGGTGATCTCCGACATGCGATCCCTTTCCGTAGGTTGCGGACGTGGTACCCGCCTTCTCGTCTGCCTAACCCAGCGGGGAGCGAGGCGTGACGCGTCGCCCTCCAGATCCACCCGGTCACGCCTTGGTCGGGGCCTGCAGTTCGATCTCGGCCGGCTCGCCGCGTCGCAGCTCTCGACTGCGCTCGGCTTCCGAGTTGATCTCGGCGCCGAAGAGCAGGGCGACCGCGCTGAGCCAGAACCAGGTCAACAGCAGGACGACGGCCGAGAGGCTGCCCCAGGTCTTGTTGTAGGAGCCGAACCGGCTCGCGTAGAAGGCGAACGCGCCGGACGCAAGGAGCCAGACGACGATCGTCACGAGCGCTCCGAACGAGAGGAACCTCCAGCGCGGGTGCTCGACGTTCGGGCCCAGGTAGAGGATGCCGGCGTAGGCGACCAGCAACCCGCCGACGAGGAACGGCCACTGCGCGCCCCACCAGACGATCGAAACCGTCCCTTCGGCATCGAGCGCGCGACCGATCCACGTCGCGAAGTGGTGGCCGAGCACGAGCAGCCCGAACGCGAGCGCGACGCCCAGGAACGCGAACAGCGCCATCGCCCAGGCGGTCGAGCGGCGACGAACGAAGCCGCGTGTCTCGTCGCGCTCGTAGACGACGTTGAGCGCCCACATCAGGTTCTCCATCGCACCGCCGATCGACCAGACCGCGAGCAGCCCGCCCACGCCGATCAGCGCAACCCCCGTCCCCCCTCGCTGGGTCATCTGCGTCAGGCTGTCCTGGACGAGACGGGTCGCGTCCGGCGGGGCGACCTTGCCCAGCTCGTCGACGAGGGAGCTGACGGTGCCCGGATCGGCGACGAGGCTGAAGATGCCAACGGCGATCAGCAGTGCGGACGGGATCGAGAGGAACGCGTAGTAGGCCAGCGCGGCGGCGATCGCGGTCACTCGGTCCTCGCCGGCCTCGCTGACCGCGCGCCGCACGATCGCGGCGTAGTCGGCCCGCGACAGGTCGGAGACCGCCGGGTCGGGCAGGACGGGCTCCGTCCGCTCCGGCTGCGGCGCGGGCGCGCCCGCAGGCAGGGGCTCCGCGTGCTGCTCAGGGCGGTGCCTGCGAAGGCGGTCGAGGAAGTCCATCCGCCCCGTTCTTCCCACACGCTCGCACTGCGAACCACCCTCGAGCCGACTGCGTCGCGTTTCCGCGCCCCGCCGAGCGGGAACACCCGCCCGCGGGCCCGCGCGGCGGGCGGAAGAGCCGACCGAGGGAGACGCACGTGGAGCTGGGATACGCGATCTCGTCCGAAGAGCACGAGCCGCTCGACCTCGTGCGGAGCGCAGCACGTGCGGAAGAGGCAGGCTTCACCTTTGCGCTCGTCTCCGACCACTTCCACCCCTGGATCGACCGTCAGGGACAGAGCCCGTTCGTATGGAGCGTGCTCGGCGGAATCGCGCTCGCGACGGAGAAGCTCGTCGTGGGTACCGGTGTGACCTGCCCGATGATCCGGATCCATCCGGCGATCGTTGCGCAGGCAGCGGCGACGTCGGCGGCGATGTTGCCGGGCCGGTTCTTCCTCGGCGTGGGGACGGGCGAGAATCTCAACGAGCACGTGCTCGGAAACCGTTGGCCCGCCACCGCGGTTCGCCGCGAGATGCTCGAGGAGGCGATCGAGGTGATGCGGCTCCTGTGGGGCGGCGAGCTCGTGAGTCACAGCGGCACGCACTACACGGTCGAGAACGCGCGCCTCTACACCCTGCCGGAGGAGGAGATCGAGGTGATGGTCGCGGCCGGTGGGCCGGAGGCCGCGGAGCTCGCGGGGCGCATCGGCGACGGTCTGGTGGGTACCGCGCCCGACGCCGAGCTGCTGCGACGCGTTCGCCGACGCGGGCGGCGCGTCGAAGCCACGCTACGGGCAGCTCACCGTCTGCTTCGCGGAGCGCGAGGAGGATGCGCGAAAGACGGCTCACGAGTGGTGGCCGAACGCGGCGCTCCGCGGGACGCTGGGCCAGGAGCTGCCGCTACCGTCCCACTTCGAGGAGGCCGCCGCGATGGTCGACGAGGACGGCGTCGCCGAAGCTGTCGTGTGCGGGCCGGATCCCGAGCGGCACGCGGCGGCGATCGACGAGTTCGTCGAGGCGGGCTACACGCACGTCTACGTCCACCAGGTCGGCCCCGACCAGGACGGCTTCATTGCCTTCTACGAGGAGCAGCTCCTCCCGCGCTACGCGCCGGCGGTCGCCGAACGGTAGGCCATCCATGACGGCGGGGGATCGCCTTGACGGCAGCTCCCCGACCCGGGCGTGTCACGGGCCTCCGGCTCCGCAGACACACGCGCCCGAGCTCGAGCATCGCCGCCCACGTGGGGAGAGTCCCACGCCCGGCGTGCCTCGGTTTGCCGCCGGTGGGCGGAGGGAAGACACGCATGGGATGGATCTGCGGCACGCCCAAGGACAGACCACGACGGAATACGGCCTCGTCATGGCGGGCCTTGCCGTTGTCTGCCTCGTCATGCTCGTCTTCCTCGGCATCGGCGTTCGCGAGTACTTCAGATCGACGGGCGAAGCATCTAGCTCCGCCGTGACCCGAACCCCGCGCCCGCTCATCCCACCCGTCGCTTCCTCGTACCCGGAAACGCTTGCAGACTGCGAGGACGGCCATTGGCGCACGTACCCGCAGTTCCAGAACGAGCGCGAGTGCAAGGACTACGTGCGCGACAAGACGTCCTGAACGCTTCTCGCGAGTCCCGGATGCTTCGAGAAGGTTTACCGGCTGACGACCGCGGTAGGAGTGAGCTACACGATCGAAGGGAGTCACCAATGCGCACGGATGTCGATGTATGGACATACCGCAGCGGTATCGACGCGGTGTCGGGAGCGAGTGTCGTCGGCTACGGGGTCGAGGCGCTCGACGGCTCGATCGGCAAGGTCGACGATGCGACGAACGACGTCAGCGGATCGTTCGTCGTCGTCGACACGGGGCCGTGGATCTTCGGCAAGAAGGTCATGTTGCCGGCCGGCGTGGTCCGTGACGTCGATAACGACGACGACAAGATCTTCGTGAATCGGACGAAGGAGCAGATCAAGAATGCCCCGGAGTTCGACGACACGCTGATCCGTGACGACGAGTACCGCGGCCGCCTCGGCTCGTACTACGGGCCGGAAGGGGCCGGGTATCGCGACTGGGACGACCAGTAAATCGTCGGCCTTCCAGCGGCGGTCAGAGAGCGGGTGGGGCCAGTCTGGCCCCACCCGTCTTCTCTGGCGGGTTCCACCGGCGCGCGGCGCTTCTCGATGCGCGAGGTCTCCCTCAGCGCCCTGCAAGGCTCATGGGCCGTGCTGGGATCGAACCAGCGACCTTGGGATTAAAAGTCCCCTGCTCTACCAACTGAGCTAACGGCCCTGGCCCGGAGTGTAGGGCCGGGTGGACCGCGCGCCGAGGGACGCGGACGCTCAGTGGAGAGCGAGCATCACCGGCGCCGTGACCGGCTCCTCGACGTACGCGCAAAGGCGACCGTCGGCGGGGATCGGCGAGCGGCCGATGCGGAGGACGAGGCGCTCGCCGACCTCCGGGACGTCGATCGTCTCCCCCGGCTCCGGAAGCGCGTCGAGCGCGACGAGGCGGTAGCCCTCTGTCGTCGGCGCGAACGCGAGGCAGGCCGTGACCGGCGCACCCTCGGATACGGGCTCGCCGGCATACATGACCTCTGCGGCAAGCGCGTCGTGGAGGTCGGTCAGAAGCACCTCGGCCGGCTGAGGCTCACCCACCTCCTCCAGGGGTGCCTCGACCGTGTCGACCGGCGCTTCGACCTCCTCGACCTGCGTCTCGACTTCCTCGACCGCCTCGACCGGTGCCTCCGCCACGACCGGCTCCTCGACCGCCTCGACCGGAGGTTCGTCCGCCTCGGTGGGGGTCTCCGGTGCGGAGGACGCGGCGGCGACGTCGCCCTTCGTGGAGGCGAGCTCGACGACGTTGGTCGCCGGCGCCGCATCCTCCGCGTCGTCGCGCGTCGGCAGCTGATGCACGGTTGCCTCCGCCTGCTCACGCGGCGCGGTTGTCTCGGCGGCGGCATCGCCGAGCACCGCCATCTGCTCCGCAAGGGCGCCGGCGAGCTCGAACTTGCTGATCACGCCCTGGGCCACGAGCGCCTCGCCGAGCCGCTCGCCGGTCTGACGCTGGCGCGCAAGCGCCTGATCGAGCTCCTCCTGGCCGACAAACCCGCGTTCGACGAAGATCTCCCCGAGACGACGCCAGCTGGCGCTGTCCTCCGGCCCGGATGACCCACCGAGCTTTGCCCATTGCTCCGCGACCACGCTCGCGAGCTCCTTGCGCGAGACGCCGAATCGCTCGACGAGGATCTGGCCGAGCTGCTGTCCCGTCTCCCGCTGGATCTCGAGCGCGACGCGGATCTGACTCTCCGAGACGAGCCCACGCTCGACGAAGAGCGCCCCGATCAGGCGGGACGGAAGCGTCTGTGGAGCGGACATGCCTTATCTATCGGCAGTCCCTCGAACGAGCTATAGCCCTTCCGCACCGGGTCGTCAGACGCCCGCGTCGCCTGCCTGCACGATGCCGTGCTCGTACGCGAAGACCACCGCCTGGACGCGGTCACGCACACGCAGCTTCATCAGGATCCGTGCGACGTGCGTCTTCACGGTCGTCTCGCTCACGAACGCCTCGGCCGCTATCTCCGCGTTCGACAGCCCGCGCGCGATCAGCCGCAGGATCTCGAGCTCCCGCGCGGTGAGCTCGTCGAGGCCCGGAGCGGGCGGTCGCGCAGCGGCCGGAGGCCTCCGTACGAACTCGGCGATCACGCGCCGCGTGACCACGGGCGACAGCAGCGCGTCGCCACCCGCGACGACGCGGATCGCCTCGACGAGCTGCTCCGGCGGCGTGTCCTTGAGCAGGAAACCGCTCGCGCCGGCGCGCAGGGCCTCGTACACGTACTCGTCGAGGTCGAACGTCGTGAGGATCAGGATGCGCGGACCGTGCTCGGAGCCCTCGAGCAGGCGGCGCGTGGCCTCGAGCCCGTCGACGTTGGGCATGCGAACGTCCATCAGGATCACGTCGGGCTCGGTCTCGCGCGCCGCCAGGACGGCGGTGAGCCCGTCGGCCGCCTCGCCGACGACCTCGATCTCGGGCTCGGACTCGAGGATCATCCGGAAGCCGGCCCGGACGAGTGACTGGTCGTCGACGATCAGGACCTTCGTGATCACGCGCGGCCTCCGAACGGGAGCCGTGCGGTCACCACGAATCCGCCCCCGACCCGAGGGCCGGAGTCGATCGAGCCTCCGACGAGCGCCACACGCTCGCGAAGCCCGACCAGCCCGTGGCCGCTACCGTCGCCGCCCGCCTCGGAGCGCCCGTCGTTCGCGATCTCGAGCTCGAGCTCCCCCTCGCGCCAGCGGACGGTGACCCACGCGCGCGCCGGGCCGGCGTACTTGAGCGCGTTCGTGAGCGCCTCCTGGATCACGCGGTACGCAGCGAGGTCGACGCCCGGCGCGAGCTCCGTCGGCTCGCCCTCGACGGCGAGATCGACGGGAAGACCAGCTTCGCGGATCGTGCCGACGAGCACGTCGACGGCGCGCATCGACGGCTGCGGCGAGAACTCGGGGGTCGCCCCCTGCCGGCGCAGGAGCCCGACCAGGCGCCGCATCTCGGTCAGCGCCTCGCGGCCGGTCGACTCGATGGCCTCCAGGGCAAGCCGCTCGCGCTCCTGGTCGGGGTGCAGGAGCCGCCGGACCGCCCCGGCCTGCACCGTCATCACCGAGACGGAATGGGCGATCACGTCGTGGAGCTCCCGCGCGATGCGCGCCCGCTCTTCCGCTACTGCGCGCTCCGCGGCTGCAGTGCGGGCGGCCTCGAGCTTGACCTGCAGCTCGTCGCGACCGCGCTGCTGCGTCCTTCCGGTGTCGCTCGGCACAAGCGGTCGACCTGCTCCCATTCGAAGGACGGTAGCCCACCCGCACCACGCGAGCGTCGTCCTCGAGGACGATCCGCCTGTCGTTCAGGCAGCGCCTGCGTAGGCCGCGAGCGCGTCGAGAACGGACCGTAGACGACGGCCGTCGTCGGTCAGCCGGTACTCGACGCGCGGCGGCCGGGCATCGATCACGCGACGTTCGAGGAGACCAGCCGACTCGAGCTCGACGAGACGCTGCGCAAGCGTGCGGGGAGGGATCTCTCCGACCGCCTGCTTGAACTCGTTGAAGCGGCTCGCACCTTCCGCCGACGCCCAGAGGATCGACACGGTCCAGCGTCCCTCGAGGAGAACCGCCGCGCGGCGGACCTCCTCGGGCACGGGGCTGCACTGGCGACAGCGCGTCATGCCGCCACGTGAGGGCGCGAGGACGCCGTCGGGTCGAGCGCGATGCCGAGGACCTCGTCGAGCGACATCACCGGGTGGAACGTGAGCTCCTCGCGCACGCGCTCGGGCACGTCCTGGAGGTCGGCACGGTTTCGCTCGGGGATGACGACGTCGGTGAGGCCGGCGGCGTGCGCCGCGAGCACCTTCTGCTTGAGGCCGCCGATCGGGAGGACGCGGCCCTGCAACGTGAGCTCGCCGGTCATCCCGACCGTGTGCTTCACGGGCCGACCCGTGAGGAGCGACGCGAGAGCGGTGGCCATCGTGATGCCGGCGCTCGGGCCGTCCTTCGGGATCCCGCCCGCCGGAACGTGGACGTGGAACTTGCGCTCGAACGGCTCCTGCTCGATTCCGAGCCGCTCTGCCTGGGAGCGTACGGCGGTGAGGGCGATCTGCGCGGACTCCTTCATGACGTCGCCGAGCTGGCCTGTCAGGACGAGCCCCTCGCCCGGGACGGCGGTCGCCTCGACGAACAGCACGTCGCCGCCCGTCGCGTTGACCGCAAGGCCGGTCGCGACCCCGGGGACCGCCGTCCGCTCCGCTGCCTCGCGGAAGAACTTCTGGCGCCCGAGCGCGTCACGCACGCCGTCGACGTCGAGCTCCACCGGCGCCTCGGCCTCCTTGGTCACGATCCTCGTCGCCGTCTTGCGCAGGATCGACCCGAGCTCGCGCTCGAGCTGGCGGACGCCCGCCTCGCGCGTGTACTCGGAGATCACGGTTTCGAGCGCGTCGTCCGAGATCGAGACCTCGTCCTCGTGGAGGCCCGCCCGCTCGCGCTGCCGCGGCCAGAGGTAGCCGCGCGCGATCGCGACCTTCTCGTCGGAGGTGTAGCCGTCGAAGCGGATCACCTCCATCCGGTCGAGCAGCGGCCCCGGGATGGTCTCGGCCATGTTCGCGGTGGCGATGAAGAAGACCTGGGAGAGGTCGACCTCGACGTCGAGGTAGTGGTCGCGGAACGTCGAGTTCTGAGCCGGGTCGAGCACCTCGAGCAGCGCCGCCGACGGGTCGCCACGCCAGTCGGCGCCGACCTTGTCGACCTCGTCGAGAAGGATCACCGGGTTCATGGTCTTCGCGTCGCGCAGCGCCCGGACGAGCCGCCCCGGGAGCGCGCCGATGTACGTGCGCCGGTGGCCGCGAATCTCGGCCTCGTCGCGGACGCCTCCGAGCGACATGCGCACGAACTCGCGGTTCAGCGCCTTCGCGATCGACTCGCCGATCGACGTCTTGCCCGTGCCCGGAGGCCCGATCAGCGTGAGGATCGCGCCCGCGCGCTTGTCCGGCTCGATGCCGCGCTCCTTGCGGAGCTGCGCGACCGCGATGTACTCGACGATGCGGTCCTTGACGTCCACCAGGCCGGCATGGTCGGCGTCGAGGATCTCGCGCGTGCGCTCGGGGTCGAGCACCTCGTCGGAGCGGACGCCCCACGGGACGGCGAGCAGCCAGTCGAGGTAGCTGCGGATCATCTGCGACTCGGGCGAGCTCTCGCCCATCCGCTCGAACCGGGCGAGCTCCTTGTCGGCCTGCTCGCGCACGTCGTCGGGCATGCCAGCGGCCTCGATCTTCTGCCGGTACTCCTCGACGACCGACGCGTCGTCCTCGCCGAGCTCCTTGCGGATCGAGTCCATCTGCTTGCGGAGCAGGTACTCGCGCTGCTGCTTCTCCATCCCGGCGTTGACGTCCTCGCGAATCCGCTGACGGATCTGCATGGTCGAGAGCCGCTCGCGCTGGAACGACAGGGCCAGCTCGAGCCGCTCCGTGACGTCAACGGCCTCGAGGAGCTGGACCTTCTGCGCGAAGCTGAGATCGGGCGAGTAGCCCGACGTGTCGGCGAGTGGGCCCGGGTCGCTGATCGAGCGGACGAACGACTGGATGCGCCCGTCGTCGCCGCGCAACTCGAGGATCTCCTCGACGACCGCGCGGTACTCGGTCTCGAGCTCGCGGGTGCGCTCGTCGGTCGGGACGCCGTCCTTCCGCTCGTCGACCTCGACGAGCAGGCGACCCTGTGCGTCGGTCTCCGCCGCGCCGGCAATGCCGCGGTGGAGGCCCTCGATCGCGGCCGCGACAGCGCCGCCCGGTAGCCGGACGTGGTCGGTCACGCGCGCGACCGTGCCGACCGCGGCGTACTCCCCGTCGTGCTTGGGCACGAGCAGGACGCGGTCCTCGTCGCCGACGTCGACCGTCAGCGTGACGTTCATGTGAGGGAAGACGACGATGTCCTCGAGCGGGACGAGCAGCAGCTTGGTCACGGTTCCGGTCACACTCCTCGGCAGTAGTAGATACAAAGAATATACCTACTATCACCAGGCGGGCGGAATCCTGATCCGCCTCGTACCGAAACCTCACAAACCCTTCGCAAGCAGCCGCTCGAATACGAGGGAGGCAGTCCGTGATCCCGATCCGCCTCCCGAGGGATCCCCGGACGGGACGGAAGCGCACTCCGAGGGCGCACACCGACCCGATGCGAGGGCGCCGACCGGCGCCCTCGCGCCTCGTCGCGGCGCAGCACGGCGTTCGCACGGTGTCAAGACACGTATCTTGCGTCAGCCGCTGAACCGCCGGAGGGCCGCCTGGGCGACCCGGCCCGCAAGGACGTCCGATCGGGGCCCGGCCCCGGCGCCGTCGTAGGTCATCACCGCGGCGACGAAGATGCCGCCGTGCCAGACGACGAGCCCAGCGTCGTGGCGCGCCGGGTCGATCCAGCCGGCCTTGTGGAGGACGACGGATCCCGGTCTCCGCTCGACGAACCGGTCGAGCTTGCCCCGGTCCTCGACGTGGGCGAGGACGTACAGGAGATAGCGCGCCTCGGCGGGGCTGATGCCCGAGCGGCTCCGGCCGAGAGGGCCGAGCCCGCCGCTTGCGAGCCAGATCGAGCGATGGAGGAGGGCGAGGTCTGCCGCCGTGGTCGCCTTGCCGACGCCCCACGCCGGCTGCTCGACGACGCTCACCGGGACGCCCCGGGAGGCGATCTCCCGCGGCGGGTCGAGCGACGTCCCGAGGATGTATCCGCCGTACATGACCGTTCGCTCCAGCCCGATCGAACGCATCAGGCCGTCGACGATGTGCCCGCCACCGCTCGTCGACCCTCCGAGCGAGACCAGCAGCCGGTTGGCCGACTCGTTGTCCGAGGCGTCGAGCATCCTGCGGACGAGACCGTCGACGAAGCTCCCCGGGGACGGCGGCCCGTCGATGCGCGAGAGCACGGTGACCGCGATCGCGAGCTTGAGCGTCGATGCTGCGGGGAACGTCGCGCGCGCGTTCCACGCCGCCGCCGCGCCGGTGCCGAGATCCTCGACGTAGACCGCGGCCGCGCCCGGGAAGCCACGGGCGAGCCGCCGGACGTCCGTCTGGAGCCCCGCATCGAGGCGCAGGAGTCGAGCCCGTGGGCGCGCGGCACGCGGCAGCCCGAAGACGTTCGGCACGGTGCGCCCTGCGCGGCGGCCCTGGCCGTCGACGGTCTCGACGCGGACCCTGACCTCCCGCGGTGGGAGATCGACCTCCAGCCGGAATGGGCGGCCTGTCAGGCGCAGGCGGCGGGCGACCTTGCCGTCGATCCGGACGACCACGCGCCGGGCACCTGGCGCGGCGCGACCCTCGACGACGCCGTACGAGACCTGGTAGGCGGCCGGCCGCTCGACCACCGGTGGGACAGGTGCCCGAGGAGGGGCGTCGATCACGGTCGAACCGTAGCCTTGACCGGGCCGTGCCGATACTCGCCCACCTGGATCTCGACGCATTCTTCGCCGCCGTCGAGGAGCTCGAGGACCCGTCGCTGCGGTCGAGGCCGCTCGTGGTCGGCGGCGATCCGCGAGGCCGCGGCGTGGTCGCGACCGCGAACTACGTGGCGCGACGGTTCGGGATCCACTCCGCGATGAGCTCCGCCGAGGCGCTTCGCCGCTGCCCGGCGGTCGTCTTCGTGCGGCCGCGCCACGCGCTCTACCGCCAGTACTCGCAGGCCGTCTGGGCATGTGTGCAGGAGGTCGTGCCCCGCGTCGAGCGGACCGGGATCGACGAGGGATACCTCGACCTCGGCAGCGTGCTCGACTCGTTCGCGGGCGCGCGGCGCCTTGCCGGGGTCGTGCAGGTCGCCGTACGAGGCTCGACGTCCCTCTCGTGCTCGCTCGGCGTCTCGACCTCGAAGGTCCTCTGCAAGGTCGCGTCCGACCGGCGCAAGCCGGGCGGCATCACCGTCGTCCCGCCCGGCCGCGAGGCCGCGTTCCTCGCACCACTCGCGACCCGGATCCTCCCGGGCGTGGGGCCACGCGCGGAGGAGCGCCTGGCCGCCGCCGGCGTCGTCACGATCGGCGGGCTCGCCTCCCTGTCGGACGCGGAGCTCCGCGTCGTGCTCCCCGGACAGGTCGGGAGGCTGCTCCGCGACCGCGCGCGCGGTATCGACCCGCGCGACCTCGAGCTCGATGCGGAGCGGATCTCGATCTCGACGGAGGAGACATTCGAGCGCGACCTCGCCGAACGGGGCGCGCTCCACGCCGAGCTGCGGCGGATGGCGGAGGACGTGGCGGCTCATCTGCGACGCGACGGGCTCTCCGCGCGGACGGTCACGACGAAGCTCCGCTACAGCGACTTCTCGATCCGCTCCCGCTCGACAACCCTTCCGACGCCGATCGACGAGCCGGAGCGGATCGGCGACCTGGCGTGCCGCCTTCTCGACCGCGGGCTCCGCGACCGCCCGGGCGCGCTGCGGCTCGTCGGGGTCGGCGTCTCCGGCCTGACGGGCGCGCGGCAGCTGACCTTCGACGACGTGTGAGTCTCAAATCCTCAGCAGCGGGCGCGTGAGGCACGTCGGGCCCCCGTCGCCCTTGCGCGAGATCTCGTCGCCGCGATAGGTGACGACGTCGACGCCCGCGCGCTCCAGGCGACGTCGGGTCTCGTCGTTGCCTTCCAGCGCGAGCGCGCGGCGCGGCCCGAGCGCGAGGACGTTCGGCCCCTGGGACTCGAACTCCTCGTCGGGCACCTCGACCACGGCGATCCCACGCTCGGCGAGCAGCCACAAGAGCCGAGTCGGAGCGATGCGCGGGTAGACGAGCGCGAGGTCGCGGTCGAGCGGCGAGATGAACGACATCAGGTGCATCACCTCGCCCGCCCCGTTCCAGTGGGGGAGGTCGAAGGAGATCACCTCGACGCCGGCGAACGCCTCGCGGAGGGCCTCGATCGCGGCGGGATTCGTCCGGTAGCCGATCCCGGCGAGCAGCGTCTCGTCGTCGAGCCAGACCGTGTCGCCCCCCTCGACCGTCGCGGGCAACTCGATCCTTCCGGAGACGGGCACCCCGGCCAGCTCGAGAGATGCAACGGTGGCCTCGGGCTCGCGACGGCGCGCCTCCTTGCCCGGCAGCAGCAGTACGGCGCCTTCGCGCCCGACGAGCGTCGGGTCGTACGTGTAGATCGCGTCGGGGTTGCCGGGGTCGTGCTCCGACACGACGACCTCGGCGCCCGCCTCCTCGAGCAGCGAGCAGAACGCCTCGTGCTCCGCCTGCGCGGCGGCGACGTCCGGGGCGGCTCGCCAGCCGTGTGACCGCCATGCGGAGGCGTCCTCGGCGAGCGGCCGGCGCACCAGCACGCGCCGGAGCGCGCCCCACATCGACGTGCTGCCGAAGGCGGACATGGCGGGGCAGGCTAGCCGACCGTGTTCGCCGGCCTACGCCCTTCGAGCAGCACGGCGCGGAGCGCCTCGACGCAGAGCATCCCCATCGCGACGCGCGTCTCGCGCGTGGCGCTGCCGAGATGCGGCGTGAGGACGACGTTCTCGAGGGTGAGCAAGCCCTCCTCCACGTCCGGCTCCCGCTCGAACACGTCGAGTGCGGCGCCGGCGATCGTCCCTGCGCGAAGCGCGTCGACCAGCGCCCGCTCGTCGACGACCGGCCCGCGCGCGACGTTGACGAGCACCGCCGACGGCCGCATCGACCCGAGCGCCCGCGCGTCGATCAGGTGACGCGTGGCCTCGGTGAGCGGAACGTGGATGCTCACGATGTCGGCCCGGCCGAGCAGCTCGGGCAGGTCGGCGTCGCGCCCGGCGAACGCCGCACGTGCGCCGAACGCTTCGGCAAGACGTGCCGTCTCGCGTCCGATCCGCCCGGGCCCGACGACCAGCAGGTCTCTCCCGTCGAGGCTCGAGCCGAGCATGAACTCGAGCGAGAACTCCCACTCCGAGCGGCGCCGGACGAACCGGTCGCCTTCGGCGATCCGGCGCAGCAACGCGATCATCAGGCCGACCGCGAGCTCCGCCGTCGCACGCGTGAGCACGTCCGGGGTGTTCGTCACGAGAACACCCCGCGCGGCTGCGGCGCCGAGATCGATGTTGTTGACGCCGACCGCGTAGTTTGCGACGACGCGGAGCTGCGCGCCGGCGCGCTCGAGGTAGGCGTCGTCGATGCGCGCGGTGAGCGCGACGAGGATCCCGTCGGCTCCCTCCGGCTCGTCGACCAGCTCGAAGTCGCGGACGAGTGCGGTCTCGACCTCGGCCGGGACAGGCGCGGTGAGGTGGACGCTCGGGCGTGCCATCTTGCCCGGCGAGACCGCCCTCTCCTACGCGGGGAGGACACGCGGCCGGTGTCCGGCCGAATACACGTCCTTGCGCAGGATGAGCCCGTTCTCGAACGGGAACACGTCGATCCCGTCCCATTCGAGCCGTCGACCCTCGCCGTCGGTGGCGGTCGCAGTCCACTCGCTGACGACGAGCCCGTCGCGCGCGTAGAGGCGCCGCCCGCGGAAGGCGAGATCGGGCCAGCTGGCGAAGATGCTGCCGATGTGGTCGCGCACCGCGTCGCCCTCGGCGCGCTCTCCGGCCGTGTGGTTCTCGAAGACCATCGCCGGCGCATGGCAGGCGACGATCGCATCGAGGTCGTGCGCGTTCCAGGCGTCGTTGTAGCGGTCGATGGTGCGCTCGAGCGCGGCGGCCGAATCCGGGTCGGTCATCGCTCGAGTATGTCAGCCTCACGCTCGCCGAGCCGCTGGACGAGCACGCCGCCGGCAAGAAGCAACCCGCCCACCGCGACGAACGAGGCTGCGCGCGCGACCGAGCTCAGCTCGGCGAGGTCGTAGAGAAAGATCTTGCCGAGCGTGACCCCGAAGAGGGCGAGGCCGACGTACCGGAGCTCGGTCGATCGGCGTGCGAGACCGACGACGAGAACGGTCAGACCCGTCAGTCCCCAGACGGCGCTCACCACGGTATGCCCGCGCTCGAAGTCCGTCTCGAGCGACGCGCCCGAGACCCGCATCGCAATCTCGAGCACGATCAGCGAGACCGCGTAGAGCGCGAGGCCGGCGGCGCCAGCCAGGAGCCAGCGCCGGTGACTCGCGGCGGTGAGCGCGAGCGCAACCGTCGCGGCCGCGATGGCGACGAGCGCGCCGAGGCCCGACGCCGGAGACGGGTTCGCCGTCAGGAGCTGATCGGGCGGCGTCAGCCACGCGAGGACCCCGAACGCGTCCGCCATGAGAAGGGCCGCGGCGGCGTTCCACAGGCGCGGCTCGCGCAGCCTGTATCCCACGGCCGCCGTCACGGCGGCGGTCGCTGCGACCGCGATCGCGAAGGCCAGCCCGTCCGCCGTGAGGGCGAGCTCCGTGACGAGGACGGCTACGAGCCCGAATGCCCAGAGCGTCGTGGAGAGATTGCGCAGCCGTGCCCGCCGGAGCGCCCATCCGGCCAGGGCGAGATAGACGACGGCGACCACGGAAGCTCCACCAGCCGTCCAGAGCCTCTCGGCGAGCTCCGGTTCGTCGGGCACGAGGACCTCCAGGGCACGGAACACGGCGACGAACGCGACGGTCGCCGCAGCGCCCGATGCCAGCCCGAGCGGTTTCCGCGTCTGCCACCGCGCCCGCAACAGCACTCCCGATGCGAGAAGCCCGCCCGCGGCGAGCAGCAAAGCCGTTCCCGCCCACCCCGCCTCGAGCTCCTCGACGTCGTACCAGCCGGCCTCCACGACCACGACGAACGACGCCGTCAACGCGGTGGCGGCGAGTCCCCGAGCGTGCCGTCTCGACGCCACGACGGTGCCCGCCACGGCGACGAGGGCCGCCACGCCGCTCAGCGCCGCGTGCCCGGCACCGGCATGGATCGAGACGACGACGATGCCGAACGTGATCACGCCGAGTGCCGCCGCGGCCGCGAGGAGGATCTCGACGATGCGGTCGCGGCGCGCGAGCAGCTCGGTCCGAACGGACGCGAGGAAGGTGAGCACGCCGACCTCGCCGGTGGTGCGATACGCGTGCGGCGCGAGCATGCCGGCAGCGGTCGCCGCCGCCGCGGCGGCGAGCGTCGGGATCGCCGTCGACGCATCCCCGTCGCTGCGGAAGAGCTCGCCGAGCGGCGCCGTGACTGCGAGCAGATGACCCGTCGCGAGACCGAGGTAGCCGATCGCAGCGAGCTGCAGCCGCGCGTCGCGGAAACGGTAGGCCAGCACCGAGAGCACCGCGGACTCCGCCGCCCAGGCCAGCGTGAGCCCGTCGCCGGAGACGAGATTCGCAAGTGCCACCGCGCCCAGCGCGAGCGAGCCGGCGGCGAGGACGAGCCCGAGGTCAGGCTGCACGCGACGCAGAACGAGCCAGCCGAGCGCGAAGGCGCACGCTGCGATCGCGAGCCCGGCCCCGCGATCGACGCCGGTGTCGAGGAGCGCCTGGGTCGAGAGCAGGACGAAGCCGAGGTCCGCGAGCACGATCGGCCCGGCGAGCCGCGACACCGCGCGGTCGCGCCCGGTCACCTGCCACGCGGATGCGACGACGAGCGCCACGACGGCGAGCGCGGCGACGACGCCGAGTGTCGCGTCGCTCGCGGTCCCGGCCTGCACCGCGACGAGCCACGCGGCCTGAACGCCGACGACGGCGAGCACGACGGCGAGCAGGAGCTCCCAGCGACGGGCGACTGCGACCATGCCGGTCGCTGCCAGGACGACCACACCGAACGCCACCCCGATCGCGCCGATCTCGGTGTCGATCGCCTCGAGCGCCGGAGCGAGCGCCGCGCCGACGAGCCCGACCGCCGCGACGAGCTCCGAGCCCCAGGCGAGCGAGACGGCGACCGCGGCCCCCGCGATGCCCGCGGCAATCGCGAGCGCGGCGGAGTCGGGCACGAGGTGGTAGAGCGCCGTGGCGGCAGCGAGCGTCGCGTAGCCACCCGCGATGCCCGCGCCCACGGCTGCGAGCCCCGCGGCGATTTGCCCGTAGTGGCGGTGGAGGACGATCCCCGCACCGAAGACCAGCGCAGACACGAGAGCGCCTGCGGCGACGCGCTCGAGCGGGCCGATCCAACCCTGCTCCGTTGCGAGCACGAAGAGGAGTGTGATCCCGAGCGCGGTGACCGCACCCCCGGCGATCGCCAGGCCGCGGGCGCCGAGCAGATCGAAACGGACGAGGAGGGCGCCGAGATCGACGCTGGGTCGCGGACGTCGCGCCGGGGTCGAGCGACGAATAGCCGGCGCGGGGGGAGGAGTACGGACACGAGGCGGAGGAGCGGACGCGTCGGAGACGCCGGGGACGTCCGGCCCGGGTGTCGCTGCCGAGGCCGCCTCACGGCGGAGCGACGCGAGCTCGCGCTCGACGCGACGGAGATCCAGCTCGAGAAGGTCGATCCGCTCCGAGAGCGACGACATCGCTCAGCTATCCCTCGTCGTCTCGGGACGAAGCTCGACGCGCAGCTCGCAGTCGAGCGCCGAGGCGATGCGGAGCAGCGTGTCGATCCGCGGCGGGCGCCCTCCGCTCTCGAGGCGCGCGATCGCCGACTGCGTCGTCTCACAGAGGGCGGCGAGCTCGGCCTGCGACAGCCGAAGCTCCCGGCGTCGCTCGGCGACCTGGGACGCGATCGAGGCGAAGAGCCAGCCTTCGTCCGCGCCCGCAAGCCGTCGGCGAAGTCGTTCGACCGGCGTCGCCGCCTGCCGTTTCGATCTCATGTTCGCTATATAGCGAGTTTGCGATTGCTCGTCAAGAGCAGTCCGCAAAGCGAGCGGCGAGCCGGTGGCGCATCACCAGGAGTCAGGCGAGCAGCGAGCGGCTGCGGGTCAGCGCCTCGAGCAGCCGATCGACGTCGTCCTCGACGTTGTAGAGATGGAGCGCGACGCGGAGCTTGTCCTCACGCGACGAGACGACGATCCGCTCCGACGCGAGCGCATCCACGAGCGCGACGACGTCGGTCGAGCAGATGCACACGAGCGGCCCACGACGGGCCGGGTCGCGGGGGCTGGCGACCTTGGCATCGAGCGTTTCGAGCCCGTCGAGCAGGCGATCGACGAGCCCGGCGACGTGCTCCTCGATAGTCCGTACACCGGCCTCCTCGACCAGCGAGACGCCTGCGACCCCAGCGTAGAGCGCCGGCACCGGCGGCGTCCCCGCATCGAAGCGCCGCGCACTCCGGTGAGGGGAGTAGTCGGCGATCGACATCGCGAAGATGTCCTCATCGGCGAACCAGCCCGTCTGGGTCGGGACGAGCGTCTCCAGCACCGCGGGCCTGACCCACATGAAGCCGAGGCCGGCGGTGCCCAGCAGGTACTTGACCGTTCCCCCGGTCACGACGTCGGCGCCGAGCGAGCGGACGTCGAGCTCGATCGCCCCGCAGGCCTGGTAGCTGTCGGCCAGCACGATCGCGCCGGCGGCATGCGCCGCCTCGGCGATCGCGGCCACGTCGTGCCGGTGGCCCGAGCGGTAGGAGAGCGTCGTGCAGCAGACGAGCGCCGTCCGCTCGTCGATCGACTCGGCGAAGCGCTCCGGAGGGATCGAGCCGTCGGCATCCGGCCGGACGTGCACGACCTCTGCTCCGCGCAGCTCCTGCGCATGCGCGATCTGACCGACCGTGGGGAACTCGTACTCCGAGATCACGATTCGGTTGCGCTCCCCGCCGAGGTCGAGCGCGGACACGAGCCCGCTGACTCCCTGCGAGACCGAGGTCGTGACCGCGATGTCGTCGGCGCCCGCATGGAGAAGACCCGCGATCGCCGTGCGGAACGCCTCGTTCCGCTCGACCCAGTAGTCCCATTCGGCGCCGTTCGCGTCCCACCCCGCGAGCCAGCCCTCCACGGCGTCCCGCACGCGGTGCGAGAGCGCGCCCTGCGAACAGGAGTTGAGGTACGTCGCCGTCTCGAAGATCGGGAACTCGGCGCGGACGTCCGCGCCGACGCGCGTCGACGGCGGCGCCTGGCTCACGGCACGATCGTACCTCGGGCACGTCGAACGGGCCCGCGTCCCCCGGCTCCTCCCCGATCAGCGGCGGAGCAGCGGAACGACGCGGTCGCAGATCAGCTCGACTCCAGCCGGTGTCGTTCTGCCCTGCGGCGTGCCGAGCTCGACGCGATCCGCACCCGCCTGCCAGAGCTCCTCGACCCGCGCCGCGACCTCCTCCGGCGTCCCGGCGATGGAGAAGCGGTCGAGCGGGAGCGGGGCCGACGCGTCGACCGTCGGGTCGAGCCGCGCGACGACGTCGACGTAGGGCGCAACCGCGGCCCGGGCGCGCTCGCGCGCCCGGTCTCCGTCCTCGTCGACGACGGAGACGCAGCCCATCACGATGCGCACCCGAGGGTTGCCGAGCCACTCGCGGACGATCGGGACGAGGTCCGGGTTGGCGCTGCCGCCGATCTTGACCTCGTCGGCGACGGTGCCCGCCCATGCAGCCGTCGCCCGGCCCCACGTCCCGACGAGGAGCGGCACGGCTTCCCGGAAGCGCGGGTAGGCGAGCGTCGTCCCGGGCGCGAGGCTGAACCGCTCGCCGGCCACGCCGGCGTCGTTCCCCGCGAGAAGTGCCTGCACGATCGCCACGGCCTCGCGGAGCGCAGCGAGCGGGCGCGGCTCGTCGAGGCCGAGACGATCGAGCCACGCGCCCTTCGCCAGCCCGAGGTAGGCGCGGCCGCGCGACAGCGTGTCGAGCATCGCGATCTGGCCCGCGATCTCGTAGGGATGCAGCGTGAACGGGTTGAGCGCGGCCGGCCCGAGCCGTACCCGCTCGGTCACGCGCGCCATGAGCAAGCAGCGGCCCGATCGCCGGCTGGTAGAGCAGGTCGTGGTAGACGGAGAGGACGTCGATCCCCGCGACGTCGACGCGCCGGGCGATCGCCTCGTACGCCTGCGGCTCCTGGTCGGTCAGAAGGCCGATCCCGAGCTCGCGCGCTACGTCAGCTCCTCGGTGACCAGCGAGCGCTCCGCGAGCCGCTCGATCCTCATCACGACCCGCTCGTCGGGATCGGGGCAGCAGACGAGATTGTCCTGCTCGAGCCAATCGGCGTCGGGAAGGCGCCGCATCTTCGCGGGCAGCAGCGGAATCACCGACTGGAGTGCGAAGAGGCAGAAGTGGCGTCCCTCCGGGATGCGCACGCGGTTCGACTCGGTCACCTCGAACCAGTCACCGACCTCGAGGCCGCACACCGAGCGCCCCTCGATCCGCTCGACGGTCACGCGGAGGTCGAAGAGGCGCATCTCGGTCACCGGGCAAGCATAGAGTGCGCTTCCCGGAGGCCGGGAACCGCGACGAGCACTCCGGCGCACGAGGAGAGACGCTTGAGCGACGAGCGCACGACCTACAGCGACGGGACCGTGTTCGAGGAGCGCGCCTCGTACTCCCGCGCGGTGCGGGTGGGGCCCCACGTCGCGGTCAGCGGCACGGCCGCCATCGGGCCCGACGGCGTTCTGCACGCGGGCGACACCTATCGGCAGACCGTCGCCGCCATCGAGAAGGCGCTCGCCGCAGCCACGGCCCTCGGCGCAGCGCCGCGCGACGTCATCCGGACGCGCATGCTGCTCGCGCCGGGCGCAGCGTGGGAGGACGCGGTGCGGGCCCACGGCGAGGCGTTCGCCGGGATCGCGCCCGCGAACACGACCTACGTCGTCGCCGGCTTCATTCCGGACGTCCTCGTCGAGGTCGAGCTCGACGCGATCGTGGCCGACACGACGTAGAGCGAGCGGCGATCACGCGGGGAGGCGGAGGAAAGCCCCCGCCTCCCACGCGGGCGATCGCTAGGAGCCGCGGAACGTGATCGTCTTCAGCGTGACGATCTTTCCGGCGCCCTGGTACTCCCAGATCTCGTACACCGCCGACCCGATGTCGCCCTTGGCGTCGAAGTCGACGGGGCTGAACGCACCTTCGTAGTTGATGTCCTTCCCGGCCGCCGCGGCCCTCACCCCTGCCGCGAGGTTCTGGAAGGTGACCTTCAGGCCCGGAGGGCCCGAGATCGCGCGCATGGACGTCTTGATCTTCGCCGGCGAGGCCGAGCAGCCGGCGCACCGACGCGAGGAACGCCGTCATCGCCGCGTCGAACGCGGTGCCCTCGAACCCCGTGTACGGCTTCGCGCCCTTGACGAACTTCTTCCAGTAGGCCGCGAACGCCTTTCCGGCTGGACCGCCCGCCGCGCTTCCAGCCGAGCCGCTCAAGCCCTTCACCGGGTCTCCGATCTTGTCGAGCGTCTCCGCGTTCCGGAGCGCCTCGATCCCGAGGGTCTTGGACGCGCTCCACTTGCCGCTGCGAACGAGCGACGGGGTGAACTTCTCGAACGTGTCGGGGAAGTCGATGATGACCCACCCCGCCGGGCTCCCGTCGACGAGCTTCGCGGCGTCCGTGTCGAAGTTCGCCTGGTCCGGGTTCCACGACACGGAGGCGCCGATGCTTCCGCCGAGGCGCTTCCACTCGGACTGGAACAGCGCCAGCAGGGCCGTTCCGAAGGCGTCGTTCCGTGCACCGACGTTGAGCTTCGCGCCCTTGCCGAACTTCGTCAGCGCGGCGCCCGCGAGCACCTTGCTCTGGAGCGCGTCCGACGGGTAGGCCCGGAACACGAGCCCCTTGTCTCTGAGGTCGCTGATCTGCGGCGCGCTCGACGTGGGCGAGACGAGGAGGACGTTGTTGGGGATGGTCACGGACTGCGCCATCGGGATCGTCGCGCCGGAGGCCATCTCTCCGATGATCACGTTGGCCTTGTTCGCCTTGATGAGCTTCGTCGCCGCCTCCACGGACGCGGACGCCTGCGTCTGACCGTCTTCCGAGCCGACGAGCCGGACCGACGCCCGGGTGAGCCCCGCCTTCTTGAGCGCCGCGTTCTGGAGGACGACCGCCTGCTTCACGGCCCGGTCGAGGTTGGCCCCGTACGCGGCGAGGTCACCGGTGAACGGCAGCACGTCCCCGAGCCGCAGCTCGAACGCGCAGTTCCGCGGGGCGGCGGATCGCGAGGCGGTGGCGCCGGTGGCGCTGGCCGCGATGGCCGCGAGGGCGGCAGCCGCCGCGACGGCGAGGTACATGGGCCTCGTGAGCTTCGTCATGCACTCCTCCTTCGGATCAGGGCACGCGGGCACGACGGACGCCGCGCATCATCCCCGATCCGGCGCCGTGTTTCTAGGATGCTATCGCGATGGCCGCGATCAGCTCCTCGGCCGACGTCCTGGTCGTCGGTGCCGGCGTGGTCGGGTTGTCGATCGCCCTCGCGCTCCGGACGCGCGGCGCGGACGTGGTGGTCCTCGAGCGCGCAGGCGTCGCCGAGGGACAGTCCGGGATCCAGCCGGGCGGCATCCGCCTCCAGTGGGGCACGACCGTCAACTGTCGGCTCGCGCTCGAGTCGCGCGCCTGGTGGACGACCGCCGACGAGCGGCTCGGCGGGCCCGTCCCGCTCGCGTTCGCCTCCTGCGGGTACCTCTTCGTGGCGCACAGCGAGCCGGTGCTGGAGCGGCTGACGACGGCGGTTCGTGTCCAGAATGCCGCCGACGTGCCGTCGCGGGTCGTCTCGCCCGCGGAGGCGGGGAAGCTGGTGCCGGGACTCCGGACAGCGTCCATCGTGGGAGGGTCGTACTGCGCGGAGGACGGATACATGGGCGAGCCTCAGGCTGCGATCGCCGCGATCGCGCGGCACCTCGACGTCCGCCACGCGACGGTCGAGGCCGTTGTCCATGCGGGTAGCACGTGGAGGCTCGACACGACGGCGGGCCCCTTCACCGCGCCGTCCGTCGTCGTCGCGGCCGGAGCGGACACGCGTGCGCTCGTCGGTCCGCTCGGCGTCGACCTGCCGATCGAGCTCGAGCCTCGACATCTGTTCCTCAGCGCGCCGATCCACGAACGTCTGCTCGAGCCGCTCGTGATCTCGCCCGAGCGGCGGTTCGCCGCGAAACAGCTCCACAGCGGCCGGGTGCTCGCGAGCGATCTCGGCGCGACGGGCGATCCGGAGACCGGGGCGCCGGCGTGGCGCCGGAACGTGCGCGCCGCCATCTCCGACCTGCTTCCGATCCTCGAGTACGTCGGGCTCGACGTGCTCGTGAGCGGAGCGTACGACGTCACGCCCGACCGGCAGCCGATCCTCGGCCCGCTGCCCGGTCACGACGGCCTCCACGTCGCCGCCGGGTTCAGCGGTCACGGCTTCATGATCGCCCCGGCCGTCGGCCGAATCGTCGCAGGCGGGGTCGCCGGCGAGCGCGATACGGTGCTCGACATCCTCGACAGCCGACGTTTCCAGGAAGGGCGCACGGTCCCGGAGCCTCAGGTGATCTGAGCGTGTTCGTGCAGCTGCTCGTGAACGGCCTCGTCACCGGGTCCGTGTACGCGATCGCCGCCGTCGGCATCTCCCTGGTCTACGGGATCCTCCGGCTCGTCAACTTCGCCTACGGCGACATGATGACCTTCGGCGCGTTCGCCGGGTACTTCGCGAACGCGAACCTCGGCCTGCCGATGGTCGCGTCAACCGCGTTCGCGATGGTCGCAGGGGCGGCGCTCTCGGTCGCGCTCGACGTCGTGCTCTGGCGCCCCCTCCGCCTGCGCCGGGCGGGGTTCATGGGCCTCTTCCTCGCGTCGATCGGCGTCGCGCTCGTCCTGCGGCAGGCGATCCTCCTCGTCTGGGGGCCGCAGCCCCGCGCGTACGACGTCGACCCGTTCAAGGTCTACGTCGTCGGCGACGTCCGCCTGTCGCTCGCCCAGGCCGCGACGATCGTCACCGCGGCGGTGGCGATCGTCGCGATCGGGCTGTTCCTCGCCCGCAGCCGGACCGGGAGGGTCATGCGCGCGATGTCCGACAACCGCGCCCTCGCGCAGGTCTCGGGGATCGACGTCGACCGTGTCGTGGTCGTGACCTGGATCATCTCGGGCTTCGCCGCGGGACTCGCCGGGGTGCTCGCTGCGCTCGTGCAGAGCTCGTTCGACCCGAACTTCGGCTTCCAGCTGCTGCTGCCCGTGTTCGCGGCCGTCGTGCTCGGTGGGATCGGGAGCGCGTACGGCGCGCTCGCGGGCGGGCTCGTGCTCGGCATCGCGACGGAGCTCTCGACGTGGGAGGGCTTCGGCGGCGGCGTCGATCCGGTCTACAAGCCCGTCGTCGCGTTCGTCGTCCTGATCGTGGCGCTGCTCCTCCGACCCCAGGGCCTGTTCGGGCACGCGAGGGCCGTATGAGCGTGCTGACGAGCGGCGAGTTCTGGGCGTTCGTCGGCGTGATGGCGGGCATCTACACGCTCTTCACGCTCGGCCTGCAGGTGCAGTTCGGCCTCGCCGGCTTGCTCAACTTCGGTCAGGTCGGGTTCATGGCGATCGGCGCCTACACGATGGCGATCCTCGTGGCGAAGGAGGGGTGGAGCATGTGGGTCGCCACGCCACTGGCGATCGCTGCCGCGGCGCTCGCCGGCGTCCTCGTCGGCCTGCCGACGCTTCGCCTTCGCGGCGACTACTTCGCGATCGTCACCATCGCCTTCAGCGAGATCGTGCGCTGGGTGGCGACCAACGAGGACGAGCTGACGGGCGGCGCGCAGGGAACGATCAACCTCGCGGGCCAGGGAACGGCCGCCGAGTACAACGGGCAGTGGGAGCGGTTCCAGCGCTGGGTCGGCGCCCAGCTCCACATCGGCGACAAGGACGTGGTCATGCTCCTGCTCGTCTGGGCCGCGGCGCTCCTCCTCGTCTGGCTCACGGCCCGGCTCGCGCGCACGCCGTGGGGGCGAGTGCTCCGCGCGATCCGCGAGGACGAGGACGCGACCTCGTCGCTCGGCAAGCACGTCTTCGCGTACCGCCTGCAGGCCCTGGCTCTCGGCGCGGCGCTGGCCGGTCTCGCCGGGTGCGTCTACGCGTGGCAGTTCTCCTTCTTCAGCCCCGACGACTTCCAGCCGCTGATCACGTTCTTCGGCTGGATGATCCTCATCCTCGGCGGGGTGGGCCGCGTCTGGGCGGTCCCGGTCGGGGCGCTCGTGTTCGGGTTCCTCTTCGCCGCGACGCGCTTCTTCGACTTCGCTCCCTTCTCGTACCTCGACTCCGCCGACCGCGCGTACGTCCGGCTGATGGTGATCGGGCTGGCGATCATCCTGCTCGTCGTCTTCCGCCCGCAGGGCCTCCTCGGTCGACGTGACGAGATGATCCTCGAATGAGCGCGCTGCTCGAGGCCCGCGGCGTGAGCAAGGCGTTCGCCGGCGTCCGGGCCGTCGACGACGCCTCCCTGGTCGTCGACACGGGCTCGATCACGGCGCTGATCGGCCCGAACGGCGCCGGGAAGTCGACGCTCTTCAACTGCATCTCCGGCTTCGTGCGAGCCGACGCGGGCCGGATCGAGCTCGCAGGCCACCGCATCGACCGGCGGCCACCGCACCGGATCGTCCGGGCGGGCCTCGGCCGGACGTTCCAGACCGCGCGGGCGCTGACGCGGATGACCGTGCTCGACAACGTTCGACTCGCAGCCCCGGAGCACCCCGGCGAGCACCTCTGGGGCGTCGTCGCACGCCGCGCCGCGGCCCGACGGCGCGAGCGCGAGGTGACCGAGCAGGCGCACGAGCTGCTTCGACTGGTCCGGCTCGACGGGCACGCCGACGCCCTCTCGGGGACGCTCTCGGGCGGCCAGCGGAAGCTGCTCGACCTGGCGCGGATCCTGATGGCGGCACCGCGCCTGATCCTCCTCGACGAGCCGATGGCCGGCGTCGCCCCGGCCCTGCGGGAGGAGCTGCTCGCGCACGTGCTCGAGCTGCGCGCCGACCGCGGACTCTCGTTCCTCGTCGTCGAGCACGACCTGGCGTTCGTGATGCAGGCGAGCGACCGGGTCGTCGTCATGAACGAGGGCCGCGTGCTGATGGACGGCACCCCCGACGAGGTGCGAAACGACGAGCGCGTGATCGACGCCTACCTGGGGACACACGGGTGAGCGACGCCGCGCTCCTCGTCCGCGACCTGCACGCGGGGTACGAGGACGTGCCCGTGCTGCGGGGCGTGTCGCTGCACGCGGGCGGCGACGAGATCGTCGCCGTGATCGGGCCGAACGGGGCCGGGAAGTCGACGTTCCTGAAGGCGGTCGCGGGGATCGTCCGCCCGACGAGCGGCTCCGTCGTGTTCGGCGGCGACGACGTCACTGGGTCGCGCCCCGACCGCCTCACGCGGCGCGGGCTCGGCTTCGTCCCGCAGCTCGACAACGTCTTCCCCACGCTGACGGTCTCGGAGAACCTCGACGTCGGCGCTCAGGCGCTGGCGCGCGGGGAGCGTCGCGACGCCGTTGCCGCGGTCGTCGAGCAGTTCCCGCTTCTGCGCGACCGCCGCCGCCAGCGCGCGGGCACGCTCTCCGGCGGCCAGCGCAAGCTCGTCGCGCTCGGGCGCGCGCTCGTCGGCCGACCGTCGCTGCTCCTGCTCGACGAGCCCTCCGCGGGCCTCTCACCCGAGGCCACCGACATGGTCTTCGCGGAGCTCGAGGGCATTCGCGACCGTGCCATCGGGATCGTCATCGTCGAGCAGAACGCGCGCCGCGCTCTCGCGCTCGCCGACCGCGGCTACGTGCTCGACATGGGGCGGAACGCGCACGAGGGCACGGGAGCCGACCTGCTCGTCGACCCGCGCGTCGCCGAGCTCTACCTCGGGTCGATGACGGCCGCTCCGCGCACGAACGGCGACGTGTAGCCGGCCGGTCGCGCCGAGGGCGCGGGCTACCTGCCGAGGTACGCCTTGCGGAGATCCTCGTTCTCGAGCAGGTCGGCGGCCTTGCCCTCGAGGACGATACGGCCGGTCGAGAGGACGTAGCCGCGGTCGGCGATCGAGAGCGAGACGTTCGCGTTCTGCTCGACGACGAGCATCGCGACGCCCGCCTCGTTGACCTGCTGGATGATCTCGAAGCTCCGCTCGACGAGGATCGGCGCGAGCCCCATCGACGGCTCGTCCATCAGCAGGAGCCGGGGCTTCGACATGAGCGCCCGGCCCATCGCGACCATCTGCTGCTCGCCGCCCGAGAGCGTTCCGGCGAGCTGCGAGCGCCGCTCGTAGAGGAGCGGGAAGAGCGAGTAGACGCGCTCGAACTCCTCCCTCAGGTCCGACCGCGGGCGCAGGTACGCGCCCATCTCGAGGTTCTGGAGCACGGTCATCGGCCCGAACAGCCGCCGGTTCTCCGGCACGATCGCGAGGCCGCGGCGGATCCGGTGCGCCGTCGGCATCCGCGTGACGTCCTCGCCGGCGATCCGCACCGTGCCCGTGCGCGGCCGGACGAGGCCGAGGATCGTCTTCAGCGTCGTCGACTTCCCCGACGCGTTCCCACCGAGGAGGCAGACGAGCTCGCCCTCGCGGACGACGAGGTTCGAGTCCTGGAGGATGTGGATCTGGCCGTAGTAGGTGTTGATCCCCTCGAGCTGGAGCAGTGGGCGTGTTCGTCGTCGTCGCTCACTTGCGCGCCATCCCCCCGGTCCCGAGGTACGCCTCGACGACGCGCGGATCGGTCGCGACCGCCTCGAAGGAGCCCTCGGCGATCTTCACGCCGTGGTCGAGCGCGACGACGCGATCGGAGATGCCCTCGACGACGTGCATGTCGTGCTCGATCACGAGGATCGTGTACCCCTCGTCCCGCAGGCGGCCGATGAGCTCGGTGATCTCCTGGGTCTCCTTCGGGTTCATCCCCGCGGCCGGCTCGTCGAGCAGAAGCAGGCGCGGGTTCGTCGCGGTCGCGCGGGCGATCTCGAGCCGGCGGCGATTCGCGTACGAGAGCGAATAGGCGGGCTGGTCCCAGCGGTAGCCCATCAGCCGCTCGCCGAAGAACGCGAGCCGCTTCTCGGCGAGCTCGCGGATCTCGCGCTCCTCGCGGCGCTGGCCCGGGGTGCGGCAGATCGAGCGGAACGCGCCCGCGCGCGTGTGACCGTAGGCCGCGGCCATCACGTTCTCGCGCACGGTCATGTTGAGGAAGAGGCGGAGGGTCTGGAACGTCCGCGCGATCCCCTTGCCGCGTGATCTTGTGCGGCTCGAGCCCGGTGATGCTCTCGCCGGCGAAGACGATGTCGCCGTCGGTCGGCTCGTAGATCCCGGTGATGAGGTTGAACAGCGTCGTCTTGCCCGCGCCGTTCGGGCCGATGACGCTCACGATCTCGCCTTCGCTCACGTACAGGTCGAGCTCGGAGACGACGTTGAGACCCCCGAACGCCATCGAGACGTGCCGCAGCTCGAGCAGCTTCTCCGGCGCGCCACGGCCTACACGATCTCCACGCGTTTCTCGCCGAGGAGCCCCTGCGGCCGCGCGATCATCATCGCGACGAGGAGCGCGCCGAGGACGATGTACCGCGCCGACTCCGGGTGCGGGAGCATGACGTTCTCCCAGACGAATGACGCGAGGTAGATCGTCGGGATGAGTAGCGCGATCCGCATCCACCCGCGGACCAGCGTCAAGACGAGCGCCAGCGCGACGAGCCCGATGTACGTGACCGGGGCGACCCACCCGGCGAGCTGCGCGGGCACGATGACCCAGTCGGCGGCCCAGTCGGCGAGCCGGCCGGTCTGCTCGACCGGTCCCGCGGTCCAGCTGTCGTCGATCGCACCTGCCACGATCCGCGCCACGACGCCGAAGACGATCGTCCCGCCGACCACGACGACGAGCTCGCGCGACTTCCGGTACACGGCGACGAGCGAGAGGAGGATGAGGAGGTAGAAGTAGCCGCGCGAGTCGCCCGGGTCGCGCAGGACCTCGAGCAGCACGCTCACGATCACAGCGCCGAGGACGACGCCGGCCTGGCTCCCCGCGCCGCCGAGGATCACCATCGTGTAGACGGTGATGAGGAGCGGGAACTCGAAGTTCTGGGGGAACACGCTGCCGTTCAGCGCCGTCGCGAACGTCCCGGTCAGAGCGGCGACCGATGCGCCGAAGGCGAACGCCATCAGCTTGAGCCGGTTCACCGGCATGCCCATCACCTCGGCCGCGAGCGGGTCCTCGCGCAGCGACCGCCACGCGCGCCCTGTGCGCGAGTCGTTCAGGAAGTGGAGCGCGACGTAGACGAGGACGAAGAAGACGACAGCGACGTAGAGGTAGCGGATGTTGAAGAGGCCCTCCGAAGTCGACCGCGGGAGTCGCCACCCGAAGAAGTCGAACTCGTCGACGTTGAGGATCCCGTTCGGGCCGTTCGTGATGCTGTGGCCGCGAATGTTGTCGCCGTTGTTCGTGAACGTGAGGAACACCTGGAAGAAGAACAGCGTCACGATCGCCAGGTAGTCGCCGGTGAGGCGTCTCGACGGGAGGCCGACGAGCCACCCGACGATCCCCCCGACGATCGCGACGATCGGGATCGTCAGGATCGTCGGCAGGTGGATGTCGAACTGGTCGGAGCTGAGGAGCGCGTACGTGTACGCGCCGATGCCGAAGAACGCGACGTAGCCGAGGTCGAGCAGGCCACCCCAGCCGACGACGATGTTCAGCCCGAGGGCGAGCAGCATGAAGACGACGGTGTCGAACGCGACCCGGCGCACGTAGCCGCTCTCGAACACACCGGGAACCGCACAGATGACGGCCGTGAAGAGCGCGAGCCAGGCCCACCAGGGGACGGCGGCGAGGCGCTGCTCGATCGTCCCGAGCACGCCGCCACGCCGCGCGCGCCGCTCGCCGTGGCGCGCGACCCACTCGTCGCGGCCGACTGCCGGGCTGGTCGGCCCCTCCGCGGCGGACGCCTCCGCCGCGCCCTCGAGCGGCCGGGTCAGCTCGTCGTCGTAGTCGGACAACTCTCCTCAGACCTTCCGGATGTCGGCTTTGCCGAACAGGCCCTGGGGACGGAACAGCATGAACCCGATGAGGATCACGAACACGAGCAGATCGGACCATTTCGTCGAGATGTAGCCCTGCGTGTACGCCTCCGCGAAGCCGAGGATGAGCCCGCCGGCCATCGCGCCCGGGATCGAGCCGATGCCGCCGATGACCGCCGCGGTGAACCCCTTGAGGCCTGCGAGGAAGCCGATCGCGGCGAACGTCGGCGCGCGGAGCGCGAAGAGGACGCCCGCCGCCCCTGCGAGCGCGGAGCCGAGGACGAACGCGAACACGATCACACGGTCGATGTCGATCCCCATCATCGCGGCGGCCTCGCGGTCGTATGACGTCGCCTGCATCGCCTTCCCGGTCCGGGTCCGGGTGACGAGCACCCAGAGCACCGCCATGAGCACGAACGCAGAGACGATGATGATGATCCGAAGGAGCGGCACGCGGACGTTGCCGATGTCGAACCCCTTGAAGAAGAGCGCGCCGTCGTCCATCGAGAACGCGTCGTAGTCGCGCTGCTCGGCGCCGAACAGGAGCTGCATCGAGTACGCGAGGAAGAACGAGACGCCGAGCGCGCTGATCAAGGGCGCGATCCGCGGCGCGTCGCGGAGCGGCCGGTAGGCGAATCGTTCGATCGCGACGCCGAGCACGGCGCAGCCCGCCATCGCCGCCAGCGTGATGAGGATCAGCAGGAGCCACACCGGGACGACGGGATCGGTCGAGCCGCCGAGCAGCTGCAGGACGCCGAAGCCGATGAACGAGCCCGACCATGAAGACGTCGCCGTGAGCGAAGTTGAGGAGCTTGAGGATCCCGTAGACGAGCGAATAGCCGAGCGCGATCAGCGCGTAGACGCTCCCGAGCGTCAGCCCGTTGAGCGTCAGCTGGATGAAGGTATCCACGCGGAGCGCGAGTCTATAGCCGCAGAACGGGAGCGGCCCGGCGCGTTGCCGGGCCGCTCGGTCACGTCAGTGCAACCTCGTCTAGCCGACGAGCTTGTACGCTGCCGTTCGACTGGATCTGGAAGATGTAGAACTTCGCGTTCAGCGGGTCGTTCGACTTCGTCGAGAAGCGGAACGGCCCACCCAGGATCGACGTCTTGAGGTTGATCTTCTTGACGTTCCGGATGACGATCTTCCGGTTCGCGATCTTCCCCTTGCCGGCGTCGCACGCCTTCTTGATCGCGTTCAGGGCGACCTCGACGGCGAGATAGGAGGGCGGCCCGAACGAGCCGAGCGTCGCGCTCGGGTTGTCCTTCCTCCAGCCGTCGATCAGCGCCTTGCTCGAGGCGATGCCGCTGATGTCCGGGGCGAAGTTGGACACGTACGAGCCCGCCAGCTTGAACTGGTCGGGGCTGTTCGATCCGTCGCCGCCGAACACCTTCGCCCGCTTGCCCTGCTCGAGCAGCTGCTGGCCGAACGTCTGCGCGTCGGCCGGCTGCTGGGTCGGGAAGAAGACGACCTCTGCGTCGCTCGGCACCCGGGTGACGAGCGAGGAGAAGTCGGTGGTGTTGACCGACGTCGAGAGGCGGGTCACGGACACGTTCTTCTTCTTGAGGACCGTCTCCGCCGCGTCTGCGAGACCGACCGAGTACGGCTCCTGGAAGTCGACGATCGCGACCTTCTTCGCGTTCAGCTTGTCGACCATGTAGTTGGCATCCGTGGGGCCCTGGATGTAGTCACCGGGTACGACGCGGAAGAAGGCGTTCGTCGCCTCCTTGTTCGCGCCCTTCGTGAGCGACGTCCGCGTCGCGGACGGCGAGATCTGCGCGATGCCCGCGGCGGTGAGCGCACCGCTCGCCGACGCGACCCCGCCGGACGTCGCTGGCCCGATCGCGACCAGGACGTTGGGGTCGGAGATGAACTTCTGCGCGATGACGAGTGCCTCGCCCCCGCCCTTCTCGACCGGTGTGTCTCCCTGCAGGAGCTGCACCTTCAGGCCGTACTTCTTCGAAAGGGTCTTGACCCCGTACTTCGCCCAGGTGAGCTGCTCCTGGCCGATGAACCCGCCGCCGCCCGTGAGCGGGGTGATGAGGGCGAGCTTGAGGGTGCTCTTGCAGTTGATCGCCTGTGTCGCGGCAACCGCCGACGAGCCTGCCCCGGCGGTCGATGCGAGCGCCGCGACGACGATCGTCGCAAGCGCCGACACCACTCCTCCGCGTCGTTTCATTCCGTTCCTCCTTCGTGGTGAACCTTCACGGTGTGAGACGCCGGTCCGCTCCTCGATGTTGCGCCCCACGTTCGCGTCCGCAGGCCGGACACTGTCGCAGCGCGAGTGGTGACATGTCAATGGCGCGGGTCAAGGGTTCGGATTTCCGCCCGCCGTCGCTCCGCGGGCCGTAGCTAGCGTGGACCTCGTGCCGCCCGTCGTCGAAGCGATCGACCTCCACCGCACGTACCGGACGACAACGGGCACGTTCCGCCGCCGCTCGCTCGAGGTCGAGGCGGTGCGCGGCGTCAGCTTCGCGATCGAGGAGGGCGAGCTGTTCGGCCTTCTCGGCCCGAACGGCGCCGGCAAGACGACGACGATCAAGATGCTCATCACGCTCCTCATCCCGACGTCGGGGCAGGCGCGCGTGCTCGGGCACGACGTCGTCGAGGACGCTCGCTGGGTGCGGGAGCGGATCGGCTACGTGTTCGGCGGCGACCGCGGCCTCTACGAGCGGCTGTCCGCGCTCGACAACCTCCGCTACTTCGCCGAGCTGTACGGCGTCGAGCCGAGCCGCCAGCGGCCGCGGATCCAGGAGCTGCTCGAGCTCGTCGGGCTCACCGGCCGCGAGAAGGAGCGCGTCGAGGGCTACTCGCGCGGCATGCGGCAGCGGCTGCACATCGCCCGCGGGCTCCTCCACGACCCGCCGGTGATCTTCCTCGACGAGCCGACGATCGGCGTCGACCCCGTGGGCGCGCGCGAGCTCCGCCAGACGATCTTCGGCCTCAAGGCGGCCGGCAAGACGGTGCTCCTGACGACGCACTACATGTTCGAGGCGGACGCGCTCTGCGACCGGATCGCGGTCGTTGCGCGCGGGAAGATCGTCGCGGAGGGCACGCCGCGGGACCTGAAGGAGCAGGTCTCGGACGGCGTCGTCGTCGAGATCGAGGTGTACGGGATCGAGAACGGCCGGGTCGAGTCGCTTCGCGGCATCGCCGGCGTCACCTCGGTCGCCGTCGAGGACCGCGACCAGGCGCAGGTCGTCGTCGTGCAGGCAGAGGCCGGCCAGGAGCCGACCCACGACGTCCTCGCCCGCCTCGACGGCGTCTCGCTCGGCCGCGTCACCACGCGCGAGCCGACGCTCGAGGACGCATACGTCGCGCTCGTGACCGAGGAGCCGCTCGCGGCGGATGGCTGAGGACGAGCGAGCGCCAGGGAACAGGTCGTCGGCGTTCCGTTTCGCGCGCGTCCTCGGCGTCGGCTTCGCGCTCCACCTGAAGATGATGATGCGCTCGTCGTTCGACGGGCTGCTCGGAGTCCTGTGGCCGCTCTTCTTCGCAACGATCGCGTTCCTCATGTTCCGGGCAGGAGGAGGCGGCGAGTCGCTCGTCTTCGCCTCGTTCGGCGCCGCCGTGATGGGCATCTGGTCGTCGACGAGCACCTCGGCCGGCTCGGCGATGCAGCGCGAGCGGTGGCAGGGCACGCTCGAGCTGCTCGTCACGGCTCCGGTCCACTTCGCGACGATCCTGCTCCCGGTGACGGTCGCGATGTCCGCGATGGGGCTCTACTCGATGGTCGCGACGCTGCTCCTGAGCCGTTTCGTGTTCGGCGTCGACCTTCCGTTCGAGCACCCGGTCTCGTTCGGGTTCGCCGTCGTCGCGACCGTCGTCTCGATCGGCGCGATGGGGTTCCTGCTCGCGGTGTCGTTCGTCCGCTACCGCACCGCCTGGGCGCTCGGGAACCTGCTGGAGTACCCCGTCTGGCTGATCGCCGGGTTCCTCGTCCCGCTGGCGCTGCTCCCGGGCTGGGTGCGCCCGATCTCGTGGCTGCTCGCGCCGACGTGGGGCATCGACGCCATCCGGGACGCTGCCTCGGGCAGCGGCGCCTGGCCCGAGATCGGGCTGGCGCTCGCGCTCGGCGCCGTCTACCTCGCCGTCGGGATCGCCGTGCTCGAATCGGTCCTCACGAGCGCGCGCCGCGCGGGGAGCCTGGCACTCGCATGACGTCGCTGCGGATCTTCTTCGTCGGCGGCCTGATCAGCTTCCGCGCGCTCTTCTCGTTCCTGCGGCCCGAGGTCTACATCCCGTCGATGCTCGTCGCGCCGATCTTCCAGATCCTGTTGTTCGTCTACATCGGGCGCTCCGCGGGCCTCGAGTCGGACGAGTTCTTCGTGATCGGCAACGCCGTCCAGTACGCGGCGATCCCCTGCCTCTTCGCGATGATCTTCACGATCAGCGGCGAGCGCTACCAGCACACGCTCGGCTACATCCTCGTCACGCCCGCGCCGCGCCTGCCGCTCTTCCTCGGCCGCGCCCTGCCCGTCGTCGTCAACGGCTTCTTCGTCGCCGCGTTCTCGCTCGTCGTCGGCGGCCTGATCGTCGGGATCCACGTGGACCCGTCGTCCATGGCTCCGCTCGCGCTCGCGACCCTGATCTGCGCGTTCTCCTGCACCGGCCTCGGCCTCGCGGGCGCCGGCGTCGGGCTCCTGCTGCGCGAGACGGCGGTGCTCGCGAACATCATGTTCGGCGTGCTGCTGATCTTCACGGGCGCGAACGTGCCGGTGGACCAGCTTCCGGGGTGGATGCAGTCGATCTCGAACGTCCTGCCCTTCACGCACGGGATCGACGCCGCGCGGCAGGTTGCAGACGGCGCATCCCTCTCGGACGTCGCGGGGCTGCTCGCCACGGAGGTCGCGCTCGGCGTCGCCTACGGCGCGGTCGGGTACGTCTTCATCCGTAACGCCGAGCGGCTCAGCCTCCGGTACGCGACGCTCGATCGCGCGTAGGAGCGCCTCTTCGCAGGCTTACACAGCGCTTACGTTCGTCCACCGGTTCGCTAACGCCGGCCTGTGACGATCCGACCTGTGAAGGCGGTGCTCCTGCTGGTCGCCGTGTGCGCGGCGCTCGTGGCCGCGGCGCCGTCCGCCGCCGCGGGCCGTGTGGTCGAGCGCGGGATCGTGCAGTCGGTCGGCCCGGCCAGCGTCGTGCTGCGCGCGCTCGACGGGACGGACGTGACGGTTCCGGTCGGGCCGGCCACGCGCATTCGGCTGAACGGCCGCCCGGCGAAACTCACCCAGGTTCGGCTGGGCCTGGTCGCCGAGGCGGTGACCGTGAGCGACGGACCGGCGGTCGTGATCCGCGCCTTCGGCCGTGTCGCGCAAGAGCCCGTCGTCGGGGAGCTCGTGCGGATCCGGCCACGAGCCCTCGTCGTCCGCAGCGACACCGGTGGGCGGCTGCGGATCGCGGTCACGCGCTCGACGCGGGTCCGACAGGGCACCGCGCGCCTGGCGCTCAGCGCGCTCCGCCCCGGGATGCGGGTCCAGGTCGTTCGCGCGCCGAACGGCTCGGCACGCGTCGTCCGCACCCTCGGCGGGGTCGGCCCGACGTGACGCGGGGCGGCACGATCCTGGTGATCGAGGACGAGGAGGACATCGCCTCGATCGTCCGCGCGTACCTCGAGCGGGACGGCTTCCGCGTCGTCTGGGCGGCGCGCGGCACCGAGGGGCTCTCCGAGCTCGAGCGACACGACGTCCGGCTCGCGATCCTCGACCTCCAGCTACCCGACGCGGACGGCTTCGACGTGTGCCGCGCGATCCGCTCCTGCTCCCGGCTCCCGGTCGTGATGCTCACCGCGCGGGACGAGGAGATCGACCGCGTCACCGGGCTCGAGCTCGGCGCCGACGACTACGTCACGAAGCCGTTTTCGCCGCGCGAGCTCGTCGCCCGTGTCCACGCCGTGCTGCGTCGCGCGGAGCCCGAGACCGAGGACGACGTCCTCGAGGCCGGCGACGTCCTCCTCGACCGTCGTTCCCGCACGGCCACGGTGGCAGGCTCGGTCGTCGAGCTCACGTCGCGCGAGTTCGACCTTCTCTGGCATCTCGGCGAGCGGCCCGGCATCGTCGTCGGGCGCGAGCGCATCCTCGAGCGCGTCTGGGGCCTCGCCTTCCCCGGCGGCACGCGCACGGTCGACGTCCACGTGGGCCAGCTCCGCCGCAAGCTCGAGCGGCCGGCACTCATTCGCACCGTACGCGGCTCCGGGTACAAGCTCGTCCCGTGAGCCTTCGCTCGCGCCTCTTCCTCGGGATCTCCGCGACGGTGCTGGTGTCGCTCGTCGTCACCGTCGTCGCGGGCGCCCTGCTCACGCGGCGGTCGCTCGAGCACGAAGGTGTCCAGGCGCTCCAGCGCCAGGTGGAGCTGATCGCCGCGCAGCGCCACGAGAACCCCGCCCGCAGCACGCAACAGGAGCTGGGCCAGTTCCTCGCCACCGACGAGCAGCGGCTCGCGATCCTCAGTTCCGCACAGGCCGAGCTCCTGCTCCCCGAGCCCGGAGCCGACCGGCTCCGGAGGGGCGCGGTGGCGAGCGGCAGCGTCGAGGTGCGCGGCACGCGGTTCCTCTACGCGGCGAAGCGGAACGGCGACGAGGCGATCGTCCTCCTCCGCCCCGCCTCGCGGGCCGCTGCCGACTGGACGCCGTTCGCGCTCGGTCTCGCCGTCGCGGGCCTCGTCGGGGCGGCGCTCGCGGCGATTGTCGCGCTGGTCCTCTCGCGAGCGGTGGCGAGGCCGATCGCGCGGGTGTCCGACGCGAGCCGTGCGCTCGCCGACGGCGGTCATCCGGAGCCGCTGCGCGCATCGGGCCCGCGCGAGGTCGCAACGCTGGCGTCGTCCTTCAACCACCTCTCGGCGGAGCTCGCGCGCACGCAGCAGGCCGAGCAGGGGTTCCTCCTCTCCGTCAGCCATGAGCTGAAGACGCCGCTCACGGCGATCCGCGGCCACGCGGAAGCTCTTCAAGACGGCGTGCTCGAGCCGGCGGGCGCGGGCACCGTGATCGAGCGAGAGGCGCGGCGGCTCGAGCGGCTCGTCGGCGACCTGCTCGACCTCGCCCGTCTGCGGCGCCGCTCGTTCTCGATCGAGTCGGAGCGGCTGGATCTCGGCGACGTCGCGGTCGCCGCGTTCGAGCGGCACGAGGCAGCCGCCCGGTCGTTCGGCGTCGGCCTGCACGCGATGGCCGAGCCCGACGCCGTCGCGACGGGCGACCCCGACCGCGTGCTCCAGGCCCTCTCGAACCTCGTCGAGAACGCGCTCCGCTCGACGCCGGGAGGCGGCACCGTGCGCATTCTCGCCGCGCCCGGTCGCCTCGAGGTCGTGGACGACGGGCCCGGGATCGACGAGGACGACCTGCCGCGCGCGTTCGACCGCTTCTACCTGTACGACCGGCTGCGCGCGGAGCGCCGCGTCGGCACGGGCCTCGGGCTCGCGATCGTGCGGGAGCTCACCGAGGCGATGGGCGGCTCGGCCGGCGTACGGAGCGAGCGCGGCGTCGGCTCGACGTTCACGATCAGCCTGCCGCTCCCGGCCGGGACGCCCGCTCCTGTCGAGGGAGCACGGCCCGCCTTCGTCCTGATCTCCAGGACGTAGCCGGGAGCCCGCGTCTCCCGGGCCAGCCAAGACGCGCGGGCTGCCCCACCCTCGCGACCGCGCCAGGAGGCTACGGTGGTGGCGTGAGCGCACGCCTCTTCGGGATCGGCTGGCTCTTCCACCTGAAGGGGCTCACGAACTCGTTGTTCTTCGTGCTCGTGTCGGTGCTCCAGCCGGTGATCTTCGCGTCGATCGCGTTCTTCATGTTCGAGTCGGGCAACCAGGCGGGGACGCTCCTTTACGTCGCGCTCGGCGCCGGCCTGATGGGCATCTGGTCGGCGACGCTCTTCGGCTCGGGCGGCGCGATCCAGTGGCAACGCTGGCAGGGCACGCTCGAGCTGATGGTCGGCGCACCGCCCCCGTTCGTCGCCGTGCTCCTCCCGCTGACGGTCGCCACCTCGACGATCGGGATCTACTCGGTCGCCGCGACGCTCGCCTGGGGCCGGATCTTCTTCGGCGTCCCGCTCGACTTCGCGCATCCGCTCCAGCTCGCCGTCGCGCTCCCCACGACCATCCTGAGCCTCGGCATGCTCGGGCTCCTGCTCGCGTCGACCTTCGTGCTCTACCGGAACGCTAATGCGTTCTCCAACCTCCTCGAGTACCCGGTCTGGCTGGCGACGGGCCTGCTCGTCCCTCTCAGCCTGCTGCCCGGCTGGGTCGCGCCCATCTCGTGGGTGCTTTCCCCGACGTGGGGGATGCGCGCGATCCGCGAGGCTGCCTTCGGCGGCAACGCGTGGCCCGAGATCGGGCTGTGCGTGGCGCTCGGGCTCGTCTACCTCGGGCTCGGCGCGGTGGCGCTCCGGAACTTCGAGCGGCTCGCACGCAGCCGCGCCACCCTGTCGCTGACATGAGCGCCTCGGCACGCATCTTCTTCGTCGGCGGCGCGATCTCGTACCGCGCGCTCTTCAACTGGATCCAGCCCGGGATGTACGTCGCGACGATGCTCGGCAGCCCGCTCTTCCAGATCCTGTTCTTCACCTACCTGGGGCGCTACGCCGGGTCGCAGGACGACGCCTTCTTCATCGTCGGCAACTCGATCCAGGTCGCCGCGATGGCCGGGATCTACGGGATGACGATGGGCATCGCGAACGAGCGCCAGTACGGCACGTTGCAGCCGCTGCTCGCGACGCCCGCGAACCGGCTCGCGATCTTCTCCGGTCGGGCCCTCCCGTTCGTCGTCAACGGGCTCGTCGTCTCGGCCTTCGGCTTCGCCGTGTCGTGGCTCCTGCTCGACTTCCGGCCCGCGGAGGGCAGCGTCCCGGCGCTCTCCTTCGCGGTGCTCGTGACGACGTGCTCCTGCGTGGCGCTCGGAATGCTGATCGGCTCGATCGGCCTGCGTGCGCGCGACGTCTTCTTCGGCGCGAATCTCGTCTACTTCCTGATGCTCCTGGTCTGCGGCGTCAACGTCGCGAGCGACGACCTGCCGGGATGGCTCGCCGCGATCGGGCGCTGCCTGCCGCTCACCCACGGGATCGAGGCGGCGCGCGAGATCGCCGCCGGCGCGCCGATCGGCGACGTCGCGGGGCTGCTCTGGACCGAGGCGCTGATCGGCCTCGCCTACGCGACCGCCGCCTACGTGCTCTTCCGCGTGTTCGAGGCGGAGGGCCGCCGCCGAGCCTCCCTCGAGACGTACTGAGCCCACCGGAATAGGCTGGCGCCGTGGAGACGGGGCTCGCAGGGCACGGCGTCGTCGTCACCGGCGCGTCGGGCGGGATCGGCGCAGCCTGCGCGCGCGCGTTCGCGGCCGAGGGAGCGCACGTCCTCGTCCACTACCACCGCGGGGAGGAGCGAGCGCAGGCGTTGGCGGAGGAGCTCGGCGGCGCGCCCGTCTCCCGGGCCGACCTGACCGTCGAGGCCGAGGTCGACCGCCTCTTCGCCGAAGCCCGGGACGCGCTCGGCACGGTCGACGTCTGCGCAGCCGTGGCGGGTGTCTACCCGTCCGAGGACCTGCCGGTCTGGGCGCTCGACCTCGCCCGCTTCGAGCGGACGGTCGCGCTCAACCTCACCGCGACGTTCCTCACCGCGCGGGCCTTTCTCCGCGGCCTGTCCGACACGGGTCGCGGAGCGCTCGTCCTCGTCGGCTCGACCGCCGGCCGCTTCGGCGAGGCCGGGCATGCCGACTACGCCGCGGCGAAGGCGGCGATCCAGGGGGGTCTCCTGCTCTCGCTGAAGAACGAGGCCGCCCGACTCGGCCCCGGCGTGCGCGTGAACGCGGTCGCACCGGGCTGGACGGTGTCGCCGATGACGCGCGGCCTGCTAGAGGCGGACGACGTTCGCCGGATCACGCGGACGATGCCGCTCCGCAAGGTCGCCGTGCCCGAGGACGTCGCCGCGCAGGTCGTCGTACTCGCCTCGGAGCGGCTTTCCGGCCACGTCACCGGCGAGCTCGTCACGGTCGCCGGCGGGATGGAGGGCCGCGTCGTCCATCCGGACGCGTAACGGCGCGCTTCAGGCCGGCGTCGTTCCTGCCGATGGGGAAGGAGACTCCTGGTCGGGAACTGACGGCAATCATTTCCGCGACCGACGGAGTGGAGACCGGGGCGGCGAAGGCCGCCCCCTCTCCGTCTCAGGGGCCGGAACACTCGCATCGGTTACCCCGGAGGGGTGATACGCCGGACTTCCGCGGCCGCCGATGACCGGTTCGCTCACCGGACGCCGCTCGGGCGCGAGGGGGGCCGGCTCCGGCGTCGGAGACCGGTCGTGTCGGAGCGGGGCCCGGCGGCAGCCCCGCTTCGCCCCGATCTCCGGGCGGCCGGGACTACAGTCGAAGGGTGAGCCGATTCCTCGAACGTCTCCGCACCGGCCCGCCGATCGTGGCCGACGGCGGGACAGGGGCGCTGATCTCGCAGGCGGTGCCCGGCCTCCGCTGCCCGGAGGAGGCGAACCTGCGCGCGCCCGAGAGCGTCGTCGCCGTCCACGCGAGCTACATCGCCGCCGGGGCGGAGCTGATCGAGACGAACACGTTCGGCGCGAACCGGCGCAAGCTCGCGCGCCTGCTCCTCGACGAGTCGTTCGAGGAGATCAACTCCGCCGCCGTCCGGCTCGCACGGGAGGCGCGGGAGGTCGCGGGGCGCGACGTCTTCGTCGCCGGGTCGATCGGCCCGCTCGGCGAGCTGGAAGTGTTCGACGCGTCCGAGCACGGCCCGCTGTACGAGGCGCAGGCGCAGGTGCTCGAGGGGCGCGGCGTCGACCTGTTCATGGTCGAGACCTTCTTCGACCTCGAGGAGCTCGCCGTCGCGGTCGAGGCCGTGCGCCGCGTCTCGTCGCTTCCGATCGTCGCGCTCCTGACGTTCGACGACGAGGCCGAGGTCACGGGAGGCGTCGGCGCGGTCGTCGCCGCACGCCGCCTCGCCGCGCTGGACGTGGCCGCGATCGGAACCAACCACGGCGCCGGGCCGACCGTGGCGCTCCGGGCCCTGCGCGGGATGCGGGACGCGGGTCTCCCGCTCGCCGCGCTCCCGAACATCGGCCTCGCGAGCCTGGCCGGCGGCCGCGTCGTCTACCCCCACTCGACGCCGGACTACTTCGCCGAGTTTGCGGTCCAGGCAGTCGACCTCGGCGCGATGATCGTGGGTGGCTGCTGCGGGACCACGCCGGCCCAGATCGCGGCTGTCCGCGAGGCCTTCGACGCGGGCCGCGTCGCGCGCGCGATGGTCGAGGTCGACGAGCCGGAGCTCGCGCTGGCACCTGCCGCGAGCCAGGAGGCGACCGGCCTCGAGCGCGCGCTCCGCGAGGGCGAATGGGTCGTCTCGGTCGAGCTCGACCCCCCGAAAGGCGGCTCCCTCGACGGCCTCGTGGAGATCGCGCGCGCGATCCGGGCGTCGGGGCACGTCGACTACGTCGACGTCAACGACAACCCGATGGCGCGGGCACGGATGAACGCGTTGATGACCTCGGCGACCCTCCAGCGCGAGGCCGGGATCGAGACGATCCCCCACGTCACCCCGCGCGACACGACCGTGATGGGACTCGAGGGCGTCCTGCTCGGGGCGCACGCCGAGGGCGTCCGCAACATCCTCGCGGTGACGGGCGACCCGCCGCACGTCGGCGACTACCCGGGCTCTCGTGGCGTGTACGAGGTCGACTCGATCGGGCTCGTGCAGCTGCTCACGGCGCTCAACCGCGGCGAGGACTACGTGGGCAAGGGGATCGACGCGCCGACCTCGTTCTTCGTCGGCGTCGCGGTGAACCCGTCGGCCGCCGATCTCGAGCTCGAGCTCGACCGCTTCCGGCAGAAGGTCGACGCCGGCGCGCACTTCGCGATGACCCAGGCCCTCTTCGACGTCGAGTTGCTCGACCGGTTCGCCGAGCGCCTCGGCGGCACGTGGCCGATTCCGGTCCTCGTCGGCGTGTGGCCGCTTCGAAGCCATGCGATGGCGCTTCGCCTCCACAACGAGGTACCGGGGATCAGCGTCCCGGAGACGGTGCTCTCCGCGTTGCAGGGCGCCGGCGCCGACGCGCCCGCGGTCGGGCTCGAGCTCGCACGCGAGCTCGTCGAAGGCTCACGGGAGCGCGCCGCCGGGATCTACGTGATCCCCCCGTTCAAGCAGCCGCTCGCGGCGCTCGATCTCTTCTCCTAGCCGCGGCCCCGGCACTGGTAACCGCGCCCGAGGTGCTCTAGGCTCCAGGGCCAAGCGCTGGAGGGAGACCGCGTGGATCGACCGCTGACGCTGCGGCAGGCAGGCCCCCGGAGGGCCGCGTCCACGTGGTCGGAGCCGGCCGGATGAGCGACGCCGATCCGCGCACGTACGACTACTCGCAGCCGACGAGGACGTGCGACGTCGTGATGAAAGGCGGGATCACGAGCGGCGTGGTCTACCCCCATGCACTCTGCGAGCTCGCGCGGACCTTCCGGTTCGCGAACGTCGGCGGGACGTCGGCAGGCGCGATCGCGGCCGCCGGTGCGGCCGCCGCCGAGCACGGCCGCGACCACGGGGGCTTCGAGAAGCTCGCCGGCCTGCCCGCATGGATCGGAGGCGGAGACAACCTCTTCCGCCTCTTCCAGCCGCAACCCCGGACGCGCCCCTTCTTCCGACTCTTCACCGCCGGCCTCGGGCGGAAGGGCGCCGGCAAGTGGCTGCGCGTGGCCGGTGCCGCACTCCGGAGCTTCCCTCTGACGGCTGTCGCCGGACTGGCTCCCGGGGTCGCGCTCGTCGTCCTCGCACTCTGGACGGGCACCGGCGCGCTCGCCGTCTGCGCCGTCGTCGCCGGGCTCCTCCTCGCGCTCCTCGGGCTCGCCGTCGCCCTCGGCCTACGCCTTGTGGTCGGGCTGCCGAAGGCACTCGGCGAGAACGGCTTCGGCCTCTGCTCCGGCCTCTCGCCCGAAGGGAGCGCGACGCCTGCGCTGACCCCGTGGCTCGCCGACCTGGTAGACGACCTTGCCGCGAAGGAGGGGCACGCAGCCGGCCCGCTCACCTTCGGCGACCTGGGCGCCAAGGGGATCGACCTCCAGATGATGACGACGAACGTGACACATCGCCGCCCGCAGCGGATGCCGTGGTCGAACCGCGAGCTCCTCTTCGATCCGGCCGAGCTGCGACGGTTCTTTCCCGAGCGGATCGTCGCCTGGATGGAGGCACACCCGCCTCCGACGGCCGGCCGCGAGGCTGAACGCACGCGTCGCCGACTCGAGGCACTTGCCCCACTGCGCCCGTTCCCCGCGCCGGAGGACCTCCCGGTGGTCGTCGCCGCCCGCATGAGCCTGAGCTTCCCGCTCCTGATCAGCGCGGTGCCGCTCCATGCACTCGACATGACGAGCAAGCGAACGCGCGATGCAGTCGAGGCGGTCGAGAACGGCCGGCCGGCCGCGGAGCCGCTCGGTCGCCGACGTCTGCTGGTTCTCCGACGGCGGGATCGCGAGCAACTTCCCCGTCCATTTCTTCGACACGCCGCTCCCCACGCGACCGACCTTCGCGATCGACCTCGACGGCTTCCACCCGGACCATCCCCGCGGCCCGGACGAGGCCGAGAACGTCTACCTCCCCTCGTCGAACGTCGGCGGGCTGCTCGACAGCTGGAATCGGATCGACTCGAAGCCGGGTCTCGAGGGCCTCACCGGCTTCGTCTCCGGGATCGTCCGCACGATGCAAAACCACGTCGACGCGACGCTCACGCACCAGCCCGGGTACCGCGACCGCATCGTCCACGTCCACACTGCGCCGGACGAGGGCGGGATGAACCTGACGATGCCGCAGCACGTGATCGACGCGCTGACGCTGCGCGGGCAAGCCGCTGGACGCGCGCTCGTGGAGCGCTTCGCCGACACGCCCGGCACGGACTCGGGCCTCTCGTGGGACAACCACCGCTGGGTGCGCTACCGCAGCGCGCTGGCCGCGCTCGCCGAGCAGCTCGAGCGTTTCGGGCGGGCCTGGCGGTCGACGGCCGAGGGCGAGCGGTCGTACCGCGAGCTCGTCGACCGCGGCGACGACGTCGGCCCAGCGGGCTACCGGTTCGCATCCGAGGGCCAGCGGGCACTCGCGCTGGCGCTGGCCGAGCTGCTCGCGGCGGCGGGCGACCGCTCGGAGTCCGCGGAAACCCCTGTCGACCTCGGCTCCCCCCGTCCGGAGCCCGTCTCCCGCATCGTCCCGGCCGACTAGGAGCAGGCGCTCAACGCGCCACGCAGGCCGTCTCGAGCGGCGGCCCGATGTTAGCGACGGCGCTTTCGACCCGCTGGTTCGGCACCGCATATCCGTCGTCCGATCCCTCGCGCGCCCCGAAGATCGTCGCGATCACCCGACCGGCGCGATCGACGACGGGGCCGCCGGAGTTCCCGGCTTCGATGGCGCCTCTGAGCGCGACGACCGTCCGGCCGAGCTCGAAACGGCCGTACGCGTCCCGGCTGCCGACCGTCGCCGCACGCCCCATCCGCACGGCCGTCGCGCGGTAGGGGCCGTTGTCGGGGAACCCGAGCAGCGCGGCCGGCTCGCCACGCTCGGGATCGGCGAGCGGAAGCGGCGCGCCCGCGAGGCCCGGGACGCGGAGGATTGCCACGTCGTTGTGCGCGTCGAACGAGACCACACGGCCTTCGTAGCTGCGCCGGCCACGCCGGTCGACGGTCGGCCGGTCGATGCCCGCGACGACGTGGGCGTTCGTGACGACGAGCCCCGGCCCGACGATCCAACCCGATCCCTCGATCCCGAGCCCGCAGGCGTAGCCGGTGATGCGGACGACCGACGGCCGGGCCGCCCGGACGGCGGCGACCCGCACGATCCCGGGATCGGGTGCGGCAACCCCGGCTGCAGGGCCGACGATCGCGGCGAACGGGTCGATGCGCACCACCGTGTCCATGACCGTTGCGGGCGGCAGAGCCTGCGTGAGAGCCGAGACGACACGCGACTCCTGCGCGAGCCGCCGCGCCTCGGTCTGGCCCGGGAGGTAGAGGAGCGTCGCGCCGACCACCCAGCAGATCGCGAGGCCCGTACACAGGCCGAGCGCGCTCCCACCCGCGGAGTCGAGCCAGCGCAGCGGCGGCAGGATCGAGATCAGCCCGCGCGCGGAGCGACCCACGAACGCGCCCGACATCTGCCCGAGCATCCCCCCGATCGCCGCGCCGCCGAGCGCGACGAGCGGGACGTACGGGCTCGCGTCGCCGACGATCTCGGGCGCGAGGCGCGCGCCGACGAGCGCGCCCGCCACGAGGCCGGCGAGCGAGAGCGCCCCGGTGAGGAGCCCGCGACGGAAGCCGCTGATCGCGGCGAGCGCGATCACGGCCACCGCGATCCAGTCGGCGAGGTTCACGCTCTCAGTCTGCCCACATGCCCGGCGCGCGCCACCCCTCCCTCCGAGGCACCGCTACAATCCCGCAGCGCTCGGGGGCGTAGTTCAGTTGGTTAGAACGCCGGCCTGTCACGCCGGAGGTCGCGGGTTCGAGTCCCGTCGCTCCCGTCTCTCGATCGCGCATCGTGCCTGGCTTCACGGCTCGGCGCGTTGTCTGTGGCGGCGGCGTTGTGCCAATCCTGTGCCGAACGTCCCGGCTTGACTGAACGGCAGCGCTCGGCAGGCTAGGCTCGCTTCCGATGACGAGTGCGCTTGACGACGAGTTGCGGGAGTTGAGAGACGCGCTCATGAGCGGCGGCCGTCCGCAGTTGACACGCGAGCAGGGTGCCGAGGCATTCGAGCGGCACATGCTCCTCGCCTCGCGGATCCATCGAGCGGCTCGACTCAATCAACGGGTGAGTGACGGCGAGGGCGAGGCTTGGGTTCGCTACGTCGAGGATCACTTTCCGCCAACGCGACGTGCGGACGCCAAGCTCCTGTGGGACGACTGGCGAACGACGCTGTTGAAGGACGAAAGTCCCGGCGGCCAAGTCGCCGTGACTCACCTGTCACCCAATGCCCATTGGGGTCGAACGAGCAACGGGCAGCTGGTGATCGACCTCGAATCGATGTGGGACGACTTTGCGGCGTCCGTCGAGAGCTTTGTAGGGTCTCTGTGCGCCGATCCGGAGCGTCGCACGATTGCGCTTCACCGCTTCCGCGAGAGGGTTTGGATCGTTCAGGAATTCACGATTGCGAGTGGGGCGCCGCATGCGTCCTCGACCGAAGCAGCTTCGGCGCGAGGGAGCTAACCGAGGCCCTCGAGGGCGTCGAGCCGGTCGGCGATCGCGGCGTGCGCGCCGTCGACGAGCGTCCCGTAGTGCCGCTCGATCATCCGCACCGAGGTTCCCATCACGCGAGCCAGCTCGAACACGGTGACGCCCGCGTGTAGCGCGTTCGAGGCGAACGTGTCGCGCAGGTCATACGGCGTGGCCGGGGTTGCGATTCCGGCGGCGTCGACGGCGGGCGCCCATTCGCGCCTGCGGAAGTTGTCGAGGTTGAGCGGGCCGCCCTCGGGGGCGGCGAACAGCAGCGGCGTGTGGAGGCTCGGCGGGATCGTCTCGAGCGCGGCGAGCGCAACACGCGAGAGTGGAACCTCGCGCACGCTGTTGCGTGTCTTGCCGCCGGGCTCGATCGTCGCGTCGATGTTCTTCTGCTCGACCCGAATGAGGCGACGGGCGCCGTCGACGTGGGCCTTTCGTGGTTTGTGCGACGAGCGCGGAAGGTCGATCATGGGGACCACATGCGCTTCCTCGCAGCAACGCTCGCGCTATGCGGCGTCGGCCTGCTAATGGTCGGTTCGGCCGGTGCGGTGCCGAAGCCCGCGCCGAGGTTCTGGCCAGCTGCTCGCTGCGAGCGAGCGATGCTGGCACGCCCTCTCGCGCCGCCCCTCCAGGTTCTCTGTGTCGGAAGCGGCGGGCCATCGGCCTGCCGCTGGACGAGCGGTCATCGTCTGCGCCTGTACTCGGAGTTCACGGTGTTTGCGCGCTATCGCCAGGCCTATGTCGAAGGTGTCGGGACGGTTGTACGCGGCGTCGTTCGCTCGTTCACGCTCGCCACACGCGCACGGCCCGGCTTCGTCCGGATCGTGTCCCACTGGGGCGACCAGTACCAAGGCTGGCCAGCAGACTTCTTCAAGGCGCACCGTAGGCTGCTCGCGACCCACACGACACCAGCGCGCTTTCGTTCGATGGTCGCCCCGATCGCGGCCAGCCTCACGCAACACGAAAGCACGACCGGCTGCACCGGTGGGCAGCGCCGACGACTACGTCTCCTCGACATCTCCCGCACCCAGCCCGTCGTCGGGTGAGCGCCTTTACTACTCGTGACGAAGGGGTCAGAGTGGGTCGATGCGCTTCCTGGTAGGCACTCTCGTGCTGGGCAGCTTCGTTCTGGTCGCATCCGGGTGGGCCGCTTCCGCGCCGCCGCCTCCGCCGAAGTTCTGGACTACGAGCCGCTGCGAGCGGGTGCTGCACGTGCAGGGCGACGACGTCGGCGTCACCGCTGAAGGCTACGGATTCCACGTCGGGCTCCGGGTCTGTGTCGGCATGGGCGGACCGCAGGCATGTGAGTGGAAGTCTGACCACCGTTCCCGCCTCTACTCGCGATTCCTCGTCTTCTCGCGCTCTCGTTACATCGGCGGCGTCGTTCGCTCGTGGACGCTCACCACACGCGGCGGGGCCGGACTCGTCCCGATCAGACGCCACGCAGGCGACCAGTACGTCGGCTGGCCAGCCGACTTCTACATGTCCCCGTCCAGCGTCAAGCTGCTCGCGCCCGATGCAAGTCCGGCACGGTTTCGCTCCATTGTCGCCCCGATCGCGGCCCGTCTCACGCGGCAGGAGAACGCGACCAGCTGTACAGGCGGGTAGCAGAGGAACTACCGCTCGCGCCGCCGAGACGCCAGCTCGTCGACCTCCGCCCAGGCGCCGACCGGCAGCGGCGACGGGTCGGCCTCACGGCGAGCCCGGTCCCATCGCTCGGGCGCGATCCGTTCGAGCAGCCACGCAGCGGCGCGCCAGTCGGCCGTCGCCGCCCTCGCGATTCCGGCGGCGAGCTGCGCCTCGGTCGCGACCTCGAGCGGCGGCGTCGCGGTCACGGCCTTGACGCGGGGAGGGTCGTCGCGGCCGACCGCGAGCGCCCGCAGCGTCGTTCGCTTCGATACCGCGAGCGCCGAGGCGACCGAATGCCCGTCGCGACGCAGGTCGGCCGCCCGGTCGACGAGCAGCGGCGTCAGCAGGCGAGGGCGTCCGGCCATCCCTGCGGTCCATCGTGGCGCTTCTACGGCCGAGGTTTCCTTCACGGCCTGAGTCCCCGCCGGGGCCTTAGATGGGCGAGGGGGGAAGGGCTCCCCCCGGGGATAGCTGGGATCAACCCGGGAAGGGTCGTCGCGCGTCCGGCGCCGTTCCTACGCTGAGAAGTGTGACCGAAGGAAGCGAGCGCTGGATGAGACGATGTGTCGCAGCTTCGCTGGCCGTAGCGTCGCTCGGCGTGTTTGCCAGTCAAGCAGGGGCGGCGACCCGCGTACCGCTGACGATGCAGCCGAACGTCCCCTTCCCGGTGCGTGTGTTCGCGGTCAGTCTCCCCGGCGGCGGCATACCCGATGTGATTGTCGTGACCGAAAAACGGTCTTGCGGTAAGGGCCGGCCTGGCGCCCATCAGCCAGAAGCGGGTTCCGTTCAGCGCGGCGCTCGTGCTCGACACGAGCCTCACGATGACCGGCGGACCGTTCGTGGCGGCCCGTGCCGCAGCCGAGGCGCTGATCGCGGGGAAGCTTCCGCGCTCCGAGCTGGCTCTGATCGGGTCTTCCGCGCGTCCGTATGTGTTGCATGACTGGTCGGCTAGCAAGCGCGAGCTGACGGCCTCGCTAAGTGGTCTCAGGACGAGCTATGGGACGGCACTCTGGAATGCGACGGTGCTCGCAAGTCAGCAGATGCGGGGGCGCCAGGGGTCGGCGAAAGCGATCGTCGTGCTCACCGACGGTCGGCGGGACACAACCGCGACCCGAGCGAACACGGCGATCAGCGCGGCCCGACGCGCCGGGGCGCGAGTGTTCGTGGTGATCGCGGGCAAGGGCGGGAAGATGCAGCGCGCTCGACTGCAGCGGCTCGCGGGTGAGACCGGCGGGGCGTTCATCGACGTTGGCTCGATCCCGGAGCTGCGACGGACGTTTACTGCGCTCGCGCGGACGCTCTCGCGTCAATACCTGCTCTCCTACAGCTCGCCGCTGACCGAGGCGGGAAGCCGCGTGATCGTGCGCGCCGACTTCGGCCGGGCGCGCGGGAGTACCTCGTACCGCATCCCGACTCTTCCTCCCCCGCCGGAGACGAGCTTCTGGTTCACCACGGCAGGAACGTTGACGCTGTTCGGAGGCGTGGCCCTGCTTATCGGCCTCGGCGTCGCTGCCGTCGCGATCCTCACGAGACGATCCCGATCGCGCCGCCGGTGGCGTTTCTAGGCCCGAGCCCCTTCACGGCCGCGAGGTTCGCATAGCCGCTCGGATGCTTACGTCGGGGCAGGCAACCGGCATCGCGACCGTTCCCTTCGGCCAGACGCGGCTCGGCGACGGCGCCCAGCTCCTCGTCGACGAGCTGTTCGACCTCGGCGCGATGGTCGGCGACGGCCAGGGCGGCGAGCTGCCTGGCGCGGTCGGCGATCACGTCTCGCGGTGTTGCGCATCGCGCTCAAGGCCGCCGGGCTTACTGTGCCAATCCTGTGCCAAACGATCCGGCGCGAGCTTGATCGGCGCCCGAGCGTCCGTGCGGCTCGAGGCGCCGTCATCCCAGCGGCCATGCGGCTTCGCGAGCATCGAGTCGTGGCGGTCGCGGTCGACGAATGTGTCGCGCGTCGCGGCCTGTCACGCCGGAGGTCGCGGGTTCGGGTCCCGTCGCTCCCGTTCCGATTTGCAGGCATTTCGTGCCGGCGCCGAGGTTTCGAGCCGGCGCCGAGCCCGAAATGTCAGCGCTGTGTCAGCGGTCCTCGCGCCGCCCTCGACGCTTGTCCGTCTGCTCGATAGCCACCAGCGCCATTCCGATCGCGACGAGCGGGAACGCAATCGCCGGATTGACGAACAACATCACCACACCGGCGAGCGTGAGTGCGACGGCGATCCAGCGTAGAGCGAAGTCCGCTCGTGGTGACAACCGTGGTCCTGTCGGCGGAATCAGCTTGTGTGCCTCCATGAGACTCACCTTCTTTCCGCATCTCCACCGTATGCGGGGCCGCCGGTAAGTGCATCAGCGCAAAACCCTGACCTCGGCCGCGCCAAACCCGTACTCGAGCATCCGGGCTCGCGCTTCGTCACGCTGCTCCTTGCCGAACGAGCGCGCGTAGTGACGAGCCCATACGGCGAGAGAGTGCCCGGTTAGCTGCGCGGCCTCGACCGGGTCGACGTGCGGCGGCCGGCGAGCGAGCAGAACGAAGCGCGCAGGTTCTTGGGTGTGGCCTGCCCGTCGAGTATCAGGCGTGCTGGCGTTACGCGCGGCGATCCGGTACCGGCGGCAGTACGTGTGGTGACAGAGATAGGACCCACCCTTCTGAACCTTGCTCGTACCTCGCGGCCGGCCTGTGGGGGGTCGATGGACGAATCCCGCTCGCGGAACGAGGGATGAAACCAGTCGGGGGTCCACTCAAAGACGTTGCCTGTGGTGTTGTAGACGCCGAACCCGTTCGTGGGAAGTCCGCGCCCTCGACCTTGCGCCACCAGGGCGCCTGCGCAGTTGCCTGCGTCGGCGGGAAGTCGTCGGGGAGTAGCCCGGCGAAGACGAACGACCACTCGAACGACTCGGCCTCGGTAGCGAATCCGGTGGACTCCACGAACCGAGTGAACCCGGCGTTCGAGACCGCGCACGCGTCGATCCAGAAGCTGCCCACACGCACTTGGCGGACGGGGCCCTCGCCGTCGTCCGGATAGGCCCACGCGTCCTCGGCCTCAATCGCAACGGTCCGCCGCCGAGGAGCACCATTCCTTCCAGCGAGGTGTCCCCGGCCGTGGCCGGGAACGCATCCGCCACTACCCTCCCACCGCCCTGGCGCGACGGTGCGCAGCACCTTCTCCGCTCACGGCCTCACTGGCGGTTCATCGCGACCTGCAAGCGCTCCTCCGCGGTGATCAGGTGATCAGCGTCTTCAGCGTCCTCGCCGAGGTCGATCTGCACCCACTTGACGGTGCCGGAAAAGCGGCTCGTCGCGCTCGTGTAGTCGTCGCTGACGGGAGAAGCAGTGTCAGAGCCGACGTCCGTGGTCTCGTCGGCGGAGAACACCATCGGCACCGTGCCCTCGACGCGGCCCTCGGCGACCTGTGCGCCGTCGAGGTACAGCGTCACCGTGCCGCCTTTGCCCAGTCCACCGCCGTCGTAGGAGAACTCCATGCGCACCTGGTGCTCCCCCGGCGAGATCGCGGAGTCGCCCTGGATCTTGAAGCGTTGCAGCGCGAGCAGGTTGTAACAGTAGGTCGGCTTGCCGTCCTTCACGTACAGGCTCCAACCGGCGTAGGCGCCGCCCTGCGCGATGATGACACCCTCCGCGCCCGTGTCCGGAACGACCACCTCGGCCGTCACAGCATGCGACTTGTTCTTGATGTTGATGTTCGTGTTCTCGGTCACGCGCGCCATGCCGCCGAAGAGCAACTGCGTGTTGCCCTTGACGAGCGACGGCCGACCCGCAAGGTCGGAGTTGAACCGCTCGACACGGCGATCGTCGAGTGGCAAGACCTTGTACTTGCGCGCTTCGTCGAGCCAAAGCTGCTGGAGCTCGGCGAGCTTCGCCGGAATCTCGACTGCCAGATCGTGTTCCTGGCTCCAATCTGTCGGCCCGTATAGCTCCCACACATCATCCTCGAGCGCGGGCAGCTCCGGCGTCATGACCCAAGGCGTCGAGTGCCGCGTCACGGCGGTCCACCCCTCGTGGTAGATGCCTCGGTTGCAGAACATCTCGAAGTACTGGGTGTCACGCCGGTCCGCTTCGGCCGCGCCGTCGAACGAGTAGCGCATGCTCACGCCTTCGATCGGGTGCTGCTCGACTCCGTTGACGACAGCCGGGTGAGGCAGACCGGCAGCCTCGAGAACCGTCGGCGCGATGTCGATGACGTGATGGAACTGCGAACGCACCTCGCCTCTTGCCGTGAACCCGTTCGGCCAGTGCACGATCGTGCCGTTGCGGGTCCCGCCCCAGTGAGACGCAACCTGCTTCGTCCACTGATACGGCGTGTCCATCGCGTGTGCCCAGCCGACCGCGTAGTGGTTGTAGGCGGCAGGCGTGCCGAAGTCGTCGATGTGCGCCGCCATGAACTCGGTGGTCTCGAGCGCAGCGGCGCCGTTGAGCATCATCAGCTCGTTGAACGACCCGTTCACCGTCCCCTCGGCGCTCGCGCCGTTGTCGCCGATGACGTAGTAGACGAGCGTGTCCTCGAGGACGCCGAGATCCTCGAGTGCGTCGATGACGCGTCCGACGTGATGGTCGGTGTGCTCGAGAAAGCCTGCGTAGATCTCCATCTGGCGGGCGAGAATGGGCTTCAGGTCATCGGGCATGTCGTCCCAGGCAGGAATCTCCTCGTGGCGCGCTGTCAACGTCGTCTCCGGCGGCACGACGCCTAGCTCCTTCTGGCGCACGAGGATCTCCTCGCGCAGCGCGTCCCAGCCCTCGTCGAACCGGCCCTTGTACTTGTCCGACCACTCCTTCGGCACGTGATGCGGTGCGTGCGTCGCACCCGGCGCGTAGTAGACGAAGAACGGTTTGTCGGGCATGAGCGACTTCTGCGAGCGGATCCACGTGATCGCCTTGTCGGTCATGTCCTCGGTGAAGTGGTAGCCCTCCTCGGGCGTCTTGTCAGGCTCAATCGGGGTCGTCCCCTCGTAGATCGCCGGGTAGTACTGGTTCGTCTCGCCGCCGATGAATCCGTAGAAATGCTCGAAGCCACCGCCGCCGGAGGGCCAGGCGTCGAACGGGCCAAGCGGGCTCGTCTGCCAGACCGGGACCTCATGACACTTGCCGAACTGCGCAGTCGAGTAGCCGTTCATGACCAGCGTCTGTGCGAGCGGAGCACACGTGTTGGGCCGGAGCGAGTTGTAGCCGGGAGCCGACGTCGCAAGCTCCGTGACGACGCCCATGCCGACCGTGTGGTGATTCCGGCCGGTGAGTAGTGCGGCTCTGGTCGGCGCGCAGAGCGCCGTCGTATGGAAGCGGTTGTACTTGAGACCCTCTCCCGCGAGACGCTCGGCCGTCGGCGTCGCACACGGACCGCCGAACGCACTCGAAGCCGCGAAGCCGACGTCGTCGAGAAGGACGATCAGGACGTTGGGCGCACCCTCAGGTGGCCGCAGCGGCTCGATCGGCGGAAACTGGGCATCGGGATCCTTCGCGTCGAACGGAACCGGGCCGTCATAGGGCCGGTCCGGGATCGGAAGAACATCTCTTTGGGTTTCGGACTGGCTCAACGCACACCACCTATCTGCTTGACGATCGAAGGGCTGAGCACGGCTAGATCCGCCGGCGCCCCGCCCTCCCGGGGGTGACTGCTGCCGCCACTACAGCGGTTTTCGCAAGCCTGAGCAGCATTTCGGTCTCCTTCGGTCGCAGATGCTAAGGCTGTGGCCTTTGCGACCCGCAAGGCGGGCAGGCCAGAAAGCGACGGCGACCCGGACGATCAAGAACAGGAGCGAACCGAGCCCACGGCCACCAGCGATATGTTGCGAGCATCGTCGACCTCCGTAGACAGGACTAGGTCCGCTCGTACGCAGGTGTCAGTTACGCGGCGGTGGAACCCTCACCCTACCAATACCTGCTGGCACCTTTGGCGGCTGGGAGGCGACGATCATGACAGGAACACCGAGGCACGGCTTTCAGCCTCGAGGCCGGTGCCTGTTTGCCGAGGGAGCCGTGTGGTTGTGTGCAGTTGTTTTCGTTGAGGAGCATCTGGATGAGGCGCTCTTCTTCCGGCGCCAGCTGCCCCCGCGTGCCCCAGTGTTCAGGAATGTTCCCGGCGATCGCGCTCTACGATAGAGGGCGTGTCGCGGCCGGTGACGCTTCCTCTCATCGACCACCTGGCCCTGCGAGTACGTGACCTGAGACGTAGCCGCACCTTTTATGAGCATGCCCTCGAGCCGTTCGGAGTGAAGGTGGTGGAGAGCTCGCAGGGGCCCGGGTTCGTCATCGAGGGCGGTGGAGATTTCTGGATCGGGGCAGGGGAACCCCCGGCCGCCCCCGTTCACGTGGCTTTCGCCGCAGCCGATCGAGCCACCGTTGACAAGTTCCACCGCGCCGCTGTCGAAGCCGGCGGCCGCGACAACGGCGCGCCGGGTCTTCGCCCGCAGTACCACGCCGGGTATTACGCAGCGTTCGTGATCGACCCGGACGGGAACAACGTCGAAGCGGTCTTCCACGGGGACCAGCTGCCGGCCGCATGACACTCGCTCGGGCGAGCGTGTAGGAATGTTCCCTGAGCACTGATGCTCGGAGAGCCGCGGGACAGGGTCGCCCACCTGAAAGACTTGACGGATGTTGAGCGAGGCGGTCGGCGACCTCCTGATTTCGGCCGCTGCCGTGGCCCTCAGCCCGATCCCGATCGTCGCGGTCGTCGTGATACTGGGCACGCCGAGGGCGCGAGCCACGGGACTCGGGTTTGCAGCCGGCTGGGTCGTCGGTCTGTCGACAGTCAGTCTCATCGTCGTCGTGGTACTCGGGGACAGCGACGATCCCGAGAGCGGCGCGGCAACCGGTGTCGATTGGCTCGATGTCGCCATCGGACTCTTGTTCTTGGTGCTCGCGGCGATGCAGTGGAGGAAGAGACCGCGGAAGGGAGAGCCCGCCAAGTCGCCTCGCTGGATGGCGGAGGTCGACACGATGACCCCCGTACGCGCGGCGGCGTTCGGCCTTCTACTCTCCGGAGCCAATCCGAAGAACCTCGCGCTGACGCTCGCTGCCTCCGCGTCCATCGCGGAAGCCGGTCTCGATCCAGCAGACACGGCGATCGCCATCGCGGCGTTCGTCGCTCTCGGCTCGCTCACGGTGGCGGGCTCAGTCGTCTTCTATCTCGCCTCGCCCCGCACAGCCGAGCGTCCGCTCTCGGTCGTCAAGCAGTTCATGGCGGAGAACAACACCACGATCATGATGGTCATCCTCCTATTGCTCGGCGCAAAGCTGCTCGGCAATGGCCTCGGCGGCATCTGGAGCTAGAGAGCGCCGATCGAAGCACGCTGCAGTCAGCTGAGCCGGCGTTCGGGAATGTCCCCTGACGCGACCGGCGCGACGTCTGCTACCCCGTGGTTGGCTCGGCTGCGTTGCCCTGAACCAGTTCCTCGAAAGCGGCCTCGTCGCGGATCGGGTCGAAGTCGCTGTCCCCGGCAGCAAGCGAACGGAACGGCTCGTGGCGGTCGATCGCGAGCCGAAGATGCCTGATCGCGTCGTCTGTCCGGCCGGCGAGGCTCTCGCAGCACGCGGGTTGTAGAGCGGCCCTGCGTACTCAGGGATGAGCTTCGATCAACTCGCGTCCCCGATCGGCAGCCTCGGCGTATTCGCCTGACTCGTAGAGATGATGGAGCGGCATCCAAAGCTCGCCGCCCTGGCCCTGGGCCTCGTACGCCTTCCCCGGAGTTCCGCCGACCGCGACGAGCGTCGTCCCCGGCTCCTCAGCGAACGCCGTCCGCTTCACCTCGGGGCGAACGAAGACGAGTGTGCCCGCCGGTGCGTCGACCCGCTCGCCGTCGAGCTCGAACGTCGCGCGCCCTCGCTGGACGAGGTACAGCTCCTCCTGCAGGTCATGCTCCTGTGACTCGTCGTGCTCGTTGATGAGCCGATCGCCCACCTGATGAGCTGTGAACGCATTGACGCCGAAGGACGTGATACCGAAGTGGCACCGGACAGGCCACCAAGGACAGCGGCCGTCGCCGATCTCGTCGATCTCGTCAATCTGGGCCACCGCGTAACCGCTCATTCGGCCGTCCTCATTCGGGTCATGGGATAAGCAGGCGACCCAGCCAACGAGCGCCCCGGCAAGGATCGACCACCTCGCTGCAGCGACACCGTAGATGCTCGCCTGCGCGAGTGTTCGGGAATGACCCCTGAAGACGCGAGGCTGGATCTGTCCGGAGCCTGGGCTCTCGGTCGTCTGCCAGTCTGGCGAGGGTACGGCTACAAGCGTAGAACGGGTCCGCCTGCAGCAATCGACTCTCGGGAGGCAGGATGAGATTTCTCCTCACGTCCGCCGGTATCGCCAACGCAAGCATCCACGACACGCTCGTCGACCTCCTGGGGAAACCGGTCGCCGAGTCCAGCGCCCTCTTCATTCCGACGGCGGTCTACCCCTTCCCCGACGGTGCAGGCATGGCGTGGAAGGCGATCTGCGGTAAGGCCCCGAGCCCATTGTGCGAACTGGGTTGGAAGTCGTTGGGGGTGCTGGAACTCACCGCGCTGCCAAGCGTCCAGCAAGAGAGCTGGGTCCCCAGGCTCCGCGAGACCGACGCCCTCCTGGTCTGGGGCGGCAACGTCCTGTACCTGTGTCATTGGATGCGCCAGTCGGGTCTCGCAGACCTCTTGCCGTCACTGAGCGAATCGGTCTACGTGGGGGTCAGCGCCGGGAGCATCGTGGTGACGCCCTACAACTGCGACGCGGAGTTCAACCGTCAGCTCGTACCCGCGGGCAGCGACATGGCCGAGAACGAAGGCGACAGAGCGCTGGGGCTGGTCGATTTCGCGTTGCGTGTGCACCTCGACCGCGAGGGCTTCGACGACTCTTCTCTGACCAACGTCGAGAGATGGGCCGCCGGGATCCCCGTCCCGACATACGCAATCGACGACGAGACCGCGATCAAGGTGACGCACGCCACGGTCGAGGTCGTCTCCGAGGGCCACTGGAAACTCCTTACGCCGAGCACGGGAGCAGGCTAGTCGGGTACAGGAGACAACGCGCTCGCCTGGGCGAGCGTATGGGAATGTTCCGTGAGCTAGTCGATCGCGAGCGACGACGACAGGTCGCGGTAGGCATCGACTTGGGAAAGCAGGTCGTTTGCCTTCTGCTCGACGGTTTCGACCGCGTCAGCGCCCGCAACCCAGCGCAGCGGTGGCTGCTCTTGTTCGACGATCGTGATCAGAGCGCTCGCGAGCTTGGCGGGGTCGCCGGCTTGATTGCCGCTCATCGCTTCCCATGCGGGTCGGGTCTGGGCGGTGCGCTCGGCGTAGTCGGCGATCGACAGCTCGGCGTAGGTTGTCGACTCCTTTTCGAGTAGGTCGGTGCGGAAGAAGCCAGGCTCCACGATCGTGGTTCGGATGCCGAATGGCTCGACCTCGAACCGCAGCGACTCCATCCAGCCCTCGAGCCCGAACTTCGAGGCGGAGTACGCCGAGCAGAACTCCTGGCCGACGATCCCGCCGGTCGAAGTGATCGTCACGATGTGCCCCAACCTCTGCTTGCGCATCACGGGCAGCACGGCGCGGGTGACGTTGGTGGGGCCGATCAGGTTTGTTGTCAGCTGGCGCTCGAACTGCTCCGGCGTCAGCTCCTCGAAGAAGCCCGCGTAGAAGTTGCCCGCGTTGTTGACCAGCACGTCGATGCCGCCGAAGCGCTCGACCGCGGACTGCACCGCCGCCTCTGCGGAGGCAAGGCTCGTGATGTCCAGTTGCACGACGAGCAGTTCCTCGGCCTCGCCGACGGCCTCGCTCACGGTGTCGGTGTTGCGGCCCGTTGCGACGACCGCGTGTCCGGCGGCGAGCGCTGCCTGCGCGATGTCGACACCCATGCCGCGGCCCGCACCAGTGAGGAACCAAACCCGTTTGTCCATACCGGAGTACTTCTACCCGCCGGAGGGGAGCGAAACGCCACCCAGACAACTGAAGGGACGGGTGGGCCAGCGTGCTGTCGCTAGTCGGTCCTGTTCCCCCACTCCGGCGATGGATCGTGACGACGCAGCCTGGTCGCGGGAGGAACCAGGCGTCGAACGTTCTCGCGCTGGACCGTGCTCGCAGGGTCAGTCCCTCAGCGCCGCCTCCAACTCCTGAGCGTCGACCTCGTCGCGCTCCGAATGGAATCGGGTCGTCAGCATTCCGCTCCTGGCCTCGGCGAGCACCGCTGTCGCGCTTCGCCGATGTTCGTCACCGAGCCGGAGGCCGAGGCGGTGGAACTGCCGGACCACCTCGGCCCAGATCCCAATCCCGAGCTCGAGCGGGTGCGGGTCGTTCGGCAGGTGACGCCATCGCTCGCGTGAAGCGGCTCGATCGGCAGCGATGCGCGCCAGCTGGCTCTGTCGGGCCTCGTCTCCGAGGGGCACACCGACCCGATCGAGCACCTCGAGTGCCAGCTCAGCACTCCCTGTGTCGCAGACGAAGTCGCACAGCGCTCGTGGAGACTCCAGAGCCGTCAGGAACGGCCGACCGAGTTGAGCCCACGTCCGGTCAAGATCGGCCCCGGCTCGTTCGATGCTGGCTTCATCAAGAGCGTCGTAGGCGAACCACTCGTCGATGGGCCCCGAACGCAGCCCGCTGAGCCGCCGGCTTACCGCAGTGCCCCATGCACCCGGTGCGTTCGGCACCGGGTGGCCAAGGGCGAGGAACGATGCCCCTATCTCGACGGTGAAGCGCGAGTCCGACTGGACGTTGAACTGTGACGATTGAACGGTCACGCGCCGGTGCGTCTCCCCGGCTTCGTGGGACCAGTGCCGCGACTTCTTGCGGAAGCCCATCGACTTCAGATCGGGTGCGAGGACCACGGCGACGATCGAGTCGAGCGCGGCGGCCGCCGGAGACTTCGTCATGCCGGCCAGTCTGTCGGAGGTCGGCTGACCCGCCCTCCGGATCTGACATCGGTCTGATCCGTCGCGGGCGAGCCTTCTATCCATCTTCGCTGTCCGGCGACCCCCGACTTGCAGGGATAGGTATTCGTACGACCGGGGACGCCATCCGCTCGACCAGTCCGCGAGCTACGGGGCGTCGTTTCCGGCCCCGTCGCGAACGCCTACATCCTCTCTATCGCGCGCACGCACACGAGGCTCATGATCGGAGCGCTGTGCTCCGTCAAGCTCCGCAAACGGCGACGCCTGCCGCTCAGTGTTCGCACTCTCACACGCGACAGAGTTCCACGCTGTCGTCGAGAGCGGGGACGACGCGATCACGTCGGAGCTCGAGAACCGGGAGCGGGAGACCCGTGTAACGATCGCCCGTCTCCTCACCGAGGTCGCTCGAACCTCCGCCGCGATCTGACATCCGTCTGACACGACGCCGAGAAGCTTCTATCGATGAGCGATTTCAGGGCGACCCCCCGACGATGAGCGTCGGAGGTCACCATCCCCTCGACATCGGCATCGCGAGGTTGCCTGGGGCCGACCGCAACTACGTAACGGCCGAACACCTGTCTATCTCCCTCGCGCGCACGCGAGGCACCAACAGTACGAGGGTACCCACCCCTCGCGATCCCCAGGGTGATGTGGCCTGGTCCGGGGCGAAGTTCGCAGCTCGTCCGCTGCACGGCCATCGTCAACCGGTCGAGATGTACATCGCCGTGCTCTCGGACGTGCAGGGTCCGCCGCGATTCGCAACGACCCCGACATCACGGTGCTTGGGTCCGACGACTTCTGGGACGTCGGGATCCGTGCGTCGATCGTCACGGTGTTGCTTCGCGCGGTCGCCGCGCCTTCGACCGAGCGGCATACGGCTAGCCACACCCGAGGATTGCCAGCCGACCGTACGGCGCTCCTCGTCTGCGGGTGCGAGCCTGCGGGCCGTTGTTCCCGTAGGCAAACCCGAAAGAGGAGCCCATGATCCGCAGCGGAGATGTCCTGTCCAACCCCGTCACGGGTGAGACCGTGTTCGTCGTGCACTCGGCGTCGGAGACCGGTGGGGAATACGTGCTCGTCGACGTCACGGTCGAGCCCGACGGCTTCGTCGCAGCCGCGCACCTCCACCCGTACCAGACCGAGGTGTTCGAGGTCCTCGAAGGCGAGATGACGTTCACGGCAGGCGGCAAGGAGATCGTCGCCGGCCCCGGCGAGACGGTCACGATCGAGCCCGGCACGCCCCACCGCTTCCGTAACACGGGCGAAACCGTCGCGCGGTTCAGGTGCGAGGTCCGCCCGGCGCTCCAGTTCGAGCAGCTCCTGGCGACGATGTTCGCACTGGCCGGCGACGGTAAGACGAACCGTAAGGGCATGCCGAACCCGTTGCGCCTCGCCGTCATCGCCCGGTATCACTTCGACGAGGTGCGGCTCCCGTCCCCGCCCGCCTGGCTACAGCGGTTCGGGCTCACACTCGGCGCACCGGTCGGCCGCCTGCTCCGCTTCGGCCCGACCTACGAGGCGCAGCAGCACGGTGAGCCCGTGCCAGCGCTCTGAGCGAGACCCGCTACCTTCCACGACCCGAGAGGGCCCGGCAACGGGCCTTCTCTGATGCCGTGGGGTGACGGCTCCTGCGAGCGCCAGAAGGTCGAGAGTCCGAGCCCCGTCAGCCGCTCTCAAAGACGAGCCTCGCTCGCCGGCGCCCGTCCCGACACGCTCGGGGTGCCACTGACCCGCTCTGGCCAAGCTGCGTGTGTGCGGGGTCAGTACTTCGCCGAATCGACGATGTGCACCGTTCCCGACGCGCGACGCCGCAGCGCGACGCATCCTGGATATATGAGCCTCTTCCGTCCATGGCTTGCCTGCGCATCGGCGCGACGTCGAGGAGCTGACCTCCTCGACCATGTGATCCGATCATCCGGTGACGGTCGACGGACGAGGCGCTGCTCCCCGCCGACGGCGCGGGAGCAGGCACAGAGGGAGGTGTCGAGATGTCCAAGACGATCATCTGGGCCACGGACGGCTCTGACGGGGCCGACGCTGCGCTGGAGGCGGCTCTCCGCCTGGTGGAGACCGGCGGATGCCACATCGTCGCGGCGCACTGTGACCAACTCCTGACCGGACGCGCGGGTTCCTGGCACGTGTTCGGCGACGAGGATGAACGACTGATCAGGATCCATCGTCGGGCCACCCGGCTCCGCGGAGCCGGCGTCGAGGTCGACCTGATCGTCCGGCGCACGCACAGGGAGCCCGCCGACGTGATCGCGAGGGTCGCCGACGAGGTTGCGGCCGACCTGATCGTCTGCGGTACCCGCGGGCTCGGCGCGGTCTCCGGAGTCTTCCTCGGAAGCTTCACCAAGCGGCTCCTGCACGTCGCCCCATGCCCGGTTCTCGCCGTCCCCCAGACGGCGCCGTTTCGGGCAGAGGCTGGGGATGAGACGCGTCAGAAGCAGGCGCTGGGCGTCTGACGGCCAGGGCGACCGGGTCGTTCGCGAATCGAGAAGGGAGCGGTGATGGAAACCATCGTTGTGGGCGTCGACGGCTCGGAGGGTTCGCGTGCGGCGCTGGCGCTCGCGGCGCGAGAGGCGAATCTGCGCAACGCGCGCTTGCGTGTCGTCGTCGTGTGGGAGGTCCCTGCCACCGTGTACGGAGGCGGGTTCGCATTGGTCGACGCGACGGCGCTCGACCCTCTCCGAGCACAGTCCGAGAAGCTGGCCGATGAGAGCCTGGCGACAGTTCGCACATCGCATCCCTCAGTCGACTGTGAGGCCGTCGTGCTCGAAGGGCAGCCGGCCGAGGAATTACTCGGAGCAGCCACGGATGCCGCACTCATCGTTGTCGGCAGCCGTGGGCTCGGTGGATTCAAGCGTCTGGTCATCGGCTCCGTGAGCGACCAAGTCGTGCATCACGCCGGTTGTCCGGTGATGGTCGTCCACGGCGGCACAGCAGATGAGTGAGACGTCGAATCGAATACCTTGCTCGATGGTCGAGATCTGGGGGCGGCGGAGCGCGAGACGCTCCCTTGCGCTCTCGCCGAGGTCACCTGACTGGTCGCAGGGGATGATCGCCGAAATCACGGTGCGCTGACCGGCACGCGGAGCGCAGTGACACGGTGCTCGCCGACAGCGGCGCGCGGTCTCGAGCTCGTGGACGCCAGGCTGCGGTCGAGCTTCCCGACCCCACCTCGCCCTTGCAGGGCTCACCCCCTTCGGCGGCGCGACTTCATCTAGGGATCGCCGGAAAGCAGCCTGGCGTGCGCCCTCGTGCGAGGCCCCAGCGACAGCCAGGTCGTCTGGAACATCCCGCGCGAGCACATGGACGGTCAGCGGCCCACCGAGAAGGCGGAGCAGCGCAAGCCGTAGCCAAGCGGCGCGCCTGGAAATCAGGCCTGAGGGCGGAACGCCAAGAGCTCCGGTCCGTGGTCGCGTAGCCAGTCGCGCTGTTGACGCCAGTGTGGGCGATGTTGCTCGACGAGCGTCCAGAATCGTCGCGAGTGGTTCGGGACGCGCAGGTGACAGAGCTCATGCACGACCACATAGTCGAGCACCTCGACGGGCGCGAGCACGAGGCGCCAGTTGAAGGAGAGCGTGCCGCGCGAAGAGCACGAGCCCCAGAGCGTGCGTTGTCCTCCGATACGGATATGGCGGTACTCGACATCGATGCTCTCGGCCTCCTCCCGCACCAACGTCGACACAAGCTCTCGCGCGGTCTTACGCGCCTGCGACTCACTGACCACGGATGGGTCGAGGCAGAGCCGCGGCACCTGGCGCCGCCGCTGATCCTCGATCCACACGCGCCTTTCCTCGAGCAAGCGCTGGACGGCCGCACGACTCGTTCCTTTCGGCACGGTAAGCCGCGGCGCCTCTCCCCATGGCACCTCCAGTCGCCATCGCCGCGCCCGCGGCGACCACCGCACATCGACTACCTCCAAGGCGCACGAGGTTAGCCTTCGGGTCGGGCGTCGCGGATTCGGCGCGTCTGCTCGCCGTGAACGGTGGGTTCTTGTCGAGCGCGCGCGTTGGACCGGGCACGCACCTCATCCCCTCCCGGGACGATCCCAGGTGTAGTCGGGTCGGGGATAGATCGACCGCCGGCGCGAATCGGTCTACTCTCCGGGTGCGATGCGTGTCGGCGTGGTGGGCGGCTTGGCAGCGGCGCTGGTCGGCGCGCTCTTCCTCTCGCCTTGGCTGACGGCGAACTCGCACGCGGACGACGGGTCGTGCGCGGTGCCGATTGGGTACCCGGGCGACGACGCGGCGCGGGCTGAGCTTGCGCGCTGGATGGCGCAGGGCGCCAGGGCGCGTGGGATCCCGGGTGAACTGCCGGTGATGGCTGCGCTCGAGTCGTCGGGTCTCCGAAACGTCAAGTCGGGCGACCGCGACTCCGTCGGCTTCTTCCAGATGAGAACCGGGGTCTGGAACAGTGGTTCCTACGCCGGCTTCCCCGACCGCCCCGACCTGCAACTCAAGTGGTTCGTAGACCAGGCGCTCGCGGTGAAGCAACGCGCAGTCGCCGCGGGCGACGCGAGCTTCGGCCAGGACCCGACCCGCTGGGGGGACTGGATCGCGGACGTCGAGCGGCCCGCGGCGCAGTTCCGCGGCAGATATCAGCTTCGGCTCGACGAGGCGCGGGCTCTCGCGACGTGCACCGACGCGCTTCCACCGCCCACCCCTCCCAGGACGACGGAGCCCGCCACGCAGCCGCTGCCGGTGACGCTCGGGGCGCGGCTCCTCCAGGTCCGGGTCGTCACGAGCGCCGGCGCGCGGATGGTGCGCGTCGTCCTCCGGGTCTCGACCGGCACCCGCGTCCAGCTGCGCCTCCTGCGGAAGGGCTCGTCGCGCTTGCGCAGAGTTGTCACGTTGAAGCCCGGGCGGACCACGCTGGACGTCCCCCTGCCCTCTGCGCTCGCCGGCGGCTGGTATCAGCTCACGATCAGCTTCCCGGGCACGGCTGCCGGGCGGACTCCTCTGCCTCGACCGATCCTCGTCCCCGCCGCCTCGGCCGCCGCATGATCCGCATCACGGCCCGGACGACGTCTTCTCGACATGGGGCCTGTTGTCGGGCGAGGAGGGCGGCGGGCGGAGCTCGACTCCTACCCGGCCGCCCTCGTCCATAGCGGCGCCGTGAACGGCTCAGGGCTGGCTCTACGCCGGCGACACCTGCGACACGTCGACGGTGTAGACCGAGTTGTAGACCGCTCCCCGCAGATCCTTCGTCTTCACGAAGACCTGGGTGGGCTGGATCAGCGGGAAGAACGGGCCGCTCTGGTTCAGCAGCCGCTGGATCGACCTGTAGACCACCGCACGCGCGGCGGGCCTCGTGGTCACCATCGCTCTCGCGGCGAGCCTCTCGATCGCCCGGTCGGCGCCCTTCGGCCAGCCGGCACGGAGGCCGACGAGCTGACCAGGGGTGAAGACGAGATAGTCGGCCGGGTCGGGGTAGTCGGGGCCCCAGAGCGAGAGCCCGAACGCCGCCTTCCCCGACCGGTAGTCGTCGAGAAAGTTCGAGGTGGGCGAGCCGGAGAGCTCGACGTTGATGCCGATCTCCTTGAGGCTCGCCTGGATCTTCTGTGCCATCGAGGTGAACGGGACGCCGTTGATGGTCAGGTCGCTCGGGTAGATCATCGTCACCTTCTGATCACCGACGCCGGAGGCGCTCAGCGCCGCCTTGGCCCTCGCGACGTTCGTCCGCACGCGGGCACTCTGCGGAAGTGAACCGAGGAACATCGACGGGATGACACCCGAGGCCTGGATCGCCCCCTTACCGGCGAGGCTCTTGAGCGAGGCGTAGTCGAGCCCGTACCGGATCGCCTTCTGGAAGTCCTTGTTCGACGTGACCTCGGAGACCTTTGCATCGTTGTTGGCCCAGACGAAGAAGATCCAGGTCGAGGGCTGGAGCGTGACCCCGACGTTCTTGTTGCTCCTGAGCGTCAGCGCCTGGTCGGCCGACAGGTCGACCGCGATCTCGTGCGAGCCCCGGCCGACGTTGAGCAGCTGGGTGGCCGCCACCATGTTGCGGACGACCACGCTCGACCAGCGGGACTTCTTCAGACCCCAGTACTGCGTGTTCGGCGTCAGCGTGATCTGCGAGGTCGTGCTGTAGGCATTCAGCGTGTACGGGCCGCTCCCGGCGCCGGCCGAGGCGGGGGAGTTCAGCCAGTTCTCCGCCTTGTCGGCCTTGGCTGCGTTCGCGGCGTCGCTGCCGCCGTTCTTCTTCACCAGCGCGGAGTTGAGGATGCCCGTCGACGGGTTCGCCAGGATCACCGGCAACTGGGTGGCCGGCGTCCTCGAGCGCGCGACGACCGTGTACTTCGAGGGCGCCGAGACCGTGATCCCGGCGAGCAGGAACGACGGGTTGCCCTTCAGGTTCACGAGCCGCCGGAGCGACCAGGCGACGTCGGCGGACGTGAGCGGCGTGCCGTCGGCGAAGTGGACGTTCCGCTTGAGCTTGAAGGTGTAGGTCTTCGCGTTCGCGCTCGCCTTGTACGACGACACGAGCAGCGGAATCGGATGTGTCAGGTCGCCGCCCCTGTAGGTGAAGAGCGTGTCGTAGAGCGCGTGGTCGACCAGGGATGCGGTTGGATCGAACGCCCGCCCCGGGTCGGAGGTCTTGATCGTGAACGAGTTGTCGACGACGAGCGTCGGCGACGCCGTTCGCGCGGTGGTGCCGTTCGCGACCAGCACCGATGCGGCCACGAGGCCCACCGCGAGCGACGCGATCAGCGCTGCCCGTCTGCTGCGAATTCTTTTCACGGCTCACGCTCCTGTGTCGGGTGACGGTCGAGTTCTCAGCCGTTACGAAGCTATTGGACGTCGCCTCCGGCTACAAGTCGGGCGCGCTCGGCCGGAGAGGCTGCAGTCGCCCCCTCGGGCTGGAGCCAGCACGCCGCCGTGCGGCCGCCCGCGAGCGCCACGAGCGCCGGCTCGTCCACGCTGCAGCGCGAGAACGCGTAGGGGCAGCGGGGATGGAAGCGACAGCCGCTCGGCGGCTGACCCGGATCGGGCACCTCGCCGGGAAGCGAGTCCGGCAGAAAGCCGCTCCCGTCCGGGTGGGGGATCGCGTTGATCAGCGATTCGCTGTACGGGTGGAGCGGCTGCTCCCAGAGGTGGGTCGTCGGCCCGGTCTCGACCATCCGGCCGAGGTACATGACCGAGACGGCGTCTGCGACGTGGCGCACGATCGCCAGGTCGTGCGAGATGAGGAGCAGCCCCAGGCCGAGGTCGCGCGAGAGGTTGACGAGGAGGTTCGCGAGCTGCGCCTGCGCGGAGGCGTCGAGCGACGCGAGCGGCTCGTCGAGCACGATCACGGACGGGTCGGCTGCGAGGGTGCGGGCGATTGCGATGCGCTGCCGCTGGCCGCCCGAGAACTCGTGCGGAAACCGATCCGCCGCGGTCGGCGGCAGACCGACCAGCTCGCACAGCTCGCGGACTCGAGCCTGCCGCCCGTCGGCGGGGACGAGGTCGAGCGTCTCGAGCGCGTCGGCGAGCTGGGAGCCCACCTTCCGGCGAGGGTTGAGCGACGCGTAGGGGTTCTGGAACACGAGCTGAAGGCGTGCGAGCTCGCGCGGACGACCTCGGCGCGCGAGCGGCACGATCTCGCGGCCCTCGAAGACGACAGACCCCGACGTCCGACGGACGAGCCCGACGGCGGCCCTCGCGAGCGTCGACTTGCCGCAGCCCGACTCGCCGACGAGGCCGACGATCTGACCTCGCTCGACGCTGATGCTCGCACCCGCCACCGCGCGCACGCGGCCGCCGCCACGCCGTTCGTAGTCGACGACGACGTCCTTGAGCTCGAGCGCGCTCATCCCGCCGCGAATGGATCGACGGGGCACGCGAGCGCGCGGCCGTGCGTCGCCACGAGCTCGGGCACGTGGAGACGGCAGTCCTCCGTCGCGAAGGCGCAGCGCGGGTGGAACGCGCACCCGGGGGGGATGCTCCCCGGGTTCGGCGGGGAGCCGGAGATCGCCACGAGCGGTTGGTCTCCGCGCAGCTCGGGATGCGGCAGCGCGTCCAGCAGCGCGCGTGTGTACGGGTGGCGTGGGCGGCGAAGGACGTCCGCGCGCGAGCCCGACTCCACCACGCGCCCCGCGTAGAAGATCGAGACGCGGTCCGCGATCGCCGACATGACCCCGAGGTCGTGGGTGATCAGGATCACTGCGAGGTCGTTCTCGCGGCGGAGGCGGTCGAGCAGCCGGAGGATCCCGGCCTGCACGGTGACGTCGAGCGCCGTCGTCGGCTCGTCTGCGATCAGCAGCTTGGGGCGGCAGGCGAGCGCGATCGCGATCGCGATCCGCTGGCGCATCCCGCCCGAGAACTGGTGCGGGTAGGCGTGAAGGGCTTCGCTCCCGTCCGGGATGCGCACCTGCTCGAGCAGCTCGAGCGCACGGCGCTTGGCCGCGCTGCGGTCGAAGCCGAGGTGGAGGCGAACATGCTCGGTCAGCTGGCGTCCGATCGTGAGCATCGGGTGGAGCGACGTCATCGGGTCCTGGAAGACCATCGCGAGGTCGCGCCCGGCGAGCTCGCGGCGCCGTGCCGCGGCAAGGGCGAGCAGGTCGCGGCCGTCGAAGCTCACACGCCCCTCGACCGCAGCTCCGTCCGGCAGCACGCCGAGCAGTGCCAGCATCGACATCGTCTTCCCGCTGCCGCTCTCCCCGGCGACGCCGAACACCTCCCCCTGCTCGACCCGGTAGATCGACCCCGTCGACGACGGTGAGCAGACCGCCCGCGGCGGGCAGCCGTACCCGCAGCCCGTCGACCTCGAGCAGGCTCATGGGTCGTCCGGCTGCCGGAAGCCGGTGCGTGGGTCGAACACGTCGCGGAGGCTGTCGCCCAGGAAGTTGAACGCGAGCACCACCGTGAAGATCGCGAGGCCCGGGAACGTCCCGATCCACCACCACTGGAAGTACTGCGTCCCGTCGGCGACCATCGACCCCCACTCCGCCTGCGGCGGCTGTGCGCCGAGGCCGAGAAACGACAGGCCCGAGAGGAGGAGGATCGCCGTCGCCAGGTCGAGCGTCATCAGGACGAGCACCGGCCCGACGACGTTCGGCGACACGTCCCGGACGAGGGCACGGCGAGCGCTCGCGCCGAGCAGACGGGCAGACTGCACGTACTCGGTGTCGCCGACGCTCATGACGAGCCCGCGCACGATGCGCGCGTACGGCGGCCACGCGACGATCACGATCGCGATCGCGGCGTTCTGGAGGCTGCGGCCCAGTACCGCCGCGACCACCATCGCGAGGATGATCGGCGGGAACGCGAAGACGAGATCCGTGCTGCGCATGCAGAGGCCGTCGAGCGGACCGCGGAAGTAGCCGGCGACCGCGCCGATGATCGCCCCGACGGTCGCCGCGAGCGCGACGACGAGGAGCGAGAGCGGCAGCGTCACCCTGGCGCCGTAGAGCACGCGGCTGAAGACGTCGCGACCGAGCTCGTCGGTGCCGAACAGGTGCTCGCGCGACGGCCCCGTCGAAGCCGCGAAGGTCTGCGCGAGGGGATCCGCCGGCGCGATGAGCGGGGCGAATATCGTCACCACGATCCAGGCCGCCACGATCACGAGGCCGACCACGGCGAGCGGCTGGCGCAGGCCGGGGTGGATCCGGCGTCGCCGTGTCAGCGAGCGGGCGCGGACGACGAGGGTGGTCACGTGACGCGGATCCTCGGGTCGATGACGCCGTACAGGATGTCGACGATGAAGTTCACGGTCACGTAGACCGCCGCGACGAAGAGGCTGACGCCCGCGATGGCGGGGACGTCGACGTTGACCGACGCCTGGTAGGCGTACTGGCCGACGCCCGGCCAGGAGAAGATCTTCTCGACGAGCACCGCGCCCGTGAGCACGTTGGCGAAGACGAGGCCGAGCACGGTGACCACCGCCGGCAACGCGGCCCGGAGGATGTAGCGGCGGACGACGATCCGCTCCGGCATGCCCTTCGCGCGGCCGGCACGCACGTAGTCGTTTCCCACCACCTCGAGCACCGCAGAGCGTGTGAAGCGCGTGAGCAGGCTGATGTTGAACGCCGCCAGCACGAGCGCGGGCAGCAGGAGGTGGTGGAAGGCCGTGCCGAAGAGGCCCAGGTTCCCGTCGAGGAGCGCGTCCACGGTGTACATGCCGGTGACGCTGGGTGGTGGGCTCGTGCCGGGGTCGAGCCGCTGGCCGCCCGGGAACCACCCGAACCGGTAGAAGCCGACGTAGAGGACGATCAGCGCGATCCAGAAGGTCGGCATCGAGATGCCTGCGAGCGAGGCGACCCGCAGCGCGTGGTCGGTCGGCCGGTTGCGGCGGAGCGCCGAAACGATCCCGAACGTGACCCCGACGACCGCCGCGAGCGCGATCGAGTAGAGCGCGAGCTCGGCCGTCGCGGGGATGAACTGCCCGAGGTCGTGCGTGACCGGCTGGTGCGTGAGCGACGACTGCCCGAGATCTCCGTGGACGAGGTGCTTCAGGTAGATCAGGTATCGCAACGGGAGCGGCTTGTCGAGCCCGTAGTGCTCCTCGAAGGCCTTGACCGCCTCGGGATCGGCGGCGGCCTGCTCACCGAGGTTCGTCGCCGCGGCGTTGCTCGGCACGAGCTCGGTGAGCAGGAACGCGACGAGCGTGATCCCCAACATGAGCAGCACGAAGGCGCCGAGTCGGCGGAGGACGAACCGCACGAGGCTCGTGGACGGACCGAGCCGCCGGCGCTGCGCGGAGGGGGCCGTCTCCGACACGGGTGCGACCGTCACCGGGATTACGCTAGCCGTCGTCAACCATCTAGGATCGGCGATCGTGCCGAGCGGATCAGCACGACGAGCTGCCGCTGGTCGAGATCGTGCCGGGGTACTCGAGCCGACTCGCCGACTGGGGCGGAATGACCGTCGCGTTCGAGAAGGCGCACGCGGGCCAGGACGCCTCGGGGATGGTCAAGGGGCTCCCGGACGACCGCTGCCAGGCGCCGCACTGGGGCTACCTGTTCTCGGGGCGGGTGATCGTCGACTACGGCGACCGGCAGGAGACGATCGAGGGAGGGCAGGCCTACTACATCGCACCGGGCCACCGGCTCACGTTCGAGACGGACTGCGAGGCGCTCGAGCTTCACCCCGACGGACGCGCTCGAGCAGACGCTGGAGGCGGTTCGCCGGAATTCTGCCGCCGGCGAGACGGTCGGCGATAGCGGACGTCCTGACTCACGACCTTATGACCGTCCCGATCGCGAGGCGTGAGCTGACGCGAGGTGTAGCTCCTCGGGTGGCGAGCCTGGAGTTGGACGCTGCGCTCGACCGTCTGGAAGAGGCGCTGCGGGGATATGGCGCGCCTATCGTGGATGCGTTCCGTCCAGGGTTGGACGCGTCGTATGTCAGTGACCTACTCCGCTCCGAGGGTCTCGTTCCGCACCCCGACGCTCTCACCTGGTTCGGCTGGCACGACGCGGCCGAGATCGCACCTCCCGTGCATGCCGACGACGGCAGTGTGATCCGGTACGGCGGCGAGACGGTTCTGGTGGGACCGTGGTCGATGCTGACGCTCGCACAGTCGCTGGAGTATCGCCGCATGCACCTCCGGATCAACGCAAGCATCGAACCGTATGGCAAGGCCGACCAGGCCGTCTGGCTCCCGAGAGTTGGCTGCCGATCGCCACCTCGGAGGGGGCGGGAGAGTTGTGCCTCGACACGGCGACGGCGGTGCTGCACCCCTGTACGTGCTCGATCGGGAAACGTTGCACGAGGGGACGCCGGAGCAGTTCGCATCGCTGGCCGAGTTCGCAGCCACCATGACGCGAGCGGTCGAGCAGGGCCACGTGATCCCTCACCCGCACGACTCCCGCGCGGCGACGATCGACTCCTCGGAGCTTCCGGACGAGCTTCGACCACTCGCGTACTGGTAGGACGCAAGCGCGGTCGGGTGCCGCGGCCCGAGCTGGCGACCGTCAGCCGCGGCCGACGAACGGCATCTTCGTCGCCATGACCGTCATGAACTGGACATTTGCATCGAGGGGAAGAGTGGCCATGTAGACGACCGCCCTCGCGACATGGGCCGGGTCGATCGTCGGCTCGAGCATGCTCGACCCGTCGGGCTGGAGCACACCGTCGGTGCGCATCGGGACGGTCATCTCCGTCGCGGCGTTGCCGATGTCGATCTGGCCGCAGGCGATGTCGTATGCGCGACCGTCCAGTGACGTCGACCTCGTGAGCCCGGTGATCGCGTGCTTTGTCGCCGTGTAAGGCGCCGACAGCGGACGCGGCACCCAAGCCGACAGCGAGCCGTTGTTGATGATGCGCCCACCCCGGGGCGACTGGCGCTTCATGAGCCGGAATGCGGCCTGCGTACAGAGGAACGTGCCCGTCAGGTTCGTCTCGACCACGGCAGTCCACTGCGCGAAAGACAGGTCCTCGAGCGGAACGGGCGGGGCCGCGGTGCCCGCGTTGTTGAACAGCAGATCGAGCCTCTCGAGGCGCTCTTCGACTTCGACGAACAGCGCCCGGACGGACTCCGGGTCGCGGACGTCGCAGGGGATGGCCACCGCTTCGTCGCCCACCTCGACCGCTGCTTCGTGAAGCGCCGCTGGTCGGCGGCCGGCGAGCACGAGCGTAAACCCCGCCTGCGACAGGGCGACCGCCGACGCGCGGCCGATGCCGCTGCCGGCGCCCGTGACGAGCGCGACGCGCCTCACGAGGCAACCGTCGCGATCCGCCCACCGAGCTCGTCCTCGACATGGACCTGCACGATCTGCGCGAAGCTCTCGTCGGCGCGAAACCCGAGCTCGAGGGCGCGTCGGGCATCGAACCGTTGTGGCCAGCCCGACACGATGCGCATCACCCTCTCGTCGGGCTCATACCTGATCAGCCGAAGCGCCTCGTCGCCGCCGACGGCTCGGAGCGCCTCGATCTGCTCGGCGACCGTCACCGACACTCCGGGCATCGTGAGGCAGCGGCGATCACCGAGCGCATCACCGTCGATCCCCGCCGCGTGGACGAGAAAGCCGACGGCTGCGCGCGGCGAGGCGTGCCAGTGGCGAACGCTCGTGGACACGGGAAGCACCGCGACCTCGCCGTTCAAGGGCTCGCGGATGATGCTGGAGAAGAATCCCGAGACGGCCCGGTTGGGCGCACCGGGACGCACGCAGATCGTCGGCAGGCGGACACCGACGCCGTCGACGAACCCACGCCGCGTGTAGTCGCAGAGCAACAGCTCGGCGATCGCCTTCTGCGTCCCGTAGCTCGTGAGCGGCGTAGTGCAGTGGTCATCGCCGATCACATCCGGCAACGGAGCGCCGAAGACCGCGATCGACGACGCGAACACGACGCGCGGACGGTAGCCCTCGCCGATCGCACGCACCGCCTCGAGGAGCTGCCTCGTGCCGTCGAGGTTGACCCGATAGCCACGCTCGAAGTCCGCCTCCGCCTCGCCCGAGACCACCGCAGCGAGGTGAAAGACGACGTCTGGACGCGTCGACAGCAAACCCTCCGCGGTATTGGGGACGGCCAGGTCGGCAACGACCGTCTCGAACTCGAAGGCCGCCGGCGACGAGGGCTTCGTCGCCTCGACCATGTCGACCAACGTGACCTGCTGGATGGTGGCGGTCCCGAGCGTGCCGTCGCGTGCCAGACGCTCGACCAGTCTGCGGCCGAGCATCCCCGCGGCGCCGAGAACCAAGATCCGCACCCGAGGACAGTAGTGCGTTTACGCCCGCCACGTCGCCCGCCAGGCGATCAAGTCACACGTGGCAGCGCGCACGGTGCGCGTCGTCCTCCGGGTCTCGACGCTCGCACGAGCCCAGCTGCAGCTCCTACGGAAAGGCTCGTCGCGCCTGCGCAGCGTCGTCGCCCTGAAGCCGAAGCCGGGCAGACGACACTGGAGCTCCCGCTGCCCGTTGCGCTCGCCGGCGGCTGGTGTCAACTCAGGATGGGCTTCCCTGGCGGCCAAGCGGCGCAGGCTCCTCTCCCTCGTCCCCTTTTCGTCCCCGCCGGCACGGCCACCGGGTAATCCCAAGGGGGCGCGTCGTACTCAGGGCCGCATGCCCATCCGCACCCTCTTTGCCACGATCATGACGGTGGGTCCCGGTCGCGGGGCTCGAGCATTAAGACTCCGAGAAATCGAAGCGCGGAGTCAACCCATCCTGCGACCGTTCGTGCTTCTGTTCTTCGCGTGACTGTTGCCTCGACCACGGACGGAGGGGAGACGAACGACGCCGCGCTGACCGGCGCCGTGACGCGTCGCCGCGTGCGCGCCGGGTGGGCGTGGCTCGCGGGGGGTGACGGGTCCGTCCTCGGGAAGGTGCCCAGCGAGGCGAGCTTCTTCAACGGGCTGGGCATGTGGGTCGCGGGGATGGCGGTCGTCAGCGGCTTCGGAATGACCGTCGCCGCCAGCCAGTGGTGGAGTACGTCGATCACGGGCGTTCTGTGGGTGCTCCCGCTCTGGGCTGTCCTGTACTGCCTGATCGAACGCCTCGTCCTGAAGAGCTTCGGCACGAGCTGGGTGTGGAACGTCGTGCTCACGATCCCGCGGCTCGTGCTCTCGCTCGCGATCGCGCTCGTGATCGGGCTGCCGATGGCGCAAGTGATCTACAGCGGGTCGATCAACGACGAGCTCAGCAAGACGACGACGACGCGGATTCACCAGGCGACGAACGAGATCACGCGCACCTACGACGTGAAGATCGCTGCGGCGCAGAAGGAGATCGCGGCAGTGCAGGCCAGGGAGACGCGCCTTCAGCGGCAGGTCACGAGCAGCCGCTTCCTGGCCGACTGCGAGGCCGGTCTCGAGAGCTGCTCGCAGACCCACAGGATTGGCCGCGGCCCCTACTACAAGCGCGACGCCCGCCGGGCGGCCGCCGCCGCGGCGGAGCTGAAGCGTGCCCGTCCCCAGTTCGCGGCGACGATTGCCGCGAACCGTCGCAAGATCGCCGTCTGGCGGGCCGCCGAGAGCAGCCAGATCGCGAACCGGGTCGCCACGATCAAGGCCAACCGTGACTTCCTCGCCCGCCAGGCCGCGCTCGAGCGCGTCGAGAAGGCCAGCCCAGCCGTGACGAAGTACGTCGAGTTCTTCCTCGCCTTCCTGATCGCCATCGACCTGGTCGCGCTCATGCTCAAGCTGACGCATCTCTTCAGCACGGGCGGCGCCTACGAGCGGGCCGCGGCCGCGCTCCGAGCGAACGACCTCGTCGAGGTGCACCGCCTCCAGGAGCGCGCCACCGTCCTCACCCGACGCATCACGCTCGAGGCGCAGGCCCAGCTGGATGCCGACGAGCGCAGGATCCGGGGCGAGGTCTCGAGCGAGCCCGACCTCGAAAGCGACGAGCTCAGGACGAACGAGCGCCCGAGCCGCCGCCCGTCGCTCGGGCGCCCGGCGACCGCCACGCCGCTCGGCGACTGACCAGACCTCCCTGTACACGGCTGACGGCGGGGTCGAACCGAGTCGAGCCGCCCCGCAGCCGACTCGCAGCTGACTCGCGCGCAGGGCTCGCTCCCCGGTGCCTAGGATGCACCTGTGCAGAGCACCAACGGAATCAAGCGAATCAACTGCGTCTGCGGCAAGGTCGTCGAGGGCAAGGACGACGACGAGCTCTGGGAGAAGGCCCAGGCGCACCTGGCCGCCGACCACCCGGACCTCGTCGGGAAGGTTTCGCGCGAGGACATCCTCGCGCAGGCCGAGGAGATCTAGACGGTCGTCGGGGTCTCGCCGAGCAGGCGTCGGTAGACGTTCTGGACGGCCGGGCTTGGCGCGACTCCGAGCTCGTCGCGGAGCATGACGCGCAGGCGGTCGTAGACGCGTAGCGCCTCTGCGACGTTCCCGCTCCGCTCGAGTGCCTCCATCAGGATCCGGTGGCCGGTTTCGCGGAACGGGGCCAGCTCGATCAGCTGGCGTGCGCAGTCCGCGGCCTGCGGGAGCGTCGGCCCGCCGAGGCCGAGCCTGGCCGCGGCGAAGCATTCGAGCCCGCGCACGCGGACGTCGTCGAGCCGTCGGCGCCAGTCGTCGAGCCAAGGCGCTGTCGTGGCCTTGGAGTAGCGGGCGGCTGGCGACGTGGTACGCGACGCCGGACGGGCCCCAGGCCTCGGCCCACTCGCCGTTCGCGACGTGCGACTCGGCCCGATGGAGCGCCTCGAGCGCTGCCTCGACGTCGACGAACGCGTCGGCCGGCAGCACGAGCTCGATCTGCGCTCGTCCGACCAGCAGCTCCGGCCCGAGGACGCGGCGCAACTTCGAGAGCAACACGCTGAGCCGAGGGTTGTGGCCGGGAGTCGCCTCCTCGCCGTAGACGGCGATCAGCAGCTCGTCGCGCTCGATCCGGCGGAGTCGGTTGAGCACGAGGTAGGCGAAGAGCAGCGGGCCCAAGGCTCCCGGCAGGGAGTCCTCGATCCGCTGCCCGTCGAGCCGCACCACGAGCCGGCCGCAGAGCTGGATCCGCGTCTCACCCGTCGGCGCCATCCCACCAGATTAGAAAGGTCGGCGAAAGGTTCGCGAAACGACGGGCCGCGACTATCGCTCGCGACATACCACGAGGGAGGAGCCATGGGATCCAGGAACGTCGAGACCTACCGTGCAGGGCACGAGGCCTTCAACCGGCGGGACTTCGAGGCGATGGTAGAGGAGTACGCCGAGAGCATCGCTGGATCGACCAGGCCCGGGGCGTCACTTTCAGCACCCCCAGGAGTTCAAGGACGAGTTCCTCGAGGGATGGATCCAGGCCTCCTCGGACTGCGAGGTCACGCACGCCCGGTACGCGGACGCCGGCGAGACAGTGGTGGCGCGGTTCACCGGCCGAGGTACGAACGACGGCCGCTCGGTCCTTCCCGGCCACCGGCAAGGAATGGACGCTGCCGATCTGCGAGATGTGGCACTTCGACGCCGACGGTCGGGTCGTCGGTGGCGAGATCTACTACGACCAGGTCTCTCTGCTCACGCAGCTGGGGCTGCTGCCGGAGCTGGACTCGGTCGAGGCTTGAACCGGATGCGTACGCACGACAACCCACGTCGTTCTACGCGTCGCCGCAGGAGGCGATGCAGGCACCCGCGGAGGAGTTTCTCTACCTGGCGTGCCTGCACGCCGGCACCGGCGTGGAGAAGCCGGACTTCCTGGCGGTGGTCGACGCCGAGGAGGGTCGGATCGTCCACGAGACGCCGATGCCGAACGTGGGCGACGAGTTGCACCACTTCGGCTGGAACCGCTGCTCGTCGGCCTGCCATGGGCCTGACCGCTCACACCTGATCGTGCCCGGCTTCGGCTCCTCGCGCATCCACATCCTGACGTCGCCGACGACCCGCTGCGGCCACGGATCGAGAAGGTGATCGAGCGCGACGAGCTCGTCGCTAAGACCGGCTACACGCGGCCGCACACCGTCCACTGCATGCCCGGCGACAACGTCGTCGTCTCCATGCTCGGCGACGCCGACGGCAACGGCGCCGGCGGGTTCGCGGTGCTCGACGCGCAGACGCTTCGAGCTGCGAGGGCCGCTGGGAGAACGGTGGCGAGACACCACGGCTCAACTACGACTTCTGGTACCAGCCGCGGAAGAACGTGCTCGTCTCCTCGGAGTTCGGCGAGCCGAACGCCTACGAGAAGGGCTTCGACCTCGCAGACGTCGAGGCCGGCCGCTACGGGCGTCGTCTCCACTTCTGGAACCTCGCCGAGCGCACGCTGGAGCAGACCGTCGACCTGGGCGAGAACGGGTTGATACCGCTCGAGGTGCGCTGGAAGCACGACCCGGACGCCGAGAGCGGCTTCTGCGGCGCAACGCTCTCCAGCACGATCTGTCACTGGCAGCGCACGAACGGCCGCTGGACGGCGGAGCAGATCATCTCCGTCGAGAGCGTCGACCTCGAGGGATGGCCGTTCCCGGTCCCCGGCCTGATCACCGACATCGTCCTCTCGATGGACGACCGCTTCCTCTACTTCTCCGACTGGCTCCACGGCGACCTGCGCCAGTACGACGTCTCCGACGCCGGCAACCCGAAACTCACGGGGCAGCTGTGGCTCGGCGGTGTGCTCGGCAAGCCCAGCGACGCCGGCCGCGAGCTCAGCGGCGGGCCGCAGATGATCCAGCTCTCGCTCGACGGCCGTCGCCTCTACGTCACCAACTCGCTCTACTCGACCTGGGACAACCAGTTCTACCCGGAGCTGCGCTCCTGGCTGCTGCGCGTGAATTGCGACCCGAGACGGCGGGATGGAGGTCGACCGCGACTTCTTCGTCGACTTCTCGGACCGCCCGGACGGCCCCGCGCGCGCCCACGAGGTCCGCCTGCAGAACGGCGACTGCACGACGGAGATCTTCCAGTGATCGCGCACATCATGGGCCTCCCCATCGAGGAGAGCGTCGTCGCAGCTCGTCTCGGCCGGCGCGGCGATGATCACGGCGGTCGCGGTCGCCGGTCGGACTGGGCTCAGCCGCGCACGACGCCGCCTCCGTCGTCGCGCCGGGACAGACGACTAAGCAGTCGGCGGCATTCTCAGCCGAATCACCACGTTGCCGCTCTTCTGGCCGCGCTCCACGTAGCGAACCGCTTCGACGATCTCGTCGAGGTCGTAGCGGCGGTCGATCACGGGCCGGTAGCGACCCGTGTCGAGGAGCTCCTTGACGAGGAGCAGGTCGTCCTTGCAGTAGCGGCCGAAGCCGAGCGCCGCCCGCCTGCTCCCGACGATCCGCGTGACCAGAGCGAGGACCGGCACGTGGTACATGAACCCGAGGTCCATGCTGATGTAGACCCCACCCTCCTTCAGCGAGCGCTGGCAGCGACGGAACGAGTGCTTGCCGACCGCGTCGAAGATCACGTCGTACGTCGCGCCGGTCCTGGTGAAGTCCTCCCGAAACCGGTCGAGAACCTGCCGCGCGCCCAGCGACCGAACGAGCTCGACGTCCTTCGTGTCGCACACCGCGGTCACGTCGGTGCCGAAGTGGTGAGCGAGGAGCTGAACCGCCGCCGTCCCCACGGAGCCGGCCGCGCCGTAGACGAGGACGGTCTTCCCCTCGAGCGGCATGCCCGGGGCAAGGCAGGTCAGCGCCAGCAACGCCCCATCGGGAACGGCCGCCGCCTCCTCGTACGTCAGGCCTACCGGCTTCGGCGCGATGACGCCGTTCGCGGGCACGGTCACGTACTCCGCGCCGGACCCTCCCCGCACGCCGAACACCTCGTCGCCGACGCGGAAGTCGCCGACTCCTGTGCCCACCTCGGCGATGCGGCCCGCGAACTCCGAGCCGAAGCCCGTCCTCCTCGGGCGGCGAATCCCCGTGAAGAGCCGCGTGAACCGATAGTCCACGTGCCGGACCCCCATGGCGTCGCCACGCGTGACGCTGGTCGCGAGGACCTCGACCAGCACCTCGTCGTCGGCGGGAACGGGCCGCTCGACCTCGCCTACTCGCAGGACGTCCGGGGGGCCGTACCGTTCGTGGACGACCGCTCTCATCCCGTCACGTCCTCTCGCCGGTTGCGCTGGGCACGCTGGATGGGAGCGCCCTGCTGCCACGCCCGCCCGGCGCGAAAGAGCTCGGCCGGCCTCCCGCCGCCGGGGCCGGGCCGTGCGGTGCGCCCGGTCGGGATGACCCAGCCCTCCTCCCCCACCAGGCTGCGACGGAAGTTCGCGGCGTCCAGCTGCACGCCCCAGACCGCCTCGTACACGGCGCGGAGCTCGGCCATCGTGAAGGTCGTGCCGACGAACGCCGTCGCGATGCCGGACATCTCGAGCTCGACCCGAACGCGCTCGACCGCGTCGCGGACGATCCGAAGGTGGTCGAACGCGAGCTCGATCCGCTCCTCGAGGACGTCGGAGACGGGGACGAGCGCAGCGTGCTCCGCATCCGTTCCGGCCACGATCGGCCCTACGTCGCGAATGACGGCGAGGTACGCGACGGTCACCACGTTCATGCGCGGGTCGCGGCCCGGATCGCCGTATGCGCCGAACTGGGTCAGCAGGCTCGGGACGTCGACACCGGTCTCCTCGGAAAGCTCGCGGCGCGCCGCGTCGTCGAGCGTCTCGTCGGGACGCTTGAACCCACCGGGCGTCGCCCACATCCCCTCGAAGGGCTCTTCTCCGCGGCGGACGAGCAGGGCGTTGAGCACGCCGTCGGCCATGGTCAGGATCACCACGTCGACCGTGACGGCGAAGGGAGGGTACGAGCCGGGGTCGTAGCCCATCGGGATGCGCTGCTTTCGTGTTCTTGTCGGCACGACTCTTACTCTCGCACAGAGTTTTGGTCATGTCAACCAGAACACCCGCCTGGGCCGAGACGGCCCGCCGCGACGCACCGGCCCGTGTCAGCTGCCGGGCGACGCCACGGCGTCGAGCCCGAGCCAGGCTGCGAGGTCGCCGACCTCCGCGCGAACGGCTCTGGTCATCGCGCGCGTGAACGGCACGTCCTCGTGGGTCGCGTTCACGCGAAGCACCCCCTGCTTGCGGTCGGCGGCGGCGTCGAGCTTCCCGGCCAGGCGGTCGTGATGGAGGATCGGAAGCGCGAAGTAGCCCCAGCGCCGCTTCGCGGCGGGCTTGTACATCTCCAGGGTGTAGTCGAAGTCGAACAACTGCTGGAGACGGGCCCGGTCGTACACGAGCCGGTCGAACGGCGAGAGAAGCGCCGTCCGGCCCTCGAACCCGTCATCGAGGAAGGACGGATCGACGCGCCATTCGCCCTTCGTACCCTCGACGACGGCCGGCTCGCCGGCGTCTGCGACGTCGATCGGCTCGATGGGCATCTTCGTGCCCCTGGCTCGCGCGATGCCGAGCGACGAGAGGCGCCGCTCGTTCCTGGCCCGGATGCCCTCCTCGACGGACGGGACCCGGGCGTCCTGCGGGTACACGCGCTCGGCGAGGTCCCACAGCCGCTCCCTGCCGACCCGCCCGGCGATCGCGATCTCGCCGCGCATCATGAGGCACTCCAACATCTGCGTGACGTTGCGGTTGTTCGTCCAGCCGCTCGAGGCCCACGCCACCGCGGCGGTGTCAGGGATGTCCCGTGAGACGAGCGGCCCGGAGGTCGCGAGCAGCGCCAGGATGTCCCGCCTGAAGCGGTCGTTGTCGCGAAGCCACGCACGCGTGCGTTCGTGCGCGGGCCAGGCCGCCGCGCCCGCGAGGACGAGGCCGACGTCACCCATCGGCCGCACGAGAGCGTTGTGCTCGAAGAGCGTCCTATCCTGCTCGAGGGCCCGCGTGAGGTGGATCGGCTGGTAGGCCGAGCCGAGCCGGCTCCAGGCGACGAGGTCGGCGCTCGGCGCGATCGCGGCGGTGGGGTCGATCTGCAGGAGGGTGAGCCGCTGCACGACCGCGAGCAGGTCGGACGGTCGCGGGGCGTCGAGCATCTGCGCCCGCACCGCGATCCGCCGCGCCTGCGTCCTCGTCAGCCGGTGCACGAAGGCGGAGGCTACGTCCTCGGTCGGGGCGCCGCACGCACGGCTCAGCCGCCCTTCGGGAGCGCCGCCGCGTCCGCAGCGCGCCGCGTCGCCGGGCGACCGCCGCCGCAGCCGTAGGCGTACGGATGGTGGAACGCATCCAACGCCCGGGCCGGCTCGACGGCGATGCGAAACGCCTCGCTCGTTCGCGCGTCCTCGACCGCGACGAAGACCTTGCCGGTGCGCGCGCTCCAGAGAAGCGTCACGTCGAAGCCATCGCCGCGCCGGTGATCCAGCTCGCGAAGCTCGGAATGCTCGACGTTCGTGGTCATCGCTTCCTCCTGGTGATCGCTCAACGTCGTGTCCCACCGAGGCTGCCACGCGATCCGTCCCGGCACACGGCGGTCTGCCGACGCCGGAAGGTGCGGGAAACCCCCGGATCTACAGCTCGTCCCGGCGCTGCCTGAGCTCGTTCAGGAGCGCCCGCACGTCGGCGAGCGGACCGAGATGGCGGAGCTTGTCGGGATTGATGACCGAGCGGACGGTCTGGACGACGCCGTCGGCAACGTCGATCGTCATCACCGACATCAGGCGGCCGGCCGGATCGAGGAACCGCACCCCGGGCTGGCCGTTGATCTCCGCACGCTCGATGGTCCCGCCGAGCTCGCGGGAATGCCGGCCCAGGCCGAGCATCAGCCGGGCCACGCGGTCGCGGCCGACGATCGGGCGCCGCCAGGACGGGCTCGTCCCGCCGCCGTCGCCGTACACCACCACGTCGGCCGCGAGCAGCTCGATCAGGCCTTCCATGTCGCCGTCCTCGACGGCGTCGAAGAAGCGCCCGGCGAGACGCTCCCGCGCGCGACGCGACGCCTCGAAGCGAGGCTTGTGCTCGTCGACGTGGCGGCGCGCGCGGACAGCGAGCTGCCGAGTGTTCGTCTCCGTCTTGCCGACGATCTCGGCGACCTCGTCGTAGCCGTAGTCGAAGACGTCGTGGAGCAGGAAGACCGCCCGCTCGACGGGCGTGAGCCGCTCGAGCAGGAGTAGGAACGCCATCGAGAGCGAGTCGGCGTCCTCGGCGTGACGCGCCGCGTCGGGTGACCTCTCGTCGGTCAGGAGCGGGCTCGGGCAGCCACTCGCCCACGTACGTCTCCTTGCGCACCCGCGCTGAGCGAAGGTGGTCGATCGCGAGCCGCGTCGTGATCGCCGACAGGTACGCCTTCGGCGACTCGACCTCGGCGTCGTCCTCGACGAGCACGCGGTGGTAGCGGAGGAACGACTCCTGGACGATGTCCTCGGCCTCCGCGACGCTTCCAAGCATCCGGTAGGCGATCGAGAACAGCAACGGGCGTAGATCCTCGAACGTCTCGGCCATGGGCACCTCCCGGCCTCTCTGCCTCGACTCCATGATTGCCCAAGACGACGAGGCACCGTCGCGTGTGACATCGGCGGTGGGTGTCACAGGTTCCCTGCCGGCCTCGTCACAGGTGCCATGCACTCGAAGAAGGAAGGTCGTCATGCACGGCATCGACACAGAGAGCCGCCGCGCTGCGCCGCAGGACGCCGCGTCGTCGGACACGCACAGCGTGGTGGTCGTCGGCGGTGGCTTCGCAGGCCTCCAGGCGGCGCGCCACCTTCGCCGGGCACCGCGTCGAGGTGACGCTCGTCGACCGCCAGAACTTCACCCTGTTCCAGCCGCTCGTCTACCAGGTCGCGACCGGCGCACTGGCGCCCGCGGAGATCGCCACGCCCCTGCGGGCGGTCCTGCACCGTCAGCCGAACGTGCGGGTCGTACAGGCCGAGGTGACCGGGTTCGACCTCGAGCGGCGCGAGGTGCAGCTCGAGCGTCTGGCCAACGGCCGCAGCACCGGCGACGCTCGCCTACGACACGCTGATCGTCGCCGGCGGCTCGCACTACTCCTACTTCGGCCACGACGAATGGCGCGCGCACGCGCCCGAGCTGAAGTCGCTCGAGGGTGCGCTCGAGATCCGCAGCCGGGTGCTGTCCGCCTTCGAGGCGGCGGAGGTCGAGCCCGATCCGGCGCGGCGTCGAGGCGTGGCTGACGTTCGTCGTCGTCGGAGCGGGCCCGACCGGCGTCGAGATGGCGGGCCAGATCGCCGAGCTCGCCCGGGACGCGCTGCGCCGCGACTTCCGCTCCTTCGACACGCGGGCCGCCCGCGTCCTCCTCGTCGAGGCCGCCGATCGCGTGCTCGCACAGTTCCCGCCGTCGCTGTCGCACAAGGCCGAGCGCGCGCTCGAACAGCTCGGCGTCACACCGCTCGTCGGCCATGCCGTCGTCGACGTGGCCGGCGACTCGGTGGCGATCCGGTCCCCGACGGGAGCTGTCCACCGGGTCGAGGCGCGCACCACGGTCTGGGCCGCGGGTGTCAGCGCCTCCGGCCTCGCCGGGAAGCTCGCGGCCGAGGCGGGCCTCGAGGTCGACCGCGCGGGACGGATCCCCGTCCGGCCGGATCTCACGCTCGCGGGGCACCCGGAGGTGCTCGCGCTCGGCGACATGGTCGCGGTCAGGCCCGCGACGGGACACCGCCCCGTTGCCCGGGCTCGCGCCGGTCGCGATGCAGCAGGGCCGCTACGCCGCGCGTGCCGTCCGCGCGCGCCTCCGCGGCCGGCGCGCCCGCGCCGTTCCGCTACGTCGACAAGGGCAACCTCGCCACCATCGGCCGGTCGAAGGCGGTCGCGGACGTCAAGGGCATCCGCCTCGCGGGCTTCCTCGCGTGGATCCTCTGGCTGGTCGTGCACCTCGCCTATCTCGTCGGCATGCAGAACCGGCTCCACGTCGTCGTGCGCTGGACGGCGAGCTTCGCCACGCGCGGACGAGGCTCACGTCTGATCGTCGGATCGACGCACTCCGCGCCGCACGCGGCCCGGGAGGTTGCCGTGGTCGCCCGTCCGAGCAGCCGGACGGTCGACGGCACGCTCGGGAACGCCGAGCGAGGCGCGGCGTAGTCGAACCGTGCCCAGACCGCGAGCCCACCGCCTCAATCGCCGACGAGCTCCTGGAACGCCGGCTCCTCGCGGATCGGGTCGAGGTCGGAGTCGCCCTTCGCGTACGCGCGAAACTGCGCCGACATGTCGATTGCCTGCCGAGGTGCGCGATCGCGTCCGCCGTGCGTCCGGTGAGGCTCTCGCAGCACGCGAGGTTGTAGAAGAGCAGGGCGTACTGCGGACTTGCCTCGACGACCTCGCGCAGGCGCTCGACCACGGCCTCGTGCTCCCCGGCCTCGTACTGGGGCCGGATCGGCGCCCAGAGCTCCCAGCCGACGGGCTCGTACGCCTTGCCCGAGACGCCGCCGATCGCGACGATGGTGGTCCCGGGCTCCTCGGCGAACGCCGTCCGCTTCACGCCGGGAGACGCGTAGACGAACGTGCCGGCGGGCGCGTCGACCCGCTCGCCGTCCAGCTCGAATGCGGCCCGGCCGATCTGGACGAGGTAGAGCTCCTCGCTCATGTCCTCCGTATCCGCCTCGTCGTGCTCGTTGAGGATCCGGTCGCCCGCCGTACGTCCCGTCCACGCCGTGATGCCGAACGAGGTGATGCCGAAGTGATGCCGGACGGGGCGGTAGGGCTCGCGCCCGTCGTTCAGCTCCTCGATCGCGTCGAGGCCGGCTACCCGATATCCGCTCATGCACGCTCCTTTTCCTCGGTGCCGCTCGCCGCCGTGTTCGGCGAGTCGCGCGTGGCAGTTGTCATATCCACTCCGAGGGGCGGCCTAACCGCAAGTGGCCGCCCGGAGGTCAGCCGCCGGGGTGCGGGAAGCGCACGTGCATGTGGTTCTCGTGGTTCGGGTATGGGACGACGACGCCGCTCGGGCCGGACAACCCGGCCGAGTAGCCGACGAAGACGACCTGCGCGCCGGCAGCGACGAAGCGATCGAGCAGGTCTTGGGCGAGCGGATGGTCGATCTGGCTCGTGGCGATCGGGGCGCTCAGGTGGCCGTCGCGCCGCGGGTAGTAGACGTCGACGTCCAGCCCGTTCTGATGCGAGACGTGCTCGTCCATCCGGCCGCCGTCGCGCCGGCTGATGTCGCCCACGACGACGCGAGGCGCACGCGGGTGCGCTGCGCGGTAGGCGGCGACGACCGAGACGATCGTCCGGATCGTGTGCTCATTGCCGTAGAGCCGGTCGGGGTGGTTCGGCGTGCGGTCGGAGACGGGATTCCAGGTCACCCAGTCGGTTCCCTCGAGGGGAAGCTGCGTGCCATGCACCAGATGTCCCGCATAGGGAAGGCCGACCGACGTGGCGCGGTGCCACCGGATCGTCGCGAGCTCCCTCGTCGTCACCTGAGCCCGAGTCGGCTCCACGCGAGGCTGGGTCGGCTTCGCGGGAAGCCGGAAACGGAAGACGTCGAGCGGGTAGCTCAGGCTCGGCGGGTCTTCCTGCAGCGGGCCGACGGCCTCGCTGGTCCCGTGCCGGATGGCCGCGATGGGCAGCATCGTGGCGGAGCCGAGGACGAGCGCCACGGCGGGCACCGTGCGCGTGGCGAGCCGCCGCCTGCGCTGCGCGCGCGCGGCCAGCCGCCGCCGCTGCGAGGCCTCGAGGCCGGTCGCCACGGGCGCGAACAGCGTCGGCTCGAGTGAATCCGCGGCGAACGCCGGAGCCGCGAGCGCGAAGGACCCGAGCCCGCGTTGCGGCTCCTCGCGGAACCAGAGCAGGTCGGCGTCCAGCCACACCTCGTCCACGCGCCAGCCCATGAACCGACGTCCTTCGACCGTGAGGCGGCGTGTCCTGCGAGGGGTCGCGCGCTCGGCCTCCGCGTTGCGGGGCGGCTTGACGACCGACGGCGACTCGTCGTACGTTGACCGGGCCGCGCGGTCACGTACACCCGCGAGCGACAAGACCATGGTCGGAGAGCTCCTCCTCGACACACGGGTCGTCCGGGCGTTCGTTGCCGACGTCGAGGAGACGATCGCGGGCGCATCGTCGCCGGAGGCGGCGTGCGAGGCGATCAGGCCCCGCTTCGCCGCGCTGCTCGCCGACCCGGACTGGCTGCCGCGGGAGTACCAGGCGGCGGCGCCGGAGAGCGGGATGGGCGGCGGCATCGGCCAGTGGCTCCTCTACCGCGCGAGCGACGGCTCGCTGTCGCTCTTCTCGCTCGTCGTGCCGCCGGGGTCGCAGACGCCGATCCACGATCACCTCGCCTGGGGGCTGGTGGGCCTCTACCGCGGCACGCAGGAGGAGGAGATCTACGCGGGCGAGCAGGGCGCGCTCGAGCTGGTCGAGCGCCGTTCGCTCCGGCCGGGCGACTTCTACGTCCTGATGCCGCCGCACGACGACATCCACCGGGTGCGGACCACCTCCGCCGAGACGTCCGTCTCGCTCCATCTGCTCACGAACGACACGGGCTGCGTGTGGCGCCACGTGTACGACCCGGAATCGGGGGAGACGCGGCCGTTCCGCTCCGGCTACGTCAACGTCGCCTGCGACCGCTGACGAGCCTCCGCGCCGACTCGTCTCTGTCGGGGGGCCGCCGGCTCGACCACGTCGCGCCGGCGGCCTCTTCCCGTCGAGTCGCTACGCCGACGTCGCCGCCGGTGTCGTGTCGGGCCGGGGCTCAGGCTCACCCGGCTCGAGGCGCGGCAGCCACTGCAGCCACCGCGGCAGGTACCAGTTCCACTCGCCGAGCAGCTTCATGCTCGCGGGCAGGAGCACCGCACGGACGATGGTCGCGTCGATCAGGATCGCGACCGCGAGCCCGACGCCGAACTGCTTGAAGAACAGCATCGAGAGGGTCGCGAAGATCGAGAACACGAACACCATCACGACTGCGGCGCTCGTCACGACGCCGGCCGTGCGCTTGATCCCGTTCGAGATCGCGTCGTCCGATGCTCTCGCCCCTGTCGTACAGCTCCCTGATCCGGCCGAGAACGAGGACGTGGTAGTCCATCGAGAGGCCGAACAGGATCACGAAGAGCAGGAGCGGCACGACCGGATCGATCCCGGCGGTGGAGCCGAAGCCGAGCAGGCCCTTGCCGATCCCGTGCTGGAAGACCAGCACGAGCACGCCGTACGCGGCGGCGACGGAGAGCAGGTTCAGCAACATCGCCTTCGCGGCGACGACGAGCGAGCGGAACGCGACGAGCAGCAGCACGAACGCGATGACGAGCACAAAGGCGACCACCGGCGGGAGGTTCGACTTGAGCTCGTCGGTCGAGTCCTTCCACTGCGCCGCGAGCCCGGTGACGCCCGCGTCGGCGTTCGGCAGCCGGCCGACCGTCTGGGGGACGATCTCATCGCGGAGAGCGGCGAGCGCGGCGTCCGACTCCCGGTCGGTCGTCTTGCCGTCGATCGGGATCGAGACGTTCGCCACCGTGCCGGCGCGGTTGACGTCGACCGTGATCGGCTCGTGCATGCGGCCGCTTGCGAGCGCCCGCCGCTCGAGCTCGCGAATCGCGCCCTGCACCCCAGGGGCGTTCACGTTGGGTGCCTCGACGACGACGTTGGCGGGAAGCGCCGTCCCCGGGAACGCCTGCTGCATCCGCGCGTAGGCCTGCACGGCGGGGAGTGCCCGCGGGAACGTGTCGGGCCCGGCCATTGCCATCCGCAGCTGGAGCGCCGGCGCGGCGAGCGCGACCAGCAGGCCGCCGGCGAGGACGACGGACAGGAGCGGCCGGCGCAGGACGCGGTCGATGATCGCGCCCCAGATGCGGCTCTCGCCGCCGCTGCGACGGCGACCGACGAGCGGGACGCGTGCCCGATCGACGCGGTCGCCGAGCCGCGAGAGCAGCGCCGGCAACACGGTCAGCGAGCCCAGCATCGCGATCGCGACCACCGTGATCGCCGCGATGCCGAGCGAGGCGAACGTCGAGTCGCCCGTCAGGAACATGCCGGCCATGGCCACGATCACGGTGAGGCCCGAGATCAGCACCGAGCGGCCCGACGTCGCCGCCGCAGCCTCGAGCGCCGCCTGCTCGCTCCGCCCCGCGGCCCGCTCCTCGCGTTCGCGCTTCAAGTAGAACATCGAGTAGTCGACGCCGACCGCAAGGCCGATGAGGAGCACCAGCGCCGGCGCCTGCATCGCCACCGGGAAGATCGCGCTCGGCAGCGCGATCAGGCCGAACGTCGCGAACACGGCGGTCAGCGCGAGGAGCAGCGGGATTCCCGCCGCAACGAGGGCGCTGAACGCCGCCACGAGGATCAGGAGGGTGACGGGCAGCGAGAGCAGCCCGGCCTTCCCCAGGTCGTCCGCGTACGCCGTCTGGACGGCGTCGACAGCGCTCGCGTTCCGAACTCGCCGACGAACAGCTGCGGATGCGCCTGTTGCAGCTCTTCGACGCGGTCGAGGACGGGATGGATCCTGTCGACGGCCGTGTCGGGATCGCCGCGGATGTCGATCTCGACGAGCGCGGCGTGCCCGTCCGGAGCGAGCTGGCCCGCGTTGGCGGGGTCGAGCGGCGAGTGGACGTGCTCGACGGCGCCGAGCGCGGAGATGCCTGCGACGACGTCCGCGACCGCCGAACTGAACGCCGGCGCGTCGCTCTTCAGCGTGTCGCTCTGGATCAGCACGCTCTCGCCGGCGGGCTGCCGGAATCCGGCGTCGAGGATTCTGTCCATGCGGCCGGACTCGCCCGGCCCGGGTGCGTCCGCGTCGATGGACTTCGTGCCGGCGATGCCGCCGAGCCCGAAGGCGACGACGACCAGCGCGAGCCAGCCGAACGTCGCGGTCTTCCAGTGATGTGCGCTCCAGCGACCCATGCGGGCTGCGATGTTGGTGCGGGTCGTCACTCGTTCCTCCTTCGTCGTCTCAGGTGATGGGGGCTCGACCCCCGTTGACTCGATGCCCCGACGCTAGGCAGCCGGGCCGCTCCCTTACGTCGTCGCGAGGCCGGATTCGCGCTCGCACCCGCCGACGATCCGGTTCCTACTCGGGTAGGAGGCGACGCGCCGGAGGGAGGAGTACGTTCAGCGCATGAGCCGGGTCGAGCACGTCGTGCGCGGGTGGGGATTCGATGCGCTGATCGGGCTCCTCACGGTCGCGGCGGTCATCGAGCTCGCCGTCAGGCGCGACGACCAGGACGCGCCCGAGACGACCCTCTGGTTCTGCATCCCGGCGGTCGCGGTAATCCTGCTCGGGCTACTCGCGCGAAGGCGCTACCCGTTCGGGGCGCCCGCGGCGTTCTGGCTCCTGGCGGCGACGGCCTCGTTCGTCGACGGGCGGCTGATCCCCTATCCGGCCGGCCTGTACCTCGCCGGGATGCTCGCGGCGTTTCTGCTCGGGAACCTGCACGACGCCATCCTGGCGCGCGTCGGCCTCGGCGGTCGTCCTCGCCAGCATGGCGACGATCATCCTCAACCAGCCGGGCCACTCGCCTGCTGGAAGAGCTCGTCTTCATCCCGATCCTGTTCGGGATCGCCTGGCTCGCCGGCTTCGCGCTCAACGCCCGGGCCGAGCAGGCCGACGCGGCCGAGGCACGCGCCGAGCAGGCAGAGCGGGACCGCGAGACGGCCGCCCGGATCGCCGTCGCCGAGGAGCGGATGCGGGTCGCGCGCGAGCTCCACGACATCGTCGCCCACGCCGTGAGCGTGATGGTGCTCCAGGTCGGCGCCGTCCGGCAAAGCTTCCCGGCGAGCTCGCCGACGAGGCCGACGCGCTCCGCGGGGTCGAGCAGGCCGGTCGCACGGCACTCGCCGAGATGCGTCGGCTGCTCGCGGCGATGAGGCAAGACGGGGACGATCTCGAGCTCGCCCCCCAACCCGGGCTCGACAGCGTCGGCTCGCTGGTGGCGGACGTCGAGCGCGCCGGCCTCCCCGCGACGCTGCTCGTCGAGGGCGACGCCGTTCCGTCCCGCGTGCGATCGACCTCTCCGCGTACCGCATCGTGCAGGAGGCTCTGACCAACTCTCTGAAGCACGCGCGCGCGCGTCATGCCGACGTCACGCTGCGCTACGCGTCCGACGAGCTCCGGATCGAGGTGCGGGACGACGGGACCGGCGACGGCGCCCGGAGCAACGGCCCGGGCTACGGGCTGGTCGGGATTCGGGAGCGCGTGAAGATCTACGGGGGGGAAATGACCGCCGGCGCCGCAGCGCAAGGCGGCTTCGTCCTCGACGCACGCCTTCCCCTCGGCGGTGACGGGCGATTACGATCCGCGTCCTCGTCGCCGACGACCAGTCGATGGTCAGGGCCGGCTTCCGCATGCTCCTCGGACGAGAACGACATCGAGGTCGTTGCCGAAGCCGGCAACGGACGGGAGGCGGTTGACAAGGCCGCGCGCTTCGATCCCAACGTCGTGCTGATGGACATCCGGATGCCCGAGCTGGACGGGCTCGAGGCGACCCGGCGCATCCTCGCGGGCGGATCCGGGGGCGCGCGTCCTCGTGCTCACCACCTTCGACCTCGACGAGTACGTCTACGAGGCGCTCCGCGCGGGCGCGAGCGGGTTCGTCCTGAAGGACGATCCGCCGGAGCAGCTGATCGCGGCCGTCGGACGGTTGCGTCGGGCGACGCGCTCCTCTCGCCCGCGATCACGAAGCGGGTGATCAACGAGTTCGCGCGGATGCCCCGCCCGGCGCCGCCGAAGGAGCTCGACGACCTGAGCGGGCGCGAGCGCGAGGTGTTCCGCCTGATCGCGCTCGGGCTCTCGAACGCGCAAGATCGGACAGGAGCTCTTCATCGGCGAGACGACCGTGAAGACGCACGTCACCCACATCCTCTCCAAGCTCGGCCTGCACGACCGCGTCCAGGCGGTCGTCCTCGCGTACCAGACCGGCGTCTTCGAAGCGGACGAGCTTCGGCGCGGCGCGGAGCGTGAGGCGTCGGCCTGAGCAGCGGCGCTCGGCTCAGATGTCGAGCCGCTCGTCCTCGAGGTCGAGGTCGCGGCCGACGCGAAGCCAGACGTCGTTCGAG
>CAWGDT010000033.1:0-23362 GCA_963821365.1 uncultured Actinomycetes bacterium
ATCGGCGCGAGGGACGGCCACGCCTCCTCGTCCCGTTCACGGCGAAGCAGCTCGACCCGACGGTGCTCGACGCCGCCCTGCGGATCGCGCGTGCGGAGGAGGCGTTGCTCGTGCCCGCGTATCTCCTCGTCGTGCCGCTCGAGTTCAGCCTCGACGCCCCGGTCCAGGACGAGGAGCTCCAGCGCGCGATGCAGATCCTCGAGGCGGTGGAGCTCGCCGCGCGCCGGGCCGGCGTGCCGGTCGACGCGCGGATCGAGCGCGGGAGGTCGCCCATCGACGCGCTCCAGCGGCTCTGGTGCGCGGAGTCGTTCGACCGGGTCATCGTCCCCGCCCCGGCGCCGAGGCATCCTGGCTTCTCACCCAAGGACCTCGCGTGGATGCTCACGCACGCGCCCGCCGAGACCCTCATCCTTCGGCCGCTGCCCGACGACCTGGAGGCCCCCTCGTCTGTGTCACCTCCCGCGCGCACCTGACGGCGCTCGCGACCTGGCGCCGCAAGCCGACGTCGGTCGGGACGATGCGGCGGTCGACGCGCGATCGACGTCGTGCGGCGTGGCTCTAGACTCCGCCCGTGCCAGGGAGCCGACGGCGGCGTGAGGTGCGGATGGAGCGGGTGCTCGGCACGCCCGCGCTCTTCGCCACCGCGTACGGCAACGTCGGCTCGTCGATCTACTACGCGCTCGGTCTCACCGCCGTCTTCGCGCTCGGCCTGACGCCGCTCGTCTTCGTCGTCGCGGGAATCGTCTTCGCCGCGACGGCGGCGACGTACGCGGAAGGGACCGTCCGCTTCCCCGAGGCCGGCGGCTCCTCCAGCTTCGCGCGGCACGGCTTCAACGAGCTCGTCTCCTTCGGAGCCGCATGGTCCCAGACGCTCGTCTACGTCGTCACGATCGCGACGTCCGCCTTCTTCGTCCCGCATTACCTCTCGATCTTCTGGGAGCCGCTCCGGACGAATCCGTGGGACATCGTCGGCGGCGCGATCGTGATCGTCGTCCTCGTGTCGCTCAACGTCGTGGGCGTGACCGAGGCGGCCAAGCTGTCGATCGGGCTCGCCGTCATCGACTTCGGCACGCAGGTGCTTCTCGTACTGCTCGGGTTCGCACTCGTCTTCAGCCCGCAGGTTCTCATCGACAACGTGCACTGGGGCACGGCCCCGACGTGGGCGAACCTCGCGGTCGCGATCCCGGTCGCGATGCTCGCCTACACGGGGGTCGAAACCGTCTCGAATCTCGCCGAGGAGGCGCGCGAGCCGGAGCGGAGCGTCCCGAACGCCTACAAGCTCGTCGCGGTCGCCGTCTTCGCCATCTACTTCACGCTGCCGTTGATCGCCCTTTCGGCGCTCCCGGTGAAGGAGATCAACGGCGAGCTGACGACGCTGCTCGCGCTGCCGCCCGAGCAGGGGGGGTTTGCGAACGACCCGATCCTCGGCGTGGTCGACAACCTCGGCCTGGAGGGCGGCCTCCTCCGCGCGCTGCAGCTGTACGTCGGCGTGCTCGCGGCGACGATCCTCGTCATCGCCACGAACGCCGGGATCATCGGCGCGTCGCGCATCACCTACTCGATGTCGACCTACCGGCAGATGCCCGAGATCTTCCGGAGGCTGCACCCACGCCTGAAGACGCCGTACATCGCGCTCGTCCTCTTCGCAGGGCTCGCGCCGATCGTGATCCTGCTGCCGGGGGACGTGGAGTTCGTCGGCACGCTGTACTCGCTCGGCGCGACGCTCTCCTTCACCGTCGCCCACGCGGCCATGGTCCGGCTGCGGATGCGGCCCGATCCCGCGGTCGCCTACCGCGCGAGGCCGAACCTCCGCGTGGGCGGCGTCGACTGGCCGCTCTTCGCGATTCTCGGCGGGCTCGCGACGGGCGCGTCGTTCGTCGTGATCCTCCTGCAGAACCCGCTCACGCGCTGGGTGGGGCTCGGGTGGATCGTCCTCGGTCTGGTCGGGTACACGGCGTATCGCCGCTGGTGGGTCCGCGCGCCTCTCACGAGGACGTTGAAGGCGCCGCCCGCGTTCGGCGCCGCGCTCGCGCTCGAGTACCGGCGGATCGTCGTCCCGGTCGTCCCGGGGCACCCGTCCGACGACGCCCTCGACGTCGCGTGCCGCCTGGCGGCGGAGCGGGGCGCACGCGTGGTCGCGCTGACCGTGATCGAGGTGCCGCTCGAGCTGACGCTCGACGCGGAGCTGCCCGGAGGAGGAGCGAAGGGCGAACGACGAGCTCGACGAGGCCGTCGCGATCGGCGAGACCTACGGCGTCCGCGTCACCGCACGACTCGTCCGCGGGCGCAGCGCCTCGGCGGAGATCGTCCGCGAGGCCCAGCGCCGCGGTGCCGAGATCATCGTGCTCGGCTCGCCGCGGAAGGACCTCACGAGCCGCCGGCGCGGCGTGTTCGGCTCCACCGTCGACCGGGTGATGCGGAAGGCGCCGTGCCGCGTCATGGTCACGGCGTCCCGGGAGCGGAGCGCGGCGTGAGGTGGTACAGCCATGCGGTCTACGTCTTCGGCGCGGTGTTCGTCGCGATCGGCGTGGCGCTGCTCGTCGTCACCGCGGTGCACGGCGGGGGCGTCGTCGGCTTCCTCCTGGGCGGCCTCTTCGTCGCCCTCGGCGTCGCGCGCATCCAGCTCGAGCGCAGGCGCGGAGCCCGCTGATGGCACGCAAGGTCAGGGGCTTCGAGCGCGTGCTCGACGCGCCGGCGCTGTTCGCCATCGCGTACGGGGAGATCGGCTCGTCGATCTACGTCGCGCTCGGGATCGTCGCGGCCTCCGCACTCGGGCTGACGCCGCTCGTCCTCGCGGCGACCGGGATCGTGTTCTGCCTCGTCGCGCTGTCCTATGCGGAGGGGACGGCCGCGATCCCCGAGACGGGGGGCGCCGAGACGTTCACGCGGCGCGCGTACAACGACCTGGTCGGCTTCGTCACGGGCTGGGCGCTCTTCCTCGACTACCTGATCGTGATCGCTCTCTCGGCGCTCTTCCTGCCGCAGTACGTCGGCGCGGCACTCGATGCAGACGCGTTGCGCGACCGCCCGTGGGACATTGTCGTCGCCGTTGCGGCGATCGCGGTGATCGGCGTCGTCCGGCTCGCGCGACGCACGAGGCTGCACCGGCCGGCGCTCGTCGTCGCGCTGCTCGACCTGCTCGTCCAGTCGCTCGTCGTGGTGCTCGGCCTCGCGCTCCTGTTCTCGCCGTCGACCCTCGTCGACGGCCTGTCGCTCGCTCCCGGCCAGGACTGGCTCGACGATCTGCTCTTCGCGATCCCGCTCGGCTTCCTCGCCTACACGGGCCTCGAGACGGTGGCGAACCTCGCCGAGGAGGCGCGCGAGCCCGGCCGCACGCTGCCGCGTTCGCTGTTCTCGGCGATCGGTCTCGTGGTGGTGCTGACGGTGCTCGTCGCGGTGGTCGGCGTCACGGCCTTCCCGGCCGCCGACGACGGCACGTCCGAGCTCGGAAGCACGTGGCTCGAGGCCCCGCTCGTCGGGATCGTGACCGCGTTCGAGGGCGAGCTTCCGTCGGGGCTCGTCGACGTGCTCCGGATCGCGGTGGGGCTCTCCTCGGCCCTCATCCTCGTGATGGCGATCACGACGTCGATCTCGGGCTGCGCGCGCCTCGCGCACTCGATGGGGACCCACGGCATGCTGCCGCGCTGGGTCGGCCGGTTCGAGCGCAGGACGCTCGTCTCTCGCGAGACGATCGCCGCGATCACCGTCGTCGCGATCGCGATCGTGCTCGTCGGTGCCGCGATCGGGGACGAGGCGAAGCTCCTCGCGAGCACCTACTCCTTCGGCGTCCTGCTCGCCTTCACCCTCGCCCAGCTGGCCGTGATCCGACTCCGCCGGCTCGAGCCGGACCTTCCGCGTCCCTTCCGCGCCCGACCCGACGTACGGATCGCGGGCGTGGACGTGCCGCTCGCGGCACTGGTCGGGGCGCCGCTGACCGGCGCGATCTTCGTCCTGGCGATGGTGACGCACGAGGGGGCGCGCTATGCGGGCCCGGCGTGGCTCGCCGTCGGCCTGGTCGTCTATGCGGTGACGCGGTGGCACGAGCGCAAGGGGATGCTGGAGGACGTCGACCCACGTGGCGCGCTCCCCGTCGGTGCATCGTTCCGGCGCATCCTCGTGCCGATGAAGCTCGGCGACATCGGCGAGGAGATGGTGGCGACGGCGGTCGCGCTCGCCAAGGAGAGCGGCGCAGCGGTCGAGGCGATCACGGTCGTCCGGGTACCGCGCGAGCGCGAGCTCGGCGCGCCGCTGCCCCCGGCCGTCGCCGACGAGGCCGACGCCTCGGTCGCGGAGGCGCGCGCCCTCGGAGCGGAGAACGGCGTCGACGTGCATGCCGAGGCCGTGCACGCCCGGTCGATCGGCCATGCGATCGTCGACGAGGCGACCCGGCGGGACGCGGATCTCATCGTGCTCGGCTCGTCGCCTCGCTGGCGGAGGCAGTCGCGGTTCTTCTCGCCGACGGTCGACCACGTCCTGCGCCACGCACCGTGCGAGGTGCTCGTCGTCGCGTTCCCCGAGGGGGTGTTCGACGAGTAACCTCAACAGGATGAAGGCAGTGGTCATCGGATGCGGCCGCGTTGGCTCCTCGGTCGCGATGCAGCTCGCAGGCGACGGCTGGGACGTCACGTGCGTCGACGACGACGAGATGGCGCTCACGCGCCTCGGCGACTGGCGCGGCGGGTTCGTCGTCGGGCACGGCATGGACCTCGACGTGCTCGATCGCGCCGGCGTCGCAGCGGCCGACGCCGCCGTCGTGGCGACGGATGGCGACAACTCCAACGTCGTGATCGGGCAGATGCTCCAGCGCCGCTACGACATCGGCTGCGTCGTCGTCCGCGTCTTCGACCCGCGCCGCGCGGACTTCTACGCGGAGCGGGGGCTGCGGACGGTGTGCCCCACGAAGACGTCGATCGCGACGCTCGCCGACATCGTCCGCTCGTGCGACGCGGCTCCCGTCGGTAGCGCGGGCTGAGCCGTGTACGCGATCGTCGCGGGAGGCGGGAAGGTCGGCGCGAACATCACGCGCTCGCTCGTGCACATGGGCCACGAGGTGACGCTGATCGAGCAGCGGCGCGACCGCTGGGAGCAGCTCGAGGCCGAGCTCGGGCCGATCGTCCTCCAGGGCGACGCCACCGAGCTCCACGTGCTCGAGCGCGCCGGCATCGCCCGCCCGCCCGAGATCGTGCTCGCGGTGACCGGCGACGACGAGGACAACATCGTGATCTCGCAGATCGCCAAGGAGGGCTATCGGGCACCGAAAGCGATCGCGCGCGTCAACGATCCGCGCAACCAGCCGTACTTCGACGTCCTCGGGATCACGCAGACGGTCTGTGCGACGTCCGGCCTGCTCGGCCTCGTCGAGCACGAGGTGCCCGAACACGGCCTCGTCAAGCTGCTCGAGCTCCGCGGCGAGGGACTCGAGCTCGTCGAGCTGCACGTGCCTCCCGACGCGCCGGCCGCGGGGAAGCGGGTGGCAGGGATCGCCCTGCCGGAGGGTGCCAGGCTCGTCTCGGTGATGCGCAACGGCGTCGGCGAGATCGCCCGGGACGACACGGTGATCCGGCCGGGCGACCAGGTCGTCGCGATCCTCAAGCCGGGCGTCGAGGACAGCCTCCGGCGCGCGGTCGTCGGCTAGCGGCGCGGTCGCCCCGAGCGAAGCGCGCGCGCTTCGGGGAGAATAGGCGGCGATGACTCTCGCCGAGCTCGCCGTCACGACCGGTGTGCTCGGCGTAATGGGGCTGGCGGCGAGCCGGTTCGGGCTCTCCGCGATACCGGCGTACCTCTTCGCGGGAATCATCCTCGGTCCCAACGAGCCAGACTTCATCCAGGTCGTGCAGCCCTCGGAGGTGACCGACTTCGTCGCGGAGATCGGCCTCATCTTCCTCCTCTTCTTCCTGGGGCTCGAGTTCAGCGTCGGGCGGCTCGTCCGCAGCGGCCGCCACGTGGGCCTCGGGGGCGCGGCCGACCTCCTCGTCAACGCCGGCCTCGGGCTCCTCGTCGGGCTCGCGGCGTTCGGCCCCAGCTTCGCGGCGCTCGTCCTCGCCGCGTGCATCTACGTCTCGTCGAGCGCCATCGCCGTGAAGGCGCTGATCGACCTCCGCCGCCTGGCCGACGACGAGACCGACCTCGTGCTCGCGATCCTGCTGTTCGAGGACATCGCGATCGCCGCCGTGCTCGGCTTCGTCGCGACCGGCGGCGGCGGCGTCGCGACGACGGCCGGCGTGATGCTCAAGGCGTTCGCGTTCGTCGCTGCGTCGCTGGCCGCCTCGCACTGGCTCGGGGCCCGGCTCGGACGGCTGCTGGCCCGGCTCGAGCTCGAGTTCTTCCTGCTCGCGGTGTTCGGCTTCGTGATCGCGATGAGCGCGATCGCGAAGGAGCTCGACCTGTCGGAGGCGATCGGTGCCATGATGGCCGGCGTCGTGCTGGCGGACAGTGGGGCGCGCGAGGAGATCGAGCAGCGGTTCTTCGCGGTGCGCGACGTCTTTGCCGCCCTGTTCTTCTTCGTGTTCGCACTGACGATCGACCTCGGCCGGACGACCGACGTCGGCTGGATCGTGCTGCTCGCGATCGCCGCCACGCTCGTCGGCAAGGTCGGCGTCGGCGTCGTCGCGGGGCGGTTCGGCGGCTTCTCGGTCCGGCAGGGCATCAACGCCGGCGCGGCGCTCGTCGCCCACGGCGAGTTCACGATCATCCTCGCCCAGCTCGCGGCGGGCAACGCGGTGCTGAGCCTGGAGGACCGGGACGACATCGTCGCGTTCGCCGGCCTCTACGTCCTCGCGAGCGCGACCGTCGGGGTTGTCCTGATGAAGGAGTCGAAGCGCCTCGGGCGCTTCGTGAGACCCACGCGGGTGCCCGCATGAGCGCCAGCGCGAACCCAACGCGCCGCCTCTTGCTTCACTGTGTGAGAAGGTCGTAAGGAGACACGATGCCACTCGAATTGAAAGAGACGCGCCTGCCCGGAGTCGGGGTGAAGTGGACGATGACGCCGGCGAGCGGCAGCCGCGTGACGGTCATCCAGCACAACGACGGCGACCGCGAGGTGTACGTCCACCGCCGGGCACGAGACGAGGAGCCGGCAGTGGTGCTCGAGCTGCACGACGACGAGGCGCGCCAGCTCGGCGCGCTGCTCGGTGGCGCCTACGAGCGGCCGAAGATCGTCGAGGAGCTCGAGATGGCGCTCGGTGAGTTCCAGATCGAGTGGATCAGGGTGCCGAGCGGGAGCTGGGTGAACGGGCGCACCCTCGCCGATTGCGCGTTCCGCAAGCGGACGGGGGTGACGGTGATCGCGATCCTACGGGAGTCGGAGTCGATCGCCGGCGCGCAGCCCGACGACGTGATCCTCGACGGCGACACGATCGTCGTGGTCGGCAAGGCCGGTCAGTTCGGCAGCGTGCGCAAGCTCCTTGCCGACGGGCCGGGCGACGAGGACTAGACCCTCCAGTAGCCCCGCGTCAGCAGCACGAGCACCGGCAGCACCTCGAGGCGGCCGACCCACATGAGCAGTGCCATCACGAGCTTCGAGAAGTCGCTGAACGGCTCGTAGCTTCCCATCGGGCCCGCGAACCCGAGCCCGGGGCCGACGTTGCCGAGCGTCCCGGCAGACGCCGCCACCGCGTCGGTGATGCCGAGATCGATGTTCGCCACGCGGGCGTCGATCGCGAGCAGCGCCGCGCCGACGATGAAGGTCCCGATGTAGAGCACGACGAACGCGAGCACGGCACGGAGCGTCCGCTCCTCGACCGGCTGGCCGTTCAGCCTGATCGGCATCACGAGCTCGGGGTGAATGGTCTGGCGGAGCTCCCGGCGGAGGATCCTCCCGACGAGGAGATGGCGGACGATCTTGACGGAGCCCGTCGGGGAGCCCGCCGAGGCGCCGACGAACATGAGGCCGATCATCGCCATGACGGCGAGCGCGGGCCAGCTCACGTAGTCCGTGATCGCGAAGCCCGTCCCCGTCATCAGCGAGGTCGTCTGGAAGAACGCCTGCCTGACCGCCGTCCCGCCGGAGGACAGATCGGCGTGGACGAGTGCGGCGAAGACGACGACCGAGCCGAGGAGCAGGAGAGCACCGTAGAGCCGTGCCTCCTCGTCCCGGCGGACCGCGCCGGGGTCACGGCGGACGATCGTGCGGTAGAGGAGCGCGAAGTTCACGCCCGCGAGCGCCATGAACGCCGCCACGATCCACTGCGTGACGGGCGCGAACGGCTCGAGCGAGCGATTGTCGGTGGCGAACCCCCCGAGCGGCATCGTCGAGAGGGCGTTGCCGACGGCGTCGAACGGGCTCAGCCGGTCGTCCAGCCCCACCGCGCCGACGACGAGCAGCGCGGCGACCAGGACGAGTGTGAGGCCGATGTACAGCAGCCAGAGCCTGCGCGCCGTATCGCGGATCCGCTCGGCGAGCTGGTTCACCTCCGGGCCGGGGAGCTCGGACTCGAACATCTGCCGGCCGCCGATGCGGAGCCGCGGCAGGACGGCCAGCGCCAGCACGATGATCCCCATCCCGCCGAGCCACTGGCTCAGCTGCCGCCAGAGGAGGATCGAGCGGTCGAGGGCGTCGACGTCCGTCACCACCGTCGCGCCCGTCGTGGTGAATCCCGACATCCCCTCGAAGAACGCGTCCATCGGCCGCGAGAGCTGACGCTCGTCCGAGAGGAGGTACGGCAGGCCCGCGTACATCGCGGCGAGGAGCCAGGTGAGGGATACGACGAGATAGCCCTCGCGGAAGCCGATCGGCCCGGGGGAGCGGCGACCGAGCCGCATGAGCCCGAGGCCGGTCCCGCCGGTGATCGCGCCCGCCGCGAGGAACGGCCAGAACGGCTCCCCGTACCCGACCGCCACCACCGTCGGGATCAGCGCGGAGAGGCTCAGGTAGGCGAGCAACGTCCCGGTCAGGCCGAGCGCGCCGGCGAGGTCGATCCCGACCCTCGCACGCCCGCCGATCCGGGCCGCCCGGTCGGGGCTCACAGCACCTTCTCGACGTCGGGCACACGCGACCGCTCGGTGAAGACGATCACGCGGTCACCCGCCTGCAGGACCTCGTCGCTGCGCGGGAACAGCGCCTTGCCGTCGCGCACGATCGCCCCGATCAGCGCGCCGCGGATCGGCATGTCCCGGAACCGGAGCCCGACGTACTCGCTCGTCGGCTGGGTGGTGAGGTCGAGGACCTCGTAGCGGTTGCCCTCGAGCATCGCGACCTGCTGCGTGCGCGGGTCGTGCGCGAACCGCACGATCTCCTCGGCGGTCACCGCGCGAGGGTTGACCGTGACGTCGACGCCCGAGAGCTCGTAGACCTCGGTCGAGATCGTGTCGTGGACCACGGCGATCGTGAACCGCACGCCGTGGACGCGGGCGAGTGTCGCGGCGTAGTGGTTCATCGCGTCGTCGCGGATCGCGAACACGGCCGCCTGCGCGCGCCCGATCCGCTCCCGTTCGAGGAAGTCGGCGTCGATGCCCGTGGCGTGGTAGATCCGGCAGTCGGGGAGCTGCTCCGCAACCTCCCGCGCCCGCTCGAGCACGGGCTCGATCACCCGCACGCCGATCCCTTGGTCGGACAGCGTCCGTGCGATCGCCGCGCCCACCTGGCCGCCGCCGAAGACGACGACGTCCTCGACCGCGCCCTCGCCGGGCGCGAGCAGGGCACCCCAGGTGCGGGCCGCGCTCGGCGAGCCGATCACCACGATCCGGTCGCCCTCGGCGATGGTGTCGTCTCCGCCCGGAAGCGTCAACGAGGAGCCGCGGATCAGCGCGAGGACGCGGGAGTCGTCGGGGATGCGCGCCTCGCGAAGCGGGTGGCCGACGACTGCCGGATCGGCCCCCTCCGGGATCTCGAACTCGACGATCTCCACCTGGCCGTCCGCGAAGACGTCGGTCTGGCGCGCGGAGGGCATCCCGATCGAGCGCGCGACTGCGCGGGCGGTCTCGAGCTCCGACGAGACGGCGAAGTCGACGTCGAGGCGCCCCTCGCGCCACAGGTCGATGTACTCGACGTTCGACGTCCTGATCACGATCGTCGCCCGAGGCGCCTCGGCCCGGGCGAACGAGCAGGCGACGAGGTTGACCTCGTCCCGGGACGTGCACGCGATGAACAGGTCTGCGCCGCTCGTGCCCGCCTGCTGGATCGCGCGGCGGCTCGCGCCGTTCGCCTCGATCGTGACGATGTCGTAGCGGTAGGCGAGCGGCTCGAGCCGCTCCCGGACCGTGTCGATCACGGTGAGGTCGTGCTCGCCGTGGAGTGCCTCGACGATCGTCGACCCGACCTGCCCCGCCCCGACGACGATGATCTTCACGCCGCGGCGGAGCCTACCCCGACCGATACCCTGGGACACGGTGCGTGGGGTCTGTCTCGCTCTGGTGACGCTCGTGGCCGCCGTCATGACCGCGGCAGCGCTCGGCGCCGGGAGCGCCTCGCCGAAGCTCGCGGTCGTCGTACGGGGGCTCTCGAGCCCGGTCGGCGTGGTTCAGGCGCCCGGCGAGCCGACGCGCCTCTACGTCGTCGAGCAGCCGGGGCTCGTCCGTGTGGTCGAGCGCGGGCGCGTGCGTCCGACGGCGTTCCTCGACGTCCGCTCGCTCGTCGTCTCGGGCGGTGAGCAGGGTCTCCTCGGGCTCGCCTTTTCGCCCGGCTACGCGCGCGACCGCACGTTCTATGTCAACTACACGGCCGGTGGCGACGGGTCGACGAGGGTCGTCCGCTATCGCGCCGCCAACGGCCGTGCGCTGCCGGGCAGCGCGCAGGAGATACTGCGCGTCGCACAGCCCTATTCGAACCACAACGGGGGCAACCTCGAGTTCGGTCCCGACGGGAAGCTCTGGGTCGGGCTGGGGGACGGCGGCGCGGGCGGCGACCCCGAGAACCGCGCCCAGAACCCCGACATGCTGCTCGGCAAGATGTTCCGCCTCGACGTGCGGCAGGCGAGCCCGAAGCCCGAGCTCGTCGCGATCGGGCTGCGCAATCCATGGCGGTACAGCTTCGACCGCGCGACCGGCGATCTCTGGATCGGCGACGTCGGACAGGGCGAGATCGAGGAGATCGACCGGCTGCCGCGCGCGACGACGGGGCTCGCGAACTTCGGCTGGAACGTGTACGAGGGGCGCAGCCGCTATTCGGACCAGACGCTCGGGCCGGGGACGCTGATCCAGCCGATCGCGCAGTACACCCATGCGGCCGGCTGCTCCGTCACGGGCGGCTTCGTCTACCGCGGCAGGGCGGTGCCGCGCCTCACGGGCCGCTACGTCTTCGGCGACTACTGCAGCGGGACGATCTGGAGCATCTCCGCGCGCGGCGGCGCTCTGCGCAAGGAGCCGGTGCGCGTCCCGCAGCTGACGTCGTTCGGCGAGAGCCTCACGGGCGCGACGCTCTACGCCGTCTCCGGCGGGGGCACGATCTACCGCTTCGCCCGGTGACACCGGTCTGCGCCACGTGCGGCGCCTGGTTTCCCGATGCCGACGAGCCGCCGTCCATCTGCCCGATTTGCGAGGACGAGCGTCAGTGGGTACCCGCCGACGGGCAGCGCTGGACGACGCCCGATGGCGTCCTCGACGGTCGGTCGTGGGACGTCCGCGAGCACGAGCCGGGACTGACCGGGCATCGGGCTCGCGCCGACGTTTGCGATCGGGCAGCGGATGCTGCTCGTCGAGACGGACGAGGGAAACGTGCTCTGGGACATGATCCCCGCGGTGGCCGACGAGGCGGTCGGGGCCGTGCGTGAGCGCGGCGGCGCCGTCGCGATCGCGATCTCGCACCCGCACTACTACGGCGCCGCCGGCGCGTGGAGCGAGGCGCTCGGCGGCGTGCCGGTGCTGCTCCACGCCGCGGACGCGGAGTGGGTCACGCGCCCCGACGCGGCGATCGAGCACTGGGAGGGAGACGTGCGCGAGCTGCCCGGAGGGCTGACGCTCCTCCGGCTCGGCGGCCATTTCCCGGGCGCCACGGTGCTCCACTGGCGCTCGGGGTCGGACGGACGCGGCGCACTCCTCACGGGCGACGTCGTGATGGCGGTGCCCGACCGCAACGTCTCGTTCATGTGGAGCTACCCGAATCTCGTCCCGCTTCCCGCAGCGGAGGTGGAGCGGATCGGGGCGGCCCTGGAGCCGTGGTCGTTCGAGCGGATTTACGGAGCCTGGTGGGACCGCGTCGTCCCGGCGGGCGCGAAGGACGCAGTGCGCCGCAGCGTCGCCCGCTACACGGCCGCCCTGCGTGGCGAGCTGCCGTTGTAGCCGCGCTGGCTCACCCGGCGCGGCGGCGCACCTGCGGCGACTGGCCGAGCGCGGCGTAGGCCACGGCGTTCAGCGAGTCGTTCAGCGCGCGGAGCTCGCGGCTCACCTGGACGAGCCCCTCGCTCGCCTCGAGACGCGCATCGATCCGCTCGAGCTGCGCCGCGATCCGGTCGAGCCGCTCGAGCAGCGCGTCGAGCTGCCGGTCGGGGACCTCGTGGCGTTCCATGGCGCCGATTCTACGGAGCGCGGCGCCCGGCGAGGGCGCGCCACGCGAGGATGCCGGCGAGCGCGCCCGCGGTGTCGATCGCGACGTCGAGCGGCGCGCCGTGGCGGCCCTCGACGAAGTGCTGGTGGACCTCGTCCGAGGTTGCGTACAGGGCCGCGAGGCCGAGCGCGACCCACGGCCGCCGCGTGGCGCGAAGGAGCAGTGCGCCGAGGATCGCGTACTCGGTGAGGTGGGCGAGCTTGCGCAGCACGAGGTCCCAGCCGCCGAGCCCGCTCTGGAGGCTCGGGATCGACGAGAACGCGAAGATCACCGCCGCCCATCCGAGCACCGGAAGCCAGGCCTGGAGCGTCGAGCGCGGGGTCGTCAGGGCCGGAGTGGACACCGGCGCATGGTAGGCTCGCCGCCACACACGAGGAGCGCGGTGAGGGAACTCCGGTGCGATTCCGGGACGGTCCCGCCGCTGTGAGGGGAGACGCTCTCCCGCCACCACGCCACTGGCCCAACGCGGCCGGGAAGGCGGCGGGGGAGGGAGCCCCGAGTCAGAAGACCTGCCGCCTCCGGATGCCTCGACGCCCTCGCGGAAGGGAGAAGGAGATGCACTCATGCCACGTCGTTTCGCCCTCGCGGCGTTCCTGACCGTCCTCGCGGTCGCGCTCGCCTCGACCGCGCTCGCCTCGCCGAGCCGCAGCACGGCCACGCCGTTCCCGGCCACGATCACCGTCTCGAACGGGCAGGTGACGATCCAGAAGCGGCCGTCGCGCATCGTCTCGCTCTCGGCGACGGCGACCGAGACGCTCTTCGCGATCGGCGCCGGCAAGCAGGTGATCGCGGTCGACGACCAGTCGGACTACCCGAAGGCCGCCCCGCGCACGACGCTCTCGGGCTTCACGCCCAACGTGGAAGCGATCGCGGGCTACCGGCCGGACCTCGTCGTGATCTCGTACGACCCGAAGGGGCTCTCGGAGGCGCTCGGTCGGCTGGGGATCCCGGTCGTCCACCAGGACGCCGCCGCGACCCTCCCCGGCGCCTACCAGCAGATCCGCCAGCTCGGGAAGATCACCGGGCACGCGGGGGAGGCGAGCACGCTCGTGACGAGCATGAAGCAGCGCATCGCCTCGATCGTCGCGAAGGCCCGCGTCAAGGCGACCGGCGTGACGGTCTACCACGAGCTCGACCCGACGCTCTACAGCCTCACGTCGAACACGTTCGTGGGCCGGGTGTATGCCCTGTTCGGCCTGAAGAACATCGCGGACGCCGCGAAGGGCGGCACCGAGTACCCGCAGCTCTCGCCCGAGTACGTGATCTCGGCGGACCCCGGGCTGATCGTGCTGGCCGACACCGTCTGCTGCGCCCAGAACGTGCGAACGGTCGCCGCGCGGCCCGGCTGGTCGCGGGTCGCAGCCGTGCGGAGCGGTTCGGTCGTACGCCTCGACGACTCGATCGCCTCGCGTTGGGGGCCGAGGCTCGTCAATCTCGTCCGCGCGGTCGGCACCGCGCTCGGCCGGCTCGGGCGGCAATAGCGCCGGTGGAGGCAGCCGCCGCAACGGCGCGCGCGATCCGCGTTCGCGGCGTGACGCCCGGCTGGGCGGTCGGGGCGCTTGCGTTCCTCGCGGTCGCGTTCGTCGTCGGCGTGGTCGCCGGCCCCGTCCACATCGGGGTCGGCGACGTGCTGCGCTCGCTGGGCGAGAAGCTCGGCATCCCGGGCGTCACCTCGCCTCTCGACGCGACGCAGGAGTCGATCGTCTGGGATCTTCGGGTGCCGCGCGTCCTGCTCGCGGCGCTCGTCGGCGGAATGCTCGCCATCGCGGGGGCGACCTACCAGGGCGTGTTCCACAACCCCCTTGCCGACCCGTATCTGCTCGGCGTCGCCGCAGGCGCAGGCCTCGGAGCGACGCTCTCGATCGCGTACCTGCCGCACGCCCTGGCGGGCCGGCAGGTGCTCCCCTTCGCGGCATTCGCGGGCGCCGCGGTCGCGGTCGTCCTCGCGTACGGGATCGGGCGCGCGGCGGGCCGCGAGCGAGACTCGGCAACGCTCGTCCTCGCGGGGGTGACGGTCGCGAGCTTCTTCACGGCGCTGCAGACGTTCGTGCAGCAGCAGAACGCGGACACGCTCCAGGAGGTCACGTCGTGGATCCTCGGGAGCCTCCCCAACACCGGGTGGAGTGACGTGACCGTGCTGGCGCCGTACGTCCTCCTCGCGACCGCGGTGATCGTCGCCATGCGACGCGTCGTCGACGTCTTGAGCCTCGGCGACCTGGAGGCGGCGAGCCTCGGGGTGGACGTGCGCCGAACCCGGCTCGCGCTCGTCGTCGCCGCGACGGTCGGCACGGCCGCGGCGGTGGCGGTCTGCGGCCTGATCGCGTTCGTCGGGATCATCGTCCCGCACGCGATCCGGCTCGTCGTGGGCACGTCGTACCGCGGCCTGCTCCCGCTCTCGTTCGTCGTGGGTGCGGGATTCCTGATCCTCGCGGACGTCGTCGCGCGCACCGCGCTCGCGCCGGCGGAGGTTCCCATCGGCGTGATCACGGCGCTCTTCGGCGCGCCGTTCTTCGCGTTCGTCCTGCGCACGCGCGGGAGTCGGGCGTGAGCGCGATCGGGCTGGACCGGATCACCGTGCAGCTCGGCGGCCGCGCGGTCGTGAACGACGTGACCGCCGTTGTCGAGCGCGGCGAGTGGGTCGCCCTGATCGGGCCGAACGGCGCGGGCAAGACGACGCTTCTCCGCGCGATCGCCGGGCTCCTGCCGCACGAGGGAACGGTGTCGCTCTTCGGCAGGGAGGCCGCGGGACTCGACCGGCGCGAGCGCGCGCAGCTCCTCGCGGTCGTTCCCCAGACGCCGGAGACGCCGCCGTGGCTCACGGTTGCGGAGTACGTGCTCATGGGGCGGACGCCGCACCTCGGCCGCCTCGCCCGGGAGGGCGCGGCGGACCGCGAGGCCGCCTGGCGTGCGCTCGACCGCCTCGAGCTCGAAGCGCTCGCCGAGCGACCGCTCGGGACGCTGTCCGGGGGGGAGCGCCAGCGGGCAGTCGTCGCACGCGCGCTTGCGCAGGAGGCGTCGATCGTCCTTCTCGACGAGCCGACGGCCGCGCTCGACATCGGCCACCAGCAGCAGGCGCTCGAGCTCCTCGACGGCCTCCGCGATCACCACGGGCTGACGCTCGTCGCCGCGATGCACGACCTGACGGTTGCCGCGCAGTACGCCGACCGGGTGCTGCTTCTCTCCGAGGGGCGCATCGTCGCCGACGGCACCCCCGCCGACGTTCTCACCGAGAGCGCCCTGGCCGAGCACTACGGCGCCACGGTTCGCGTCTTGACGGTCGACGACCGCCTCGCCGTCCTCCCCACGCGGGGGTAGACGGCGTCGATCCGAGGCGCTTGTGTTGGGTCACGACAAGCCATCCGAGGAGGTCCTGCCCATGCGCCGCCGCCCCGCCGCCGTTACCGCCGCCGTCGTCTCGGCGTCGGCCCTCATCGTTCCCGCCGCGGCCGGCGCGGGGTCGGTGCACCTCGAGCAGTTCGTGACGACCGGCAGCTCGGTGCAGGTGAGCTTCGTGGTCCGCAAGGCGGCGTCGTTCTCCGTTCTCCTGCGCACGCGGACGATCGGCCGGACGCAGCTCTTTCTGATCGGCAAGCGCGCCCCGAACGGCGGCTCGCTGATCGACACGGCGACGACCGCCTGCGACGGCGCCGCCGGCTCGTACTACTGCAAGGGCTCGTTCGAGCCGCTGCCGCCCGGCACGTACACCTTCCGCGTCCGGCGCCCGTCGGGTGGCGGGACGAACATCGAGCTCACGGTGAGCTGGTAGCGGACGAGCGCTCCCACTCGAGCCGGCGCGCCAAGGGCCGGTAGCCCAGCTTCGTATTGAGCGCGAGCATCGGCGCGTTCGACTCGTCGTTGTCGGTGATCGCGATCGACGCGCCGAACGCCGCGGCGCGGTGGAGGCTGTGCGACTTGAGCAGCAGCGCCAGGCCTCGGCGGCGGAACTTCCTTCGGACACCGGCGAGGTTGTTCGCCGCGCGCCCGCTCGGGCGGTCGACCCGGATCATCGTGATGCCGGCCAGCTCCCCGTCGACGTAGGCGACGAGGCTCGCGTCGTCGTCGACGAGCGGTGAGCGCCAGTACTCCCGCAGCCACTCGTCGAAGTCGACCGCGTCGTACTCCTCGTGGGGGATGTCCTGCGTGAGCTCGAGGTCGAGGTCGTAGATCGAGCGCGCGTCGTCGATGCCCGCGAACGGGACGAGCTCGACGCCGCTGGGCACGGGGAGCGGCTCGATCGTCCGCGGGTCGACGGAGGAGACCACGACCGCGGTCAGCTCCGTGAATCCCCGTCTCGCCGCGAGCGCTCGCGCGCCCGGCTCGTCGAGGGACATCGCCCGCGTCCTGCGAACGCCGAGCCGCCGGAGATGCGCGTCCGCCGCCTCGGCGAGCGCAGTGCCGATGCCCTCGCCACGGCGAGCCGGCTCGACGGAGAGCTGCACGGTCCCCGCGTCCGGCGTCGCCTCCCACCACGCGCGACCCGCAGCGGCCCAGCCGAGGATCTCCCCGCTCTCCTCGCACGCGAACAGCGCGAGATCACCGCGGGCGGGCGTCGACTCGAGCGCGTGGCGCATTCCCTCCGGCGTGATGATCGACTCCGGCCACGCGCGCTGGCGCATCGCGGCGGCCTTGGGGGCGTCGTCAAGGGTTCCGGGGCGGATCACGGCGCAAGCCTAGGCGAGGCGTCGTGCCTGCCAGGCACGACGCCATGTCCCGCTCGGCCACGGCTGGTTCGGCTCACGAGGGTCGTGGCTAGCATCGACACGTGACCGTCATCCCCCACGAGGAGCTCCTCGCCGGCCTCAACCCGGCCCAGCGGGAGGCGGTGCTCCACGTCGACGGGCCGCTCCTCGTCGTCGCCGGCGCCGGGTCGGGGAAGACCCGCGTCCTCACGCACCGCGTCGCCCATCTGATCCGCGCGCACGGCGTGAAGCCGAACGAGATCCTCGCGATCACGTTCACGAACAAGGCCGCGACCGAGATGCGCGAGCGCCTCGAGCGGATCCTCGGCCGCACCGCGCGCGCGATCTGGATCCTCACCTTCCACGCGGCCTGCGGGCGGATCCTGCGCCGCGAGGCCGAGCGGCTCGGGTATCGCTCGTCGTTCACGATCTACGACCAGGCCGACCAGGTGCGGGTCGTGAAGGCATGCCTCGAGGAGCTCGGCAAGGATCCGAAGCGCTTCACGCCGCGCGGGATCCACGCGCAGATCTCGACCGCGAAGAACCAGCTCGTCTCGCCGGACGAGTACGCGTCGCGCGTCGCCTCGTTCTGGGACCAGACCGTCGCCGAGGTGTACGAGCTCTACCAGCGCAGGCTCCATGCCTCGAACGCCGTCGACTTCGACGACATGCTGATGCTCACCGTCGAGGTCCTCGAGCGCTTCCCCGAGGCCCTCGAGCGCTGGCAGTCCGCCTTCAGCCACGTCCTCGTCGACGAGTACCAGGACACGAACCATGCCCAGTACCGGCTCCTGCAGCTGCTCGCCGCCAAGCACCGGAACGTCTTCGCCGTCGGCGATCCCGATCAGTCGATCTACGCGTTCCGCGGCGCCGACATCCGCAACATCCTCGACTTCGAGCACGACTTCGGCGGGGCGGACACCGTGGCGCTCGAGCAGAACTACCGCTCGACGAACGCGATCCTCGAGGCGGCGAACGGGGTCATCGACAACAACCGCGACCGCAAGCCGAAGCGCCTCTGGTCGGAGCTCGGGAAGGGCGACCCGGTCGAGGTCGTCGAGGTCGAGGACGAGCATGCGGAGGCCCGGTTCGTCGCGGCCGAGATCGCGCGCCTCGTCGAGTCCGGGTACTCGGCCGCCGAGATCGCGGTCTTCTACCGGACGAACGCCCAGTCGCGCGTCCTGGAGGACGTGCTCGTCCGCCAGGGGGTGCCGTACCAGGTGATCGGGGGACCGCGCTTCTACGAGCGCGCCGAGATCAAGGACGCCGTCGCCTACCTGTCCGTGCTCAACAACCCGGACGACGCGGTCGCGCTGATGCGGATCGCCAATCGCCCACGCCGGGGGATCGGCGACACGTCCATCCAGCGTCTCGTGGCGCATGCCACGGCGCTCGGGATCTCGCTGTGGGACGCCACCGCCGACCCGGAGGCCGCCGGCGTCGCGACCGCGAGCGCGCGCGCGATCCGGGGCTTCCGCACGATCGTCGAGTCACTCATGTCGGCTGCGCAGGAGCTCGAGGTCGACGAGCTCGTCGAGCGCGTGCTCCAGCGGTCGGGAACGATCGAGGCGTACGAGGCCGAGCGCACGATCGAGGCGCGGGGCCGGATCGAGAACCTCTCGGAGCTCGTCGGGTCCGCGCAGGAGTACCGCGCGCGCGTCGAGGAGCCGTCGCTCTCGGGCTTCCTCGAGGAGGTGCAGCTCCAGTCCGACCAGGACACGCTGGGCGAGGACACGGCGCAGGTCACCCTGATGACGATCCACAACGCGAAGGGCCTGGAGTACCGCGTCGTGTTCCTGATCGGGATGGAAGAGGGAATCTTCCCGCATTCACGCTCGATCGAGGACAACGAGGTGGAGGAGGAGCGACGGCTTGCCTATGTCGGCATGACACGCGCGATGGAGCGGCTCACGCTGACCCATGCGACCGCCCGCTCCCTGTACGGCCGGCGCGAGTACAACCTCCCGTCGCGCTTCCTGGACGAGCTGCCGGCGTCGGTCGCGCGGGAGCGTCTGCGGCCCGCTTCGTGGTCGGGCTACGCGCAGTCGCCGCGCCAGGTCATGCCGCGCGAGGACCGCGCGGTCCCCACGCTCTCGACCGGGGACTCCGTCCGCCACGGCTCACTCGGGGAGGGTGTCGTGACCCGGATCGAGCCCGACGGGGTGGTCACCGTGCGCTTCGCCGCCGACGGCAGCGAGCGCCGGCTGATGCTCGACTACGCGCCGCTCGAGAGGCTCTAGGGCGGCCGACACCGCCGCGCGCCTAGGATCGACGGATGGCATTCCGCGTCCGCACCGTCCGCGATCTCGACGAGCAGGTCGCCGCGCTCGCGGCGATCGGCCACTACTTCGGCTGGGCTCCCACGCGGGAGGACGCCGAGCGCTTCCGGACGCTGCTGCCCGTCGACCGGGTGCATGCCGTGCTCGACGACGGCGAGATCGTCGCCGGCGCGGGCGCGTTTCCGTTCGGGCTCACCGTGCCCGGCGGGGCGCTTCCCTGCGCGGGGGTAACGATCGTCGGCGTCCTCCCCTCGCACAGGCGCCGCGGCCTGCTGCGCCGGATGATGGACGTCCAGCTGCGCGACGTCCGCGAGCGCGGAGAGCCGATCGCCGCGCTCTGGGCCTCGGAGGAGACGATCTACGGCCGCTTCGGCTACGGGCTCGCCTCGCTCTCGCACAACGTCGACGCCGAGCACGGCGCCGTCGCGATCCGGAGCGAGCTTCCTGGCAACGGGTCGATGCGGCTCGTGACACGCGACGAGGCGCTGCGGGCGTTTCCCCGCCTGTACGAGCGCGTCGGCCGCACGCGCCCCGGGATGATCGTCCGCTCGCGCGACTGGTGGTCGCTCCGCCGGCTCGACGACCGGCCGGAGGTGCGGCGGGGCGGCGGCCCGCTCGTCCATGCATTGCTCGAGCGCGACGGGAGGCCGGTCGGCTACGCCCTCTACCGGCTCGTCCAGGAGGGCTCGACACCCGAGAACTGGACGAAGACGATTCGCGTGGTCGAGGCACTCGGAGTCGACCGCGCCGCGACGTGGGACGTGTGGCGGTTCCTCTTCCAGATCGACTGGACCGACCGGGTCGCGGCCTACCACCTGCCGATCGACCACCCGCTCCCGCTGCTCGTCGACCGCGTGAACAAGCTGCGCCTCTCGGTGTGGGACGCGCTCTGGTTGCGTGTCGTCGACGTGGGGGCGGCGCTCGCCGGGCGCTCGTACGGGTCCGCCGGCGCTGTCACGGTCGAGGTCGTCTCCGACCCGCACTTCCCGGAGAACGTCGGCTCGTGGACGATCGCCGGCGGTGAGGTGCGCCGCGCGCGGCGGCGCCCGGACGTCCGGGTGGCGGTCGACGCGCTCGGCTCCGCCTTCCTCGGAGGTGTCTCCTTTGCGCAGCTCGCGGAGGCCGGTCGAGCCGAGGAGGGCACGCGCGGGGGCATCGTGCGGGCCGACGCGGCCTTTCGGGCGTCGGCGGCGCCCTGGACCGCCGAGATCTTCTGATGCTCGTCGTGACCGGAGCGAGCGGCCACGTGGGGGGTCTCGTGGCACGAGAGCTGGCTCGGCGAGGGCTCCCGCTGCGCGCGGTGACGCGGAACGTGGAGCGTCTGCCGGACCTCGGCGGCGTCGAGATCGCGCTTGCGGGCTACGACGAGCCGGACACGCTGATGGACGCGCTCGAGCCGGGCGACCGCGTCTTCATGGTCTCGATGCACGAGCCCCCCGAACGCCGGATCGCCCTGCACAAGGGCTTCATCAACGTCGCCGTGCGGCGGCGCGTCGCCCACGTCGTCTACCTCTCGTTCGTCGGCGCAGGGGCCGGCGCGTCGTTCGTCCACGCCCGCTCCCACGGCGCGACCGAGGCGATGCTGGCGGACTCCGGCATCCCGTTCACCGCGGCGCGGAACGGCATGTACGCCGACGAGATCTCCTCCTGGTTCGACGCGTCGGGGCGGATCACGGGGCCGGGAGGCGACGGTCGCGTCAGCCTGACGTACCGGCCGGAGCTCGCCGAGGCGATCGCCGTCCTCCTCGCCGATCCGTCGCACGACGACCGGCGGATCGTGACGATCACCGGGACCGGAGAGCTTCACGCTCGCCGAGCTCGCCGCCGACGGCGTCGGAGGTGACGGGCGACACGTACCGCTACGAGCCGCTCGACGACGAGGAGTGGATCGCCTATCGGCGGAGCGTCGGCCGGCCCGAGTGGTCGATCGAGGCCGGCTACTCCTACTACGACGGCGTCCGCCGCGGCGAGGCAGACGTCGTCACCGACGACTACCGCGAGCTGACCGGCAAGGCGCCGCTCTCGATCCGCGAGATGATCGCGCTCCACCGCGACGAGATGCCGCTCTCGCGGGCCGCGCGATGCCTAGCCGCGCGGTCGCGCCGTCGTTGCCGGTCGTCGTGGCGATGACCGGCGCGACGGGGGCCGTGTACGGCATCCGGCTCCTCGAGGCGCTCCGCGAGCTCGACGTCGAGACGCACCTGGTCGTGAGCCGCTGGGCGGAGGCGACGATCAAGACCGAGACCGACATGCCGCTCGAGGAGATCCGGGCCCTGGCGACGGTCGCCCACGACGAAGCCGACCTCGCCGCGCCGCCGGGGAGACCGGACTTCGCGACCGCCGGGATGGTGATTGCCCCGTGCAGCATGCGGACGCTCGCGGCAGTCGCACACGGGCTGACCGACAACCTCGTCCAGCGCGCGGCCGCCGTTCATCTCGGGGAGGCCCGCAGGCTCGTGCTCCTCGTGCGCGAGTCTCCGCTCTCGGTTGTCCACCTGGAGAACATGCTGCTCGCGGCGCGGGCCGGGGCCGTCATCGCGCCGCCGCTGGCCGCGTTCTACGCGCGGCTCGAGTCCCTCGACGACATGGTCGACCACACCGTCGGCCGGACGCTCGACAGCCTCGGCATCGAGCACGCTCGAATCCGCCGCTGGGGGGAGCGGCGGAGCGCCGGGGAGGACGCTCACCGCGCCAGCTGATCGAGGAGCGAGCCCACCGCCTGGTCGACGTCTCCCGTCAGCGGGACGACGACGAGACCCGGGATGCCGGACAGTCGCGTCGCGAGCTCGGCCGTCACCGTCGACGGCACGACTCCGAGCACGAGCGGCCGCGATTCCTTGAGCGTGACGTCCGCGGCGCGCAGAACGAGGTCGGACGCAAGGCCGAGGACGATCGCGCGGACCGTGTCGGCGTCGCACGGAACCAGGACCATCGCCTGCGTCAGGAACGACCCGCTCGCGATGCGCGCGGCCTGGTTCTCGTGGTCGTAGCGATACGTCGCGAGCCGGCGGACCCGCTCGGCGTCGGGGCCGAGCGCCCGCTCGGCGCCCGACGAGAGCACGAGGTGCGTCTCGGCGTTCGCATCCCGAAGCCGCTCGAGCAGGCGAACGGCGTACCCGACACCGTCGTCCCCGGCGATGGCGACGACGACGCGTCGTCCGGTCGACCCTGCTGACCGCGCGGCCGTCACGCGACCGATCCTAGTGCCGCCCCGGCGAGCCCCGTTCCACCCGTCGTTTCCGCCGACGAGGAGCAAGACCACCTCGTCGAACGGCCGTGGGACGGGAAGCGCCGCGACGCGCCGCCCATCGAAGTGGCCTCGGAATCCGGCCGCTGACCACGATCTTGACGGCGCGGAGCCTGCGAGCGACGAGAGCGCGTGCCCTTCGCACGCGGTCATTGCGTCGCCTTTCGTTGCTGCTCGCGCGAGTATGCTCGCCGTATGAACGTTCCGAAGGACGCTCCCACGTGGCTCGTCGAGTTGGTCCGCCCCCACTGGGGCGAGCCCGAGTGGAGCGCATGGGAGGACTACCGAGAGAAGCTCGCCGCCCTCGGCGTCCCCGCGAACATGCTCAAGCCGATCGGGCCTCTCAGCCGCCCCACGGACATCTCGGGCCACGTCCCGAGCCTCTCGCCGTGGGTTTCGGTACCGATCGACTGGCAACGATTCGGAGACAGGGATGCTCCGCTGCACGCGTTCGGCGAGCTCGTCACCGAGATCGCGAAGACGACGACGTAGCGGAGCAGCCGCCGTCAGGCCGCGAGCACCAGGTGTAGCCACGGAGAGCCGATTCCGGAGACACGGCCGCTCCGGGGGAACCGACGAGGGGCAGAGAAACGGCTAGGATGCTCGCTCCGGGCGCTTAGCTCAGTTGGGAGAGCACCAGCTCGACAAGCTGGGGGTCACTGGTTCGAGCCCAGTAGCG
>CAWGDT010000034.1:0-7738 GCA_963821365.1 uncultured Actinomycetes bacterium
TCCCGCGGCAGCGCGGAAGCCCAACCTCGTCGCGACACCGTCGTCTGAGTGTCTGGCCGCTTCGCCGCCGGGGCTCCGAGGAGGGTGCGACGCACCCTTGCCTTCGTCGCCGATGCGCGCTATAAGACACCTGAATCGGGTCTCAGGTCTAGATCCGGACACGTCCATTGGAGGGCTACATGCAGCGGTGGTACAAGCTCGTCGCGCTCGTCGTGGGGGTTGCGGTGCTGGCAGGCGTCGGCGCCACCACGCGGGCAGCGGACGCGGCTCCGAGCGCGTCCGCGCCGATCCAGATCGGCGTCGTCTACTCCCGCACGGGGCTACTCGCCTCGTACGGGGCGCAGTACGTCCAGGGGCTCCGCTACGGGCTCGCGTACGCGACCAAGGGCACGAACGAGGTCAACGGGCGGAAGGTCGAGCTGACACTCGTCGACGACGCCACCGACCCCGTCAAGGCGGTCGCCGGCGCAAAGGACCTGATCGGCAAGGGCTACAAGATGATCGTCGGGACGGCGTCGTCGGGCATCGCGCTCCAGCTCGCTCCGCTCGCCGAGCAGAACAAGATCCTCTACATCTCGGGGCCTGCGGCGTCCGACGCGGTCACCGGCGTCAACCGCTACACGTTCCGGTCGGGCCGCCAGAGCTACCAGGACGTGCTCGCGGCGAGCTCGTACCTCGGCGGCGGCGCAGGCAAGAACGTGACCGTGTTCGCCCAGGATTCGGCCTTCGGCCTCGGCAACTTCCTCGCCGTCCAGCAGGTGATGGGGAACCTCGGCGGGCAGAAGGTGAACCGCATCCTCGTCCCGCTGTCGGCGCAGGACTTCACCCCGTTCGCGCAGCAGATCAAGCAGCAGAAGACCGACCTGCTCTTCATCGCGTGGGCGGGCACCACGGCCCCGGCGATGTGGCGGGCGCTGGAGCAGCAGGGGATCTTCCAGTCCGTCGACAAGGTCGTCACCGGCCTCGATCAGCGGGCCTCGTACCCGACCTTCGGACCGGTCGCGTCGAACATCTCGTTCATCTCGCACTACGTCTACAACGCGCCGAAGAACAAGGTGAACGACTTTCTCGTGCGGTCGATGCGGAAGCGCAGCCAGGTGCCCGACCTCTTCACGCCGGACGGGTTCGTGGCCGGGCAGATGATCGTCCGCGCCCTGACCAAGGGCTCGCCCTCCGACGTCGACAAGATGATCTCGGCGCTCGAGGGCTGGAGCTTCACCGGCCCGAAGGGCCAGGAGACGATCCGCGCCTCCGACCACGCGCTGCTCCAGCCGATGTTCCAGGTCAAGCTGACCCAGAAGAACGGAAAGTGGGACTCGGTGCCGACCAAGGCGCTCCGCGCCCGGTACACGGCGCCCCCGGAGAAGAAGTTCGGCTAGAGGCTCTTCCAGAGGGGATCGTGTCCATCGAGGCTCCGATCCTCGCCACCCGCGACCTCGGGCTCGACATCGGCGGCGCGCGCATCGTCGCCGATGTCTCGCTCGAGGTCCGGGCCGGCGAGCTCGTCGGCATCATCGGCCCGAACGGGGCCGGGAAGACGACGCTCTTCAACCTTCTCTCCGGGACGATCCGGCCGACCGCCGGGCGCATCGAGCTCGACGGGAAGGACGTGACCCACGATCCGCCGCACCGGCGCACCCAGGCCGGGCTCGGCCGCTCGTTTCAGGTCTCGAGCGTGTTCCCGCTTCTCTCCGCGGGCGAGAACGTCCGGCTTGCGGCGGAGGCCAAGCTCGGCGGGACACTCAATCTCGCGCGCCGGGCGGCGCGGTACCGCCCGGCGCTCGACCGGGCGGGCGACGCGCTCGGCAAGGTCGGTCTCGCCTCCCGCGCGGCGTGGCCCGCCGGGATGCTCTCGCACGGCGACAAGCGCAAGCTCGAGATCGCGATGCTCCTCGCGGGCGACCCGCGCGTGATCCTGCTCGACGAGCCCATGGCCGGCGTCTCCGTGGAGGACGTCGACGGGCTCGTCGAGGTGATCCGCTCCGTCCACGCCGACGAGGGCCGGACCGTGCTGATGGTCGAGCACCGGATGGAGGTCGTGGTCGGGCTCGCGGAGCGGATCGCCGTGATGCACCACGGCGCGCTCCTCGCCTTCGACACTCCCGACCGCGTGATGGCGGACGAGACCGTCCAGACCGCATACCTCGGAGAGCCGCTTTGACGACGACGGCGACAGCCGAGCGCACCGCGCTCTCCGTTCGCGACCTGCACGTCTTCCTCGGCGAGTCGCACGTCCTGCAGGGCATCTCCTTCGACGTCCCTGCCGACGGGGTGACCGCCGTCCTCGGGCGAAACGGCGTCGGCAAGACGACGACGATGCGCGCCCTGATGGGGCTCGTCCCCCGCTCGCGGGGCACGATCGAGCTCGACGGCGCGGACGTCACGCGCCTGCCCACGCATGCTGTCGTGCGCCGCGGCGTCGGGTACGTGCCCGAGGATCGCGACGTCTTCGCCGGGCTGACCGTCGAGGAGAACCTGCGGCTCGCCGAGCGCGGCGGCGATCCGCGCTACGACCTCGTGTACGAGCTCTTCCCCGAGCTGCGCCAGCGCGCCGCGCAGCGCGCGGGGACGCTCTCGGGCGGCCAGCAGCAGATGGTCGCAATCGCCCGCGCTCTCCTGAACCGCAACGAGCTGCTGCTCGTCGACGAGCCGACGAAGGGGCTCGCACCGCTCCTCGTCACCGAGGTCGCGGCCGCGCTCGAGCGCGCCGCCGAGCTGACGACGATCGTGCTCGTCGAGCAGAACCTCGCCGTCGTGCAGCGCCTCGCGCGCGACGTCGTCGTCCTCGACGGCGGCCGCGTCGTCTACGCCGGCCCGGCGGCCGAGCTGCTCGCCGACCCGGAGCACATCCGCCGGCTCCTCGGCGTCCACGGAGGCGGGCATTGAGTACGTTCGTGCTCCTCACGATCACGGGTCTCGGCCTGGGCGCGATGTACTTCCTCGTCGCCTCGGGGCTCTCGCTGATCTACGGCCTGATGGGCGTCCTGAACTTCGCGCACGGCGCGCTGATCACCGTCGGCGCCTACGCGGCGTGGTGGTTCGGTGACCAGGTCGGCGGCGGCGCGTGGCAGCGTCTGCTGGTCGGCGGACTGTTCGGGATCCTCGCCGGCGCCGTCGTCGCGGGGCTGATCGAGCTCGTCCTGATCCGGCCGCTGTACCGGCGGCCCGTCGAGCAGGTGCTCGTCACCGTCGGCCTCGCGCTCGCGCTCGGTGCGCTCGTCGTGGGCATCTGGGGCGCCGACGCGAAGCCGTTCCCCGTACCGTCGTGGATGATCGACACGACGACCGTGTTCGGCGCGAACGTCCCGAACGACCGCTTCGTCGAGATCGGCGTCGCGGCGGCCGTGCTGCTCGGGCTGACCGCGTTTCTCCGCTACACGCGGTTCGGCCTCGTGATCCGCGCCGGGGTCGAGAACCGTGCGATGGTGAGCGCGCTCGGGATCGACGTGCGGCGGGCGTTCACCATCGTGTTCGCGCTCGGCGGCGCGCTCGCCGCTCTCGCGGGGGTGCTCTCGGGGGTCTACTTCGGCGTCGTCGACCCGGGTCGCGGGACGTCGCTCCTGATCTTCGCGTTCATCGTCGTCGTGATCGGCGGCTTCGGCTCGATCGGCGGCTCGGCGGTCGCGGCAGTCGCGGTGGGCCTGATCCAGCAGTACGCGAACTACTACGCGTCGAGCGGGACGGGCGACCTCGCGGTCGTGCTCCTGCTCGCCGCCGTCCTGCTCGTCCGGCCCGGAGGCCTCGCGCCGAAGGTGGCGCATTGAGGCGCGCGCTGGGTATCGCCGTGCCGGCCGCGGTGCTGATCGTGCTCGCGTTCGTCCCGAAGCTCTCGCTCGACATCCCGGTCGTGCTGAACGGACCGCTCTCGAGCCCCGGCACGCTCCAGCTGCTCGCGCTCTGCCTGCTCTTCGCCGGGATCGCGCTGACGTACGACGTGCTCTTCGGCTTCACCGGCCTGCTCTCGTTCGGACACGCGCTGTACGTCGCCCTCGGCGTCTACCTGACCGCCGTCGCCCTGACCCGCTGGGAGTGGGGGCTCTGGCCGACGATCGCGTTCGTCCTCGCCCTCGGGCTGGCGCTGCCGCTCGTCCTCGGAGCGGTGAGCCTGCGCGTCAGCGGGATCGCGTTCGCGATGGTGACGCTCGCGTTCGCCCAGGCGGGGACCGTGCTCGTCCAGAAGAACCCGTACGGCTGGACGGGCGGCGAGGAGGGGACGGGCCTGAACTACGACCACATCCCCGACGCCTTCGTCGGCGTCCTCAACACGAAGAACCTCTACTGGCTCGCGCTCGGCTACGCGGTGCTCGTGTTCGTCGTCGTGCGGCTCGCCGTGAGCTCGTCGGCCGGCCACGTGTGGCGCGCGATCCGCGAGAACGAGCCGCGCGTCGAGGTGCTCGGCCTCTCCCCGTACCCGTTCAAGCTGATCGCGTTCGTGCTCGCGGCGTTCCTCGCCGTGCTCGGCGGCGTCGTCTGGCTGCTCCTCATCGGGGGCGCGACCCCCGAGGTCACGACCGCGAACTTCACGCTCGCCCTGCTCGTGATGGTCGTGCTCGGCGGCACCGGGACGCGCTACGGCGCGATGATCGGCGGGTTCCTCTACACGCTGCTCGACCAGCGCCTCGGCGCGCTGTCCGGCTCGAGCCGCGTGCAGGATCTGCCCGACGTGCTGCGCGTGCCCCTCTCCGAGCCGCTGTTCCTGCTGGGAACGCTCTTCATCGCACTCGTGTTCTTCGTCCCCGGCGGGATCGCGAGCCTCCCGGCGCGGCTGCGCGGGATCCGCTCGCGGCGCGAGCCGTTGCCCGAGGAGGCTGCCGCGTGAGGATCGCGTGGCAGCGACACGGGAGCGGCGAGCACCTGCTCCTGATCCACGGGCTCGGCTATGCCCGCTGGGGCTGGGAGCCCGTGCTTCCCGGGCTCGCCGAGCGGTTCGACGTGATCCGGTTCGACAACCGCGGGATCGGAGAGAGCGACGCGCCGCCGGGGCCGTACACGGTGGTCGAGATGGCCGGCGACGCGGTGCAGGTGCTCGACGAGGCCGGCGTCGAGCGGGCACACGTGGTCGGGACGAGCCTCGGCGGCATGGTGGCGCAGGAGCTCGCGCTCGCGTATCCGGAGCGCGTCGACCGGCTCGTTCTCGCGTGCACGACGCCCGGAGGGGCGAAGGCCCACCCGATGCCGCAGGTCACCGTCGAGCTGATGATCGAGGCGGCGACGCTCGAGCCCGCCGTCGCGCTGCGGCGCTTCGTCGAGAACGCACTCGCGCCGGCCACCGTCGCCGCGCATCCGGAGGTCGTCGACCGGATCATGGCGCACCGGCTCGCGACGGCGCAGGCGCCGGCTGCCTGGGCCGCGCAGGCGTCGGCCGGCGCGACCTTCGACGCCTACGACCGCCTCGGCGGAGTCACCGCGCCGACACTCGTCCAGCACGGCGACGAGGACGTCGTCGTCGACCCTCGGAACGCCGACCTGCTCGTCGGGCTTCTGCGCGACGCGCGCCTCGAGCGCTTTCCCGGCACCGGGCACCTCTTCTTCTGGGAAGCGCCGGAGCGGTTCGTCGCCTCGGTCGCCGCGTTCCTGGAGGAAACATGAGCGGGAACGAGCTGACGATCGGGCGCTGGCTCGCCGACCGCGCGCGCCTGACGCCCGACCGTGTCGCGGTCCGCTTCCTCGGCCACGACCTCACCTACGCCGACCTCGACCGGCGCGCCACCCGGCTCGCGGCCGGGCTCGCCGAGCGCGGACTGCGCCGCGGCGACCGGCTCGCGACGCTCACCCAGACGTCGCCCGACCACGTCGCGACGCTCTTCGCCTGCGCCCGCCTCGGCGTCGCGCTGCAGCCGATCTCGTGGCGGCTCGCGCCGGCCGAGGTCGCCTACCAGCTCGCGGACGCCGAGCCGTCGCTCCTCCTCGCCTCCGCCGAGCACGAGGAGCTCGCGGCGGCAAGCAACAGACTGTTGCAAAGTCGTTCCCCTGCCGAGGGAGAGGGGGTCGAGATCGCGCGGCTCGGCGACCCGACGCTCGAGGTCGACGCCGAGGTCGAGGACGCCGCGCGCGACGCGGATCCGCTGCTCCTCGTCTACACCTCGGGCACGACCGGGAAGCCCAAGGGCGCGCTCCTCACGCATGCGAACTGCTTCTGGACGAACCTGTCGTTCGACCGAACGACGAGCCTGCGCGACGACGACGTCGTGCTCCAGGTGCTGCCGCAGTTCCACGTCGGCGGCTGGAACGTGCAGCCGCTGCTCGCGTGGTGGAAAGGCGCGACGGTCGTGCTCGAGCCGTCGTTCGACCCGGCGCGCTCGCTCGGGCTCATCGCCGAGCAGCGCGTGACGACGATGATGGGCGTCCCTGCCACGTACCTCTTCCTCGCCGAGCACGAGGGCTTCGCGACCGCGGATCTCTCCAGCCTGCGCCTCGCGGTCGTCGGGGGAGCGCCGATGCCCGAGTCGCTGCTCGAGACGTGGCAGGCGCGCGGGGTCGAGATCGTGCAGGGCTACGGCCTGACGGAGGCGGCGCCGAACGTGCTCTGCCTCCCGCCGGAGGACGCGAGCCGGAAGCTCGGCTTCGCCGGCAAGCCGTACCCGCACGTCGAGGCCGCCCTGCGCGACCCCGACACGGGCGCGTTCCTCGAGGGGGCCGCCACCGGCGAGCTCGTCGTCCGCGGTCCCAACGTGTTCGCGGGCTACTGGCGCGACGAGGAGGCGACGGCGGCCGCACTCGTCGACGGCTGGCTTGCGACGGGCGACGTCGCCGAGCGTGACGAGGAGGGCTTCTACCGCATCGCGGGAAGGATCAAGGACATGGTCATCTCGGGGGGAGAGAACGTCTATCCGGCCGAGATCGAGGACGTCCTGCACGGGCATCCGGACGTGGTCGAGGCGGCGGTCGTCGGCGTCCCGGACGAGCGGTGGGGGGAGGTGTGCGCCGCCTTCGTCGTCCTCCGCGCGGGCGCGGCGGCGACAGGCGACGGGCTCCGCGAGCACTGCCGCGCGCGGCTCGCGCGCTTCAAGGTGCCGAAGACGTTCACCGTCGTCGACGCGCTGCCGCGCTCGTCGATGGGGAAGGTGCTCAAGGACGACCTGCGAGCGTCCGTCACGGAGGTCGTCCGGTGAGCGAGACCGCGACGAGCGTCGACGGGCGGCCGCTCTCCAAGCGCGGCGAGCGGACGCGGCGCAAGCTGCTCGAGGCCGCGGAGGCCGTCTTCGCCGAGCTCGGCTACCACGACGCGTCGATCGTGAAGCTCACCGAGGCGGCAGGCGTGGGGCAGGGCACGTTCTACCTCTACTTCGCGAGCAAGAAGGACGTCTTCGACGAGCTCGTCGTCGACCTGAACCACCGCGTCCGTCAGGCGATGACCGAGGCCGCGTCGCAGGGAGCGACGCGCGCCGAGATGGAGCGGCTCGGCTTCGCCGCGTTCTTCCGCTTCACCGCCGAGCATCCCGCGCTCTACCGGATCATCCGTCAGGCCGAGTTCGTCTCGCCCGAGACCCTCCAGCTCCACTACGAGCGGCTGACGAGCGGCTACGTCACGGGCCTCCGCCAGGCGATGGAGGCGGGCGAGATCGCCGAGGGCGACCCCGAGCTGCTCGCCTGGGCGCTGATGGGGATCGGAGAGCTCGTCGGCATGCGCTGGATCCTCTGGGCCGACCGCGACGAGCTCTCCCCCGAGATGCTCGAGGAGCTCGGCCGGATCATCGCCCGCACTCTCGGCTCCGGAAACGTGAGCCGATGAGCCGCG
>CAWGDT010000035.1:0-209761 GCA_963821365.1 uncultured Actinomycetes bacterium
GTGGCCGAGCGTTCCCGAAGCGATCCTCGATCCTGCCCCGCTCCCGAACGCCTGCCTCCCTCTCTCGCGCGCACGCGCGCGCACGCGAGGCGCCGGGTACCCACCCCCACCCCCTCGACGTCGGCATCGCGCGATGCGGCCCTTTCGGGGGGCGTCGGACAAGTCGCACGAACGCCGAGCGCCCAGGACGGCGAGATGGGTCACCCGATCACGGTGATGTAGGCACCGACGAGCTGTGCAGTCTGTTGGTCGACGTCGCCTGGCGGCGCTTCTCGTGGTCTTCCTGAAAGCGCGCGAACGCGGCCGTCGAAGCGATCGGGTTTACCTCGTCATCGCCGTGGTCGTGGAACGACACGTGCACAAAGGAGTCGTCCGCGAGTCGGGGACGATGTAGCTCACGCTGTCGGGCTTAGCGGTGGCCAGTTCATCGAAGACCCCCTCGTCGTCGATGGTTCTCATCCGCTGCCTCAGCCGACCGCATCGCATAGCGCGTAACGAGCCTCTTGTTCATGGACAGCTCCTTTCACCGATGCCGAGCCCCGCAGGGTGGAACTACGGACGTGGAGTTCCGAGGAGAGGCAGAGCGGCATGCGCCAGCGGTCGAGAATCTCACGTCAGCGGCGGGGCGGCGCCACTGGGGCGCGCTTCGCCAACGATGGTGACGGGCACCGCTACGGGGCCTTGTGAGTTCGTGGACAGTGGCGCTACAGGAGCGCAGGCGAGCGGTCGGCGACCTCGAGATGACGCGGTGGCGACTTACTAGGCTGGGAAGGCGTGGGAGAGCCGGTGCGGGTGACGCTGTATAACGACGCGGGCTGCCCGTGGGGGTATTCTGCGAACCCGGCGTTCCGCGTGCTCGAGTGGCGCTACGGCGCGCAGCTCGAATGGCGGCTCGTGGTGATCGGGCTCACAGACGTGGCGCAGGAGTACGTCGACCGGGGCTATACGCCGCTGCGCTCGGCCGAAGGGTATGCGCGGCGCTTCCGCCGGTTCGGTATGCCGCTGGCACCGAACCCGCGGGCACGGATCGTCGGTACCGGTCGCTCCTGCAGGGCGATCGTGGCGGTGCGCTTGCAGGCGCCGGGGCGGGAGTGGGCGGCCTTCCGGGCGCTGCAGTTCGCGTTCTTTACGACGACGCTGCTCCTCGACGAGGACGAGAGCATCGCGGTCGCGTTCCGGGGGGTGGAGGGGGTCGACGTCGAGGCGGCGATCGCCGCGATCGACACGCCGGCGGTGGAGGATGCCTACCAGCGGGACCGGGCCGAGGCTCGCAGCGCCGCCGGCTCGCCCACGCAGCTACAGGACAAGCACGCGACCACTGACGGCCCTGTTCGGTACACGGCTCCGTCGCTCGTGTTCGAGCGCGCCGGCCTGCGTCTCGAGGCCGGCGGCTGGCAGACAATCGAGGCCTACGACGTGATCGTCGCGAACCTGATCCCGGACGGCGAGCGCCGAGGAGTGCCGGACGACCCGCTCGAGCTGCTGAGCGCGTTCCCGGGCGGGCTCACGACCCAGGAGGTCGCACAGCTCCTCACGCGCGGCAACGACGCCCCCGACCGCGTCCAGGCCGAGGTGGCGATGCTGCGACTGGTCGCAGACGGCGCTGCGACACGCACACCGCTCGGCGACGACGCACTCTGGAAGCCGGCCTAGCCCCGCACGTCCTGCAGTCACGTGACCTTCCCAGCAGCGGACGTGAGGTAGACGATGAGCCTGAGGCTCCCTCGGTCGTCGTGTTCGCCGCGGATCTATTCCGACGATCGTGCCGCTTCTCTTGGTATTCCGTCGTTGGCTCGTCCGCAATTTGTATCAATACTCACATGATGCTAGGATGCGGCACCGCGATCGCTTTCGGAGGAGCATGGCTCCACGACCTGAGTTCCAGCTCTCCAGTGATGTGCTCGTGCCGAGCTTCGGCGGTTTCGGTGTGCAGTTCAACCAGCACGTGTTCGCCCCGATGACCGTGGAGCTCGGCGCGCCCGAGGCGTCGTTTCAGGATCTGAAGAGGAAGGTGGTCGACCTCGCACCGCACTTCGTCCGGGTCTTCTACAACAACCAGCACGAGGGTGTGCCGTTCGACGAGTCGCGTCCGGCCTCCGCCGTGAACGTTCGCCAGACCGAGGAGCAGAAGAAGCGGTGGAACTCCTTCGTCGACGTCGTGAAGCTCGCGCAAGAGGCGGGCGCGATCATCAACGTCACCTGGCAAGGGGGTCGTCTCGACGAGACCTTGATGACGCGGTTCGCGAACGCGCTCGAGGTGCTGGTCAAGAGTGGTGCCGTTCCGAGAGGCGCCCGGAATCTCCGGTGGGCGACGATCGCGAACGAGCCGAATACCCAGCCGGACCCGAACAACCCGCCCCCGATCCCGCTGACGCCGGAGCGGCTGGGCAAGATGTACCGCCTGCTGCACGGGAAGCTCGCCGAGAGGGGCATTCGCCGTCAGATCGGGCTGATGGGGGGCGATCTGATCGAGGGCCCGGAGGTACCCAACGTGGACCGGCTTCACGAGCTCAGCCGGTTCAATCAGCTGGCATGGTTCAAGCACATTGCGGCGTCGCATCTGGATGAAATCCTCGACGGCTATTCGGTCCACATCTACTGGAACTACGATCGACGAGGTCGTGAGGGCGTCGAGAAGTTCGAGAGGCGGCTGCGGGAGGTCCGTCGCGTCGTCAATCACCTGCAGCTCACGAAGCCGCTGTTTGTGACGGAGTTCGGCACTCGCGGCAAGGACCGCAACAAGGAACGCGGCGTGAACCCTGGCAACTTCCATGGCCCGGGCGGTGTGAAGGTGCCGATCTCCCGCTCCAAGATTGCGCCCTTCCAGCACGCGTGGTTCATGATCCGCGCCGCCCAGCGCGGCTACGCCGGCACGCTCAAGTGGGACTGCTACTTCGGCAAATACGATCTGACCGATCCACCGAGGGGGTTGCAGCAGTTCTGGGCGATCGGTCCGCCTGTGCCGCCGGCACGCAGGGAATGGGAGCTGCTGCCCATGTACCACCTCCTGCGGCTCTTCAACATCACCACGGCTCGCGGCTGGAAAGTGCACTCGGTGAGCCCGAGCGAGAGCCGCAGCAAGCATCTCGTCGCGCTCCAAGGCCCCGGCGGTCAGTTGACGCTCCTCGGGCTCGACGATCGTGGCGCGAGCCTCAACACACCCTCCAGGACCCGCGCCCCCACCTACAGGATCGGCGGTCTGCCGAAGAACACATCGTTCCAGCTCCTGCACTGGAACCTGGGCGGCCGTGGCGGGATCAAACTCCGCAAACAGCCGGTCAAGGTGAAGATGGACGGGATCGCAACCGTGACCGCACCGATCCACAGCGTCTTCGCCCTGACGACGAAGGAGCTGCCACCACTCTGACCCAGGCTTGCTGACGCCGGCCGAGAGCTCGCCCCGGCCGTCCCGAACGCCCACCACTTCCTATCCTGCGCCGTCCCGAACGCCTACCCGTTCCTCGCTCGCACGCGGGCACACGCGAGGCTCACGGAGGGTCGCCCAACCCCTCCCGATGATCATGACGGTGGGGCCTGGTCGCGGCTACCAGGGCAGTAGAAGACCGCGTTCGGGTTCTCACGCACGCGCGCGCACGCGAGAGACGACTAACCCCGGGCGGAGCAGCGGGCCCCTGTGATCTGACACGCGTCTGACATTCCACCGCGGCGCGTCTATCCATCAGCGAATCTGCGCGACCACCGACTATGCGGGTCGGTGCACACCCCGGTACCCACCGCCCCCTCGCGGTCATCGCGGCGGCGGGGCCTGGTCGGCGGCCCCCACCAACCCCGCTGCCTTGATCGCGATGGGACCCGATCCCGGGGGAGACAGCGCTCCGGCGCGTGCGGGAGTGGCGGGAGTGTTCCTCGATGAGTGCGTCTTGCTCGCTGCTTGCGACCAGCGAATGATCCCTGCACGCGACCTGAGCTTCCGGCCGGGACCGTCACCTTTGTCTTCACGGACGTCGAAGGCTCGACGTCACTTCTGACCGAGCTCGGCGTGGAGCAGTACGCGGATGCTCTCGCCGCGCACCGGAAGGCAATGCGCGAGGCCTCTGCTGAGAGGGGAGGTGTCGAGGTCGACACGCAGGGGGATGCCTTCCTTCTCGCGTTCCCCACGGCCCCCGGAGCCCTCGCCGCAGCCTCGGAGTTCACAGAGAGCCTCGCAACGAAAGGCCTGTCGGCATCCGTCGTCAAGCTCGGGAGGGATGTCGATGAGGGCGAGACCGTGGGAGGTCCGGATGGGGGGAGGGGATCGAGCCGTTGCTGCCGGCGAGGCAGCGGCGTTTCCGTTATCCGGGTCGCAGGCCGCTTGATGACCGGCGCGTGTTGCAGGGGATCTTGTTCGTGCTGCACACGGGGATCGGCTGGGAGCACCTGCCGCAGGAGCTTGGCTTTGGCTGCGGGATGACGGCTTGGCGGCGGCTGCGGGCGTGGCAACAGGCCGGCGTCTGGGACAGGTTGCACGAGCTGCTGCTGGCCGAGCTGTACGCCACCGACCGGCTCGAGTGGGAGCGGGCGGTCGCCGATTCCAGTCACCTGCAGGCGAAAAAGGGGCTCCAAGACGGGTCCCAGCCCCGTCGATCGCGGCCGGGCGGGCAGCAAGCACCACCTGCTCGTAGACGGCGGCGGCATCCCGCTCGCGTGGACGCTCACCGGCGGCAACCGCAACGACGTTACGCAGCTGCTTGAACTGCTCGACCGGGTGCCGCCAGTGCGCGGCCGTGTCGGTCGGCCACGACGCAGACCGCGGATCCTGATCGCCGACCGCGGCTACGACCACGACAAGTACCGCCGTCTCGTCTGGCAGCGCGGCGTCAAGCCCGTGATCGCTCGCCGCCAGACCGAGCACGGATCCGGGCTCGGCCGCCACCGCTGGGTCGTCGAGCGCACCTTCGCCTGGCTGCACAACCGCCGCCGCCTGCTCATCCGCACCGACCGCCACGACGACATCCACGAAGGCTTCCTCGCCCTCGCCTGCTGCCTCATCTGCTGGCGGCAGCTGGAGACGTCATTGAGTTAGGACTCTTAGCGAAGAGCGTCCTCGAACCGGGGGTCGTCGCGTACGGCGGCGAAGTCGTCGTCTCTGCGCGCGTCTTCCCGGAACCGCGGTAAGAGCTCGACGGACCGGCGGAGGTGGGCGAACGTGTCGTCGCCGGTGTCGCCCGCGAGCGTTGCGAAGCAGGCGTAGTTGTAGTGCAGGCCCGCGTGGTCCGGCATGCGCTCGAGGGCACCGCGGACCGCTTCGAGCGCGTCGGCGTAGCGCTGTTCGCCATAGGCGTTCATGGACTCGCTGTGGAATGGCCACGCCTCACCCCAGTCGATCCCCTGGTACGCCTCGCCGGGTGTGGCGCCGACGGCAAGAACGGTTCCGTCCCCGGTCGCCTTCCGCCGCGACTCCGGCCCGACGAACACGAACGTCCCTGCGGGCGCGTCGACCGTGTCGCCGTCGAGCTCGAAGGTCACATTCCCGTCAAGCACGATGTACAGCTCCTCCTGGCCAGAGCCGGACTCGTCGTGCTCGCTGATCAGCGTGCCATCCTCGCTGGGCGTGTAGGCGTTGATTCCGAATGCGTGGATCCCGAGGTGCTCGCGCACCGGGACGTCTCTGCCGCGCCGCTCGATGTCGTCGAGAAGCGCGACCTGCCACTTCGGCTTGTCGCTCATCGAATCTCCTCCCGGTAGCGCAGGTCGCTGGAATCGTCGATCGTAACCGGGAAGAACGGCGGGAAACGCTCACCAAGGTTTCCGAGACATGTGCCGGTGTTCGCGGCTCGCCTGCGCGAGCGTGCGGGCTTGGTTCTTGAGCGCGGCGCGGGCGCTATCGCGCCACCCACGAGGGGGCGACGTCGACATCAGGTGAATTGGTGAGCCGCGCCTTGTTGTGGCCGTCGGCGTCGATCTGGTAGCGCCGGACGGAACACGGCTCGGTCTCAACCACCGACCAGCTGACTCGTGGCAAGCCGAGCACGCCCCCTCGCGCGGCGCGCCTCAAGACGAAGGCGGGGATCCGTGATGTCGTCGGTCGGACCCTCACCCGCGCTCCTTGAGCGCAGCGAAGACGGCCCTCGCGAGCCCGTGCGGCCCGGGACGAATCGTGCGACGAAGGACATCGTAGTCGACCGCCTCGATGCGGTCGAGAACCGCGAGGTACGCTGCCCGCGCGAAGCGCATGCCCGCCCGCGCCGTCGGCAGGGCCGCCGCGAACGCGGGCTCGGACTCGGCAAAGAACCCTCTGGCCCGGCGGACCTCGGCCGCGAGCAGGGCGCGAAGCTCCGGCGAGGCGGAGTCGAGCCCGAGGTCGGCGGGTACCACACCGAAACGGATGAACTCCTCGGCGGGCAGATAGATCCGATCGAGGCCGTAGTCGACGCGCACGTCGCGGACAAAGTTCGTGAGCTGGAAGGCGACGCCGAGGCGAGCAAAGGCTTCGCCCTCACGCTGCGCGCCGAGGATCACTGCCATGATGCGCCCCACGGCCGCGGCGCTGCCGTCCATGTACCGCTCGAGCTCGGAGCGTGTCTCGATCCGGACGAGACCACAGTCGACTCGCATCGACTGCATGTAGGTCCGGAGCTCCTCGAGCGGCAGCTCGAAGCGTCGGCCGGCGTCCACGATCGCGGCGATCACGCGGTGGCCCGAGACGCCAGCGGCGAGTCCGCGAGCGAGTTCGTCCTCCCAGGCATCGAGGGCCGCCAATCGACTCGCCGGATCGGCACCGCGCCCGACCCCGTCGACGATCTCGTCCGCCCCGCGGACGAACCCGTAAAGCGCATAGACGGCAGGCCGCACCTCGGCAGGGAGGCGGAGAACCGCGAGGTAGTAGGTCGGGTCGTGCCGGCGCAGCATTCTCCGACAGGCTGCGTAAGCAGCATTCGTGCTCGGCCGACTCACTCGTGCTGCGCGTCCCGAAACGCTCACGGTGGGATCGTTACCTCTTCCGCGCGCACCCCTGTCGTCGTCATGATCGGTTTGGCCCCGCGTCCCGGTGCCTAGGATGCAATCATGCAAGCCACCAGCGGGATCAAGCGGATTAGCTGCGTGTGCGGCAAGGTCGTCGAGGGCAAGGACGATGACGACCTGTGGGAGAAGGCGCAAGCGCACCTGGCCGTCGACCACCCGGACCTCGTTGGAAAGGTTTCGCGCGAGGACATCCTGGCGCAGGCCGAGGAGATCTAGATGTAGTTCCTAAGCACGTTGTTCATCCGGGTCTCCTTGGAGGCTGGGGGTGTCAGAGCCACCAGACTCCAAGGAGGTCACCGGATGAAGCTGCACGCTAACCATCGGACCTGTCCGAGCAGTCGTCGTTTGATTTGCGCTCGTGTGCTCGAGCAGGGGTGGACACTCGTTGAGGCTGCCGCCGCCGCAGGTTGCAGCGAACGCACGGCGGCCAAGTGGATCGGGCGCTACCGCGAGGGTGACCACGAGCTGCTCGATCGCTCGTCGCGGCCTCGCACCAGCCCGCGGCAGCTGCCGGCTGAGCGTGTACGGTTCCGGCCGACGTGGCTGTCGCGTCAACCCGGAGGTCGCGAAGGCGTTCAACGGGCACGCGGGCAGGTGGTGGAGTGAGCTGCACCGTGTGGCGAAGGTGCGTGCGGACAGGGCGACCGGGTTCAAGGGAAAGCTGGCGGCGCGGGTGTGGGAGAAGCAGAAGCGCGGCCTTGCGCATATGCACGGCGTGATCTCGGTTGAGTCGCCGGAGCACGTTCGATGGGCCGAGGCGTACATCAATGCGCTCCGCGAGCTAGCTCCGAGGAAGGGCTTCGGGTTCGTGGACGGCTGGCACAAGGTCGGCCGGAAGTTCTGGCCGGGAGTCCAGGCGGCGGCGTATCTTTCGAGCTACTTCGCTGGCGGTGGCGGCCGAAAAATGGCGATCACTGACAACGTGCTGGCCGGCGACCTGCCTCGGCTTGTCGTGTTCGTCGGGCGGGATCTCACCCGGCAGACCGGATGTACGATGCGCAGCCTACGGAACGCACGGCGACTCTGGGCGTCCCGTCAGGGACTGATCGAGCCGCCAAACGTTTCGTTGACAGAATGGCTTGCCGCGGCAGCGATGCTTGAGCGACGGCAGGTCGAGTGATGGGTTTGGCCTATCGAGAGGGTGTGCTCTCTCCACTGTGAACCGATTTGCTGCCCCGACAGCGAGCCGTGTGAGGTTTCAGCTGCACGCGAGCGCGTGGCGGAGTGTCGTGAGGTTAGATCGCATGACGGTGAAGTAGGTGGCGCCGTGGTCGGCGGCGTCAGGTGTGAGTCCTTCGATCGGGTCGAGGACGGCGGTTGTGACGTGGGCGTTGCGGGCGACGGTTTGCGCGAGCTTGGGTGAGACGAGCGTTTCGAAGAAGACGGTGGTTGCGTGCGAGCGGCGGACTTCTTCGATGAGGCTGGCAAGTGCCTTTGGGGAGGGTTCGGCTTCGGGGGAGAGGCCTTCGAGTGCGAGCTGGGTGAGGTTGTAGCGCTGGGCGAGGTAGCCGAAGGCGGCGTGGCTGGTGACGATGGTGTGGCGCTTGCAGTGGGCGAGCCCGGTTCGGTACTCGGCATCGAGCGCATGTAGCCGCGCGGTGAAAGCCGCCGCGGCACGGGGTCGACCGAGCGCGGCTCCGACTCTCGTGGCGATCTCTGCGTAGAGGTTCGGGTCGAGCCAGACGTGCGGGTCGGGAACGGGGTGTCCTTGTTCGTCGCTGCCCTTCCGCTGCCGGATTCCGGCGAGGAGGTCGATGCCGTGCGCGTGGGTCGAGCTGACCGCCTTCTCGACCGCCGGCTGAAAGCCGTTGCCCAGGTAGAGGACAAGGTCGGCGTTCTGGATAGAAATGACGTCGGACGGTTTGAGCTCCAGGTCGTGGGGCTCGGCACCGGGGGGCGTGAGGTTCTGGACGCTGACGCTGCGGCCGCCGACTTGCTGTGCGGCGTAGGCGAGCGGGTAAAAGGAGGCGACAACGTGTCGCTGCTCGGCAGCTCCGCCCGCGTTGGCAAGTGCCAGCGTTAGCACGCCTATCACGCTGATGATAACGAGTCTCGTTTTCATCTAGGTGGAGTGTGCCATCTACTCCCACGCACGTCCAATGAGACCAGAGCCGGCGCCCCTCGGCTGGAGTCGGCGAGGGACACCCAGGACTCGAGTGCAGCCTAGGGCCGTTGCTTCGTCGTCTCCATAGCCAACGCCTCTGTCTAGACCTGTTCTGTAAGGTTTGCCTTACAAGATTGGTAGGGTGGGTTGGGAGTAGGCATGCCGACTCGACGTACAGCGCACTTCTGGGCTACGTGGGGCGTTTGGATTCTCGCAGCGCTTGTGGTGGTGGCCGTGGTCGCGGGGATCGCTGAGGTCGCGCAGAGTGGGGCTCCCGATCCGACCGCGGCCACCACGGCGCAGTCGCGGGCGGTGGTGGTGGTGAACAGCTCGATCATCGTCTTCCGGGAAGGACTGGAGGCGATCTTGATCTTCGCGGCGGTGACTGCCTCGATGCTGGGGGCGCAGCGGCGACTGCGGAAGCCGGTCGTCGCCGGGGCTGCGGCGGCGTTCGGGGCGACCGTAGCGACATGGTTCGTCGCCCAAGCGATCCTTGCCCAGTTCTCGGCCTACTCCGGGCCGCTCCTGGCGATCACTGGGCTGATCGCGATCGCCGTGCTCCTCTTGGTCATGAACTGGTTCTTCCACAAGGTGTACTGGACACAGTGGATCGGTAAGCGCAACGAGCAGCGCAAACGGGCGCTCGCTCGCTCCGCGGAGGGCGGATTCTTCGCCGGCCAGGCGATCGCACTCGTCCTGCTCGGCTTCTCGAGCGTCTACCGCGAGGGGTTCGAGGTCGTGCTCTTCCTCCAGACCCTGCAGCTGCAAGCTGGAACGTCTGCCGTGCTCGAGGGCGTCGCGATCGGCGTTGCCGGGACGGCAGCCGTCGGGCTCGTAACATTTTCGCTCCAGCAGAAGCTGCCCTACCGGCGCATGCTCGTTGTCACCGGAATCCTTCTCGGCGTCGTCCTCGTCGTGATGGTCGGCGGAAGCGCCCGCACCCTCGAAGACCTAGGCTGGATCCCAACCACCCCGCTCGGTGTCAGCTTCCCCGACTGGCTTGCACGCTGGTTCGAAGTCGTCCCGACCGTGGAGACGCTAGGCATGCAACTGAGCGCCGCGATACTCGTCATCGGCTCGTACTTCGCCGCCCGTTACATCCAGGTAGGACGGCGCCTGAATCACGGCGAGTCCCCGGCAGTTAGGCCCGACACCCCGCCGGCAGAACTCAAGCTGACCTGACCCAAGACAGCGAGCGAGTTGCCCGGGCCAAGAGGCGTCTCTAGGCCCGTGTCGCAATGATTCTGGGAAGCCCCTGGGGGTTGCGCGAGGCTCGTCGACTTGATCACGTAGACCACGCGGGTAACACGTTCTTGAAGTACGAGTGAGTTACACTTGACGTGTACTCGTGCATTACGCATACTGGGGTCATGGCGAGAGAGAAGGCTCTTGGAAGCGTGATCAATCTTCGTGTGCCCGATCCGTTGAGTGCGGAGGTGAAGCGGATTGCTCATCAGCACGAGACGACTGAGAGCGATGCTGCTCGACGGCTGCTCGTCTGGGGAGTCGAGGCGCATCGCGCGATGGAGGCAGCGATGCTGAGTCGGTCGTACGATTACGACCCCGCTGGGCGAGACGGTGACCCTGTGCGAATGCGTGTGGTCGTGACGTGGGAGACGTTCTCTCCGGAGGATGGAGACCTCGACCCGGGGCTGCGCTGGTAGGCGTGGTCGAGCGGCACCTCACGACGGCGCAGCTCGCGGAGCTGCTGGCAGTGCACCCGGAGACGATTCGACGTGCGGCTGCGCGTGGGGAGCTTCGGTCGCTCCGCATCGGGCGGGAGCGGCGCTATGCGGAAAGTGCGGTTTCGGAGTGGCTGCGGTCTCGCTCTGACGAAAGGGACGCAGCGTGAGCGTTCGTAAACGCGGGGCGCGCTCGTATCAGGTGCGGGTGGCAGGGTTTCCGGCTCAGACGGTGCCGACTCGGGAGGCGGCGGAGCGGATGGAGCTGGATCTGATGCTGCGGCGGGTGGGCGGTACTGCGTCACCTGAGCCTCCGACGAAGCTGGCTGATGAGATCGATGGCTTCCTCGTCCGGCTTCGCGCTGCCGGCGGTCTTCGTCCGCGGAGCTTGGAGTTCTACGAGCACAAGGCGAAGGTGTGGAAGCCGCTTCGGAGTGTGCGTGTGTCAGCGTTGCGGCGGGCCCAGATCGAGGACTTCATCGTGGCGCGGGCAGCGGAGCATCCGCGCTCGGCGCTTGACGAGCTGCAGTTCCTGAAGCGGGTCTGCGCGAGGCTCAGGATCGCGGTCAGCGAATCGATGAGGCGGTGCTGCGGATCAAGCTCGGCAACCACGCGCCGCGGCGTGGTCATGCTCTCACAGTTGAGCAGCTGTACCAGTTGGCGTCTTGGTTCCCTGAGCACACCTCACGACTGGTGCTCGTGGCGGGACAGGTCGGCGCGCGGCAGGCGTTCTGGTTCGGTTTGACTGACGACATGCTCGACCTGGCCGGGAGCACGATGGCAATCCCGGCCGACCTGTCGAAGAACAAGCGCGAGCATCGCGTCTACCTCACGGGTGTCGAGGTTGCGCTTCTTCGAGAGCAGCTGATGGCGCGGGCGCCGGGGACGCGGCGTGTGTTTCCGACGCCGGAGGGTGGGTCGTGGAATCGGTTTCGCTTCGGTGATCGGGTCTGGCGGAAGTCGGTTTCGGCTGCCGCGCGACATGATCGCGAGCGCTCAGGTCGTGAGTCGTCCGTGTTCGACGGCTTCGGCTTCCACTGGCTGCGCCACACGGCCGGTTCGCTGATGGCGCTTGCGGGGCTCGATCCCGCGGTGGCCGCGGAACGGATGGGGCACACGGATGGGGGCGCATTGTTCCTGCGCACGTACCGGCATCTATACGAGGGCGAGAAGCGTGTGCAGGCGCAGCGTCTCGAAGCTCACGTCCGCGCGAGCTTGGACAAGGAAGGGACATCGGCCCCTGGGAATGAGAAGGAATCGCTCAACCAAGCCGATTCCATCCATGGGCGCACCTGGGATCGAACCAGGGACCTCTCGCGTGTGAAGCGAGCGCTCTCCCGCTGAGCTATGCGCCCGGGAGAGCGACAAGGCTACCCGACGACCACGTGCGGCAATAGCGGCCGCGGCGGGTCAGGAGAGGACCCAGGCGTCGTCGTCGATGACCGGCACCTCGGCGCCGCCGCGCTCCACGCCGAGCACCGTGACCTCCGGCCCGCCGACCATGAAGTCCGTGTGGACGACGGAGTCGTTGTACCCGTGCGCGGCGAGCTCCTCGTCGCTCAGGTCCTCGCCGCCGTCGACCGCGCCCTTGATGCCCTGGCCCCACGCGATGTGGCAGGCGGCATTCTCGTCGAAGAGCGTGTCGTAGAAGACAACGCCCGTCTTGCGCACCCGCGAGTCGCCGTCGACGAGGGCGACCTCGCCGAGGTAGCTCGCTCCCTCGTCGGTCGCCATCTCCTCCCGCACGGCGTCGGCGCCGGACTGGGCACGCACCTCGACGGCCTTCCCCGCCTCGAACCGGACCTCGAGGCCGCGCACGATCGTGCCTCCGAGCGAGAGCGGGAACGTCGAGCGCACGGTGCCCTCGGTGAGCCTGCGGTCGGGGGTCGTGAAGACCTCCTCGGTCGGGACGTTGACGATGTGCGGGATGCCGTCGACGGTCTCCTCGGCGCCTGTGAGCCAGCGATGGCCTTCGGGGAGGCCGACGCGCAGGTCGGTCCCCGGGCCGACGAACCGGAGCGCCGCAAAGCCGCGCTCGTCGAGGGTCGCGGCCCGCTGCCGGAGTCGCGCGATGTGCTCGCGCCACGCCGCCGCCGGGTCTGGCTCGTCCAGGCGGGCGGCGGTGACGACAGCGTCCCAGAGGCGCTCGACGTCCGGCTCGCCGAACACGGTGCGTGCCCAGCCCTCGTTCGGGTAGCCGACGATCGTCCACTGGATGAGGCGGCGGTTCTCGGCGTCGAGGAGCTTCTCGACGGCCGCTCTCGGCCGCGCCCGCTGGGCGCGGCGCTGGTCGAGATCGGCGAGCAGCTCGGCGTCGGCGTCGCCGGTGATCGAGATCGTCGCGCCGCGGGTCTCGACCATGTGGTCGATCAGGGCGACCGTCCACGGCGGGCTCCAGTCGAGCGAGTCCTCGGGCGCGTGCTCGACCCGCGCGCGCTTCAGGTGGTCGTCGCGGTAGAGCACCTCGACATAGCGCGCCCCGCGCTCGTACGCGACCCGGCCGATGGCCCGAACCAGGGGGAGATGCTCCGGGTCGGCCGAGACCCGGAGGAACTGCCCCGGCTGGAGGTTGACGGCGACCTCGACCGCAAGGCGTGCGTACCTGTCGAGCCGCTCCGCAGGACCCACTAATGCAAACTCTATTCACATTTGACCCCTCTGTCGATCGCCGAATCGCCGTCAGGAGTAGCGTGGTAGCGTCCGCGCGATGCCGGTCGCAGCGATCACGGGCCTCGGGAAAACCGTGCTGCTCGTCGTCGCGATCACCTTCATCGGGTGGGCGATCATCACGGCGATCTTCGTTCCGAAGCGGAGCGAAGGCTTCCCGAAGCGCCTGGACGCCTACATCGTCGTGTCGGCCCTCCTCTTCATCGCCCAGATGAGCGCAGTCGTCTGGGTGACCGGGACGCAGGAGATCGAGGAGGCACACGCCTCGGAGGAGGCGAGCGGCGGGACGACGGGCGAGACCCCGGCCCCGTCCGGCGATGCCGTCGCCGGCAAGGAGGTGTTCGAGAGCGCCGGCTGTGTGGCGTGTCACACGCTCGCGGACGCCGGAGCGACGGGCACGGTCGGCCCGAACCTGGACGACGCGAAGCCGCCGGCGACCCTCGTCGTCGAACGCGTCACGAACGGCGCAGGCCCGATGCCGTCCTTCAAGGGGCAGCTCACCGAGCAGCAGATCCAGGACGTCGCGGCGTACGTCTCGTCGGTCGCCGGCAAGTCGTAGGCCGCGTCCGGAAGAGGGGCGAGGCTGCGGCCACGCCCCCGTGGAGCGACATTCGAACACGATCGAGCCGCGCAGGCTCGGGGAGCGACCTCGGTGGTCGATGAGCGTAGCGTTGCGGCCGGAGGCCGGCTTTGCCGGCCGGGAGGCCAACGTTCGTTCGTCCGTGAACAGCGTCGAAGGAGGGGGTTCGTGGGGGAACCATGGGTTCCCCCACGTCGCACGGAGAGGGCGGGATTTGAACCCGCGACGCAGCTTTCACCACGTACGCGATTTCCAGTCGCGCTCCTTAGGCCACTCGGACACCTCTCCGAGAGCGACAAGACTAGCGCCGGACGGAGGGAGCCCCCTCGCGTCGTGACGATGCGGCGATAGCGTTGGGCGCGTGTCTGCGGCATCCGTCCTGAATCGTCTCGCGACGGGCGCCGAGGCTCGCTCGACAGGCCCGGACGGCGGCCTCGCCGTCGTCTGCGCGAACGGCGGTCAAGGAGCGGAGGTGCCGGGGACGTGGAGCGCGTCGATCGAGTGGCTCGTCGGTCGCCTGGCCCCGCGCTTTCCGGACCTGCTCTTCGTCGAAGTGCGCTACCGCGTCAAGTCCTGGAAGCGGCTCGACTGGTGTGTGGAGGACGCGGTCGCCGCGATCGAGGCGGCCGCGGCCGAGCGCGTCCTGCTCGTGGGCTTCTCGATGGGGGGCGCCGTCTCGGTGCGGGCCGCGTCGCATCCGTCGGTCTCCGGCGTTCTCGGCCTGGCGCCGTGGCTGCCCGACCAACTCGACCTCGCACCGCTCGCGGGTCGCCGGCTCGACGTCGTGCACGGTGCCCTCGACCGCTGGCTCCCGGGAATCCCCGGCGTCAGTCCATCGCTCTCGCGGCGCGGCTTCGAGCGGGCCAGGGCCCTCGGCGTCGAGGGGACGTACACCGTCATCGCTGGCGCGGTGCACGGCATCGCGCTGCGCAGCCCGGGAGGGCGGCTCGTCACGCTGCCGCGCGCTGCGCGCTGGGAGGAGCTCGCCGCCGCGTGCGTGGCGCGGTTCCGCGACGGGTGAGCGTCAGCGCACGAAGGCGCGCGCGTGCTCGAAGCGACCCGCTGCCAGGTCGTCGCGGCGGATCCAGACGAAGAGGCGGTTGGCCTCGCCGAGATCGAGTGCCAGCCGGTCGTCGTTCGAGACCTGGAGCAGCAGGATCCAGTCGTCCGCACCGGCCGCCTGCTCCTCGTGGAGGGCGTAGGCGTACGGCTCGTCGTCGAGGTCGACCCCGCGCGCGACGAGCTCGGCGTCGAGCTCCATCCCGGCGGCGTAGGTGTCGGGATGGCCGAGGAGGCGGTGCAGGGAGTGGTACTCGGCCGCACGGTCCTCGATCTCGACGCCCTGGGCGGCGGCGAGCCGCTCTCGAAGATCCGTCCATTCGTCGAGCTCGTATGCGTCGAGCAGGAGCGACGTCGGGGTCGCGGGAAGCGTCAGCTCGCCCGACGGTGCCACCGCCGCGAACGGCATGCCACCGTACAACGGCTCGTCCGGCGTCGGGTCGCCCTCGACGCGGATCACGCGGCAGGCTCCGGCGTCGGTCGGCCGGGTACCGGCCGGGGCCCGATCGAGGGCGAAGAAGACGAGCAGCGCGCCGTGCGCCGGCAGCTCGCAGGGCGGGAGACCCGCGAGCCCGATCCTGCCGAGGAAGGCGAGCTCGACTCCGTTCCAGACGGGCCATTCGAAGGACGTCGCCCGCGGGTGTTCCGCCGAGCCAGGAGCTGCCGTCGCCGCCGAGCGTGAGCCGGACGCTCGTGCGCGCGAGCGTCGCCGCCTCGTCGGCCCATGCCTCACGGCCGACCTCCACGCACAGCGCCCGCAGCTCGTCGAGCGTCGCGAGGTGCGTCGTCGGCTGTGCCGGAATCGGGTGCCACGCGGGCCTCGCCGCCTCGTCGAGCCCGGCCGACTGGCGCACCGCCTCGTCCGCGGCGCGGCGCAGCGTCTCCATCTCGCCCGCGGCGCGCGAGGCGCCGCGGAGCAGCTCCCGGAAGAACGACCGCCGGTCGTGACCGCCGGTGCTCACCCGTTCCAGACGACCTCGATGGGGCGATCGAGGCCCGGAAGCGGCAGCGCGCTCGCCTCGGCCTCGATCGCGTCGCGCGCTCCGGCGAGACAGGCGCGCCCATGTCTCGACGCGCACCGTGTGCTGCGCGCGCCGCCAGGTTCCGCGAATCTCGCCGTCGACCAGGAGTGCGCCCGGCCACACGCGAGACGTCCAGAGCTGCTGCCGTTGCTCCTCGCGCGGGACGAGGAGCTTCCGCTCGGCGCCGTCGAGCAGGAAGTAGGCGTCGCCGCTCGGCAGCAGGCGCGCGGGTGCGGCGGCCGTCTCGGCGGCGCGCATGGCCGGCTCGTCGTTTGCGAGCAACCACTCGTCGCCGAGCGGCGATCGGATCGGCAAGAGCTCTTCCTCGAGCGAGGCGTAGGCGGCGGCTCCAGCGCGCCGCGAGATCCCCGCCCAGCGGGCGAATCCGGCGGCCGTCGTCGGCCCGAAGACGTGCAGGTGGCGGCGGGCCAGCTCGCGGCGCGCGTCGGCCGGGTCGATGTCCGGCGGCGGCGACCGTCCAGATCGTCGGCGCCCGCGCGCCGTCCCAGCGGATCGCGACCGTGCCGGTCGTCGCGGCGTACCTGATCGAGTTGCCGAGGTCGAGCGCGCGCCCGGCCTCGCGGTCGGTCATGCGCGCGCCGCCGAGGTGGGCGTGGAGCCGCTCGGCCGTGCGCTCGGCCCGCAGGCGGCCCCTGGCGTCGTCGGGCAGCCTCCCCAGCGAGAACAGGGCGAAGTCGCGCTCGGCGACGACGTACGCGCTGTAGCGAGGGCCCCACAGCTGGGCGAGCGAGGGGTCCTCCCACGTCGACGGCTCGACCCCGTCGACGCGCGCGTGCAGCGTGAGCAGCGCGGCTCGCGGCATGCTGTCCTGCAATCCCGCCCACGCCGCCCGACGCAGCGACGCGGCGCCCTCCGGCATCCGCTCGTCGAGCCCGCCGACCCGTCGCCGGAACGCCAGGATCTGCCGTCGTGTGAGCCGGAGTCGCGAGTGCATCGAACGCTCCGGAGAGCCTAGGCGACGCAGACCCGCCGGAGGGGAGCGTAGCGTTCCTCGTGTGAACGAGACACGTCCACGAGGATCTTCGGGTCACGCGGTCGGGTCGCAGGGACGCGAGCACCCGGACGACGACTGGCTCGGCGATATCTCCGACGACGACTGGGGCCCCCCGCAGATGGAGCCGGAGGGGCGCCGTGTCCCACCCGCCTCGGGGGAGCTCCCCGCTGCCGAGGGCGAGCCCCGGCGCGATCGTCAGGCTCTGCCTACCGCCGGGGCCGACCGCGCGGTCTTCGGTCGACGGCGCCTCGTGGCCGGACTCGTGCTCGGGGTGGTTGTCGTACTTGCCGGCGTGATGGCGGTGGTTCTCCTGCGCGGCGATGGGCAGGCGCCGGTGACGCCCGTCACCGAGCCCGTTACGTCGCCCACGGCCACCGAGACCGAGCCGTCGCCGACACCGACGCCTACGCCTACCACGCCCACGACTTCGAGCCCGACGACCACAACGCCGTCGACGAGCGGCGCTGCGACCTTCACGCTGCCCGAGGGAACAAAACTGCAGCGAGGCGAAGGCGATGCCGCCCTGATCCGCGAGCTCCAGCAGGCACTGTCCGCGGCCGGATACGAGCCCGGCCCGGCGGACGGGACCTTCGGCGAGCAGACGGAGGCGGCCGTGGTCGCGTTCCAGGAGGCGAACGGTCTCGCCGTCGACGGCAGGGTCGGCCCCGAGACTGCGGCTGCGTTGGAGAGTGCCCTGGCAAGCGGCTGACGCCTCGAGCCTGGCCTCGGACGCGAGGAATGGCCCGCCCATACGGTTCGGAGCCATTCTCTCAGCGGAGGGGGAGGGATTTGAACCCTCGAAGAGCTTGCACCCTTAACGGTTTTCGAGACCGCCCCGTTCGACCGCTCCGGCACCCCTCCGAGCGCGACGTAGCGTAGCGGCGCTCCGGGGGCTAGTCCCGCCGGGGACGGACGGAGCAGCAAGACCGAAGCTTCGTCGAGGCGGGAATGGTTGCGTGCGTTGAAGATTCATGCCGCGCTCGGCAAACTATGCCAAAGGGTCGGTTTGCAGGTAAGAATCCGGACGGGGGTACGCTTCACTCCGAGGCACGCCTCGTTTCCGTGGTGCGCGGTTGACTGAAAAGGACAAGTCGGTGCTCTCCGTAGACGTTGTTGTCGTTGCCTACAACAGTCGACAGTGCCTCCGTGCGTGCATTGAGCCTCTGGCAGGCGTGGGAGGGGTGTCGATCTTCGTAGTGGACAACGCATGTCCGGTGCGGAGCTTCGAGATCGCGGAGGAATTCGGGGGTGTGCGCGTTATTCGCACCGGCCGGAACGGGGGCTTTGCGTACGGATGCAACGCGGGCTGGTGCGCCGGTAGTTCGGAGTTCGTTCTCTTCCTGAATCCCGATGCGCGGCTGGACGTTGAATCGCTCGCGCGGATGGCGCAGGTGCTCGAGGCCGACCCCACGGCCGGGATGGTCGGACCGCGCACCCACCGGACGGATGGGTCGCTCGCGTGGTCGATTCGCCGATTTCCCTCGGTGCGTGCGACGTATGCGAGGGCCCTCTTCATCCACCGTTTGGCTCCTCGGGCGTCATGGGTCGACGAGGTCGTGCGCGACCCCGCGCCGTATGAGCGCCTGGGGCGCGTCGACTGGTTGCCCGGAACGTGCTTCCTCGTTCGTCGCTCGACGCTTGAGGAGGTGGGTGGTTTGGACGAGGCCTTTTTCATGTACGTCGAGGACATGGATTTCTGTCGGCGAGTGTGGGGCACGGGCCTTGAGGTCGTCTATTGCCCGGACGCGATCTGCACGCACGAAGGTGGTCAATCCCTCCCTCGGTCGCGACTCCTGCCGATGCTCGCCGCGAGTCGGCTTCGCTACGCCAAGCGCCACAGTGGTGGCGCGATCGGAACGCTGGTCCAGCGCGCCGGCATCGGCATCGGCGAAGGGCTCCGAATCATGATCGGTCGCGGCGAGTCAGGCCATCGGCGCGGACATCTGAAAGCTCTCGGAGTGATTCTGCGAAGCGACGACGGTTACCGATTGCCATCCTCAGAGGGCACGGAGTACCTGGATCGACGACAACCGCAACGTCCCGCCATCCATGGCCGAGATGGACAGCTGGACAGCGTGCGCCGGCACTTGGTTACCTACCGGCTAGTCTGGATGCTACTTGCGCTGCTCGCAATTGTCGGCAACGAGATAGTCGGGGACATCGTCTGGAATGAGCCCCATGTCGCCGGCGTCGACGTCCTCTTCGCCGGCACGGTGGTCGTAACCACTTTCGTCGGCTCGTATCTTGTGGCACGCAGGCAACGGCGCCTGAGCACGCCCGTGGCATCGCCCAGGCGCTGAGCGCCGTGACGGGAGAGTCGTCGAGTCCGGAAGATCGTGCGGCCGTCGCACGGGAGCAGCGCAACCCGCAGCGTCTATCGGAAGCGAGGGTGGTTGCGACCGCGTCAGCGGGCGCCTTCAGGGATCTGCCCCGCCCGCAGGGCGGGGATCAAGCGGCAGGAATCCGCTCCTGCGGACTCCTGCTTCGCGCTGAAACAGAGCGGAGAAGGAGGGATTCGAACCCTCGAGGCAGGGATTACCCCACCTAACGCCTTAGCAGGGCGCCGCCTTCAGCCACTCGGCCACTTCTCCGGGTCGAGAGAGGATATCGGCCGTAGATGACCTCGCCACGAGCGCATCGGACCTCCGGCCTCGTGAACGGCGCTCTCGCGGCTGGAGGCCGGCTTTGCCGGCCGGGGAGGCCAGGGCTCGGGTCGGCCCGTGACCGCCGCGAAAGGAGGCGGCTCGGCGGGAGTGCCGTCACCTCTAGTCGTGAATGCGGGCGATAAGCTCGCTCCGCTTCACGACCTTGACCTCGATCCCGCCGAGGCGCACCTCGAACCCCGCCTCGCGCGGGTAGAGCACCTTGTCGCCGGGCTCGACGCCGGTCACGTCGGTGCCGATCGCGGTCACGATCCCCGTGCGGCACGCGGCCGCCTGCGCAGCCGACGCCGGCAGGATCAGCCCGGCGCGCGTCTCCGTCTCGTCCGACGTCGGCTGGATGACGAGGTACTCGTCGAGCGGCTCGAGCGAGACGTCCACGCGGTGCGGGTCCTGGACCATGGGGAAACGATATCGCCGGGCCGTGGGTGTCCGACTCGAAGTCGGACACCGTGTGCGGAGCTACAGCCTCCCAGCAGCGACGATCCGCTGGAGGAACTGGCGCGTCCGCTCCTCGCGCGGGGCGCCGAAGAGCTGCTCCGGCGGGCCTTCCTCGAGGATCCGGCCCTCGTCGAGGAAGCAGACGCGGTGGGCGACGTCGCGGGCGAAGCCCATCTCGTGCGTCGCGATCAGCATCGTCATGCCGCCCTCGGCGAGCTCGCGGATCACGTCGAGCACCTCGGCGACGAGCTCGGGGTCGAGCGCGCTCGTGACCTCGTCGAGGAGCAGGAGGTGCGGCTGCATCGCAAGCGCGCGCGCGATCGCGACGCGCTGCTGCTGGCCGCCCGACAGCCGGTCGGGGTACTCGCCTCGCTTGTCCGCGAGCCCGAACCGCTCGAGCAGCCGCGTTGCCTCGGTGTCCGCCGCCGAGCGAGACAGCCCGCGCGCCTTGCGCGGCGCGAGCGTCACGTTCTCGATGACCGTCATGTGCGGGAACAGGTTGAAGGACTGGAAGACGATCCCGATGCCGCGGCGCACGACGTCGACGTCGACCCCGCGCGCGGTGATCTCCTCGCCGCCGACGACGATCCGGCCGGCGGCGATCGGCTCGAGCAGGTTGACGCAGCGCAGGAGCGTCGACTTGCCCGATCCCGAGGCGCCGATCAGGCAGACGACCTCGTGCTCGGCGAGCACGAGGTCGATCCCGCGCAGCACCTCGAGCTTGCCGAAGGACTTGCGGAGCCCCTCGACCCGGAGTGCCTCGCCGCTCATGCGAGCCTCCCGGCCTGCTGGCGCCGCCGGTCGCGCGCGACGAGCCAGTCGGTGAAGCGGGCGAGCGGGATCGTGATCGCGACGAAGAGCGTCGCCGCGACGAGGTACGGGGTGCCGTTGAACGTCGCCGACTGGTCGATCTGCGCCTGCTTGAACGCCTCGACGACGCCGAGCGTGCCCACGAGCGCCGTGTCCTTCTGCAGGCCGATGAAGTCGTTCAGGAGCGGTGGGATGACGCGCCGCACGGCCTGCGGCAGCACGACGAACCGGAGCGCCTGGCCGTGCGAGAGCCCGAGCGAGCGCGCGGCGGCCGCCTGGCTCGGGTGCACCGACTCGATCCCCGAGCGGTAGACCTCCGACACGTAGGCCGTGTAGACGAGGACGAGCGCGACGACGGCCCAGAAGAACTGCGAGATCGGCACCCACGAAAGTCCGAGTGCCGGCATCCCGAACCCCAGGATCGAGATCACGAGGATCGTGGGGATGCCGCGGAAGAGGTCGGCGTACGCGATCGCGAGCGCCCGGATCGGGAAGAACACCGGCCCCGGCAGCGAGCGGAGCACCGCGACGAGGAGTGCGGCGGGGAGGATGAGGAGCTCGGCGGCGCAGAACAGCTTCACGTTCAACCAGAAGGCGTCGAGGATCTCCGGGAAGCTGTCGCGGTAGATCGTGCCGTCGAGGAAGTACGCCTTGAACGCGCCCCAGCCCGGTGAGCGGGTGACGATCACGACGACGACCGTGACGAAGACGGCCGTCGAGAGGAGGGCGATCGCGACCGTCCGCGCCTCCTTCGAGACGCGGACGGTCCCGCCGCCGAGAATCCGGGAGCTCCGGTTCCCGTCCAGGCCCGGTTACGTGATGTCCGGCGCGCCGGCGCGCGCCAGGTACGTCGTCTGGAGCTTCTTGATCGTGCCGTTCAGCCAGAGGCGCGCGAGCGCCCGGTTCACGCACCTGGTCAGCGTGTTGCCTTTCTCCAGCACCATCCCGAAGTGCTCCTTCGTGCCCCGCGTGGGCAGCTTGCCGACGATCACGCCGTCGGAGACCTGGACGGCAGTGACGTAGAACGCGGTCGGCAGGTCGACGACGATCCCGTCGATCTGGCCGTTCTTGAGCGCCTGCACCGCGGCGTCGTTCGTGTCGAATACGAGCGGGCTCGAGGAGGGCTTGATGTACTTCGTGATGTACGTGTAGCTCGTCGTCCCGACCTGGGCGCCGAGCTTGAAGGGCTTCAGGCCGGCGATCGACTTCACCTTGGCGATCGGCTTGCCCTTGCGACCCACGACCGCCTGGTTCACGAAGTAGTACGACCTCGAGAAGTCCACCGCCTTCGCGCGCTCCGGCGTGTACGAGACCTGGGTGATGTAGGCGTCGAACGGCTTCTTGCCGGGCCGGAACGAGTTGTTGAAGGGGACGACCGTCCACTTCACCTGCGCCTTCGTGAACCCGAGCTCCTTCGCGACCGCGTACGCGACCGCCGACTCGTAGCCCTTGCCGCTGTAGGGGTCGGAGACCTTCCACGGCTTCGTCTTCTCCGCCCCGCCGAACCACGGCGGGAACGCGGGGTTGTCGGCGCCGAACGTGAGGGCGCCGTCCTCGACGAGGTTCAGGGAGCCCTTGGCGCAGCCGGGGATCGCCGCCTGCGCGGCTCCGGCCGTGCGCGCGCCCGTCGCGGTCGCGGCGAGCGCGAGCGCGGCGGCGGCGACCAGGACGAGGCTCGGGATGAGCAGTTTCCGCATGGATCGTCTCCTCCGAAGGGGTTTGACCCGCGGCGCGAGGCTACCAAGCTCCGCGGGGCGCTTCAGTTCGGGAAGCGTAGCCCGCTGCCCTCAGCCTTCGGGCTTCCTCGCGCGCGACGGCTGCACTCGCGGCGGCTCGCCGGGCATCTTCGGGAAGTTCGGCGGGTACGGCGCCTCGCCGACGCCTTCGGCCTCCTCGCGCTCGACCCACTCGAGGAGCACGCGGAGGTCGGACACGACGTCGTCGATCCCCGACTGCACGTCCCCGAGCTGCGCGAACCGCTCCTGCATCGTCACGAGCGTGAAGTCCTCCGTCTCGACGTCCGGCAGCTCGTCCCAGGTGACGGGGGCCGAGACGGTCGCGTCGGGCCGCGGCCGCACCGAGTAGGCGGAGGCGATGGTGCGGTCGCGGGCGTTCTGGTTGTAGTCGATGAACACCTTCTCGCCGCGCTCCTCCTTCCACCACGCGGTCGTGACGAGGTCGGGCGCGCGGCGCTCGATCTCGCGCGCCAACGCGAGCGCGCAGCGGCGGACGACGGGGAACTCCCACTGCGGCTCGATCCGCACCGCGACGTGGATGCCGCGGTTTCCCGGACGTCTTCGGCCAGCCCGTGTAGCCGATCTCGGCGAGCGTCTCGCGCACGACGCCCGCGACCCTCTTCCCGTCCGCGAACGTGGTGCCCGGCTGCGGGTCGACGTCGATCCGCAGCTCGTCGGGCCGGTCGACGTCCGCGCGGCGCGAGGGCCACGGGTGGAAGTCGACCACGGCGAGGTTCGCACCCCAGATCACCTGCGCGAGCTCGGTGACGCAGAGCTCGTCGGCGTGGCGGCCGGAGGGGAACGTCACGCGCGCGACCTCGACCCAGTCCGGTCGCTTCTCCGGGACGCGCTTCTGGTAGATCTGCTCGCCCGCGATCCCGTCCGGGAAGCGTCGCAGCTGGGTCGGGCGCTCGCGGAGCGCGCGGACGATCCCGTCGCCGACGGCGAGGTAGTAGTCGACGAGGTCGCGCTTCGTGTGCCCTGCGTCCGGGAACAGCACCTTGTCGGGGTTCGTGACCTTGACCGTCCGGCTGCCGACCTCGAGCTCGACGAAGGGGGAGGCCATCCCGTGACCCTACCCCGGTGACGTCTTGCCGATCCGGCGGCGTAGGGTCACCATGGAGGAGAGATGAGGGTGCGCCTCGGGCTTCTCGGCCTCGCGCTCGCCGCCGGCCTCGGCGCGTCCGTCGCAGCGGCGTCGGTGAGCGCCGGCGGCCCCGCGGCGGCGCGGCTCAGGCGTTCGACGGCTGCCCGTCCTTCCTCGCCTACGTCCGCAAGCAGGCGCTGCCGCTCGTCGGGCCGTGGGGGCTCGGCGGCGTCGTGGGGATCGCCGCCGGCGCCCCCGGGGCCGCCCGCGACGCGGTCGCGGGCTCACCGGGCGGCGAGCCCGAGTACTCGGGGACGAACGTCCAGGAGGAAGGCGTCGACGAGCCCGACCTCGTCAAGACGGACGGCCGGACGCTCTTCGTCGCCTCCGGCGGCAGGGTCGCCGCGCTGGACGTCCGCGGCGGCCGCCGGCCGCGGCTCGTGGACACGTTGCGCTTCGACCGCGGGGCTGACGAGCTCTTGCTCGAGGGCGGCCACCTGCTCGTCCTCTCCCGAGGCGTCGCCGGGCCGATCCCGATCGAGGGCATCGCGATCCGCGGGCCGTTCCCCTATCCCGCGAAGACGGTGATCGCGGACGTCGACGTCCGCGACCCGACGCACATGCGCGTCGTCCGCACGCTCGAGCTCGACGGCAGCTATCTCGCCGCGCGGCTCGTCGGACGCGCGGTGCGGCTCGTGCTCGCGTCGCCGCTCGGTCTCGACCTGCCGTTCGTCCAGCCCGGTGGCGCAGGTGCCGCCGGCGACGCCGCCGCCGCCAGGGAAAGGAACCGCGAGGTTCTCCGCACGTCCGGGGCACGGAGCTGGCTACCCGGCTTCACGCTGCGCGGCTCGGCCGGCAAGGTGGCGGCGAAAGGACGGCTCGTCCAGTGCCGCCAGGTCTCGCGACCGCCAGCGTTCGGCGGGCTCGGCCTCGTGACCGTGCTCACTTTCGACGTCGGGCGCGGGCTCGACGCGGTCGACGCGGACGCGATCGTCTCGGACGGGCGCATCGTCTACGCGAGCCGCTCGAGCCTCTACGTCGCGACCGATCGCTACGACGTGCGCCCGGTCGTGGGTCGAACGGTGCCTGCCGCTGTGACCACCATGATCCATCGCTTCGACATCTCGAGCCCGACGCAGAGCCGCTATCGCGGCAGCGGGAGCGTCCCGGGCGTGCTGCTCGGCCAGTGGTCGCTCTCGGAGCGGAAGGGGGTGCTCCGCGTCGCGAGCACGTCGGTGCCGACCTGGTGGGGCGGGCCCGCGACCGAGAGCGAGACATCGGTGACGGCCCTCGCCGTGCGCAGCGACGGGCTCGCGCGGCTCGGGAGCGTCGGCGGGCTCGGCAGGGGCGAGCGGGTCTACGCCGTGCGATTCATCGGTGATGTCGGTTACGTCGTCACGTTCCGCCAGGTCGACCCGCTCTACGTGCTCGACCTCTCGACACCGTCTCGCCCGACCGTCCGCGGCGAGCTGAAGATCCTCGGCTACTCGGCGTACCTCCACCCGGTCGGCGACGGCCTCCTGCTCGGGATCGGGCAGGACGCGACCGCGGAGGGACGGGTGCTCGGGACGCAGGCGTCGCTCTTCGACGTCTCCAACCCGGCCGCGCCGCGCCGCCTCGACTCGTTCGTCCTGGGCAAGGGGTGGTCGGAGGCAGAGCAGGATCACCACGCGTTTCTGTGGTGGCCGCGCACGGGCCTCGCCGTCCTCCCGGTGCAGACCTACGACGACCGGCCGTTCGTCGGCGCGCTCGGGCTGCGCGTGCGCCGCGCGGGCGGGATCGCGGAGGTCGGCCGCGTGACGCACCCGGATCTGTCGGGCGCCGACCCCGTCGGCTCGCCGGGCACGCCGATCCGCCGCTCGGTGGTCGTCGGTGACGCGCTCTACACGGTCTCCGCAGCAGGTGTCCGCGGCTCCTCGCTCGGGTCGTTCGCCGACCTCGGGTTCGCGAGGCTGCCCCAGCCCGCCGGCCCGACGCCGGGCCCTTCCCGCTGACGGATCACGTCTCTGTCAAGCAGGCTTGACAGAGAACGGCCTGCGGCTCCGATCCTGGGCGGGCGTGGCGGAGGCACCTTCCCCAACCTATCGGAGTTGGCGCTCGACGAACTCCGTGAGGGTTCCGACCGTTTCGAAGGCGTCCCCGTCGAAATCGTCGTCGTCGATCTGGAAGTCGAACCGCTCTTCGAGCGATGTCACGATCTCTACGACCGCCAGCGAGTCGAGCTCGGGCATGCTCCCGAGCAGAGGGGTGTCGGGCGTGAGCCCGTCTGCTCGGTCCTCGATCCCGAGCGTCTCGACAAGGACGGCCTTCACCCTGTTGAACGTGGTCCCATCCACACTCGATCCATCCTTCCTCTCGATCGGACGACGCTACACGAGCACCTCGATCGGCTCCGGATGCCCGAGGAACGCGGTCGGGCTCGCGGTCAGACCATAGGCGCCTGCCTGGAAGACGATCACCAGGTCTCCGATATCGGCTCGGGGTAGGTGCACGTCATCGGCGAGGACGTCGAGCGGCGTGCAGAGGCAGCCCACGACGGAGACCGGGTCGTCGCCGGCTTCCCCCGCGCGATTGCCGATCGCGACCGGATAGTTCCGCCGGATCACCTGGCCGAAGTTGCCCGACGCGGCGAGCTGATGATGGAGACCGCCGTCGACGACGAGGAACGTGTGGCCGCGCGACACCTTCCGGTCGACGACCCGGGTGACGTACACGCCACACTCCCCAACGATGTAGCGGCCGAGCTCGACGACGACTCGCGCGTCGGGAAGATCGGGGCGGATGCGTGCCTCGAGCAGGGTCGCGAGCCTCTCCGCGACGGCCGCGAGGTCGAGCGGCTCGTCGCGGTCGGCATAAGGGATCCCGAAGCCGCCCCCGAGGTTCAGATAGCGGACAGGATCCGACATGGACCGCGCGAGCTCGATCACGAGCGCGACCGTCCGTTCCTGTGCCTCTGCTATCACGTCGGCGTTGAGGTTCTGCGAGCCGGCGAACACGTGGAACCCGAGGACCTCGATGTCGGCCTGGCCGAGCTCCGCGAGGAGCGACGGCACCTGTTCGGCGTCCACGCCGAACTGTTGGGGGCCGCCGCCCATTCGCATCCCCGAGCCCTTCATCCGGAAGTCCGGGTTGACGCGAACGGCGACGCGCGGCCGTCGGCCGAGCCGCTCACCTGTCTCGAGGACACGCCGCGCTTCCGTCTCCGACTCCAGCTCGATGGTCACGCCCGCCGCGACCGCCTGGCCGAGCTCCTGAACGCTCTTACCAGGCCCGGCGAAGCTGACGCGCTCGGGTTGGATCGGCGTGTCGAGCGCGGTCCGGAGCTCGAGGGCCGAGGCGACATCGAAGGAATCGACCAACGAGGCGAGATGTTGCACCACCGCCGGCATCGGATTCGCCTTCACGGCATAGCTCAGATCGACCCCGGTCGGGAGCGTCGTCCGCAGCTTGGCGACCCTCTCGGAGAGCAGTCGACGGTCGTAGGCGAAGAAGGGCGTCGAGCCCACTCGTTCCGCGAGACGCTCGACCGGAATCCCTCCGACCGCGAGCTGACCGTCGACGAGGTCGAAGGCGGCGATGGTCGGGTGATGTGTCACGTCCGCCCGATTTGCTGCCGAAGCACCGCGCGGTCGAACTTGCCGTTCGGAGAGCGTGGAAGCTCGTCTCGTACGTCGACGAGCGCGGGAACCATGTACGACGGAAGGTCGCGCTTGAGCCGTGCGGTCAGTTCGTCCAAGGAGGCGTCCGCATCTCTCATCGCGACGACGAGCGCGACACGCTGCCCGAGCACGGGGTCCTCCACTCCGAGCGCGACCGCGTCGCGCACGAGCCCCGTCGAGTACGCGGCCTCCTCGACCTCCGTCGGGCTGACCCGGTAGCCGGACGTCTTGATCATCTCGTCCGCCCGGCCCACGAAGTAGAGGAACCCTTCCTCGTCCGCCACGACGGTGTCGCCGGACCAGACGGCAACCTCGGGGGTGCCGCGCCAGATCGCGTCGTGGCCCGGAGTGGGGCGGAAGCGCTCGGCCGTGCGCTCGGGATCGTTCCAGTATCCGAGCGCCACGAGCGCCCCACGATGCACGAGCTCTCCCTCCTCGCCGGGGTCGCAACGCGAGCCGTCGGTGCGGACGACAAGGATCTCGGCATTCGGGATCGCCTTGCCGATCGAGTCGGGCCTCCGATCGACCTCGGCCGGATCGAGGTACGTCGAGCGGAACGCCTCGGTCAGCCCGTACATCAGGAACGGCCGTGCCCGGGGGAACACCGAGCGGAGCCGATCGAGCGTCGTGCGAGGCATGCGACCGCCGGTGTTGGCGAAGTAGCGCAGTGTCTCACCGACCGCCTCCGGCCATTGCTGGTCGGCGATCTGGATCCAGAGCGGCGGGACGCAGGTGAGCCCGGTCACGCCATGTCGCGCGCAGAGACGGACGACGTCGGTGGGGAGCAGGTAGTTCATGAGGATCACGTGCGCCCCGACGTTGAAGGCCGTCGTGAGCTGGCTGAACCCCGCATCGAAGCTCAGCGGCAGCGCCGCGAGGATCACGTCGTCTGCGACATTGCCGAGGTAGTGGCTGACGCTTTCGCCCCCGACGACGAGGTTGCGGTGGCTGAGGACGACACCCTTCGGCATGCCGGTGCTTCCGGACGTGTAGAGGATCGCGGCCATGTCGAGGTCGATGGAGCGCCGCGGCTCGAGCTCGGGTGCCGCGTCGACGACGTCAACCCAGGCAAGCGCGCGGCGACCGACCTCGCCGTCGATGGGAGCCTCATCGCCGACGACGATCACATGCCGGACAGCGGGGCTCTCGTCGAGGACTGCGGTGAGCAACGCGAGCCGCTCGGATGTCGTGATCAGGACACGAACGTCGCAGTCACGGAGGATGTACCCGACCTGCGCGGGGCGGAGCAGCGGATTGATCGGGACGAGGACGCCGCCCGCGGTAGAGATCCCGAACAGAGACTCGACCGTCTCGATCCTCTTCTCGAGGAACACCGCGACCCGGTCGCCTTGCTCGAGATCAACCTGCGCCAGTGCACCAGCAAGCTGCCGCGCGCGGCCCCAGAGCTCGTCGTAGGAGCGCGTGACGTCCTTGTAGGTAAGCGCGGGCGAATCGCCTGCCGACCGCGCGCGATCCTCGAGGAGGTGGTGGAGGCTCGTTCTCATCGGGCGCTCGCTGCCCGCGACGGGATGCGGCTCACCAGGCGACGCACGCGAGCTCGCTGTAGAGGTAATCGATCTGGTCGGGGCCCAAGGTCGGGCTACGGTACATCCTCGGCCTCGGGGAGCGGAGCATCACGGCCGCGCGCGGACGCGACCCACTCACGCGCAGCTCGACGAGCGTGAACGGGATCCGATGCCGGAGCAGCAGGTGCCGGTACACGAGCCCTTGGCCCGCCCGGAACAGCCCGGGATCGCTCACGTAGATGAGCGAGGCGAAGAGTGGGAGGTTCTTCCGGCGGTCGCGCCGGAAGACGACATAACAGGTCTCGGCGCCTCGGACGAGGACGAGGTGATGGGCGGCCGCCGCGCCGACATGGTCCTCGTAGACCGCGAGCTCCCGGCCGGCGAGCCGCTCCGAGATGTCGACCGGGTTGGCGAGCAGTCGCACCGCTCCACCGCGGTCGCGGCGCCGGGGGGTCGGGAGGTTCGGGACGAGCGCAGTCGCTGTATCGAGCGAGGCGAAACGGAGCCGGCGGTTCAGCTCGAGGACGTTGCCGCTCGGGGAGAGATCTGTGAAGTGGTAGCCCTTCTGGGCGAGGAGTGCGCGAAGCAGTCGCAGGCCGTGATGCCGGTATGCCGGCAGCACGCACCAGGCGGCGAGGTTGCAGAACGCCTCGCGCTGTCCGTCGACGAGTCGCTCCGAGTACAGGGCGAGGTACGCGCCGACGACGCGCCCGCTGTCCTCGAGGAAGAAGCCATGATTCGGCTGGTCGTCGCTCCAAGGAGGGTCCATCGCCCGCGCCCACTCGAGGACACCGACGCGGGAGTTGTGGTTGGCGTGCAAGAACGCCGCGACAGGCCGTATATCGTCGTCGCCGATGGCGCGTACCGTGACCGAAGACGTGCTCGTCACGGCGACACAGTACGAGGATAAGGCCATGCGGGCGGGCGAGACGTGTGTGCTTCAGGCACGGGCCTGCCGTCATGCTTCGCGCCGGCCCGAGACGGCGTCGCGCCCCGACGGTGATCCTGGATGACGAGTGGGGCCATGTCCTCTCCATCGGTCCACGGCATCTGCTTCCACGGCATCGGCACGCCGCGGCGAGGACTGGAGCCGGGTGAGGAGCGGTACTGGATCTCCCGGGATGCCTTTCTCGCGATGCTGGACGTGATCGCCCGGCGACCTGAGGTTCGGATCAGCTTCGATGACGGCAACGCTTCGGACGTCGAAATCGCGCTCGACGCACTGCGGGAGCGGGGTCTCACGGCGGCGTTCTTCGTCGTGGCCGGTCGACTCGCCTCACCGGGCAGCCTCGACGTCGACGGCTTGCGCGAACTCGACCGCTCAGGGATGACGATCGGCACGCACGGCATGGATCATCGCCCCTGGTCAGGTCTCGCGGCGCCCGACCTGGAACGCGAACTCGTGGACGCCCGTGCGCGTATCGCCGACGCCGTCGGCCACGCGGTCGCCGAGGCAGCAGTCCCTCTCGGAGCGTACGACCGTCGCCTGCTCACGGAACTCAGACGGCTCGGCTACGAGAAGGTCCACACGAGCGATCGCCGTGTCGCACGGGCCGAGGCGTGGCTCCAGCCCCGCTTCAGCGTCGTCGCGACGGACACGGCCGAGGCTCTCGAGACGGACCTACTGGCACCTCGGTCGCGCGTGAGGCACGTGTGGACGGCGGCCAAGGGACGCGTCAAGCGTCTGCGGTGAGACACGGCTCGACGCGAGCGCAAGTTAGCGCGCACGCTCGAGCAGGCGGGAGACGGACGCGCCGGGCTCGAGCGGCGGCCGGAGCTCGCGCCAGGTGCATTGCGCCGGGTCCTTGTCGGGGCGAAGCCGGAGGAGCTTCGTCCCGTGGCGGAAGCGCCGGCCCTGCACCTTGTCGTAGCGCACCTCGACGACGAGCTCGGGCCGGACGGGCGCCTCCTCGAGCTCGCCGCCGCCCCAGCGGTTCGGCTCCGAGAAGCGGCGCTCGGGCGCATCCTCGAGCAACGGCAGGACCGCCGCCGCGATCTCGTCGTGCCGCGCCGGAGCGACCGCCGCAGAGCCGACGTAGTCGAGGTCGCCCTCCTCGTCCCACAGGCCGAGCAGGAGCGTCGCAATCCGCCGGTCGCCGTCGCTCTTCCAGCGCAGGCCCGCGACGACGCAGTCCGCCGTCTTCTCCGGCTTCACCTTCACGACCGCGCTGCGCTCGCCTGCGCGGTACGGCTCGTCGCGCCGTTTGGCGATCACGCCGTCGAGCCCGATCGCCTCGAACGACGCGAGCCACTCGAGTGCCTCGCCTCGGTCGAGCGTGCAGGGGGACAAGCACGAAGCCCGCCTGCCAGCTCCTCCAGCGCCGATCGCCGCAAGGCGAGCGGCGCCTGCCACTGCTTCTCGCCGTCCCACACGAGCACGTCGAAGGCGACGAAGGTCGCGGGAATCTCGGCCGACAGCTTGCGGACACGGCTCTCCGCGGGGTGGAGGCTCGTCTGCATCGCGTCGAAGTCGAGCACGCCGTCACGCACGATCACGATCTCGCCGTCGAGGCACGAGCGCGGCGGCAGGAGCTCTCCGAGCGGCGCGAGCTCGGGGAAGTAGCGGAGCAGCGGCCGCGCGTTTCGCGACCAGAGCCGCAGGTCGCCCGACGCGTTCTCGAGCAGGCCGCGGAAGCCGTCCCATTTCGGCTCGTACTGCCACCCGTCGCCCTCGGGCAGGTCGCGCACGAGCTCCGCCTCCATCGGCGGGAACGGGATCGCGTCGTCGAGGTCTGCCGGCCGCTCGACGGGCTCGCTCGACCGGCTGCGGCGGGCGCGGGCCATCGGCGAGACCGTACCGGCTCCGTGTCCGACCTTCAGTCGGACAGCTCGAGGCGAGACGCCGGTCGGCTGTGGAGTGGTGTCGGACTGAAGTCCGACACCGGTCCGCCCGTTAGTCTCAGCGGATCGTGCGACGCGTCGTCATCACCGGTCTCGGGGCCGTCACCCCGCTCGGTCTGGATGCCCCCTCGACGTGGGACGCGGCGGTCTCGGGCCGCAGCGGCGTCGGGTGGATCGAGGCGTTCGATGCGTCCGAGTACCCCGTGCGCATCGCCGCCGAGGTGCGCGGATTCGACCCGGGCGACCTCGTCCCGCCGAAGGAAGCGCGACGGATGGACCGCAACGTCCTGCTCGCCGTCGCTGCCGCGCAGGAGGCGTGGGACGACGCGGGGCTCGACGGCATCGACCCCACGCGCGTGGGGATCCTCGTCGGGTCGGCGATCGGAGGCATCGCGACGATCGCAGCGCAGCAGCAGGTCTTCTCCGACCGCGGCGCGGACCGCGTCTCGCCGTTCTTCATCCCGTCGGTGCTCGTCGACACCGCGAGCGGGCAGATCGCCATCCAGCTCGGTCTCAAGGGGCAGAACTTCGCGCCGGTCTCCGCGTGTGCGACGGGGTCGACCGCGATCGGTGAGGGCGCGGCGTCCATCCGCCGCGGGCAGGCCGACGTGGTGCTCGCCGGCGGCACCGAGGCGCCGATCATCCCACTCATCCTCGCCGGCTTCTGCGCGATGCGCGGTCTCGTCGCCGAGGAGGATGACCCGACCCTCGCGTCACGGCCGTTCGACGCGACGCGCGCGGGGTTCGTGATGGGGGAGGGGGCGTGCATCCTCGTGCTCGAGGAGCTCGAGGCGGCACGTGCCCGTGGCGCGACGATCTACGCGGAGGTGCTCGGCTACGGCGCCTCGAACGATGCGCACCACCTCGCCCAGCCGGAGCCGGAGGCGACCGGGGTCGCCGCGATGATCGGCGCCGCCCTCGATGCCGCAGGAGTCGCCCCCGAGCGGGTCGGCTACGTCAACGCGCACGGCACGTCGACGCCGCTCGGCGATCTCGCGGAGACGCGGGCGCTCAAGCAGGTGTTCGGCGACCACGCCTACCGCCTTGCGGTCTCGTCGACGAAGTCCGTGACGGGCCACTGCTTCGGGTCGGCGGGCGCGGTCGAGGCGATGATGTGCGCGCTCGCCCTGCGCGACGGCGTCCTCCCGCCGACGATCAACTACCGGAACCCCGACCCGGAATGCGACCTCGACTACGTCCCGAACGAGGCGCGCCGCGTCGAGGTCGACGTCGCGCTCTCGAACGCCATGGGCCTCGGCGGCCACAACGCGTGCGTGCTGCTGGGCAGAGTCGACGGGTGACGGTGCGGGTGCCCCGCAGATGGACGCGATAGCCGCGCTGTCCGGATCTCGCGTGCTCCTGACCGGGGCCAGCGGGATGATCGGACGCGCGGTGCTCGACGTTCTGGGGCCTGACGCCGACACGCACGCCGTGAGCAGACACGCCCAAGCTGCGCGCCCCGGAGTCACCTGGTGGCAGGCGGATCTCGGCGAGCCCGGGGCGCCAACCAGCCTGATGCATCAGGATCGAGCCCGAGATCGTGATCCACCTCGCGGGGGAGGTTCGCGGCGAGCGCTCGATCGAGGCGGTCGATGCCACCCTTCGCGCCAATCTCATGGCGACCGTCGAGATCCTCGAGGCTGCGACTCGCCTCGGCTCCCGGCGCGTCGTCCTGAGCGGCTCCCTGCTCGAGGAGCCGACCGGGACGGCGCAGGCGATCCCACCGTCGCCGTACGGTGCCTCGCGCTGGGCGGCATCGGCCTACGCGCGCATGTTCCACGCTCTGTTCGGTACGCCTTTGGTCATCCTCCGACCGTCGTTCGCCTACGGTCCGGGTCAGGAAGTGACGAAGCTCGTCCCGCACGTGATCTCGAAGCTCCTGGCCGGCGAGAGCCCCGAGCTCAGCTCGGGCGAGCGGATGATCGACTTCGTCTACGCGCCGGACGTTGCCGAGGCGTATGTTGCGGCCGCCGTGGTGCCCGACGTCGAGGGTAAGACCGTCGACATCGGGGTCGGGCGGCTCACGTCGGTGCGAGACGTCGTGGAGACGATCGTTCGGCTTGTGAGCGCAACCGGCGCGGAGCCCGCTTTCGGGCGAGTTCCTATCAGACCTCTCGAGCAGCAGATCGAGGTCGACCCCGAGGTCGCTGCGGCAGCTCTCGGGTGGCGCGCGCGCACGTCCCTCGAGGAGGGGCTACGGCGGACAATCGCGTGGTATCGCGGCGACGCTCAGGCGGCGCCCGATGCGACCACGCGATAGCTCTCGATCACGTCCTCGGGCAGTGGCTCGAGATCGCTCGCGCGCACGAAGTCGGCGAGAGTCGTCCCCGTGCAGGCGGCGTCGACGTTCGGCGCCGAACGGTGCTCGAGCAGGTCGTCCAGGTTGACGGTGCGGAAGTCGATGCTGAACCGCGTGCGGTCGGTCGTGTTCGGCACGGTCGAATGGAGCTGAGCCGCCGAGAACACGAGGCTGCCGCCGACCGGGGTGACGACACGAACCTGCGGGTCGAGCTCGAGCTCCTCCAGCGCCTCCGGTTGCTTCCGCGTCTCCTGCTTGACCTGCTGGGCGGCTTGCTGCCTGCCGGTGCGCGTCCACTCCTCGTAGTCGTAGATCGACGAGCTGTTCTCGACGGGAACGTCGAAGTAGCGAGGGTGGAACGCCATCGAGTTCTCCGACTCGATCTCGTAGACCGGAAGCCACCAGTTCAGCTGCGCGTACGGCGCCGAGAACCACGTGTCCCTGTGGGGATGGAACTGGAGCGCGAGCCCGACCTTCATGAACTCGCCGTGCGCCATGGTGCGGAGGCGGGGCACGTCGAAGTACGTCCGCTCGAGATCGCACCCGAGATCGGCGAGCATCCCCGGAATCAGCTCCTTGGCCCGCGGATGATGGATGAACCGCGGCTTGAGGTCGGCAAGGATCTGCGCGTACTCCTCCGCCGTCATCGAGTCCTGCGCCACGGGTGGATCGTGCGGGGCGAAGACTTCCTCGGCCATGTCGCGGGCCAGGCCGCAAAGCGCTGCCGAGTTGGCGCCGGGCGAGTAGGCGAACAGGTCGCCGGCATAGAGCCTCTCACGCCGGAGATCGTCCCCGACCGCTGCGTCGACGTATATCGCTCCCATCTCTCCTATCTCCTTCCCGTGGATCGTGCTCCCCCGTGGCGCGCGATCCCTCGCGCGTTCGACTTTCACTCTGGCCTGTTCTCCGCGACTCCGCAAGCCCCGTCGCCCGTGATCCAGTTCGTCACTCGACAAGTCTCGCGTTCCGCTACACAGTGATGTGGCATGACGAGCATCACGGCCACTGGGTCCCTGGAGCGCCAGCCGGTTCGCGGAGCAACGAGCTGCCGTCACTGTGGGAGCACCCTGGACCTGAGCCTCGTCGATCTCGGGAAGTCGCCGCTCTGCCAGACCGTCCTGACCGAAGCGGGCCTCGGTGAGCCGGAGATCTTCTACCCGTTGCACGCCAAGGTCTGCACGCGATGCTGGCTCGTGCAGATTCCGGAGTTCGTGCCGCCGGAGGGAATCTTCACGGAGTACGCGTACTTCTCCGCGTACTCGGACTCGTGGGTGGAGCACGCACGCACGTACGTCGAGATGATCGTCAGGCGTCTCTCGCTCACGCCAGACGACCTCGTCGTCGAGTTGGCGTCGAATGACGGCTACCTCCTCCAGCACTTCCTTCCCGCATGGCGTGCCCGTGCTCGGGATCGACCCCGCGCGGAATGTCGCGGAGGCGGCGATCGCCCGCGGCGTCCCGACACTCGTGGAGTTCTTCGGGCTCGAGCTCGCACGGCGCTTGGTCGCCGACGGGAAACGGCCCCGCCTCGTTCTCGGTAACAACGTCCTCGCGCAGGTCCCGGACATCAACGATTTCGTCGCCGGGCGTCGCGGCGCTCCTGGCCGAGGGCGGCACTGCGACGTTCGAGTTCCCTCACCTGGCGACGCTTGTCGAGCACCTCGAGTACGACACGATCTATCACGAGCACTTCTCGTACTTCTCGCTGTACGCGATCCGCGAGATCTTCGGGGCTCAGGGTCTTGCGGTGATCGACGTCGAGGAGATCCCGACCCACGGTGGGTCGCTTGCGCGTCTACTTCGCGCACGCGGACGAGGCCCCGAGGTGTCGCCGGCCGTCGGTGCGCTGATCGAGAGGGAGGACGCGGCCGGGCTTCGAGACCCCGGGACATACCGCCGCTTCACGGCCGGCGTCGAGATGTCGAAGCGCGCGTTGCTGGACGTGCTGATCGACGCGCGGAACGACGGCAAGCAGATCGTCGGTTACGGCGCCCCCGGCAAGGGCAACACGCTTCTCAACTACTGCGGCATCCGCACTGATCTTCTCGAGTACACCGTCGACCGCAATCCGTACAAGCAGGGGAAGTACACGCCCGGGACCCAGATCCCGATCCATCCTCCCGAGGTGATCGCCGAGACGCGTCCGGACCTCATTCTGATCCTGCCGTGGAATCTCGCGGCGGAGATCAGCGAGCAGCTTGCGTATACGTCCGAGTGGGGCGCCGAGCTCGTCGTTCCGATACCCCGACGCGACCGTGTTCGCGCCCGGCGTGGTGCCCGAGCGAGGTGTGTCGGGATGAAGGTCGTGATCTTCTGCGGCGGTCTCGGCGTGCGCATGGGGGAGGCGACGCAGCGCATCCCCAAGCCGATGATCCGGATCGGCAACCGACCGATCCTCTGGCAGATCATGCGCTACTACGCCGCCTGGGGGCACAACGAGTTCGTTCTCTGCCTCGGCTACAAGGGCGACGTCATCCGGGAGTACTTCCTCAACTACAACGAGGCGTTGTTCAACGACTTCGTGCTCGAGGGACACGGCGCCGACGCCCGCGTGGAGCTCCTGCAGCGCGATATCGGCGGCTGGCGGATCACGTTCGTCGACACCGGGATGCAGTCGACGATCGGCGAGCGACTGAAGGCGGTCGAGGCGTACCTGAACGACGACGACGAGTTCCTCGCGACGTACGGCGACGGGCTCACCGACGCGCCGCTCGACGAGATGGTCGACGCGTTCCGGACCTCGGGTCGGCTGATCCAGTTCCTCTCCGTGCGTCCCGAGGTCAACCAGCACCGGGTGATCACGGACGAGCACGGGGTCGTCACGTCGGTGGTGCCGATGAGCGATTCCGACGTGCGGATCAACGGCGGCTTCTTCGTCTGCCGGAGGGAGTTGCTCGACTGGATCGAGCCCGGCGACGAGCTCGTCGAGGAGACCTTCTCTCGCCTGATCCCGCGCGGTGAGGTCGTGGCGTTCCCGTACGAGGGCTTCTTCGGACCGATGGACACGATCAAGGATCGGCAGCGGCTGGAGGGGCTCCACGAGTCCGGCCGCGCTCCCTGGCGCAAGGTTGGGTCGCACGCGGAACGCGAGCCGAGGCCGGCCTGATGCTCGCGCTCTCGCTGTCCGGCGGCGAGACGCCGCTTCGACGCCTGCTGGCGATCGGCTGCCATGCGGACGACGTCGAGATCGGTTGCGGCGGCACCATCCTCTCGCTGATCCGCGAGCACGCCGACCTCGAGGTCACGTGGGTCGTGCTCGGCGCGCACGGCGATCGGGAAGCGGAAGCGCGCGCGAGCGCCGAGGACTTCCTCGCGGGCGCCGGTCGCGCCGAGGTCGTCGTCCACGGGTTCCGGGACGCGTTCATGCCGTACATCGGCGAGACGGTCAAGGAAGCGTTCGAGGGGCTCAAGCGCGTAGAGCCCGACCTCGTGCTCACGCATACGCGCGACGACCGACACCAGGATCATCGACTCGCGTGCGAGCTCACGTGGAACACGTTTCGCGACCATCTGATCCTCGAGTACGAGGTTCCGAAGTGGGACGGGGACCTCGGGCGTCCGAACATGTACGTCCCGCTCGAGGACGACCTGGTCGAGCGCAAGCTCGAACTCGTCCTGCGCCATTTCCCCACCCAGGCAGGAAAGCACTGGTACGACGAGGAGACGTTCAGGGGGTTGATGCGCATCCGGGGCCTCGAGTGCGCATCGCCGTCGCGATACGCCGAGGCGTTCTACGCTCCCAAGGCCGTCATCGGGACGAAGGGTTGACGCGGGACCATGCGCGTACTCGTCACAGGTAGCCACGGATACATCGGCTCCGTTCTCGCCCCCGAGCTGATGAAGTCCGGTCACGACGTCGTCGGACTCGATACCTGTTACTACGAAGGGTGCGACTTCGGCCGCGACCTGGCGCTGGTGCCCACGACTCGCAAGGACGTCCGCGACGTCACGCGCGGCCGATCTCGAGGGATTCGACGCCATCGTCCACCTCGCTGCCCTGTCCAACGATCCGATCGGCGACCTGAACGAGCGCTGGACATATGACATCAACCTCGACGCCACGCTCGGCGTCGCTCGCGCGGCGAAGGAGGCCGGTGTCAGGAGGTTCGTGTTCGCCTCGTCGTGCTCGATGTACGGGGCGTCTGACGGTGACGACCTGCTCGACGAGAGCGCACCGCTACGCCCGCTGACGGCCTACGCCGAGTCGAAGGTTCGGGCGGAGGAGGGTCTGGCCGACCTCGGAGATCGCGACTTCGTCGTCGTGTCGATGCGAAATGCGACGGTCTACGGCGCCTCGCCGCGTCTGCGGCTCGACATCGTGCTCAACAACCTCGCCGGTTGGGCGCACACGACGGGCCGTATCCGACTCCTCTCCGACGGTCGATCTTGGCGGCCGCTCGTCCATGTCCGCGACCTCTCACGGGTCGCGGTCGCGATGCTCGAGGCGCCTGACGACGTCGTCCGCGGCGAGGCGTTCAACGTCGGGTCCGCGGAGCAGAACTACCTGATCCGCGATCTCGCAGGAGTCCTCGCCGACGTGACCGGCTGCGAGATCGAGCTGGCGTCCGATGCCTCTCCCGACCCGCGCTCGTACAGGGTCGACTTCTCGCGGCTAGAGCGCGCGTTCCCAACGCTGCGCTTCGAGTGGGACTCCCGTCGTGGATCCGAGGAGCTCGTCGACGCGTATCGCGCTCTGCCGCTCACGACGGAGCTGTTCGACGGCCGACGATACGTCCGCCTGCGACAGCTCCGCCATCTGCTCGACAGCGGTGCTCTGGACGAGGGCCTCCGGTGGACCGCGAACGCGACGGCGTGAGCGGCGGGTAGGCCGTGCGCTTCGTCGCGACCCCTATCGCGGGCGTTCACGTGGTGGAGCTCGAGCGCCACGAGGACGAGCGTGGGTTCTTCGCACGCACGTGGTGTGGAGACGAGCTCGCGGCGGCGGGCCTGAACGGCGAGCTGTCGCAGTGCTCGCTGTCGAGGAACGTGGCCGCCGGGACGCTGCGGGGGATGCATCTCCAGCGTGCGCCGCACGAGGAGGCGAAGCTCGTCCGCTGCACGAGGGGCGCGATCTACGACGTCGCCGTCGATCTCCGACCGGGGTCGGCGACACATGGACAGTGGTTCGGCGCCGAGCTCGACGCCGACTCCGGACGCGCCCTCTACATACCGGAGGGATGCGCCCACGGGTTCCAGTCGCTCGTGCCCGACACGGACGTCTTCTACGCGATCAGCGCGGCCGTACTCGCCCGACGCGGCGTCGGGCGTGCGCTGGGACGATCCCTTCTTCGACATCACGTGGCCCGAGGCGGCCGAGCGGATCGTCAACGACCGTGACCGCTCGTGGCCGGACTACGGGCCCGTCGCCTCCTGATCGATCAGGAGCCCCTGCTCGGCGAGCCGATCGGCCGCGCCCGCGACCTGGTCGAACGACAGCCCGGAGCGGAGCGCGATGTCGACCAGGCTCATGGACCCGTCACTGAGGCTCAGGAGCCAGAGGTACGCGGCCTCCTGGCTCGAGCCGCCGCCGATCGAGCGGTAGAGGCCGCGGCGGCCGAGTTGTGGCTCCCCGTACGGCGACGCATTGACGTATGTCGTATCGCGCTCGAAGACGTCGATGATCGAGAGCAGCGTGCGATACGAGTCCGCAAGCGCTTCGGGCGTGACCACCGTGAGGTCGTCGTCCGAGGAGTGGTACTCCGGGAACGCGTCCGCGGGGGAGCGCGAGAATGCACCGAAGGGAAGGTCGAAGCCGGGGGCGCAGAACTGGCGCTCGTCACCGCCGTACGGCGACCACTCGACGATCGAGGCACCGGCCTTGTCGCGAAGCGACGACCTCGGCCGCGCGATCCGTGCTCGTCGCGCCGCGTCGACTCCGCTTGTAGGTGATGTGCCCCCGGTCTCCGACGCACGAGATCGCGAGACCGTGGGCGACATCCGGCACCAGGCCGCGGTTGTGGTGGAGCCAGCACAGCGGGCCGAGGGTTCCCGGGCTCCACAGGAGCCGGTAGCTCCGCCGCAACGACTGCCCGGCGAGCGCGCGCGCGAGAGCCGCGGTCACCACGATCCCGGAGAGGTTGTCGTTCGCGAGCGCGGGGTGGCAGACCGTCGTCGTCAGGAGGACCGTTCGCGAGCTCGCGCCGTCGAGCCGGACCTCACCGTACGTCAGTGACCCGTCCTCGAGCGTGGCGTCGACCACTGCTCGGTATTCGCCCTCCGGGAGTGAATCGACCTCGCGCTGGGTCATGCAGAAACCCCAGCGCTCCGACCAGTACGACGTGCGGTAGGGAACGCGGTCGGGGTGCTCGGCATCCGTGAAGACGTGCTCGAGGAGCTCGTCCCGCGGAACGATCGCGTCGACGGGGACGCTGTACCCGAGGAGGTTGAGGGAGGAGTCCTCGAATCGCGCGTGACGTCGGCCGTCCGGCGCCTCGATCCATGCCTCGCGCACGTTCCACTCTCGCGGCACGACCCAGTCGAACACCTCGGTCCCGGAGGGAGTCTCCACCACCTCGAGCGGGAGACCGCGCCCGACGACCGCGAGGGTCTCCCTGACCCCGGCGCCGGTCAGGCTCCGAGGGACGGGGTAGAAGCTCGCGGATGAGCGCGTGGAGCTCCGCGCCGACGGTCTCGTCGTCAGGGATGGATTTCCAGTCGATCGGCATCGTCGGAATAGTGCGCTACTTGCGGGGCGGCGCGTGGGCATCGATTGACATAGGCTGCGAACTGAAGCACGATCGTGACGGGGGATGCGCGGGACGGGTGGAATCATGCTGAAGTATCTGTCGCTGCTTTGCGCGCTGGTGCTGGTGGTCCTTGCCTGTCCTCGGCCCTCGAGCGCCGACACGTTCGACGATCCCGGTTTCGCGACGGAGGTCGTTGCGACTGTCCCTGCCTACACGCTGGTGGGACTTGCGTTCGCGCCGGACGGTCGCCTTTTCGTCTGGCAGAAGAACGGCGTCGTTCGCATCATCAAGAACGGGGTGATGCTCTCGACCCCGTTCGTCGACCTCAGCTCCCACGTCAACACCTTCGACGACCGCGGCATGTGGGGGCTCGCATTCGATCCCAATTTCGCGTCCAACGGGTTCGTGTACGTGACCTACACGTACGAGAACGCCGGCAATCCGAACGACCAGGGTCCGAAGACCGCGCGGCTGACGCGGATCACCGCGAGCTCCGGCCAACCCCGACGTCGCCCTGCCGGGCGAGACGGTGATCATGGGCTCCGTCGGAACACCTCCATGCAGCTCCCAGCCCGTGAGCGCGGACTGCATCCCTTCGGACGGTGGGAGCCACACGCTCGGTGAGGTCCATTTCGCAAGCGACGGGACGTTGCTCGTCGGTGTCGGTGACGGTGCCGACGGCGGCGCGACCGATCCACTGCCACTTCGCGCGCAGCAGCTCGACTCCATCAACGGGAAGATCCTCCGGATCAACAAGGACGGCACGGCACCCACCGATAATCCGTTCTACGACGGCACCAACTCGATCCGCTCCAAGGTCTGGCTGTACGGCGTCCGCAACCCGTTCCGGTTCGCCGTCGACGAGGCAACAGGGGATCTCTGGTTCGGTGAGGTCGGGTGGAACACCTGGGAGGAGGTCGACCACGGGGTCAAGGGTGGGAACTACGGCTGGCCGTGCTTCGAGGGCAACGCCGTCAACATCACCTACCAGTCCGCGGCCGAATGCCTCGCGCTGCCGCCCGGCTCGGTCCGCTTTCCGTACGTGACCTGGGACCACAGCGTTGGCACGGCAGCGATCGGTGGTCCTTTCTACACGGGCACGCTGTACCCGCAGCAGTACCAGGGGAACTACTTCTACGCGGACTACACCGGGAACTTCATCAGGCGAATCGTGTTCGACAGTGACCACAACCCGGTGACGGCGACGTCGTTCGCCACGAACGTGGCAGCTCCGGTTTCGCTCGAGCTAGGGCCCGACGGGATGATCTACTACAACTCGTTCACGACCGGGCAGATTCGTCGGATCCGCTTCAACGGCCCGGTCGCCAACGCGTCGGCGACGCCGACGTTCGGCTACTCGCCGCTTGCGGTCTCGTTCTCGAGCGTCGGCTCCCTGAACCCCGGCGGTGGCTCACTGACGTATCTCTGGGACTTCGGCGACGGCATGACGTCCACGTCACCGAACCCCCTCCACACCTATATCCGGAGCGGCGTCTCGTCGCTCACCGCACGCCTGACGGTCACCAGTTCGACGGGCCTGTCCTCGTCAGCGACCGTCCCCATCGTCGTCGGAAGCACGCCGCCCGCACCGACGATCACGGCGCCGGTCGACGGGGTCTCGGTGCTTCCGGGCCAGGTGGTCTCGTATCAGGGCTCTGCCACGGATCCGGACGACGGGCCGCTTGGCGGCTCGGCGCTCAAGTGGACGGTGCTCCTCCACCACAACACTCACGTGCACACGTTCGTCGGCGGAACAGGGACGAGCGGCAGCTTCGTCGCGGAGAACCACGGCCCCATCGGAACGTTCTCCTACGAGATCATCCTCGAGGCGACCGACAGCAGCGGTCTCAAGACGACGACGAGCGTCAACGTCCCGGTCGCTCAGGACACGGCCCCCCCGTCCGCGCCCACGAACCTGGCCGGATCTGCCCTGAGCTCGAGCCAGGTTCAGCTCTCCTGGACGGCTTCGTCCGACAACGCCGCCGTCTACGGCTATCGGGTGGAGCGTTGTCAGGGTGCCGGCTGCACGACCTTCGCGCTGGTGGGGACACCGTCGGGCGCGAGCTTCGGTGATACGGCGTTGTCGGCGAGCACGACGTATCGGTACCGGGTGCGTGCGGTGGATGCTATCGGGGAATGTGAGCGGCTACAGCTCGGTGGTCGATGTGTCGACGCCTGCTGGTCCGGTGGTGCCGGCGGGGTTGGTGTTGGGGTTTTCGTTTGATGCGGGGTCGGGGTCGTCGGTGGTGGATGTGTCGGGGAATGGGAATGCGGGGGTGGTGCAGGGGGCGTCGTGGTCGTCGGCGGGCCGGTTTGGTGGTGCGATGTCGTTCAATGGGTCGGGGGCTGTGGTGCAGGTGCCGGCGTCGGCGTCGCTTGGGTTGTCGGGGGCGATGACGTTGTCGGCGTGGATCGATCCGTCGGTGTCGCAGTCGGGGTGGCGGACGATCATGCAGCGGCAGTCGGATGCGTATTTCTTGAATGCGAGTAATGACACGGGGGCGTTGCGGCCGTCGGGTGGCGCGACGTTGGGTGGGACGACGAGTTGGGTTGGTGGGCCGTCGGCGAGTCCGGTGGGGTCGTGGACGCATGTGGCGGTGACGTACAACGGGTCGCAGTTGGTGCTGTACGTGAATGGGGTGCAGGTGGCGTCGAAGGCGGCGTCGGGAGCGATTCAGGCGTCGTCGAGCCCGTTGTGGATTGGTGGGAATCAGCCGTATGGGGAGTACTTCCAGCGGGTTGATCGACGATGTGCGGGTGTACAACCGGGCGTTGTCGCAGGCGGAGATCCAGACCGATATGGCGACACCGCTCGGTGGCGCGTCGTTGGACACGACGCCGCCGTCGGCTCCGGCGAACGTCGTGGCGAGCGCGGTCGGCCCGGCGCAGGTGAATGTGTCGTGGACGGCGTCGACGGACAACGTGGGGGTGACGGGCTATCGGGTGGAGCGCTGTCAGGGCGCGGGGTGCACGGGCTTCGCGCAGGTCGGGACACCGTCCGGGACGAGCTTCAGCGATTCGGGGTTGAGCGCGTCGACGAGTTACAGCTACCGGCTGGTCGCGGTGGATGCGGCGGGGAACGTGAGCGGCTACTCGGCCGTGGCGAGCGCGACGACGCCGGCGACGGCCGATACGTCGTCGCCGTCGGCTCCGACGGGTCTGGCCGGGACGGCGGTGAGCTCGAGCCAGGTGAGTCTGTCGTGGACGGCGTCGACGGACAACGTGGGGGTGACGGGCTATCGGGTGGAGCGTTGTCAGGGTGCGGGCTGCACGACGTTCGCGCAGGTCGGGACACCGACCGGCACGAGCTTCAACGACACGGGGCTGAGTGCGTCGACGAGCTACAGCTACCGCGTCCTTGCGGCTGATGCCGCGGGGAACGTGAGCGCGTACTCGGCCGTGGCGACGCGTGTCGACGCCTGCTGGTCCGGTGGTGCCGGCGGGGTTGGTGTTGGGGTTTTCGTTTGATGCGGGGTCGGGGTCGTCGGTGGTGGATGTGTCGGGGAATGGGAATGCGGGGGTGGTGCAGGGGGCGTCGTGGTCGTCGGCGGGCCGGTTTGGTGGTGCGATGTCGTTCAATGGGTCGGGGGCTGTGGTGCAGGTGCCGGCGTCGGCGTCGCTTGGGTTGTCGGGGGCGATGACGTTGTCGGCGTGGATCGATCCGTCGGTGTCGCAGTCGGGGTGGCGGACGATCATGCAGCGGCAGTCGGATGCGTATTTCTTGAATGCGAGTAATGACACGGGGGCGTTGCGGCCGTCGGGTGGCGCGACGTTGGGTGGGACGACGAGTTGGGTTGGTGGGCCGTCGGCGAGTCCGGTGGGGTCGTGGACGCATGTGGCGGTGACGTACAACGGGTCGCAGTTGGTGCTGTACGTGAATGGGGTGCAGGTGGCGTCGAAGGCGGCGTCGGGAGCGATTCAGGCGTCGTCGAGCCCGTTGTGGATTGGTGGGAATCAGCCGTATGGGGAGTACTTCAGCGGGTTGATCGACGATGTGCGGGTGTACAACCGGGCGTTGTCGCAGGCGGAGATCCAGACCGATATGGCGACACCGCTCGGTGGGGCGTCGTTGGACACGACGCCGCCGTCGGCTCCGGCGAACGTCGTGGCGAGCGCGGTCGGCCCGGCGCAGGTGAATGTGTCGTGGACGGCGTCGACGGACAACGTGGGGGTGACGGGCTATCGGGTGGAGCGCTGTCAGGGCGCGGGGTGCACGGGCTTCGCGCAGGTCGGGACACCGTCCGGGACGAGCTTCAGCGACACGGGGTTGAGCGCGTCGACGAGTTACAGCTACCGGGTGGTCGCGGTGGATGCGGCGGGGAACGTGAGCGGCTACTCGGCCGTGGCGAGCGCGACGACGCCGGCGACGGCCGATACGTCGTCGCCGTCGGCTCCGACGGGTCTGGCCGGGACGGCGGTGAGCTCGAGCCAGGTGAGTCTGTCGTGGACGGCGTCGACGGACAACGTGGGGGTGACGGGCTATCGGGTGGAGCGTTGTCAGGGTGCCGGCTGCACGACGTTTGCGCAGGTCGGGACACCGACCGGCACGAGCTTCAACGACACGGGGCTGAGTGCGTCGACGAGCTACAGCTACCGCGTCCTTGCGGCTGATGCCGCGGGGAACGTGAGCGCGTACTCGGCCTGGCGACCGTCTCGACGCAGGCCGCCGCTGACACCTCACCGCCGTCGGCGCCGACGAATCTGGCCGGAACCGTAGTGAGCTCGCAGCCAGGTGAATCTGTCGTGGACCGCGTCCACGGACAACGTGGGGGTGACGGGCTATCGGGTGGAACGCTGTCAGGGTTCTGGCTGCACGAGCTTTGCGCAGGTAGGGACGCCGACCGGCACGAGCTTCGGCGATATCGGGCTCACAGCGAGCACCCTGTATCGGTATCGGTTGCGTGCGGTCGATGCGGCAGGGAACCTCAGCGCGTACAGCTCGATCGTGAACGTCACGACGCAGTCCGCGGGTGACACCTCGCCGCCGTCGGCGCCGACGAACCTGGCTGGAACGGTGGTGAGTTCGAGCCAGGTGAATCTGTCGTGGACGGCGTCGACCGACAACGTGGGGGTGACCGGCTATCGGGTCGAGCGCTGTCAGGGGTCGAACTGCTCCAATTTCGCGCAGGTGGGCGCGCCTACGGGGGCGAGCTTCGGCGACAGCGGGCTCTCGGCCAACACCGCCTATCGCTACAGGGTGCGTGCGATCGATGCCGCCGGGAACCTTGGCGCGTACAGTGCGATTGTCCGCATCACGACGCAGGCAGCCGACACGACCGCGCCGTCGGCGCCCACGAGCCTCGCCGCGACCGTCGTCGGCACGAGCCAGGTGAATCTGTCGTGGACGGCCTCGACGGACAACGTCGGGGTGACGGGCTATCGGGTGGAGCGTTGCCAGGGCTCAGGCTGCACGAGCTTCGCGCAGGTGGGCACCCCGTCGGTCACGAGCTTCGGCGACACGGGCCTGTCGGCGAGCACCACGTATCGGTATCGAGTCCGTGCGGCCGACGCGGCGGGGAACCTCAGCTCCTACTCGGCGGTCGTCACCGCGACGACGCCGGCGACGGCCGATACGTCGTCGCCGTCGGCTCCGACGGGTCTGGCCGGGACGGCGGTGAGCTCGAGCCAGGTGAGTCTGTCGTGGACGGCGTCGACGGACAACGTGGGGGTGACGGGCTATCGGGTGGAGCGTTGTCAGGGCGCGGGCTGCACGAGCTTTGCGCAGGTCGGGACACCGACCGGCACGAGCTTCAACGACACGGGGCTGAGTGCGTCGACGAGCTACAGCTACCGCGTCCTTGCGGCTGATGCCGCGGGGAACGTGAGCGCGTACTCGGCCCTGGCGACCGTCTCGACGCCTGCTGGTCCGGTGGTGCCGGCGGGGTTGGTGTTGGGGTTTTCGTTTGATGCGGGGTCGGGGTCGTCGGTGGTGGATGTGTCGGGGAATGGGAACACGGGTGCGTTGGTGGGTGGAGTCTCGTGGTCAACGGCGGGTCGGTATGGCGGTGCGTTGTCGTTCAACGGGTCGAGCGGTCTGGTCCAGGTTGCGTCGTCCGCATCGCTCGGCTTGTCGGGGGCGATGACGTTGTCGGCGTGGATCGATCCGTCGGTGTCGCAGTCGGGGTGGCGGACGATCATGCAGCGGCAGGTGGATGCGTATTTCCTGAATGCAAGCAACGACACCGGGGCGTTGCGGCCCTCTGGCGGTGGGACACTTGGTGGCACGGTGCGCTGGGTCGGTGGGACGACCGCGAGCCCGGTGGGGGCCTGGACGCACGTCGCGTTGACTTACGACGGGTCGACGCTGCGCCTGTTCGTCAACGGAGTGCAGGCTGGGTCGATGGTGGCGTCAGGTGCGATTCAGGCGTCGTCGAGCCCGTTGTGGATTGGTGGTAATCAGCCGTATGGGGAGTACTTCAACGGGTTGATCGACGATGTGCGGGTGTACAACCGGGCGTTGTCGCAGACGGAGATCCAGACCGACATGGCGACAGCGCTCCCGTAGGCGCCAGTGTCAGCTCACATCCGGGCCGCGCCTCGCGCAGTAACAGACCACGCAGCTCTCCCAGCTCTGCGACAACCGCCGCCTCAACAGTGGCGAGCACCTCGCCTGCCGGAGGATAGTGGCGATTCGGGTACGCGATCACGCGCATCCCGGCCGCGTGCGCGGCGCGGATCCCGCTGGCGGAGTCCTCGACCGCGGCGCACAGCGCGGGCTCGACGCCGAGGCGACGCGCCGCCTCGAGGTAGACGTCCGGCGCAGGCTTCCCGCGCGCGACCTCCTCGGACGACACCGTGACCTCGAAGAGCGACGTCAGCTCGAGCTCGCGTAGGACGGCGTCGATCAGCTCGCGGTTCGAGGACGACGCGAGCGCGAGGCGGAAGCCTTCCGCCGCCAGCCGGCGGACCGCCTCGACCGCGCCGGGGACGACGGGCAGCTCGGTCTCGTAGCGCGCGAGCATCCGGCGGACGACCTCGGCGTTGATCACGTCCGGCTGCTCCCGCAGCCCGACCACCTCGTGGAGGTAGCGCGACCACTCGTGCGAGCTCATGCCCATCATCGCCTGCTGCGCGTCGGGGGTGTAGCGGCCGCCCCACTCGTCGGTCAGCTCCTCGCGGACCTCGTCCCACAGGTGCTCGGTGTCGACGAGGACGCCGTCCAGGTCGAAGACGACGGCCTCGATCGGTCCGGCGGTGGGCACGTGCCGGATCGTATGCGGATCAGAGCGGCTTGCAGAGGGTGTCGTCGCCGTACACGGCGCGCTGCTGCTCGACGAGCTGGCGGTCGAGGGCCTCGTCGTACGGGCCGGGCGCGGCGCTCTCCCAGATCACGTCGGGCAGGACGCCCGGGCCGATCACGGTCGCCCGGTAGCGCTCGCCCTTGCCCGGCGGGCGCTTGCCGACCGCCGGATAGCCGGGGTACGGGTCGTGCGAGTACAGCCCGTAGCAGAAGACGCCCGTGCCGCGGTGCGCGAGGAAGCTGTTCTCGCGCTTCCAGCCGGGCCCGTAGGCGGAGTTGTACGTATCGAGATAGATGTTCCGGCCGAAGCTGTCCGCCGGTGCGCCCTTCGTGGACGCGGCGAACCCGTACGCGGGCTGTCCGAGGTAGGTCAGCCGCCCGAAGAGGTGGTCGAAGCGCCTGCTGTAGGCCCAGTTCGTCCAGATCTCGAGCTTCGGGAGGTCGCCGCTCCAGTGGCTCAGGCGGAGCTCCCACGACGCCTGGAGCGGCTTCCAGGGGTCGAGCCCGAGGTTCGGCAGCCCGCGCTGCCAGGACTGGAGCGCCCAGTGGCTGCCGTCGGGCATGGTGCAGGCGGTCACGAACCACGGCAGCTGGGGGCCGGTGTACTTCCGGCAGGCGTTGACGAACCCGCGGGAGAGCGTCTTTCTGTACGTGCCCCACCCGCCCGAGTAGTCGACGTGGAATGCGACCTGCGCCAGCCCCGGGGTGGGGTGCAGCGCGTTGATCGCGCCCCAGGCGAGCACCGTCCACTGCTTTCCCTTCGCGCGGTAACCGACCAGCGCCTCGCCGCGCGCGTTGACGCGGAGCGTCACGTCCTTCGCGTCGCGGGCGATCAGCTGCGACGCCTGGGCACCCGCCGGGACGGCCAGGGCACCGAGCAGGCAGGCGGTGAGGATGACGCGCCGCATCGACGGCTGGATCGGCAGCACGGGCGAAAGCGTAGAGCCCTGGCGCGAGGGATCCGCCGGCGACGGCATGGGTCCGAATGCGGAGCGGGCGTCGGGGAGTTCGCGGATGCATGGCGTGACCCGCGCCAGCGATACTGGAGATCAGGAGGCGGAGACGATGCGGTCGAGCGATCCCGAACAGATCGCGGTCGATCGGGCCGCGTTTCCGACGCGAGCCGTCCCGACCGGCTTCACCGGCCTCGCACGCGAGGCTCTCGTCGTCGCGGTCGCGATGCTCGTCTACTTCGGCATCCGGAACCGCACCCAGGGGAGCGCCGGGGCTGCCTACGCCAACGCCGATCGGGTCATCGACCTCGAGAAGGCGCTCGGCATCCACTGGGAGGCCGCCGTGCAGTCGGTCACGCTGTCGAGCAGCTCTCTCGTCACGCTCGCCAACTGGATGTACATCTTCGGGCACTGGCCGGTGATCCTCGCGACCGGAATCGCCCTCTACCTGTGCCGGCGGCGGCACTACTACCTCCTGCGAAACGCGATGTTCGCCTCCGGGATGATCGGCTTCCTGCTGTTCGCGCTCTTCCCGGTCGCGCCACCGCGTCTCGCCGACCCGGCTCTCGTCGACACGGTGACACAGCGCTCTCACGCATACCGCGCCCTCCAGCCGCCGGGTCTCACGAACGAGTACGCGGCCTTCCCGAGCCTCCACGCGGGGTGGAACCTTCTCGTCGGCATCGTCGTCGTCCTCGCCGTCGCAAGCCTCGTGATCCGCGTCGTGGCCGTCGCGATGCCGCTTGCGATGGCGCTCGCGGTCGTCGTCACCGCGAACCACTACGTGGTCGACGTGGCGGGCGGTGTGGTTGTCGTGCTGACCGGGCTCGCGATCGCGATTTTCATCCAGAGGCGCCAGGATGCATCTACACTTCCCGCAGATGGGGTCTCAGGGGACCGAGGGGGCCCGCTCCGGGATCGCGCTGCCGTTCATCGTGGCGCATCGAGCGGCGAACGGCCTCCACAGGCTGCGTGAGTCGGAGCGCGCGAATGTCGCGCTGGTCGAGGCCGACGTGCGGCTCTTCCACGGCCGGCCGGAGGTCAGGCACCTGAAGACGGTCGGGCCGCTGCCGCTCTACTGGGACCGCTGGATGCTCGCGTCGCCGTTCCGCCGGTCGCTCGTGCTGTCCGATCTCCTCCGCGCGACGGCGCCGGACACCGAGTTGATGCTCGACCTGAAGGGCTCGCGGTCGCGTCTCGCAGACATCGTCCGGCAGGAGATCGTCGGGTACCTGCCGCGTCGCCGCTTCACGATCTGCGCTCGCTCCTGGCAGCTCCTCGACGCCTTCGACGGGCTCGCGGTCCGGCGCGTCGCGTCGGCCGGCAGCCGTCGTCAACTGCGCGCGCTGATCGAGCGGTTCGCGGACAGGCCGGTCGACGGCGTCTCCGTCCACGAGCGTCTGCTCGATGCGCGCGTCGTGGCCGAGCTCCGGTCGGTCGCCGACCTGGTCCTCACGTGGCCCGTCAATGCGCCGACGCGTGCGCGCGAGCTCGTGGCGATGGGTGTCGACGGTCTGATCAGCGATCGTGCCGGACTGATCGGCCCCCTCGTGACGGCCCGCGCATGAACGTGCTCGGACTGCTCGCCGATGCCGTCGACACGGCGTCCGACCGCTTTGGTCAGCTCGACGGGCGCTTCCTCGTGCCCGCGCTCGCGCTCCAGCTGCTGACCCTCGTGTTCCGCGCGCTCGCGTGGCGCGGGGTGCTCGTCGCCGCGTATCCGGGCCGCCGGATCTCGGCTCTCAGCGTCGGCGGTGCATACGCGGCGGGCGTTGCGATGAACGCGTTCACGCCCGCGCGGGGCGGCGAGGTCGCAAAGGTGTTGATCGCGCGGTCGCGTATTCCGGGGTCGACGGTGCCCACGCTCGCGGCGTCCCTCACGGTCGTCCTCGTCGCGGACGGCCTGATCGGCGGCGTCCTCGTCGGCAGCCTCTGGGCGACGGGAGTCCTCCCGGTGTTGCCGGCGCCCCCGGGCCTGGTCGCGCTCGAGCTCGCCGCCGTCGGCGTCGCAGTCGCGGCCGCCTCCGTCGCGCTCGCCTTCCACGTCCGCCCCGAGCCGATGCGGCGATTGGGACGACGGGCGATGCAGGGCGTACGTATCGTCCGGCAGCCGGGCCGATACGCGTGCACCGTCCTTCCGTTCCAGCTCGCGGCGTGGAGCTGCCGGATCGGCGTCGTCTGGCTCGTCCTCGCGGCTTTCGGCATCCGGGCAGGCCTCGCGACCGCCGCGCTCGTCGTCGTCCTGAACGGTGCATCGACCCTCGTGCCCGTCCCCGGCGGCGCCGGGACGCAGCAGGTGCTCGCGACCTACGCTCTCCAGGGAGCCGTGTCCGCGGCGGCGGCCGTCTCGTTCTCCCTCGGGATGCAGGTCGGCGTCACGGCCGTCAACCTCACGGTCGGGATGGTGGCCCTGATGCTGCTCTTCCGGACGGTGCGGCCGGCCGGTGCCGTCCGCAGCGCACGCGCGCTGGTCGCGCAGCGCGCCCTGCCGAGCGAGTAGCGCCGTACGACTAGCGGTCGGCCCGGGAAGACGGCCATTCCCGGTCGATGCTTGCGCAATTGAAGTAACGTTGCTATAGCTTTTGAAGTGTTGACTCCCGCGCCGGCCGCAGACGCACCGTCGCTCGAGCTCGTTCTCAAGCGAAACCCGGTCGAGCGCCTGAAGCGCGACAAGGGGCCGCTCGGGATGCTCGACGAGCTCCCCGCCCTGATCGCGGCGGGCTACGCCGACGTCGCCGAGGAGGACGTCGTCCGGCTGAAGTGGTGGGGCCTCTACCACGACAAGCCGAAGGTCGGCACGTTCATGCTCCGGATCAAGCTTGCGGCCGGCCGTCTCACGGCAGCGCAGCTGCGCGCGGTCGGGCGCCTCTCGCTCGACCACGGCAAGGGCGAGGCCGAGCTGACGACGCGACAGAACGTGCAGCTGCACAACCTCCGGCTCGCGGCGCTGCCCGAGGTGTTCGAGCGGCTGCACGCAGCGGGGCTGACCAGCCTCGGAGGCTGCGGTGACACGGTGCGGGCGATCACGGGGTGCCCGGCCGTGGGTGTCGCGGAGGACGAGCTCTTCGACGTGACGCCGGTGCTGGACGAGGCGCACCGGTTCTTCACCGGGAACCCGGACTACGTCGACCTGCCGCGCAAGCACAAGATCTCGATCTCGGCGTGCGCGTCGCGCTGCAATGCCCCGGAGATCAACTGCATCTCGCTCGTCGGGGTGCTGCGCGACGGCGAGCCGGGCTTCTCCGTGCTCGTCGGCGGCGGCCTCTCCTCGGTCCCTCGGATCGCCCGCGACCTCGGCGTGTTCGTCCGGCAGGACGAGGCGATCCCGGTGCTCCGTGCGATCCTCGACACCTGGCGCGACGACCTCCGCTGGCGCGTCTCGCGGGTGAAGTCGCGCATGAAGTTCATGGTCGACGCACTCGGGCCCGAAGGCGTCCGCGGGGAGGTCGAGCGGCGGCTCGGCTACACGCTGCCCACCTTCGCGCTGCCGCCGATCGACGTCGAGCCCGACGATCATCTCGGGATCCGCGCCCAACCCGACGGGCTCAGGAGCGTCGGCGTGCCGGTGCACGTCGGGCTCCTCGGTGGCGCGCGTCTCGTCGCGCTCGCGGATCTGCTCGAGCCGCTCGGCGCGGAGGCGCGGATCACGCGCCAGCAGAACCTCGTGCTCGCGAACGTGGCCGCCGGAGACGTCGACGCCGTCGTGACGGCGCTCGGCGAGCTGGAGCTGCCGCTCGAGCTCGGCGGACTGCGCGGGAACGGCATCGCCTGCACCGGCGAGCCGCACTGCAACTACTCGGTGACGGAGACGAAGACCCGGCTCGACGCGCTGATCGGAGGGCTCGAGGAGCGCTTCGGGGAAAGCGTCGCGCCGCTGCGACTGCACCTCGACGGTTGCCCCCATGCGTGCGCGCAGCACTGGGTCGCGGACATCGGATTCCAGGGGACGACCGCGCGCGACGAGGACGGACAGCGCGGCCAGGCCTTCGACGTCTACCTCCGCGGCGCTCTGGGGCCGCGCGCGGCCATCGCCCGGCCGGTGTTCCGGCGCGTGCCGACGAAGGAGCTCGACGAGCTCGTGCACGGGCTCGTCGGCGGCTGGCTCGTCGGCGGTGTCGACGGCGAGAGCCTGCGGGCGTTTCTCGACAGGACGACGGACGAGGAGCTCGGCCGTCTGGCCGGGCGCGAGCCGGCGCGCAGCCGGCGAGAGGAGGCGGCAGCGTGACCAGCATCGAGCTCCTGGACGACCTCGAGGCAGGCGAGCTCTCGGTCGAGTTCGAGGGCCTCGAGCCCTGGGACGTGCTCGGGTGGGCGATCGAGCGGTTCGGCGAGCGGCTCTCCCTCTCGACGGCCTTCCAGGACGGGGACGTGGCGCTGATCGACATGGCGTACGGCATCGACCCGTCCGTGCGGGTCTTCTCGATGGACACGGGCCGGCTGCCGCAGGAGACGCACGACCTGGTCGAGCAGCTGCGCGAGCGATACCCCGGGCTCCGGCTCGAGCTGCTCTCGCCCGACGGCGGCCAGCTGCAGCGCCTCGTCGACCGGCACGGGCCGAACCTGTTCCTCCGCTCGGTGGAGCAGCGGCTGCTCTGCTGCAACGTCCGCAAGGTGCAGCCGCTGAACCGGGCGCTCGCGGGGCTCGACTGCTGGGTCACCGGCCTGCGCCGCGACCAGTGGGCCTCGCGCACGGACATCCGCAAGGTCGAGATCGACCACGACCACGACGCGATCGTGAAGCTCAACCCGCTCGCAGAGTGGACGCACGACGAGGTCTGGGACTACCTCCGCACCAACGACGTGCCGACCCATGCGCTCTACGAGCGCGGCTACACCTCGATCGGATGTGCGCCGTGCACGCGCGCGATCGGGCCGGACGAGCCGACGCGTGCCGGACGGTGGTGGTGGGAGACCGACGCCCCGAAGGAGTGCGGCATGCACTGCTCGATCGAGACCGGCGGCTTCGAGCACGAGCTGCACGCGATCCTCGGCGAGGACGCGGCCGCGTGACGGCCGTCCTCCTGAAGGGCGAGGAGCTCGAGGTCGCGCGGGCGGAGGTCGAGGCGGTGCGCGCCGCGGTCGGCGAGAGCGACTACGCGGACGTCCTCGAGGAGCTCCTCGGCGTGCTCGCCGGCGGCGCGGAGCTCGAGGGGCGCCACGCCGACGAGCTCGACCGCCTGCTCACGCTCGCGCTCCAGTCCGGCCGCGTGCGCGCGCTCTACGGGCCGGGCGGCGAGCAGGCCGCGCTGCGCGCCTTCCGCAAGCTCCCGACCGGGACGGAGCTCGCGCAGAGCGCCGCCGCGGTGAACGACGCTCTTGCCGCGCTCGAGGGTCGCGCGATCGAGCGGCTGTCGGTGACGGCAGTTGGCCCGGGCGCTTTCACGCTCGCCGTGGCGACCGACGGCCCGCAGCTCTCGATCCGGCTCGACCGGCAGGGGGCTCGCGTGACGAGCGTGGAGGCCTGACGCGGTGTCCGGCTTCAGTTGGACACCGCGCGCCGAACGTTCCTCGCACGAGGAGGTGTCCGACTCGAAGACGGACACCGCTGCGGCTCCCGAGAAGCGCTACTACATGGCCTGCCTCGACCTCGCGGGCCGCGACGTGCTCGTCGTCGGCGCGGGCTCGGTCGCGCTCGAGAAGATCGACGGCCTGCTCGACGCCGGTGCGCGCGTGACCGTGGTGGCGCCCGACGTCTCCGAGCCGGTCGAGGCGCTCGCGCGCTCGCGGCGGGTGGCGCTGATCCGCGGCCTGTACCGGACCGCGGATCTCGAAGGGCGCTTCCTCGTCGTCGCGGCGACGTCGATCACGTCGGTCAACGAGCGCGTCTACGCGGACGCGGACGCCCGCGGAATGCTCTGCAACGTCGTCGACGTGCCCGAGCTCTGCAGCTTCATCCTCCCCGCCGTCCACCGCGACGACCCGATCGCGGTCGCGATCTCGACCGGCGGCGCGTCGCCGGCGCTCGCGCAGCGGCTGCGCGACGACGTCGCCCGGCTCGTCACGCGCGAGCACGTCCGCCTCGCGCGCGACCTGCGCGAGCTCCGGCCGTGGGCGAAGGCGCACCTGCCGAGCTACGAGGCACGGCGCGACTTCTTCCGCGAGCTGGTCGAGGAGCGCCTCGGGTGACGGTCTCTCTCGTCGGCGCCGGTCCCGGCGATCCCGGGCTGATCACCGTCCGCGGGCTCGATCTCCTCCGCGCCTGCGACGCGGTCGTGTACGACCGCCTCGTCGCCCACGAGCTCGTCGACGAGACGCCGGCCGACGCCCTGCGGATCCCGCGCGACGGGCTCTCGCAGGAGCAGATCGACGACCTCCTCGTGGCGCTCGGCCGACAGGGCCTCGAGGTCGTCCGCCTGAAGGGCGGCGACCCCTACGTCTTCGGGCGAGGCGGCGAGGAGGCGCTTGCGCTGGCCGAGGCGGGGATCCCGTTCGAGGTCGTCCCGGGCATCTCGTCGATCGCGGCCGTCCCCGCTGCCGCGGGAATCCCGGTGACGCACCGCGGCGTCGCCGACCGCGTGACGATCGCGACGGGTCACGCGGCCGACGGCTCGCCACCCGACTACGCGTCGCTCGCTGCGGCAGGCGGGACGCTCGTCCTCTTCATGGGGCTCGCGCGGCTGGGCGAGCTGGCGTCCGGGCTGATCCGCGCGGGCATGGCCGCCGACACGCCCGCCGCGGTGGTCTCGCGCGGCACGCTGCCCGACCAGGAAGTGGCGACGGAAACGCTGGAACGGATCGCCGACGCCGCGGCCGGCCTCCCCGGGCCGGCGCTCGTCGTGATCGGCGACGTCGTCGCGCTGGCCGAGCGGCTCGGCCGCCGCCGCCCGGGCCTACGGCGGGCCGGCGTCGAGGACGCGCCTGATCCCCCGCACGGCCTGGCGGATCCGGTGCTCGTTCTCGACGAGGGCGAAGCGGACGAAGCCCTCGCCGCCCGGGCCGAAGCCCGCGCCCGGTGAGACCGCGACCTTCCCCTCGCGCGCGAGGTGCTCGGCGAAGGCGAGCGAGCCCATCGCGGCGAACGGCTCCGGCACCGGCGCCCAGGCGAACATCGTCCCGCGCGGCTTCGGGAACGACCAGCCGGCGCGCTCGAGGCCCTCGCAGAGCGCGTCGCGGCGGGAGCGGTAGACCTCGCACACCTCGACGGGCGTCTCGGGTGCCTCGTTCATCGCCGTGATCGCGGCGATCTGGATCGGCTGGAAGGTGCCGTAGTCGAGCCAGCTCTTGAGGCGCGCGAGCGCCCCGCAGACCTCCGCGTTCCCCACGAGGAACCCGACGCGCCAGCCCGCCATCGAGAACGACTTCGTCAGCGTGTAGAGCTCGACCGCGACGTCGGCGGCACCGGGGACCTGGAGGATCGACGGCGGCTCGTGCCCGTCGAACGCGAGGTCGGCGTACGCGAAGTCGTGCACGACGAGCATCTCGCGCTCGCGCGCGAACCCGACGACGTGCTCCATGAAGTCGAGCTCGACGGTGGCGGTCGTCGGGTTGTGCGGAAAGGAGAGGAGTAGCACCCGCGGGCGCGGAGAGGCGCGGGCGTAGGCGTCCGCGAGGTTGGCGACGAGGTCCTCGTCGGGCGCCATCGCGACCTGGAAGACGCTCGCGCCCGCGAGGATCGGCGCGTGGATGTGGATCGGGTAGCTCGGAGCGGGGACGAGCGCCGCGTCGCCCGGCTCGACGAGCGCCCACATCAGGTGTACGAGCCCCTCCTTCGCGCCCATCGTCGCGACGACCTCGGTCTCGGGGTCGAGGTCGACGCCGAAGCGGCGGCGGTAGAGGTCGGCGCACGCGGCGCGGAGCTTCGGGATGCCCCGCGACGTCGAGTACCGGTGGTTGTGCGGCTTCGCGGCCGCCTCCTGGAGCTTGGCGACGGCGACGTCCGGCGACGGCAGGTCGGGGTTCCCGAAGCCGAGGTCGACGACGTCGTCGCCCGCGCGGCGGAGCTCGAGCGTCAGGTCGCGGATCACCGCGAACACGTACGGCGGCAGGCCGTCCAGGCGGCGGAAGGTGTGCGTCACGCGGCCTCCACGCCGAGCTCCAGCCGGCCCAGGTCGTCTACCTCCACCACTGCCTCACCCGATGGGATGTCCGCGACCACCGTCGCGGGCGCGAGCAGGAGGTCGCCGACGCGAAGCCGTGTGTTCTCTGCCGCAAGGCGCCTGGCTTCTTCCCAGTCGAACGCCGCGGCGCTCGCAGCCTGGGTCGTGTCTCCGGCGGTGAGCCGCACCGAGGGCGCCACCGGCGCCTCGTCGAGCGTCGTGAACCACGGCCCGAGAACGATTCCGAAGTCGCGGTCCTTCGGCGGCGGCAGCGCGGGCGCGCGCAGCCGCGCGACGGGGGAGACCGCCACGACGGCGTCGAGCCCGACGAGCCCGGCGAGCCCGGCGTCGAGCGCGATCGCCGACCCGACGGGAGCAGCGATCACCGAGCCCGGCCCGACGAGTGCCGCCGGGTTGGCGAACTCGAACGCGCCGTTCTCGTCGAAGACCCTGACCGAGGGCGGCGTGGCAAGCGGCGAGAGAAGCACCACCTCCGCGAGCGGATAGCGCGCGTGGTCGCGTGCGTTTCCCCCGCCGGTGAAGAGGTGCTGCAGTGTCTGCGCCGCAAGATGCACGACCTCGTCTCCCTCGACCCGCCCGACCCAGCCGCGCTCCATCGGCGTCGCGACCGGGTGGAACATGCAGAGCCTCACGAGGAGAGCCTACGGATCGGCATCGGCGGCCCGCCGATGCTCCGATGCGACCGGATACGCTCGCACGATGCCGAGCCCGCGCGCCGACCCCGGAGACCGGTCGTCGAGAATCGCGCGCGTCGACGTCTACGGATACGACCTGACCTACGTTCACGGCCGCTACGTGATGTCGGGTGGCCGCGTGATCGAGACGCTCCCGAGCACCGTCGTGCGGCTCACGACGGAGAGCGGCGCGACGGGGTTCGGCGAGGTCTGCCCGCTCGGGCCCGCGTACCTTCCAGCCCACGGCGGCGGCGCGCGCGCGGCTCTGGTCGAGCTCGCTCCCGCCGTCGTCGGGCTGTCGGTCTCGAGCCTCGGCGCGGTCAACGCCGCGATGGACCGGGCGCTGATGGGCCACGGCTACGCGAAGAGCGCGATCGACACCGCATGCTGGGACGCGCTCGGGCGCTCCGTCGGCCTCGCGGTCTGCGACCTGCTCGGTGGCCGCCTCGCGGACGAGTTCCCGCTCTACTTCGCCGTGCCGCTCGCGTCGCCGGACGAGATGGCCGCGTACGTGGAGGCGCGCCGCAGCGAGGGGATCCACCGCTTCCAGCTCAAGATCGGGGCAGACCCCTACGAGGATGCCGAGCGGACGCGGCACGTGGTGGAGTCGACGGGACCGGGGGACGTGGTCGTCGCCGACGCCAACGGCGGCTGGCGGGTGCAGGACGCGGTGGTCGCGGCGCGCGCGCTGGAAGGCCTCGAGCGCGTCTTCCTCGAGCAGCCGTGCCCCACGCTCGAGGAGTGCCTGATCGTGCGGCAGCGGACGACTCTGCCGATGATCCTCGACGAATGCATCCGCGACGTCCACTCGCTCCTGCGTGCGTACGAGGCGAGGGCGCTCGAGGCCTTCAACCTCAAGATCTCGAAGGTCGGCGGCCTGACCCATGCGAAGCTGATGCGCGACCTGGCCGTCGCACTCGGTCTCCGCGTCACGATCGAGGACGCCTGGGGCGGCGACCTCGTCACGGCTGCGGTGTCGCACCTCGCGGCGAGCACGCCGCCCGAGACGCTCTTCACCGTCTCGTTCATGAACGACTGGACGAACGAGCACGTCGCGGGCTACGAGCCGCGCTCGCGCGCCGGCTTCGGATCGGCGCCCGACGGGCCGGGCCTCGGGGTGGAGGTCGACGTCGATCTCCTCGGCGAGCCCCTGTTCTCTGCCTGCCCGTAGCACGAGCGGCGTTTCGAGCGCGGCTCAGCCGCCCATCTCGAACGCCGTTCGCCCGCCGATGTCGACGACCTCCTGCAACCGGGCCCGGCCGTCGCCGATCAGGGGATCGCCGTGGGCGAGCAGGACGTGCTCGAAGGGGAGCTCGTCGAGCAGGCGGGCGTATGCCGCGAGTAGTGCGCGCTTCGTGGCCCGCGGATCGTCCATCAGCACGTCGGGAACGAAGCCGAGCAGTCCGTCCGAGCCGACGCGGACGAGGCCGTCGGCGAGGAGGACCGCTTGCTTCTCCGGCAGGTGGAGCGCCGTCTCGTCGGGACACAGACCGCCGACCTCCCGGGCCACCACGCCGCCGGGCAGTTGGTCGCCCGGCTCGAACCCCTCGACGGACTCGCCGCCGGTGAACTCGTGCAGCCCGGCGCGGTTGCAATGCACGGTGCAGCCGAACGCCTCGGCGAAGCGCGCGCTGTCGCGGTAGTGATGACGGTTCGAGAGCAGGACCGTCGTCGGGCGGGTGGGGCGCCCGGCGAACCAGTCGAGGCCGTCCTCCGCCGGCACGAGCGGATCGATCACCACGCCGCCGTCGTCGAGCCAGTACGACGAGACGTCGATGTGGATCCGCGGGTGCAGCGTCGTCCAGTGGAAGACCTCGGGCAGCACCTCGCGCACGGGCGGAGGATAGCCCGGACGGCGGCGCGGCCAGGTCGGGATCTCCACAGACGAGGCGACCTCGGCGACCGCGGTGCATCTGGAGAAGACGGAATTGACTGGTGGGAGAAGCTCGCCGTGATCGCTGGTTTGGGCCGTGATCGATGAGCGGCGGGGGTGGGATTCGAACCCACGGAGCCTCTCGGCTCAACGGTTTTCAAGACCGCCCCGTTCGACCGCTCCGGAACCCCGCCGCGAGCGGGTCAGTGTACGACGGCGGTGCTAGGCGGCGCGGGCGGCGGGCTCGACGGCGACCGCAGGGGCCCGCGTTTCGCGGTCGGCGTCCTGGATCGCGCGGAGCAGCTTCGTCCGGACGAGCGCCGTGGGAAGATCGACGGCGACGAGCCGGCGCACGAACCGCTCGGCGACCTCGCGCTCGAGCGTGACGCCGCGGCTACGCGCCCGCATCGCGCCGCGCAAGGTGTCGCGCACGTCGAGGCGGCCCTCGAAGTTCGGCGTCAACTCGACCGCTTCGCGCACGGCGGTCAGCTCCGTCCGCGACAACCCGACCCACACATTGCCTTCGTAGCGCATGGCCGCAGTGTACCCCGGCAGGGGGACAGGGCAACCCTTGTTCGAGGGATCGGATCCCCCCTGCGAGCGTGCGGGTCATCGCACGGACGACGTCGACCGCTCGTGCGGTGGTGCGACGTCGAGATGGCGCGGTTGCTAGGCCGCAGCGACGGTCGGGTGCTGCGGCCGCCGCACGTCGGCGACCCCGCGCTTGCGCGGCCCGCGGACAGCGTGCAGCAGCTTGCCGCGGGCCGTCGCCGTCGCGAGATCGACCGGGACGAGGCGATTGGAGAGCCGCTCGGCGATCTCGCGGTCGAGCTCGAGGAAGCCGAGCCGATGCGCACGCACCGCCGTTCGGAAGAAGTCGCGCAGATCCTGGCGTCCCTCGAAGTTCGGGGTCACCTCGATGGCCTCCCGGATCGCGAGGAGCTCAGTGCGCGTCCATTTGACGCGGACCGTTGCCGCAGGCCGCATATCCGCGGTATCGGCGGTGGGCGGCGCGCGGAAACTAGCGCTTGGTCCGGAGTTCAGCTAGCCACTCGTTCAGGCGCGCCGAGAGCGCGGAGCACGTCGGGGACGTCCCCCTGGAAGTTCTCGAGGACGGCGAGGGCCATCCGGTCGACGACCGCCGTCCCGTTCAGCGTGTGGACCGGCTCCGGGCCGTGTTCGCCGCGGAAGCGGATCTGGAGGCGTCGCGCCTGGAAGTCGGTCGTGTTGGAGATCGACGCGGTCTCGCGGTAGCGCCCCTGGCTCGGGAACCAGACCTCCACGTCGTACGTCTTCGCGGACGCGCTCGACATGTCGCCCGCGGGGAGCACCACCACGCGGTAGGGCAGCCCGAGGTCGCGCACGAGCTCCTCGGTGTTCGCGAGGAGGAGCTCGAGCTCGTCCCAGGAGCTCTCGGGACGGGTGAGCGAGAACTGCTCGACCTTGTTGAACTGGTGGACGCGGATCATCCCGCGCGTATCCCTGCCGGCCGCGCCCGCTTCGCGGCGGAAGCACGGCGAGAACGCCACGTAGCGGAGAGGAAGCTCGTCCGCCGCGACGATCTCGCCCGCGTGGAAGCTCGCGACCGGGATCTCGGCCGTCCCGGCGAGGTACAGGTCGTCCGCGGGGAGCTCGTAGACGTTCGCCTCGTCGGAGGGGAACGCGCCCGTCCCCACGAGCGCGCCTTCCCGCACGAGGACGGGTGGCAGCACCGTGACGAATCCCCTGGCCGCAAGCCGGTCGAGCGCCAGCCGGTAGAGCGCCAGCGCCAGGCGTGCGGTATCCCCGACCCAGTACCCGAAGCGCGCGCCGGACATCCGCGCCGCGCGCTCCATCTCGAAGCGCCCGAGGTCGAGGTGGTCGCGAGGATCGGTGAGCGCCGGCGGCTCCCCGACACGCCGGACCTCGCGGACGTCCTCGTCGGTCGATCCGTCCGGCACGTCCTCGTGCGGCGGGTTCGGCACGCGAAGCGCGAGCGCATCCCGCTCGGCCTCGGCGGCGGCGAGCTCGGTCTCCGCCTGCTTGAGCTCGGCCTTCACCGCCTGGAGCGCCTCGAGCTGCTCGGGCGTCGGCTTCCCCCTGAGCTTCGTCCGCGCGCGCAGCTCGTCGACGTGCGGGACGAGCCCGCGCCAGCGTTCGTCCGCCTCGACCAGGCGATCGAAGGCGTCGGCTGCCCCCTTGCGTGCGAGCGCCGCCCTCACGGGCTCGGGATTCGCGCGCGCTGCCCTGAGGTCGATCACGGCATCGAGTCTAGAACGGCCTCGATCACGGACGCGACGCCCTCGTCCGCCGGCCCCGCACAGGTCGCGTCGGCGATCGCGCGCAGCCGTGCGTGGCCGCCCTCGACCGCGACGCCGAACCCGGCCGCCTCGAGGAGCTCGACGTCGTTCTCCCCGTCGCCGAACGCGATCACCCGGTCGAGGTCGAGCCCGAGCCGCTCCGCGACGAACGCGAGGCCCGAGCCCTTGGTCACCTCGGGGTTGCCGATCTCGAGCATGTACGGCAGCGACGTCGTGAGGAACGCCCGTGCGCCGAGCCGGCGCTCGAGCTGCGGGCGGATCTCCGCCAGCACCGGCGGCTCCGCGACGGCGACGAGCTTCGTCGGCGGCCGTTCCAGCCAGGCGAGCAGGTCGCCCACCGCGATCACCGGCAGGCGCTGGAAGACGGAGTACCGGCGCGTGTAGTCGTTCTCCGCCGCGACGTAGAGCCGGTCGTCGACGTACACGTTCGGCGAGATGCCGAGCGTGGCGAGCTCGGCGATCGCGTCGCGCGCGACGTCGAGGGCGAGCGGCCGGTGGAGGAGGAACACGCTCGACGGCGGATCGACGACGGCGGCGCCCTGGTAGCAGACCACCGGTTCCGGGAGGCCGACGTCGTCGAGGTACCGCTTCACGGAGCGAAACATCCGGCCCGTGGCGACCAGCACCGGCACGCCGACGGACTGGGCGTGCGCGATCGCCGCGCGAGTTCGGTCGCGGACGAGGCCGTCGGACGCGATCAGCGTCCCGTCGAGGTCGCAGGCGAACGCCTGCACCTCCGGGGCGAAGTCCGGAAGGTGGCTCAGCCGCCCGTCGCCGTGGAGACGAACTCTGCGACGTCCGCGATCTGCTGCGGCTGCAGCTGATCCTTGAAGGACGGCATCCCGCCCTGGCCGAGCGTCACGCGTTGGACGACGAGCTCGTAGGAGGGCTTGGCCTCGTCGAGGTTGGGGCCGACCGTGCCGGTCGCGTTTGCCTCCGAGAGCGTGTGGCACGCGACGCAGCCGGCGCTCTCGAAGACCTGCTTGCCGGCCGCGGCGTCGCCCTTCAGCGCGAGCGCGGGCAGGTCCTCGCTCGCCCCCGTCGTCGTCTCCTCGGGAATCGTGCCGACGACCGTCTCTGGTGTCGCGGTGACCTCCTCGCCGCCGCATCCCGCCGCGACGAGCGCGACCACCGCCAGCAGGAGCGCAAGAGCTGCGAGTGGGCGGCGCATCGCGCGCAGTCTAACCAGGTGCGTCCGCGCTCCGTGCGCCGATCCGTCCTCGAAGCGCCGGATCACGAACGCGGCCACGGCCCCGAAGCCGACGACGTCACCGGGGGTGTCGTTGACCACGAGCGAGACGAGAAGCGCGACGAGCACGGCGTCCGTCAGGGGGCGCCTGGGGCTGCGCGTGGCCACGAAGATCAGGACAGCCAGCGAGGCCCCGACGGCGAACGCCGGACCGATTGCGTCGAACGTCCGGCGGGCGGAGAGCTCGAGCCGATCGGCGATGTCGCCGAGCACCGCGCCCGGGGCCGTCGCCGACCGCCTGTGTGACGTGGCTCGACCCGCCCACCGCGGCGTCGACGCCGACGAGCACGGTCGCGACGGCGACGCCCGCGACGGCGATCACGCCGACGCGCCGGGCGTCGAGCCGCATGCCGCGCGAGCGGACGAGGAGCGTCGCGTAGGCCGCGAGCAGCACGAGGAGCCCACCGCCGTCCGCGCCGAAGCGACTGCCGGCGACGGCGACGAGGGAGATCCCCGCGAGAGCGACGCCGAGTCGCCCGAGCAGCGCCGGACCGAGGATCGCGGGCACGAGGAGCATCGTCTCGAGCAGGTTCGAGACCCCGTAGAAGCGCCCCGCCTGCGACGGGCCGAACGGCGAGAGCGCGACCGCTTCGGCGTCGAGGCCGAGGACGAGGAGGTACGCGAGGAGCACCGAGGCGCAGGCGAGCCCGAGCGGGAGCACGACCGCAGCGATGGCGACGGCCGCGACCACCCACCAGCCGGCGAGCCAGAGATTCGCCGCCAGGCCGAGCAGCACGACCCGCGGCGCGAGGCCCGGTGCAAGCACCGCGGCGATGTACGCGAGCCCTCCGAGCACGAGCGTCAACGGGAGGCGGATGCGGTCGTTGCGCTCGATCCGGTGCTCGAGGCGTTCCAACGTCGCCACCGGGTCCTTCACGGCGACGACCTCGAGCCTGCCGTGCGCGACGTCCGCGAGCGAGACGAGGCCGTCGATCCGCGTGGAGCTCGAGGTGAGGACGCCGCGCGGCCCGGGAGTGACCGCGATCGGGTACCGCGTGTTCTCGCTCTTGCCGGGGGGAGGGAGGACGACCAGCGTGTCGGGCGGCGGCCCGTCGTCGAGCTCGATCAGGGGCGCTCCCGGGGGAGCGCCTCCGAGCAGGGAGCTCACGACCCTACCGGTGAGCAGCGTGTTGAGGGCGCTCTCGCGCGTCACCGTCGGACCGGCCCCGGGGACGGCGAGCCCGATCGCCCCGTTTCCGGAATAGGAGTCGAGCGGGAACGGCACGACCACCCGGACGGCGCCGGTGGCAGGTCCCGCCAGCGCGAGGGCGAGGAGGGCCGGTGCCAGGAGGCGCGCCACGGGTGGAGTTTCTCCGACGCACGCAGGTGACGTAGGCTCTGCGCATGATCGTCGAGCGCTCGATGGACTCGCGCTGGCTCTCGAACGCCTTCGTGGTGGGCGACGAGCCGGGGGGCGTCGCCGTCTTCGTCGACAGCGGCGCGCCGCTCGAGCCGCTCCTCGACGCGATCGAGCGCGAGCGACTGACGCCGACGCACATCCTTCGCACGCACAGTCACCCGGATCACGTCGAGCACGAGGACGAGCTCGCGAGCCGGTTCGGAATCCCGGTCGTGACAGGGCCGGTCGAGACGGGCGGCCTGCGGTTCGAGGCGATCGAGACGCCCGGTCACTCGGACGACGGCGTTGCCTTTGTAGTCAACGGAGAGGTCTGCTTCTCGGGGGACACGCTCTTCCGCGACGCGGTCGGCGGCGGGCCTGCCGAGGTCGTGCGCGACTCCGTGATGGAGCGGCTGATGACCCTCGACCACGCGTTGCGGGTGCTCCCGGGCCACACGGTCGAGACGACGATCGGGCGCGAGTGGGAGCGAAACCCGTTCGTCCGGTTCTGGCGCGGCCTCGAAGAGGAGGTCGGGACACCGTGTCGCCTCGGCGGCGTCGCCGGGGTCGTCGTCGTCGAGTCCCCGGACTACGACGGCAAGGGGAAGCTCCTCGTGCGCCTCGACGGCGGTGAGGAGCGGATCGTCGGCGCCTCTCGCGTCGAGCTCTAGCGCCGTTCCGTCTCGCGCAGCGCGCGGAGCAGCTTCGACTTGGCGACCACTGTCTGCAGGTCGAGCGCAAGGAGGTTCGCCGCGAGGCGCGCGGCGAGCTCGACGTCGAGCGTGACGTCGCGGTGCTGCGTCGCCGGTGACCGCGCGGCGAGCGCGGCGCGGACCTCGTCGCGGCCCGAGAACTCCGGCGTCAGCTCGATCGTCTCGCGGACCGCGGCGAGCTCGGGCCAGGACCAGGGCACGCAGATCTCCTCCCGTTGCTGCATACGACGACCCTACCGCCCCGGACGTTCGAGCCGGCTCAGGGCCCAGAGACCCGTCAGCGCGACGACGAGCACGACCGGGCCGAGGACTCGCTCGCCGTCTCCGAGCCAGAGCCACGCGCCGCAGAAGGCGAGGGCGCCGAGGATCAACCGGACCGCCACGAGCCAGGATGTCCCGCGCATCGGACGAGCATAGAGCGGCCGTCGGCGGCGCCGTGTGGTGCGCCGCGTCCGGGGACGTCGCTACGGTCCACCGCCCGTGCGTCTCGTCGTCGCCCGCTGCGAGGTCACCTACACCGGCCGCCTGACCGCCTACCTCCCGGAGGCGGTCCGGCTGCTCGTCTTCAAGGCCGACGGCTCGGTGCTCGTCCACGCGGACAGCGGAGGCTACAAGCCGCTCAACTGGATGACGCCGCCCACGGTGATCGAGGACGGCGATGACCTGATCGTCGTCCGCAAGCGCGCCGGGCGGACGGAGGACAGGCTCGAGATCCGGATCTCGGAGCTCCTCGCCGAGTTCGAGCACGAGCTGGGCGAGGACGCGGGACTCGAGAAGGACGGCGTCGAGCGGCATCTCCAGGAGGTCCTGGCGGACATGCCCGAGACCGTCGAGCACGGTCTGCGCCTCGTCCGCCGTGAGTGGTCGACCGACGTCGGGCCGGTCGACCTCATGTGTCGCGACGCCGACGACGGCTGGGTCGCGGTCGAGATCAAGCGAATCGGGACGATCGAGGCCGTCGAGCAGCTCTCGCGCTACCTCGAGGTGATCCGGCGCGACCCGGCCCTCTGCGCATGTCGCGGGATCCTTGCGGCGTCCGAGGTCAAGCCGCAGGCGCGCACGCTCTGCGAGGCCCGCGGGCTCGGCTGGGCCGAGGTCGACCTCGCCCTGCTCCGCGGAGCCCGCGAGCCCGAGCTCACGCTGTTCGACGCCTGACCGACTCGGCCGTGTCCTTTGTGGACACTTGAGTCAAGGATGCGTACACTTTACGCTCTGGCGGTGAAGGTCGGAGTCCGTGAGTTTCGCGAGAGCCTGAGTGCGTGGCTCGACCGCGCTGCCGCGGGCGAGGAGATCGTCATCACCGAGCGTGGGAGGCCGAAGGCGGTTCTGGGCCCGACCGGAGCCGAAGCCGTCCTCGATCGGCTGGCGCGCCAAGGCCGCGTCCGCCGAGCCACGCGCCGGCGAGGGCCACTCCCGCCTCCCGTGCCGGTCGAGGGGACGATCATGCCGTTCCTCGAGTGGGCCAAGGGTGGGCCTTGGCCCGAGCCCGACCCGGAAACGAGCGGCGAGCCGGAGCGGTGATCGCGTACCTCGACGCGTCCGCGCTCGCCAAGCTGTTTCTCGACGAGCCCGGATCGGCAGAGGTGGACGAGCTGTGGTCGAGCGGGTTCCCCGCATCGACGTCCGAGCTGAGCGTCACGGAATTGACCTGCGCGCTCGCGGCGGCGGCGCGTGCGGGCCGGTTCGCGATCGAGAAGCTGAGCCGGTCGGTCATGGACGGAACGTTCCTCACGGAGCGGGTCGATCTCGTGACCGTCGACACGCACGTCGTGCGGAGCGCTGCCAGGATCGGCGTGACGAATCGCCTGCGCGCCCTGGACGCCCTGCATATCGCGTCGGCCGTCGTGTTGCTGGAAGCCGACCCGGTCCTGGTGTCGTGGGACGAGGATCAGCGGCGCGCAGCGAACGCCGAGGGGCTACCGGTCTATCCGTAGGCGGTAGCTGATCGCATCCGGCTCGTGGAAGCGGACGAGGGCCTCGCCCTCGCTTCGGAGCTCGTCGCGTGCGGCGCGGGGCAGGGGCTCGAACGGCTCGAGTCGGAGCGTCGCCTTCTGCGCGGTGCACTCGACCCGCCAGGCTCCGGCGACGGCACCGTCCACGAGAAACGTCGCCATCGATTGGGGCGTCTTCGTCGAGAACACGACCTGCCGGAACCGTTCGGGCAGGATCTGCGTGCGGCGGACGTGCACGAGAAGAACGGCGTCCCAGTGGCCGAGGAAGCGGGCCGGCGCTCGGGTCTCCTCGGGCGGGAGCGGGGCGCGGGGGAGGTCGAGGAGCTCCCTGCCCTCCTCGTCACGGAACGTCCGTGTCCGGATCCGCTCCGCGACGGGGACGAGCGAAGCTCGCTTCACGCCCGCCCAGCTCGCCGCGTCCGCCAGGGTGGAGGGACCGAAGGCCGAGAGGTAACGGCGGAGGAGATGCTCGAGGCCCTCGTCCTCGGCCACCTGCTCGCGCGGCAGCCACTCCGCCGCGAGCCTGAACAGGTCCGCGCGCCGGCGCTCCCAGGTGCCGGAGGGCGGCACCCGGACGAGCGGGATCCAGATGCCCGACCACGCGGTCGAGCTCTTCTCGGGGAGGAGGGCGTCGATCTCCCGCCGCTGCCAGGCGCGACCCGCGAGCTTGCCCTCGAGCTCCCGTGCGGCGAAGTCGACGTTCGCGGCGGGCTCGTGGCGCCCCCAGGTTCTGAGCCACCACTCCCGCCGCGCGGGCCCGACCGCCGCGGCGAAGCTCCAGTAGTCGCGCGGCGAGACGATGTGGATCGTCGAGCGCATCAACGTCCCCTGGACGGCGCGGCGCCGCTCGAGCGCTCGGGTGAGATCGTCGCGCGAAAAGCCGTCGATCGTCGACCAGAGCCGGACGTACGGCGACGGTGCGTACTGCGCCTGGAGGCCGCCGACGCGCTCGAGGGCTCGGCCGATGGGGATCCTCACGCGTGCGAGGAGCAGTTGCCGGGCGAGAACGGCGCGATTGAGCTGTCTCGCCGAGAGCGTCACGGCCTCACCGCCGCCTTGAGGTACTCCCGCGGCGGGTCGTCGAACAGCCGCGCCACGCCGTCCAGCCCGACCTCGTGCGTCACGAGCCGCTCGAACGGATACGCGCCGCTCGCGAGGAAGGCGAGCGCCGCCCGGAACCGGCGCGGCGTGTGGTGGAAGGCGCCAAGGACGCGCACCTCCTCGTAGTGGATCCGGTACGGGTCGACGGAGACGCGCGCGTCGCGCGGCAGGCCGCTGAACGCAAGCACCGTGCCGCCGGGCCGCACGAGCTCGAGCGCGCGTTCCCAGGCCTCGACGGTTCCGGCGGCCTCGATGACGACGTCCGCGCCTTCGGGATCCGCGACGCTCGCGCCGAACGAGGCCGCGAGCGTGCGACGCTCCTCGCGGGAGCCGACGCCTACGGGATGCCCTCCGGCGTCGGCGACGCACGCGCAGAGCATCAGCCCGATCGGTCCGAGCCCCACGATCGCGACGGTGTCGCCGCGCCGCACGTCGGCGACGTCCACGCCGTGGAGACAGCAGGCGAGGGGCTCGGCCATCGCCGCGATCTCGGGCGCGAGCCCGTGGGGAACGGCTAGGAGATTCGTGCGCGCGATCCGCTCGGGAATGAGGAGCAGCTCGGCGTACGCGCCGTTCAAGAGTGGAAAGAGGCGCTCGCAGAGCGTCTCCTGCCCGCGGGCGCAGGCGGCGCACGTGCCGCACGGCGCCGAGTTCGCGGCGACCATGCGGCGGCCCGTTGCGAGGTCGATCCCGCAGACCTCGTGCCCGAAGGGGCTCGGCGGCGGTCCGAGTAGCACGGGGTGCCCTCTGCGGTACGCCTTCAGGTCGGTGCCGTCGGTGAGCGCGACCTCGACCTGCAGCAGCACCTCGCCGTCCGCGGGCGTCGGCTCGGGGACGTCCTCCAGCCGCAGGTCGCCGGGCGCATGGAGGATCAGCGCCCTCATGCCGGCTCGATCCGGAACGGCGTGACGACGGGGTCGAGCACGCGCGGGTATGCGTCCGCGGCGTAGCCGAGGAGGACGCCCGAGACCGTGCGCGCGTCGAGAGGCCAGGGGTCGAGGACGATCGTTCCGTGGCCGTCTACCTGGTAGCGAACGGCGATCGTGTCTCCGTCGGCGTCTGTGACGCCCGCCGACCCCGACCCCGGCTGCTCGCGGCAGAAGTCGAAGGAGACCCGATCGCAGAGGTCGGTGATCCGGTCGGCCGCCGCGGCGGCCTCCTTCGAGACTGCCGCCGTCTTCCGAAGCGCAGCGATCCCCTCGTCCATCTCCGTGAGAGCCGCACGGGCCGCGTCGTCCGTCGCGTGCGACACGAGCCGACGGACGTGCATCGCGACGACGAGGTCGACGACGGGGTCCACCCCGGTCGGCGCAAAGCTCGCGCGCTGGATTGCGAGCCACCGGCCGCTCGGCACCGCGCCGATCTCGTCGGCGTCGTGCTCGCCGTATCCGCGGTCGTGCAGCGCGACCCCCGTCACGAAGCTCGCCCGTCGGAGTGGAAGCGGGACGACCGCCTCGTCCCAGGCGAGGGCGATCGCGGCCGAGAGCCGGGCGTGCTCGAGCTGGGGGAAGACCACGGGTCTGCGGTGGGACCTGAACACCTCAGGGAGTGAAGACGACCTTGAGGGCGTCGCGCCGTCGGAAGAGCTCGAGGCCGTCCGCGAAGCGCTCGAGCGGCAGGACGACGGGCTCGGGCACGTCGATGTCGTGGAGCAGCGCGAGCGCCTCGGGCATGTACGGCGGCGCCGCCGAGCGCGTCCCGACGACGGTCAGCTCCCGGCGATAGACGTCCGCCGCGGGAATCGGCCCGGCGTCGGCGAAGACGAGCACGGTGCCGCCGGGCGCGACGGATTCGAGTGCGGTGTCGACGCCGCCGCGGCCGGAGAGCACGATCGCATCGACGGGCCCGTCGGGCGCGCGACCCGCTCGCCGCGGGTCGGCGTCGACCGCGAACACCTCGTCGCCGCGCCGCTCGAGCACGATCCCGAACAGCCGCCCGATGAACCCGTTGCCGACGATCAGGACCCGACCCCTCGGCACCCGGGCCGCGCCGCGGACGACGCAGGCCAGCGGCTCGACCATCGTCCCGCGCCAGTCCGGCCAGTCATCCGGGAGGTCGACCCACGCTCGCGCCCGCGCGCGCTCCGCGAAGCCACCGGGCCGGATCGTGGGCGCCGCGAACCGCTCGCAGGTCGACTCGTGCCCCGCGAGGCAGCGGTCGCACTCGCCGCACGAGGTGTGGTGGACGAGCGCGACCCTGCGGCCGTCGCCGAGCTCCGCCACCACCTCGTGCCCGAGGACGACGCCCGCGTGGGCGGCGTCGAGCTTCTCGACGTCCGATCCACAGAGCCCGCACGCGACGACCCGCGCCAGCTCTCCCGGGCCCTCCGGCTCCGCCACGTCGGAGATCGTGGCTTCCCCTCCCGGCCCCACGACGACGGCGCGCACGGGCGTATCGTAGGGTCGCCCTCTCCCGACGCTCGTAAAGGAGCCGCTCATGGCCGTCAAACTGCACCGCTGCCCGCTCACCTGGGTCAAGCTCTCCGGCCACCCTTGCTGGCGCGTCCAGCAGGCGCTCGACGACGCGGGTGTCGAGTACGAGATCGTCCCCGAGCCGTGGCCGTCGCGCAAGAAGCGGACGGCCGTGATCGAGGCCACCGGCCAGAGCGGGCTGCCTGCGATCGAGCTCGAGGACGGGACGTGGTACCGCGAGCAATCGGCCGAGATGGCCCGCGCGATCCGTGCCGGGCGCTTCGGTGGAGCGACCTGAGCGGCGCTACACTTTTCCCCTCGCGGGGCTATAGCTCAGTTGGGAGAGCGCCTGGATCGCACCCAGGAGGTCGGCGGTTCGAGTCCGCCTAGCTCCATCGCCTTGTAGCCGGCAGACAGCACTTACATCGCATGGCCGCCGAACTCACCTGGTGTGAGCGCACCCACGTGGCGAGGAAGGGGCTAGCTCGGCGCCGGCACCGAGCCGCCGTAGCCGTGCTCGACGAGCAAGTGCGCCCGTTCCCGGTAGAGCTGCGGGTCGGTCGGCTGCCAGGTGTCGAGGCCGTCGACGTAGCGGTTGTACATGCAGAAGGCCGCGGCGATGAGGACGGTGTCGTGGATCTCGAGGTCGGTTGCGCCCTCGGCCCGTGCTGCTTCGACGTCCGAGCTCGTGACGGCCTTGCCGTCGACGGCGACCTTGCCGGCGATGTGAAGCAGCGCACGCAGCTTGGGGTCGATCGGGGCGGTGTCGGGGTCGCGCTTGACCGCCTCGACCAGATCGATCCCGCCGTCGAGCTGGACGGCTGCGAAAGCGCTGTGCGAGTGCTCGCAGAACACGGTCTTGTTGCGGCTGGAGACGTAGGCGGCGATCAGCTCCCGATCACCGGGCGGCAGCGTGTTCTCGGCGCGCAGCAGCTGCTCTGCGAGCGCGTTGAGGTGCACTGCCGTCTCCGGCCGGTATTGCATCGCGCTTCGGATGCCCGGTACGCCCTCTGGCAGATCGATGTGCGGCATCAGCCGATTCCTCCTCGATGTCTACTACGGCACTTCACGGTAACCCGCAACCCGGTTTCACCACAGCGGAGCTGATGTGCCGGGGCGGATCAGCTTGGGCGAGAGCAAGCTCAGCCGGTGATCGCTGCGTACGACGAAGCCACGCTCGCGCACCCAGAGAGGCACCCCGGCGGGCCGACCACAGGCGCCGAGACACCGCAGCCGAATCGAGTTGTCGACAGATAGAGTCGGCGGATAGGCGATGGGGCTCGCCTTCAACCGCCACTTCGGCTGATGGCTCCTGACCACGAAAGGAGCCTTCATGTCCCTCATCCTCGGGGTCGGAGTCGGCGGCGCGTTCGGCGCTCTCTCGCGGTATGGCATCGACACGCTCGTCGAGCGTCGCAGCGAATCCGTGTTTCCCTGGGCCACGTTCCTGATCAACGTCAGTGGCTGTCTGGCGGTCGGGTTCATCATCGCCGCGCTCGTCGATCGCCACCGCGCCCCTGAATGGCTCCGCGTCTGCCTCGTGATGGGCTTCTGCGGCGGGTTCACGACCTTCTCCACCTTTGCGCAGGAGACGCTCGACGTGATCGAGGAGGGTGACCACGCGATAGCCCTCGCGACAATCGGGGCCAACGTGATCCTCGGACTCGTCGCCGTGTACATCGGTTCACGCCTCGGTCGGCTCGTCTGAGAGATGGCCGCGGTCGCCAATCCGGCTCGGTCACCGAGCGGGTGTCGTGCTGAGCTCAGGAGCCGGCCGTCAGAGCTGTGCGGTGGCCGAACTCCCGCTCGGCGCACGGCGGGCAATAGGGCACGAACTCACCCGGGCCGTTGATCCACCAGGTCCAGTGCTCGGCGACGGTGAATCGCTCGTCGGCCTCGAGGCCGCAGCCGGCACACTCCGCGCGCGCAGCCCGAGGACTACTCTCGCTGTCGGCCGCAGGGCGAGGCATGGCCGCATTCTCCCCTCCAACGGCCATGCATGACAAGAGTGGGATCGTTGGGGCGCCGTCATGAGCAGCGAGAGACTCGATCGGGACTACTGGGAACGGCGCTGGACTCGAGCACTTCGCGACCATCCGGACGGGATCGCGGGTCGCCGGCCGAACGCGCACCTCCTGGCCGAGACCGCGGAGCTGCAGCCAGGGAGCGCCCTCGACGCGGGTTGTGGGCACGGGGCCGAAGCACGTTGGCTCGCGTCGCGCGGGTGGCGGGTCACGGCCATCGACTATTCGGTGACCGCCCTGGATATCGCCCGGTCGGCAGCCCGGGCCGTCGCCACGGACGTTGCCGAGCGCATCGAGTGGATCGAGGGCGACCTCACGACGTGGAGGCCAACACCGGGGCACTACGACCTCGTCATCAGCCTGTACGTCCACGTGCAGGGATCCGTCGGCGAGATGGTCCGACGCCTCGCGGCTGGTGTAGCGCCCGGCGGGACTCTGCTCCTGGTCGGCCATCGTCCGATCGACCCAGCAACCGCTGCTCCGACCCCGGCGGCCGGACAGGTGCAGGTCTCCGTCGACGCCGCCGTCGACGCTCTGGATCCGCGCGAATGGCGGATCGAAGTCGCCCAGGAGCGACCACGAGCCGCGGCCGGCACCGGTGTCGACGCGGTCGTGCGCGCGGTCTCCCGCAGCTAGCGACGCAGATCCTGCGCGGCGAGCGGACCGGGCCGACCGAGCGCTCCTCAGCCCGTGTACGTGTCCAGGAACCGGCGCAGGTGGCCCGTGAGAGCCTCGCGGTGGTCTCGCATGTCGTGGATCCGGTGCCCGCTCCCCGCGACGCGGACGACCGCGACGGCCGGCTGGCTCCGCGCGAGGCGCTCCTCGTCGCCGGTCGAGAACGCCGCGCCGGCCGCGTCGTCCGCGGCGACGACGACCACGTGCGGCGTGACGGGCGACCCGGTCTCCGCCGCGGCGAGGGTCGAGCCGTCGATCGCCCCGTCGATCACCCCGATGTCGAGCCGGCGGTACCCGTAGGCCATCGTGGCGAGCCCGTCCTTCGTCAGGACCTCGCGGAGCGGCGGCGTCCCCGGCGGGCCCCAGCGGATCGTGCCGATGTGCTCCGCGGTCTCCTCCTCCGAGAGCCCGCGCTCGCGGCTTTCGAGGATCACGGCCTTCACGGCGTGGAAGACGTCCCTGAACCTCCTGACCTCGGGCTCCGGGGTCTCGGCGGCGAGCAGCGGAGGATCCTCGAGCAACGCCGCGGTGACGAGGCCGGGATGGTTCTGCGCGACCCACCAGGCGACGACGCCGCCGAGCGAGTTCCCGACGACCACCACCGGGCGCGAGGCGACCGAGCGCAGCACCGCCACGACATCGGTGCCGTAGCGCGGGAGCGTGTAGGTGCCGGGCGCGTGGTCGGACAGCCCGTGGCCGCGGAGGTCGACCCGGACGATCCTCCGGCCCCGTTTGAGCTCGTCCGGAAGCCATTCCCACGTCCGGCCGCTCGAGCCGACGCCGTGCAAGAACACGACCGGTGCTCCGTCCTCCGGCCCGTCGAGCTCGACGTGGAGATCGACACCGTCGCTCGGGATGCGCCGCACGTCGGTCACGAGCGCACAAGCTACCGAGCGCGCGTCGTCGTATGATCGGTCGTCCCGGGGGCAGCGTTCGCCCCCACGCCACGTCGTCCAGGTTCGGCCCTGCCGGTCGCCGGCGGCCGCCGAGCCAGACCGGAGGTGCCCGATGACAAGCATGCTGTCTCCGCAGGTCTCCGAGGAGACCTTCTCGGCCGCGCTCGACGCGTTCCGCTCCGCGCTCGGGCCCGACGCCGTGCACGCGGGAGACGACGAGCTGCGCGAGTTCCGGGACCCGTTCGCGCATGCGACCTGGGACGACTACACCGCGTCGGCGGCGCTCATGCCGCAGACCGTCGAGGAGATCCAGCAGATCGTGCGGATCGCCAACGAGCACAAGGTTCCGCTCTGGACGCACGGCACGGGGATGAACAACGGCTACGGCGGCCCGGCGCCCCGGTTGAAGGGATCCGTGATCGTGAGCCTGCGCCGGATGACCCGCGTGCTCGAGATCAACGAGGACAGCGCGTACGCGGTCGTCGAGCCCGGCGTCCGCTGGTTCGACCTCTACGACGCGCTCCGCGCGGGCGGCCACAGGCTCATGCTCTCGATCCCCGACCTCGGCTGGGGCAGCGTCGTCGGCAACACCCTCGAGAACGGCGCGACGTACCTCCCGACCGGGGCGGACATGGCAGCCGGGTGCGGCATGGAGGTCGTGCTGCCAAGCGGAGAGGTGATGCGCACGGGCATGGGGGCGATGCCGGGCAACCAGGCCTGGCACGTGTACAAGCGCAGCCTCGGCCCGACCCTCGACCCGCTCTTCATGCAGTCGAACTTCGGGATCGTCACGAAGATGGGCGTCTGGCTCATGCCCTACCCGGAGTGCTACATGCCGCTCTGGCTCCGGGTCTGGAACGAGGACGACCTGCCCGCGCTCATCGAGACGCTGAGAGCGCTGATGCTCGACCGCACGATCGAGAACGTGCCCCAGATCTGGAACACGATCGCGTTCGCATCCGTGACGTCCTCTCGGTCGCTCTGGCACGACGGTGACGACCCGATCCCGGACTCGACCATCGACCGGATGGCGCGCGAGATGGAGGTCGGGCGCTGGATGATGCGCTTCGCGCTCTACGGCGACGAGGCCGTCGTCGACCACCGCTTCCGGAAGGTGAAGGAGGCATTCGAGCGGATCCCCGGAGCGGAGGTCTGGGGCCAGAAGCACTCGCCCGAGGACGTCGCCGAGCTCGAGAACCCGCACGAGCGTGTCCAGGCAGGAGTGCCCAACCTCGAGCTCAACCAGATGACCGGGTGGTACGGAGGCGAGGAAGGCGGCCACATCGGCTTCTCACCGGTCGCGCGGCTCACAGGGCCGGACGCGGTCGCCCTCCGCGACCTGATCCGTGGCCTCGTCGAGCGTCAGGCACGACTCGACTATGCGGCCGTCTTCATCCCGACCAACGCACGGAGCTTCATCCACGTGACGCTGATCATCTTCGACACGAAGAACGAGGCCGAGGCGCGTCGCGCGTACGACACGAGCCGCCTCCTCGTCCGCGAGGCCGCGAAGCACGGGTACGGCGAGTACCGCTCGCACCTCGACTTCATGGACCTCGCAGCCGAGCAGTACTCCTTCGGCGACCACGCGTACCTGCGGTTCGCCGAGACGATCAAGGACGCGATCGACCCGAACGGGATCCTCTCGCCCGGCAAGCAGGGCATCTGGCCGAAGGCGCTGCGAGAGGGCCGCCCACCACGTATCGAAGCGGCCGAACGCCCGTCGTGACGCCGAGCGAGCGGAACCCCGCAAGTCGCGCGGTTCCGCTCGCTCGGTGCCGGCACCTTCGACCCTCGTTGCACCATCCGGCGATCCCCTAGCCGGTCTGGACGAGGTCGTGCTGGACGGCCCAGAGGGTCGCCGCGGCCCGGCTGTGGACGCCTGCCTTCCGGTAGACGCGCTGCACGTGGTGCCCGACGGTCTTGTCCGAGATGCCGAGATCGTCGGCGATCTTCCGGTTCGACCCGCCGCGCACGAGCACGAGCAGGACTTCCAGCTCGCGCTCGGTCAGCCCGGCGGGCAGCTCATCGCGTTCCGCAGGGACTAGCCGTCCCGGATCCGCGTGTCGCACGGCGAGACCTCTAGGCCTCGTACCGGCCGCCGAGCTCCGCGACCTGGGGCCGCCCCTTGTGCCCGGCCTCCTGCATGATCCCCGGCACCTCCGGGTCGGAGGCGAAGCTCTGCCAGCCGTCCGCGTCCCAGTCGAAGATCACCCAGACCCGGTCGCTCTCGTTCGGGTCGCGGAAGACCGTCGAGCCCTTGGAGCCGTGCTGCTTCCGCTTCTCGGCGCCCTTCGTCGAGTAGATCTCGATGAAGTGGTCGTAGTCCTCGACCTGTGTCGTTGCCAGGAGCATCTTTCGCCTCCTCCGTCGTTCCGGGTCGCCGTTCGACCCGGTGGTTACGCGAGCATGCGCGCTGTGGCGTCACGCTGCATCGGGCGAACGCCCTATGCCCGGCGCTAGGCGGTGCGCACGAGGTCGTTCTCGAAGGCCCACACCGTCGCGGCCGCCCGGCTGCGGACGCCCGCCTTCTCGTAGACGTGCTGCACGTGGTGGCCGACGGTCTTGGCCGAGATCCCGAGGTTGTCGGCGATCGCCTGGTTCGACTCGCCGCGGACGAGCACGAGGAGGACCTCGAGCTCACGCTCGGTGAGCCCGGAGGGGAGTTCGCGCGGCCGCGGCCGAGGCCGATGCCCCGCGGCCGCGAGCACGGCGTCGACAGCGTCCCCGTCGAGCCTGCCTTCGTCGACCTCGCGCGTCAGGTCCGCCTCCGCCGCCGCCCGGTCGAGAGCCGCTCTGTAGGGCCGAGCCTCGCGCATGGCCGCGTAGCAGTCGGAGGCGGCGAGAACGCGGGCAGCCTGGTCGAGCGCCGGCCCGCGTGTGCCGCGGGGGTAGCCGGAGCCGTCGAGGCGCTCGTGGTGCGAGCCGGCCAGCATCCCGATCGGCGCGAGCGCCGTGGATTGCGCGAAGGCGCGCTCGGAGAAGTGCGGATGGAGCCGGACCCGCTCCCACTCGCCGAACCCGAGAGGTCCGGGCTTCTCCCAGATCGCGTTCGAGACGCCGATCCGCCCGACGTCGTGCGCCAGCGCGGCGCGGCGAAGGAGCGTGACGGCGTCGGCGGCGAGGCCCATCCGCCAGGCGGCGGCCTCCGCGAGCTCGGCGACGCCTGTCGAGTGCTCGCGCAGCCACGGCGACTTGAGGCCGGTGAGCGCGGCGATGGCCATGAAGGCGGCGTCGACCCGCCCGCCCGCGAGCCAGATCTTCGGGAACGGCTCGCTCTCCAGCGCCTGCTCCCACATCCGCGTCTCGTCCAGCTCGTCGAGGAGCTCGGGGAAGTTCCCTACGGCGAGCCCCGCGAGCCACGGGTCGTACGCCGCACCCGATCGTCGCTCGACGACGGCCCGTGCGTCGTCGGGACCTGCGGCGGAGAGGAACAGGGAGACGTCCCTTGCCACGTGCAGGAGACGCATCGGCAACGGAATCTCGTCGCCGCTGATGTTCGGGAATCCCCGTCCGTCCCAGCGCGCGAAGACGTACTCGAGCGCCGCCTGGATCTCCGAGCCGAGGTCGAGCCACCCCGCGAACCGCTGCGCCACCTCGCACATCGTCGCGAACCCGTCACGGGCCCTCGGCCCGGCGTTGGCGATGGCGTCCTCGATCATCGCGGCACGAACCTCCGGTGGCCGTCCGGCCCCGACGTGAGCCCGGTAGAACGCAAGCACCTCCGCGGGGTTCGTCGCGTCGATGAGGAAGAACGCGGCTCGGTGCGCGATGTCGTCGCCGAAGAGCTGCGTCGCCTCGTGCCCGTTCGACGTGCACCCCGACGCGTGGAGGAGCGCGACGTAGTAGGTGTCCGCGAGCTCCTGCGCGGATGCTCCCGCGAGCTCGCCGAGACGGACCGCGAGCACGGCGGTACGCAATGCGTGCTCGAGCGGTTGCCCCGTGCCGAGGTCGGTCGCGAGCGAGAGGGCGCCGACCACCTCGGCGGCGCGGATCGGCTGCTCGGCCGGTGCCGGCGACGTGGTGACTGCTCTGGAGGCCTCCGCCGCCACGTCGCGATCGTACGCCCCGCGGAGGGCCCGCGGGACGTCAGCGGCGGACGAGCCGCTCGAGCTGGGTGACGTGGTGCGGGCCGAGCTCGTCGATGCTCCGCGCGCCGAGGAGGCGCATCGTGCGGGTGATCTCCCCGGCGAGGATCTCGAGCGCGCGGTCGACCCCGGCGCGTCCGCCGGCCATCAGGCCGTAGAGGTACGCGCGCCCCACCAGGGTGAACCGTGCGCCGAGCGCGATCGCGGCGACGATGTCGGCGCCGTTCATGATGCCGGTGTCGAGGTGGACCTCGGTGTCCCGGCCGACCTCGCGCACCACGTCGGGGAGAAGATGGAAGGGAACGGGTGCTCGGTCGAGCTGCCGGCCGCCGTGGTTGGAGAGCGTGATCCCGTCGACGCCGAGCGCAGCGACCTGCTTGGCATCCTCGACGGTCTGGATGCCCTTCACGACGAGCTTGCCCGGCCACTGCTCCTTGATCCACGCCAGGTCGTCGTAGTCGACCGTCGGATCGAACATGACGTCGAGGAACTCCTCCACGGTGCCCGGCCACGCCTCGAGCGCCGCGAAGGTGAGCGGCTCGGTCGTGAGGAAGTCGATCCACCACCGGGGCCGCGGGAGCGCGTCGAGGACGGTGCGGAGCCTGAGTGCGGGCGGGATGGTCAATCCATTGCGACGATCACGGAGCCGCGCGCCGGAGACGGGCACGTCGACGGTGACGAGCAACGTGTCGAACCCTGCCCTGGCGGCCCGTTCGACGAGAGCGGCCGCACGGTCCCGCTCCTTCCACATGTAGAGCTGGAACCAGTTGCGGCCGTCCGGGTTGGCCCGCGCGACGTCCTCGACCGACGTCGTCCCGAGCGTCGAGAGCGAGAACGGGATGCCTGCCGCGCCTGCGGCGCTCGCGCCGGCCCGCTCCCCTTCGGTGTGCATCAGCCGCGTGAAGCCGGTGGGGGCGATGCCGAACGGAAGCGCCGACGGGCCGCCGAGCACGGTGACGCTCGTGTCCACCGTCGCGACGTCGCGCAAGACCTGGGGGTGGAACTCGACGTCCTGGAACGCCTGGCGCGCCCTCGCGAGGGAGATCTCGCCCTCGGCCGCCCCGTCCGTGTAGTCGAACGCGACCTGCGGCGTTCGGCGCTTCGCGATCCTGCGCAGATCCTCGATCGTGAACGCGGCCGCGAGCCGACGCTTGGTCGCATCGAGCTCGGGACGCCGGAATCGGACCAGCGGCGCGAGCTCCCGGGGGCGGGGCAGCCGCCGTTCCGGCCGGGCGTGGCCGGCGGCATCGACGTCGGGCATCACCTGATCGACCGGGATCGATCATCGATTATCGGTCTCACGACGCGCAGCTTAGACCGCTGGAGACGCGTCCGCGCGCGTCTCGCCCAGGTCCCGCGGGATGGAGCCGACGGGCGTCGACCGGTACTGGCTGCCGCTCGCGCCCTACCCTGAGCTCGTGCGTCGGCTTTCCCTCGTCGTGAGCGTGCTCGCGGCCTCCTGCATCGCGGCGGCACCCGCCCGGGCCGGCGAGGCGCCGAGCTGGACGTTGCAGCTGCGCGTCGTCCGCTGGGTCGCCCCGAGCTCGTTCGCGGCAATCGTCACGCGCCAGACCGCGGGACTGCGGGTGCGGCGCGGCTTGCGCGTCACGCTGCGCCTCGACCGGCGCACGCAGTGCGCGGAGCGCGACGCCGCAGGCGCGCTCGTGAGAGTTCGCTGCGCCGAGGTCCGACCGAAGCTGACCGAGGCAGGATCTCTCGCGGCGCGCGTCACCGGCCAGTTCGAGACCGGGCACCTCGGCGCGATCGGCTTCAGGGCGCGCACGCTCACGTTGCTCTGACGGCGGCGCTCAGAGGACGAGGCTTGTCATTCCTCGCGTCTCTGTCACGATCGTCAAGAGGCAGATGGCGTTCGAGGTCGTCGGCAGGGACGAGGAGCTCTCCGTCGTCGCGGCGTTCGTGGACGAGTCGCGCGACGGGCCGGCCGCGCTCGTCCTCGAGGGTGACGCCGGGATCGGCAAGTCGACGCTCTGGCAGGCGGGTGTCGAGCGTGCCCGTGCGCACGGGCTCGTGGTGCTCGCGTCGCGACCCGCGGAGGCGGAGGCCGGCCTCGCGCACGCGGCTCTCGGCGACCTGCTCGAGGGCGTGATCGACGACGTGCTCCCGTCGCTGAGCGTGCCGCGGAGGCGGGCGCTCGAGGTCGCGCTGCTACGGGACGTGCCGGTGGAGCCCGTCGACGAGCGCGCCCTCGCGGTGGCGGTGCGCGACGCGTTCCAGCTGCTTGCCGACCCCGGCCCGCTCCTCCTGGCGATCGACGACGTCCAGTGGCTCGACCGGCCGACGTCGAATGCCGCCGCCTTCGCTCTGCGGAGGCTGGGCGCGGCACGTGTGCTCGTGCTCCTCGCGAGACGGCTCTCGGAGGATGCCCGCAGCGACGAGCCCGAGCTCGAGCGCGGGCTGGGTGCGGAGCGTTCCCGCCGCCTGCGCGTGGGGCCGCTGAGCGTTGGCGCCCTGCATCGCGTCCTGCGAGACCGGCTCGACCGGCCGTTTGCGCGGCAGACGCTGCTCCGCATCCACGAGCGGTCGGGCGGGAACCCGTTCTTCGCCCTGGAGGTTGCGCGCGCGCTCGGTGACGACGTCGACCCGCTTGCCCCGCTCCCCGTTCCCGCGACGCTCGAGGAGCTGCTGGACGCGCGCATCGGTGGGCTTCCCGCCGCGACGCGGGACGCGCTCGCGCTCGCGTCGGCTCTCGGCGCCGTGTCGGAGTCGCTGCTCGAGCGAGCCGGCGTCGCCCTCGACGCGCTGGAGCCCGCCGCGGCCGCACACGTGATCGAGCGACAGAAGGGCACCGTGCGCTTCTCGCATCCCCTGCTCTCGTCAGCGCTCTACCTGGGCCTCGGCGACGGGCGACGGGACGTGCATGCCCGGATCGCGGCCGTCGTCGACGACCCGCTGCTGCGCGCTCGGCACGTGGCGCTCTCGCGGGACGCGCCGGACCGCGCCGTGGCCGCGGAGCTCGACCGAGCGTCGGAGCAGGCGCGGGAGCGGGGCGCGCCGGCCGTCGCGGCCGAGCTCGCCGAGCATGCCCTCCGGCTGACGCCCGCGGCCGCGCCCGACGAGCGTCGACGCCGGGCGCTCGCCGCCGCTCGCGCGCACCAGACCGCGGGCGAGTGGACACATGCCCGGGCGCTCGCGAGCGGGCTGCTCGCCGAGACGGCGGCCGGTCCGTGGCGCGCCGAGGCGCTCGTGCTCCTCGCCGAGCTGGCCGCCGCCGACGACTCCGTCGCGCTGCTGGGGGCAGCGCTGCGTGAGGCGAGCGATCCGGCGCTTCGGTCGGCGATCTACTGCCGGCTCGCATGGGCGCACCGCTTCAGGTCGGGCGTCGACTACGCCGGCCCCGCGCTGGAGCTCGCGGAGCAGTTGGACGACGACGTGCTCCGCGCACGAGCCGCCGCCGTCCACGCGCTCCTTGCCTGGTTCCGCGGCGAGGCCGATGCGGACGCGCGGCTCAGGTTGGTCGCCTCGGACCTCGCGAGCGCCGTCGGCGGCGACCGGCTCGTCCAGGAGGCGACGCAGGCGATCGTCTACACGCTCCCGCCCGCCGACGCCCGTGCGCTGCTCGAGCGCGAGTACCAGGTGTGGTACGAGCGGGACGAGCCCCGCAGCGCCCGCGCGCTCTGGGGCCTCGCGTGGGTCGAGCTCCGGGCGGGGCACCTCGAGCTCGCGGCAGCGCACGCCTCCGACGCGCACGACATCGCGATCCAGTACGGCCTGGAAGTGCCGCAGGACCATCTCCCGATCGCCGTGGTCGCCGTCCACCGCGGGCAGCTCGACCTCGCTCGCCTGCACTCGGAGCGGGCGCTCGAGCTGGCCGAGGTGCAGTTCGGCCTCCACCCGCCGCAGCACGTGGCGGTCCTCGGCCTCGTCGATCTCTGGAGCGGCAACCCGTCCGGGGCGGCCGTTCGGCTCGGCGACGCGGACCGGCGCGCGACGGAGCTTCGGTGGGGCGAGCCGAGCCTTCGCTGGTGGACACCCGACCATGCCGAGCTCCTGCTCGAGCGCGGTGAGCTCGACGCGGCGAGCCACCTCATCGACACGTGGGAGGCGGATGCCGTCCGTGTCGAACGCGCGTGGGTGCTCGCCCACGTGACCCGATGCAGAGGTCTCGTCTCCGCGGCGCGGGGCGACGTCGACAGGGCGCTCGAGCTCCTCGAGGGGGCGGTCGTCGGGCACGAGCTCGTCGGAGACCCGTTCGGCAGGGCACGTGCTCTGCTGGCGCTCGGCGTCGTACGGCGGCGGGGCCGCCAGAAGCGTCCTGCCCGCGAGGCGATCGAGCGCGCCGTCGAGGCATTCCAGAGCATGGGCGCAGACGGCTGGGCGGCGAGGGGGAGGACAGAGCTCGGCGCGATCGGTGGACGCAGGCGGGTGGAGGGGTTGACCGCAGCGGAGCGCCGTGTCGCGGCCCTGGTCGCGGAGGGGCGAACGAACCGCGAGGTCGCCGCCGCCCTGTTCCTCCAGGAACGCACGGTGGCCAGCCACCTGACGCACGTCTACGCGAAGCTCGGCGTGCGCTCGCGCACCGAGCTGGCGCGACGGCTCGAGCGGGACGAGCACGTCGACGCGCGCAAAGTTCCGACGTTCTGACGTTTCCGTCGCGCCGCCCGCTCCCTAGCGTCGGGGGCGTGCCGAGCTACCTCGTCGAGACCTACCTCACCCGCGGCCGCAGGGAGGAGCGGCTCGCGAGCGAGCGACGAGCGCGTTCGGTCGCGGCGGAGCTGACGCAGGGGGGCAGGCTCGTCCGCTTCGACCGCTCGATCCACCTACCGGAGGACGAGATCTGCTTCTACGTCTTCGACGCACCGTCGGCCCGTGACGCGGCGCTCGCCGCGCGACGTGCCGGCCTCGATCCCCTGCGCGTCGTCCGAGCGGTCTCGTCGGAAGAGGAGGAGACATGAGATCCAAGGCAGCATGGGCGTTCCTGCTCGCCGTGCTCGGCGTGGCCGTGTACGCGGCCAACGTCCTCGCGACCCCGGCGACGGGCTTCGCCGGCACGACGCTGGCGCAGGCGACGTTCGGCGACATCCTCTCGCACGTCCGCTCCCGCCAGCCCGGGTGGAACGAGCTGATCTGGACGAGGGGTGCGTCCGACCTCTACGTCCAGCAGAACACGTGGCAACCCGGAGGCAGCACCGGCTGGCACACGCATCCGGGGCCGAGCTTCGTGATCGTCACGCAGGGCAGCGTGACCGCCTACGACGGCGACGACCGCGGGTGCAAGCCGCACGTGTACACGGCGAACACGCCGAACAACGCGTTCGTCGATCCGGGAGACGGGCACGTGCACATCATCCGGAACGAGACCGACGCGGTCGCCCAGACGATCGCGGTGCAGCTCATCCCGGCGGGCACGACGAGGCGCCAGGACGCCCCCGACCCGGGGAACTGCCACTTCTAGACCGGGGGACGACCGGGCGGCGGATGCGTGAGCGCGTCCGCCGCCCGGCGCACGCGCGGGGCTGGCTTCAGACGCTCGTCGGCGTCGGCCGCCGACGAGGCACGAGCGCCGCGGCGACGAGTGCCGATCCCCAGGCCATCGCCACGATGGACCACCCGGGCCCGAGGCCGCCGGCGGCGTCCGTCCAGCGGAACGACACCAGCCCCAGGTATGCGGCCGCGACGCCGGCGCACGCGGGAACGAACGGGATCAGTGCAGGCCGCGCCGCGGCGAGGAGCGGCAGGCTCGCGAGCGCGAGCCCGAGGGCTCCCTGCACCGCGTAGTGGTCGACGCTGTTCGTGACGTCGCTATCGGGCCGGCCTTGGCGGTTGTCGGCCCACATCTGGAATGCATAGACGAGCCAGGGAACGACCCCGAGCGCCCCCAGGCCGAGAACGGCGGCCGGGACACCGAACCGCGGCCCGGCCGGGTTCCATCCGGGCCGCGAGAGCCAGGCGACGACTGCCGTCTCGGCCGCCAGCAGGATCACGGGCCACGCGAGCGGCAGCTCCCTCCCGGCTGCCATCGAGACCACGAGCGCGACCAGCGCCGCCCCGAGTTGGACGAGGCCCGGCCGCGCCGCGCGCGGTCGCACGGCGACGAGGACGAAGGGGGCGCCGACGAGCACCGTGAAGAAGAGGCCCCAGCCCGCCTCGAGCACCTGCGGCCACTCGGGGTCCCACGTGACCGACAGGTCGATCGCCCCGAACCCGGGGAACACGATCCAGCTCGCTGCGAAGAGCACGGCGAGCACGCGGGAGAGAACGAGGCGCACGTGGCGCAGCATCCTCCATCCGGGCGCCCAACGGGCGTTGCCTGCGTTTTCGCCAACTTTTCGCGCGATCCGACGTCGTACGCGGCATCGATCACCTCGGGCCTATCCTCGGTACGTCCCAGGGACTTCGCTCGGCCTCGGCGTGCCACCAGGCGCCGGCCGGCCCGCTGGAGCTGCGATCCCGGCGCGTGGGCGGCGCGTCGCGCGATGGATGACACCTTCCGCCGGCAGTGGGCGGTCCAGCTCGCGAAGGAACGCGCCGAGCAGGCGCGCGCCCACGCGCGGACATACGACGACGAGCCGGCCGAGCCGCGCTCGCTCGAGCGCTCGCGCTGGCTCGGCCTGCAGGTGCGCTCGCTGGTCGCGCTCGTCGTCGTCGCGGAGGAGGGGAGCTTCGTCCAGGCTGCACGCCGGCTCGGCTACTCGCGCTCGACGATCAGCCACCAGATCGCGCAGCTCGAGGCGGCGATCGGCGAGTCGCTCCTCGTGCGCGGAAGCGGCTCGCGGTCGGTGATCGTGACGCCGGCGGGGAAGGTCGTCTGCGCGCACGGCCGGGCCGTCCTCAAGTTGCTCGACAACGCCGAGGCCCAGCTCGCCGAGCTCGCCCGCCGGGAGCGCGGGCGGCGGCCGGTGCCGTCGCTCTGGGGCGGCGTCGTGGCGCCCAGGCCCGTCGAGGGCTAGATCGACGAAACCGGTGGCGGACGTCGGTTCTGCACCGACCGTCTGCGCCTGGCGCCTGGTGTCCGACTCGAAGTCGGACACCTGTCGGACTCCAAACGTCGAAGTTTTCGACGTTTCCTGGACTCCCGCGTCGCCGGTCCAGTAGACACGTACTCGCCGTCAGGCGTCGGGGCAATCCGCCCGGCGGAGACCCCGCCGGGCCGGATCCCGAGATCGACGGAGACATACGATGGCGACCACCAGCACGAGCCACCCGACCGCACCTGCGCCGACGCGCCGTGAAAGATCGCCGCGCCTGGCACGCAAGACGCGGCGGCGGGTCGGGTGGACGGTCGGCGGCCTCGCGCTCTGCGCCGGCGTCGTGGGGGTGCTCGTGCTCGGGCCGGACAAGAACCCGACACCCGAGCACTTCGGCTCCGCCCCCGCGCAGCGGTCGGAGCAGCTCGTCGAGGCGCCGCTCGGGCAGGAGGCGCGGCAGGTCGCGGTGCGCTTCATCCAGACAGCGGTCGCGCGGAAGAACCTCGACGAGGCATGGACGCTCGTCGGCCCCAACCTCCGCGGCGGCCTCTCGAAGAAGCGGTGGATGACGGGTGAGAACCCTGTCGTCCCCTACCCCGTCGACAAGCTCGACGTCGCCCCCTACAAGGTCGACGCCTCGTACACGAAGAGCGCGCTGCTCGAGGTGGCGCTGCTCCCGCGCAAGGGGTCGGACGTGCGCGCCCAGGTCTTCTTCCTCGAGCTTCGCAAGGTCGGTACCGGGCCTGCGTCCCGGTGGGTCGTCGACAACTGGGTGCCCAGGGCATCGGCGGTGGTGCCGCGATGAGCAACATCGCAGACAGCGCGGAGGCCGCTGCCAACGGGCAGGCGGTGCTCCTCCGGGGCAGGGCCGCACTGCTGCCGGAGGACGCCGCCGTCGACGACGAGCGCGACGTCTCGGCGGTCGAGGCCCGCAGCTACTGGGAAGGCGTCTGGCTCCGCCTCAAGCGCGACAGGCTGGCGCTCGCAGGGGGCGTGTTCATCGTCCTCCTGTTCGTCGTCGCGTTCGCGGGTGCGCCGCTCGCGTCGCGGCTCCTCGGGCACGGCCCGAACGAGCCGTTCCTCGTGTCCGGCGGGCTCGACGCCGACCAGCTGCCGGCGGGGCCGTGGACGCACGTCGGCCAGCTGACGGAGGACGGGCAGCTCGACCAGCAGCTCTTCGTCCTCGGCTCCGACTCGACGCTCGCGCGGGACGAGTTCCTGCGGCTCCTCTACGGCGCGCAGGTCTCGCTCGAGGTCGGCGTCGGCGCGACGCTCCTCTCGCTGCTCCTGGGCTCGATCGCAGGCGCGGTCGCGGGCTTCTACCGCGGCTGGGCCGACACGACGATCTCGCGGCTCGTCGACCTCACGATGGCGTTCCCCTACCTGCTCTTCGTGATCACGCTCGCCGGGACGCTCGGCACCCGCTTGAACCACGTGACCTTCGGGTTCCTGGGCGAGGGGGTGGTCACGCTGATCCTCGTCTTCGGCCTGCTCGGCTGGTTCTACTCCGCCCGCGTGATGCGGAGCGTCGCGCTCTCGATCCGCGAGAAGGAGTTCGTCGAGGCCGCGCGGATGGTCGGGGCGAGCAACTGGCGGATCATCCGCAAGCACGTCTTCCCGCACCTCGTCGGCCCGCTGATCGTCCTCGCGACCCTCAACGTCGCGGCGTTCATCCTGGCCGAGGCCGGCCTCTCGTTCCTCGGGCTCGGCATCCAGCTGCCGACGGCGAGCTGGGGCAACCTGCTCGCCGACGCGCCGCAGTACTACACCTCCCGGCCGCTCCTCATGGTGTGGCCGGGCGTCGCGCTGCTCCTCACCACGCTCGCCTTCAACCTGCTCGGCGACGGGTTGCGTGACGCGTTCGACCCACGGGGGTCCCGATGACCCGTGCACGTCCAACCTCGGAAAGGAGCCACATGAAGGGGAAGCGCCTGCTCGGGATCGCACTCGCGATCTCGAGCCTGACCCTCCTGCTCGTCGCGGCGGCGACCGCCGCACCCAGCGCGCAGCGAGGCGGCACGGTCGTGATCGACATGACCACCGACGTCGACTACATCGACCCGCAGCTGTCGTACTACGGCGAGACGTGGAAGCTCGAGGGTTCCACGGCGTGCAAGCTGATGAACTGGCCCGACAAGGAGGGTGCGGCGGGTGCCGTCGCGACGCCGGAGGTGTCCCAGGGCCTGCCGCTCGTCTCGAAGGACGGCAAGACCTACACGTTCACCATCAAGCAGGGCTTCCGGTTCTCGAACGGCAAGGCGGTCACCGCCAAGAGCTTCGCCGACGCGTTCAACCGCTTCGCCAACCCGAGGATGCAGTCGACGGGCGTCCAGTTCCTCGACATCGTCAAGGGCGCCCAGGCCGTGATCGACGGCAAGGCGGGCTCGATCTCCGGGGTCAAGGCCAACGGCAACAAGCTGACCGTCCAGCTGACGAAGGCCTCGCCGGACTTCCTCGCAAGGACGACGATGCCGTTCGTCCAGGCGATCGACCCGGGCCTCGCCGGCCAGATCGACGCGAACGGGATCAACCAGTACGCGTCGTGCGGGCCGTACTACTTCGCCTCCCGCACGCCCGGCCGATCGATCACGCTCAGGCGCAACACGTACTACAAGGGAGGCCGCAGCGCCAACGCCGACACCATCCAGGTGAACATCGGCAACGACGTCGCGGTCGAGTTCCAGAACGTCGAGAAGGCGACGTCGGACTACGCGTCGGGCGGGATCCCGGCGACCGAGTGGAAGAACGTCGTCTCGAAGTACGGGCTCAACAAGAAGGACGGCCGCGTCCAGGTGCGGCCGCTGCTCGACGTCCGCTACGTGGCGATGAACCACGCGCGGCCGCTGTTCAAGAACAACCCCCAGCTCGCGAAGGCCGTCAACTGGGCCGTCGACCGGCAGGCGTTCTCCGCCCAGGGCGGATACCTGTTCGGGAAGCGGACCGGACAGATCCTCCCGCCCGGGATGCTCGGCTACAAGCCGCAGGGCATCTACCCGCTGCGCATCACGGCGAACACGATCAAGCAGGCGAAGAAGCTCGCCGAGGGCAACCTCCGCGGCGGCAAGGCCGTGCTCTGGTCGTCGAACGCCGGCTTCGCCCCGCTGCAGGCGCAGCTGATCCAGTACAACCTGAAGCAGATCGGAATCGACGCGGAGGTCAAGCTCCTTCCGCGGGCGCAGCAGTTCACGAACGCGGGGAACCCGAAGACCGCGGACTTCGACCTCACGGTCGAGCGGTGGGGCGCCGACTACGCCGATCCGTACGACTTCGTGAACATCCTGCTCGACGGCAAGCAGGTCACGCAGCCGCAGCAGAACAACTACGCGTACTTCAACGTCGCGAAGTACAACCGCCAGATGACGGCCGCGTCGCTCCTGACCGGCCCGAACCGCGGGGCGGCCTACGCGGCGCTCGACGGCGCGATGATGCGGGCCGACCCGCCGTGGGCCCCGCTGGTCAACTCGAACGACCGGGTGTTCCTCTCGTCCCGCGTGGGTTGCATCACGATCAACGAGGCACAGGGGAGCGGCCCGCTCCTGAACCTGATCTGCGTGAAGTAGCAGATCGACGAACCGGGGAGGGGCGGACTGGTGGCCGCCCCTCCGCGGCACCACCGACGACTTCGAACCGATGCTCAACTACATCATCAGGCGACTTCTCTGGGCCGTCGTCCTCTTCATCGGGGTGACGCTCATCACGTACGTCCTCTTCTTCCTCCTGCCGGCCGACCCGGCGCGGCTCGCGGCCGGGAAGTCCGCCACCGCGGAGGACGTCGCGCGCGTCTCGCACCAGCTCGGCCTCGACCGGCCCGTGCACGAGCAGTACGTGCTCTTCTTGAAGAGGCTGGTCGTCGACCACTCGCTCGGCCGCTCGTACGCGAACCGGCGCTCGGTGAACGAGATGGTCGGGGAGGCCATCCCCGTGACGACCGCGCTCGTCCTCGGCGGCGCAATCCTCTGGATGCTGATCGCGCTGCCGATCGGGATCCTCTCGGCGCTCAAGCCGCGATCGCTGATCGACCGCGGGGCGATGATCTTCATCCTCGTCGGCATCTCGGCGCCCGTGGTCTGGATCGGGCTCCTGCTCCAGTACTTCGTCGGCTTCAAGTGGGGCCTGACGCCGAACGCGGGGTACTGCGACGTGATCGACCCTCCCGAGGGCGCGAGCTGCGGCGGTCCCGGCGACTGGGCCTACCACATGATCCTGCCGTGGCTGACGTTCGCGATCCTCTTCGCCGCGAGCTATGCCCGGATGATCCGCGCGAACGTGATGGACACGCTCGGCGAGGACTACGTCCGTACGGCGCGGGCCAAGGGCGCTCCCGAGAGCGTCGTCATCCGCAGGCACGTGCTGCGGAACGCGCTGCTGCCGGTGGTCACCATGCTCGGCCTCGACATCGGCGTCGCGCTCGGCGGCGCGATCTTCACCGAGGCGATCTTCAACCTGCCGGGGCTCGGGCGGCTCGCGCTGAACAGCGTGCTCAACCTCGACCTGCCGACGATGCAGGGCGTGATCGTGTTCGCGACGTGCACGATCATCCTCCTGAACCTCGTCGTCGACCTGATCTACGCGTGGATCGACCCGAGGATCCGGCTCGCGTGACGGCACGCCTCCACGACGCGCCCGGCGAGCCGCTCCTCGACGTGCGCGACCTGCGGACGTACTTCAAGACGGACGACGGGATCGTGAAGGCGGTCGACGGCATCTCGTTCGCCGTCCGTCCCGGCCAGACGCTCGGCGTCGTCGGCGAGTCCGGCTCGGGGAAGAGCGTGACGATGATGTCGATCCTCAGCCTGAACCCCAAGCCGGGCCGGATCGCGAACGATCCCGCGCAGCCTCCGGGCCCGCGCATGGAGGCGTTCCTGCACGGGTCGAAGAAGTACACGTCGGTCTCCACCGGGCAGGCGCTGTTCCGCGGCGAGAACCTGCTCGAGGCGTCGAAGCGGCGGCTGCGCGCGCTGCGCGGCAGCGAGATCTCGATGATCTTCCAGGACCCGATGACGTCGCTCAACCCGGTGCTGTCGGTCGGGAACCAGCTCGTCGAGGCGGTGATGCTCCACCGCGACGTCACCCAGCGCGAGGCGCGGGACCTCGCGATCGCCGGGCTCCAGGAAGTCGGCATCCCCCGGGCGGAACGCCGTATCGACGACTACCCGCATCAGTTCTCGGGCGGGATGCGCCAGCGCGTGATGATCGCGATGGCGCTCATCAACGAGCCGTCGCTCCTCATCGCGGACGAGCCGACGACGGCGCTCGACGTCACGACGCAGGCGCAGATCCTCGGCCTCATCCGTGAGCTCCAGGCCGAGCGGGGGACAGCCGTCATCCTGATCACGCACGACCTCGGCGTCGTCGCCGAGACCGCCGACGACATCGTCGTCATGTACGCGGCCCGGGTCGCCGAGCACGCGCCCGTCTTCTCCCTCTTCGAGCGCCCGCTGCACCCGTACACGTGGGGGCTGCTCGGCTCGCTGCCCCGGCTCGACGTCGAGCTCGAGCGCCTGACGCAGATCCGCGGCCAGCCGCCGTCGCTCCTGCGGCCGCCGGCCGGCTGCCGCTTCCGGCCGCGCTGCACGTTCGCATTCGACCGATGCCGCAGCGAGCTCCCCGAGGCGACGCCCGCCGGCTTCGACGCCGACCACCTCGACGCGTGCTTCCTGGCCGAGGCGCGCAAGCTCGAGGAGTCGGCGCGCGTCGTCGCCGAGCTCGGTCTCGACGAGGAGGCGGCATGACCGACGTGCTGCTCGACGTCGAGAACGTCACCAAGCACTTCCCGATCACCGAGGGCATCGTCTTCAAGCACGAGGTCGCCTCGGTCAAGGCGCTCGACGGCGTCTCGCTCCAGGTGCGGCGCGGGGAGACGCTCGGGATCGTCGGCGAGTCGGGCTGCGGGAAGTCGACGCTCGCGCGGGTGATCATGCGCCTGCTCGAGCCGACGAGCGGCACGGTGCAGTTCGACGGCCGGGACATCACCCACCTCTCGGAGCGGGGCCTCCGTCCGGTCCGCCGCGAGCTGCAGATGATCTTCCAGGACCCCTACGCGTCGCTGAACTCGCGCAAGCGCGTCGGCTTCATCGTCTCGGAGCCCCTCGAGGTGCACGGGATCGGCACCGAGGCCGAGCGCAAGCGCCGCGTCCAGGATCTGCTCGAGGTCGTCGGTCTGAACCCCGAGCACTACAACCGCTTCCCGCACGAGTTCTCGGGCGGGCAGCGGCAGCGGATCGGCGTCGCGCGCGCGCTCGCCTTGAACCCGAAGCTCATCGTCGCGGACGAGCCGGTGTCGGCGCTCGACGTCTCCGTGCAGGCCCAGATCCTCAACCTGCTCAAGGACCTCCAGGCCGAGTTCGGGCTGACCTACGTGTTCATCGCGCACGACCTGAGCGTCGTGCGGCACATCTCCGACCGCGTCGCCGTGATGTACCTCGGCAAGCTCGTCGAGCTCTCCGGCGCGAGAGACCTGTACGCGGCGCCGCGCCACCCGTACACCGGCTCGCTTCTCTCGGCCGTCCCGATCGCGAACCCGAGACGCGGGCGCAGCCGGAGCTCGTTCGTCCTCACCGGCGACGTGCCCAACCCGATCAACCCGCCGAGCGGCTGCCGCTTCCACCCGCGCTGCCCCCGCGCGCGGGACACCTGCGCGCTGACCGAGCCGCCGCTCGGCAGCCTCGCCGCAGGGCACGACGCGGCGTGCTTCTTCCCGCTCGAGAAGTGGCCGCTGAGCGCGGACGAGATGAGGCGCGCGGGACGGGCGCCGGATCCGCTCGGGGCGGGGGCCGGAGCCGCCGTGTCGTGATCGTCCGCGGCTTCCGCGACCTGGGCATCGGCCTCGCCGGGATCTGCGGGCTCACGGCCCTCGGCTCGCTCCTGATCGGGATCGCGGCCGGGCTGCCCGCGCTCCGCGCGCTCTCGGGCGGCTTCCTCCTCGTCGGCTCGCTCCTCTTCACCGCCGGCGCCGTCGTCGGGTTGCGCGACCCGGCCCGCGCGCGCGAGCGGCGCATCGCGCGCGGCGCGTCGACGACGGGCCCGCGCAGCTGGGCCGAGGCGTTCCACCTGTCGGCGCTCCTCGTCGGCGTGGGGCTCTTCCTCGTCTTCCTCGGCATCGTCCTCCATCCGCGCGCCGACCTCTGATGGAAGCCGCACGCCGCCGCTCACCCGACCGGGCCTGCGACGAGGCGCGCCTGCGTGCCTCGCTCGCGCTGGACGGCGCGCTCGACGAGGTCGGGGAGATCCATCTCCACAGGCACCTCCGGTCCTGCGCGGAATGCGCGCAGGTCGTCGCCGGAATGGGTGCGACGAGCGCCCTGATGCGGCGCGCGCCGCTCGCACGCTTCCGCTGCGACCTCACGGCTGCGCAGCTCGTCCGCACCTGCTCGTCCGGTCTGGGCCGGGTCTGGGCCGGGGCGGGCGTGGCGGTGGCGGCGCTCGTGCTCGCGACGGGCGTCCTGCCACCGTCGGACGACGCGGCGGCACCGGCTCCCCCCGGCGCAAGCGCAGGCGCCGCCGTCGCTCCGCTCGCGCTGCCGATCGGCCAGCGCTCGGCGATGGACGACTTCGCCGCCTCGGCCGTCTCGTCGAGGCGCGACTCCCGGTAGGCGCCGGGCTGGTTGACTGTCGCGGTGCCCGTCGACCTCGACGACTTCGACGTCCTCACCTTCGACTGCTACGGGACGCTGATCGACTGGGAGGCCGGACTGCTCGCAGGGCTGCGAGCGGCGCTTCCGGGTGCGTCAGGGGTGGGTGACGACGTGCTGCTCGAGGCCTACGCCGGTCACGAGGCCGAGGCCGAGCGGCCTCCGTACCGGACGTACAGAGAGGTGCTGGCGACGGGCCTTCGCGGCGTCGCCGCCGATCTCGGCCTGGAGGTGGACGGCGAGGCAGTCGCGGGCTTCTCGGAGAGCGTCCGCGACTGGCCCGCGTTCCCGGACTCCGCCGCGGCGCTCCGCCGCCTGCACGCGCGCTACCGGCTCGGGGTGATCACGAACTGCGACTCGGACCTCTTCGCGGCGTCGAGCGAGCGGCTCGCGACCGAGTTCGACTGGGTGATCACCGCCGAGATCGCGCGGAGCTACAAGCCCGCGCTCGCCGGGTTCGAGCTCGCGCTCGAGACGATCGACGTCCCGCGCGAGCGTATCCTCCACGTCGCCCAGAGCCTCTTCCACGACCACGTCCCCGCGAAGCAGCTCGGTCTGACGTCCGTGTGGATCGACCGGCGCCGCGACCGGCCGGGCGCGGGCGCGACGCCGCCCGCAGAGGCCTCCCCCGACGCGACCTACCCGAGCATGCAGGCGTTCGCCGACGCGGTCAGCGCGACGCCGCGGCCCTGACCTCGGGCTCGACGGCGACCTCCGGCACGGATTCCTCGATCGGCGGCGCGGCGCGCCCGAGCGTGGTGCGGAGCGGCACCTCCTTGAGGAACCAGGCCAGGACGGCCGGGACGATCGCGATCGCCATCCCGACGATGAACACTCCGTGGAGTGCGTTCGCGAAGATCTGGAGGAAGTCGGTACGGACCTCCGGCGGCAGCTGCCTCGCGCGCGCCGGGTCGATGGCACCGACGTTGCCGAGCTTCGCGATGACGCTTGCCGGGAGACGCGCGAGCTCGCTCGTGAGCCGCGACGCGAAGATCGCCCCGAAGAGCGCGACCCCGAACGAGCCGCCCACGGAGCGGAAGAACGTGGCCGTGGAGGTGACGACCCCCATGTCCTGCGGGCGCGCGTCGTTCTGGACGATCAGCACGAGCACCTGCATCACGAGACCGAGCCCGATCCCGACGACGAGCATGTAGAGCGAGGCGACCCACGCGTCGGACTCCACGGTGAGCCGCGAGAGCAGGTACATGCCGAGCACGAGCACCGCCGTGCCGACGACGGGGTAGACCTTGTAGCGCCCGAAGCGCGTGATCGCGCGGCCCGATGCGATCGCGGCGACGAGCAGGCCGCCCATCAGCGGGATCATCCGCAGGCCGGAGCTCGTCGCGCTCGCGCCGTAGACGAGCTGGAGGAAGAGGGGCAGGTAGATGATCGCCCCGAACATCGCCATCCCGATCATGAAGCCCATTCCGCTCGCGAGCCGGAACGTGCCCGAGCGAAACAGCGTGAGCGGGATGATCGGCTCCGCTGCGCGGCGCTCCTGCCAGATGAAGCCGGCGAGCATCGCCACGCCGGCGAGCCCGAGCCCGACGATCTCGGGCGAGCCCCAGGCGTACTGGTTGCCGCCCCACGTCGTCACGAGGATCAGCGCCCCGACACCGCCCGCGAGGAGCCCAGCGCCGAGGTAGTCGATCCGGTGGCGCGTGTGCGGGACGTGCAGGTGGAGGCGCGTGATCACGATCACGAGCGCGAGCGCCCCGATCGGCAGGTTCACGTAGAACACCCAGCGCCACGAGAGGTTGTCCACGAGGAAGCCGCCGAGCAGCGGGCCCGCGACGGACGAGACGGCGAAGACGGCGCCCATCAGGCCCATGTAGCGGCCGCGCCGCCTGGGCGGGATGATGTCCGCGAGGATCGCCTGCGCGCCGACGATCAGCCCGCCCGCGCCGAGGCCCTGGAGCGCGCGGAAGAGGATCAGCTGGATCATCGTCTGCGAGAGCCCGGAGAGCATCGAGCCGACGAGGAAGATCACGATCGCGGCGATGAAGACGGGCTTGCGCCCGAGCATGTCGCCGAGCTTCCCGTAGAGCGGCGTCGAGACGGTCGCGGCGAGCAGGTACGCCGTGACGACCCAGGAGAGGTGATCGAGCCCGCCGAGCTCGCCGACGATGGTCGGCAGCGCGGTCGAGACGATCGTCTGGTCGAGCGCGGCGAGGAACATGCCGAGCATCAGCGCGACGAACACCGTGGTGAGCGCCCTGCCCTGGAGCCCCTCGTCGGGGATCTCGACGGCAGTCGGGGCCGCCGCGCTGCCCACCGCCGCGCTGGGCGCGTCGCGCTCGCTCATCGCCGCTCCTTGTCCTTGTCGAGCAACCGCTGCATCTGGGTCCGCGTGAGCGGGCCGCGCGGGAGCGGCGTCGCGCCGTCGGCGCGCAGGCCGTCGAGCAGGAGCCCGAGGTAGCGCCGCCAGAGGTCGGGGGCCACGCCGCGGGAGGCCTCGAGCACCCGCCCGCCGGTCATGAAGACGAGCGGCATGTCCTCGGGCACGAAGTCCGCGCGCAGCGAGCCGTCCGCCTGCGCCCGCTCGACCAGCCGACGCACGAGCGGCCGCACGCGCCTGCGCACCTCGTCGCGGGCCTTGCCGTGCTCGGTGCCCGCGAGCAGCTCGCGCAGCGCGCGGTTCTCGGCGTGGAGCTCGAGCACGCGCTCGACGAAACCCGTGAAGCCGGTCCACGGGTCGTCCTCGGCGAGGCCGGTCTCGGCCGCGGCCACGAAGGCGTCGAGCGACTCCTCGATCACCGCCTCGACGAGGTCGTTCTTCGTCGGGAAGCGCCGGTAGACCGTTCCCATCCCGACGCCGGCCCGCTGCGCGATCGCCTCGACAGGGGCGTCCACGCCGTCCGTCGCGAAGCACGCGCGGGCGGCCTCGAGGATGCGGTCGCGGTTCGCGCGAGCATCGCGCCGGAGGGTGATCTCCGTCGTCTCCCGGGTGGGCATCCACCCACGGTAGCAGAAGCGGAGCGTTCGCTCCGCTTATATGGCGACGGCGAGGCGCTCGGCGAGCTCGCGGACGCTCGCTCGCAGCTCGTCCGGGGCGATGATCGTGAACCCACAGCGGAGGCTCGCAAGCGTGCCGGCCATCCAGTCGAGGGAGTCGACCCGCATGCGGAGCAGGGTCCCGTCGTCGGTCTCGACGAGCTCCGCGAGTGTAGGCGGGAGACGCCGGGCGGCGCGGTCGACGGGAAGGTCGAGCAGCACGCGGACGTCGTGCCCCCAGGGCACGCGTGCCAGCGAGCGGCTCACGTGCTCGACGGCGTCGAAGCCGTCCGGCGCAGGGACCGCGGCCGCGTCGAGCAGGCTCGTCCGGCTCATCCGGTCGATCCGGAACGTGCGCAGGTCGTCGCGGAGGTGGTCGTACGCGGCCAGGTACCAGCGGGCCGCATGGACGACGAGGCCGTAGGGGCTCAGCTCGCGCCTGGTCCGCTCGCCGGAGTAGGCGCGGTAGCCGGTCCGGACGCGGCGCCCACGGCGGACGGCGTCTGCGAGCAGGAGCACGGTGTCGCCCGGCACCGGGGCGCCTTCCCGCGGCGTCGCCGTGAAGCCGAGCGTCGTCTCGAGCGCGAGAACGCGCCGGCGCAGGAGGTCGGGCAGCACGCGGTGGATCTTTGCGAGCGCGCCGTCGGCGGCGCCCTCGCCGCTGTCGAGCCCCTGGCGGCGCGCGGCGATCAGCCCGAGCACGACGGCGACCGCCTCGTCGTCCGAGAGCATGAGCGGCGGCAGGCGGTAGCCCGGCCGGACGCGATACCCGCCGCCCACGCCGCGCTGGCCCTCGACCGGGATGTCCATGTCCTGGAGCGCGGCGATGTAGCGGCGCACGGTACGCCGGTCGATCGCGAGCCGCTCGGCGATCTCGCTCCCCGTCGTCAGCGGCCGGGCCTGGAGGAGCTCGAGCAGCTCGAGGAGGCGTGCGGTCGGCGTCTGCATGCGCCAAGTGAACCACGAATAGCGGGCAGGATCCGCCCTATTTGGGCGGTAGCGTCGGCGCATCGAGACCGAGTCGGGAGGCGAGCGATGAGCGACACGCTGCAGATGGAGTCGACGGCGAGGGACTTCGACTTCCTGATGGGGGCCTGGCACGTCGCGAACCGGCGGCTCAGGCGCCGGCTCGCGGGATCCGAGGACTGGGAGGAGTTCGCGGCGACCTCGGTCGCGCGTCCGATCCTCGACGGCCTCGGCAACGAGGACGTGTTCACCACCGAGCACGACGGCGGCTTCGTCGGCATGTCGTTTCGCTTCTTCGACCCGGAGCGGCAGCGCTGGTCGATCTACTGGGCGGACTCGCGGCGCCCCGGCGAGTTCGACGCGCCGGTCTTCGGCACCGTCTCCGGCGACGTCGGCGTCTTCGAGGGTGAGGACGTCCACAAGGGACGGCCGATCCTCGTCCGCTTCACCTGGTCGGGCGTGACGACACCGACACCTCGGTGGGAGCAGGCGTTTTCCGACGACGGCGGCCGGACGTGGGAGACGAACTGGGTGATGGACTTCACCCCGGCGGAGGGAGGCGAGGAGTGACGCTGCTCGAGCGAGACGGAACCGGCGTCCGGACCGAGTACCTGCATGCCGAGAAGGTCGCCCGCGCGGGGCAGAGCGTCGCGCTCGGCGACACGCTGCTCAAGTGGTACGAGATCGCGCCGCCCGGCGCGGCCATCGAGCCCGCGGTCTCCGACCTCGCGCGGCTCGCGCTCTCCGACGCGGCGCGTCTCGGCGAGCTCCGGCTCGGAGGGTCGCTGGGGTTCGTGATCCTCCACCGCTGCGGCGAGTCCTTCTACTTCCTCCTCCTCTGCACCTGGCAGAACGAGAACGAGCTGTGGGAGACGGTCTGGGCGAAGGACGGCGACGGCGACCCCGACTTCCACCCCTGGCCGCTCGACGGCCCGCACCGCCCGACGTTCTGCGTCTGGGAGCTCGGCGCGGTCGCGCACGAGCGGGAGGCCTGGAGCCGGTTCCTGCGGACGACCCGCGACCGCGACGCGCGGCTCGACTACCTGCGCGACATCTTCGAGGGGCTCGTGTAGGGCCGGAGGGCTCGTGTCGCTCGGTTCGTCATGTGAGGCCGCCGACCAGCTCGACGAGCTGCGGGCTGGGGTCGAGCTCGAGGTCGTGGGACAGCCTGGCGGTGAACGACCGGTACGCACGCACCGCTTCGCCGGGGTTGCCCGTGGCGAGGTGGAGGCGGATGAGAAGGCGCGTCGCGCTCTCGCGCAGTGGGTCGGCCCGCACCGCCGCCTTCGCGAGGAGCGCCGCGTCGCAGTAGGCGCCCGCACCGATCAGCTCGTCCGCAGCGAGCTCGAGGGCCAGCACGCGGAGCTCGCCCAGCCGCTCGCGCTCGTCGACCACCCAGTCGTCGTACCAGTCCGGCAGGAGGTGGGCGGAATGGACGAGCAGGTGCATCTCCGGCTGGCTCGCGATCCCGCCGCGGCGGAGGACCGCCTCGGCGCACGTCTCGAGCCTGGTCGCGTCCACGTCGACCCAGTGCCCGAGCGCGAGGTCGGTCCGCGTCGCGTCCAGCAGCCCGCCGCAGTCTCCGATGCGCCAGAGCGTCGTTCGCAGGCATCCGAAGGCGTGCTCCTGCGTGAGGTCGGGCCACAGGCGGCCGGACACGAACGAGCGGTGGAGCGGCCGGCGGTGGAGCGCCAGGAACGCGAGCAGGCGCTGCACGTGCGGCGGTTGATGCGTCGACGTGTCGTCTCGATCGAGCGCGAAGCCGCCGAGAAGGCCGAGGCGGGCGGAAGCCTGCCGGTCCGTCCGGCCGACGGGGCCTCCCGTGGCGGCCCGCTGCCGCAGCGACTTGCGCGTCTGTGCAGGCACCCCCGACACCCCGCCGTCTGTCGCTGAGCGTCCACCGTGACAGGGTGCCTGGGGCAAGTCAAGCGGGGCCGCAGGGAAGCGTCTGGGCGGGTCTATACTCGAAGATCGGGATGCCGCAGAACCCGAACGACGCGATGTGGGACCCGCGTCCCCGGCTCGAGCGGGTGCCCGAGGGCGAGAGCCCCGGAGCCCCGCCGGACACAGGGGGCGTTATGGTCGAGCTCGCCTCCGGCCCGGGCATGTCGCCGGTCGCGGCGCTCGACGTCGCGCGCCGTCTCGACCTCGAGGGGTTCACGCTCGACGAGGATTTCGGGGCGACGCCGCTCGGCGGCTCCTCCGACGAGCAGACCTACGTCGTGCGGGGCCACGTTGCGGAGGAGGAGGTCGTCGCGGCGCTCGAGAAGGATCCGCGCGTCGTGAAGGTCTGGCGCGACACGCCGGTCGCGCCCTTCTGAGGCGGCCGCGGCGCTACCTCGCCCAGCCGGCGACCAGCGCCGGCGAGGGGACCGTCGCCGGGTCATCCAGGCGCAGGAGCAGTGCTCCGATCCCGGCGAGCCCGACCATCAGGCCCGCGGTCTCGCCGCCTCCGGGGACGCCGCATGGGATCTCGTCCGGCAGGCGAAGCCCGTCGTCGTCGGCGCCCCGGCCGCGTACGGCGAGCCGGATGAGTCGCCGGGCATGGGCCACGTGCTCCTCGTCGCCTGTCGTCTCGGCCGCAGCGAGGTGCAGCTCGGCCACCGAGCCGACGCCGTGGCAGAGCGTGAGATCGATGCCCGTCGGAGTCCCGTCCGGCAACGTGACGATGCGCAGGATCGTCGCCGACGCCGTGTCGATCGCAGCCGCCGCCTCGGCGAGCCATGCCTCGTCGCCCGTGCGCTCGTACGCGCGCAGGCGGACGAGGCCGATGCCGGCGGCCCCGTGGCACCAGAAGACCGGGTAGCCGGGGCCGGCGCCCGCCTCGAGCTTCGCGCGGTCGAGCTCGCGGAGGTCCGGCCAGTTGCCGTGCTCGCGGGAGAACCAGCTTCGCTCGTACTCGAGCTCGGAGAGCGCCGCCTCCTCGAACCGCGGGTCGTCCAGGGTGGCGCCGAGCTCGAGGAGCGCGAGCGCGATCCCGGAGGCGCCGTGCCCGAGCCCGCAGAGCCACGGCTGCGCGCTCTCCATGGAGGCCTCGGCCCGGGTGCGCTCGAGCAGATGCTCGCCGAGGGTGCCGGCCGCGTCGACGAGAGACTCGTCCTCGAGCGCCCGCGACAGCTCGAGCAGCGCGAGCACGGTGCCCGCGAGGCCGCCGATGAGGTCGGTCTCGCCGCTCGGCCTGACGACCGCTTCGCGCGCCGTGACCTGCGCCACGCGCGCCCCCTCCGCGGCGATCTCGGGGGCGCTGATCAGGCGGCCGGCGGTCACGGCCGCGAGGGCGATCCCGGCCGAGCCCGTGTACAGCCCCGCGTCGGCCCGTCCTCGCGTGCGGGAGAGAGCCTGGCGGAGCGCGCCCGCCGCCGTCGCAGCGACGTCGTCGTCTCCCGTCGCCGCGAAGAGGTGGGCGAGGAACCAGGCGACGCCGCTCGTCCCGCCGTAGAGATCGGCGGCGAGGGAGCGATGGATCACCGCGCCGTCGTCCTCGACGTCGTCTCCGAACCACGTGCAGCGGTCGTCGTGCCAGACGGCCTCGGAGACGAGACGGCGGCCGACCTCGACCGCCGGCGCGCGGAACGCCGTCTCGTGCGCCATCGCTACGTCGACGGCCACGGATAGTCCTCGACGCTCCCGGGACGCAGGTAGGGCCGCGCCGGGTCGAGCCCCGCCGCCGCGAGGCGTTCCACGATGGTCGCCGCGCGTTCCTCCGCGTCCGCGGAGCTGTTGCCGTCCCCGTGGAGCGCCTCCGCGACCAGCCGGCAGCGATCCTGGCCGAAGCTCTCGCCGGTCCCGGGGTCGTCCGCCAGGGAGAGGCCCGGCGCGAGCTGCCGGGTGAGCCGCGGGACGTGCGGGACGAGCTCGCCGGCGATTGCGCGGTGCGCGGCGTGGATCGCGGGGGCGGCGAGGGCGAACGCGTCGCCTTCCAAGTACAGGACCGCGCGGTCGGGCCGCTCGACGTCGCGATCCCCGACCGCGACCTTCAGCGAATACGAGATCTCGGGCTCGGCCAGGCGCGCCGTCAGCACCCCGACGAGCGTCGGTGCCGACTGTCGGCGGACGTTCCAGTAGACCCGGACGAGCGACGGTGGCAGGCTGGACTCGTCCCAGTCCCTGCCGTACGTGAACCAGAACGAGCTCCCCTCGTCGAGCACGTCCCGCCGCCCGACGACTCGCACGGTGTCACCCGGCCGCGGAGGCAGGCAGACGCGCGTGAGTGGAAGCACGTCGACGCGGGCGAGGATCCGCCTGCGGCCGTCCCGCGCGACGGCGACTCTCCCCTGGCTCGAGAGCCCTTCCACGCTCCAGCCGTCCTCCCAGCGCCGGGCGTCGACGTGGGCGTCGCGCAGGAGGTCGGTGAGCTCAAGGTCGTGCGGGCCGAGCGCGAGCGACGGCTCCTCCTCCGGCGTGGCCTCCGGGACGCCGAGATACCAATCCGCGTAGAGCGCCTGCGCGAGGGCCGCCGCGTCCGCGCCGGGGACGCGGTCGGCGACCTCGAGCGCCGCCAGCAGGTCGCGCCGCACGACCTCCGGAACGACCCGCGGTGGGCTCGCCGCGGTCATGCGAGGGCCAGCCCCGGCTCGAGCGGCCGCTCGAAAAGCCCGGCGGCGACTCCGGCGAGCGCCAGCGCCGAGGACAGGTCGAGCGCGGCGCTCCAGGCGGCGTGGAGGAACGCGATGTTGAGCAGCCGCGCGGGCAGCAGCTCGAGCCCGGCGCGGAGGTCCGCGTCCACGGTCTCGGGCGGCGCCGCCTCGCGATAGCCCTCGACGAAGGCGCGGATCGCGCGCCTCCCGACCGGTGCCAGTCGCGCGAGCTCCTCCGGGGACGCGCGACGGTATCCGGCGCCCTCGGGCACGCCGTCCACCGGGACCGCCTCGACCGCGATCGCGTCGGCGAGCGCGCCCGCCACGTCCCAGCCGGGATCGCCCCGGTCGAGGTGCTCCCAGTCCACCAGGACCGCCCGCAGGCGGCCGGAGGGAGCCTCGTGCTCGACGAGGGCGTTGTCGAAGCGGACGTCGCCGTGGATCACCGCGTCGCGCCGCCACGCGCGTCGGAGCCGCACCATGCCGTCGCGCAGCGCCTCGTCGGCGCGGACGGCGTCGGCGAGACCGCGCGCGCCGGCGTTCTCGGCGACGACCTTCGGCGGAGGCGCCTCGAGGGACTCCATCACCCACGGCAGGCGGTTCGGGAGATCGGCCGCGGCGAACGCCGGGGAGACGCGACGCCACGCGCCGAGAGCGCGGCCCAGGAGGACGAGGCCGTCCGCAGGATCGCCCCGGGCTCGGGCGTGCTCGTCCAGCGTCTGCCCGGGCCGCGTCCTCTCGAGCACCAGGAGGTCGTCGACGGTGCCGCGCAGCCGCGGGACGGGGACGAATGCCTCGAGGAGCGGCTCGGCGGCGACGCGGGCGTAGAAGCGCCGCTCCCGCGCGAGGCTGCCTTGCCCTTCCCCGTCTGCCGGCCCCGGCCCCTTGACCACGCATTCGAGCCCGTCGGCGGTCAGCACGAAGACGCCGTTCGACCGCGACACATTGCGCACGACCACCTCGCCGTCGACCGCCTGCGCAGAGTCGATCACGCCCGCCTCGAGGAGCCGGCGGACGACCTGGCGCGCCGTCGCGGGGGCGGTGCTCTGCATTGTCGGCCCGCGACCAGCCGCGCTCTACCAGCCCCCGTACCAGTAGTCGCCCGCCGGGTCGTAGCCGGTCTCGCCGCCGAGCCCGCCGAGCTCGTCCGCCTCGTCGAGGCCGTACCACGTCTCGTAGCCGGTGTCGTAGGCGCCGTACACGTCCTCCTCGCCGCCGTACCCCCAGGCCTCGAGCCCGCCGCCGGGCCCTCCAGGCCCTCCAGGCCCTCCTGGGCCGCCGGGCCGGCAGGCGATGCTCGGGCAGATCCGCGACGGCAGCCCGCCGCAGGCGATCGGGTGGGTCGGGACCGGGCATACGGTGAGCTCGCTCGGGCAGCGGATCGCCACGCTCGGGCAGCGGATCAGCTCGCTCGGGCAGCGCAGCAGCACGCTGGGCCGGCAGGTGATCGGAGAGGTCGGGCACGGCCGGACCCGGCTCGGGCACTTGAGGATCGGGATGCTCGGGCAGGGGCGCAGGACGCTCGGGCAGCGCACGATCGGCTTCGACGGCGGAAGCGTGAACCGCAGCCGGTCGAACGCCGCCTTGATCCGGACGATGCCCGCACCGCTGTGCTGGTCGAAGCCGGCCGGCCCGATGTCCTTGGCCGTCGCCTTGAGCGCCGCCTTGATGCCGTCCTGCGTCGCGCTCGGGACAGCCTGCTTCAGCAGCGCGACCGCGCCCGCCAGGATCGGCGTCGCGGCCGACGTGCCGCTGTCGCTCGTGAAGTAGCCCGTGAAGTGCGTGACGCTGCAGAAGTCGGGCTTGTTCGGGTCGAGCGCGCCGGGTCCCTGGCTCGAGTACCCGACGAACTCCTCGTTCTTGTTCACCGCGCCGACGGTCATCACGCGCGGGTGGCTGTTGGCGCCCCAGATGCTTCGGCCCGGCCCGTTGTCCGCGCCGCAGCGCCCGTCGGGGCAGGTGCCGCCGCAGTTCCCGGCGGCGAAGAGAACGATGATCCCCTCGTCGAGCGCCTCCACGACCTTGCGCGTGAAGGGGTGGTTCGGGTTGCGCGCGTACGTCGCGTCCCACGACTCCTGGAAGATTCCCCAGCTGTTGGAGAGGACGTGCGGCGTCCCGTTGACCTTGTGCTGGTCGATCGCCCACTGGTAGGCCTGGAGCGCGCGCGAGATCGTCGAAGGGATGTCAGGCGCGCCCGAGATCCGCAGGTCGTAGATCTGGGCGTCCGGTGCCATGCCGAGGACGTCCGTCGACGTCATGTTCCCGTGCTCGCTCCAGCGGCTCGCCTCGGTTCCCCAGTCTGCCGTCGGCCAGCCCCCGATGACGCGCGGGATGCGACGCGTCGTCTCGCCGGCCTTGACCGGCCGCCCCTGGGCGGTGATGCCGCCGTCGACGACGCCGACGACGAGCCCCGTGCCGCGGAACCCCGCCGCCCAGACCTGGGAGACGCCGAGGTAGTTGGCGACGTCGGCCATCGTGCCCTTCGGCGTCCCGGGGCTGCAGTCGCAGGGCGGGATCGGGCACGTCTGGAACGGCGCGATGGGCGAGTCCCGCCAGACCTCGACGACGTCGGGCCGCTTGCGCAGCTCCGCCATCGCCGCCTCGTCGTCGACGCGTGCGCGGACGACGTAGGTCGGAGTGCCGGCGACGCCCAGGCCGACGGCCGCCTCCAGGCTGCCGCCGCCGAGGGGGATGGGCTGGAACTCCTCGTCCAGCTCGAGCCCGCCCACGGTCTCCTCGCGGAGTGCCGCCGACGCGACCATCGCCGACGCGCCCGGCATCGAGACCATCTCGACGAGGACGCTCAGCCGCCCACCGTCGTCGCGCGGCTCCGGCGACTCCTCTTTCGCCTCGATATCGGCCCACACCCGCTCCGACGAGGACGAAGCCCCTCGCTTCCTGCGCGCTCCCGCCATCTGACCTGCCCCCTTGCTGCGTCGAAGGAACCGCGGACGCGGCTCGACTCGAGTATCGGAGGGCTCCCGTCACGCGCCCGTCACGGGAGCGTCACCCGCTCGTCACCGCAGCGTCACGGCGGCGTCTTGCGCCGACGCGTGCCCTGCGCGGGCAGCGGTCGCGTCGCTGCTGACACACTTGGGGCATGAGCACACACGCCCCGGACACCGATCCCGTCGAGACCCAGGAGTGGCTCGACTCCGTCGACTCGGTCGTCGACTCCGACGGCCGCCTGCGCATGGCGTTCCTCCTCGACCGCGCCGTCGACCGCGCCCAGGACCTCCACGTTCCCGTGAGCGCCGGCGTCTCGACGCCGTACGTCAACTCGATCCCGACCGGGGACGAGCCTGAGATGCCCGGCGATCCGGAGCTCGAGGCCGCAGCGACCGCCCTCGTGCGCTGGAACGCGATCGCGATCGTGCTCCAGGCGAACGCGGAGTCGACGGAGCTCGGCGGCCACATCGCGAGCTACCAGTCGGCGGAGACGCTCTACGAGGTCGGGTTCGACCACTTCTGGCGCGCCCGCTCGGAGGACCATCTCGGCGACCTCGTCTACCTCCAGGGCCACTCCGCACCCGGGTTCTACGCGCGCGCGTTCCTCGAGGGCCGGCTGTCCGAGGACGAGCTGCGCCGCTTCCGGCAGGAGGTCGGCGGCGGCGGGCTCTCGTCGTATCCGCACCCGTGGCTGATGCCGGGGTTCTGGCAGTTCCCCACGGTCTCGATGGGGCTCGGCCCCCTGATGGCGATCTACCAGGCGCGGTTCATGAAGTACCTCGCCGCGCGCGAGATCGTCGAGCACGGCGACCGCAAGGTGTGGGCCTTCATGGGCGACGGCGAGATGGACGAGCCCGAGTCGATGGGCGCGATCGCGCTCGCGGGCCGCGAGCGGCTCGACAACCTCGTCTTCGTGATCAACTGCAACCTCCAGCGCCTCGACGGCCCCGTCCGCGGCAACGGGAAGATCATCCAGGAGCTCGAGACGAACTTCCGCGGCGCGGGCTGGAACGTGATCAAGGTGATCTGGGGCGAGAACTGGGACCCCCTGCTCGCCGCGGACGACGAGGGCGTCCTGCGCAAGCTCATGGACGAGTGCGTCGACGGCGAGTACCAGACCTTCAAGGCGAACAACGGCGCCTACGTCCGCGAGCACTTCTTCGGCCGCTACCCGGAGACGAAAGCGATGGTCGCCGACTGGACGGACGACGAGATCTGGGCGCTGCGCCGCGGCGGCCACGACCCGAAGAAGGTCTACGCGGCCTACCACGCCGCCGTGCGCCACACCGGACAGCCGACGGTGATCCTCGCGAAGACGATCAAGGGCTACGGGATGGGCACCGCGGGTGAGGGCCGCAACATCACGCACCAGCAGAAGGCGATGAACGAGGAGGCGAGGCTCGCGATCCGCGACCGGCTCGGGATCCCGCTCACCGACGAGCAGGCGACCGGGGCGTTCTTCTACCGGCCGCCGGAGTCGAGCCCGGAGCTGCAGCACCTGCTCGAGCAGCGGAAGGCGCTCGGCGGGAGCCTGCCCGCGCGGCACACGGACGCCGAGCCGCTGCCGACGCCGCCGCCGTTCGAGAACGTCCTCGAAGGGAGCGGCGACCGCGCCAACTCGACGACGATGGCACTCGTCCGCATCCTCAACACGCTCGTCCGCGACGAGGTGCTCGGGCCGCGCGTCGTGCCGATCGTCCCGGACGAGTCACGCACGTTCGGGATGGAAGGCATGTTCCGCCAGCTCGGGATCTACTCGTCGGTGGGTCAGCTCTACGAGCCCGAGGACGCCGGCGACTTCATGTTCTACCGGGAGGACCAGCACGGCCAGATCCTCCAGGAGGGCATCAACGAGCCGGGGGCCTTCTCATCGTGGCTCGCCGCGGCGACGTCGTACGCGAACCACGGCACGGCGATGATCCCCTTCTACGTCTTCTACTCGATGTTCGGCTTCCAGCGGGTCGGCGACCTCGCCTGGGCGGCCGGCGACAGCCGCGCCCGCGGCTTCCTCGTCGGCGGCACGGCCGGCCGGACGACGCTGAACGGCGAGGGGCTCCAGCACGAGGACGGGCACTCGCACCTGCTCGCCTCCGTGATCCCGAACTGCGTCGCCTACGACCCGACGTACGGCTACGAGGTCGCGGTGATCGTGCGCGACGGTCTCCGCCGCATGCTCACCGAGCAGGAGGACGTCTTCTACTACCTGACCGTGATGAACGAGAACTACCCGCACCCCCCGCTCCCCGAGGGCGCCGAGGAAGGGATCCTGCGCGGGCTCTACCTCCTGCGCGAGGGCGCCGGCGAGGGGCCGCGCGTCCAGCTCCTCGGCTCGGGCGCGATCCTGCGCGAGGTCGAGGCGGCGGCGGAGCTCCTCGCGAGCGATTTCGACGTCGCGGCAGACGTCTGGAGCGCGCCGAGCTTCACCGAGCTGCGCCGCGACGGGATGGAGGTCGAGCGCTGGAACATGCTGAATCCCACGGCGGAGCAGCGCCGCTCGTGGGTCGACACGTGCCTCGCCGGGCGCGCGGGGCCCGCGGTCGCGGCCACCGACTACATGCGGTCGTACGCCGACCAGATCCGGCCCTACGTCCCGGGGCGCTACGTCGTGCTCGGCACCGACGGCTTCGGCCGCAGCGATTACCGCGTGAAGCTGCGCAGCTTCTTCGAGGTCGACCGCTACCACGTCGTGGTCGCCGCGCTCAAGGCACTCGCCGACGAGGGCGCAATCGAGCCGTCGGTCGTCGCCTCCGCGATCGAGCGCTACGAGGTCGACACCGAGCCGGTGCCGCCCTGGAAGCGGTGAGCTACGTCGCGTCCCAGGTGGCGTCCGTGAGCTCGCGCCTGCGGGCGTAGGCAGCGACGACGGGGAAGTCCTCGACCACTCCGTCCCGGAGGCCGTGCTCGGCCAGCATGGCGCGCACCTGCTCCGAGCCGAAGAACGCGTGGTACGCCTCCTCCGACGGGGCAGGTGTCGAAGATCAGCAGCCCGTCCGGTGTCCTCGCCGCCGCGTGGAGGAGGTGGTTCGACGCGGGGACCTGCTCCATCATCGCGCGGTAGCCGCGCTCGAGCTCGTCCGGGTCCCCGGTGAAGCGCCAGACCGAACAGTGCATCGCTCCCCCCTCCCGTGTGGGTGGAGGCGACACCCTCCCCTGGCCGTCGGTGAAGATGGAGGCTCCGCCGACCGGAAGGATCGCCGATGCCAGCCGAGACTCGCCGCGCCCGTTTCCGCGAGCTGCACGACCGCGAGCAGTGCTTCGTGATGCCCAACCCGTGGGACGTCGGGTCGGCCCGCGTGCTCTCAGCGCTCGGGTTCGAGGCGCTCGCCACGACGAGCGCGGGCTTCGCCTGGGCGCTCGGCAAGCTCGACACCCAGGTCACGCGTGACGAGCTCGTCGAGCACGTCGCGGCGCTCGCCGGTGCGACCGAGCTGCCGCTCAACGTCGACAGCGAGCGCTGCTATCCCGACGACCCGGGCGGCGTTGCCGAGACCGTTCGCCTGCTCGGCGAGGCGGGCGCCGCCGGCTGCTCGATCGAGGACTGGAATCCGGTCGCGGGACGGATCGAGGACGGCGGGCTCGCAGCCGAGCGCGTCGCCGAGGCAGCGGAGGCCGCGAGGGCTTTCGACCCGCCGCTCGTCTTGACGGGCCGCGCGGAGAACCACCTCCACGGCGTCGACGACCTCGACGACACGATCGCGCGGCTCGTCGCCTACCGCGACGCCGGCGCCGACTGCGTCTACGCGCCGTGGCTCTCGACGGCGGAGCAGATCTCGGCGGTGGTCGACGCGGTCGGCGTGCCCGTCAACGTGCTCGCGACCCCCGCCGTGCCGCCGCTCTCCGAGCTCGCCGAGCTCGGTGTCCGGCGCATCTCGACCGGGAGCCTGCTGGCCGGCGTCGCCTACGGGGCGCTCGCCGCTGCCGCGCGCGAGCTTCAGGCCGGCAGCACCTCGACGTACGCCGCCGACCGCCTCACCGAGGACGACAAGCAGGCCGCGTTCGGACGCTAGTCGGAAGGGAATGCCGCCCGACGTGCAGCTGTACGACACCATCGGCGCCACCTACGCCGTGACGCGGCGCACGGAGCCTCGGATCGCCGCGCAGGTCTGGGCTGCGCTCGGCGACGCGCGGACCGTCCTCAACGTCGGAGCGGGCACCGGATCCTACGAGCCCCTCGACCGTGACGTCACGGCGGTGGAGCCGTCGGCAGTCATGCGTGCGCAGCGCCCCGAGGGCGCGGCGCCGTGCGTGGCTGCGACCGCGGAGAGCCTTCCGTTCGCGGACCGGTCGTTCGACGCTGCGATGGCATTCGCCACCGTTCATCACTGGCACGACCCGATAGCCGGCCTGCGCGAGATGCAGCGCGTGGCCCGCCGCGTGGTGGTGTTCACGTGCGAGACGACCGAGCGGAGTTGGCGTGGTCGGTTCTGGTTGACGCGGGACTACCTCCACGAGGTCGCTGCCTCCCGCGTCGGCCTCGCCACCAGACTGGCCCGCGCGATCGGCGCCCGCACGGAGCCGGTGCTGGTTCCGTGGGACTGTGCAGACGGGTTCTTCGAGGCGTACTGGCGAAGGCCCGAGGCCTACCTCGACGAGCGCGTCCGTCGCGGAGTATCGGTGTGGGCCGGCGTCGGCCCGAATGCCGAGCAGAGGGCGGTGCGCAGCCTCCGCGACGACCTCGCATCCGGACGGTGGGCCGAACGCAACCGTGACCTCCTCGGTCTGGACGAGGCGGAGCTCGGTCTCCGCCTGCTCGTCGCCTGAGCCCCGCGGCGCGGGCCACTTCGCTGCGCGGTGCCTTGCGAGCCGAAGGGTTCGGTGTCACGCTCGGATCTCGAGACGTGATCCTGTGTCACCGTGCTTCAGAGGACGATTGGGAGTTGGATCAGACGATGGTGCGAGCGTTCCATCCGAGAGCGCAGCCGGCAAGGGTGACAGTCGCCTGTGTGTGCGTCGTCGTGGCCGTCGTGACGGCCGCATGTGGCGGGCAGACAGCCGACTCGGTGATGGCGGATGGGGCACCGGTCCCGAGCTCGGGCTGCTCCGGGACGGCATCCACGAGATCGGGCACCGTCACGCTCCGATACGACGGCATGAACCGCAGCTACGACATCGTCGTTCCCGGGACGCGGCCCGGTGTGCCGATGCCGCTGGTCCTGGGCTACCACGGTCTCGGCGGCTCAACGCTCGAGCCGGCAACTTCGGGGTTGGCGGATCGGGCGCTGGCGGACGGCTTCGTGGCGGTGTTCCCACAGGGAAGCAACCTCGGTGGATCCGTCCCGGCCTACTTCGACCTCGAGACCGTCGACGAGCCGTTGCTCGCCGACGACGTCGGGTTCACAGGAGCGCTCCTCGACGATGTCGAGGCCGACCTGTGCATCGACCGAACCCGGATCTACGCGATGGGGATGTCGAACGGCGGCATGTTCGTCTCGACGCTTGCGTGCGAGCTCGACGACCGTATCGCCGCCGTCGCGCCGGTTGCGGGCGTCCACCTGCTCCCCGACTGCGGCGGGCGGGCGATGCCGATCATCGTCACGCACGGCAGATCCGACCCTCTCGTCCCGTTCGACGAGAGCGACGTCGGCCGGATCGACGCGACCGGCCTGTTCGACGAGACGTCCGGTGGCTCGGCACAGCGCCGGATGTTCGAGAGGGTGATCGCGACACCGGTCACGTCATGGGTCGAGGCCTGGGCGACACACAACGGATGCAGTCTCGACGCCCCTGAGATCACCACCGTCCGGAACACGGTCGAGCGCACGGCGTACGCCGAATGCGACAACGGAGGAGACGTCGTGCTGCAGGCGGTCGAAGGCGGCGGCCACGAGTGGCCGACCGCGCCGACGCTCGATACGACAGCGCGGGCACTCGCGTTCTTCGAGGCTCACCCGCTTCCCCGGGACGCGCTGGGCGGCTAGCCGGCCGTCGCGGAGACGATCGAACGTGCGGACAGCGCTAGTCCGCCCACCAGTCGCGTTGGCCATCGACGTCTTCGCGCGGATCCTCGCCCAGGTTGGGCGCACCGAGGACGAGTATCTCCAGGCCCTCGGGCCCGGCCTCGTAGCCCCGCCACGCACCGGGCGGGACCCGAACCGCGTCCCATTCCTCGAGCTCGACGATCTCGTCGTCGACCTTCATGCGCCCTCTCCCGCGCACGACGACGTACACCTCCTCCTGTTTCACGTGCGTGTGGCCGTACGGAAAGCGATAGCCGGGCGGGACGCGCTGGTAGCTCAGGGCGGAGTGCTCGAGCCCGAGCGTTTTGGTCGCCGCGCGGAACTCCAGGTCCGGCGCGCCGTCGAACCGAGCGCCGATGTCCTCCAGGTCCTTCTTGATGTTGCTGAGCGTGAACGGCACGGCCGGCTCAGACGCCGCGCGGCGCCTCGTCGTCGACCGAGACGCGGACGAGGTCGCGGATCGAGAGCATCCCGACCACGTCGCTGCCGTCGACGACGGGCAGGTGCCGGAAGCCGCCGTGGATCATCAGCGCGGCGGCGTGGCCCGCGCTCTCCTCGGGGCCGATCGTGTCCGGCCCGTGCGTCATCGCGTCGGCCACCGTGCCCTCGATGCCCCCCGTCGCGACGGCGCGGAGGACGTCGCGCTCGGTGACGATCCCGATCAGGCGATCGCCCTCGGTCACGACCACCGCGCCCACCCGCCGCTCGTGCATGCGCCGGGCCGCGTCGACGAGGCTCGTCACAGGCTCGAGGCCGAGCACGTCCGGGGTCATGATCTCGCCGACGGTCGGCATGCGGCGATCGTAGACCTCGGCCGGCTCGATGGAAAGGAGGGCGGCGTTCACCGTCGCCCCTTTGCCCGCGAGGCGTCCCGGGCGAAGCGCGACAGTGTCTTCCAGCGTTTCCGTTCCTCGGCCTCGGCCCGCTTGTCGAGCCGGCGCTCGAGGTACGCGAGCTCGGCCTCGAGCTTCAGGTAGCTGTCCCAGCGCTCGGGCGGGAGCGTGCCGTCGGCGAGCGCGGCCTTGACGGCGCAGCCGGGCTCGCTCTCGTGGGTGCAGTCAGAGAAGCGGCAGCGCGCGAAGAGCGACGTCACGTCGTCGAACGTCTCCTCGAGTGCGTCGTCGGCGACCCAGAGCTGGAGCTCGCGCATCCCCGGCGTGTCGATCACGAGCGCGCCGCCGGGCAGCTGGACGAGCTCGCGGCGCACCGTCGTGTGGCGTCCCTGACCGTCGCTGCGGAGCTCCTGCGTCTCGAGGAGGTCGTTGCCCGCGAGCGTGTTCACGAGCGTCGACTTGCCGACGCCCGACGAGCCGAGGAGCGCCGCGGTCACCCCGGGGCGGAGATAGGAGCGCACGGCGTCGAGACCCTCGCCCGTCAGGTTCGAGAGCGCGTGGACGGAGACGTCCGCCGCGATCGACCGGACGGCGGCGAGGCCGGCGTCGGTATCGGACGCCAGGTCGCTCTTCGTCAGCAGCACCACCGGCTCGGCGCCGCTCTCCCGCGCGAGGATCAGGTAGCGCTCGAGCCGTCGCAGGTTGAGTTCCTCGTTGAGCGAGGTGACGATGAAGACGACGTCGACGTTCGCGGCGAGCACCTGCTCCTCGGCCGCATGCCACGCGGTCTTGCGCGAGAACTTCGTGCGGCGCGGGAGCACTGCCTGGATCGTCCCGGCGTCCTCTTCGCCGCGGGCGGCGACGGCGACCCAGTCGCCGACGGCGGGGAGGTCCGCCGGGGAGCGTGACTCGTCGTAGAGACGCCCGGCGACGTCGCAGCGAAGCTCGCCCGGTTCGGTGAGCACGTCGTAGGCGCCTCGGTGCTGCACGGCGACGCGGCCGGCGATCAGGCCGTCCGCGGCGTAGGTCTCGAACTGCTCGGCGAGGGTGTCGTCCCAGCCGAGGGTGGTGAGGTCTGGCACGGTGAAGATCTCCTCTCGGACTACGGAATCAGGGGCGCGGGTCGGCGCGCCCGTCGCGAGAGGCCCGTCTCGTGGTTCAGCCGACGAGCCGCGCGGGGCGCGGCCGGGAGGAAGCGGTCTCTCTCATCGCGGCGACCTCCTTCGTCGGGAACACGGCCAGTATGCCCGACCCCGGCCTACGCCGCGAGCGCGGCTGCCAGCGCGGCGTCGAGATCGGTGTCCGCGAGCGCGAAGCCCGCCTCGTGGAGCCGCTCGGCCACGGGCCGTTGGCCGCCGAGCAGGAGCTCCTCGCCCATCTGCCCGAACGCGAGCCGCACCGCGAACGCGGGCAGCGGGACGATCGTCGGCCGGTGCAGCGCGCGCCCGAGCGCCTTCGTGAACTCACGGTTCGTGACCGAGCCGCCGACGACGTTCACCGGGCCGGCCAGGTCGGTCTCCAGGGCGTGGACGTAGACGCGCACGACGTCCGGGAGCGAGGCCCAGCACCACCACTGGCGCCCGCTGCCGACCCGGCCGCCGAGGCCGAGCCGGAAGGGAAGCCGCATCCGCCCGACCGGGCCGTCCTCTCGGTGGAGGATCGGCGCCTGGCGTAGCGCGACGACGCGGATCCCCGCGTCACGCGCGGGCTCGGCCGCCGCCTCCCACGCCTCGACGACGTCCGCGGCGAATCCATCGCCCTTCGGGCTCGTCTCCGTGACAGGCTCGTCGCCAAGCCCGTAGAAGCCGACGCCGGAGGCCTGGACGAGGACCGACGGGCGCGGGTCGAGCCTGGCGATCGTTCGCGCGACGAGGGCCGTCCCGTCGACGCGGCTGCCGAGAATGCGCGCCTTCGCCGCCTTCGACCAGCGCTGGCCGATCGTCTCTCCGGCGAGGTGGACGACCGCGTCGACGCCGGCGAGCCGTTCCGCCTCGATCGTGCCGGCTTCCGGGTCCCAGGCGATCTCGCTCTCGGCTTCGGGCGCGCGGCGGACGAGCGTGACGACCTCGTGCCCGGCGTCGCGCAGGGCGGGTACGAGCGCCGAGCCGATGAGCCCGGACGCGCCGGTGACGGCGACCTTCACGCCTGAAGTGTGGCACTCGTCCGGTGTCGGACTTCGAGTCCGACACCTCTGCGAGACCTCACGCAGGCCGTCAGGTGTCCGACCGAAGTCGGACATACGACGGGACGCCGCCGGTGTCGCCAGGCTCAGCGAGCGCGCGGGCCCGAGTGCCAGAAGACGAGCGCCGCAGCGGTCGCCTCGGCCAGCACGCTCAACGCAGCCACGAGCTTGAGTGAGATGGGCATCTGCCGCATGCTCCCGTTATCGGCGATCTCGGCCCCGTGTCCAGTCCGGGATCGCCTCGCGGAAGGTCTAGCCGCAGGCTCGAGGCCGATGCGGGCGCGGGCGAGATCGGAAAGTCCGCATCTACCGAGGTTCGGCAGTCGGGGCGAGGCTGTCCAGCGGACCGCCCCTCTACGATGGCTCTCCCGTGTCCGCGCCGTTCGTCCACCTGCACGTCCACTCGGAGTACTCGATCCTCGACGGGGCGTGCAGGATCCCGGCGCTCGCGAAGAAGGCCGCCGAGCTCGAGATGCCCGCCGTGTCGCTCACCGACCACGGCTCGATGGCCGGGGCGGTCGACCTCCACAAGGCCGCCTCCGAGCAGGGGATCAAGCCGATCTTCGGCTGCGAGGTCTACGTCGTCGACGACCGCCGCGCGCTCACGAAGGGCCACGCGCACCTCACGCTGCTCGCGGCCGACAACACGGGCTACGCGAACCTGATCAAGCTCTGCTCGCTCGGCTACCTCGAGGGGTACTACTACAAGCCCCGCGTCGACTGGGCGCTGCTCGAGCGGCTCGCGCCGGGGATGATCGCCCTCTCGGGCTGCCTCTCCGGCCGCGTCTCGCGCGCGCTCAGCGAGAGCCGCGACGCCGACGCGGAGGCCGAGCTCGACCGACTCGCGCAGATCTTCGGGCCGGACTCGACGTACGTCGAGCTCCAGAATGTCGGCCTCGACGTGCAGCAGGCCGCCTTCCACGGCCTCCCCAAGCTCGCGAAGCGCCGGAACCTGCCGCTCGTCGCGACGGGCGACGTCCACTACCTCGGCGCCGCCGACGCCTCGAGCCACGACGCGCTCCTCTGCATCCAGTCCGGCGACTCGCTCAAGAACCCGAACCGCTGGCGCTTCGGCGCGGACGAGTTCTACTTCAAGACCCCGGCCGAGATGGCGCTCGACTTCCCGGGGCACGAGGACGCGATGCGGCGCAGCCTCGAGGTCGCAGAGCGCTGCAACGTCGAGCTCGAGCTCGGCCGGATCCGGCTGCCGAGCTTCCCGGTGCCGGAGGGCCGCGACGCGTTCGACTACCTCGTCGAGCTGTGCGAGAAGGGTCTCGTCAAGCGCTACGGGGCCTCGACCCCCGAGCTGGACGAGCGCCTGCGATTCGAGCTCAAGACCGTGCGCGAGATGGGCTTCGCCGACTACTTCCTGATCGTCGCGGACTTCATCGGCTTCGCGAAGCGGAACGGCGTCTCGGTGGGGCCGGGCCGCGGCTCGGCGGCCGGGTCGTTGGCAGCGTACTGCCTCGAGATCACCGACATCGACCCGATGCGCTACGGCCTCCTCTTCGAGCGGTTCCTGAACCCGGCACGCAAGGACATGCCCGACATGGACATCGATTTCGCGGTCGAGGGCCGGGAGCGCGTCATCAACTACGTGACCGAGAAGTACGGCCGCGACCGCGTCGCACAGATCATCACCTTCTCGAAGATGGCCGCCCGCGCCGCGCTGCGGGACGCCGGGCGCGTGCTCGAGATCCCCTACGGCGTCGTCGACCGCGTCGCGAAGCTCGTCCCGGAAGGACCTGGCCAGACGCTCGAGGACGCGCTCAAGCCCGGCCAGGAGCTCGCGAAGGCCGTCGAGGCGGACCCGGTCGCGAAGGAGATCGTCGACCTCGCCCGCCCGCTCGAGGGGCTGACCCGCGCCGACTCGATCCACGCCGCCGGCGTCGTGATCGGATCGGAGCCGCTGATCGACGTCGTCCCGCTCCAGCAGAAGGGGGCCGACGCCGAGCTCGTGACGCAGTTCTCGATGAAGAACGTCGAGGCGCTCGGCCTCCTCAAGATCGACTTCCTCGGCCTCCGCAACCTCGACGTGATCGACAAGGCGGTCGGGCTGATCGGAAACGGCCTCGACATCGGCGCGATCCCGCTCGACGACCGCACGACCTACGAGATGCTCGCCCGTGCCGACGCAACCGGCGTCTTCCAGTTCGAGTCGTCGGGGATGAAGGACGCGTTGCGGCAGGTGAAGCCGACCGTGTTCGAGGACCTGATCGCCCTCGTGGCCCTCTACCGCCCGGGCCCGATGCAGTACATCCCCACCTACGCCGCGCGGAAGAACGGCCGCGAGGCGGTGCGGTTCGTCGATCCGCGGCTCGAGTCGATCACGGGCAACACGTACGCGATCTCGATCTACCAGGAGCAGTCCATGGAGATCGCCAAGCAGATCGCGGGGTTCACCGGCGCCGAGGCGGAGACGCTCCGCCGCGCGATCGGCAAGAAGATCCACGAGCTGATGGCGTCGCTCAAGGGCAAGTTCCTCGACGGCTGTGCCGCGAACGGTGTCACCTTCGCGGTGGCGGAGCAGCTCTGGAAGGACATGGAGGCCTCGAAGGACTACTCCTTCAACAAGGCGCACGCCGCCTGCTACGCGCTGATCGCGTACCGCACGGCGTGGCTCAAGGCAAACCACCCGTGCGAGTACATGGCCGCGCTCATCTCGAGCGTGATGAACACGAAGGATCGCGTCCCGTTCTACGTCAACGCGTGCGACGAGATGGGGATCGAGGTGCTGCCGCCCGACGTCAACTCGTCCGCGGTCGACTTCGCGGTCGTCGAGGGAAAGATCCGCTTCGGTCTGAACGCCGTCAAGAACGTGGGGGAGACCGCCGCGCAGCGGATCGTCGCCGCGCGCGAGGCCGGCGGCCCGTTCGCCTCGATCTGGGACTTCACGGAGCGCGTCGACCCGCAGGTGGTCAACAAGCGCGCGCTCGAGTCGCTCGTCAAGTGCGGCGCGCTCGACTCGACCGGCGCGTCGCGGATGGGGATGCTCGCCGTCCTCGAGCAGGCGCTCGGCTACGGGCAGAAGCTCGCCCAGGACCGGCTGATGGGGCAGTCCTCGCTCTTCGACGGCGCGTTCGACACTGACGACGACGCCGTCGCCCACCACCACCCGCCGATCCCGACCGGCGAGTTCGAGAAACAGGAGCTCCTGCGGCTCGAGAAGGAGACGCTCGGCCTGTACGTCTCCGAGCACCCGCTCTCGGCCGTCCGCGAGCAGCTGCGGCGGAAGACCGACGCGACCCTCTCCGAGCTCGAGCGCCGCCGCGACGGCGAGGTCGTCACCGTCGGCGGAATCGTCTCGGACGTCAAGCACCTGACGACGAAGCGTGGCGACCCGATGGTCTTCCTCACCCTCGACGACCCGACCGGCACCGCCGAGGTCGTCGTGTTCAACTCCGCCTACCAAGCCTCACGCGAGCTCTGCGTCACGGACCGCATCCTGATCGTGAAGGGCCGGATCGACCACAAGCAGGCCGGCGAGACGAAGCTCCTCGCCGCCGAGATGACCGCCTTCGAGGCGGTGCCGGAGCGCAGAGAGGTGCGCTTCTCCCTCGACGCGCGCGACGCCCCCGCCGGTGTGATCCGGGAGCTCGCCCGCCTCGTGCGCGAGTTCCCGGGCGAGTCGCCGGTCTACCTCTCGCTCGACACCTCCGAGGGCCCGAAGACGTACGCGCTCGGCCCCGAGTTCCGCGTCCGCCCCGACCCGGACTTCATCGCCGAGGCGAGGGCGGTCCTCGGCGGGTCGGCTGTGTTGTCGTAAGACGCTGCTACAGGAGGATCTGGAGTGCGAGATCGACGGTGCAGCCGCGCTCGACGAGCGAGACGGCGAGGTGGAGGTCGACCTCGGGCGAGGCGGCGAGCACGGCCGCGGACTCGGCGTCGTAGCCGGCGCGCTCGAGCGAGTCGAGGCGCCAGAGCTCCACGCGCTCGATCTCGAAGCTGGTATCGGTGGTGTCGACGATCGACATTGCGCCTCTCTTCTCCGAACGTCCTTCTTCGCCTGCGTATTCGCGTGAACGCCGTCTCCGGTTGTCCTGTTGTACGCGCCGGAGATGCGGGAATTGCGGTACGGCGGTGAAGGAGCTGTAAAACCTCGGTGGCCTTTCGGGGAAGCGGGACTTGCGGTGCCCCCTTCCCGCTTCGTAGGATCGGCCGGTGCGCCTCAGGAAGGACACGAAGGTGGAGCTGCTCCACGCGGTGCCGCTGTTCGCGAGCTGCTCGAAGGCGGAGCTCCAGCGGCTCGCCACGCTCGCCGACGAGCTCGATCTCGGCGAGGGCGCCACGCTCATCCGCGAGGGCGAGCGCGGGCGCGAGTTCCTCGTCATCGTGGACGGCACGGTGAGCGTCACGAAGCGCGGGAAGAAGCTCCGCGACCTCGGGGCGGGCGCCTTCATCGGCGAGATCGCGCTGATCTCGGACGTGCCGCGCACGGCGACCGTGACGGCGACCTCGCCGGTGCGTCTGCTCGTCGTCACGGACCGCGCGTTCCGCGGGCTGATCGAGGAGGTTCCCTCGATCGCGACGAAGGTGCTGCAGAGCCTCGGCGAGCGCCTGCACGCGGACGCGGTTTGAATTGTTCGCGAGCAGGAATCCGCAGAAGCGGATTCCTGCCGCTCGGATCCCCGCCTGCGGCGGGGCACATCCTTGAAGGCGGCCGCCTAACGGCGGCACGCGTCGCCGCCGCAACTGCCGCCTGTGGCGTGCGGTCCGCTGCTCAGGCCGCCGGCGCGATCCGCACCGGCGAGTACGTGTGCTCGCGCGTGAAGCCGTCCCAGATCGTCCAGCGCCACACGCCGGCGCGCGGGAAGACGACGCGGGCGCGGTAGACGCCGGTCGTTCCCGTCGGCCGCGCGGTGAACGCGCGGTGGAGGCTCCCCTGGACGATCCGCACCTCGGGCTTCACACCGGCGAGCGGCGTGACCCCGTGCTGGAGGACGGTGAGGCTCACCACCCACGGCGTCCCGGCCCGGGCTCCCTTGGGCGTCGAGCTGAGCTGCACCGTCGCCCAGCCGCCCGCGAGCGCGGCGGCCGGGAGGAGGACGGCGGAGACGGCGAGTGCGACGACGAGCTTGCGCATCGGGTGCTCCTTTCGCGTTTCGAGAGGTACACCGGAGAGGAGCCGGAGGTTCCTCGCACCCGGTGTCCGGCTTCAGTCGGACATCGGGCGACGTGCGGCGGTCGTCGGCAGGTGTCGGACGGGCCCGACGCCGGGCACCGTGGCCAGACCTCTACGCTCAGGGCATGGCGCTCGTCGGGATCAACCACGTCGCCCTCGAGGTCGGCTCGGTCGACGAAGCGCTTACGTTCTGGGAGCGCCTGTTCGGGCCGCTCACGCTGCGCAGCCGCTCGGCGTCGATGGCGTTCGTCGACATGGGCGACCAGTTCGTCGCGCTGATGCGGGCGCCGCACGGTGGGCCGGACGCCGTCCGGCACGTGGGGATCGTCGTCGACGACAGGGACGCCGTTCGCGCCGCGGCGCTCGCCGCGGGCGTCGAGGTCTCGCGGCCGCCGTCGCTCGACGTCCACGACCCGTGGGGGAACCTCCTGCAGGTCGTCGAGTACCGCGAGATCCAGTTCACCAAGGCGCCGGAGATCCTCGCCGGGATGGGCCTCGCGGGGCTCGGAAAGACGGAGGCCGCGCTCGCCGAGCTGCGCGCAAAGGGGCTGGCGTAGCGGCATCGTGCAGAATGCGCCGGCGGTGAGCCTCCTCGCGTCGATCCCCTCGCCCGGCTCGGGCACGCTCGACCTCGGGCCGTTCACGGTCCACATGTACGGGCTCACGCTGCTCGTGGCGATCGCCGTGTGTACGTACGTCACCGGCCGCCGCTGGGAGGCGCGCGGCGGCGATTGGGATCTCATCTTCCGCTGCGCCGTGTGGGGGGTCGCGGCGGGAATCGTCGGCGCGCGGCTCTACCACGTCGTCACGAGCTGGGACGAGGTGCCGGATCAGTGGTGGGGCGTGTTCGCGATCTGGCGCGGAGGGCTCGGCGTGTGGGGCGGGATCGCGCTCGGCTGCCTCGTCGGCGGGATCGTCGCAAAGCGTGCGGGCGCGGACGTGTGGCTCCTCGCCGACTGCCTCGCGCCCGGTCTCCTGCTCGCGCAGGGCATCGGGCGCCTCGGCAACTGGTGGAACCAGGAGCTCTTCGGCAAGGCCACCGACCTGCCGTGGGGCCTCGAGATCGACGCGCCGCCGTTCCCGTACCCGCCGGGAACGACGTTCCATCCGACCTTCCTCTACGAGCTGATCTGGGACTTCGCGATGGCCGCCGTGCTCGTCTACGTGATCGAGCGGCGCTTTCGCCCGCGGCCGCCCGGCATCTTCGCCGCGTACATCGCGCTCTACTGCCTCGGCCGCTTCTTCGAGGAGCTCCTGCGGATCGACCCCGCACACCACATCGCCGGGCTGCGGCTCAACGCGTGGGTCTCGCTGCTCGGGATCGCCGCAGGCGTGATCTGGTACGTCGTCTCGCAGCGTCAGGACCGGCCCGCCCGGCCGCGCAGGAAGAAGGGGAAGCCCGTCGCGCCGGCGCGCGCGATGGCCGTCCCGCAGGGCAAGCGCGTCCGACCTCCCGGCTAGATTCAGCGCGTGGCGTCGGCGGTTCGCGACCTCGAGCTGGACCTCGACGCGTTCGAGGGCCCGTTCGACCTTCTCCTCACGCTGATCCTCAAGGACCAGCTCGAGCCCGCGGAGATAGACATCGCAGCCATCGTGGTCGCCTTCGTGGAGCACCTCACGGCGCGCGACCGGATCGACCTCGACGCCTGCGGCGAGTTCCTCGTCCTCATCGCGGCGCTGCTCGAGATCAAGGCGCGACAGCTCTTCCCGGAGGAGGGGGCCGAGCTCGCCGAGCTCGAGCCCGAGGAGGCGGCCGAGGAGCTCGCGCGGAGGCTCGCCGAGTACCGGCGCATGAAGGAGGCCGCGACCTGGCTCCGGGAACGGCTTGCCACGGAGCGCGAGCGCTTCTTCCGTCTCGGCCCCGCGCCGCTCGCGCCTCACGCGGAGCGGCGCCTCGCGGAGCAGGATCCGGAGCAGCTCGCCGTCGCGCTGAGAGGAATGGCGGTGCCACCGCCGAAGGTGTCCCTCTCGCACATGGCCCTTCGCTTCCCGCCCGTCGCGCAGTTCCTCGAGCGCTTCCGCGCGGTCCTGCGACGCCGCCGCGTGTTCGACTTCGACGGCGAGGTCGCGGGCCTCTCGCGGGTCGAGCAGGCGGTCGCGTTCCTCGCGCTGCTCGAGCTGCGGAAGTCCGGCGAGATCGCCCTCGCCCAGGCCGCCCCGTTCGCCCCGATCCGCGTCTCGCGCGACGAGACAGAAAGGACACACGCGTGGACCGTTCGCTCCGCCTGATCTCCACCGACACGATCGTCGGCACCCCGATCGACGCCCTGGCGCGCACCGTCGAGGCGCTGCTCGTCGTCGCCTCGCAGCCGCTCACGGTCGACGAGCTCGTCGCCGCGACCGAGGACGACCCGGAGCGCGTCGAGACGGCGCTCGGGCTGCTCCGCGAGCGCTACGCCGAGGGCCGCAGTGGGATCGTGCTCGAGCGCGCGTCCGGCGGCTACGCGTTCCGCGCCTCGCGCGAGGCGGCCGAGGCATGCGGGCGCCTGTTCGAGCGGCCCGTCGAGCGTGGGCTGTCGCAGGCGGCGCTCGAGACGCTCGCGATCGTCGCGTACATGGGGCCGGTGTCCCGCCCCGAGATCGCGCGGGTGCGCGGCGTTGCTGCCGACTCCGCGGTCGCCTCGCTCGTCGAGCGCGGGCTCGTCGCCGAGGCGGGTCGCGAGAGCGGGCCGGGCGGTGCCGTCCGGTACCGCGTGACGCCCTTGTTCGAGCGGGTCTTCGGCCTCGACACGCTCGCCGAGCTGCCGCGGCTCGACGACCTCGGCGGCGATTCGGACGCGATCCGCGAGCGGCTGCTTGCTGTGGCCGAAGCGCGCGCCTCCTAGCATGGATGCATGACGCGGATCGCGGTCGCGCTGTTCGACGGCGCAGAGGAGCTCGACTTCGCCGGGCCGTGGGAGGTGCTCGCCGCCTGGGCGAGGCAGTGGCCGGACGACGGCGTGGAGGCGTTCACCGTCGCGTCGACCACGGAGCCGGTGACCTGCGCGAAGGGGCTACGGGTCATTGCCGACCACACGTGGGAGACGGCACCGGGGATCGACGTTCTCGTCTATCCGGGCGGCGTCGGGACGCGGCGCGAGCTCGCCGACCGGGAGGTGCTCGAGCGGCTCCGCGGGCTGCGCGAGGGCGGCACGCTGATGACGAGCGTCTGCACGGGCGCGATCGTCTACGCTGCGGCCGGGCTGCTGCGCGACCGGCCGGCCACGACCTATTGGGGCTCGCTCGAAAGGCTCGCCGAGACGGATCCGACGATCGAGGTGCGGCCCGACGACCGCTTCGTCGACAGCGGCGAGGTCGTCACGGCCGCAGGGGTCTCGGCGGGGATCGACATGGCGCTCCACCTCGTGGCACGTCTCCATTCGGTCGAGCGAGCCCGCGAGGTGCGTCGCTACATCCAGTACGACCCCGAGCCGCCGGTGTAGCGGGCGGGGCGCCGTCGGCCGGGCGTCACACCTGCCAGGCGCCGCCGCGGAGGAGCGGCACCGCGTCGCCGCCGGCACTGAGGCCGTCGACGTCGAGCTCGGGCGAGCCGATCATGAAGTCGACGTGGATGGAGCTCTTGTTGGCTCGTGCCTTGTCCTCGGGGGACTCGACGACCTGGGCGTAGCCGTTGCCGAGGGCGACGTGGCTCGCGGCATTCTCGTCGAGCAGCGTCTCGAAGAATGTCGTGCCGAGCGGGCCGATGCGCCCCTCGCCGTCGACGAGCGCGAGCTCCCCGAGGCGTGACGCGCCGTCGTCCTTGGCCGCCATCGAGCGCAGGGCGTCTGCGCCGCGGTCTGCGTCGATCCGAACGGCCCGGCCGGCTTCGAACTCGACGCGAATCCCGGCGATCATCGCGCCGTAGGCCTCGAGCGGGCGGGTCGCGGTCACGTGGCCGTCCGCGCGCAGCGGGTCGGGTGTCGTGAACATCTCCTCGCTCGGGACGTTCGGGAAGTGCCGCAGCCCGTCGACCGTCGTGAAGTCCGCTGCATGCCACGCCGAGGAGGGAAGGAGGCCGACGGTGAGGTCGGTGCCGGGCCCGTGGAGCCGGATCGCGTCGAAGCGTCGCTCGGTGAGGGTTGCCGCGACGCTCTCGAGCCTCCGCGCGCGCTCTCGCCAGGCCTCGGCCGGGTCGGGCTCGTCCAGCCTGCAGACGTGCGCGATCGCCTCCCACAGGCGGTCGTACGCCTCGTCCGGCTCGAGGCCCGGGTAGACGAGCTTCGCCCAGCCGCGCGTCGGCGCGGGGGCGACGCACCAGTTCGTGGTCGACCGGTTGACGACGTCACCGGTGTTCGGGAGGTACGGCAGCACGTCACGTCCAGCCCGCCCCGGATCGACGCCCGAGAGCGCCTCGGGGTCGGCGGGGCCGTTGAGCGTCACGCGCGCGGCATGCTCGTCGGAGAGCCACTCGAGCCGGTCGATCATCCACGGGGGAACGAAGTCGAGCGTCGACTCGTCCGCGTGGAGCAGCCGTTCCCGCTTGACCCGCGTGTCGAACACCCACACGTCGACCCAGCGCGCGCCGCGCTCGTAGGCGGCCCGTGCGACCTCGCGGGTCAGCTCCTCCTTGCCCGGGTAGGTCGTGATCCCGACGACCTGGCCGGGCTGGACGTTCGCGCCGTAGCCGACGACGAGATCGGCGAGGCGGCGGGTCAGGTCGGCGTAGTCGTGCACCGGGTCGGAGCCTAGCCCGCGAGAATGGCGCCGTGCGCCTCAACGCCTACCTCGCACGAGCCGGTGTCGCCTCACGCCGCGGCGCGGACGAGCTGATCAAGGCCGGGCGCGTCACGGTCGACGGAGCACGCGGCGAGCTCAACACCTTCGTCGAGGCGAAGAACGTCGTGCGCGTGGACGGGCGCGAGGTCGGCAAGCAGGCGCTGCGGCACGTCCTGCTGAACAAGCCGCGCGGGACGATCACGACGGCGCGAGACCCGAAGGGGCGTCCGACCGTCGTCGACCTCGTCGGCGGCGAGGTCCGCGTCGTGCCGGTGGGGCGTCTCGACCGTGACACGACAGGCGTGCTCCTCCTGACGAACGACGGCCCGCTCGCGCACCGGCTCGCCCATCCGCGGTACGGGGTCGAGAAGGTCTACGTGGCCGAGGTCGAGGGCGAGCCGGACGACGCGGTGCTGCAGGCCCTTGCCGACGGCGTCGAGCTCGACGACGGGACGACCGCGTCGGCCGGCGTGCAGCGACTCGGCGCGTCCCGCATCGAGCTCGTCCTGCACGAGGGCCGGAACCGCCAGGTGCGCAGGATGCTCGAGGGCGTCGGGCATCCTGTGGTGAAGCTCCGCCGCTCCCGGTACGCGGGCCTCGGCCCCGGCCGGCTGCGGCCGGGCGACTGGCGTGAGCTGACCCGCGACGAGGTGCGCGAACTGCGCCGCCGGGTCGGTCTCTGACTACTCGAACCAGACGAGCGTCGCCAGCACGACGTAGAGGCTCACGAGCGCGAGGCCCTCGAAGAGGACGGCTCTGCCGTCTCCGGTGACCTGCCAGAGCGCGATCGCCGTCAGCGCGAGCGCTCCGAGGAAGACCGGCTCGATCACGAATGTGAGCCGCTCGTCGAACAACAGCGAGACGATGACCAGCACCGGCCAGAGGAAGCAGGCGATCTGCGCGACCGAGTTCTTGACGACGGAGATCGCGAGGTCGTTCTGGCCCTTCCAGGCGAGCTTCACGGCGACGACGTTTTCCACCGCGTTGCCGGCGATGGCGACGATGACGAGGCCGGTGAAGGCCTTCGAGATTCCCATCGCCTCGACCGCGGGGTCGAGCGCGTGGACGAACCAGTCGGACACGAACGCGGCCGCGACCCCCGACACCGCGAGCAGGACGATCGCGACCTGGAACGGCAGCGCTCCGTGGCTCGGCTCGACGAGCGCCGCCTCGGACGACTTGTCCGAGCGGAGGTAGCCGTAGAGCCACGCGCCGTAGACGATCAGCAGGCAGACCGCGCCGACCACCGAGATCTCGACCTGGTGGTGGCTCGCGGCATCGCCGACCTGGTCGGAGAGCCCGAGGATCGAGATCAGGAACACGGCGAGGAGGAGCAGCGTCGCCGTGTCGTTCGGGAGACGCGCGCCGAATCTCATCGTGCCGTCGCGCTGCCTGGTCGAGCCGGCGGCGATCGCGAGACCGAGCACGAGCAGCGCGTTCGCGAAGAGCGACCCGAGGATCGAGAACTGCGCGACGACGAGTTCGCCGGCGGACAGCGCGAACAGCACGATGAAGAGCTCCGGGAGGTTGCCGAGCGTCGACTGGAGCGCGCCCGTGACTGCCGGGCCGAACTTCGCGCCGACGGACTCCGTCGCGATCCCGATCGTCCACGCGACGCCGCCGAGCGCGATCCCGCAGACGACGAACGTGACGACGGGATCCGCGTCCGCGAAGTGGAGGACGCCACCCACGACCGCGACGGCGAGCACCACCGCCGAGATCGCGAGTGTCTTGATCACCTGTCCGCGAGCCTCACGAAGCCCATCCTCTCGTACATCGTCTCGATGGTCGGCGCCGAGGCGGCACGGGCCTTGTCGGCCCCGACGGAGAGCAGGCGCAGGAGCTCCGGCTCGTCGGCACGCAGCGCGAGGTAGCGCTCCCGCACCGGGTCGAGCAGCTCGACGACCGCCTCGCCGACGTCGCGCTTGAGGTCGCCGTAGCCGGAGCCCTCGTAGGCGACCTCGATCTCCCCCGGCGTCCGACCCGACGCGACGGCGAAGATGTCGATCAGGTTCGAGACGCCGGGCTTGTCGTCGCCGCGCCGGATCTCGCGCCCGGAGTCGGTCACCGCCGAGCGGAACTTCTTGCGGATCGCGTCGGGGTCGTCGAGCAGCTTGATCGTTCCCTGCTCGGTGCCGCCGGTCGTCGACATCTTCTTCGTCGGCTCCTGGAGGTCCATGATCCGCGCGCCGATCTCCGGATAGATCCCCTCGGGGACGACGAAGGTCTCCCCGAAGCGCGCGTTGAAGCGCTCGGCGACGTCGCGCGCGAGCTCGAGGTGCTGCCGCTGGTCGTCTCCGATCGGCACGCGATGCGTCTGGTAGAGGAGGATGTCGCCGGCCATCAGCACCGGGTACGTGAAGAGGCCGGCCGAGACGAACTCGCGCCGTTCGGCCTTGTCCTTGAACTGCGTCATCCGACCGAGCTGCCCGTACGAGGTGACGGCCGAGAGCAGCCAACTCGCCTCGGCGTGCGCCGCCACGTGGCTCTGCGCGAACACCGTCGACCGGTCGGGGTCGAGGCCCGTCGCGACCAGCATCGCGAACAGGTCGAGCGTGCGGTCGTGGAGGTCGCGTGGGTCGTGGTCGACCGTGATCGAGTGCAGGTCGACGATGCAGAAGAACGCCTCGCCCTGCTCCTGCGTCTGCGCGTACTGCCGGAACCCGCCGATGTAGTTGCCGAGGTGCTTGTCGCCCGTCGGCTGGATGCCCGAGAAGATCCTCATCGATCGTCCTTTCGCTCGCTTCGCGACCGAAAGGACTAGAACGCCTTCCGGCCGCCCGTGATCGCCGCCGCCGAGCAGCGCCAGAAGAGCGAGTGACGATCGAGGTCGGGCATCCGCTCTTTCTAGCTGCTTGCACGCAAGGCGTCAAAGCGGCCGCCCACTACACTCGACCGCATGGCGATCGCAGAGCCCTGGACGCCTTCCTCGTGGCGCTCGCTGCCTGCGCTGCAGCAGCCCGAGTGGCCCGACCCGGCCGCGGTCGACGCCGTCCGGGAGCGGCTGGGGCAGCTGCCGCCGCTCGTCTTCGCCGGCGAGGCGCGAGCGCTCCGACGCGCGCTCGGCGAGGCGGTCGAGGGGCGAGCCTTCCTCCTCCAGGCCGGCGACTGCGCGGAGTCGTTCCGCAACGTCTCTGCGGTCTCGATCCGCGAGCGCCTCAAGGTGCTCCTGCAGATGTCAGCCGTCCTGACCTACGGCGCGACACTGCCGGTCGTCAAGGTCGGGCGGATCGCAGGGCAGTTCACGAAGCCACGCTCGTCGTCGACAGAGCGCGTGGGCGGCGTCGAGCTCCCGTCGTTCCGCGGGCACGCGATCCACTCGGACGAGCCGACGCCGGAGGCGCGCGTGCCCGACCCGGAGCGGATGGTGCAGGCCTACTACCAGGCCGTCTCGACGCTCAACCTGCTGCGAGCCTTCACGAAGGGCGGCTTCGCCGACCTGACGCAGGTGCATACCTGGAACCAGGAGTTCGTCACGAGCTCGCACGAGGGCCGGCGGTACGAGGTGATCGCGAACGAGATCGGCCGCGCGCTGCGGTTCATGCAGGCGATCGGCATCGACCTCGGTGACGAGCGCACGATCCACGAGGTCGACATCTGGACGAGCCACGAGGCGCTGCTGCTCGACTACGAGGAGCCGCTCGTGCGCCGCGACTCGACGACGGGCGACTGGTACGCGTGCTCGGCGCACTTCCTCTGGGCCGGCGAGCGGACGCGGCAGGTGGACGGGGCCCACGTCGAGTTCCTCGCAGGCGTCGAGAACCCGGTCGGCGTGAAGGTCGGCCCCACGGCCACGCCGGACGAGCTGGTCGCGCTCTGCGAGCGCCTCAACCCGGACCGCGTCGCCGGCCGGCTCACGCTCGTGACCCGGTTCGGCGCCGACCGCGTGCCCGACCTCCTCCCGCCGCTCCTCCGCGCGGTGCGCGAGACGGGGATTCCCGTGCTGTGGGCATGCGATCCCATGCACGCCAACACGTTCGTCACGCCGTCCGGTCACAAGACGCGGCGTTTCGACGACGTGCTGCGCGAGATCGAGGGGTTCTTCGGCGCGCACCGCGAGGTCGGGTCCTGGCCCGGCGGGGTGCACCTCGAGATCACGGGCGAGAACGTGACCGAGTGCCTCGGCGGGTCGGAGGAGGTGCTCGAGGAGCAGCTCGACCATCGCTACGAGACGCTGTGCGACCCGCGCCTCAACGCCCGGCAGTCGCTCGACCTCGCCTTCCGTGTCGCGGAGCTGATGCGTGCGGCGTGAGCGCCCTCGGGGTTCGGGCCGCGCGAGCAACCGGTGATGGCAGGCGTCGTGGAGCGTCTCGCCGTGATCGGCACCGGGCTGATCGGCGCCTCGGCGGCGCTCGGGGCGCGGCGCGCCGGCGTGCGCGAGGTCGTCGGCTGGGATCCGGACGCCCGGCACCTCGCGGTCGCCGTCGAGCGCGGTGCCGTGGACGCGGCTGCCGGCCTTCCGGAAGCCGTGGCCGGCGCCGGGCTCGTCCTCGTCGCCGCGCCCGTGGGTGACCTCACCCGAGCGGTGCGCGAAGCGCTCGACCGTGCGCCCGCGGAGTGCACCGTGACCGACGTCGGCTCGACGAAGGGCCCGGTCTGCGCGGCCGCGGGCGACGACCCGCGGTTCGTCGGAGGCCACCCGATCTGCGGTGCCGAGACCCGCGGGCCGGACAGGGCGTCGTCCGATCTGTTCGAGGGAGCGACCTGGTTCATGACGCCGACGGCGACGACTGCCCCGGAGCGGCTCCGGCTCGTGCACGGCTTCGTCACGTCGCTCGGCGCACGCCCGGTGGCGATCGGCCCGGACGCGCACGACCGGCTCGTCGCCGTGACGAGCCACCTCCCGCACGTGCTCGCGAACGTCCTCTTGAACCAGGCGGGCTCGACGCGGATCGACGGGCACGACCCGCTCCAGGCCGCGGGAGGCTCGTTGCGGGACATGACCCGGATCGGCGGGGCGAACCCGAGGATCTGGGTCGACATCTTCCTGGACAACCGCGACGCGCTGGCCGGCGCGCTGGCCGAGCAGCGCCGGCAGCTCGCGCAGGTCGAGCAGGCGCTCGCCGCGGGCGACGCCGGGTTCCTCGCGCGATGGATCGGCGAGGCGAGCGGGCACCGGCGGCGGATGCTCGCGACGGCGTTCACGGACCCCGGCGAGCTGCACCGCCTGCGGATCCACATCTCCGACCGGCCGGGCGTGCTCGCGGGGATCTTCCAGGCGCTCGGCGCCGAGCGGATCAACGTCGAGGATTTCGAGCTCGACCACGTCTCCGCCGAACGGGGCGGGACGCTGACGATGCTCGTCGCGGGCGCCGGCGAGGCCGAGCGCGCGCGGGAGCTGCTCGAGCACCAGGGCTACGGTGTCGTCGCGGCGCCGGTGATCGACGAATGACTGTGTCGACCATGACGCACATGAGTGCTCTCGATACAACAACTGTCACAACAGTTGTTGGCAACGAGAATCGCCCCAACCATGCGCCTTCGGCCGCCCGACCGTTTGTGGTGGGCAAGATCGGTGTCAGACACCGATTTCTGTCAAGGCGGCGGCTTGCGCCATGTCGGATCGGGACATCGGCGTGAGTGCGGCGCTCGACTCGCGCCTCGTCGAGCCCGTGGCCCGGCTCGTCGGCCACGTCGCCGTTCCGGGCGACAAGTCGATCTCCCACCGCTCCGTGCTGATCGGCGCGATCTGCGAAGGCGAGACGAGGGTCACCGGGTTCGGCCGCTCGGCCGACACGGAGGCCACGATCGGCGCCGTTCGCGCACTCGGCGTGGACGTCTACGAGCATGGCATGGAGACACTTCGTGTCTTCGGCACGGGGCTGCGCGGCCTCCGTGCACCTGACAGTCCGATCGACTGCGCGAACGCCGGGACGCTCGTCCGCCTGATCGCCGGGATCCTCGCAGGTCAGGAAGGCCAGAGCTTCGAGCTCGCGGGCGACGAGTCGCTCTCGCGGAGGCCGATGGGTCGGATTGCCGAGCCGCTCGGCCGCATGGGCGCGCGCCTCGGGACGACGGACGGCCACCTGCCGATGACGGTCGCCGGAGCACCGCTCCACGCCGTCGACTACGAGCTCCCGGTTGCGAGCGCGCAGGTCAAGTCGGCCGTCCTGCTCGCCGGTCTCTTCGCGGAGGGCGAGACGACGGTTGTCGAGCCCGCCCCGACCCGCGACCACACCGAGCGCATGCTGCAGGAGGCCGGCGCGAGCGTCACCGTCCGTCCGACGAGCGTCACCGTCCGTCCGGCCGAGCGGCTCTCGCTCGGGGAGGTCGAGGTCCCGGGGGACTTCTCATCGGCCGCGCCGTTCGTCGTCGCCGCCACGCTCGTCCCCGGGTCGGAGATCCACGTCCACGGCGTCAACCTCAACCCGCGACGCACCGGCCTGCTCGAGATCCTCGAGCGGATGGGCGCGAACATCACGGTCTACAACCGCCGCTCGATCGGCGGCGAGCCGGGTGGCGACCTCGAGATCCACTCGGCGCCACTGGTCGGGACGACGGTCGGTGCGAAGGAGGTGCCGCTCGCGATCGACGAGCTGCCCCTCTTCGCCCTCGCGTCCGCGTGTGCCCGTGGCGAGAGCGTGCTGCGCGGCGCCGAGGAGCTCCGGGCGAAGGAGACCGACCGGATCGAGGCGACCGTCGACGCGTTGCGGTCGCTCGGCGCCCGCGCCCGCGCGCGTGAGGACGGCTTCGCGATCACCGGCGTCCCTGCGCGGCTCCGCGGCGGTCGGATCGAGAGCCGCGGCGACCATCGCATCGCGATGCTCGGGGCGGTGGCCGGCCTCGCATCGCGGGAGGGCGTCCGCATCGAGGGCTCCGACGCTGTCTCGGTGAGCTTCCCAGGGTTCTACGACATGGTGGAGAGGCTCCGCCGCTCCACTAGAACTCAGGGCCGATGGATCGAGTGAGCTCCGAGCCCGTGGTGCGCGCATGATCGTCGCCATCGACGGCCCTGCCGGGGCAGGCAAGAGCTCCGTCGCCCGGGGCCTCGCGGAGCGGCTCGGCTTCCACTACCTCGACACGGGCGCGATGTACCGAGCGCTCACGTGGCTTGCGCTGCACGAGGGTGTCCCCCTCGACGACGGCGTCGCGCTGGAGGCGCTCGCGCGCGCATGCCCGGTGACGTTCGGTGTGGGCACGGTCGCGATCGCGGAGGAGGACGTCACGACCCGCATCCGCGAGCCGGAGATCGACGCGGCCGTCCCGGTCGTCGCCCGCCATCCGGAGGTGCGCGAGGTCATGCGCGGGCGCCAGCGGGAGCTCGGCCGCGCCGGCGACTCGGTGATCGAGGGGCGTGACATCGGCGTCGTCGTGCTCCCCGACGCGGAGGTCAAGGTCTGGCTCGTGGCGGACCCCGCCGTGCGCGCGCGCCGGCGTCATCTGGAGCGCGACGGGCTCGAGATCGGGGAGCTCGCCGAGGAGCTCCGGCGCCGGGACGAGCGCGACGCGATCAACACGCACCGAGCGCCCGACGCGGTCGAGGTCGATACGACGGGCCTCGGCCTCGACCAGGTGATCGACCGGATCGCAGGGCTCGTCGAGGCGGCGCGAGCGCGGTGAGCCTGCCCGACGTGACCTGGGCGCTCGGGCGCCCGACGATCGGCGGCGCGGCGTCGCTCGCCTCCCGGCTTCGCGTCTACGGGCGCGACCGGGTCCCGCTCGACGGCGGCCTCGTCGTCGCCTCGAACCACTTCTCGTGGCTCGACCCCGCGGTGCTCGGCGCGGCGAGCCCGCGGGTTCTCTACTACATGGCGAAGGTGGAGGCACATCGCGTGCCCGGATTCGGCGCGTTCATCCGCACGTTCGGCTGCTTCCCCGTGCGCCGCGGCGAGTCCGACCGGGAGGCGGTGCGCACGATGCGGCGGATCGTCGCCGAGGGGCACGCGCTCGGCCTGTTCGTGGAAGGGACGCGGCAGCACTCGGGTGTGCCCGGCCAGGTCCAGCCGGGCGCCGCGATGGTCGCGCTGCAGGAGAGCGTGCCCATCGTCCCGGTCGCGATCCACGGCACGCAGGAATGGAAGCCCGGCAACTTCAAGCCCGTGTCGATCGCCTGGGGGGAGCCCATGACCTTCGACGGGCTCCCGAAGGGCGGGCGCGGCTACAAGGAGGCCTCCGCGCTCCTCCAGGCCGAGCTCCGCCGCCTCTTCGACTGGCTCGTCGACGTCCACCGGCTCGGCCGCCCGAGCGGCACCCCGCCCGGCGGCGGGCTGCCGCTGGAAACCCCCCATGGATGAGGCCGGCTCGTCCAGCGCTTCCGACGCCGAAGGCGTCAGAAGCGCCGGCACCGTCGCGATCGTCGGCTTCCCCAACGTCGGGAAGTCGACGCTCGTCAACCGCCTGACGCAGACCCGGGCCGCGGTCGTCCACGAGACGGCAGGCGTGACGCGCGACCGCAAGGAGCTCCTCGCCGACTGGAACGGCGTCACCTTCCGGCTCGTCGACACCGGGGGCGTCGACGAGGCGGACACGGGCCCCTTCGGGCGCCATATCGCCGAGCAGGCGCGCACCGCGATCGGCGAGGCCGACCTCGTCCTCTTCGTCGTCGACGCGCGGGCCGGCATCACACCCGGCGACGAGGAGCTCGCTGCGATCCTGCGGGCATCCGGCAAGCCGGTGATCGTGCTCGCGAACAAGATCGACGACCCGCGCCGCGACCTCGACGCCGTCGAGTTCCACCGTCTCGGGCTCGGCGACCCGGTGCCGCTCTCCGCCCTCCACGGCCACGGGACGGGCGACCTGCTCGACGACGTCGTCTCACTGCTCCCAGGCCGGGACGAGGGGATCGTGGGGGAGGAGGCGATCCGCGTCGCGATCCTCGGCCGCCCCAACGTGGGGAAGTCGTCGCTCCTCAACGCGCTGCTCGGCGAGGAGCGCGTGATCGTCTCGGACGTCCCCGGCACGACGCGCGACACGATCGACACCGTGCTGACGCGCGGCGAGACGACGTTCGTGCTCGTCGACACGGCCGGGCTCCGGCGCAAGCGCCGACAGCGCCAGGGCATCGAGTACTACTCCGAGCTCCGCGCGCTCGACGCGGCGGGGCGCGCGGACGTGGCACTCGTCCTCGTCGACGCGTCCGAGGGGGTGGTCGAGCAGGACCTCGCGGTCGCCGACGTCGCGCGCAAGGCGGGCTGCTCGACGCTCGTCGTCCTCTCCAAGTGGGACGTCACCACGCTCGACCTCCAGGAGACCCGCGGAATGCTCAACCGGCGTCTGCGCCAGCGCCCCCCGGCGGTGGCGGTCTCCGCTCTGACCGGGCGCGGGCTGCGCCGGGTGCTCGACCACGTCGAGGCGCTGTTCGCCAAGCACACCACCCGCATCTCGACACCCACGCTCAACAAGGCGCTCGCGGAGCTCAAGGAGGCGCGACCCGGGCCGGCCGGCGAGCGCGGTCGGCGGCTCAAGCTCCTCTACGCCACCCAGACGGCGACGCGCCCGCCGCGGCTTCGCGTCTTCGTCAACGATCCACGGCTCGTGACCCGCGACTACGGCTACTGGGTCGAGAACGAGCTGCGGGCGCGCTTCGAGCTCCAGGGCGTCCCGGTGTCCATCGACTTCCAGCGCTCCGAGTGAACGTCGTCGTGGTCGGCGGCGGGTCGTGGGGGACGGCGTTCGCGCGCCTCCTGGCCGACCGCGGGCACACGGTGACGCTCGCCTGCCGCGACGCCGAGCAGGCGGCAGCGATCCGGGAGAGCAGGCGGAACCCGCGCTACCTGAGCGACGTCGACCTGACGGGCGTCGAGGCGGCGGTGATCGCCGACGCGCGGCTCGCCGACGCGAACCTCGTGGTCGTCGCCGTGCCGAGCGCCTCGTTCGGCGAGGTGGTGGCCGCCATCCCCGGGAGCGCGCCGATCCTGAGCCTTACGAAGGGGCTCGACTCCGCGACGGGCGATCGGCTCTCCACGCTCGTCGCCGGCCGGCCGGTCGCGGTGCTTTCCGGCCCGAACATCGCGGACGAGGTGGCGCGCGGCCTGCCTGCCGCGGCGGTGATCGCGTGCGAGAGCATGCCGCTCGCCGTGCAGATCCAGCTCGCGATCACGTCGACCGCCTTCCGCGTCTACGTCAACGACGACCTCGTCGGCGTGGAGCTGTGCGCGGCCGCGAAGAACGTGATCGCGCTCGCGGCCGGCGGCGCCGACGGCCTCGGTCTCGGCGACAACGCCAAGGCCGCGCTCGTGACCCGGGGGCTCGCCGAGATGGGGCGGCTCGCGGACGTCTCGGGCGCGCGGCCCGAGACGTTCGCAGGGCTCGCCGGGATGGGCGACCTGATCGTCACGTGCTGGTCGAAGTCCGGCCGGAACCGCCGCTGCGGCGAGCTCGTCGCGCAGGGCGCGACTCCCGCCGAAGCCGCGCGCACGATCGGGATGGTGGTCGAGGGCCTGACGACCGCGCCGGTGCTCCGTGACCTCGCCCACAGGCTCGACGTCGAGATGCCGATCGCCGAGGGCGTCTGCGCGGTGCTCGACGGCATCCCGCTCACAGAGCTCCTCGCGCGCCTCATGGAGCGCGGCCCCACCGTCGAGTGACGCGGTCGCGGCAGCCGATGCTCGTCTTCGAAAGCCCGGCGAACGGCTCGCCGCTCGTCGTGCCGGTCCGCGGCTCGTAGGCATCTGGCGACACTGCGGGTCGTGGTTAAGCTTCGGCTCACATGAGCACTCGCACGTTCCAGTTCACGTCCGAGTCGGTCACCGAGGGGCATCCCGACAAGGTCGCCGACCAGATCTCCGACGCCGTCCTCGACGCGGTCCTCGCCGACGATCCGGAGGGACGCGTCGCCTGCGAGACGCTCGTGACGACCGGCCTCGTCGTCGTCGCCGGCGAGATGACGACCGAGACGTACGTCGACGTCCGCTCGATCGTCCGCAAGACCGTCGCGGAGATCGGCTACACGCGCGCGAAATACGGGTTCGACGCCGAGACCTGCGGCGTGATGGTCGCGATCGACGAGCAGTCGCCCGACATCGCCCAGGGCGTCGACGAGTCGTTCGAGGCGCAACATGGCGATACCGACCCGATCGACCGGATCGGCGCGGGCGATCAGGGAATGATGTTCGGCTACGCGACCCACGAGACCGAGGAGCTGATGCCGCTCCCGATCATGCTCGCGCACAAGCTCGCGCGCCGGCTCGCGGCCGTGCGCAAGGCGGACGTGCTGCCGTATCTCCGTCCCGACGGCAAGACGCAGGTCACGGTGCGCTACGAGATCGACGAGCACGGGATCCAGCGTCCGGTCGAGATCGAGCGCGTCCTGGTCTCCACCCAGCACCGTGACGGGCTGGACGCGGAGACGCTCATCAAGCCCGACCTGCTCGAGCACGTCGTCGAGCCGATCCTCCACGCCGACTACCGCGGCCTCTACGACCCGGCGCGACTCGGTGCCAAGGGCTTCTTCTACGTCAACCCGACGGGCAAGTTCGTGGTCGGCGGGCCGATGGGCGACACCGGCCTGACCGGCCGCAAGATCATCGTCGACACCTACGGCGGCGCGGCTCCGCACGGGGGCGGCGCGTTCTCCGGAAAGGACCCGACGAAGGTCGATCGCTCGGCCGCGTACGCCGCCCGCTACGTCGCGAAGAACGTCGTCGCGGCAGGGCTTTCCGACCGCTGCCAGGTGCAGGTCGCCTACGCGATCGGCGTCGCGCACCCGATGAGCGTCCTCGTCGACACCTTCGGCACGGAGGCCGAGGGGCTCTCCAACGAGCGGATCTCGGAGCTCGTCGGAGAGCACTTCGATCTGCGGCCCGGCGCGATCGTCCGCGATCTCGACCTCCGCCGCCCGATCTACGCGAGGACCGCCGCGTACGGGCACTTCGGCCGCACCGACTCGGCCGACTACACGTGGGAGCGCACCGAGAAGGCCGATGCGCTCCGTGCCGCTGCGGGGCTCGCCGCTGCAGCGACCGTGTAGCCGGAACCGCGGGGACGGCCCGTCGGCCGCCCCCAATGACTCTCCGGTCTAGCGCTTCGCCGGCACGCGCTGCACGAGCTTCTTCGCACCCTCCGTGAGGTGCGCGAGGATCTCGTCGGCGCGGGTCTTCGTGAGACGGCCGTTCTCGACGGCCTTGGCGAGGCCCGCTTTCGCCGGCGCGAGCATCGCGGCGACGAGGCCGTCGATGGTCTTGCCCTTCGCCTGGGCGATCTGCGCCAGGGACTTTCCGCTCTGGAGCTCGGTGCGGAGCTGCTCGCGCGTCATGTCGAGGTAGTCGGCCACCGGGCCGTGCACCCTGGCCTTGGCGATCCGTGCGCGGAACGCCTTCTGGCGCTCGGCGAACCCCTTGCGGGCGCCGATCCCGAGGCCGTTGCCGCTCGCGATCCGCTGCTTCAGCTTCGCTGCCTGCTCCGGCGTCAGCCTGCCGTTCGCCACCGCTGCGTCGACACGCGCCGACAGCGCAGCCTTGAAGGCGGCGCGGAGCTTGTCCGGAGTGACGCCGAGCCGCGCGGCGACGTCGTCCACGAGCGACGGCTTGTCGTTGGCGGCGAGCGCGGGCGCGGCGAGCGCGAGCGCGGCGAACGCGGCAAGCGATGCGGCGAGTGCGATGATCTTGGTCACGTTGGGTGCTCCTCTACGACGGTGGTCGGGTGAAGCGAACCAGCGGTCGGTTCGGGGTGCGTCAGGACTGCGTAAACCGGATGTAAGGCGGCGCCGGCCCTGCCGTCAAGCCGCAAGGCGGACGTACAGGCCCTGCGCGGCCTTCTCTGCGATGGCGCGCTCGTCGTCGCCGAGGAGGACCTTGAGCTGGCCCGCCGCCGGCTGCGCCTCGCGGAGCTCGACGTTCGAGCCGGGCACGAAGCCCTCGTCGTAGAACCAGTGGAGGAGGTCGCCGTCGTGCTCGGCGAGACGCACGATCTCGCCGTGCTGCCCCGGCGTGAGCTCGGCGAGCGCGACGAGCCCCTCGTTCTCGGTCTGCTCGACCTCGGGCTCGACGGGCCACCCGTGCGGGCAGCGGTCGGGCCGGCCGAGCCGCTCGTACATCCGCTCGACCATCTCCTCGGTGAACGTGTCGCCGAGCTCGTCTGCGTGGACGTGCGACTCGGAGGCCGTGTAGCCCATGAAGTCGGTGAGGAACCGCTCGATGATGCGGTGCTTGCGCACGACCTTCTCGGCGCGTTCGATCCCGGCCGGCGTGAGGATCGCCTCCTTCTGCTCGCCGCGCTCGACGAGACCCTCGGCCTCGAGGCGCTTGAGCATCTCGCCCGCCGACGCGCGCGAGACGCCGAGCATCTCCGCCACCCGCGACGCGATCGCGCTCTCCCCGGCCGGGCGGTACTCGCCGATCGGGAAGGCGAGGAAGTAGATGACCTCGAGGTACTCGTCGAGCGAATGCCCATGTCCGTGACCCGCCATCGGCGCGCAGTCTACCCGCCGGTTTTCGCGAGCCCTCGGTCCGCGTGCACTCGCCGCGCCACGGCGACGGCCGGGTGCCCGGCTACGTTGGCTGGTCCAGTGCCGCTCGCGACCGTCTATCCGCTCGTGTCCACCCGCGCTCTCGCCCGACCCTTTACGTACGAGGTCCCCGAAGGCCTCGCGAAGGGCGCGGTCGTGGCGGTCAGGCTCGGGCGCAGCTCCACGCGCGGCGTGGTGACCGACGTCGGCGTCGAGGCGCCTCCGGGGATCGAGCCGTCGGCCGTCGGCCGGCTGCTCGACGAGGTGCCCGCGCCGCTCGTGGACCTCGCGCTGTGGGTCGCGGACTACTACGGCTCCACGCCCGCGAGAGCGCTCGAGCTCGTCGCTCCCCGTCGCCGCACCCCGCGCGGCGAGCGGCCCTCACCCGCCGAGCGCGAGTCCCTCGGCGGCGAGGCGGAGCCCGACACGCTCACGGTCGAGCAGCGCGAGGCAGTCGAGCGGATCGTCTCGGCGCTCGACGAAGGCGTCGGAGAGCACGTCCTCCTCGAAGGGCCGACCGGGAGCGGCAAGACGGAGGTCTACCTGCAGGCGTGCGCGACGGCGCTCGAGCGCGGGCTCGGGACGATCGTGCTCGTGCCGGAGATCGCGCTCGCGCCGCAGACGGTCGGGCGCTTTCGCCGCCGGTTCGGCGACAGCGTCGCGATCCTGCACTCCTCCCTCGGGGACGCAGAGCGGCGCGACGAGCGCGACCGGATCGCCCGGGGCGAGGCCCGGATCGTCGTCGGCGCCCGATCCGCAGTGTTCGCCCCGATGCGCGGCGTCGGGCTGATCGTCGTGGACGAGGAGCACGACACCGCCTACAAGCAGGAGTCCGACCCTCGCTACGACGCGCGCACGGTCGCGGCCAAGCGGGCGGCACTCGAGGGAGCCGTGGCCGTGTACGGCTCCGCGACGCCGAGGCCCGAGAGCTGGGCGCGCCTCCGGCGCCTGTCGCTGGGCGCGCGGATCGGGGCGCCGATGCCGTCCGTGCGGCTCGTCGACCTGCGGCGTCAGGCGGGCTACCCCCTCTCGGCGCCGCTCCTCGGAGCGCTCGGCGGCCTCGTGGACGGCGGCGGCCGCGCGATCCTGCTCCTCAACCGGCGCGGCGTCGCTCCGGCGATCCACTGCCGCGCCTGCGGGGTCTCGCGGCGTTGCGCGAACTGCGACGTCGCGCTCACGCTGCACACCGACGAGGCACTCCACTGCCACCACTGCGGGCGGGTCGAGCCCGTGCCCCGCAGCTGCCCCGAGTGCGGCTCGGTCGAGCTCGCCCGGATCGGCGCCGGGACGCAGCGCCTCGAGACGGAGCTCGCGAAGCACGTCCCCGAGCTCGAGCGGTTTCGCCTCGACGCGGACGTCTCCGGCCGGCCCGGCGCGGTACGCGACGTGCTCGAGCGCTTCCGCGCCTCCGAGCGGGCCGTCCTCGTCGGCACGCAGATGGTCGCGAAGGGCCACCACGTGCCCGGCGTCGCCCTCGCTGCGGTCGTCGACGCCGACACGGGTCTCTCGCTGCCGGACTTCCGCGCCGAGGAGCGGACGTTCCAGCTCGTGACCCAGCTCGCCGGCCGCAGCGGCCGCGACGCGCCGGGACGGGTCGTCGTGCAGACCTTCCAGCCCGACGCGACGCCGCTCCGGCACGCGATCAACCACGACGTCGCCGGGTTCCTCGCCGGTGAGCTCGAGCGGCGTGAGGCGCTCGGCTACCCGCCGTTCCGCCACCTCGTGTCGATCCTCGTCTCGGGGCCCGAGCCGGGCGCGCCGCTCGCGGCGCTGCGCGAGCTTCGGGCGCGACTCGACGGCGTCGACGCCGTCCTCCTCGGGCCGGCGGCGGTGCTCCGGCTGCGGGGACGGCACCGCGCGCAGCTCCTCGCGAAGACGACCCAGCCGCGGTCGGTCGCGCGGCACGCATCGGCCCTGCTCGCCGCCGCCGCGCGCACGATGCGCGGCGACGGGCTCACCGCGGTGGTGGACGTCGATCCCCAGTCGCTGTAGGAGTACGTCGTGGACGAGAGCCTCACGCGGCTGATCCGCGGGGCGATGCCGCTCGCGGCAGCGCTCGGCTTCGAAGGCGTCCAGGGCGGGCCTGACGCCGTCGTCGTCCGCGGTGCCTGGGCGCCCGAGCGGTGCACGGCGGCGGGCGTGCTGCACGGCGGGTACCTGATGTCGCTCGCGGACGTCACCGCCGCCACGCTCGCGTACCTCAACCTGCCCGCCGGAGCGACGACGACGACGATCGAGGCGAAGACGAACTTCCTTGCCGCTGTGCGGGAGGGCTCGGTGACGGCGCGCGCAGAGCCCGTTCACGTGGGGCGGAGGACGATCGTCGTCCAGGTGGACGTCACGGACGATGCCGGCAGGCTCGTCGCCCGCACGCTGCAGACCCAGGCCGTGATCGAGGGCGACGGCGGTTAGACTCGCCGCGTGGCACACGATCACGGGCATGACCACGAGCACGAGCACGAGCACGAGCTCGAAGCCGACGAGCTCGAGGAGCTGACCGAGGAGGAGGCGCAGGCCGAAGCCGAGCGGCTCGTCCGCAAGGAGATCGCGCTCTCGCAGATCCGCCAGTACGGCGATCCCGTGCTGCGCATGCGCGCAGACGACGTCGAGGAGTTCGACGACGAGCTCCGCAAGGTGAGCGAGCGGATGATCCAGCTGATGCACGACGCCGAGGGCGTCGGGCTCGCGGCGACGCAGGTCGGAATCGTGCGGCGCTTCTTCGTCTTCACGCTCGAAGGCGAGGACCGCGTGCTCGTGAACCCGGTCGTCACCCCCGTCGGGAAGGACACCGAGGTCGACGGGGAGGGTTGCCTCTCGCTCGGGTCGGTGCGCGTGCCCGTCGAGCGCGCCACGAAGGTGAGGGTCGAGGCGCAGGACGTCGAGGGCGCGCACGTGGCGCTCGAGCTCGAGGGCTACCCGGCGCGGGTCGCGCAGCACGAGGTCGACCACCTCGACGGGAAGCTCATGCTCGATCGCACCGACGCCGAGGCCCGGCGCGAGGCGCTCGGCAAGCTCCGCCCCCGCCTCGTCCTGTCCTGAGCGCCGTGGCCCGGATCGCGGTCGCCGCGACCGCGCCGTTCGGCGCGGACGTGCTCGGACGGCTCGCCGAGAGGCACGACATCATCGCGCTCCTGACGCGGCCCGACGCACGCGCCGGCCGTGGCCGCAGCCTCGCCGCGCCGCCCGCGAAGGACGTCGCCGAGCGGCTCGGGATTCCCGTCCTCCAGCCCGAGCGGCCGGTCGCGGGGATCGACCTCGGCGCTCCGACGGTTGTTGTCTGCGCGTACGGGCTGCTCATTCCTCCTGCGCTTCTCGCCGAGCGCACGTGGCTCAACGTCCATCCCTCGCTCCTGCCCCGCTGGCGGGGCGCGGCCCCGGTCGAGCGGGCGCTCATGGCCGGAGACGCCGAGACGGGCGTGACGATCCACGAGACGGTCGAGGCGCTCGACGCAGGCCCGATCGCTGCGCAGGAGCCGTTCCCGATCGACTCCGAGGACGACGCCGGCGCCGTGTACGCGCACGCCGCCGAGGTCGCCGCGCGCCTGCTCGACTCCGTGCTCGCCGGGCCCGCGCCCGCCTTCCGGCCGCAGGAGGGTGAGCCGACCTACGCGGAGAAGATCGTCCCGGGCGATCGCCGGCTCGACCTCGCGCGTCCCGCGGAGGAGCTCGTGCGCGTCGTGCGCGCCCTCTCCCCGCACATCGGCGCGCGAGCGGAGCTCGAGGGCCGCCCCGTCACGGTCTGGCGCGCGCGCGTCGGTGAGGGCGCCGGCTTCGAGCCGCTCGAGGTGCAGCCCGACGGTGGCCGCCGGATGGAGTACGCAGCGTGGCTTCGCGGGCTCAGGTGAGCCCGGCGCGCCGCGCCGCGTTCGCGGTGGTGCGGCGCGTGTTCGAGGACGGCGCCTACGCCGATCGCGCGCTCCGCTCGGAGTCCGCCGGGCTCGACGAGCGCGACCGTGCGCTCGCACGGCAGCTCGCATACGGCTCCGTCCAGCGCGTGCGCACCCTCGACCACGCGATCGAGACGCTTGGCCGTCGCCCCGTGCGGAAGCTCGATCCACCGGTGCGTGCCGCGCTTCGGCTCGGGTGCTATCAGCTCGCGTTCCTCGACGGCGTGCCGCGCTACGCGGCCGTCAACGAGTCGGTCGAGCTCGTGCGCGCCGCCCGGCTCGAGCGCGCGGTGTCGTTCACGAACGCCGTGCTGCGTCGACTCGCCGACGGTGCGAGGGGGCTCTGCGGCTCCCTCCCCGAGGGCACGCCGCCGGAGGCGGCGCTCCGCCACTCGTATCCGGACTGGGTCGCCGAGACGTGGTGGCGCGAGCTGGGCGCCGACGAGGCCCGCGCGCTGATGGCCGTCCAGAACGCCGAGCCGGAGACCGCCGTGCGGCTCGTCCGAGGTTCCGTCGACGGCAGAGAGGATCCGTTGGTCCCCGGCGCGTGGGTGGTCGACCGGGTCGACGAGGCTGCCGTCGCCGAGGGGCGGGTCTGGCCGCAGAGTCGCGCGTCGCAGCTCGTCGGCCTCACCGTCGGCTCGCGCCCCGGCGAGCGGACGCTCGACGTCTGCGCCGCCCCTGGAGGCAAGGCGACGATGCTCGCCGGCGAGGTCGTCGCGGTCGAGATCGACGAGGGAAGGGCCGAGCGGCTCGAGGAGGCGGCGCGACGCCTCGGCGCGACGGGCGTCCGGGTCATCCACGCGGACGGCCGCGAGCTCCCTCCGGAGGTCGACGGCTTCGATCGCGCGCTCGTCGACGCCCCGTGCTCGGGGCTCGGCGTCCTGGCATCGCGCCCCGATCTCCGCTGGCGGGCAGAGCCGCTGCCCGAGCTCCAGCTCGAGTTGCTGCGCGCCGCGATCGCGCGCGTGCGGCCGGGCGGCACCGTCGTCTACTCGACCTGCACGATCAACGCCGAGGAGAACGAGGCGATCGTCGACGCCGTGGTCGAGGAGGGGCTCGTGTCCGTCGACTCGACCCTCGGCGACCAGTGGCCCGCGTTTCGCCACCGCTCCCGGCCCGCGCTCCTGCAGACGCTGCCGCACGTCCACGGAACGAGCGGCTTCTTCGTCGCGCGGCTCTGGCGGCGTGACGACCGTCGGCAGCACGGCGCGAGCGAACCGAGCAAGTAACAGTCTGTTACAAACACGCCGCGCGCCAGTACGATCGCGCCGTGGGGTGGGACGACTGGATCCGGGACGGGGCGGAGCTCGAGCCCTCGCTCTACGCCGCCGACTTCCGGCGGCTCGGGGAGCAGATCGACGCACTGCTCGAGGCGGGCTGCAGGGTCTTCCACTTCGACGTCGGCGACGGGCATTTCATCCCGCCGGTCACGATGGGACCGGTCGTGCTCAGGTCGCTCGCACCGGGGATCCACGCGGCGGGCGGCGTGCTCGACTGCCACCTGATGGTCGACGATCCAGCCCACCACCTCGAGGAGTTCGCCGCCTCGGGCGCGGACTCGGTCACGTTCCACGTCGAGGTCGCCGACGACCCCGCCGCGGTCGCGGCGAGCGCCCGCGGGCACGGCCTCGCGGTCGGCATCGCGTTCAACCCCGAGACGAGCGTCGACGCGGCTGCCGCGGCGGCGGGCGAGGCTGGCGCCGACATCGTCCTCTGCATGAGCATCCACCCGGGGTATTCCGGGCAGGCGTTCATGCCCGAGGCGCTCGGCCGGATCGAGAAGCTCGCCTCGAGCGTCGCCGTCCCGATCCAGGTCGACGGCGGCGTGGGGGAGGACAACGCCGCGGCGCTGCGCCAGGCGGGAGCATCGCTGTTCGTCGCCGGAAACTCGGTCTTCGGTGCCCCCGACCCTCCGGGCGCCTACCGGCGGCTCCGCGCCGCGCTCGCGTGAGCATCGAACGGGCGCTCGAGCTCGCCGACGCCGCGGCCGGGCGGGGCTACCCGAACCCGACCGTCGGGGCGGTCGTCGTCGGGCCCGACGGTGGGACGGTGGGCGAGGGCGCCACGGAACCGGCCGGCGGGCGGCATGGAGAGATCGTCGCGCTCGACCGGGCCGGCGGGACAGCCCGTGGCGCGACGCTCTACGTGACGATGGAGCCCTGCACGCACCACGGCCGGACACCGCCGTGCGTGGACCGGATCGCCGCGGCAGGCGTGGCGCGTGTCGTCGCAGCGTGCGCCGATCCGAACCCCGAGGCCCGAGGAGGTGCCGAGCGGCTGCGCGAAGCCGGGATCGAGGTCGAGCTGCTCGATCTTCCGCGTGCCCGGCGCCAGAATGAGCCGTGGCGGACGTGGGTCGCACGGCGGCGCCCGCACGTGACCCTCAAGCTGGCGGTCTCGGTGGACGGCCGAGCCTCCGTTCCCGGGCGCCGCTGGGTGACCGGGGAAGAGTCCCGCCGCCGCGTCCACGAGCTGCGCGCCTCGGTCGACGCGGTCGGCGTCGGCATGGGCACCGTCCGGGCCGACGCACCCCGGCTCGATGCGCGGGGCGTTCCCGTCCTTCGACAGCCGCGTCGGCTCGCGTTCGGCCGCGGCACGCTCCCGGACGGGTCGGAGCTCGAGCTCCGACCCGGGCCGCTCGCCGACGAGCTGGCGTCGCTCGCCGCCGACGGCGTCCAGTCGCTCCTCCTCGAGGGCGGGCCGACGATCGCGAGCGCGTTCCTCGTGGCGGGCCTCGTCGACAGGCTGCTCGTGTTCGTCGCCCCCGTGCTCGCGGGCGGCGGGGTGCCGATGCTCGCGGGGCTGCCGGCGCCGATCGACCTCGGTGCGCCCGACGTGGAGCAGGTCGGCGAGGACGTGGTGCTCTCCTGGCGGCTGCGCGAGGTGTGACGAGAGGTGTCCGACTCGAAGTCGGACACCATGCGCCAGAGTGCGCGCTGGGTAGCCTCCGCGACATGTTCACGGGGATCGTGCGCGAGGTGGGGCGCGTCGTCGGCGTCGAGGGCGACGCGGAAGGGCGGACGCTCGTCGTCGAGGCACCGGCGACCGCACCGGCGACCGCGGTCGGCGACTCCGTCGCGATCGGCGGCGTCTGCCTCACCGCCGAGACGGTCGACGGCGACCGCATCCGCTTCCACGCCGTTCTCGAGACGATCCGCCGGACGAGCCTCGGGCAGCTCTCGGAGGGAAGCGACGTCAACGTCGAGCCCGCGCTGCGGGCCGGCGAGCCGCTCGGCGGCCACTACGTCCAGGGCCACGTCGACGGGCTCGGCGCGATCGGGTCGGTCGAGGCGGAGGGCAACGGGCTCCGCGTCGTCGTCGAAGCGCCGCCGGAGATCCTGCGCTACTGCGTCGAGAAGGGGTCGATCACGGTCGACGGAGTCTCGCTCACGGTCGCGGAGCTCCTCCAGGACGCCTTCGCGGTCGCGCTCGTCCCCCACACCCTCGAGGCGACGACGCTCCGCGACCTCGCTCCGGGCCAACCGGTGAACCTGGAGGCGGACGTGCTCGCGAAGTACGTCGAGCGGCTCGCGGCGCCGGGGTTACGATGACCCCGTGACTGCCGTGTCCGAGCCCGAGACGAGCCCGTTCGCCTCCATCGAGGAGGCGATCGAGGAGATCCGCTCCGGCCGCTTCGTCGTCGTCGTCGACGACGAGGACCGCGAGAACGAGGGCGACCTCACGATCGCCGCGCAGTTCGTCACACCCGACGCGGTCAACTTCATGGCGATCCACGGCCGCGGGCTGATCTGCCTGTGCCTGACCCCCGAGCGCTGCGACGAGCTCGGACTGCGCCAGATGACCGACCAGAACGAGGCCCAGTTCGGGACGGCCTTCACCGTCACGATCGAGGCGCGCGACGGCGTTTCCACCGGGATCTCTGCCGCCGACCGAGCGCGGACGATCCAGGTCGCGGTCGACCCGACCTCCACGCCGCACGACGTCGTCTCGCCCGGGCACGTCTTCCCGCTTCGCGCACGGAGCGGCGGCGTGCTCCAGCGCTCCGGCCAGACCGAGGCGGCCGTCGACCTCGCGCGCCTCGCGGGGCTCGCGCCGGCCGGCGTCGTGTGCGAGATCATGAACGACGACGGGACGATGGCCCGCGTCCCCGACCTGATCGGGTTCTGCGAGCGCCACGGCCTCAAGCTCGTGACGGTCGCCGACCTGATCGAGTACCGCAAGCGGATGGAGAAGCTCGTCGAGCGGGTCGTCTCGGTGCGGCTCCCGACCGACTACGGCGCGTTCCAGGCGGTCGCCTACCGCGAGACGCTGACCGGCAAGCAGCACGTCGCGCTCGTGAAGGGCGAGGTCGATGGCAAGGAGAACGTGCTCGTACGGGTCCACTCCGAGTGCCTGACCGGCGACGTGTTCCACTCGCGTCGCTGCGACTGCGGCCAGCAGCTCGAGCGCGCGCTCGCCCGGATCGAGCAGGAGGGGCTGGGCGTCCTGCTCTACCTCGCGCAGGAGGGCCGCGGGATCGGGCTCCTCAACAAGCTGCGCGCCTACGAGCTCCAGGAGCAGGGCCTCGACACGGTCGAGGCCAACCTCGAGCTCGGCTTCAAGGCGGACCCGCGCGAGTACGGCATCGGCTCGCAGATCCTGGCCGACCTCGGGCTGACGACGATACGCGTGCTGACGAACAACCCGCGGAAGATCTCCGGGATCTCCGGCTACGGGCTCACGGCAGTCTCGCAGGAGCCGATCGAGATCGAGCCGAACGACGAGAACCGCGGCTACCTCGAGACGAAGCGCGACAAGCTGGGCCACACGATCGGCCGTCCGGTGCACCACCAGGGCGAGCGCTACGGCCCCGACGAGACTTAGATGGTTAGAAAGGACAGCGGATGAGCGACCTGGAGCGGCCCGGCGACGAGCGCGCGTGGGGGACGGGCGAGGGCGACGACATCGAGCAGGCGAGCGAGAACGTGCTGGAAGGCTGGCCGGCGACGTCCGTCGACGAGCCTCCCCCGAGGGGGGCGAGCCCGATCCGTTCGAGTCGGCCGTCGAGCCGCCGTCGATCGACGAGCCGGAGACGGCCGAGCCAGAGCCCGTCGACGCGGCAGCCGGCACGGAGACGGCCGACCCCGCGCCTGTCGAGGCGGCGGTCGAGCCGGAGGTCTTCGAGGAGCCCGCACCCGAGCCCGTCGAGACGAGCGCCGAACACGCTCCGGCCGAGCTCGAGATCCCACCCGACTACTCGGTCCTCGAGGGCGAGCCCCGGGGCGGCAGGCGTGCGGTCGGCATCGTCGTCAGCCGCTTCAACGGCGAGGTCACCGGGCGCCTGCTCGACTCCGCGCTCGAGGAGCTCGAGACCCTCGGCGTCGACGCAGGATCGATCACCGTGATGCCCGTCCCGGGCGCGTTCGAGCTTCCGCTTGCTGCCATGGCGCTCGCCAAGACGCGCCGCTTCGCGTGCATCGTCGCCCTGGGCTGCGTCATCCGCGGCGACACGCCCCACTTCGACTACGTCGCGAGCGAAGCCGCCTCGGGGCTCCAGCTCGCAGCGATCGAGACCGGGGTGCCCGTCTCGTTCGGCGTCCTCACGCTCGACCGCCCCGACCAGGCCGCCCCGCGCTACGACAAGGGCGCCGAGGCCGTCCGCACCGCGCTCGAGATGGCCGACCTCTTCTCGAACCTCCGCGCCGCAGCGGCTAGATAGGTCGGTGTCGCCCGGGCGATCGCGGTGACGCGACGGCTCGCGGCCGGAGGCCGGCTTGGCCGGCCGGGAGGCCCGGTGCCCGGTGTTGGGTCGCGTCGCAGAAGGAGGGGGCTCGTGGGGGAACCATGGGTTCCCCCACGCGTTGCTACACTCCTCGGCCGCATGTCCAGGGTCTGTGCCATCTGCGGGAAGAAGCCCTCGACCGGGAACAACCGGTCGCACTCGATGGTCGCCACGAAGCGCCGCTTCAACCCGAACCTGCAGCGCGTCCGGCTCGTCCTCGACGGCAAGCCGACCCGCGACTACGTCTGCACGCGCTGCCTCAAGGCCGGCAAGGTCGTCAAGGCCGTTTAGGCCCGCCGGGCCGCACTAGACTCGCTCTCGTGAGGAAGGGCACGGTCCTCCTGCGCGAGACCGAGCACGGTCGCGTGACGATGACGACCGGCGCGATCGCGGCGGTCGCCGGGCGCGCGGTCGAGGAGTCGTTCGGCGTCGTCGACCAGGCGGGGCGGCGTCGCGGGGCCATGCGGCTGCTCGCGCGGGGTAAGAACGACCCCGGCGTCCGCGTCCGCGAGACCGACGGCGGGCTCGCGCTCGAGCTGCACGTCGTCGTCGACTACGGGATCAATCTCGCCGAGGTGACGTCGATGGTGCAGTCCCGGGTCACGTACGAGGTGGAGCGCCACACGGGGCTCGCCGTCGCGTCGGTCGACGTGCACGTGGACAGCGCGCGGAGAGCCGGGTGATCGACCTCGCGACCGTCCGGTGGCTGGCCGCGGCCGCGCTCGACAACGTCGAACGGCACCGGCGGCGGATCAACGCGCTGAACGTCTATCCCGTTCCCGACGGCGACACGGGCACGAACCTCTCCACGACGATGCAGGGCATCGTGGCCGAGCTCGACCGCTCGGCGGCCGTCACGACCGCGCAGCTCGCCGCCGACGTCCAGCGGGCCGCGACGATGGAGGCCAAGGGCAACTCGGGCGTGATCCTCTCGACGATCGTCCGCGGCATGGCACGCGTCCTCGGCGAGCGGGAGCAGGTCGACGGCAAGGTCATGGCCGAGGCGTTCCGCGCGGGCGCGACGAGCGCCTACCAGGCGGTGAAGGTCCCAGTCGAGGGGACGATGCTCACCGTCATCCGCGAGATGGCCGAGGAGGCCGAGCTACCCGGCGTGCGCTCGCTGCCGGTGGTCGAAGGCCTCGCGCGGGTGGTTGCCCGGGGAGACGACGCCGTCAGCCGCACGCCCCAGATGCTCGACAAGCTCCGCGAGGCAGGTGTCGTCGACGCCGGCGGCGCCGGGCTCGTCGAGCTCGTCCGCGGGGTCCTCCACGCGCAGAGCGGCGAGCCGCTCCCCGACGTGCCCGAGGTGACGGAGGAGCTCACGGAGCAGTCGATCCACCACGAGGAGTCCGAGTTCCGGTACTGCACCGTGTTCGTCGTGGAGGGCGACGCGATCGACCTCGACGCGCTGCACGCGAGCCTCGCCCCGCTCGGCGACTCGCTCCTCGTGACCGGCGACGCCTCGATCGCGAAGGTGCACGTCCACACCGACGAGCCGGAGGGCGCGCTCGCGCTGGGGCGGACGGTCGGCGTCGTCGCCGCCCAGCGGGTCGAGATCGGCGACATGCACAGCCAGGCGTCGGAGCGCGAGCGGTGGCTCGCACAGCTCCACGCCGCAGCGCAGGCGCCCGCGGCGGAGGTCGCGCTCGTCGCCGTCGCCCAGGGCGGCGGCAACCGCGACATCCTCCGCAGCGAAGGCGCGTCGATCGTGATCGAGGGCGGGCAGACGATGAACCCCTCGGTCGGGCAGATCCTCGAGGGCATCACCGCCGTCAACTCCGACCACGTGATCGTGCTGCCGAACAATCCGAACGTCAGGCTGGCCGCCGAGAACGCCGCGGCAGAGTCGACCAAGGATGTGCGTGTCATCGCGACGGGCTCGGTGCCGGAAGGCGTCGTCGCAGCCTTCGAGTTCGGGGCGGGGCGGGACGCCGATGCCAACGAGGAGGCGATGCGGAGCGCGATCGAGAGGCTTGCCGTCGCCGAGATCGTGCAGGCCTCGCGCGGCGCGACGGTCGACGGCGTCACGGCCGCGGAAGGCGACTTTCTCGCGATGCTGGACGGGCGCGCATTCGCGGCCGGGCCGGAGCTCGAGGCCGTCCTCGACCAGCTTCTCGACCGCTTCTCGGAGGACGGCCGCTCGCTCGTCCAGGTGCTCCGGGGCGAAGGCGCACCCGACGCCGGGGAGATCGAGGCGCGGATCGAAGCGCGGGGGCTGGAGCCGGACGTGAAGTGGGGCGGGCAACCCCACTACCCGGTCCTCCTCTCGGCGGAGTAGCACATGGCGATCCGGGTGCTGCTCGTCGAGGACAACGACGTCTACCGGTCCTCCCTCGAGCTTCTGCTCGGGCTGCAGGCGGGTCTCGAGGTCGTCGGCTCCGTGGGGAGCGGAGCCGAGGCGGCGGACGCGGCCCGTGAGCTCGCGCCCGACGTCGTCGTCATGGACTACCGGCTGCCGGGCCTCGACGGCGCGGCGGCGACCCGCGCCGTGATCGAGGCCTCGGGCGCCGCGGTCGTGTGCCTGACGGCCGAGGCGAGCGCCGACGAGCGCGCGGCGATTCTCGATGCCGGCGCGGTCGGCCTCCTCGAGAAGGGAGGGACCGTGGACGGGCTCGCGGACGCGATTCGCGCGGCCGCGCCTCGTTAGGCTCCCCGCATGCGGCTCACCCGCGAGAACACCGCGATCGTGCTCGACTCCACGTCCGACTTCGTGGACGCGCGCGACCGGCATGCCAACATGCGGCTCGTCCCGCTCTACGTCCTCTTCGACGGCGAGGCACTCCGCGACCACGTCGACATCACGCCGGAGGGCTTCTACGAGCGGCTCGCCGCCGCGAAGACGCTGCCGACGACGTCGCAGCCGACGCCGGCAGACTTCCTCGCCGCCTACGAGGAGCTCGCCGCGGCGGGCTTCGACCGCATCTGGTCGCTCCACCTCACCTCGAAGCTGTCGGGGACCTTCGAGTCGGCGCAGCGTGCGGCGGCGCAGCTCGGCGACGACCGCGTCCGGCTGGTCGACACCGAGACGGCCTCGCTCGCCGTCGCGATGCTCGCGGAGGCCATCGACCGACGTCTCGGGACGGGGACGACGGACGAGGAGATCGCAGAGCTCGTGGAGCGCTTCAGGGCCTCGAACCGCGTCGTCTTCACCGTCGCCACGCTCGAATATCTCCAGAAGGGCGGGCGGATCGGCAAGGCCCAGGCCTTGGCCGGGTCGCTGCTCAACGTGAAGCCGATCCTGACCGTCGAGGACGGCGTGATCGTGCCCCTCGGGCGCGTCCGCGGACGCCAGAAGGCGCTCGAGGAGTTCGCAAGGCTGTTCGCCGCCGAGACGGAGGACGGCGAGGGCCTGCACGTCGCCATCGCGCACGCGAACGCGCCCGAGTGGATAGAGGTGCTCACCGACATGGCGCAGAAGGTGCGGCCGCGCTCGACGCTCGATCTCGTCGAGCCGCTCGGCGCGGTGGTCGGGACCCATGCCGGCCCCGGGGCGGTCGGCTTCTTCTGGTTCCAGGACTGAGGCTTCGCCTCAGCCCGTAGAAGACCCGGCCGCATCCGCTCGTAGACTCGACGCGATGTCCGGTTCCGTCACGGTGCACCGGCCGCAGCCCGGCCTCGCCGGCGTGGACCCGCCCGCACGCTGGCCCGCGAGCGGCTCGACACCGCATCCCGAACGCCTCGCGCTCCCCGTCGAGACGCTGCCCGGCGTCGGGCCGGCATTGCGGCGCAAGCTCGGCCGGCTCGGGATCGCGACCGTCGGGCGACGTGCTCGCCCACCGGCCGCGCCGCTACGAGTCGGCGGCGGAGGAACGGACGATCGCGGAGCTCTTCGGGGAGGAGGAGGCGGTCCTCGACGTCGTCGTGCGACGCGCCTCTGCGCGACGGCGCGGGCGCCTCCACATCCTCACGGCCCACGTCGCGGACGGGACGGGCGAGATCCGCGCGACCTGGTTCAACCAGCCCTGGCTCGAGTCGAGGCTCGTGCCGGGGACGCGCCTGCGCCTGCGCGGCAAGCCGAACCGGTACGGCTTCCAGGTCTCGACGTACGACATCGGCGACGCTGCCCAGACGGCCGACTTCGCTCCTGTCTATCCCTCGACCGCCGACCTCGCCCAGAAGACCCTGCGGAGCCTGAGCGAGGCTGCGCTCGCGTTCGCCCGCGACGGAGGAGAGCCTCTCCCCGCATCGGTGCGCGCCTCCGAGCCCCTGCCGCTCCGCGCCGACGCGCTCGTCCGCCTCCACCGACCGCGCTCGCAGGACGAGGCGGAGAGCGCGCGGCGGCGGCTCGCGCTCGACGAGCTCGTCACGCTGCAGCTCGCGCTCCGCCGCCGCGCTGCCGAGCGGGAGGTGCTCGTCGCCGAGGCCTTGCCGCCCCCGGCGGAGCTCCTCCTGCGGTACCGCGACGCGCTGCCCTTCACGCTCACCGAGGCGCAGGACCATGCCATCGGGGAGATCGACGCCGACCTCGCCCGAACGACCCCGATGCAGCGTCTGCTCCAGGGCGACGTCGGCTCGGGCAAGACTGCGGTTGCGCTGTACACGCTCCTCCGCGCGGTCGAGGGCGGGCGGCAGGGCGCGCTGATGGCGCCGACCGAGACCCTTGCCGAGCAGCACTTCCTGACGATCGAGGGGCTCTGCGCCGCGCTCGGCGTCCGGGTGGCGCTGCTCACGTCGAGCATCACCGCGCGCGAGCGCCGGGCCGCCCACCAGCTCGTCGCGTCGGGCGACGTGGGCGTCGCCGTCGGCACGCACGCACTGATCCAGCGCGAGATCGAGTTCGCGGATCTGGCGGTCGCCGTCGTCGACGAACAGCACCGTTTCGGCGTCGAGCAGCGGGCCGCGCTCGCCGAGGGACGAAGCCCGCACGTCCTCCACATGACGGCGACGCCGATCCCGCGGACGCTCGCCCTCACCGTGTACGGAGATCTCGCGGTGTCGGAGATCGCCGCCCCGCCCGCGGATCGCAAGCCGATCGTGACGGCCTGGGTCACCGAGGAGCGGAGCGCCGAGGCCTACGCGCGTCTCCGGCGCCACCTCGACGACGGCCGCCAGGCGTACGTCGTGTGCCCGCTCGTCGAGGGCTCGGAGACGACGCTCGCGCGTGCCGCCGAGGACGAGGCCGAGCGGCTCCGGACGAACGAGCTCCGCGCGTACCGCGTCGGCTGCGTCCACGGCCGCCTGAAGACGGCCGAGCGTCGCGCGCGGATGGCAGCGTTCAGGGACGGAGAGGTCGACGTGCTCGTCGCGACGACCGTGATCGAGGTCGGGGTCGACGTCCCGAACGCGACGATCATGATCGTCCAGGAGGCCGACCGCTTCGGGCTCGCCCAGCTGCACCAGCTCCGCGGCCGGGTCGGGCGGGGCGCGGAGCAGTCGTACTGCCTGCTCGTCTCGCGCCACCGCGACGAGCTGTCGGAGGCGGCCGTCGAGCGGCTGGAGGCCATGGTCTCCACGACCGACGGCTTCGAGCTCGCGGAGCGCGACCTCGAGATCCGCGGCGAAGGGCAGCTCGTCGGGGCGCGGCAGTCCGGTCTCACCGACCTGCGATTCACCCGCCTGCGGGCCGACCGAGACCTGCTCGAGCGTGCCAAGGAGCTGGCAGCCGAGCTCGAGGGCGAGCCGTTCCTCGACGAGGCGGTCGAGCGGCTGCTCGGCGAGGCCGAGCACGTCGGCGAGTCATGAGCTCGCGCATCTCGTCGCGATAGCGTCCCGCCGTGCGGATCATCGGCGGGACTCACCGGGGCAGGCGCATCGCGGCGCCGAAGGGCGGGCACACCCGGCCGACCGGTGACCGTGTCCGCGAGGCGCTCTTCAACCTCGTCGGGCCCGTCGACGATGCGTCCGTGCTCGACCTCTACGCAGGCTCGGGGGCGCTCGGGCTCGAGGCGCTCTCACGCGGCGCCCGCCGCTGCGTGTTCGTCGAGATGGACGGGGCGGCGTGCCGCGTGATCCGCGCGAATTTGGAGGCGCTCGGGCTGACCGGCGGCCTCGTCACCCAGCGCGACGCGCTGGTCGCGCTGCGCGAGGAGCGCTCGGCCGGCCGCAGGCACGGGCTCGTCCTCCTCGACCCTCCGTACGAGCGCTGGCCGGAGCTCGAGCCACGCCTCCAGGAGCTGCTCCCGGCCGTCCTCGCCGAGGCGGGGATGGTGGTGGTCGAGACGGACGCCCGCGTCGAGCCGACGCTTCCACTCGACCTCGTGACCACGCGACGCTACGGTTCCGCCCGTCTCACCCTCTTCGCGCCATGACCGACCGATCGCCCATCGTCGCCATCAACCCCGGCACCTTCGATCCGGTCACGCTCGGCCACGTCGACGTCATCCGCCGCGCGGCCGCGATCTTCGACCGTGTCGTCGTCGGGGTCGTCCGCGACCCGCAGCACAAGGAGACGCTCTTCGGTGTGGCTGAGCGGGTCGCCTTCCTCGAGGACGCGCTCGAGGAGCTGGAAAACGTCGTGGTCGACGTGTTCAGCGAGCTGGTCGTCGACTTCGCCCGCAAGCACGGCGCACGCACGATGGTGAAGGGTCTCCGCGTGATCGCCGACTTCGAGTGGGAGTTCCAGATGAACAGGCTCAACCAGTGGCTCGCACCCGAGGTCGAGACGATGTACGTCATGTCGAGCCCGGAGTTCGCGTTCATCTCGTCGAGCGGCGTCAAGGAGATCGCCTCGTTCGGCGCCAACGTCGAGGGGCTCGTGACGCCGTCGGTGGCGAAGCGCTTCCGCGAGCTCTACCCGAACGGCCGTCCGGGCGCTCCGCTGAGCCCGGAGGAATGAACGTGGGGGAACCCATGGTTCCCCCACGAGCCCCCTCCTTCGGGCTGCGACAGCAGGCGCACTGGCCTCCCGGCCGGCAAAGCCGGCCTCCGGCCGCGACGGTTCGCCGTTCCAACCTCGTCGACCCGCATCGCATTCACCGGTTGCAAGGCCAGACCTCCGAGGCCGAAGGCCGGCTCTGCCGGCCGGGAGGCCAGGAACGGACGACCGTGAACGACGCTGAAGGAGGGGGCGTGGGGGAACCATGGGTTCCCCCACGTCCTGGACCGCGAGTACCATCCGTGGCATGGACGTCCTCGTACTCATCGACAAGCTCGACGATCTCGTGCACAACGCCAAGGCGGTGCCCCTGACCGACCAGGTTCGCATCGACCGCGAGGAGATCTACGACATCCTCGACCAGATGCGCGCGACGATCCCCGAGGAGATCAAGCAAGCCCGCTGGATCGTGAAGGAACGCCAGGAGATGCTGGCCGAGGCGAAGCGCGAGTGCGACCGCCTGATCGGCGAGGCGCGCGAGCAGGCGATGCGGGAGGCGTCGCAGACGGAGATCGTGAAGCTCGCCGAGCGCCAGTCGCAGGACATCGTCGAGGAAGCTCGCCGCGATGCGCGCGAGACGCGCCTCGAGATGGAGGACTGGGCCGACGGCATCCTCTCCACGCTCGAGGTCAACCTCGACAAGTTCCTCGGCGCCGTCCGGCGCGGGCGTGAGCGGCTTCACGAGCGCTCGCAGGAGACGGTGGTCGCCGGGATCGGCCCGATCGACCGCGACGGCCGCTCGCCCGACGTCGACAGCTACCAGTAGGGCGGCAGGCTTTTCGTGGCGGGACCCCGCATGCAGGGTCCCGCCACGCATGTCACGCGCTAGCTCGTGCGCGTCGCGAGCTGAACCAGACGGCTGCCGTAGATCCCGCCGAGGGTCGGGTCGCCGGTCCGGTACGCCTTGACGTAGAACTGCACGCTGTAGCTGTTCTTGATCGTGATGTCGTTCTCGGGGACGAGCGAGTACTGCACCCAGCCGTCCGTCGCAGTCGGCGAGTTGTCGCCGCCGGACGTCACCTTCGGCGTCGACCGGATGAAGACGATCGCGTTCCGGACGACGTTGCCACGCGTGTCCTTCACCCTGATCCTGACGGTGATCGTCTGGTTCTTCGAGGTGAGGGGGTTCGGGCTGAACTGGACCTGATCGACGACGAGTCGCGCCTCGGCGGGGACCTGCTTCGCGTCGACCGACTTCTCGCCGTTCGGCAGGTTGATCGTCCCGTCGGAAGGGCTCGCCTGGACAACGTCGGTCGAGCTGGAGAACGCGTCGGCCGTGCCGCGGTTGTTGCGGGCGATCACGTGAAGGCGGAGCGTCCGTCCCTGGTCGGCCTGCACGACCGTGTAACGCGAGCTCACCTTGCCTGCCAGGGGTGCGCAGGCGTTCCCGTCCTTGTCGCACCGGAGCCACTGGTAGGAGTAGGTGATCGGGGAGTCACCCACCCACGAGCCTGGTCCGCCCGTCAGCACCGAGCCGACGATCGCGCTGCCGGAGATCGTCGGCGGGGACGAGCTCGCCGGCTTGCCGCTCTCGGTGGCGACCACGGACGTCGCGGTGCTCGTCGCCTGGGTCGTGCCGCCCTTCGAGCTCGCGGATACTCGCGACCGCAACCGCTTGCCGATGTCGGCGTTGACGATCGTGTACGACTGCTTGTCGGCGCCACTGATGGTGGCGCAGGTCTTGTCGGACGAGTCGTCTCCTCCGGCGGGATCGCAGCGGAGCCACTGGTACTTGAAGGTGAGGCCGACGCCGGGGTTGGTCCAGGCGCCGTTCGAGGTCTCGACGGTCCGGCCGACGAGGGCGACTCCGCTGATGGTCGGATTGGCGGTGCTGACAGGCCCGGCGCTCCCGCGGGCGGCGGCTCCGACGGAGAGGACGAGCGCGGCGATGCCGACGAGCGCGAGCGTTGCGCGACGGCGACGAGCGTCTGTACGGCGGGTGGACATGGGGGCTCCTGACGTCGGGGGACGCCGGGAGCGTGACACATCGAATGTGTGGTGTGCCCCGGGGGGCACACCACACGGTCGTCCGATCAGCCGAGCGGGACCTGCACCAGCCTGTAGGCGGCAACGCCGGCGAGCGGAGGATCGCCCTGCCTGTAGGCCTTCACGAAGAACTGCACCGCATACGCCGGACGCAGCTCGGGGAAGTCCTGCTCTGGAGTCACGGTCAGCTGCAGCCAGCCGTCCTGTCCCGGTCTTCTGGTCCTGCGCGTTCCGCGTCACGAGCGGCGTCGAGCGGAGGAACACGAGTGCGTCGCGGACGACGTAGCCGCGCGTGTCCTTCACCTTGACGCGAACGGTGATCGGCTCCGTCCGCGAGCGGATCGGGTTCGGCGAGAACTGCGCCTGGTCGACGACGAGCCGCTGGTCCGACGGCACGCTCGTCACCGGAATCGACTTCTCGCCGTTCGGGAGCGTGATCACGCCGGCCGGGCCCGGTGGAGCCTGCGGCCCCTGCACGGTCGCGGTCTGCGCCGTCAGCTTGTTCGCCTCGCCGCGGCTGTTGCGGGCGATCGTACGGGCACGGATCGTCTTCCCGACGTCGCCCTCCCGGAGAACGTACGCGTCGTCCTGGAACCCCTGCTGGACGATGCAGTTGTTGCCGGACGTGTCGCACCGCAGCCAGCGGAACGTGAACGTGATCGGCTGCCGGCCGCTCCACGTCCCGGGGTTGACGTGCAGCGTCTGGCCCTGCGCCGCCGTACCGGAGAGGGTCGGCGCCTGCACGTTCACGGGCCGGCCCTGGTCTGCGGCGTGCACGAGGGCGGTCGCGTTCGAGGCGACCGTCTTCGAGCCGTCGGCGTTCGACGCGGTCACGCGGACGCGAAGGCGGCGGTCTTCATCGGCGCTCGCGACGACGTACTTCGTCGTCGTCGCGCCGCCGATCACGGCGCAGTCGGCGCCGCTCGGCAGACCGCCGTCGCTCGCGCAGCGAACCCACTGGTACGCGTAGCTCGTCGGCGAGCCCGTCCAAGAGCCCTGGCTGGCGGTGAGCGTCGAGCCGACGGTGGCCGACCCGCTGATCCGCGGTTCCGCCGTGTTGTTCGGGGCGGCCTGCGTGACAGCGCCGCTGCCGCCCGGGAGGACGAGCACCGTCGCGAGCGACGCGAGCGCCGCCGCGGCGAGCGTCCAGAGCGCGCCGATCCTTCGTGTCGTACGCATCGCATGTCCTTTCCTCGATGTGACGACACACGACTACCCCGGATCTCGGGGCCCGAACGACCTTCTTACGGAAGCTTCACCTGCGTTACGAATCCCTCATCTGCGACCGACACGGGGCGGGCGCTACCCTCGCACCGTGACCCGCTTTCCCGTCAGAGGACTGCGTCTCCGGCCCGGGGAGGAGCACCGCGAGACGCTCGGGCTCGTGCTCGACCCGCTCGTCCTCGGCGGCGAGACGTACCAGGTGTCGCCGCCCGAGACGCCGGCGGAGCTCGTGGTCCAACGTGCAGCGTCAGGCGATCTCTTCCGTCTCGCGTTCTCGACGCGACTCGAGGGCCCGTGCATGCGGTGTCTCGCGCCGGCGAGCGTTCTCGTCGAGGTCGCCGCGCAGGAGTACGAGGCGACCGACGCCGGCACGGACGAGGAGCTTCGCATCGAGTACGTCTCGGACGGCGAGCTCGACGTCGGCTCCTGGGCGCGCGACCAGACGGCTCTCGCGCTCCCCGACCAGATCCTGTGTCGCCCCGATTGCGCAGGTCTCTGCCCGACCTGCGGAAGGGATCTCAACGTCGAGCCGCACGAGCACGCCGAGGAGGCGGTCGACCCGCGGTGGGCGGCGCTCGAGGCGCTCCGGACGGACACGCCGGACGGCTGATACGGTTGGGTACGCGCTCCGGCGCGCCCCCATGACGGACTGATCGCGGACACACGCCCTCGCCGGCCCTCCCCCCTTGAGGTGCCGTGCCCGTCCCGTCAGGAGGTTTCCCGTCGTGCGTGCCCGCCTTTCCGGCGTCACGAAATGCCACGGAGCGCAGGTCGTCCTCGAGCAAGCCTCGCTCGAGGTCGGTCCGGGTGCGCGCATCGGCCTCGTCGGGCCGAACGGGGTCGGCAAGTCGACCGTGCTCCGGCTTCTCGCCGGCGAGGAAGGCCCTGATACGGGAGTGGTCGCGATCGACCCGCCCCGCGCGACGGTCGCCCATCTTCCCCAGGAGCCCGAGGGCCGCCCCGGCGAGACGCTGCGCGGGCGCGTCGCGCGGTTGACGGGGGTCGCAGCCGCCGAGCGCGAGCTCGAGGCCGCCGCGGCCGCGCTCGCGGCGGGTGCGGCGGACGACACTCGGGGTGATTCGGCGCGGGCGACGTCCGACCGCTACGACACCGCGCTCGCACGGTTCCTCGCGCTCGGCGGCGGAGACCTCGACGCCCGCGCCGCGGCGACGTGCGCGCGGCTCGGGCTCGGCGTCGACCTCGACCGGCCGTTCGACGGCCTCTCGGGCGGCGAGGCTGCGCGGGCTCAGCTCGCGGCCGTCCTGCTCGCACAGGCCGACCTGCTGTTGCTCGACGAGCCGACGAACGATCTCGACGCCGACGGGCTCGCACAGCTCGAGGAGTTCGTCGTGGGCTTCCCGGGCTCGATCGTCGTCGTGTCGCACGACCGCGCTTTCCTCGACCGAACGGTGACGCGCATCGCCGAGATCGACCCGCGCTCGCACGCGATCACGGAGTGGGCCGGCAGCTGGTCGGACTATGCGCGACGTCGCGACGAGGCGCGGCGGGCCGCTTACGGGCGCTTTGCCGACGCGCAGGAACGCCGCCGCGAGCTCACGACGCTCCTCTCGACGAGACGAACCGAGGCGCGGGCACAGGGAGCCGGACTCGGGGAGCGCTCGGGCGGCGCCGACCGACGCGGCACCAACGCGCTCCGCACGAAGGTGCGTCAGGCCGAGAAGCTGCTCGAGCGGAACCCGCTGCCAGAGAAGCCGTTCGAGCCGTGGGAGCTGAGGCTCGAGCTCCACGCCGCGGGACGCCTCCCCTCGCCCGTAGCGGTGCTCTCGGGCGCGGTCGTCATGCGCGGCTCGTTCAGGCTCGGCCCCGTCGACCTCGAGCTCCACCCCGGCGAGCGGCTCGCCCTGACGGGCCGGAACGGCTCCGGCAAGACCACGCTCGTCCGCGCGCTGCTCGGCGAGGTCGAGCTGGCCGCCGGTACCCGGATGATCGGACGAGGAGTGGTGGTCGGCGTGATCGGCCAGGAGCGTGTCGAGTACACGTCGTCGAAGCCTCTCCTCGACGCGTTCTCCGAGCGAACGGGGCTCGACGCGGTCGACGCGCGCACGCTGCTCGCGAAGTTCGGCCTCGGAGCGGCACACGTCCTGCGAGCATGCGCGACGCTCTCGCCGGGCGAGCGCACCCGCGCGCATCTCGCAGACCTGCAGGCCGCCGGCGTCAACCTGCTCGTCCTCGACGAGCCGACGAACCACCTCGACCTCGAGGCGGTCGAGCAGCTCGAGCGGGCGCTCGCCGCCTGGGACGGCGCGCTCGTCGTCGTCTCGCATGACCGGCGCTTCCTCGAGACGGTGGCGCCCACGCGGACGATGTCGCTTCCGTAGCCGCTCTCTCCGGCGGGCGGTGTGCGACGCTGTGGTGACCCCGATGACGACGCGCAAGCGACGACGCGGCATCCTGGCGGGCGCGACGATCGTCCTGACGATCGCGCTCGCGGCGGTGCTCGCGCTCGTCTCGCGGGGGAGCCAGGACGCGGTCTCGGTGCGGATCGAGCCGCGCGAGGCGCTCCTCGACGCGCCGCTTCGGCTCGAGGTCGACGGCGCGCATCCCGCCGAGCCCGTCCGGCTGGAGCTGTCGGCGACGTCGGCCGACGGCGTGCACTGGGCGGGCGGCCGAACAGCGCGGGCCGACGGCTCGGGAAGACTCTCGGTCGACGGTGGCCGGCTGCTCACCTCGCTCCACCCGGTCGGCGTGCCGGAGTCGGCGAGGATCGGGCTCGTCCCCTCGGACGGCGTCCTCGAGTTGCGCCTCGAGGCACGGCAGGAGGATCGGGTGCTCGACACGGCCGTCGCCACGCGAAGGATGGTCGGGCGGGGTGTCTCGGCGCGTGAGCTGACCGTCGCCCGCGACGGGCTTGTCGGCCGCTACTGGACGGGGCCAGTGCGGGATCGCAAGTCGACGGCGGTGCTCACGCTCGGCGGAAGCGAGGGCGGCTACGGGAACCCGTGGCAGGCGGCGCTCCTCGCCTCGCACGGTCATCCCGTTCTACAGCTCGCATACTTCCGCGCCCCCGGGCTTCCCCGGAAGCTCCAGTCGATCCGGCTCGAATACGTCGAGAGAGCGCTGCGGTGGCTTCACGCCCGCCCGGGTGTGACCGACGTCACGATCGTTGGCGCCTCGCGCGGCGCCGAACTGGCGCTGCTCGTCGGGTCGACGTATCCCGAGCTCGTCCAGGGAGTCGCTGCCTACGTCCCGTTCGACTCGGTCGCCCCCGGCTCCTGGACGCGGGCGGGCACACCGATACCGTCGCCCTCGAGCCCCGACCCGAGGATCCGCGCGGAGCGCATCCGCGGCCCCGTGCTTCTCGTCGGTGGGGGTCGCGACCAGGTCTGGGACTCGGCCTACGGCGCCACGGCCGTGCGGACGAGGAGGCTCGAGCACGGCGAGAAGGACACTGAGGCGCTCGTCTTCGACGACGCGGGCCATGCCCTCGACCTCGCCGTCCCATACCTGCCGGAGCCGACCGAGTTCTCATCGAATGGGTTCACGCTCGTCTCGGGCGGGACGCGGCAGGCAGACGCCCTCGCCCGCACCGCGTCCTGGCCGCGTCTGCTCGCGCTCCTCGAGCGCGCCGGCCGCTGATCAGACAACGTGTGTTACGCGACCGCGCCAGCCGGACGCGAAGCGTCGGCCTTCAGGGATGTGCCTCGCCGCAGGCGGGGATCAGCGGCGGGAATCCGCTTCTGCGGATTCCCCGCTTCGCGGGTAGGTAGACTGGGCGGCCGCTCATGGCCGTTCCGAAGCGCAAGACCTCGAAGTCCCGTCGCGACAAGCGCCGCGCGCAGCACGCCATCGCGGCACCGCGCGTCGCGACGTGCGAGAACTGCGGCTCGCCGAAGCAGTCGCACCGCGCCTGCCCGACCTGCAAGACGTACCGCGGGCGCGAGGTCCGGCCGCTGCGCACGCCGGCGCCGTAGAGCGGCTCTCATGGCGATCCGCGTCGCGGTCGACGCGCTGGGCGGCGATCACGCGCCCGTCGAGGTCGTCGCCGGCGCTCTCGCCGCGGCGTCGGAAGCGATCACGCCGGTCCTTTTCGGGCCCGCCGGGATCGACGCGCAGGGACTCGAGCTCGTCGTGTGCCCCGATGCGATCGAGATGCACGAGAAGCCCGCCGAGAGTGTCCGGGCGAAGCCGGGCTCGTCGCTCGTCCGCGCCGTCAAGGCCGTCGGCGACGGCGAGGCCGACGCGGTGATCTCCGCCGGCAACACAGGCGCAATGCTCGCAGCCTCGCTCCTCCACGTCCGGAGGCTCCCGGGCGTCCTCCGGCCGGGCATCGCGATCGTGATCCCCGCGAAGCGGGGGCCGACGGTGCTGATCGACGCGGGCGCGAACGCGGACGCGAGGCCGGAGCATCTCCTCCAGTTCGCGCACATGGGCGTCGTCTTCGCGCAGGAGGTCCTCGACGTGCCCGACCCCTCGGTGCGGCTCCTCTCGATCGGGGAGGAGCCCGAGAAGGGCAACCAGCTGACGCTCGACGGGCACGCCCTGCTCAGGCAGTCCGAGCTTCGCTTCGAGGGCAATACCGAGGGGCGCGCGCTGCTCGACGGCGACACCGACGTCGTCGTCTGCGACGGCTTCACGGGAAACGTCGCGCTGAAGACGCTCGAGGGCACCATCCGGACCGTCCTCCAGGCGCTGCGGTCGGAGATCGGCGGCTCGGTCACGGGCAAGCTCGGCGGCCTGCTGATCCGACCCGCCGCGCGAGGGCTTCGCGCCAGGCTCGATCCCGATACGTACGGGGGCGGCTACCTCCTCGGACTGCGGGGGCTGGTCGTGATCGCCCACGGCTCGAGCTCTCGCGTCGCGATCGCGAACGCGACGCGGATGGCCGCGCGCGGCGTCGAGCACGGGTTGGTGGAACGCCTCGCCGAGCGGCTCCCCGCTGGTACGTCGGATCTCGCTGGCCGATAATGCCGGCCGGCAGCGTCCGTGCGCCTCGCGTCGAGGCCGGAGGCCGGCTTTGCCGGCCGGGAGGCCGACTTGTGGTCGATCCGTGCACGACGCTGAAGGAGGGGGATCGTGGGGGAACCATGCGGTTCCCCCCACGTCGGGGCTGTTAGAGTCCTGCGACTCAATCCCCCATATCGACCAGAGAGGTTTCGAAGTGGCTCTTTCCCGCGATGAGGTCTACGAGCGCGTCAAGGTGGCGCTCGTCGACAAGCTCGGTGCCGACGAGGGCGCGATCTCGGAGGACGCGGCGTTCCAGGAGGACCTCAACGCCGACTCCCTCGATCTCGTCGAGCTGATCATGGAGCTCGAGGACCAGTTCGGCATCAAGATCCCGGACGAGGACGCCCAGAAGCTGACGACGGTCGGGCAGGCCGTCGACTACGTCGTCGAGCATCAGTGAGGTGCGCGAGGGGGAGGGCGAGGCGTTCGCGCGCCTGATCGCCGCCCTCCCCCCCGAGCGTCGCGACCAGGTCTTCACGCACACCTCGTGGGCGCCGGACCGCGCATCCTCCTACGAGCGGCTCGAGTTCCTCGGGGACTCCGTGCTCGAGCTCGCGATCGCACGGACGCTCTACGACCGGTTCCCGGAGGCGTCCGAGGGGCGCCTGGCGAAGATCCGTGCGCACGTCGTCTCCCGGCAGAGCTGCGCGGCGGTCGCGCGGACGCTCGATCTCGGCGGCGTTCTCGTCGCACGCGCGCAGGACGTGCCGGGGCCGGAGCTCCACCGCATCTCCCTGAGCCGCAACGTGCTCGCGGCGCTCCTCGAGGCGGCGATCGCGGCCGTCTACCTCGAGTACGGCTACGACGTGGTCGCGCCCGCGATCGTCGAGGCCTTCGACGAGCGGATCGAGTATGCGAGCACGGGGCACGTCGACTCGAAGACGGAGCTGCAGGAGGCCCTCGCTCGCACCGGACGCACCGTGCAGTACGAGGTGCTCGAGGTCGACGGCCCACCACACGAGCGGCGGTTCTTCTGCGCCGCGCTGATCGACGGCGAGCGACTCGGCACCGGCAGGGGCACGACGAAGAAAGCTGCCGAGCAGGAGGCCGCCGCCGAGGCGCTCGCCGCGCTCGGCGTGCACCCGCCGGTGGCCTGATCCCCGGCGCGGCGACGCGCTCCGAGCCGCGGCGAGGGCCGTCCGGTGTGACGGCTAGCCTCGCGCGTGCATGCACCTGCGGAGCATCAAGCTGCGCGGCTTCAAGTCGTTCCCGGACCCGGTCGAGGTGCGGCTCGAGCCCGGGGTCGCCGTCGTGGTCGGTCCGAACGGGTCCGGCAAGTCGAACGTGTCCGACGCCATCGTCTGGGCCGCAGGCTCGCTGACGCCGTCGGAGATGCGCGCCGAGAAGCCCGACGACGTCCTCTTCGGCGGCTCGGCGACGCGTCAGGCCGCCGACCACTGCGAGGTCGAGCTTCTCTTCGACAACGAGGACGGCGGCTTCGGCGCCGAGCTCGACTACTCCGAGATCGCGATCGCGCGCCGGCTCGTCCGCGGCGGCGAGGGCCAGTATCTCGTCAACCGCACGCCCGTCCGCCGCACCGACCTCGTCGAGCTGCTCGCAGACGTCGGCCTCGGGGGCTCGATGCACTCGATCGTCGGGCAGGGCAAGGTCGACGCCGTGCTCGCCTCGAAGCCCGAGGATCGCCGGGCCCTGGTCGAGGAGGCCGCCGGGCTCGGCAAGTTCAAGCGCCGGCGCCACCGCGCCGAGCTGAAGCTGGCGCGCGTCGCAACGCAGGTCGAGCGCGCCCGTGACGTCGAGGAGGAGGTGCGCAAGCGTCTGCGTCCACTCGCCCTCCAGGCGACCGCGGCCGAGCGCGCGGAGAAGCTCGCGGCGGAGGTCGCGGGCCTCCGGGCCCGGCTCGCCCGGCTCGACCTCGGGGCGCTCGACTCCCGCCGCGCCGCAGCGGACGAGCGTCGCACAGGCGCCGCGCTCGCACGGCGCTCCGCGCAGGCGAGGCTCCAGTCCGTCCTCGCCGAGCGGGAGAGCGCCGAGATCGAGCTGTCCGACGCTGCCGGGGCTCGCGAGACAGCGGTCGGCGCGCTCTACCGCCTGCAGGGCGCGGGCGAGCGCCTGACCGTCCGCGGGGAGTCCGTCACCGGCCTCGCGGCCCGCCTGCACGACGACCTCGCGGAGGCCGAGCGCGCAATGGAGGCGCGCACCGACGAGACGCTCCACGCACTCGAGGACGCGGCCCGCGCCGCCGCGGCCGCTACGCGCGACGCTGCCGTCCGGAGCGGTCACGCGGCCGAGCGCGCGCGCCACGCGCACGCGCTTCTCGCGGCCGCCGAGCGGTCCTTCGCCGACGAGGCGGAGCGCCGCCTCGAGGTCGTCCGCCGCGAGCGCGAGGCCGTCGACAGGGGGATGAGCGAGCTGACCGGAGGTCACGGCGATGCCAACCGGGCACTGGTCGCCCTCGGTGCGACGCGGGAGCGGCTGCGGTCGCGCGAGGAGAGCGCCGCCGAGCTCGCGCGGCGACTGCGCGGCGAGCACGACCTCGCCCGAGCACATGCACGGAGCGGGGCCACGAGCCCGGCCGAGCTCGAACAGCGCGCGAACGAGGCCCGGGCGCTCGCGCGCTCCGCTGCCACGGAGCGCGACGACCTCGCCGAGCGCGCGCGCTCCGCACGAGAGCGGCTCGCCGCGCTCGAGCGCTCGCTCGCCGAGAGAGAGGGCGTCGCCCCCGCTGCGCGCGCGCTGGCCGCAGAGGGCGAACGACTGGCGCTGTCGGCGCTCGAGGTCGAGCCCGGATTCGAGAACGCGGCCGCGGCGGCGCTCGCGTGGCGTGCCTCGGCGCTGCTCGCGAGCGACGCCGAGCACGCGCTCGCGCTGCTCGGGCGCGCCCGGTCGAGAGGGCTCGGCAGCCTCTCGGTCGTGATGGGCGGCGCGCGCGGCGCCGAAGGCAATCCGCCTCGGCCCGGTGCGCGACCCCTGTCCTCCCTGGCCACCGGCCCCGAGGACGCGCTCCGGCTGCTCGACGGCATCTGGCTGGTCGAGTCGGACGAGCTGCGCGACGTGCGATCGGGCATCGCCGTCACGAGCGAGGGCGACGGCTACGACGCCGACCGCGGCGAGCTCTGGTTCGCCGGCGAGACGGCCGAGGCGGTCCTGCTCGAGCTCGACGCACGGCGCCGCGTGCTCCGCGACGAGGCCGACGAGCTCGCCGCGCTTGCGGAGGGGGCGGCACGCGAGGCCGACGAGGCATCCACGCGCGCGGCGGAGGCGGAGGCGGCGTACGCCAAGGTCGCTCATCTGCGCGGCGCACCCCTCGACGCCGATCTCCTCGCGCGCCTTGCGGCGGTCGCCGAGGCACTTGCCGGCGTCACGGCGCGCGCGGCGTCCGGCGTCGCCCGCATCCAGGCTCCGCTCGAGGCGCGGCTCGCGGCCGACGACCGCCGCTCGCGCGAGCTCGGCGACGAGCTCCGCCGCCTCGCCGCCCTGGAGGCGGAGGCGCGGCGGCACGCAGCCGACGCCGGGCGCAGGGCTTCGGACGTCGCGGTCGTGCTCGCGCAGCTGGGCGGCGCGCCAGTCGGGGTCAATGGGGCGGGTGAGCGCAGCCGGAACGAGCTCGCGGCCGACGCCGCCGCGGCCCTGGCCGAGGCGGACGAGGCCGCCGCTGCGTCGCTCGCCGCCGCCGACCAAGCGCGCGCTGCGGACGCAGCGCTGGTGGAGCGCGTTCCGCGCCGGAGCCGGCTCGACGTCGATCTCCTCCGGCGGCTCGTCGGCGCCGCGACCGAGCTCGGCGCGTCCCTCGAGCACGCCTCCGCGCTCGCGACACGTTTCGAAGCTCCTGTTCGCGCCCGGGTCGATGCCGGAGCGGCACGCGCGGGTGAGCTCGGGGCGGAGCTTCGCCGCCTCGGCGCGGCCGAGGTCGAGGTGCGCCAGGCGGTCGACGAGGCGACCGAGCGGGTGACCGCGGTCGAGATCGAGCTCGCGAGGCTCGACGGCGAGGCGGGGGATGCGAGGCGACGTCTCGACGAGGCGCTCGCCGCTGCGGCGGACGCGCCAGAGCCCGAGCCTGCCGACGACGGCGGCTCGATCGACCGCGACGAGCTCGCCGCGCGCATCACCCGGCTCGAGTCCCGTCGCGAGGCGCTCGGGAAGGTCAACCCCCTCGCGAAGGAGGAGTACGAGGCCGAGAAGGAGCGCCTGGAGGAGCTCGCGACCCAGCGCACCGATCTCGAGGCCTCGCTCACCGAGCTGGCCGCGCTCCGCGACGAGCTCACCGAGACGGTCAACCGCCGCTTCGACGAGACCTTCGCAGCGGTGGCGGCAAACTTCGAGGAGGTCGCGGCGACGCTGTTCCCCGGCGGCGAGGGCCGGCTGCGCCTGGTCGAGCCGGCCGACGAGGACAGCGACGCGGCCGAGCCGGGCGTCGAGGTCGAGCTGCGCCCGGCGGGGAAGAAGATCACGCGGCTGACGCTGCTCTCGGGCGGCGAGAAGGCGCTCGGCGCGATCTCGTTCCTCTTTGCGCTGTTCCTCGCGAAGCCGTGCCCGTTCTACCTCCTCGACGAGGTCGAGGCGGCCCTCGACGACGCGAACATCGCGCGGTTCGTCGAGCTCCTGCGCCGCTACGCCGACCGCGCGCAGTTCGTCGTGATCACGCACCAGAAGCGCACGATGGAGGCCGCGGACGTCCTCTACGGGGTCACGATGGGCGGCGACGGCATCTCGCAGATCGTCTCCCGCCGCCTCCCGCGGGAGGATCGCGCCGCTGCAACCGCCTGAGTCGTCGGGCTCCCGATCGGCTCAGGCTCTGGCTCCCCCGGCCCCGGCCACGCCTACGTCCTCGGCGCGGGCGCGACGGGAGCTTGCAACAGTCTGTTGCAAGCGAAACGTGCGCCCGTTCTGCGTGCTGCGCGCGTAGGCTCCCACCGATGTCGAGGACGTGGGCGGAGCTCCTCGGGGACGCGGAGGAGGGGGCGCGCGAGGCCGAGGAGCGCGTCGGGCTCTTCTCGCGGTTGCGTGACTCGCTCGGGAAGAGCCGCCGCGCGCTCGTCGCAGAGCTCGGAGCGTCGTTCGACCCCGCGCAGGAGGACGCCTGGGAACGGCTCGAGGTCGCCCTCATCCGCGCGGATGTCGGCGTCCCGGCGACCGCCGAGCTCGTCCGGCGCCTCGAGGCTCGCGGCGAGCTGGGCGATCTCGGCGGCGCGCTCGCGGAAGAGGTCGAGGCGCTCTTCGGCGAGCCGCCGGTGCTCGGCACGCGCCGCCGACGGCCCGACCATCGTCCTCGTCGTCGGCGTCAACGGGACGGGGAAGACGACGACGATCGGCAAGCTCGCTCGCAAGCTCTCGGAGCACGGGCGATCGGTGCTCGTCGGCGCCGCGGATACGTTCCGCGCCGCCGCGGAAGAGCAGCTCGAGATCTGGGCCGAGCGTGCCGGCGCGGAGTTCGTCGGCGGCTCGCGCGGCGCGGATCCGGCCGCCGTCGCCTTTGACGCCGTCGAGGCGGGACGCGCGCGCGAGCGCGACGTCGTCATCGTCGACACCGCCGGCCGGCTCCATACGCAGGGGAGCCTGATGGACGAGCTCGCCAAGGTGCGGCGCGTGATCGCCGGCCGGCTCGAAGGGGCGCCGCACGAGACGCTGCTCGTGGTCGACGCGACGACGGGGCAGAACGGACTCCAGCAGGCAAGGCTCTTCGCCGAGGCCGCCGCTGTGACGGGGATCGCGCTGACGAAGCTCGACGGGTCCGCAAAGGGCGGCGTCGCCATTGCGATCGCCTACGAGCTCGGCATCCCCGTGAAGCTCGTCGGCGTGGGGGAGGGGGTCGACGACCTCCGCCCGTTCGACGCGCACGACTACGCCCGCGCGCTCGTCTCGTAGCGTCCCGCGCGTAACCGTCCGAGGGATTGCGCGTCATCCCCCGTCAGGGGTACGCTCCGGTCAGTACGACAACTGGGTCGAGGGGGACAAAGGAGGATCGACCGACATGGCCGTCACGGTCTTCACGCGCTACCCGGGCTTGAGCCCGCGACTTTACGACGAGGTCGTCGCCACGCTCGACCTCGATGCAAACCCGCCGATCGGGGCCATCCTGCACCTCGCCGGCGAAAGCCCGGACGGCATGCACATTGCCGAGATCTGGAGGACGGAACAGAGCTTCCAGGCCTTCCACGACCGGTTCCTGCAGGCCCTGCAGTTCCGGGGCTACCTGTCGCCGCCGACGATCGAGCTCGCGCCGCTCCACAACGTCTTCGCGGTGGAGATGGAGACGATCGAACGGATGGGCGCGGTTTCGCTGCCCGCAACGTACTCAGGTGCGGCGCTCTAGCGAGCGCCGCACACTTCCGCAAACCGCGTCAACCGATCAACCGCCTGGGCCGAGCTTCACTCTGAAGCCGTCGACCCAGCCGGGGCTCCGGTGCTTGACGAAGACCTCGGTCTGTAGAACGACCCAGCCTTCGCCGTCCTCCTCCGTGAGCGTGTCGGCGGCGGCCCTGACGGTGTCGACCCAGTACTCGTGGAGCTGCCTGGCCGGGTACCGCCCGATCCCGGTCACCTCCGCAGAGCCCTTGCTGGTACCGACCGGCTGAACGCCCATTCCCGCCTCCTTCGGTCTGTCCCCCCGCGCCGACGATACTCCCGTCCCGCGGACGGCTCAAGGGACGCCGCTCAGGCCGAAGACCGGGCGGGCATCGGCAGCATCGCCGCGGCGACGAGGTTTCCTTTCGCGTCATAGAACGCACGAGCACGTGCGACTGCGTCGGCCGAATCGCCCGGTCGCCCCGCTGGAAGAAGTGCATCGGCCAGCGCCGCGAACGCGTCACCGCGGAGGTTGAGGTCATCCGTTCGTTCCGCGAGCTCGACGGCAGCCTGGGCGGTCGCCAAAGCGTCCGCCGCCCGCCCGTCTGCGATCGCCAGACGCGCGGCGACGATGCGCCAGCGCACCTGCCACGGTGCGATGGCGGGACCGGACTCGACGCCGGCCGTCTCGAGGGCTCGCGCCGCTTCCGGGAAGCGACCCTGGGCATAGAGGGCTTCGGCGATCAGCGGAGCCTGCACGGCCGACGAGCCGAAGCGCGAGAAGATCTCGGCCCCCTTCCTCGCCTCCTGCTCTGCTGCGAGCGGATCACCGGCGAGGAGCTCGAGGGGCACGCCGATCTGCGTGAGCGCCGCGCGGGCGAGCTCGAGACCCAGCTCCTCCAACGTCACCGCGGCCCGCCGATACGCCTCTCGCGCCTCGTCGCGCTCGCCTCGCATGGCCCGGAGGCCCGCCATGACGCCCGTGACGTTCGCCTCGAGGGTCCGCGTCGTTCCGCCGGCCAGAAGCTCCCGGCACGTGCCGACGGCCGTCTCGACAGGCGTCGGACCGTAGAGCAGGCTGTTGCAGAGTCCGTCGACGGCGCGAGCCTCCTCGCGGCTGTCCCGCGCTGCGCGAGCGTGCTCGAGCGCGCGGCGTGCCGCGACCTCCGCTGCCGCGTACTCGCCGGCGCGACGGCGGGCGGACGAGATTCGCCGCCACGCGAGCGCCAGCGCGGCGTCGTCCCCGACGGTCGCGCCCAGCTCGATCACCCGCTCGGCGGCCGCCTGGACGGGCGCGACGTCGGCGCCGGTGAGCTGCTCGTGCACCACCCGCTCCAACGTCGCTAACGCGATCATCCGCTCGTCGGACGCGGCGATCGCTTCCTCGCGCAGCCGGTCGAGCGCCTTGACCCCCTCGTCGGCTTCTCCTGCCTCCCAGAGCGCCAGCGCCCGGTCGCGCAGGGCATCCAGCCGCTCGGCGCCGCCGACCGGCAGCAGCGCCGCAGCTCGGCCGAGCAGGTCGGCCGCCGCCGGCATGTCGTCCCGCGCGAAGGCGTGTCTGCCGCCTTCCTGAAGGAGAGCAGCCGCCTCCTCACCGAGCCTCCGGGCGCGCTCGGCCGCCCCGCCGAGCTCGCTGAGCGCACGGCACGCCTGCTCGAGGTGGTAGCCGGCGAGGTCGTCGGCACCGGGTGTCCGCGTCGGATCCGCGAGAAGCCGTCGCGCAAGCGTCTCGTGGAGCGACGCGCGGGTCGACTTCGGAATCCTCGCGTACGCGGCGTCCCGCACCAGCCCGTGTGCGAAGCGGTAGCGGTCCTCGCCGAGTCGTCCCGGCGCGGGACGGACGAGCCCCGCGCGGGTCAGCCCGATCAACGTCGACGTCACATGCCCGGCGTCCTCCGGCATCGCGAGCTCGGCGAGGACGCGCGGCTCGAACCGCCGCCCGATCGCCGACGCGTGCTCGAGCAGCGACAACTCGCGCGGCGGGAGCTGATCGAGCCGCGCCGCGAGGACAGCCTCGATCGTGGGCGGGATCGGCAGCGAGCCCGGTCCACCGTCGGACGCGACGGCCGCGAGCTGCTCGAGGAACAGGGGGTTGCCCTCGGCGACAGCCACGATCTCGGCCCGTGCCGACTCGGGCGCTCCCACCCCTGCGAGCAGCTCGCGCGCCTCCGCGTCGGCGAGCGGTCCGAGCTCGATCGTCTCACTGCCGCTCGGCCCGGGTCGCCGGTCGAGCAGCTCGGGCCGGCCGAGCCGGATCAACGCCACTGGCGCCTCCGTCACGAAGGCGGCGAGGTAGTCGATCAGGTCGTGGAACGTCGGCTCCGCCCAGTGGGCGTCGTCCACGACGAGCACGACGGGCCGATCGCGAGCGTTGAGCTCGACGAACCTGCGGACGGCCCAGAAGATCTCGTCGGTCGTGAAGGTGGCCGACGAGAGGCCCCCGGCGGCCTCGAGCCTCTCGGCGAGCAGCTGCTCGTTCTCCTCGCCGGCGAGCGCGCGGGCCACTGCCTCGGGGCCGCCTGCGTTCCGGAGGATCTCCACGAGCGGCCGGTAGGTCGTTCCGCCGTACGCGACGCATCGTCCGGAGAGGACGGTCGCGTGGCCCGCAAGCCCGCCGACCAGCTCGTGCACGAGCCGCGACTTCCCGACGCCCGCCGGACCGACGACGGTGGCCACCACCGCTCGGCTCTCGGCCTCGGCCCGCTCGACCACCTCACGCAGCCGTGCGAGCTCCTCGACGCGATCGACGAGCGGGCTGTCGAGACGACGCTCGATGCCAGGCGCGTCGACGTCGACCGCCGTCACCCGCCAGGCGGGAACGGCGTCCCGCTTCCCCTTGGCGGCGACATCGGGCACCGGCTCGAGTGTCGCCGCGGACGCGACGAGCGCCCGTGTCGGGGCCCCGACGACGATCTCGCCGACCGCCGCGGACTCCTCCAGCCGCTTCGCCGTGTTGACGACGTCCCCGGTGACGAGCGACTGACGGAGCGTCGGGTCGCCGGTCACCGCCTTGCCGGTCGTGATGCCGGTGCGGATCGCGAGCCGCACGGCGAGGTCCCGCTCGAACGCGTCGTTCAGGTCGTCCATGCCGTCGCGCAACGCCGCTGCCGCCCGCACGGCCCTGAGCGCGTCGTCCTCGTGGGCGTCCGGGAGCCCGAAGACCGCCATCACCGCGTCGCCGATGAACTTCTCGACGGTGCCGCCGTGCTCCACGAGCGTCCGCTCGGCAAGGTCGAACCACTCCGACTGGACGCGACGCAGCGACTCCGGGTCGAGCTGCTCGCCGATCTCCGTCGAGCCGGCCCAGTCGCAGAAGAGCACGGTGACGGTCTTGCGGGCCTCCACCGGCCGAGTCTACGGCGCTCGCGGCCCGAATCCAGGGCTGGGCAGTACCCTGGGTTCGATGTTCGACGCGCTCGCCAACCGCCTTCAGGACGCCCTCGGCGACCTCGGCCGACGCTCCCGGCTCGATGAGGAGACCGTCACGCGCGCGACGCGCGAGATCCGCCTGGCGCTCCTCGAGGCCGACGTCGACTTCGAGGTGGTCAAGCAGTTCGTCTCATCCGTCCGCGAGCGGGCTCTCGGCCAGGAGGTGCTGAAGGGGCTCGATCCGGGTCAGCAGGTCGTCAAGATCGTTCACGAGGAGCTCACCGACCTCATGGGGGCCGCCGACTCGCGGCTCGCGTTCGGGCGCCCGCCGACCGTCGTCCTCCTGTGCGGCCTCCAGGGCTCCGGCAAGACGACGACGGCGGCGAAGCTTGCGCTCTACCTGCGCAAGCAGGAGAAGAAGCAGCCTGCGCTCGTCGCGGCTGACCTCCAGCGTCCGGCGGCGATCGACCAGCTCGAGCAGCTGGGTCGCCAGCTCCAGGTGCCCGTCTACCGCACCGAGACGACGGACGCCGTGGTCGCGGCTCGCGAGGGGCTCGAGCGGGCGACGGCAGACGGCTGCGACGTCGTGATCGTCGACACCGCCGGCCGCCTCCAGATCGATGAGGCGCTGATGGACGAGCTGGCACACGTGCGCGACGCCGTGAAGCCGCTCAACGTGCTGCTCGTCCTCGACGCGATGACGGGTCAGGAGGCCGTCGCCGTGGCGCGGGCCTTCCAGGAGCGGATCGCCTTCGACGGCGTCGTCCTGACCAAGCTCGACGGCGACGCCCGGGGCGGGGCTGCGCTCTCGGTGAAGGCGATCACCGGCAAGCCGGTGAAGTTCGCCTCGGTCGGGGAGAAGGTCGACCAGCTGGAGGTCTTCCATCCCGACCGGATGGCGTCGCGCATCCTCGGCATGGGAGACGTCCTGACGCTGATCGAGAAGGCCGAGCAGGCGGTCGAGGCCGACGAGCAGGAGGAGATGGAGCGCCGCCTCCTCGCCGGGCAGTTCACCTTCGACGACTTCCTCGCCTCCACGCGAATGCTGAAGAAGATGGGGCCGCTCCAGGGCGTGATGAAGCTCGTCCCGGGCATGAACCGTCAGCTCGAGGGGCTCGACCTCGACGACTCCCAGATGGCGCGGATCGAGGCGATCGTGCTCTCGATGACGCCCCACGAGCGGCGGATACCGCACGCCATCAACGGGCCGAGGCGCCGGCGTATCGCTGCAGGGAGCGGGACGACCATCGAGGACGTCAACCGCCTCCTCCAGGCCCGCAAGCAGATGGAGAAGATGATGAAGGCCATGGGGAAGGGCAAGCTCCCCACGCTGCCACCCGAGCTCACCGCCGGCGGCGGCGTCCGCGCCAAGCGCGGCCGACGCTAGGAATCTCCGGCACAATCCAGCTTCACTAGGAGAAAGGCAGCACATGGTTCGCATGAGATTGACGCGCGTCGGGTCGAAGAAGAACCCGATCTACCGCGTCGTGGTGGCCGACTCGCGCTCACCGCGGGATGGTCGCTTCATCGAGATCGTCGGCCGGTACAACCCGCAGACCGACCCGTCGACGATCGACCTCGACGCCGACAAGGTCAAGGACTGGCTCGCCAAAGGCGCGCAGCCGTCCGAGCCGGTCGCTCGGCTGATCAAGGCCGCCGGCATCTCCTGACGACGGCGGCGATGGAGGAGCTGCTCGTCTGGATCGCGCGGGGGCTCGTCGACGAGCCCGACGCCGTGCAGGTCGAGCGGATCGACGAGGGCGACGTCGTCGTCCTGCGGCTCCACGTCGCCGAGGGTGACGTGGGCAAGGTCATCGGGCGGCACGGCCGCGTTGCGCGCGCGCTCCGCACGGTCGTTCGCTCGGCGGGCGTTCGGAGCGACCGCCGACTCGTGCTCGAGATCGCCGATTGACCGACGAAACCGGTCTCGTGCCCGTCGGTCTGGTCGGGCGGCCGCACGGATTGGACGGGGCGTTCGTCGTCGAGCGCGCGAGCGACGACGACCGGCGCTGGGAGGTCGGCGCCGCCGTGCTCGTCGACGGCATGCCGGCGACGATCGAGCTCTCCCGGCGCGTCGGCGGCGGCCGGCGCGCGATCAGGCTCGACCGTCGGGTCGAGCGCGGAGCACAGCTCGCGGTGCACATCTCCGAGCTTTCGCCGCCGGGGCCGGACAGCTACTACGCCTTCCAGCTCGTCGGCCTCGCCGTCGTGGACGAGGGCGGCCGGGAGCTCGGTCGCGTCATCGACGTCCACCCGGGCGTCGCCAACGACAACCTCGAGCTCGGCGACGGCACCCTCGTGCCGCTGATCGACGACGCAGTGCATGCCGTTGACCTCGAGGCGGGCAGGATCGTCGTCGAGCGCGGCTTCCTCGGCCCGTGAGGAAGCGCGAAGACGGCGTTACGACGCCTGCTGCGCCGTTGGGGCGCCTGCGCGAGGGGTACCCTGGACCGCCGTGCGCGTCGACGTCTTCACGCAGGTCCCGCATGCCTTCGGCTGGCTCACCGAGCAGAAGCCCCTTGCGACGGTGCTCGGCACCGAGCTGGAGCTCCGGCTCCTGAACTACCGCGACACCACGCCGCTGCGCTCGGGTCAGGTCGACGACGATCCGTACGGCGGCGGCGCCGGGATGGTGCTGCGTGTCGACGTCGTCGACGCAGCGCTGGAGTCCGCCTACGGCGGCGCGCAGCCGGCTCGCATCGTGGCCCTGACGCCGCAGGGCCGCCCGCTCGACCAGGCCCTCGTCGAGGAGCTTGCACAGGAGCCCGAGATAGCCCTCCTCTCGTCCCGGTTCGAGGGATTCGACGAGCGCATCGTCAGCCATCTTGCGACCGACGCCGTCTCCGTCGGCCCGTACGTGCTGTCGGGGGGCGAGCTGCCGGCGATGGTGGTGCTGGACGCGATCGCGCGGCGCCTCCCCGGCGCCCTTGCCGACGGCTCCGGCGAGCACGAGAGCTTCTCGGCCGAGCTCGACGGCGGGCTCGAGTACCCGCACTACACACGGCCCGCCGCGTACCGCGGCTGGGAGGTACCGGAGGTACTGCTCTCCGGTGACCATGCCAGGATCGAGCGGTGGCGCCGCGACCAGAGCCGCGCTCGGAGCCTGGCGTGAGCGGGGTGGACGAGCGGGAGACGCCGCTCGGTCACGAGCCGTCCTTCGACGCATCGCCGGCGGCGGGCGACGGGGCACACCAGGAACCGCGGCCGAGCGATCCGGCCGGAGACGGCGACGCCGGGACCGGCTGGCCGACGACCCCGGCCGAGATCCCGCTCGACGCGCCGACCGCGCCGTACTCCGACACGGAGACCGCCGGGGCTTCCCCTCCGGCGCGCCACTCGCGCAATCCTGTCGACCGGCTCACGAGAGGTCTCCCGGACCCGGTGCGCGTCGTCGTCGACTGGGCCGTCACGATCGTCGGCGCTGTCGCGATCGTGCTCCTCGTCAAGGCGTTCGTCGTCAACCCGTATCGGATCCCGTCCTCGTCGATGGAGCCGACGCTGCACTGCGCAAAGCCCGCCTCAGGGTGCGAGGCGCGCTTCTCGGATCGCGTGCTCGCGAACCGGTTCATCTACCACCTCCGAGACCCCCGCCGCGGCGAGATCATCGTCTTCGACACACCGGACGCCGCGCGCGTCAAGTGCGGCGCAGGCGGCACCTTCGTCAAGCGGCTCATCGGGCTCCCGGGCGAGACCGTGGAGGTGCGCCTGAAGCAGGGCGAGGGGTACGTGTTCATCGACGGCAGGCAGCTGCGCGAGCCGTACATCAAGCCCGACCGGCGGTCGACCGAGACGTTCGGGCCCGTCAAGGTGGCGCCTGGCAACTACTTCATGATGGGAGACAACCGCTCGCAGTCGTGTGACTCCCGCGAGTGGGGCACCGTGCCGCGGGGCAACCTGATCGGCAAGGTGTTCGCCACCTACTGGCCGCCGAACCGCATCAGCGTGCATTGATCTGTTCGCGAGCAGGAAACCGCAGCAGCGGTTTCCTGCCGCTCGGATCCCCGCCCTGCGGGCGGGGCACTTCCCTGAAGGCGCCCGCTGTCGCGGTCGCAACTTCCTCGCATCGTCGTCGCATCGCGTGGTGAGCGATATGCGCGTCACGCAAGCCGGAACACGATGTCGCCATGCCGCGACGTCCGCTATCATCGGCCCCCGGCCCTCCGGGCCGACCTTCCTATGAGCACGATCATCGAGAGCCTCGAGCGGCGCCAGCTGCGTGACGTGCCGGCCTTCAAGGCTGGTGACACGGTGCGCGTCCACTTCAAGGTGATCGAGGGCAACCGCCAGCGCGTCCAGGTGTTCGAGGGCATCTGCATCAAGCGCCAGGGCTCGGGCGTGCGGGAGACCTTCACCGTCCGCAAGAACTCGTTCGGCGTCGGCGTCGAGCGGACGTTCCCGCTCCACTCGCCGAAGATCGAGAAGCTCGAGGTCGCGATGATCGGCGATGTCAACCGCGCCAAGCTCTACTACCTCCGTGGCCGCGTCGGCAAGCGGTCGCGCGTCCGCGAGCTCCGCCAGTCGTAGGTCGCGCTCGCCCGTGCCGCGACTCGCGCGTGTTGACCGCGTGCGCGTCGTCGGAGCGCTCGGGATCGTGTGCGGTGCGCTTCTCGTTGCGGGCTGCGGAGCCGAGGACGACACCCAGCGCTTCGCGCGCGAGGCGGTCGAGTCCCACGTCGCGAGGGACGACGCCTACGACGATCACGTCCGCTGCACCCCGAACCCGCGCCCGTGGCTCGTCGAGGAACAGGCGACCTCCGTCATCTGCGCCGTCCGCCGGACGACCGGCGGGTGCGACTGGTTCCGGGTCGACCTCGTGCGGGACACGGTGCGCGTGAAGGCGAAGGTTCGCCTCGACCAGCCCGACGCGAGCTGCGTGCTGCCGCCGTAGGGGGTCCTGCGGGAGGGCTATCCTCGGTGGCCGTGCCGCTCTCGACCGGCCAGCGCCTGCTCCGTCACGACCGCCGGCTCGGCGTCCGCTTCGTCGCCGGCGCGGACGAGGCGGGTCGCGGCTCGCTCGCCGGCCCGCTCGTCGTCGCGGGCGTGCTCCTCGACTACGACAGCCTCCGCGGGCACCGCGTCCGTCCGCTGGCTCTCCTGAACGACTCGAAGCAGGTCGCGCCGGAGGAGCGCGAGCGCCTCTATCACGCCGTGGTCGCGGCCGCATCGCGGATCTCGCTGCGGGTGATCGCCGCCGCTGACATCGACTCCAACGGTCTCCATCGCTCGAACCTCTGGGGACTGCGCACCGTCCTGGCCGATCTCCATCCGGTCGCCGACGCTTGCCTGGTGGACGGGTTCCGGCTCGGGCCGCTCGCGCCGCCGCACAGAGCCGTCGTCGACGGCGACACGAAGAGCGCCGCGATCGCGGCCGCCTCGATCGTCGCGAAGGTCACCCGTGACCGGCTGATGCGCCGCCTCGACGCGCTCTACCCCCGCTACGGGTTCTCGTCCCACGTCGGCTACATCACTCCGGGACACACGCGCGCCGTGGTGGCCCACGGTCCGTGCCCTCAGCACCGTCGCTCGTTCCAGGCGCGAGCGTACGCGGAGTCCGTCGCCGCGTGAACCGCGGCGAGCGTCTGGCGGCGCGGCACTACCGGCTCCGTGGCTACCGGATCCTCGGCACCAACGTTCGCACAGGCGGCTACGAGGTCGACCTGATCGCAAGGCGCGGGCGTCGGCTCGTGTTCGTCGAGGTGAAAGAACGCGCCCGTCCCTCGTACGGCGGCGCCGTCGGGGCTGTCAACCGCGAGAAGCGCCGACGAGTGCGTCGCGCCGCCGCGTCGTGGCTCCAGGCGCATCCCGAGTCGGTGAGCCTCGAGATCCGCTTCGAGGTCGCGGCGGTGACGGACGGCCGCGTGGAGCGGCTCGACTTCGCGGAGGACTGACACCGGCGGGAATGACGGGAACGCCTGTTCCGTTAGAATGCGCAACAGCACCAAGCCGGGGGGCACTATCCCCCAACGGGCGCGTTCGTCAGAACGGGCAGCGGTGAGAGCCGCGGCCCCGGACGCGCAGGCCCCTCGAGTGCGAGGTGGCGGGAGAAACCTCCGGCTGACAGGGACCACGCCACGTCAGCCGGAAAGGATCGAACGTCACATGACAACCCGTACCCGCACCTGGATGCTCCTCGCCGGGCTCTCAGCCCTCTTCGTCGCGGTCGGTGGCCTTGTCGGAGGCACGAGCGGCATCGTCGTCTTCCTCGCAATCGCGATCGCGTTCAACTTCGCGATGTTCTGGTTCTCCGACCGAATCGCGCTCAAGCTGAGCCGCGCGCGACCGCTCGAGCCCGGGGAGGCACCCGAGCTCGTGGCCGACGTCGAGGACATCTCGGCGCGCGCCCGGATCCCCGTTCCACGGCTGTACCTGATCCCGTCGCAGCAGCCGAACGCCTTCGCCACCGGCCGAAGCCCGCGGCACTCGGCGGTCGCGGTCACCGAGGGCCTGATCGCCCTGATGCCGCGCCAGCAGGTGCGGGGCGTGCTCGCACACGAGCTCGCGCACATCCGCAACCGCGACGTGCTCGTCACGACGGTCGCGGCGATGATCGGTGCGGCGATCTCCGCGATCGCGAACTTCCTCCAGTTCCAGTGGCTGTTCGGCGGAGACGACGACGACAGCCCGCTCGGAGCGATCGGCTCGATCGTCGCGATCCTCGTCGCGCCGATCGCCGCGATGATGCTCCAGTTCGCGATCTCGCGCCAGCGCGAGTTCCTGGCGGACGCCACGGCAGCGGAGCTCCTGGGCGAGGGACGCCCGCTCGCGGACGCGCTCGCGACGCTCCAGCGCGGGGTGGAGGTGCTGCCGATGCCGGTCAACCCGGCCACTGCGTCGCTGTACATCGCGAACCCGCTCTCCGGAGGCGGAGTGGCATCGCTCTTCTCGACGCATCCGCCGATCCCCGCGCGGATCGCGCGCCTGCAGGCGCTGGACGCCGCCCGCGGCTCCATCTGACGGCGAGGACCCCGGCCATGGGCGCCGAATAGGCGCTCATGGCCGCGACGCAGGAGGCCCTCTACGGCCGGCTGGACCTGGCGCTCTCGTGGTCGGAGGCCGACCTGCCGGAGCGCGAGCGGACGAAGCACGTCCATCGACTGCACCCGTACCTCGGCAAGTTCGTGCCGCAGCTCGTCGAGGCGCTCCTCGAGCGCTACGTCGTCCCCGGGGGGCACGTTCTCGATCCGTTCGCGGGCTCCGGGACGACGCTCGTCCAGGCGCTCGAATCGGGTCGCGACGCGACCGGCGCGGACATCGCGGGCTTCAACTGCCTCCTGATGCGCGTGAAGACGCGCCGCCACAACCTCGATGCGATCCGGCGCGATCTCCTATGGGCCCGCGAGCGGGCCGAGGCGTTCGAGGCGGACGGCCGCGTGCCGGACGAGGCGACGGCGTACGTTCGCGCCTGGTACGCGCCGCGCGCGGCGGCCGAGCTGCTCCACTTCCGCACGCTGGTCGACCAGGTCGCCTCGGCGGACCTGCTGCGCGTGATCCTCGCCCGCGCGGCGCGCTCGGCGCGGCGCACCACGCATTTCGACCTCGACTTCCCGCGCGAGCCCCAGGTGGATCCGTACTGGTGCCACAAGCACCGCCGCACGTGCCGTCCCGTCGAGGAGGCGCGGAGGTTCCTCCTCCGCTACACGGTGGACACGCTCGACCGGATCGAGACCTTTGCTGCGGTCAGGGCGGGCGACGCACTCGCGTCCGTGCGTCACGGCGACGCGCGCGAGCTCGACCTCGGCGGCCCGTTCGACGGTGTGATCACCTCGCCGCCGTACCCGGGGTTGATCGACTACCACGAGCAGCACCGCTACGCCTACGAGCTGCTCGGCCTCGACGAGCGACAGGAGGCCGAGCTCGGGCGGCCGGCGCGGGGCGTCGGCCGGGAGGCGATCCGGGCCTACGTCGAAGGCGTCGCGGGCGTGCTCGCGAACGCACGGGCGCGACTCGCTCCCGGCGCCCCGGTGTGCATCGTCGTCAACGACCGGCGCGACCTCTACCCGGAGGTTCTCCGCCGTGCAGGCGCTGCGGCTCGACGACCGGCTCGAACGGCACGTCAACCGGCGGACGGGCCGGCGCGCAGGGGAGTACTACGAGTCGGTCCTCGTGTGCAGGGCCTCCTAGGACGTTGACGGCGTCCTAGCAGGATCCTCACATCACTCGCCCATGCTTGAACGCGATCCCGTCCCCGATTCAGGAGGCCTCATGAACCGGCTACTCCGACACCGGCCGTCACCCGCGATGGTCGTCGCCTGCGTCGCCCTCGGCATCGCGCTCACGGGAACGAGCGTCGCCGCCGTCTCCGCGCTCGCGCCGAACTCCGTGGGCACCGCCCAGATCAAGGCGAACGCCGTGACCGCGGCGAAGATCAAGAACGCCAACGTGACGGGCGCCAAGCTCGCGCGGAACGCCGTCACGGGCACGAAGGTGCTGAACGGCACGCTCACCGCCGCCGACTTCGTGGCGGCCTCGCTGCCGAAGGGGCCCGCTGGTCCAGCCGGGCCCGCAGGGCCCACCGGGCCGGCCGGGACGTTCGGCCCGATCACCGTGCGCCAGGCAGGGGTCGCCGTCCCCGGCGGCGTCGCGCAGAACGGCGCCTACGACACCGAGACGGTCTCGGTGAGCTGCAACGCGGGCGAGAAGGCGATCTCCGCGGGGACCGGCTGGAGCGACGACGCCGCCGACCGCGAGCTCTGGACGCAGCGCATCACCCCGATCGTCACGAACAACGTGGTGACGGGTTTCCGGGGCACGGGCGGGAACGACAGCGGCAACTCGAGCACGTTCACGCTGTACGTCCTCTGCTACACCGGGTAGCGGCTTCCCCCTCGACGCCGGGCGTCGGTGCCGTGGGAGCCGCCAAGGCTCCCACGGCACCAAATCGGCACGAAGCCGGCACAGTCTCGTGGCAGCTTCGCTCGTACCCTCGAGACGTGCTCGGACGCGCGATCACGTTCGCGCTCGTCGGCCTCGAGCCGCGTCGCGTCGAGGTCGAGGCGCACCTGCGCACAGGGCAACAGCCGGCGTTCTCGATCGTCGGGCTCGCCGACCGTGCGTGCCAGGAGGCGAAGCACCGGGTTCGCAGCGGCGTCCACTCGTCGCTCCTCGACTGGCCGGGCGAGGTGATCACCGTCAATCTCGCCCCCGCGGCGCTGCGAAAGGAGGGAACGGGATTCGACGTCGCGATCGCGCTCACGGTGCTCGCTGCGTCGGGACAGGTGCCGGTCGACCGGCTGGCCGAGCACGTGTGCATCGGCGAGCTCGGGCTGGACGGCCGCGTCCGGCCGGTGGCCGGGACGATCGCGGCGGCCGAGGGGGCCATGCGCGCCGGGTTCGCCCGGTTGCTCTGCTCGGCGGACTCGTCGCACGAGGCGGCGCTCGCCGGGATCGAGGCGATCGGAGTGAGGCACATCGGCGAGGCGGTCGGGTACCTCCGCGGCGAAGACGAGATCGTTCCCGCGTCGCAGGCGACCGACACGCGCTCTCCGCCCGACCTTCCCGACCTCGCGGACGTCCGCGGCCAGGAGCGCGGCCGGCGGGCGCTCGAGCTGGCCGCGACCGGGCCGCACAACCTCCTCTTCGCGGGCCCGCCGGGGACGGGCAAGACGATGCTCGCGAGACGCCTTCCCTCGATCCTCGCCCCGCTGACCCACGAGGAGGCGCTCGAGGTGACGCGCATCCACTCGGTCGCGGGCACGCTCCCATCGGCGTCGGGGCTGATCGCGGCGCCGCCGTTCCGTGCTCCGCACCACGGCGCGTCTGCGGCTGCGATCATCGGCGGAGGAGCGGTGCCGCGACCTGGAGAGGTCAGCCTCGCCCATCGCGGCGTCCTGCTTCTCGACGAACTTCCCGAGTTCACGCGCTCGGTGCTCGAGGCACTGCGCCAGCCGCTGGAGGACGGCGTCGTCTCGGTCGCGCGCGTCGGCGGGCGGGCGCTGTTCCCGGCTCGGTTCCGGCTCGTGGCCACGATGAACCTATGCCCATGCGGCGGGCGCGGCGATCCGCGGCTGCAGTGCTCGTGCACCCCCGCCAGGATCACGGCGTACCGCGAGAAGGTCTCGCGCGCGCTGCTCGACCGCTTCGATCTCGTGGTCGCGATGCCGCGGCCGCGGGCGGAGGAGCTCGCGGCGGGGCCGGCCGAGTCGTCGGCCGCGGTGCGGGCGCGTGTGGTCGTCGGCACCTCGCACCTCCGCTCCGAGCTTCCTCGTCGCACGGCGGCCGCCTCCGAGCTCCTGGACCGCGCTGTCGACCGCCTGCCTCTCACGGGTCGCGGCCGCGCCCGCGTGGCGCGCGTCGCGCGGACGGTCGCGGCGCTCGCGGGGTCGGCCGACGTGCTGCCCGAGCACGTCGCCGAGGCGCTCTCCTACCGGTCCCCGACGGGCCTCACGAGCCCGTGACGATCCGTGTCGTCCGGCGGCGGGGCGACGGCTACCCGGCGCTGCTCGCGCAGATCCCGGACCCTCCGAGCCGCCTGTGGGTGCGCGGAGATGCGCCGCTCGGGCTGCTCGGCCGGCCGGCCGTCGCGATCGTGGGTGCCCGGGCGTGCTCCGGGTACGGACGCTCGGTCGCGCGGCTCCTCGCGACCGAGGCGGCGGCCGCGGGCGCCGTGGTGGTGAGCGGGATGGCGCGCGGGATCGACGGCGAGGCACACCGTGGCGCGCTCGCGGCGGGTGGGGCAACTGTCGCCGTGCTCGGGTGCGGCGTCGACCGCGACTACCCGGCCGCGCACGCCGAGCTCGCGCGCTCGATCGTCGAGACCGGCGGGCTGATCGTGTCCGAGTACGAGCCGGGTGTCGAGCCGGCCCCGTGGCGCTTTCCGGCCAGGAACCGGATCATCGCGGGCCTGGCGCGGGCGACGGTCGTCGTCGAGGCCCGCGAGCGGTCGGGTGCCCTGATCACGGCCGATTTCGCGCTCGAGGACGGGCGCGAGGTGCTCGCGGTACCCGGCGAGATCACCTCGACCCTGAGCGCCGGGACGAACGCGCTGCTGCGGATCGGGGCGACGCCCGCGACTGGCGTGACCGATGTCCTCGAAGCCCTCGGGCTCGACGCGCAGCCGCCCGCCAGGTCGAGGCCGGACGATCCGGCTGCCGAGGCGGTGCTCGCCGCGGTCGAGGCGGGAGCGGGAACGCCGGACGAGCTGAGCCGCGCGACCGGTCTCGCCGCAGGCGAGCTCGCGGCGGCGCTCGCGCTGCTCGAGCTGGCCCGAGTCGTGGCGGTGGACGAGGGGGTGGTGCGCAGTACGATCGCGCGATGACGCCGTACTGGCTCTCCGAGCCCGCGCCGGAGCTGCCGCGCGGCAACACGAGCGCGCCGGTCGACGTTGGGATCGTCGGCGCCGGCGTGACCGGCTGCGCGTGTGCGCTCGCGCTCGCCGAGGCCGGCCTCAGGGTGCGCGTCGTCGACGAGCGCAAGGTCGCAGAAGGCGCAAGCGGCCGGAACGGCGGCTTCGCGCTTCGAGGCACCGCGGCGCCCTACGACCAGGTCGTCGCGTCGCTCGGACGCGAGCGGGCGCTCGCGCTCTGGCAGTGGACCGAGGCCGAGCTGCGTTCGATGGGCGAGCTCTCCGGCGACGCGTTCCGGAGGCTCGGGAGCCTGCGCCTGGCGGCGGACGCCGAGGAGCGCGAGGACCTGCGCGACGAGGTGGAGGCGCTCTGGGCGGACGGGATCGAGGCGGAATGGATCGATGCGCCCGGGGGCCCCCTCGAGGGGCGCTTCACGGCGGCGATCCGTCATCCGACCGACGCCGCCCTCCAGCCGGCCCGCCTGGTGCGACGGCTCGCCGCCCGGGCCGCCGAGGCCGGAGCCGAGTTCGTCGAAGGGCGTCGGGTGACCGATCGGGCGGAGCTGAGAGCGGAGACGGTCGTGATCGCCACCGACGGGTATCCGAGTGGGCTCCTCGGCGAGCTCGAGGGCCTGATCGTCCCCACGCGCGGCCAGGTGATCGCCACCGAGCCGCTCCCCGACCGCCTCTTCGAGGCGCCGCACTACGGCCGTCACGGCTTCGACTACTGGCACCAGACCGACGAAGGCCGGATCGTCGCGGGCGGCTTCCGCGACGTGTCGCTGGACCAGGAGTTCACCGCCGACGAGGCGCTCACCGACACGGTGCAGCGGGCGCTCTCCACGTTCGTGAACGACCTCGTCGGCCGCGAGCTCCGCGTCGACTACCGGTGGGCCGGCATCTTCGGCCTCGTCCTCGACTTCCTCCCCGTGGTGGGCGAGGTGCCCGGCGCCGGGGGGACGTGGGTCGCCGGCGGGTATTCCGGTCACGGGAACGTGCTCGGCTTTGCCTGCGGCCGGCTCGTCGCCCGCGCGATCCTCGGCGACCGCGACCCGCTGCTCGACCTGTTCGTGCCGGCCCGGTTGCTCGGCTGATCCTCGACGAGCCGGGGCTAGAGCTCGAGGCGGGGGAGGTCCATCTCGACGGACTTGAGCAGCGCCGCGCGGGCGATCGCGAGATCCTGGATCGCCAGGCCCGTGGAATCGAACAGCGTGACCTCCTCGTCGCTTCGGCGGCCGTCGGCGTCGCCGGCCAGCACCGCGCCGAGCTGGGTCACGTCCCCGCGCGCGACGATGCCCGCCTCGACCCCGGCGGCGAGCTCGCCGCCGTGGCTCGCCTGCTCCCAGTCATCGCAGAAGAGGCGCGCGCGGCCGAGCTCCGATGCCGCGACCTCGGCTTTGCCTGGACCGTCGGCCCCCATGAGCGAGACGTGCTGACCCGGCCGGAGCGACCCCTCCCGGTAGAGCACGTCGCGGCCCGGGGTCACCGTGATCACGATGTCGCACGCGAGCGCCTCCTCGAGCGAGCCCGCGACGGAGACCCCGAGCTCCTCCGCGACGAGCCGCCGGCGCGACTCGTCGACGTCCCACAGGACGGGCGCACGGCCGCGGGCGACCAGCGACCGCACGGTCTCGGCACCGTTGACGCCGCAGCCGACGACCGCGACCGAGGCCCCGTCGTCGGGTCCGAGCTCGTCCGCCGCGAGCGTCGCCGCCGCGGCCGTCCTGAGCGCCGTCACCGCAGCCGCCTCGAGGACTGCCTCGAGCTGGCCGGTCTCCGCGTTGGAGAGGACGACGAGCCCGATGACGGTCGGCAGCCCGAGGGCGGGGTTGCCCGGGAATGACGTCACCCACTTGAGGAGCGCGTGACCGCCGCCGATCGCCGCCATCGCGCGGAAGTCGCCGGCCGGGTAGTTCGTCACGTAGACCTTCGGCGGCATCGTCCCACTCGCCGCGGTGATGCGCGAGAAATGCGTTCCGCACGGCCGCGTACGCATCCTGCGGCGTCACCGCCTCGAGCACCGTCGCCCGCGAGAAGACCGGGACCGACATCGGCCGGCTCAGTAGAAGCCTTCGCGCCGCGCGTAGCGCTCCGCGCGCTCCTCGTCGTACGCATCGGCGTCGAACGACGGGTCGCGCCTCTTGTGGATCTGGCCGGAGGACGGGAGCGCGCTGCGATCGACGTGGCGCGACGGATCCCACAGCTGCGCGCGCAGGAACGCCTTCGAGCAGTGCGTGAAGACCTCTTCGACGTCGACGAGGAGCCCGAGCCTCGGCACCTTGCCCTCGACCGCGCAGGGCGCGAGCAGCTCCTCGTCGGTCACGATCGCGGCACGCCCGTTGACCCGCAGCGTGTCCCCTATCCCCGGGATCACGAAGAGGAGGCCGACGTGCGGGTTCGAGAGAACGTTCCGCAGGGAGTCGGCGAGCCGGTTCCCGGGCCGCTCCGGAACGAGCAGCGTCCGCTCGTCGAGGACGCGAACGAAGCCGGGCGGGTCGCCGCGCGGGCTCACGTCGCAGCTCCCGTCCGGCGCAGACGTCGCGAGCAGCAGGAACGGTGCGCGGTCGACGAACTGCCGCGTCAGGTCGGTGAGGCGGTCGACGACCTTCGCCCGGACGAGCTCGCTCGGCTCGCCGAGGAAGGCGCGCAGCTCCGTCTCGTCCCGGATCGTGGCGACGGTTCGCTCGCTCATGTCGCCTTGACCGCCGCGATCAGCTTGACGATCGAGTCCTTCGCGTTGCCGAACAGCATCGTCGTCTGGGGCTCGAGGAAGAGATCGTTGTCGATGCCGGCGAACCCCGGGGCCATCGAGCGCTTCATCACGACCACGCTCGCCGCCTTGTCGACGTCGAGGATCGGCATGCCGTAGATCGGGCTCGCCGGGTCGCTGCGCGCGGCCGGGTTGACGACGTCGTTCGCCCCGATCACGAGGGCGACGTCGGTCTGCGGGAACTCCGGGTTGATCTCGTCCATCTCCTTGAGCTGGTCGTACGGGACGTTCGCCTCCGCGAGCAGGACGTTCATGTGGCCCGGCATGCGACCGGCGACCGGGATGGATAGCGTAGGCGACGTCGATGCCTTTCTCCTCGAGGAGCTCGGCGAGCTGACGAACGTCGTGCTGCGCCTGCGCGACTGCGAGGCCGTAGCCGGGGACGATCACGACCTTGCGGGCGAAGGAGAGCTGCACGGCGACGTCCTCGGGGCTCGTCGCGCGCACCGTGCGGCCGTCGTCGACGCGCGCCGTTCCCGCGCCCGCCTGCACCTGGCCGAACGCACCGAACAGCACGTTCGCGACCGACCGGTTCATCGCCTTCGCCATCAGCAGCGTCAGCAGGGTGCCGGAGGCGCCGACCAGCATCCCCGCCACGATCAGCATCAGCGAGTTCAGCACGAAGCCGGTCGCCGACGCGGCAATCCCCGTGAACGCGTTGAGCAGCGAGATCACGACCGGCATGTCCGCTCCGCCGATCGGCAGCACGAACATGACGCCGAAGAGCAGCGCGAGCACGATCAGGGCGATCAGCACCCACTGCTGGTCGGCGCCCGCGATGAGTGCGATGCCGAGCGCGGCCGCGCCGAGCAGGATCGCGGCGTTCGCGACGTTCTGGCCCGTGAACACGATGGGACGGCCCGAGAGGAGCTCCTGCAGCTTCGCGAACGCGATCATCGACCCGGCGAACGAGATCGAGCCGATCAGCGCAGAGAGGACGATGGACACGATCTCCTCGCCCGCGAGGTCGCCGCTCGAGACGTGGAACTCCGCGAGCGCGACCAGCGCCGCCGCGCCCCCGCCGACCCCGTTGAACAGGGCCACCATCTGCGGCATCGCGGTCATCTTCACGGTGCGGGCGCCGACGACCCCGACGACCGAGCCGATCAGGCCGCCCACGACGATCAGGACCCAGTTGGAGATGCCGTCGAGCGCGAGGGTGGTGCCGATCGCGAGCACCATCCCGACACCTCCGACCCAGTTCCCCCGCCGCGCATGCTTCGGGGAGGAGAGGAACCGCAGCGCGAGGATGAAGCAGACGATCGCGACGAGGTAGAGGAGCCCGGCGACGTCCGGGTCGGAGATCACTTCCGATCCTCCGGGCGCCGCTTGAACATCTCGAGCATCCGGTCGGTGACGAACCAGCCGCCGACCACGTTCGCGGACGCGAGCACCATCGCGACGAACCCGATCGCCTTCGTGAAGCCGTCGTCCGCGAAGCCGAGCACCGTGATCGCGCCGACGATCACGATGCCGTGGATGAAGTTCGTGCCGGACATGAGCGGTGTGTGCAGCATGGTCGGCACCTTCGCGATGACCTCGAAGCCGAGGAAGATCGCGAGCACCAGCACGGTGAGCTCGACAACGAGGCTGATATCGGTCACGCGCGCTCCTCGCCGGCACCGGCTTCCGGCCGGCGGAGCCGGCCTCCGCCGCTGCCTGACGTCGCTCGCGGCACCCGGCCTTCCGGGCCCGTATTCCAATACTGTGCCCTCCGGCCGGGCACCACGAGCGCCGCCCGAGGAACGCGCGTCATGCTGATCCCTCCTTCATGTCGGGCGCGCCGGCGACGCACGCCCCTGCGGTGATCTCGTCGTCGAAGTCGAGCCGGAGCGCCCCGTCCGGAGCGAGATGCTGGAGCAGCGCCATGACGTTGCGCGCGTAGAGCCTGCTCGCGTCGGACGCCATCAGCGAGGCGACGTTCGTCAGCCCGACGATCGTGACGCCGGCGTGGGTGATCTCGCGGCCGGGCTCGGTGAGCTCGCAGTTCCCGCCTCCCTCCGAGGCCAGGTCGACGATCACGGAGCCGGGGCGCATCGCCTCGACCGCATCGGCGGGGATCAGCGTCGGAGACGGCCGCCCGGGCACGGCGGCGGTGGTGATCACGACGTCGAAGCCCGGGAGCCGCTCCTCGAGCGCACGCTGCTGCTCCGCCTGCTGCTCCGGTGTGAGCTCGCGCGCGTAGCCGCCCTCCGTCTCCTCGCCGCGTACGCCGAGGTCGAGGAACGCCGCGCCGAGCGACTCCACCTGCTCGGCGACGGCGGGACGGACGTCGAACGCCGACACGACCGCCCCGAGCCTCCGGGCGGTGGCGATCGCCTGGAGCCCCGCCACACCCGCGCCGAGCACGAGGACGCGCGCCGGCGCGACGGTTCCGGCCGCGGTCATCAGCATCGGGAAGAGCTTCGGGCACCGGTCGGCTCCCAGAAGCACGCCCTTGTAGCCCGCGACCGTCGCCTGCGACGAGAGAGCGTCCATCGACTGGGCGCGCGTGATGCGGGGGACGGACTCCATCGCGAACGCCACGACGCCCTGCTCGTGGAGCCGCCCGATGCCGTCCGGGTCGGTCAGTGGCTCGAGGAAGCCGATCAGCACGATGCCGGACGGGAGCTCGGCGACCTCGTCCGCGCTCGGCTTCGCGACACGGACGACGACGGCGGCGTCGGCAAGCAGGTTTCCGTGATCCGCGAGCGTCACGCCGCTCTCTGCGTACTGCTCGTCGGGGAACCCTGCGAGGACGCCCGCGCCACGCTCGAGCACCACGTCGAAGCCGGACGAAACGAGCTTCGCCGCGGCTTCGGGCGTCAGAGCCACTCGGTGTTCGCCGGGCGCCGACTCCCGGGGCACGCACACTCGCATCTGGCGAGAATCTACGGGAAGGGTTCCGGGGCCGCGCCGGGAACCAGACGTCCCGTGGTCCGACTTGCCGCCTATGCGACCGCCATGGAGGTCTGCGACCCCGATCTCGGCGCCCACGCCGCCAGGGTCGGCGCGAACGCCGAGGCGGTGGCCGTCCGGTTCGGCTGGGACGCGGAGCGGCTCGAGGCGCTCAGGCTCGGCGCGGCTCTCCACGACGTCGGCAAGGTGAACGTCCGCGCGGAGGTGCTGACGAAGCCCGGGCGGCTCGACAACCGCGAGCTGGAGGAGATCCGCGCGCACCCGGTCGAGGGCATGTGGCTGATCGCCGGGGTTCCCGCGCTCCAGCCGGCGCTGCCGTACGTGCTCTTCCATCACGAGCGCTGGGACGGGCTCGGGTATCCGACGCGTCGCGCGGGCACCGCGATCCCGGTCGAGGGCAGGATACTCGCGGTCGCGGACGCGTTCGACGCGATGACGTCAGGGCGCCCCTACCGGCCGGCGCTCGACCCGGAGGCCGCCGCCGCCGAGATCGAGCGCTGTGCGGCAACGCAGTTCGACCCCGGGATCGTCGACGGGTTCTTGGCCGCCCTCGACTCGGGCGAGCTCGTCTCCGGCCGGGACGCGGTCGCCGCCTAGATCTAGAGCGTTTCCCAGACCTCGAGCTTCGTGCGCGTGCGCCGAATCGACCTCGTCGGCGAACGCTGTCGTGCCGTGGTGGCCGCCGAGGTCGGCCGTGCGGATTCCCTCGGCCACGGCCTCGAGTGTCGCCTCGCGGATCGCCCGCCCGGCCTGCTCGCACGCCTCGTCGTCCGCGTGGGAGAGCAGCGCTGCCGCGGCGAGGATCATCGCCATCGGGTTCGCGACGTCCTTGCCCTCGAGCGCGGGCGCGGTCCCGTGGGCCGCCTCCGCCATCAGCGCGGTCGGCCTGTCGACGCCATCGTCGCCGAACGCGACGAGCAGCGACTCGGAGCCGGCGATCGAGCCGAAGAGCGGCAGCACGAGATCGGAGAGGATGTCGCCGTCGCGATTGAGCGCCGGGATCACCATCGGCGCGCCGCTCGACGAGATCAAGAGGGCGAAGGTCGCGTCGATCAGCTGCGGCTCGTACGGGACGTCGGGATGGCGCTCCGCCGCCGCATCCATCTCCTCCTTCAGCATTCCCTCGTAGATCGGGCTGACCGTGTACTTCGGGCCGCCGAACACCTTCGCGCCCGTGCGCTCGGCCTGGCGGAACGAAAACTCGGCGACCGCCCGGCAGATCCTGCGCTCGATGCGCTCGGTGCGGAACGCGACCTCGTCGTCGCCCTCACCCTCGCGCCATTCCTTCGCGCCGTAGGCATCGCCGACCGCCATCCGCACGACGGAGATCGGCGAGTGGACGCCGCCGACGGGAAGCACGCCTGGGATCCGCCGCCCCGTGCGCACGATCACCTTGCCGCCGATGTCCTCTCTGAGGATTCGGTTCGGCGACCCGACGTCGTCGCGCCCCTCGGGGGTCACCGTCGCCGCTTTGAGCCCGAGCCCGTGGGCTGCGATCGCGCGCGCAGCCTCGTGCACGACCTGGTTCGACGTCTTCCGCCGGTTGCCGAGGGACAGGTCGAACCGCGGCAGCGCCAGCTCGAAGCCCACGACGTCGGATTGCAGCACGCGGAGGGATGCTTCGAGCAGTTCCTGGCCCGTCTGATCTCCCTCGAGAACGACGATCGTGTGCGCATCCATCGGTGCGCAACTGTAGCGCTTGGATCCACCTCTCAGATCCGCTGGAAATAGAGGCTTGGATTCACGTATGCTTCCACGCGAAACGGATGCAATCCAACTCGTGGAAATCGCTTCGACGATTCCACACACTGGAGGAATGGTGGCGAGAAAGACAGTGCTCGTTTGCGACAAGTGTGGCTCGGAAGTCGAGGAAGGCAAGGGCGCCGTGATGCGCGTCACGTTCACCGACGCACGTCGCGGCGCAAAGGCGGCCGACCTGTGCGACTCCTGCGCGGGCGGAATGCCCGGAACGGCGGTCGCGAGGCGCGGCCGCAAGCCGAAGTCTCTCGCCTGAGGAGCCGGCTGACGCCGGCTCCCCTCGAGCTCCTCGACGTCGGGCCGCCGGAGGAGCGCCGCTAGCGCGGACTACGCTTCCCGGGTGAGCCTGTCGCTCGTTGTCGGCCCGGCGCACGCGGGCAAGGTCGGGATGCTCCTCGACCGGTTCTCGGCGGCGCTCGAGCGGGATCCGTGGCTGATCGTCCCGCAGCGCGCGGACGTGGAGCGGGTCGAGCGCGAGCTCCTCGAACGACGGGGCGGCCTGCTCGCCGGGACGATCGGGACGTTCGACACGCTGTTCGAGCAGCTTGCGCGGGGAGGAGGCGCCGGCCGGCGCCTCCTGGGGGAATCCGAGCGAGGCGTCCTCGTCCGGCGGCTCGCCGGTACCGCGTCGCTCGAGGGCGCGCGCTTCGCGGGCTTCGCGGATGCCGTCGGACGCGCGCTCGCCGAGCTCGACGGCGCCCTGCTCGAGCCCGGCGACCTCGCCGAGCCGCTCGCCTCGCTCGCGACGGCGTACCGCGACGAGCTCGACCGCATCGACGCATGGGACCGCGGGATGCTCCGCCGGCGCGCCGTCGCGCGGCTCTCGAGCGAGCTCCAGGCATGGGGGGAGAACCCGGTCTTCGCGTACGGCTTCGAGGACCTGACCGGGGTGGAATGGCGCCTGCTCGAGGTGCTCTCGGCGCGCACCGAGGTGCACGTGTCGATCCCTTACGAGCCCGGTCGCGCGGTCTACGCGTCGCTCCGCAGGACGGTGGACGACCTCGCAGCCCTGGCCGGACACACCGTGGTCGAGCTCCCGCCGCGCGCCGCGGAGTTCCTCCCGGCGTCGCTCGCGCACGTCGAGCGCACCCTCTTCACCGAGAAGCCCGAACGGGGCCCGCTCGACAGCTCGGTTCGCTGGCTCGAGGGAGCCGGCACGCGTGGAACGCTCGAGCTCGTCGCGGAGGGTGCGCTCGCGCAGATCAGGGCCGGGACGCCGCCGCACGAGATCGCGGTCGTCTGCCCGTCGGTCGACGCCGTCAGGCTGGCGCTCGAGACGGCGTTCGCGGCCGTGGACGTGCCGGTGGCCTTCGAAGGACGAGCGTCGCTCGGGACGACGCCGTACGGCCACGCGCTCCTGTCGCTGCTCCGGTTCGCCTGGCTCGGCGGAGAGCGTCCGCAGCTCTTCGCGCACCTTCGCTCCCCGTACTCGGGCCTCGGCCGCAAGGAGGTGGACTGGATCGAGGGTCGCCTCCGCGGACGGGGAATCGTGCGCGGCGACCGCGCCGCCGCGGTCACGACGGAGCTGCGCGACGGACGAGCCTTGCCGCCGCTCGATCTCGCGCTCCGCGAGGGATCGCCGACCGGGGTCGTGCGCGAGCTCGCCCGCGCGATGCTGCGGAACGCGCACGGCACATCGGCGCCCCCCACCGGTGACCGTGCGCGGCTCGACCTGCGTGCGCACGACGCGGTCGCGAGGACGCTCGACGAGCTCGACCTGCTCGCCGCGGCGGGGCTCGAGATCGGCCGCGGTGAGGTTCTCTCCGCCCTCGACCGCGCCGGCGTCCGTGGAGAGACCGCCGGCGCGCTCGGACGCGTCGCCGTCCTCGATCTGGCGCGCGCCCGCACGCGCCGCTTCGACGTCGTCTTCGTCCTCGGGCTGGAGCAGGGCACCTTGCCGCGTCGACCCCGCGTCGAGCCGTTCCTCGACGAGGACACCCGTCGGTCGCTCGACGAGCGGCGAGGTGCGCGTCTCGTCCGGCCCGACGCCGCCAGCCGCGACCGCTACCTGTTCGCCACGGTGTGCTCGAGACCGCGACGGAGGCTCGTTCTCGTCCGGCAGGCGGTGGGGGACGAGGGGTCGCCACGCGAGCCCGGCCCGTTCTGGGAGGCGACCCGGGAGCTCTTCGACGAGGACGACGTCCGGCGCCGGACGCGTCGTCGGCCGCTCTCGGCCCTGACCTGGGAGCTGGAGGACGCCCCGACCGAGCGCGAGCGGCTTCGGGCCCTCGCGGCCCTCGCGGCCCGAGAGCCGGGCGAGGCCGCGTCGCTGGCGCGGGAGAACGGCTGGGACAGGCGCCTCGAGCGCGCGACCCGCGCGTTCGCTCGCCCGACGAAGATCACGCACGAGCGCGCCCTCCGCCTCCTTGCGCGAGACTCGTTCTCCGTCTCGGAGCTCGAGCGGATGGCGTCCTGCTCCGCCGCGTGGTTCGTCGAGCGCTACCTGCGACCGTCCACGATCGACAAGCAGATCGACCGAATGCTGCGCGGCTCGATTCTCCACGCGGCGCTCCAGCGTTTCTACGCAAGGCTCCCGAGCGCGGTCCCGGGCGCCGACCGGGTCACGGAGGCGAACGTCGAGGCCGCGGTCGCCCTGATGCGCGAGTGCGTCGTCGACGCGGTCGAGACGGGCCTTCGCATCGAGGCGGGCGACCTCGACCGGCGCGAGCTCGAGCAGGGGCTCCAGCGTGATCTCGAGCAGCTCGTGCGCGACGAGGCGGCGTCGGCGTCGCCGCTCGTCCCGCGCCATCTCGAGGTGTCGTTCCGTGCGTTCGAGCTCGAGCCGGGCGTGGCCGTGAACGGCAAGATCGACCGCGTCGACGGGGCGCCGATGGGCGCCCAGGGCATCGTGATCGACTACAAGTCCGGCGCCGCCTCGTCGGCCGCCGACATCCGCGACCGGGACCTGCTCCAGCTGCCGCTCTACATGCTCGTGCTGCGCCGCCAGCTGGGGCTCGAGCCCGTCGGCGGCGTATACGTCCCGGTGGGCGGCGGGCGCCGGCCGCGCGGGATGCTCCGCGCGGGCGGCGACGCGGTGCCCGGTTTCAGTCGTCGCGACTACCTCGAGCCGGACGTCTTCGACGAGGCGGTCGAGGCCGCACGGCAGACCGCGGTCGGCCTCGTGGAGCGGATCCGCGGCGGGGACGTACGCCACGACCCGCAGGGCGGCGATTGCCCGCACTGGTGCGACCTGTGGCGGATCTGCAGGAAGAGCCGGCCGTGAGGGCGCCTGCGAACGACCAGCAGCGTGCCGCGATCGAGGCGCACGGGAACGTGTTCGTGGCGGCCGGTGCCGGCACCGGCAAGACGGCCGTCCTCGTCGAGCGGTTCGTCCGGGCGGTCGTGGACGACGGGCTCGATGTCGACTCGCTGCTCGTGATCACATACACCGAGCGCGCCGCCGGCGAGCTGCGCGCCCGAATCCGCGTCCGCGCTCCTCGAGCGCGGTCGCTCCGACCTCGCGCTCGAGCTCGACGGCGCCTGGGTGTCGACGATCCACGGCTTCTGCCGGCGCCTCCTCGGGGCCTATCCGCTCGCCGCCGGTGTCGACCCCTCGTTCCGGGTGCTGGACGAGCCGCAGGCGCTCGTCCTCCAGGCAGAGGCCTTCGCGACGGCGCTCGAGCGGTTCTGCGCGGCCGACGAGCCCGACCGCTGGCGGCTGCTCGCGACGTACGGCGCCGTCGGGCTGCGCCAGATGCTCGTCGATGTCTACGCGACGCTTCGCTCGGCCGGGCGCGAGCTCGTGCTCGAGTCCGGCGCGCGCGCGCCGCTGCAGGACCGCGTCGGAGCGCTCCGCGAGGCTGCCGCCTGCCTCCGCGACGACGTGCGTGCCACGGAGACACAGCAGGCGGCGGCCGCCGCCGCGCTGGAGCTCGTCGAGGCCACGTCGCTCCCCGAGCGCCTTCTCGCCCTTGGCGACCTGAAGACGCGTGGCCCGCGCGCCGCGGGGTTCGCCGAGGCACGCGACGCGCTCGTCGCCGCCGCGCTCGAGGAGCTCGCCGCTCGCGACCGCGAGCTCCTGCAGGAGCTGCTGACGATGTTCGGGGAGGCGTACGCGGACGCGAAGGACGCGGAGTCCGCCGTCGATTTCGAGGACTTGCAGCTCAGGGCGCGGGACCTGCTCCGCGACGATGCGACGATCCGCGCGCGCGAGCGGGAGCGGTTCCGATCGATCATGGTGGACGAGTTCCAGGACACGAACCGTCTCCAGACCGAGTTGCTCGACCTCCTGTGTGACGGCACGGACGCCGACCTCTTCGTCGTCGGCGACGAGTTCCAGTCGATCTACGGGTTTCGGCATGCCGACGTCGCCGTGTTCCGCGAGCGACGGAGCGCGGCTCCGACCGTGCTGCCGCTGACACGGAACCACCGCTCGCGGCCCGAGGTGCTCGAGGCCGTGAACGAGCTTTTCAGCGGCGAGTTCGGCGACGAGTTCCAGCGGCTCGAGCCCGCCGACGCGGCCGACGTCCCCGCGCTGCGGAACGCGTTCGAGCTGCTCGTGACGGACAAGACCGCAGCCGGGGAGGCGGGCGTCCACTGGCGCCGCTCGGAGGCCAGGCACGTCGCGCGGCGCGTGCGCGAGCTCGTCGACGCCGGGATAGCGACTGCGGGCGAGATCGTGCTGCTCTTCGCCGCCGGCACCGACGCCGAATGGTTCGAGGAGGAGCTGCGGGGCGTCGGCCTGCCGACGTACCGCGCCGCCGGGCGCAACTACTTCGGGCAGCAGCAGGTCTCCGACCTGCTCTCCTACCTGCGGCTCCTCCACAACCGCTACGACGACGAGGCGCTCCTCAGCGTGCTCGCCTCGCCGTTCGTCGGCGTCTCGAACGATGCGCTCGTCCTGATCAGAGCCGAAGCCCAGCGCCAGCCGGTGTTCCGCGGCCTGGAGCGTCCTCTGCCGGGAGACGTCGCCGAGGCGGACCAGCGGCTCCTGCTCGCGTTCCGGCAGCGCTACGAGCGCCTGCTCGACGTCGCCGCCCACGCGCCGCTCGAGCTCCTCTGCGAACGGATCCTCGCCGAGCACGACTACGACCTCGCGATCCTCGCGCTTCCCGACGGGCGACGGCGGTACGCCAACCTCCGAAAGCTCGCACGGCTCGCGCGCTCCTACGAGGAGCTCCGCGGCGCCGACCTCGAGGGCTTCGTCCGGTTCGTCGAGGGACAGGAGGCGGTCGGCGCCAAGGAGTCGGACGCGGTTTCCGAGGAGGAGGGAGCGGACGCCGTCCGCCTGCTCACGATCCACGCCGCGAAGGGGCTCGAGTTCGAGGTCGTCGTCGTCGCGGACGCCGGGCGAAGCCGTCCGCCGGTGTCGGACATCCTCGCGCTGTCGGACGGACGCTTCGGCTTCAAGGTGGCGCATCCCGCGACCGGCACCCGCGTCAGCACCAGCTCGTACCAGGACGTGAAGGCGCACCGCGAGCATGCGGAGCAGGCCGAGCGGCTCCGTCTCTACTACGTCGCGATGACGCGCGCGAAGGAGCGGCTGATCGTCTCCGGCTCGGTCGGCGACGCGACGGAAGCGAGCGACGAGACGCCGATCGGATGGGTGCTCAGCCGCCTAGGGCTAGCGGACGATGCGCGCAACCGGGCCTCGAACGGCCCCGTCGAGGTCGAGCGGGGCGCTGCGACCGTGCTTCTCCGCGTCGACCGCGGCCAGCCCGACCCGGTGCCTCCTCGGTCGCCAGAGCCTGCTTCGCCGCCGGTGTCCGCGAACGGCCAGCTGGCGCTGTTCGAAGGCTCCGGTGAGGCGATCCCGCCGCCGGCTCCCCGCCTCCGTCCGCTCGCCGTCGTCCCGGAGCCCTCGCCTCAGCGTGTCTCGCGGCTCTCCTACAGCGCGCTCTCGCTCTTCGAGCGCTGCTCGTACCGTTACTACGCCGAGCGCGTGGCCGGCATGCGGCCCGCCCCCTGGGCGCGGTCCGGAGAGAACGGCGACGGGTACGGGCTCCACGCCACGGAAGTCGGCGATGCCGTCCACCGGCTGCTCGAGCTCGTCGACCTCGCGCAGCCCGCAGTGCTCCCCGACGTCGAGGACCTCGTCCGGGCGTGGTACCCGGCCGTGACCGACGCCGAGGTAGAGCACGTCGGGCGGCACGTCCGCGCGTACTGCGACTCCTCGCTCGCCGCGCGCATCGCCGCGTTGGAGGGCGTGCGCGTGGAGCGGCCGTTCGCCTTCGCGGTCGACGACGTCCTGCTGAACGGCAGGCTGGACGTGCTCTGGCGATCGGGCTCGGAGGCGCTCGTCCTCGACTACAAGACGAACGCGATCGACGGCCGAGGGCCGGCCGCGATCGTCGAGGACGAGTACCGCCTCCAGCGCATCGTCTACGCGCTCGCGTGCTTCCGGGCCGGGGCAGACGACGTGGAGGTCGTCTACCAGTTCCTCGAGGCGCCCGAGGACGTCGTGTCGGAGCGTTTCTCACGCGTCGACGTCGAGCGGCTGGAGCGGGAGCTCGGAGCGGTCATCGCTCGCATCCGCGAGGGTGACTTCCGCCCGACGCCGAGTGCATTCGCGTGTTCGGGCTGCCCGGCACTCGACCGCGTCTGCGCGGGGCCAGGGCTCGCGCTCGTGGACGTCTGAGCGTCTGTAGCGTCATCCTGCATGAAGGTCGCGGCGCTCTACGACGTGCACGGCAACCTGCCGGCGCTCGAGGCGGTGCTGGCCGATCCGCGGCTCGCGGATGCCCACGTGATCGTCTCGGGCGGCGACCTCGTGATGGGGCCCTACCCCGCCGAATGCCTCGATCTGCTCGAGAGAGAGGGCGGACGCGCCCGCTTTCTCAAGGGCAACGGCGACCGCGAAGCGTGCGAGCTCCACGAGGGCGGCGAGCTCGGCGCCGCCGCCCGGTGGTGTCGCGAGCGGCTCGGGCCCGAGCGGGTGGAACGGGTCGACGCCTGGCGGGCAACGGTCGAGCTCGAGGTGACCGGGCTAGGGGCCGTGCTGCTCTGCCACGCGACGCCCGCCTCGGACCTTCCGATCCTGACGCGCGCGACTCCCGACGAGGACGCCGCCCGCGAGCTCGGCGACGTCGCCGCCGACGTGGTCGTCTGCGGCCACACGCACGTCCAGTACGACCGACACGTGGGTCGGCTCAGGCTCGTCAACGCCGGAAGCGTCGGGATGCCGTACGAGGGATCGCCGGACGCACGCTGGGCGCTGCTCGGACCGGACGGGGTCGAGCTGCTCTCGACGCCGTACGCTGCCGTCGCCGCGCTCGATGCTCTGACGAGGACGGGCTTCCCGCTCGTCGAGCAGTGGCTGGCACCCGTCCTGCTCGGCCAGGTCACGGCGGCGGAGGCGACCGCCGAGTTCGAGCGCCGGCGTCGTGGCGCGTAGCTACGTCGGCGAGGCGAGGCGCCGCGGGCTCGGATCTCGGCGCGAGCGGATCGGACCGATCGTCGAGCGGCTGGCCCGCGAGCACGCGGACGCGACCATCGCGCTCCGGTTCGAGAGCGACCTCGAGCTGCTGATCTCCGTCATGTTGTCTGCACAGACTACAGACGTGAACGTCAACCGCGTCACGGGACAGCTTTTCCGCAAGTACCGGACGCCGGAGGACTACCTCGCGGTGCCCGTCGAGGAGCTCGAGCGGGACGTCTACACCACCGGCTTCTACCGCCAGAAGACGAAATCGATCCGCGGTGCGATGCGCATCCTGATCGAGGAGTTCGACGGGAGGGTGCCGCGGCGTCTCGACGAGCTCCTTCGGCTTCCGGGCGTCGCGCGCAAGACGGCCAACGTCGTCGCGGCGGAGCTCGGTCATGCGCAGGGAATCGTCGTCGACACGCACGTGCGCCGGCTGTCGCAGCGTCTCGGCCTGACGCGGAACGACGATCCGGTGAAGATCGAGCGCGACCTCCAGCGGGTCGTGCCGAGGGCCGATTGGGCGCGGTTCCCGCACCTTCTGATCTGGCACGGCCGCCGGATCTGCGACGCGCGCCGCCCGCGCTGCGAGGAATGCGTGCTCATCGAGCTGTGTCCGGCGGCGCGGCTTCCGTAGCACCGGCCGATGAGCGGCGTCCTAGGGCCGGACCCAGCGCTGTACGACGAGCGCAGACCCGGCTTCCTTCGCGGAGAGCAGGGCATAACGCGGCGGGGAGACCACCGGACGGGCCGTCGCCATCGCACGTGCTGGCGCGCCGGCGACGACGACGGTCACGGCGTCGCCCCGGCCGACGAGGCTCGTCCGGAGCTCGGGCGCGTAGTAGGCGATTGCGGCGACGGATCGCTCGGGCAGGACTACGACCGTGTCCCGCGCCGTCGTCTTCGCGCGAACGAGACGCACTGCCGCGCGCCAGTCCTCCTTTGGGCCCTCGGCCGCTGCCGTTGCGAGCGCCGCGATCGCGACGACCGCGACGGCCGCGGCGCTGGCGGCGCGCAGCCAGCGGTCGGAGATCGACACGAGCCCGACCCCGGCGGCGAGCGCCACGCCCCCGGCGGCCACGGTGAGCGCACCTCGCGGATAGACGGGAAGCACAACGCCCACGACGAGCACGGCGGCGAGCGGCATCACGGCGAGACCCGCCACGAGCACCGGCTGCCAGAGGCCCGTCCCCGATGCATGCGCGCGCCGCACGAGCACGATCACGCCCCAGAGTGCGAGCGCGGCGACCACCGGGCTCCACCCGAGCGCGCGGCCGACGCCGAGGCCGATCTCGTGGAGCGAGAGTGGGCCGGCGCCGTCCGCGGCGTCGGCGCGGTCGACGACTGCGGCCGTGAGGAAGAAGAGCGACTCGAGGGCTGCAAGCGCGACAGCAGGGATCGCAAGCCGGAGCTCGACCTCGCGCCGCGCGACGACGATCGCGACGATCTGCGCGGCGAGCGCACTCGCCGCGATCGGATGGGTCAGAGGCAGGAGCGCGGCGCTCAGCGCATACACCGCCCACCACAGCGCGTTGCCGCGCTCGATCGCGCGGGCGAAGAGAGCGCTCGAGAGCAGCATCGCGGCAAGGGCGAGCGCGAGCGGGCCGACCGTCCGCGAGAGCAGCACGACGCCGAGCGACGACGCGAGCACGAGCGACGCTGCCGCTCCGGCATACCGCCCGGCGAGGCGGCGACCCAGGCGGTACACGGCGATCGCCGCGACGACCGCGGCGACGACCGACGGAAACCGCACCCACAGCTCCGAGTCGTTCCATGCGACGACGGGGCGGAGGAGTGCCATGTATCCGGCGCGGGCCGGGTCGTCCGTGAGCGCCCGCTCGACGACGTCGGAGAAGGAGCCGCGCGCGGCGACGACCGTCGCCGCCTCGTCCGTGTCGAGCGAGCGGTGGCCGAGCGCCGCAAGGCCGAGCACCAGGGCCAGGCCGGGTCCGAGGTACGGCAGCACGCGGTCGAGCACGGCCGCGGCACGTGCAGCCACGGCAACCGGCTCGCCGGCCGACGACGGGGTGTGGGCCGGAGCGCTCACCCCGACCGAGGGTAGCGGCGGCGTCGGAGGTGGTCGCTTCCAACACGCCCCCGGCGGCCACAGAGCCGCCTCGCGTAGCCTGGGCTCGATGGAGGAGTCATCGGGCACCCCCGGCCTCGGGCCTGGTGAGAGGCTCGGGCCCTACGTCCTCGACACGGTGCTCGGCGAGGGGGCGATCGGCGTCGTCTTCCGGGCGACGACCGACGACGGATCCGTGGTCGCCTTGAAGATCCTCAAGCGGCAGCTCTCGATGGACGAGGTCTACCGCAGGCGCTTCGCGCGTGAAGCGCGCGTCGCGCGGGACGTCCGGCACCGTCATCTCGTTCCCATCCTCGACCTGGGCGAGGCCCGCGGCTACCACTACCTGGCCGTGGGGTACGTCGACGGCGGCTCCCTCCGCGACCGGCTCGATGCAGACGGCCCGCTCGCGGTGGACAGGTCGATCGAGCTCGCCGCCCAGGTCGCGTCGGCGATCGACGCGCTCCACGCCCAGGGGATCATCCACCGTGACGTCAAGCCGGCGAACGTGATGCTCGACCGGCGCGGGCAGGCGGCGGTGACGGACTTCGGGCTCGCCAAGGGTCGTGCGTACACGGTCCTGACGACGCCGGGGCAGGTGATGGGCACGCTCGACTACATCGCGCCGGAGCTGATCCGCGGCGAGCAGGCTGGGCCTCCGGGCGACGTCTACGCGCTCGGCTGCCTGGTGTACGAGTGCCTCGCCGGCGCGCCGCCCTTCGGCGACCGACATGTGCTCGACGTCGTGCACGCGCACCTCGAAGGGACGGCACCGGACCTGTCGGCGCAGCGTCCGGACGTACCGCGGGCGCTCGCGGAGGTGGTCGAGAGCGCCATGGCGAAGCTCCCGGAGCAGCGTCCGCGCACCGGCACGGCCTTCGCGCACCTGCTCCGCGCGGCGTCTCGCTAGCCAGCTAGCTCGCGACCTTGCCGATCCGGTGGTGCCAGAAGCGCCACCAGTTGAACAGCGCGGCGTGATCGGTGTCGCCCTCGCGGGCGACGGCGAGGATGTCGCGGTGGTTGGCCTGGCCGAGCCGCTCGTGCGTCCAGACGATGACGGCGTCGTCGCCGTCGAAGTAGCAGAACCGGTGCCCGCCCGGCTTCGGCGGGCTTCCCTCGTGGACCCACGGCCCCGCTCCGCCCCAGAACGTCCCGTCGCAGCGGCCGCCGTTCGGGACCTTCGGCGCCTCGGCACGCGCCGCGTCGTACGCGGCCTGGAGGGAGCGCTTGTCCGGATAGATCGAGATCTCCCAGCGGTCGGGCGGGTTCTGGCCGGTGACCTCCGCCGGTTGCAGGCAGACGGCGCTCTCCGCGGCTCCCGGCGTCGGCTCGTTCTGGACAGCGCAGTTCTTCCAGAGCGTCCCGGGGACGAGCGCGGCCAGCGAGAGGGGGGCCTCGGGGACCGTCTCGACCGTGCCCGTCGCGGCCGGCGGTGCAGCGGCGGTCTCGCCGTCGCCGCGGGCGACCAGATACGCCGCCGTCGCGGAGACGATCGCGGCGAGCGCGACCAGGATCGCGGTGCCACCCCACCGGGGCAGGCTCGGCGCGCGCCGTGCAGACGGCGCATCGGGCGGTGGTGCGGCCGGCGCGGGCGGCGCCACAGGCTCCGGTTGCGCCGGCTCGGCGATCGCCCCCTCACCGCTCGATGCCGCCGGCTCCGACGATGGAGCGACGTCGACGGGTGGAGCGGTCTCGCTCGATCCGCCCACCGGGATCGTGGCGAGCGGCTCCTCGTAGCGGTCGATGACAGGCTGGGATGCCGTCGGACTGCGTCGCAGGATCGCGTGGACGGCGTCGACGAGCTCGGGAGCCGTGGCGAACCGCTCGTCGCGCGACTTCGCCATCGCCCGGGCAATGACCCGATCGAGCTCCTTGGGCAGGTCCGGGCGCACCTCCGTGAGCCTCGGCGGAGGGCTCGTCAGGTGGGCGTGCATCACCGCGACCTCCGCGTCCCGCTCGAACGGCGGCCGGCCGGCGAGGCACTCGTAGAGCACGCAGCCGAGCGCATAGACGTCCGTGCGACGGTCGAGCGTGAGCCCCTCGATCTGCTCGGGCGCCGCGTACTCGATGGTGCCGACGAAGATGCCCGTCCGGGTGAGGTCGGGAGCCGTCGTCTGCTTCGCGACGCCGAAGTCCGTGAGGTACACGTGCTCCGAGGGCTCGGCGATCAGGATGTTGGACGGCTTCACGTCGCGGTGGATCAGTTGGTTGTCGTGGGCGGCGTCGAGCGCGCTGGCAACCTGCTCGAGCATGTAGAGCGTCCGTCCCACGCCGAGGCGGCCGTCCCGTCGGAGGAGCGAGCGGAGGTCGGGCCCGTCGACGTACCGCATCGCGATGTAGAGCAGCCCGTCGGCGTCGCCTCCGTCGATCTCGCCCGCGTCGTAGATCGGGATGACGTTCGGGTGGTCGAGCCCGGCCGCGCGCTGCGACTCCCGCATGAACCGCTCGCGAAAGCTGGGGTCGTACGCCAGCGGCGAGGCCAGCACCTTGAGGGCCACCTTGCGGCCGAGGCTCACGTGCTCGGCGAGGTAGACGACGCTCATGCCGCCGCGGCCGAGTAGGGACTCGACCCGATAGCCGGCCAGCACCGCGCCGATGCGAGTAGCCTCGCTCATGCTCACGTGGTCCTTGACGGCCCGCAGCGGCGCCGTCTTCCCGCGCCAGCATGCCCGATCCCGGGGTGCCCGTCTAGACTGGTCCGCATGCTCGGGCACGAGGGGTCGCTCCGGACCTGCCTGATGCACGGTCGCTGCCCGTGACGCATCACGACGAGGTTCGGCCCGTGACGGTGCTGTTCGCCGACGTCGTCGGATCGACGGCGCTGGCCGAGAAGCTGCCTCCGGAGGAGGCGAAGTCGCTGATCGGCGAGTGCGTGAATCAGATGAGTCGCGCGGTCCACGAGTACGGAGGGACGGTTCAGGCGTACATGGGCGACGGCATCTGCGCGTACTTCGGCGTGCCGACGGCCCACGAAGACGACCCCGAGCGAGCCGCCCGCGCGGCGCTGCGGATCGTGGAGGTCGTACGGGAGTACGCGCGCGACGTCGAGCAGGCCTGGGGGATCGAGCGCTTCGACGTCCGCGTCGGCATCAACACCGGCCCGGCCGCGGTGGGAGTCGTCGGTGCGGTGGATCACCAGACCGTCGCCTTCGGGGACACGACCAACGTTGCCGCGCGCCTGCAGACGGTTGCCGCGCCCGGCACGATCGCGGTCGGCGAGGAATCGGCCCGGCGCCTCGCGCATCGCTTCCGCCTCGAGCCGCTCGGCGAGCTCGCCGTACGCGGCCGTGAGGGAGGCGTCACCGCGCGCGAGCTCGCGGGCCCCCTGCTCGCCGACGAGAGCGCGCCGCAGTCGCCGCCGCTCGTCGGACGCGACCGCGAGCTGGACCGCCTGCGCAGCGCCGCCGATGACCTCTCTGCCGGGAAGGGCCAGGTCGTGCTCCTCGTCGGCGAGGCGGGCATCGGTAAGACGCGCCTGCTCGAGGAGCTTCGGGCGGCCGTCGGGGAGCGCGCCGCGTGGCTCGAGGGTCAGTGCCTCTCGTACGGCGGACTCCCCGTCTGGCCGTTCGAGGAGATGCTCCGGGGCTGGCTCGCGATCGGCGATGCCGAGCCGGAGATCGCCGCCCGCACGCGGGCACGGACGCGCCTCGGTGCCCTGCTCGGCCCCGGTCTGGGCGATGTCCTCGCCCCGCTCGGCGGACTGTTGCGTCTCGAGTTGGACCCGGATGCAAAGCCGGGGGCCGCGTCCGGCGAGGCCACGCCCGACGCGATCCGACGGGCGTTCTGCGGCTGGATCGAGGCACTCGCGGCGACCCGCCCCGTCGTGGTCGCGCGTCGAGGACATGCACTGGGCGTCGCCGCAGGCGCGAGAGATGGGAGAGGCGCTCCTCGAGCTCACCGACCGCGCGGCCGTCATGGTCGTCGCCACGCTCCGAAGCGAGACCGGGTCGCAGGGATGGGGCTTTCGCCTGCACGCGCTCGGGAGCTTCGCGCACCGAGCGCTCGAGCTCGGCCTCGCGCCGCTCGACGACGGCGATGCGGCGGAGCTCGTCCGGGCGCTCGCCGCAGGACGCGTCGACGAGGCGACCGAGGGCTGGGCGGTAGCGCGGGCCGAGGGCAACCCGCTCTATCTCGAGGAGCTCGTGCGGCTCCTGCTCGAGGACACCGCCGTCGAGCGCCGCCGCACCTGGACGCTCACGGTCGGGCAGGTAACGCTCCCTGCGCGCCTCGAGAACCTGCTCGTCGCACGAGTGGACACGCTGCCCGATGACGCGCGCATGCTTGCCCAGGTCGCGGCGGTGATCGGCCGGACCTTCGAGGTCACGCTGCTCGAGCGGGTCGCGGACACGGACGACGTCGCCGGCGAGCTGCTCGAGCTCGTGCGCGCCGGGATCGTCCAGGAGCTCCGGCGCTACCCGGAGCTCGTGTGCGGCTTCGCCCACGGGCTCCTGCACGAGGCGGCTCTCTCGACCCTGACGATTGCGCGGCATCGGGAGCTGACCACACGGGTCGCGGACGTGCTCGAGGAGCTGCTCGGCGAGCGCGCGCCGCAGGAGGCCGAGCGGCTCGCGCAGTACTACATCCGCAGCAACAGGCTCGATCGGGCGGTGGCGTACCTCGAGCGGGCCGCGGCGGCGTGCCCGGGGGACGTCGGGCATGCGACCGAGCTCCTCGAGGCCGCCGCGCGTGCCGCCGCGAGGCAGGGGGACGCCGAGTCCGAGCGCCGCCTCGAGGCGAGGCTCGCCGAGCTCGCCGCGGGCGCCTGACCGCGGCGGGACGGCACGGCCGAGCCGCTCAGAGCCAGCGACGCCAGCGGAACAGCGCGAGCTGGACGATCGTCGTCGCGAGAATCAACCCGAGCGAGATGCCGAGGCCCCAGTACCACGCGCGAAACTCACCGGCGAAGTTCTGTCCGTAGAAGCCGACGATGAAGCTCGGGACGAGCACGAGCGACGCGATCACCGTGAGCTTCTTCGCAACCTCGTTCTGCTGCTCGGCGATCTTGGCCTGGTAGTAGTCGCGGACGCCGCCGAGCAGGTCGCGGGCGACGTCGAGCTCCTCCGTGACGCGGACGAGCGTCTCGTACGTGTCGACGAATCGAGCCTCGATCTCCGGCGGAAACAACTCAGACCGACCGACGTCGACCCTTCCGTCGACGATCCGCCGTGCGATGCCCCGCGTCGCGCTCGCCGCGCGCCGTGCGAGAAGGAGCTCGTTCCGCAGAAGGGCGATTCGCTGTCGCACGTGCGGGCCCGACAGATGCTCGATGTCGCCCTCGAGATCGTCGATCGCCTCGTAGATGCCGTCGACGAGCTCCAGGAAGGCATCGGCGGCGTCGTCCACCGCACCGTGGAACACGCCGCCGCAGGGCGCATCGGCATCGACCCGTGCCGTGATGCCTTCGGCGGGCGCGACGTCGCCGCGCGGGCCCGTCTTGCGGACGGTAACGACCGTCGTGGGCGTGGCGATGACGTCGAGCTCGAGGTACTCCACGCGGGCCTCGCCCGGGTGCGTGACGGGGAAGGCGAGGACCGCGAGCGCGTAGCTCCCGTGCCCCTCGAGGAGCGGCCGCACGGCCCGGCCGTCGCCGGCAGGCTCGGCGAGGAGCTCGATTGCCTCGGGGTCGATCCGGGCTGCAATCCCCTCGAGGATCTCCTCGCGGCTCGGGTCGACGAGGTCGGTCCAGTGCACCGCCACCGCGGTGCGAGGCTAGCGATCGCGTCGGCCGGTGCGGCCGCGGCGGCTTACGAGCCGACGACGGATAACGCCGCGTGCTTCTGCTCGCTGAGCCAGCGCTCGGCGTCGAGCGCGGCCGCGCAGCCCGAGCCCGCGGCGGTGACGGCCTGGCGGTACACGTGGTCCTGCACGTCTCCCGCCGCGAATACGCCGGGGATGTTCGTCTCCGTCGACTTCCCGCGCGTCAGGAGGTAGCCGTTGTCCGGCTCGTGGTCGAGCTGGTCGAGGAAGAGGGCCGTGTTCGGGTCGTGGCCGATCGCGACGAACACGCCGTCGGTGTCGAGGACGCTCTCCTCGCCGGTCAGGGTGTCCGTCAGCCGGACTGCGGTCACCTTGCCGTCGCCGAGCACCTCCTCGACGACCTTGTTGAGCAGGAGCTCGATCTTCTCGTTCGATCGCGCGCGGTCGACCATGATCGGCGAGGCGCGGAACTCCTCGCGGCGATGCACGAGGATCACCTTGCGGGCGAAGCGCGAGATGAACAGCGCCTCCTCCATGGCCGAGTCTCCGCCTCCGACGACCACCACGACCTTGTCGCGGAAGAACGCGGCGTCGCAGGTCGCGCAGTACGAGACGCCGCGGCCCTGCAGGACGCGCTCCGAGTCGAGGCCCAGCTGGCGCGCGCTCGCGCCGGTCGCGACGATGACGGACTCGGCCCGGTACTCGTCGTCTCCGACCCAGACGCGGAACGGCCGCTGGGAGAAGTCGACTCGCGTGACGTCGTCGGTGACGAACTCCGCACCGAACCGCTCCGCCTGGCGGCGGAAGTCCTGCATCATCGACGGGCCCATCACGCCGTCGGCGTAGCCCGGGTAGTTCTCGACGTCCGAGGTGATCATCAGCTGGCCGCCCCAGTTGAACCCCTCGATCACCAGCGGCTCGAGGTTCGCGCGCGCCGCGTACAGCGCGGCCGTATAGCCGGCGGGACCGCCGCCGACCACGATCAGGTTCCGGACGTGGTTCATCGACACGTCGTTCATCGATTCAGTGTGCTCCTGGGTGGGGATTCCGATGACGGGCACGCGGGCGAGCCGCAGCCTCCGTACTGTTCAACGTGCGCGCCGCCGGCGATGTTCCCGCGCTCATGCGGCGTCCGCGCTCGTGGGGACGACCTCGAGCTGCAGCGGCTGGAGCTGCGACGACGCGTGCTCGGTCAGCGGCGCGAGGTCGTCGAGCGTCGACTGCGTCGCCGCCAGCCCCTCGAGGCGCCGTGCGGAGACGAGCACGCGCGACCCGTACGAGCCGACCGCCTTGTTGTAGGCGCTGACGGCGGAGTCGAGCCCGCGGCCGACCTTCGCCAGGTGGTCGGCCATCGTCGACAGCCGCTCGTGCAGCTCCGCTGCGACCTCGAGCACGGCCTGCGCGTGCTCCGAGGCGTTCTCGTTCTGCCACGCGACGCGGATGGTACGCAGCATCACGACGATCGTGCGTGGCGTCGCGAGCAGCACGCCGCGCTCGTACGCGAAGCTGAAGAGCTCCGCGTCCTGCTCCTCGGCTGCGGCCAGATACGCGTCGCCGGGCAGGAACATGAACGTGAAGTCGGGCGACGGCGTGACGTGCGCCCAGTAGCCCTTGCGGCCGAGCTCGGAGACGTGGAGGCGGACCTTGCGGGCGAACTCGGCGAGCGCGGCCGCGCGCTCCTCCTCGCCTCCCGCCTGCGCGGCGCGCTCGAACGCGTCGAAGGGCGCCTTCGAGTCGATCACGACGTTCTTCCCGCCCGGGAGGTGCACGACGACGTCCGGCCGGCCGCCCTGCCTGCCTGCCTGGCACGAGTAGTCGACGCCCTCCTCCATCCCGACGAACTCGAGGATCCGCTCGAGCTGAATCTCTCCCCAGCGACCGCGCGACTGCGTGCTCCCGAGAGCAACGGCGAGCGAGCGCGCCCCGGCCGAGAGGAGCTCGAGCTGTGCGGTGAGGCGTCCTCCGTCCTCGAGCCGGCGCGCCTCGGTCTCGTCGACGAGCTTGCGAAGGTCGCCGAGACGCTGTTGCACCGGCAGCAGCGTCTTCTCGACGCGCTCGCCGGCCTGCGCCAGGAAGGCGTCGCGCGAGGCGTCGAGCGTCTCCTGGGAGATGCTGCGGACGGTCTCCGGCAGCTTCTCCTCGAGCGCCTCGAGGCGCGCGGCGGACGCGGCGGCGGCGGCGCGGGCGTCGACGAGCGCACCGCGCGCGGCATCGAGCTCGGCGTCACGGCGTGCGAGCTCGTCGCCGAACGCCAGCTCGCGCCGGTCGCGCTCCACGCGCAGGGCGCGTCGCTCGGACAGCACGGGGCGAAGCCAGAGCCAGCACGACCCGAAGCCCAGCGAGCGCCGCAGCGATGGGAACGAGGACCGTCATGAGGACCAAGCAACGTAGCGCCCGCGCCGGACGGAGGCCCGGCGGGGCGCAGCTATCCTTGCCCGTCCATGCCGCCGAAGCCGCGTCCGCACGGGAAGCCGAAGCCGCCGGCCCGGGGCGCCGACCGCCGCAAGCTCCTGCTGTATCGGGCTCGGCGGCGTTGCCCTCCTCGCCGTCGCGGCGGTCGCGCTCGCGTTCACCCTCGGCGGGGGCGGTGGGAGCGGCGGTGCGCGCGCCGCCCTCGAGGAGGCGGGGTGCACGCTGAGCGCGACGCCGTCCCTTGCGGGCGTGCACTCGATCACGAAGCCCTCCGGGACGTCGCCGAAGTGGAACACCGTCCCGCCGACGTCGGGGCCCCACTACGCGGTCCCCGTCGTGTACGGCATCTACGACGAGCCCGTGTACCAGGCGCAGCTCGTCCACAACCTCGAGCACGGCGCGATCGCCGTCGCAGTACGGCAAGGACGTCCCGCAGGCGACGATCGATCAGCTCAAGACGTTCGCGCAGGGCCACGCGCGCGGGACCGTGCTCGCGCCCTATCCGGCGCTCGGGGACAAGATCGCGCTCGGGGCGTGGGTCGTTCCGGACCCGTCCAAGCCGGACGAGGGAACCGCGTACCTCGCCAAGTGCACGGAGTTCGACGAGCAGGCGTTCTCCGCGTTCTTCTCGGCGTACCAGTTCCAGGGGCCCGAGCGGTTCCCGCCGGACACGCTCCTGCCCGGTCGCAGCTGATCGTCTAGCCTCGCGGCACTGCGCCGGGGTGGCGGAACTGGTCAGACGCGGCCGGCTTAAAACCGGCTGTCCCTCGGGACATCTGGGTTCGACTCCCAGCCCCGGCACATTTGCGACACCGGAGCGGGCTAGACTCACCCCGGCCATGGCGAGCACCGAGCACGTCCCGTCGTTCGCCCACCTCGAGTTCGACACGCCGCTCTATCGGACGGCGATCGCGCAGTTCGACCAGGCCGTCCCGCACGCGAAGGTCGACCCGGGCGTCGCGGAGCGGCTCCGGCACCCCGAGCGGTCGATCATCGTCTCCTGCCCCATCAAGCTCGACGACGGGTCGCGCGTGGTCTTCCCGGGCTACCGCGTGCAGCACTCGAGCGTCATGGGGCCGACCAAGGGCGGGATCCGCTACGACCCCGGGGTGACGCTCGGCGAGTGCGCCGCGCTGGCCGTCTGGATGACGTGGAAATGCGCGCTGCTGCGGCTGCCCTACGGCGGCGCGAAGGGTGGCGTGCGCTGCAACCCGCGCGAGATGTCGCCCGTCGAGATCGAGCGGCTCACCCGCCGCTTCACCTCCGAGCTCCTCCCGTTCATCGGACCGCAGGAGGACATCCCTGCGCCGGACATGGCGACGAACGAGCAGACGATGGCGTGGATGATGGATACGTACTCGATGCAGCGCGGCCACGCCGTGCCGGAGATCGTGACCGGGAAGCCGATCGCGATCGGCGGCTCCGTGTTCCGCCACGAGGCGACGGGCGCCGGGGTCGTGATGGTGATCGCACGCGCCTGCGAGCGGCTCGAGTGGCGGCTGTCGGAGCAGCGCTGCGTGGTACAGGGGTTCGGCAACGTCGGCGGGATCGCGGCGCAAGAGCTCGTCGACCGCGGCGCCACCGTGATCGGCGTGTCCGACGTCTCCGGCGGAGTCCACGACCCGGAGGGGCTGGACGTCCCCACGATGAGCGCCTACGCGCGCGAGCACGGCTCGCTCGAGGGATGGGAGACGGGCGCGCGCGTGACCAACGAGGAGCTGCTCGAGCTCGAGTGCGACATCCTCGTGCTCGCGGCGCGCGAGGATCAGATCCATGGCGACAACGCCGCGCGGCTCCGCTGCCGGATGATCGCCGAGGGGGCGAACGGCCCCACGTCGCTGGACGCGGACGCGGTCCTCCGCGAGCGCGGGATCCCGATCCTCCCGGACGTGCTCACGAACGCGGGCGGGGTGACGGTCTCGTACTTCGAATGGGTCCAGGACCTCGGGCGCCTGTTCTGGGGCCGCGACGAGATCCGGGCCAAGCTCGCGGAGAAGCTCAACGACGCATTCGACCGCGTCTGGGAGATCTCGCACGAGCGTGACCTCCCGATGAGGACGGCCGCGCTTGTCGCCGGGATCCGTGACGTGTCGTCCGCTCTCGAGGCGCGCGGCCTCTATCCGTGAGCTCCGAGCCGACACCCCGCGTCCGGGACGCGATGATCGCGGATCCTCGCTCGCTGCCGGCGAGCGCCTCCGCCCGCGACGCCGGGGAGGTGCTGACCCCGGCCGAGGTGCGCGCCGTCTACGTCGTCGGCCCCGACGGTGAGCTCGTCGGCGTCGTCACCCGCAAGACGCTCGTCGCGCGCGTCGTCGCAGAAGGGCGTGATCCGTCGGCCACGCAGGTGGGGGAGGTCGCGGAGGCGCCCTACTACACGATCGACGCGGACACGCCGCTGGACGACGCCTTCCGCTTCATCGAGGAGCAAGACGCCGAGCGAGTGCCCGTCGTCGACGAGGGCCGGCTGGTCGGCGTGGTCTCGCGCGCGGTGCTCCAGCGGCGGCTCGCCGAGGACGAGGAGCCTCCGGCGGAGGATCCGTAGTTCCCACCGGGGCTCGGCCGGCGGGGTTAGCCGGTGCGCTCGCCGCACCGAACTGCATAGCATCGGCCGGGAGATGGAGCGTGCGAACGCGACCCGGAACCTCGTTCTCGCGACGCTCGCCTTCGCCGTCGCGTTCGTCGGCTGGAGCCTGATCGCACCGCTCGCGA
>CAWGDT010000036.1:0-60396 GCA_963821365.1 uncultured Actinomycetes bacterium
GGCTCGGCCGGTGACCGAGAGCGAGGTCTCGGACGCCCTTCTGCGCCGCCGGATCATCCCGGTTGTCGTCCTCGAGGAGCTCGAGACCGCACGACCGCTGGCAGAGGCCCTGGAGCAGGGAGGGCTGCCGGTCGCCGAAGTCACCTTCCGCACCGAGGTGGCCGCAGACGCAGTGCGGCTTCTCGTCCACGAGAAGAGGCTCCTCGTCGGCGCCGGGACGGTGGTGCGGCCGGAGCAGGTCGACATCGCCGTCGAGGCAGGCGCCCGATTCATCGTCATGCCCGGCCTCAGCCCCGACGTCCTCGAGCGCTGCAGGGAGTTGGACGTCCTCGCCATTCCCGGTGTCGCGACGGCCACAGAGGTCATCGCGGCACTCGATCATGGCCTCGACCTCCTCAAGCTCTTTCCCGCTCAGGTGGCCGGCGGCGTCGCTCTCCTGCGCGCGCTGCAGGGGCCATTTCCTGGCGTGCGCTGGATCCCCACCGGCGGCGTAAGCGCAGCAAACGCCGCCTCCTATCTCGCACTGCCGTCGGTGGCAGCCGTCGGCGGCAGCTGGATGGTCGCGCCCGAGCTGATCGCCGCACGTGACTTCGCCACCGTGACTCGCTTGGCGCGGGAGGCAGTCCACCTCGGCACCGGGGAGGAGCCGTGAGCAGTCTGGCAGTCCGGCCGGCAGAGGAATGTCGGTTCGACGTGGTCGCGCTCGGTGAGATCATGCTCCGCCTGGACCCGGGAGTGGGACGCATCCGCAACGCGCGGAAGTTCCGGGTCTGGGAAGGGGGTGGCGAGTACAACGTCGCCCGCGGCTTACGTCGCTGCTTCGGCCAGCGCGCCGCAGTCGTTACCGCCTTTGCCGACAACGAGGTCGGACGGCTGCTCGAGGACTTCGTCCTGCAGGGAGGCGTCGACACGTCCCTCGTCCGCTGGGTTGCCTCGGACGGCATCGGTCGTACCGTCCGCAACGGGCTCAATTTCACCGAGCGCGGCTTCGGCGTCCGGGGCGCTCTGGGGGTGTCCGACCGGGGGAACACGGCGGCGTCGCAGCTGCGGCCGGGCGAAATCGACTGGGAACACCTCTTCGGCACACTCGGGGTGCGCTGGTTCCATACGGGCGGGATATTCGCCGGGCTGTCGGAGACGACGCCCGAGGTCGTTGACGAAGCCATCGACGCCGCCTCGCGCCACGGCACCATCGTGTCCTACGACCTCAACTACCGGCCCAGCCTGTGGCAGGGAATCGGCGGTGTCGAGCGCGCCCAGGAGGTAAACAGCCGGCTGGCACGACACGTCGACGTGATGATCGGCAACGAGGAAGACTTCACCGCATGCCTCGGGCTCGAGGTCGAGGGCGTCGACGAGAACCTGCGCGATCTCGACACCGCTGCCTTTCGGAAGATGATCGAACGGGCGGCGCAGGAGTTCCCGAACTTCGCAGTCGTGGCGACGACGCTGCGAACCGTCCACAGCGCGACGGTCAACGACTGGTCGGCGATCGGCTGGTCGCCTGCCACCGGGTTCGTCGAAGCTACCCCACGGCCGGGGCTGGAAGTTCTCGACCGCGTCGGTGGCGGTGATAGCTTCGCCTCCGGCCTCATCTTTGGACTTCTGCAGAGCGACGACCTGCAGCGAGCCGTCGAGGTAGGCGCCGCCCACGGCGCACTCGTGATGACCACGCCCGGCGACACGTCGACGGCGACCCTCGCCGAAGTGGAGGCGCTCGCGCGCGGAGCCGGCGCCCGGGTAAAGCGCTAGCTCCGGCTCCGTCCGGACGCATTCACCTTGGTGCGTTGCGGTACGCGCTGCGGCCTCAGTAGTCGACGTTTTCGTCCGGCCGGCCTGCGCGCGGAGCGTGTTGCCGGCGGCCCTCGTCCCGAGCGCGTACCGCTTTCTCTCGCGCCCCATGAGGGTGGACGGAACCCGCACCCCCTGGCGTTGATGATCGGTCCGGAGCGTCGCGCCGACCTGCTAGGCCACTCCTCGCTGCTGGAGCTGATCGTCGGAGAGCGAAGCGAGCTTCTTCGGCACGACCATGCGCCAGGCGTCGAAGACGAGCTCGCGGAGCTCGTCCTTGTCGATGGCGTCCAGGCGAACGACCAGCCACTGGTAGCGCATGTCGGACGGCCTGGGCCGCAGAAACCTGTCCGGGTATGTCTCGAGCGCAGCTTCGCGCTCCTCCCTTGGGAAGGCGAAGCCCATCAGCGTCTCGTCACGCGAGAAGGCCAGATACACGATCTGTCCGACGCGGAACTTGATTCGACCCCGAACGAGGACCTCGTACGACCGCGGCAACCCCGCCGTCAGATCGCGAACGTCGTCGATCGTCACGGCCATCTCGCGAAAAGGGTAGGTCACGCGGCGGTGACCGCCGTGTCAGATTCGTGTCAGATCACGCCAACCGACAGCGACCAACGTCGACGAAGCCACGCGCGCCAGACGGCTTGCTTCCTCGGCCGCGACCACCACGGACCCACGGAGACCACCGTTCGACCGAATTTGCAAGCTGGGGGTCGCCGGTTCGAGCCCGGCACGCTCCATCGTCAGAAACGGCTTGAACAAGCCGTTTCCGAGGTTCGAGCGAGGGCCGCGGGCAGTTCCGAGCGCTCGCGGAGGGCCTCGAGTCAGATCTACTCAGGTTTGCCTTGCGCCGAATGCGGCGTCGATCGAATCTCGGACGTCGTGAAGACCGCGAGCGTGGTCGAACTCGTTCAGTCTGGCCGGAGGGCGAGCGTCAGCCCGTCCTCGAGCGTGAGCGCGCGACCGTCGGAGTACGCCGCTGAGTAGGCGTCCTCCCCCAGCCTTGCCCGCAGCCCTGCTTCCGCTTCGTCGCGAACGCGCCTCTCGAACGGCTCGTCGTCGCGGAACGCCGTTTCCTCGCGCAGCGCGTCGGCGCGGCCGAGCAGGCGCGCGGCGCGTGTCGGATCCTGGCGTGCGTACGCCACCCCGAGAGCGGCGAAACCCCCGATGAAGAGGTCCACTTGCCCGATCTCGCGCGCCGCCGCCAGACCGTCGCGCAGCAGTTCGCGTGCGCGCTCGAGGTCGCCGAGCATCCACGTCGTCGTGCCGATATTCAACAGCGCGAGCGCAACGAGGTGGCGATCGTGGCCCTTGCGGTTGATCGCTAGGGCTTCCTCTAACAGCTCCAGCGCGCGCTCGTAGTCCCCGCGGTAGGCCGCGATCGTGCCGAGGTTGTTCACGGCAATGGTGACGATGCCCGTATCCCCGTGCTCGCGCGCAAGGCGTGCCGACTCCTCGTAGAGCTCGACCGCCTGGTCGAGGTCTTCGCGCGCACCGGCAGCCATTCCCGCCATGTGCATTGCCCCCGCCCGCTTTGGATCTCCCTCCGGTGCAAGTGCGAGCATCTCCTCCGCCACGGCGCTGCCCCGATCGACGTCTCCCTGCCAGAAGGCAAGCAGACCTGCGCCCCAGAGTGGCTCGAAGCGAAGCTGTGGGTCGCTCTCCCCGCCGGCTGCAAGCGCCGAATCGAGCCAGCGACGGCCCTCGCTCCAGTAGCCACGAATCCACCAGAAATGCCTGATCTCAGCGCAGATCCGCAGTGCGACGTCGGTGCGTCCGTGTTCGAGCGCATCGCCGAGTACGGCGCGGATGTTGTTGTGCTCCGCTTCGATCCGGTCGTACCAGATCGACGAGCTCCGGGCCAGCAGCTCGGGACCTGCCAGCTCTGCAAGCTCGAGGAACTCGGCGCTGTACCGCTCCTGCAGAACATCGGCGCCGCCGGTCTCCTCGAGTCGTTCGACCGCGAACTCGCGGATCGTCTCGAGCATCCAGAAGCGCTCCTCCGCGTGGCGGACGAGGCTCTTGTCGACGAGTGACTGCAAGGTGTCGATGTCGGCGCCGCAGACGGTCGCGGCCGCGTCCAAGGTGCAGCCGCCGGCGAACACGGAGAGCCGGGCAAACAGGCCCTGCTCGTCGGCCGAGAGCAGATCGTGGCTCCATTCGATCGTCGCACGCAGCGTCCGCTGCCGCGCCTCGGCATCTCGTCCTCCCTTCAAGAGATCGAGGCGCTCGGCGAGCCGCTCCAGGATCTGGCCGGGGGTGAGGACGCTCGTGCGGGCTGCCGCGAGCTCGACCGCAAGAGGCAGGTTGTCCAGCCGGCGGCAGAGCTCCGCGATGTCGTCGGTGGGCTCGAGCCGGGAGCGGGCGCAGAAGAGCTCGAGCGCCTCGAACTCCGCCAGCGGCGCCACGGGATACTCGACTTCCCCCCGGACGCGCAACAGCTCGCGGCTCGTCACCAGAAGACGGAGGTTCGGGCAGGACTCGAGCAGCGAAGGGAGCTCCGGGGCGGCCTCCACCACCTGCTCGAAGTTGTCCAGCAGCAGGAGCAGCTCGCGCTCGCCGATGTGCTCGGCCAGGCCGCCCTTGGCCCCCAACGTCTGCCCGACGCTACCGGCGACGAGTGTGGGATCGCGAAGGGCGGCGAGCCCGATCCAGAAGACGCCGTTCCGGAATTCCGGAACCAGTTCGGCCGCCGACTCGATCGCCAGTCGCGTCTTCCCCGAACCACCCGGGCCGGACAGCGTTACCAGCCGTGCGCCGTCCCGCAACAACTCCACGACGTACGCCACCTCTCGCTCTCGGCCGACGAACGACGACGCCGGCTGCGGCAGATTCGTGTTCGAGATCGTCTTCAGCGGCGGAAAGCGCTCCTCCCCCAGCTGGAAGATCCACACCGGCTCCGAGAAGTCCTTCACCCGGTGCTCGCCAAGATCCGCTAACCCTCCGTCGACGAGCGCGCGCGTCGCCTGCGACACGAGCACCTGGCCGCCGTGGCCGGCGGCGGCTATCCGCGCCGCCAGGTGGACGTCCTCGCCGACGTAGCCCTCCTTACCGACGTGCGGGCGCCCGGTGTGCACGCCCATGCGCACCCGGATCGGACCGACGGACAGCGCCCGTTGGGCCTCGCCGGCGGCCTCGATCGCCTCGGGCGCGGACGGGAACGCATAGAAGAACGCGTCCCCCTGAGTGTCGACTTCGACGCCGCCCCTCGCAGCGCACGCCTCGCGGACTACGCGGCGATGCTCGGCGAGCGCGTCCGCATATGCCTCTGCGCCGAACTCGCGCAGAAGCCTCGTCGATCCTTCTACGTCGGTGAAGAGGAAGGTGACGGTGCCGGTCGGTAGATCGGAGCTCACGCGACGTGATCATCCGCCGCAGCCGGACTTGCGTCCAGCCCGGCCTTCCCCCCTCGCGATCGTGATGGCCTTGGGGCCCGGTCGCGGCCTCGGCCGTCGCGAGCCGCATGGAAGCCCACCAAGCGAAGAAGACCTCGCGCCTGCGCGCTCTGCGCGCCTGGTGAGAAAGGAGAACACGATGGACCGAAGTAGCACTCAACCGGCAGATCGAACTGGGGCTCGAGAGCCTTCGTCGCGAGTTCACGGACCAGCTTCCCGCGAGCCTGGTGACTGCCACGGGGCGAGCCGAGTTCGAGCAGCTACGCGCGAATGCAACGATCACCGACTTCATCCCGCTGCTCGTCCACAGGTACGCGCGTGAAGAGCTCATCCGCATCGATGGCGAGGCGTGGCATCGAGCTGCCTGATACCCATGCCGTGTCCGCCCGCGCGGCCGACCAACAGATGCTGGAGACTGCGGTCCGTGTACCGGGTCTCCGATGTCGAGCTGCGCTCGATCGACGTGCGCCGCCTCGAGCCGCTGATCGGCGCAGAGCGCATCAATGCCGTGACCGAGGCGGCCGCCGCTTTGCGTGACCTGCTGGGCGGCACACGGATCGTGAACGTCAATTCGGCGGCCAACGGCGGCGGCGTGGCCGAGATGCTCGCGACTCTACTCGGCTACGTGCGCGGCATCGGGCTCGAGGCGGACTGGCTGGTTCTCGACGGCGATCCCGAGTTCTTCGCGGTGACGAAGCGAGTCCACAACGGCCTCTATGGCTCGCCCGGTGACGGAGGCGAGCTCAAAGGACGAGAGCGCGCGGTCTACGAGCGCACGCTCGCCGGGAACCTCGAGACCGTCCGTCGCGAGATTCGGAAGGACGACGTGGTGATCGTCCACGACCCGCAGCCGGCGGGCCTCATTCTCCCTCTCGTCGAACAGGGCGCCCACGTCGTCTGGCGTTGTCACGTGGGCTTCGACGGAACAAACGAGTGGACGGACCGTGCCTGGGCGTTCCTGCGACCCTACGTCGAGGCGGCGAATGCGCATGTGTTCTCGCGCGAGTCGTTCGCGCCTGAGTGGATCGATCGAACGCGCCTGAGGGCGATACCACCCTCGATCGATCCCTTCACCCCCAAGAACCAGGAACTCGGGCCGCATGAGGTGCTGGGGATCCTCGCGGCGGCGGGGCTCGTCACTGGCGACGCCGCGGATCCGGATAGGCGCGTGCGCCAGAAAGCCGACATCGTGCGCCGCGGAGCGCCGCCCCATCCTGCAGTTCCAATCGTCGTACAGGTTTCCCGCTGGGATCGGATGAAGGACATGGCCGGCGTACTGGAGGCCTTCGCATGGCACGTCCATACGTCGCCCGCGCACCTCGTACTTGCCGGGCCCGCAGTGACTGGTGTGAGCGACGACCCCGAGGGCAAAGCGGTGTGGGACGACACGGTCGCTGCCTGGAGAACACTCTCGACCTCCAATCGGGATCGCACCAGTCTCGCCCCATCCCAATGGACGATCCCGTCGAGAACGCAATCGTCATCAACGCTCTCCAGCGGCACGCCGCCGTCGTGGTGCAGAAGAGCCTCGCCGAGGGCTTCGGCCTCACCGTCGCCGAGGCGATGTGGAAGACGCGTCCCGTCGTCGCAACCGCCGTCGGCGGTATCGTTGACCAGGTCATCCCCGGCGAGACAGGGCTCCTCGTCGACGACCCGCACGACCTCGAGGCCGTCGGCGGCGCCATCGACCGACTCCTCCACCACCCGGCCGACGCGCAACGGCTGGCACAAAACGGGCGACGCCACATCCAGCAACGGTTCCTCGGCGACCGCCACCTACTCCAATACGCAGAGCTGCTCACCGAAATCGTCAGCGCTTCGCAGAACAGGAAGACGACCACTGGACGCCCGACACCAAGCTGCGAATAGGCGGTGGGCGACACGCCCAACGAGAGACGTTGCATGCGTCGACGATCTCCCGACCCTGGTCACGAAGGACACCGACAACCGCTCCCGAGTCGTGGAACGCCTCTACCGCGAGCGAGCCGCTTTCTCGCGTCCCGACGATCGTGATCACGATCAACACGAGAGAAGAATCGCGATCGGCGCGAACACGGCCCGCTCTAACGAACTCTGCGCGCCAGGTTGAGGACAACCGCAAGCGCACAGTAGATCGCCACCCCACGACCAGCATCAATCCGAGCTCAGGACCACCGGGCAGGGCAAGGTGGGCAGGCAGGATACGGTGCCCTCGTGATCGTCGATGGTGCTGTTTATCGAGATGGCCGTCGTGTGTCGGAGCCGGACGACTTTGCCGAACTGCACGCCGCCTGCAGGGCCGGCGATGCAATCGCGTGGCTCGGTCTGTACGAACCGGGCGAAGATGAGTTCGCCACGGTCGCAAGCGAGTTCGATCTCCACGAGCTCGCGGTCGAGGATGCGGTCAAGGCACATCAGCGTCCGAAGCTAGAGCGCTACGGCGAAACGCTGTTCATCGTGCTTCGGCCGGCGCGCTATGTCGATGAGACGGAGACTGTCGCGTTCGGCGAGCTCTCGATATTTGTCGGCCCACAGTTCGTGATCACCGTGCGCCACGGCGAGGCGCCGGAACTGGGGCCGGTGCGTCGGCGACTCGAGGCGCGCCCCGATCTGCTGCGGCGCGGCCCGACGGCGATTGCGTACGCCATCATCGACCACGTCGTCGACGGCTACGAGCCGGTCGTGGCCGGCCTCGAGAACGACATCGACGAGATCGAGAACGAGGTCTTCGGAGGCAGCCCCACCGTCTCCCGTCGCATCTATCAGCTGATCCGCGAGGTGATCGAGTTCCAGCGCGCAACCGGGCCGTTGGACGAGATCCTTGGGCGCCTGATCGAGGAGCCCGGCGTCGGGACTGAGGCTGGGCGGTATCTGCGCGACGTCCAAGACCACGCGATCCGCACCGAGGAGCACGCACACGCCTTTCGTGCGCTCCTCCAGAACATCCTCAGCGTCAATCTCACCCTGGAGACGAAGGCGCTCACCGAGGCCTCGCACGCGCAGAACGAGCAGGTGAAGTCGATCTCCGCCTGGGCCGCAATCCTCTTCGCCCCAACGCTGGTTGGAACCATCTACGGGATGAACTTCGAGCACATGCCTGAACTCGCGTGGAGATTCGGCTATCCGCTCGCGCTCGTGTTCATGCTGCTTTTCTCCCTCTGTCTCTACATGATCTTCAAACGGCGACGCTGGATCTGACCCGCGGGCAACTCGACCCCCGAAGATTCTGTGACTCGGACACTCCCGTCCCGACGCCTACCACCCTGTTCTCGCGCGCACGCGAACTGATGCCCTGAAGCAGGGCCCGCCTCGACGCAGACAGGCGCGGAGTTCGTGGCAACCGACGATCGTGACGACGAGTACGGACGAGCTCGAGGCGAACAGCAACAGCTCGACAGGGCACGAGCGTCGTGCCGTTGATCCGGCCGCCGTGCGACCTCGGCTGGCAGAAGCGGCTGCGGAGAGCGTCGAGGACGTGGAGAAACGGGAAGCCCTGGTTATACGAGCGCTCGGCCTCACGCGGGCCGACCATGACACCTTCCGCGTAGCACTCGACGCGACCGATGCGCAGCCGACCGAGCACACGGTCGCCTAGCCACGTCTTGCTGAACCCCGCCGCGATCTGACATCCGTCTGACACGACGCCGCCACGCGTCCATCCATCAACGATTCCGGGCGACCCCTGACCGGTCATGTCGGTTCGCCTCGAAGTTCGCCCGTCTAGACGCCCTCCTGTTCGCCGACCGGCTCATTCGCGGATGTCCCGACGACGCCGAACATGCGTCCGGGGACGATGGCCGAGTAGTCGAACCATGTGAAGTACGCCGGCTTCTCGTTCCGAAGCACGTCGACGATCGGCGGGAACGCCTCGAAGTCGTAGCTGACCATGGCGGCGCTCAGATCGCTCCGAAACTCGTTCGCCGCCATCGCGAGTCCGCCACGGTAGAAGCGCAGAAAGGCGATCAGGCTCCGATCGGCCCTGTACAGCCAGACGGTGGCCGCGAACTGATTCGGTTCGTCGCGTGAGACCACGTTGGCTTCGTACGTGGCGATTTCCGTCATCGTGATCGGTGACACCTCTTCTCCCTTCGTCGCCCGGCATGCGCGGAACCACACGATAGGTCAACCTGCCGCGCCGTCCCCGCAGCGGCTCGTCCTTGGCGCGACCATTTTTCGGATCGTTGTGGGCGATCGCAGACGAAGGCCAGACACTCCCTGCGATCGCCGTCACGGTCGGACTCGCCGTCTCACTCCTTCCAGTCCTGCTCCAAGTCCTCCCGCCCCTAGCACGAGAAGAATCGACGAACGAGCGCGACCCCAACTATGCGGTCGCCCTCGTCGGCCTAGCCCTGTACCTCCTCGTCATCGCCGGGTTGTCGTGTTGCTGAGCGGCTAGCACCTAGGGCCTCTCGTGGCTCGACCGGCCAACATCACAGTTGGGGGCGCTCAGTCTTCAAGCCGTACCCCGAACACTCTGGGTGGGCAGCACGACGACTCGCGCCGTTGGTACGACATGCGACTCGTGGTCCAGGGGTGCTTGGTATGGGCCGAGCCGTTCAGCGTCCGAGGAAGTCTCGAAGCGCGCGGATCCAGGTCTTCGGCTCCGCGTGGTCGTAGCCCGAGGCATCAACGTCTCGCAGCGCTCGCGTGATTTCGTCTTCGTTGTAGCCGTCGCGGAGCATCGATTCGATCCTCGTAAGGTGGTAGCGGCGCTTTGCTTCAGCGTTGCTCGCCTGTTGCGCTCGGTGATCAGCGAGGGTGCGGGTGACTGCACCGACGAGTTCCGCGTCGTGGAACGGCTTCAGCACGTAGGCCGCGGCTCCGACCTGCATCGCCTGTTCGATGAGGTAGCCCTCTCGGTGGCCGGTGAGCGCGACCACCGGTGTGTTGCGTTCGTCGCGGATCTGTCGGATCGCTTCGATGCCGTCGACGCGTGGCAATCCGAGATCCATCACGACGAGATCGGGTCGATGAGTGCGCGCAAGCTCGACCGCCTCGACTCCGTCGCGGGCATCGCCGCATACCTCGAAGCCTGCGTCCTCGAGCACAAGGCGCAGGTCTGCCCGAGTGACCGGGTCGTCCTCAACCATCAGAACGCTGGCTGCTGTTGCCGTTCCTACCACGATGATCACCTTTCGCTGAGGGCACAAAAAGAGACCCCGGGCACTTGCCCGAGGTCCGCATCGATCCCGTCTTCGGCGGCGCCGTGCCGCCTACCGCGACCCACAGTACCAGAGTCCGCGGCGCATCCATCGTCATGGTTCGCACGCCCACAGCGTGCACCCGAAGCCGCCGCTGCCGAGCAGAAAAACGGCCCAAGCGCGGGGAAAATGTGGTGAGCGTGCTACTCGGCCGGGCCGGACCGCCAGACGGCTTCACGTTCGAGCAGTGCGTCCGAGGCATGGCCGTGTCGGTCTGCCGGCGCAGGTAGCTCGGGGAACACACTCCCACTCGCGACGCGCCGGACGCGCATCCAGCGCACGCCGTGGCCTGGCCTTCAGCACGTCGTCAAGCCTCTCGGGACGCGGGGTGTCGCGGAGCTGCCAGCCCTCACCTAGGGGTAGTTCCCAGGCTCCCGGCGAGCCGTTCGGCATCCCGCAGAAAGGCGGTCGCCCCGACCTGTTCGTAGAACGCGGACGCGGCACGGAGGGCCGAGTCGGCGTCGTCGCGACATCCGCGCTCGAGGAGTTGCTGCGCGAGCCGAAGCCGAGCGTATGCCTCGTCTGGACGCGTGCCGATCTCTGCATACGCTTCCGCGGCCGTCCTGAAGTCACCGCGCGCGAACGCGCCAGCCGCGACAGCCCAACGGCTCGGGCGCTCGAGGCCGCCGACCAGGCTGGCCAGCTCCTCCCGGCGTCCGAGGTCGAACAGCACCGCCGTCAGCTCGACCAGGTCGGCGCCGAGCACACTGCGCCGCGAGTGCAGCAGGCCCAGGGCCTCGTCGACGAGGGATCCGGCCTCGTCGGCATGGCCGACGGACAGCAGAACCCGGGCGCGGAACGCAAGCGCAGCGTTCAGGAACCATGGATCCCTGGCCGTGCGTGCGAACGCGAGGCCTATGTCCGCGTCCTCGAGCGCCCCGGCAGCATCCTCCCGCGCGAGACGGATCTGGCCGCGCACCCGTCGACAGGGGATCTCGTGATAGTGGGGTGAGCCGGCTCGCGACTCCTCGATGAACGAGTCTGCTCTCGCGACCGCCTCGTCCCACTTGCCGCGCCAGTACAGCTCGCTCACATACGAGGCCGCCAGCGGTCTCGCGTTGTGGGCGTCCGCGAAGCGCTCGGCGGCCCGGCGACCCTCGGCGAACAGCTCGTAGCTCCGCTCGAGATAGCCCGAGATCGCGACCACGGAGGCCAGGAAGCGATAGCCGCGGGCCATCTCGGGGGAGTTGATCGCGCGCGCGATCGAGATAGCCCGTTCGAGATCCTCGATCCCGGCATCGTCGCCGAGCGCGACGCGGGACACGCCGATGTTGTTCAACGCCTGCGCGCTGACGTCATCGAGGCCGAGCAGTTGACTCATCGCCAGTGCCTCGCGGCCGAGACGGACCGCCTCGTCGTCCTGCGCGGCCAGCATGCGGTAACGGGCGGACGTGGCGAGGACATATGCCTTCGCCCTCGAGGGCCCCGTGGAGGACACGAGCTCGTTTGCGCGCTCGAGGCGGCCGATTGCTCCGACACGGTCGCCCTGGCTCACGAGCAGCGCGCAAAGCATCATCTCGGCCTCTGCGGCCAGTTCGCGGTTGCCCTGAGCGAGCAAGAGCTCGGCCGCCTCGGTCAGCTCCTCGGCGCCCTGCTCCGCACAGTCGAAACGCGCGCGACCGTGCTTGAAGAGGAGCTCGGGCCGGCCCTCGTCGTGGGCGGCGATCTCGAGTGCCACCGAGTAGAGGTGCTCGGCCGCGGCGTGTGCGTGGAGAGCGTGCGCCCGGTCGCCGGCCTCGACGAGGGCGGAGCGGGCTTGAGTCTCGAGCGATACCCGATCGGGCCCACCCGAGCGCCCAAATTCGAGGGCGCTCAGGTAGTGGTGGGCGAGCAGCTCCGCACGAATCTCCAGACGGTCTGCCGTGTCCGGCGACTCGAGCCAGCGGGCAACGCGCTGGTGCCGTTCGGCCCGGTTGGTGCGCGGAATCTGACCGTAGGCAACGTCCCGCACGAGCGCGTGGAGGAACGCGTACTGCGTCTCGCCCGCCATCGAGGAACGACGTTCGCGCCGCACGAACTCCTTCGACTCCAGCGAACGCAGCTGCGCCTCCACGAGCGCGGTGTCGAGACCGCCGACCGCCGCAAGCGCGCCTACCCAGAACAGGTTGCCGACCACCGCTGCGTCGTGCAGCAGCGACTTTTCCGACGCGGAGAGGGCGTCGAGTCGGGCGGCAATGATGCCCTGGACGGTGTCCGGCAGCGGCAGGTCGCCATGCCCGCCCGCTCTCGCTCCGTCGACGGGGCGACCAAGCAGCCCCCGCTCCGCGAGCATGCGGACGAACTCCTCCGCGTAGAACGGGTTTCCCTGTGACCGAGCGACGAGGTCTTCCGTCACGGCGCGGGAGGCGGACTCTTCGAGCAGGGCGACGAGCAGCTCACGCGTGTGCTCGACGCTGAGCGGCGCAAGGGAAACGGTGAGCGCGTTGCGCTTGCCGGCGCCCCAGCCCGGCCGACGCTCGATCAGCTCCGGGCGCGTGGTCGCGATCACGACGACGGGCACGTCCGTCGCCCAGCCGACGAAGTGCTCCACGAAGTCGAGCAGGTCGTCGTCCGCCCAGTGCAGATCCTCGACGAGGAGTACGAGCGGCGACCGTTCCGCCAAGGACTCGAAGAAGCGCGACCACGCGGCGAACGCCTCCCCGCGCTGGTCCCGTTGCTGGTCGGACTCGTCGGGGAGTCCGATCAGCGGCCGTAGGTGCCGCTCGACCCACCGTGCCTCGGCCGGCTCGAGCCGGGATTCGACCGACGCCCGCAGCCTCGCCGCCGCAGCCTCGTACCCCTCGTCCTCATGGATACCGGTGCTGCTTCTCGCGATCTCGGCGAGCGCCGCGAAACTCGCCCCCTCGCCGTACGGCATGCAGCGGCCGACATGCCAGACGATCGACTCCGAACCGCCGTCGAGAGTTGCGGCGAGCTCCGAGACGAGACGGGACTTTCCGACACCGGGGACTCCGACGAGCGTGATGAGCTGCGGCGCGCGATCCCGGATGGCCAGCGTGAACGTGGTTCGCAGCAGCTCGAGCTCTCGTTCGCGATTGACGAGCTTCTGGTCGAGGCGGCGCACGTGACCCTGCGCCCCGTCGACGATCGCGATCAGGCGCGATGCCTGGACGGGCGCCCGCTTCCCCTTCAGCTCGAGGTCGGGGACCGGCTCGACGAGAACGGCGTCACGTGTCAGGCTGAACGTCGTCTCGCCCATCAGGATCTCGCCCGGTGCCGCGGACTCCTCGAGCCGCTTCGCGATCACGACAGGGTCTCCCGTCACGAACGCCTGACCCGCCGCTGGGTCGCCGGCGACGACTTCGCCCGTGTTCAGCCCGGTGCGGGTCGCGATGCGCACGCCGAGCTGCTCCGACAGGCGCTCGTTGATCGCGGTCAGCGCATCACGTAGCTCGACGGCTGCGCGCGCCGCACGAAGCGCATCGTCCTCGTGGACCTGCGGTACTCCGAAGACGGCCATGACGGCGTCGCCGATGAACTTCTCCACCGTGCCGCCGTGCCGCCGAATGATCGCTCGCGCCTGGTCGAAATAGCGCTCCTGCACGAGGCGTAGCTCCTCGGGATCGAGGGTCTCCCCGAGCGTGGTCGACCCGACCCAGTCGGAGAAGAGGATCGTGACTGTCTTGAGCTCGTCGGCGGACCGTGCGAACGCGTCACCGAGCTTTGTCCCGCAGGCCGGGCAGAACTCGAACTGCGAGTCGACCAGCCCGCCGCAGGCCGGGCAGGTTTCGGGCAGCGCCGCACCGCAACGTACGCAGAGCTGAGCGCCTTCCGAGTTGTCGAGTCCACAGTGCCGGCAGTTCAAGTGTGGAAGGATCGTACGTGCGGCGGTTCCGAGCGAAAGGGTGTGCCAATGTCGAGGCGTCGCTTCGGCTCCAGCTCATGCTGCATCTGACCACCGACAACACGGCCATCGTGCTCGACTCGACGGCCGACCTTCCGGACGCGATCCCACCCCACGCGAACTGGCGCGTCGTGCCTCTGTACGTCATCCTGGGCGACCGGAGCTATCGCGACTGGGTCGACATCGGCCCCGACGAGCTGCTCGAGCACCTCGCCGACTCACCTCCGCCGACGACCTCTCAGCCGTCGCCGGGCGACTTCGCCGCTGCGTACGAGGACCTTGCGGGGTACGAGCGGATCTTCAGCGTTCACATCTCGTCGAAGCTCTCGGGCACCTTCGCAAGCGCCTCCATTGCCGCCGATGCCGAAAGCGGACGCGTTGTCCCGATCGACTCGGGAGTTGCCAGCGTCGGCATCCTCCTCGTCTGCGACGCGCTGCAGCGACGCCTCGCGCGCGGCACGGACGAGGAGGAGCTCCGTCGCGTCGCGGCGCGCTGCGCACGGACGACCCGCGTCGTCTCGACGTACCGCACACTCGAGCACCTCGTCCGGATGGGCCGGGCCGGTCAGGCCAGCAGGCTGGTCGGGCAGATTCTCGACGCCAAGCCGATCCTGGAGCTACGCGACGGCGAGCATGTGCCGGTCGGCCGGGTGCGCGGATGGAGCCGGGCGCTCGGTGAGCTCGGCCGCATCTTCGAGGATGGGACCGGCGCCGGAACGAACCTCCATGTCTCGATCGTCCATGCCGATGCTGCGGATGCCGCCGCGCAGGTGGCTGCCGACGTCCAGGCCCGACGTCCGCACGCCGCGGTCGACCTCGTCACGCGATTCGGCCCCGTCAACTCGTCCGCCGTGGGCCCGGGAGCGCTGGCGCTCTGCTTCCTCGAAGACGAGCCCGACTGAGTCAGTACCAGTCCTCACGCGTGAGCGGGAGGCCGGCCCGGCCGTGCGCGGGTTTGGCGACGAGGGTCTGGTAGACGTTCAGACGTCCCGTCTCGAAGCCGTATGCGGAGCCGGCCATGTAGAGGCGCCAGACGCGATACGTGAGCTCGTCGGTCGCTCCGATGGCGGCGTCGCGGTTCCCCTCGAGCCGGGAGACCCAGTGTCGGAGCGTGAGGACGTAGTGCTCCCGCAGGCTCTCGACGTCGCGAACCTCGAGCCCGGCGCCTTCCGCCGCCGCGAGCGTCGTCGAGATCGGGACGACTCCGCCGTCCGGGAACACGTACCGGTCGATGAACGAGTCTCCGTGCCGCGCACTCTGCTCGAAGTCGACGTGCCGCGCGATGCCCTGGTTGACGAAGACGCCACCCGAGCGAAGGAGTGCATGTGCGCGGGCGAAGAACTCCGGCAGCAGATGCTCGGGAACCTGCTCGAACATGCAGACGGAGACGACCTTGTCGTATGTCTCCGGCTCGTCGAGCTGCCGGTAGTCGACCACGTCGACCCGGCAGCGGTCCGTCAGGCCCGCAGCGGCGATCCGCTCTCTCGCCAGGTCCGCCTGCCGTTCGCTGATCGTGATCCCCACAGCCTCGACGCCGAAGCGCTGCGCCGCGTGCATGATCAACGCGCCGAAGCCGCAACCGATATCGAGCAGACGCTCGCCCGGCTGGAGCCGGAGCTTGCGGCAGAGGATGTCGAGCTTCCGTTCCTGGGCGTCGTCGAGGCTCGTGTCCGGCGACGCGAAGTAGGCGCACGAGTAGACCATCCTCGAGTCCAGATAGACGGAAAAGAACTCGTTCGAGCGGTCGTAGTGGTAGCTGACGGCCTGTCGATCCCTCGCGAGCGAGAATCTTCGGCCGCGGAGGCTCGCGGCGCGGGGCTCGCGCGAGCGGCGCTCGCCGGGCGACGCGAGAATTCGCGCGCCGAGCTTGAGTCGCTCGGGGACGGTCCAGTCGCGGTCGACCAGAAGGTGGTCGGCGAGCCGGAAGACGCCGTGGATGTCCCCTTCGATGTCGACGTCCCCGTGCACGTATGCCTCCGCCATGGTCAGCTGGCTGGGAGGCCAGAGGAGCGAGCGCAACGCGCCTCGATGGTTGAGGACGAGCGTGAAGCGCGCGACGCTCGTCTCCGCCGGCCAGACGGTGCCGTCCCAGAGGCGGACGTCGAAGTCGCGCGGGTGGTACCCGGCGAAGAGGTCACCGAGGACGCCCAGCCCGGGGTCGGCGCGCGACGACGCGCTCGCGCGGGAGGCGGCGTCGCCGGTCGCGACGTCAGGCATACCAGTCCTCCCGGGTCAGCGGCAGTCCGCTACGACCCCGTTCGGGCTTGCCGAGCAATGACTGCCAGACGTTCAACCGGTGCGTCGCGAATCCGTGCGCACACCCGGCCATCGCGAGCCGCCACGTGCGGTACGTGGCCTCGTCGACGAGCTCGAGGGCCTGCTCGTGAGCGGCTTCCAGCCGCCGTCTCCATGCCCGCGCCGTCAGGACGTAGTGCTCGCGAAGGCTCTCGACGTCTCGCACCTCGAACCCCGCAGCTTCGGCTGCTCCCAGGCTCGTCGAGATCGGCACGAGATCACAATCCGGGAAGACGTACGCCATCGTGAACGAGCCCCCTCGTCGCCGCGCGACGTTCGGAGGCTCGCCGATCCCGTGGTTGAGGAAGACGCCGCCGGGCTCGAGCAAGCGAAAGCACGTCTCGAAGTACGCCGGCAAAGCGTCTCTGGCGATGTGCTCGAACATCCCGATCGAGACGAGCTTGTCGAAGCCGCCCGAGTCGTCGACCTCGCGGTAATCGCGGACCTCGATCCGCACCCGTTCGGCCAACCCGGCCGCCTCGACGCGCTCCCGCGCCAGTCGAGCCTGCGGCTCGCTGAGGGTGACGCCGAGCACATCGACCCCGTACCGGGCCGCGGCGTAGATCGCGAGCGCCCCCCAGCCGCAGCCGATGTCGAGCAGCCGCTCGCCCGGCTTCAACCGCAGCTTCCGGCAGATGTGCTCGAGCTTCTGCTCCTGCGCCAGGTCGATCGAGTCGTCCTCCGAACGAAAATACGCACAGCTGTAGAGCATGCGCCGATCCTGGAACAGCGCGTAGAACTCGTTGCCGAGGTCGTAGTGGTACGTGACCGCGCGGCGGGCGCGCTCGAGCGAGTGCCGTCGGCCGCGAAGCCGCGCGGGCCCTCGTCCCGATCGCGTCCGAGCGCCCGTCGGGAGCTGAACCAGGCTGTTGGCCTCCTTCAGGCGTGCGGTGGAGCGGGACGGTCGATCGATCAGCAGGTAGTCCGCGACCGGGAGGCACGCCTCGATGTCTCCTTCGATGTCGTAGTCGTCGTGGAGGTATGCCTCGGCGACCGAGACCTCGTTCGGCGGCCAGAACATCGCGCGCAGCGCGCCCGGATGGTTGAGCACGAGCGTAAAACGTGGCTCCGTGTCGGCTTCCCACGTGCTCCCGTTCCAGAAGCGAACCGCGAAGTCCCGTGGCCCGTAGCCGGCAAACAGGCTCTCGAGGAAGCTCCGGCTCGCCTCGACCACCGCGTCCGGGGCCTCTGCTCGTCGTGACCGCAAGTGAGGCATGGTGGATCCTTCCTAGTCGGGTGCCACAGAGGCGGTGATGAGTCGGCGCCGGTTGCGCTCGATCTGCGCCGCCGACGGCTGTCGCACCGCCCAGGCGAGGCGCAGCCGCACGAGTAGCCGGATGACCCATCCGGTCAGATCCGGCTGCCGCAACGACATCCCGTGGAACGCCATGGCCGGAAATGCGTGATGGTTGTTGTGCCAGCCCTCGCCGAAGGCGAACACGCCGACGATCCAGTTGTTCCGGCTCTCGTCGCCGGTCGCGAACGGCCGGCTGCCGAAGTGGTGACACACGGAGTTGACGGCGAAGGTCACGTGATTCGTGAACGCGATCCGCACGAGCCCACCCCACAGCAATCCCGTCCACCCGGCTACGGCATACGGAACGATCAGACCGAGGATGACCCACACCTCGGTGGTCCTGTCGACGAAGAGCACGAGTCGATCCCGCAGCAGGCGTTTGCAATAGCGTTCTCGGTCGGCCGGCGGGGCGGCCAGGATCCAGCCGACGTGTGCGTGGAAGAAGCCGTCGAGCGGCGAGTGCGGGTCGCCTTCCGCGTCCGAATGGGCATGGTGCGCGAGGTGGAACGCCGCCCAGTTGATGGGGCGTCCCTGCAACGCCATGGCACCGAGCGCGAGGAAGACGAAGCGTACGACCGGCGTCGTCTCGAAGCTCCGGTGCGTGAGGAGACGGTGGTAGCCGACGGTCGTTCCGAGACCGGTCGCGAGATACAAGCCGAAGAAGAGCGCGATCTCGCGGGGGCCTACCCAGTCCCGCGGGAGTCGCCACATCGCGTAGAAGGTCGCGACGATCGGAACCAGCACGCCGAGGATGAGAAGCGTCCGATACGCGACCGCGGGCAGCCGTCTCTCGATGACCTTGAGAGTGACGGCGATCGCGGCGGTTATGCCGAGCACGTAAGCCACGCAGGTTCGAGTCTGTGGGAATCGCCGCCGGGTTGTCAATGGACGCCGGCGAACGAGCCGTCGAGGGCGGCTCGGTTTCAGGCACGCGACTGACGCGTCACCGAAGAGCGGCTCGTCGTCTGAGACGGTAAGACGTGACGGCGCACGGCTATGACGAGCACTCGCCCGCGAATCGCCAAACCGATATGACCAACATGAGGAATCCGGCGCCAAGAGCGATACCCATGGCGATTGTCAGGACGAGCAACGTCCTGCGCACGTTGACAAGGTCACGGAGGATGAGAAACGCCGCCGCACCGAGAGAAACGCTCGCGAGGAGGAGCGCGGCTGCGGCCGCATCGAAGCCATGCCTTTCGCACGGGTCGCCGCTGAAAGCGACCGCGATGAAGATGGGTGCGAGGACAAAGGGCGCACTCTTGAGAAAGCCCAACGACATGTGTTGACCCTAAGCGGGAACGGTGAGGGCGCATGTGCGAGCAATTCGATCCATTCACCAGCGCCTGTCGGCGCACTCGATCCGCGCGTACTCGGAGGTTCTATTTCGGATCCGCGTTTCGTATTCGAACACCCTGCGTGGTTGGCTAGGGCGGCGTGGCGCGGGCGGCGGCGACGGCTTCGAGCCGGGTGTTGACGCCGAGGGCCAGAAAGAGTCGCCGGATGTGGTTCCTGACTGTCTCGGTGCTGAGGTGGAGCTCGGCCGCGATCTGCTTCGTCGAGCGGCCCTGCTCCAGAAGACGAAGTACCTCGACTTGGCGGGGGGTGAGATGCGAGGGCGCCGCGGGTCTGTCGTCGGGGCGTCCCTCGAAGAGCCCGAAGACGCCGACCACCCGTTCACCGTTCATCAGCGGCGCCGCGCTGATCTCCACGGCCACGCGCGTGCCGGCGTTGGTGACCAGGACGCCGGTCGCCTCTGTGGCCGCGGCGGTGCCGAGCACCTTCTGGGCGAACAGCTCGCGGGCGCGGCGGCTGTCCTCGGGCGCGACAACAGAGGTGAAGTGGCGACCGCGGACGTCGCCGACAAGCTCCTCGGCTGCCGCATTGATCCACCGGACGACTCCCGTCCGGTCGAGGACGTAGCTCGGGACGCCGACGTTCTCCAGGGCCCGCTCGACGTCGCCGCCGACTTTCAAGCCGGTAGCCATCGAGCAAGTGTGGCTGATCCGGACCTGCGATGACGGCGAGGGCAGCCTCGTTCTCGGACTCTGCATGCGTCGATCCTCGTGCCCGCTGTGCTGCTCGCCCTGGTCGGCATCGACGGCTCGAGTTACCGAGGGCAGCGAGAGAATTGACTCAATCGTGTCAACGACGGCCCCCACGCCTGCATCTAGCGTGACCCATGCGAACCCGGCCGCCGGAGCACCACGCGGCAGCAAGGTGAGATCGACGACCTTGTCGGGGGGGAATGGCGGCACCCCTGCAGCAGGCGGGGCCTGCGCGGGCTCGCGTTCACGGCGCAGGAGACTCGTCCCCCGCGAGTCTCCTGCGCAGCCTTCTTCTTCGAGCGGATCAAGCGGTCGCGCACCTCCGGCTGGCGGAGCTCGGCTGAACGAGCGCCGGCTCTCTGCGTGGGCGGTCATCCTCGCCTCACGTCACGCGAGGAGCGGCGAGGTCAGGCTCGCCTGCGTGCCTGCTCACATGAGGGTGCGATCCAGCTCCTCGAGCTGTTCGGCGGCGCCGCCGACGATCGACGCGCCGTGGCCGAAGACGATCGAGTCGGGGCTCAACGCAGCGAGGGTCGACACCGCCGCGCGTGCATCCGCAGCGTTGGCGGTGAACTGCTCACGAGATCCGCCTAGTCCCTCGACGTTGTTGACCGCGTCGCCCGCGATCAGAATCCGCTCCCGCGGCAGGAAGAGGGACACGTGGCCGACGGTATGGCCGTGCGTGTCGACCGTCTCGATGCCGTCCTGCAGCGGAAGCGTCTCTCCGGGCGCGAAGCGACGGTCGACTGCCGCGGTTCGCGTCGTGTCGCCGCTACGAGCCGGCGCCTTGCCTTCGATCACGTTCGCCTCGTGGTTGCCGGCCCATACCGTCGCACCGGTCCGGGCCACGAGCGCTGCGAGTGACCCCACGTGGTCGCCGTCTGCATGCGTGATCACGATGTCCGTGACATCCGCGGTGCTGCGCCCGATCTCCTCGACCGCGGCGAGGATCGCCTCGTCGCTGCCGGGCACTCCGGTATCGACGAGAACGACTGTCTCGCCGACCACGATGCTCGGCCCGCCGACGATGTCCGGCAGGTGGTACACGCGATCACCGATGTTCTCCACGTCGTATTCCCTTGGCTTCCGTGCGGCGGACGGTGTGAGAAGGATATGTCTCCACGGCTGCGCCGCGAGCCGGGCACCGTCCGTCGATCACCCTAGGTTTGCGCGATGTTCTTCTCGCTGAGCAGCTGGGAGCTGGGACTGCTGATCTTTGCCGTGGTCGGCGGCGCATGCGTCCTGGGCGTGCTGGCCGGCCGCTACCTGCGCACCCACTCCGAGCGGTATCGCGAGCCGATCGGTGCGGTTCAGGGGGCGTTGCTCGGCGTCGTCGGGCTGATCCTCGCGTTCGGCCTCTCCCTCGCAGTGGGCCGCTACCAGGACCGGCGTGCCGATGTCGTCGCCGACGCGAACACGATCGGCACCACATACCTGCGGGCGCAGACGATCGCAGAGCCGCAACGCAGCCGGTCGCTCGCGTTCCTGCGTGCGTACAACGACCTCGCGATCCGCGTGACCCACGAGATTCCCGGAAGCGACGCGATCCGTGCCACCGCTGCACAGCAGGGCGAATTGCAGCGGGCGCTCTGGCGTCTTGCGGGTGAGGCGCTCGACACCCACCCGCGGGACAGTGCGCCGAGGCTCTACGTCGAGAGCCTCAACGAGATGATCGACCAGCAGACCATTCGACTCTCGGGTCTGAACAACCGCGTGCCAGATGCGGTCCTCTGGCTCGAGCTCTTGGGCGCGGCGCTCGCGCTCGGGCTGCTCGCCCTCTACCTCTCGATGCTCGGCAGGGGCCTCTTCCCGATCGCTGCGGCTGCTGCCATCGTCGGTTCTCTCGTCCTTGTCACCTTCGATCTCGATCGTCCGACGCGAGGCTTCATCGAGATCCCGGCAACACCGCTGCTCGCCGAGAAGGCGACGATGAGCTTGCCACCGGCGGCAGCGGCTCCCGGCTGACACCGCCGGCATGTCGCCCGGAGGACGCGTCCCAGGACGCGAACGTGCTCGGTCGCGTGGAGGGTGCTTGACCATGGGCTCCTGAGGGGGCGACGATGAGGGCATGGGTGTGCGAGGATCGCAAGACGCCAGGGGATCGTGGGTCTTCGTGGTTGTCGGCGCTTTGGTCGGACTGGCACTCGGCATCCTGGTCAGCGTGACAACCGACGTCCCCCTCGCGCCCGAGGGCGGGCTGGCACTCGGTGCGCTGCTCGGGTGGCTCACGCGCCGGGTCAGCGCATCGCCGCAGCGTGATGAGCCTCGTACGTAGGATCGGGACGGTGGCGGCGACGACGATCTGTCGAAGTCCGGGACCGAGGAAAGAGAAACGGCGATGACGAAGAGCGGGTCGCAGGAGGGCAAGTCTCCTTCCCAGTTGATCGACGGGAGAATCGAGGAGCTGGGCGACTGGCGGGGCGAGATGCTCGGCCGGCTCCGCAGCTTGGTCAAGGAGGCCGATCCCGACGTCGTCGAGGAGTGGAAGTGGCGAGGGGTCCCGGTGTGGTCGCACGACGGAATCATCTGCACGGGCGAGACGTACAAGAGCGTCGTGAAGATGACGTTCGCCAAGGGTGCGGCTCTGGAGGATCCTTCCGGCCTCTTCAACTCGAGTCTCGAAGGGAACACACGGCGTGCCATCGACCTCCACGAGGGCGAGAAGATCGACGAGAAGGCGTTGAAGACGCTCGTTCGCGCCGCCGTGACGCTGAACACCTCGAAAGCGGGACGCTGATCTCGTAGCCGCGACGGCGCGCCTCGGGCAACGGGCGCGGAACGTCCCTCGTTCGAGTGATTCGAACGGCTTCGGTCACCCGATACAGGGAGTGCGTCCCCGCGCGGAAACGAAACCCCTGATCGACGCCAGGAGAGCCGATGGAACTGGAACTGAACGGCTGGAAGGTGAAGCTGGCGCTCGTCGCGCTCGTGGCCCTCGTTGTCGCGGCGCCGCTCGCGCGAGCCTCGATGTCGAACAAGGATCGAGCCGAAGACTGGCATCGGCGCGCCGTCGTCGCCGAGGAGGCTGTGGGCGGCCTGCAAGCCGTGATCGCGGAGCGGAGCCGCGCGCTCAACGAGCGAACCGTCCAGGCGAACCAGCTCGCGAGCCGGCTCGATTCGAACGGGATGGCGCTCGAGAAGACGAAGAACAGCGTGGGCGCACTCACCCGGCGACAGCGTGAGCTCGCGACCGAGAACTCCCGCGTGAAGGCCGAACGCAACAAGCTCCGGTCGCAGCTCGCGACGGCCGAGGCTCTCGGGTCGAAGCTCAGCGCGTGCAGCAACGATCTCGCGGCGGTCGTCGCCTCGGCGAGAGGGAAGACCGCGCGCACCGTCGCGGCGAAGGCGCAGCCGCGCGTCGAGAGCTGCCGGAAGGTGAGCGCGAGCTTCGCTGCGTACCGCGAGGAGGCGCATTGATCCTCGGCGCCGGATGGGCGTTCCTGGGTCTTCTCGCCGTCGGGCTCGCCGCTCTCGTGCTCGTCCCGGGCTGCGGTCTCGTCGTCGTGAGCAAGGCGCCCGGCGGGCAGGTGCGCCTCGAGGCGCCGTCCCTCGTGGAGGTCGACCCGGCGGTCGAGGCCAGGACGACGGGTATCGCGACCGTATCCCTCGGGCGTGCGAGGCTCGAGGCGCGGCGCGCCGCGCTGCGGATCCGCAACACCGGGTGCGACGGCGTCCGGTCCGGATCGGGGTTTGCGCTCGGCGGAAGGCTCCTGATCGCGGCTCGGGAGGTCATCCCCGGCGCGAGCGCTCTCAAGGTGGCCGCCCGGAGGGGCGCGGCGAAGAGCGTCGACGCCTCGCGCGTCTATCGCCTCGGCGAGTTCGGCATCGCCACCGTGGAGGGCCGACTCCCGCGAGCGGCGGCTACCGAGGCGAGCACCGCTTCCGGAGCGTCGGTGGCGGTGCTCGGATACCCGCTCTCGGCGACGCCTCGCCTGGTTCCGGGAGTGGTCGTGGACACCGTGGCCGGAGCGCCGTTCGGCGTCCACGGCCGCGTGGTGCGGCTGACGTCCTCACTCCGCCACGACGAGCCGGGCGGGCCGGTCATCGACGCCAAGGGTCGGATCGTCGCCGTCGCGTTCACCACCGATCCCCGGACGGGGTTCGCGGTCGCAGCACCGATCGCCACGCTTCGCTCGCTCGTGGCAGCCCGTTCCCTCGAGGTGCTGCCGCCGTGCGACGGGACGTGACGATCGCGCTGCAGTCACATCCAGCGTCACGGTGGCCCCGTCGCCGCCGCATCCGGCGGACGCGGTTCGGGGCTACCGGAAACGCGCAGCGAGCTCAGTTGCGCGAGGGGGTGATCCGACGCACGCGGTCCCAGACCGGTCGGAGCAGCGGGTCGGACACGCGGCTCCCGAGAGCGACGAGCCGCGTCACCCACGGGCGCCCGGCCCGCGTCACGAGCACGGCGGCGGCGAGCCCGACCAGCAGTCCCGCCACGACGTCGCTCGGATAGTGCATTCCGAGCGCGATCCGCGAGAGCGCGATGAGCGTCGCGCCGGCGAGAAACAGCGTGCCGGCCCGCCGCGAGAACGCGAGGATCGCGAACGCGACCGCGAACGCCGCCGCGGCATGATCGCTCGGGAAGGAGGGGTCGGTGGTCCGGGCCGAGAGGACGTGCGTCAGCGCGGCATGGCTCGTGAACGGGCGCGGTCGCTCCCAGACGTGCGAGATCGCCTGGTTCGCGAGCAGGGCGACTGCCGCCGCGACGAGCCCGGAGGACGAGGCGACCTTCCAGCGCGTCGAGCCGTAGGGACGCGCGAGGAACCAGAGCGCCACGGTGGCGAGGGCGTAGAGAGGGACCGCGACGTCCGCGAAGGCCGTCGTCGGGTCCTCGAGCCAGTCGCGCGTGGCGACGGTCGTGTTCACCGCGTGGAAGAGCGTCCAGTCGATGCGCTCACCCTATGTCGGAGGCTGTTGCGGTCGGGTTACACGGTGCGAGGGATGCGCCGGGGATCGTGACGTGGCGCGAGATATGTCAGGGTGGGGAACCTCGAAATGCCGCTTTCGCCATGCGCGGGCAACCCACGACGCGATCGGCGGTCCGGACGGGAGGTTTCCATGCACGGTCGCCCGCACCGGGGGCCTCGCCGCCGCGGGCCTCCCGGGAGCGTGGGCTGAGGCGATGCCGCTCCGGAATCGCGTGACGCCGCTCGGCGAGCTGGTCGCCGATCCGGCTCGGGGGCTCGTCTACGGGAACCGCGGCTGCCTCCACGACGCCGAGGGCCGCATCCGGCGCGTGTACCAGGTCAGGCGCTGGATCGCCTGCCGCCTCGAGTTCCGCGGCCGTCGGCGCTCGCCGCTGATGCGACCGGGACGGTTCACGGAGCTCTTCTTCCTCGACGAGGCGACGGCCTTCGCGGCGGGGCACCGGCCGTGTGCCGAGTGTCGCCGCGACGACTACGACCGGTTCACCTCGATCTGGCGCGAGCTGCACGACGAGGGCGGTGCGGACACGATCGACGCCCGGCTCCACGGCGAGCGGATCGACGCGGCCACGGGGGAGCGCCGGCTCCACGCGGCGGCGTTCGACGAGCTCCCCACCGGCGCGTTCGTGCTCCACGGCGGCGTGCCGAAGCTCGTCCGCGGCGACGCCCTCCTGCGGTGGTCGGTCGGTGGCTACGGCCGGGGCGAGCCGCGGCCGCCGGGGACGGCGACGCTGATCACTCCGCCGTCGCTCGCCGACGTGCTGCGCGAGGGATGGGTCGGGGCAGACTCCGAGGCCGAGCCGCGTGCCGTTCCTCCACCCGAGCGCGGGCGTCCGCCGAGACGCCACGCAGAGAAGCAAGTAACAGGCCACGCAGAGAAGCAAGTAACAGACTGTTGCATGGCGGCCCCTCTCCGACCGTCCGCTGCGCCGCCTCTGGTACCACTCCGCCGTGGCCTCGACCCCGCAGACCGGATTCACTCTCTGGCTGACCGGCCTCTCGGGGGCCGGCAAGACGACGATCGGCCACGCGGTCGCGGCCGAGCTGGAACGGCGGGGACTCCATGTCGAGGTGCTCGACGGCGACGTCGTGCGGACGCACCTGTCCAAGGGGCTCGGCTTCTCGCACGAGGACCGCGACACCAACATCGAGCGGATCGGCTGGGTCGCGTCGCGGCTCACGCGACACGGCGCCGCGGTCGTCGTCGCAGCGATCTCGCCGTACGACGGCACTCGCAAGCGCGTGCGCGCCCTGGTCTCCGAGCAGGGCCCGTTCGTCGAGGTGTGGGTCAAGGCGCCGGTCGAGGAGTGCGCGCGGCGCGACGTGAAGGGGCTCTATGCGAAGGCGTACGCCGGCGAGATCACGCAGTTCACCGGGGTCGACGATCCGTACGAGGAGCCGGACGACGCGGAGATCGTCGCCGACACGCTCGCGCTCTCACCGGACGAGTCGGTCGCCGTCGTCTTGTCCGAGCTCGAGCGGCTCGGCGTCGTGCCGGTCGCCGCGCCTACGCGCTGAGCGTCACGACGCGGTCGACGAGGTCGAGCCCTTCCGGGCGATGCGTGATCAAGAGCACCGACCTGCCGTCCGCGGCGGCGAGGACGTCCCTGACGAGGGCCTCGGCGGTCGGCGGGTCGAGGTGGGCCGTGGGCTCGTCGAGGAGAAGCACCGGCGCATCGGCGAGGAGCGCGCGGGCTATGACGAGCCGCTGGCGCTGGCCGCCGGAGAGGCGTGCCCCGTCCTCGCCGACCGGTGTGTCGAGCCCGTCGGGGAGCGTCGCCACCCAGTCGGCGAGCCGCGCCTGCGCGAGCGCGTCCCACAGCTCCGCGTCCGTCGACTCGGGTCGCGCGAGCCGGAGGTTCTCGCGGATCGTGGAGTCGAACACGTGCGCCTCCTGTCCCGCCAGCGCGAACACGCGCCGCACGTCCTCCTGCCGCAGCGAGCGCAGGTCGCGGCCGTCGAGCGACACGCGTCCTTCCTCCGGGTCGAGGAACCGCAGGAGGAGGTTCGTGACGGTCGTCTTCCCGACCCCGCTCGGGCCGACGAGGGCGACCCGCTCGCCGGGCTCGATTCGGAGGTCGAGGTGCTCGAGCGCCGGTGAAACGGCGCCGGGGTAGCGCGCGGTGACGCCCTCGAGCGCCACGGAGACGGGCGGCACCGGCGCGGGCGCCGGACGGTCGGGGTCGCGAACGGCAGGCTCGCGCGCGGTCAGCTCGAGGACGCGGCGCCCGGCCGCGAGCGTCCGGGTCAGGTCGCGCGCAGCGGCGGGGAGTGGCGCGACGGTCTCGAACGAGGAGAGCGCGAGCAGCGCGAGCGTCGCGACGAGCACGCGGTCGAGCGTGCCCGCGTCGTGGGCGGCCACCGCGAGGGCGAGCACACCCGCGGTCGTCAGGCCCGCAACGGCGATCGAGGCGGCGTCCGCGACGCCGGCGACGAGCGCGTCGCGCCGCGCGACGAGGACGAGCTCGCGATCAGCGGCGCGAACGCGGTCGAGCGTGTCGTCCTCACGGCCGTAGGCGACCAGCTCGGCCGCGCCGCCGAGGAGCTCGACGAGCTCCGCGGTCAGCTCGCCGCGTGCGGCCGCCTGGCGGCGGGCGGCCCGGCGCACGAGCCTCGCCGCCAGGAGGGGCACCGCGACGCCGGCCAGCGCGAGGCCGACGGCGAGCACGACCGCGGCCGCGGGCAGCAGGAACGCCGTCGCGCCGACGCAGGCGACACCGACGACGAGACCGGTGAGCGGGGGCCCGAGCCCGCGAAGGTAGAGCCCCTGGATGGCATCGACGTCGCCCACCATCCGTGTCAGCAGGTCGCCGCGCCGGAAGGCACCGAGCTCGGCCGGGGCGAGCGGCTCGATGCGCTCGTACACGCGCGCGCGAAGCGGTCCGAGCGCTCGCAGCGCGAGGTCGTGCGAGGCGAGCCGATCGAGGTAGCGCGTCAGCGGCCGCGCGAGTGCGAGGAAGCGGACGACCACCACGATCGTCGTCAGGGACAGGATCGGCGGCTGCTCGGCTGCGCGCGAGATGAGGTATCCCGCGGTCGTGGGCAGCGCCACGCCGAAGCCGAGAGCGAGTGCCCCGAGCCCGAGCGCGAGCGCCGCGCGGCCGCGGGGAACCTCCGCGAGCGCCTCGAGCCGCCTGACGGTCGAGCTCATGCCGCCTCCGCGGTGGGCTCGACCACGCGTCCCTCGTCGATTCGGACGACACGATCCGCCGCCGCGGCGAGCTCGGGCCGATGGGCGACCAGGAGCACGGTCCGGCCGACGCGGAGCCGCTCGATCGCGTCGCGCACGAGGGCGGCGCTTGCAGCGTCGAGGTCTGCGGTGGGCTCGTCGAGGATCACGAGGGGCGCATCCCGCAGGAAGGCGCGCGCGAGCGCTAGGCGCCGCCGCTCGCCCGACGAGAGTGCGCGCCCGCCGTCGCCGACGACGGTCGCGTATCCGTCGGCCAGGGCGGAGACGAAGTCGTGCGCGCCCGCGAGCGCCGCCGCGTGCCGGACGCGGACCTCGTCGGCGGACGGGTCGCCGAGGCGGATGTTCTCGGCGATCGTGCCCCGAAAGAGCGTTGGACGCTGCGGGACGAACGCGAGGCACCTGCGCCAGGCGGCCGCATCCAGGGTGGCGAGATCGTCCGTTCCCACGACGATGCGCCCCGACGTCGGCTCCGCGAACCGGAGCAAGAGCGTGGCGAGCGTGCTCTTGCCGCCGCCGCTCGCGCCGACGAGCGCAACGGTCTCGCCCGGATGCAGCTCGAGGTCGACGTCGCTGAGCGCGTCCCGGTCACTGGTCGGGTACCGAAACGAGACGCGCTCGAAGGTGATCGTCGCCGTGCGCGGGTCGGCCGCGACCGCGCCGCCGGCGGAGACGGCCGCCCCCTCCGAGAGCTCGAGCATCCGCGCCGCGACTGCCGCGCCGTCGGCGCTCGCATGGAACTGCGCCGCGAGGTTGCGCAGCGGGAGGTAGAGCTCGGGTGCGAGCACGAGCACCGTCAGCGCGGCCTCGAACCCGACGTCGCCCTCGGCGAGGCTGACTCCGACGACGACCGCGACGAGCGCGATTCCGAGGGTCGCCGCGAGCTCGAGCACCGCGCCGGAGAGGAAGGCGGCGCGCAGCGTCCCCATCGACGCGCGCCGGTACTCGTCGCTGACCGCGACGATCCTCTCCGCCTGGACCCGCCCTCGGTTGAACGCCCGCAGCGTGGGCAGCCCGCGGACGACGTCGAGGAAATGGTTCGCGAGGACGCTCATCGCCTGCCACCGCGCGCGGGCGCGGTGCTCCGTGTAGCGGCCGACGAGCCACATGAAGACCGGGACGAGCGGCAGCGTGAGCACCATCACGCCGGCCGCGAGCGGGTCGATCGAGACGACGAGCGCGAGGACCGCGACCGGGACGACGAGCGTCATGACGAGCTGCGGCAGATACCGCGCGAACGTCGTCTCGAGCGCGTCGACCCCGGAGACGGCGGCCGTCGCGATCTCCGCGCTCTCCGCCCCGTCGAGCGCCGTCGGGCGGCCTCGGAGCCGTGCCTCGACGAGGTCGAGGCGCAGCTGCGAGACGACGTCGGCGGCGGCTCGCCGGCCGGCCACCTCGAACCCCCAGGCGGTGACGGCCCGGGCGACGACCACGGCGACGAGGGCGCCGAGCGGCCACGTGACGTCGGGCAGTGACGCGCCGCCGAAGGCGCGGGCCGCGACCCGCGCAAGTAGCACCGCCTGTGCGAGCACGAGCAGCGCCGTGAGGACGCCGAGAAGCGCGTCCGCGACGAGGAGCGCCCGCACCGCCCGCGCGCGCCCGAGGAGCCGCGGATCGAGGGCGGGCACGGACGGCATCCGCCGCCCATGATGACAGTGGTGCGGATGCGTCGAACCTGAGATGCTCTCCCGATGCCCGCAGAGCCTGCGCCGAGCATGCGGCACGCCGACGTCTTCGTGATCTTCGGGATCACGGGCGACCTCGCCCGGGTGATGACGTTCCGGTCGCTGTACCGGCTCGAGGGCCGCGGGCTGCTCGACTGTCCGATCGTCGGCGTCGCCTTCGACGACTGGACGCCTCGACCGGCTCGTCGCACATGCGCGCGACTCGATCGCGGCGACGGGGGAGGAGGTCGACGAGGACGTGTTCGCGCGGCTCGCGAAGCGGCTCTCCTACCATCACGGCGACTTCGCGGACGCGGCCACGTACGCCGAGGTCGCCAAGGCGATCGAGGGGAAGCAGACCCCGGTCTTCTATCTCGAGATCCCGCCGTCCCTCTTCGGGACGGTGGTGGGGGGCCTCGCGAAGCAGGGGCTCACCGCGAACGGCCGTGTCGTCGTCGAGAAGCCGTTCGGGCACGACCTCGCGTCCGCACGTGCGCTCGACGCGGAGCTCCATGCGTCGGTCGACGAGTCGCAGCTGTACCGAATCGACCACTTCCTCGGGAAGTTGTCCGTGGAGGACATCGTCTACCTGCGCTTCGCGAACACGGTCCTCGAGCCGATCTGGAACCGGTATTTCATCGACTCGGTGATGATCACGATGGGCGAGAGCTTCGGCATCGCCGACCGCGGTCACTTCTACGACCCGGTCGGGGCGATGCGCGATGTCGTCCAGAACCACCTCCTCCAGGTGCTCAGCCTGGTTGCGATGGAGGCGCCGGCGGGCGGGAACGCCGACGTCGTCCGCGACCGCAAGCGCGACGTCTTCCTCGCGATGGCCGACGCCGACCCGTCGCGCTACGTGCGCGGTCAGTACGACGGTTACCTCGACGTCGACGGCGTCGCGCCGGGCTCGCAGACCGAGACCTACTGTGCGCTGGAACTCGAGATCGACAACTGGCGCTGGTCGGGCGTCCCGTTCTTCATCCGCGCCGGCAAGTCGCTCCCCGTGACGGTGACCGAGGTCCGCATCGTCTTCCGGACGACGCCGTGGCTCGGGCTCTCGCCCCGCGGCACGCCCCGTCCGGCGGCGAACGAGCTCGTCCTCCGCATCGGGCCGAAGCCCGGCGCGCGCTTCGGGCTGCAGGCAAAGGCGCCGGAGGGGATGGCGCTGCGCACGGTCGACCTGGAGATGGAGTTCGCGGCCATGGGCGGCGAGGGGCCGACCGCCTACGAGGTGCTCCTCGAGGCCGCGCTGCGCGGGGATTCCTTCCACTTCGCCCGCCAGGACGTCGTCGAGGAGATGTGGCGTGTCGTGCAGCCGCTGATCGACGCGCCGCCGCCCGTCGACGCGTACGAGCCGGGCACCTGGGGGCCCGACGCTGCCGACGACCTGACCCGCGAGCATGGCGGCTGGCGAGACCCGTGGCTGCCATGACCCGCCGCAGGCTGACGCCCTGGATGCTCGGCGTCGGCGGCGTCACCTTCCTCGCCGGTCTGCTCTTCGGCTACGACCAGGGCGTCATCTCGGGTGCGCTGCCGCTCCTGAAGGTCGATCTCGACCTCTCGACGCTCGAGAGCGAGATCGTGACGAGCTGGGTGACGCTCGGCGCGCTGTTCGGCGCGCTCGTCGCGGGCGGCACCGCGGACCGCATCGGGCGGCGCTGGACGGCGGCCACCGCCGGTGTCCTCTTCGCGGTCGGCGCGTTGATCGAGGCGGTCGCGCCGGGCGCGGGCGTGCTCACCGTCGGCCGGCTCGTGACGGGCCTCGGCGTCGGCTTCGCGTCGGTGGTCGCCCCCCTGTACGCGGCGGAGATGTCGCCGAAGTGGCTTCGCGGGCGCTTCGTCTCGACGTACCAGCTCGCGATCACGGTCGGGATCCTCTTCGCGTACCTCGCCGACGACGCGCTGACAGGCTCGGATCGCTGGCGGCTGATGTTCGGGCTCGCCGTGATCGCGGGCGCGGCGCTCGTGGTCGGGTTCCTCGTCATGCCCGAGTCGGCGCGGTGGCTCCTCAAGATGGGCCGGCGCGAAGACGCGCGCGCGTCCCTCGTCAAGGTGGACGGGCCGGAGATCGCCGACGCCGAGCTCGTGCAGATCGAAGCCGACCTCGCCGCCGAGCAGCGCGAGGGGCAGGCGAGCTGGGGCGAGGTGATGAGCCCGTCGCTCCGGCGCGCACTCTGGGTCGGCGTCGGCCTCGCCGTCCTGCAGCAGGTGACCGGGATCAACGCGATCATCTACTACGCGAACGAGATCTTCGCGGAGGCGGGCTTCACGACCGCCGAGCAGCAGTCCGTCGTCGACGCGATCGGGGAGTCGACCACGTTCTTCATCTTCGCGGCGCTCTGCGTCGTCTCGTTCGTCTTCGTCTGGTATCTCGTGCCCGAGACGAAGGGCCGCTCGCTCGAGGAGATCCAGGAGCGCTGGGTGCGAAACGGAGACCGCATGCTCGACGAGCGCGACCTCCAGCTGCCGCCGACCGGCCCGGGGGGCGCGGTGCCGGGGTGATCGCGCCGCTCCGCCAGAGGCCCTCGTGGGCTGCCCTCGAACGGCATGTCGCCGACGTTCGCGGGCTCCGCCTGCGCGACCTGTTCGCCGACGACCCGGCCCGCGGCGAACGGCTCGCGGCCGAGGGCGCAGGCATCTATCTCGACTACTCGAAGAATCGCGTCACCGACGAGACGCTGCGCCTCCTGCTCGACCTCGCGCGCGAGTCGGGTCTCGTCGAGCGCACGGAGGCGATGTTCCGCGGCGACCGGATCAACACGACCGAGAACCGCTCGGTCCTCCACGTCGCGCTGCGGATGCCGAAGGGCACGTCGCTCGTCGTCGACGGCCGCGACGTGGTCGCCGAGGTGCACGAGGTGCTCGACCGGATGGGATCGTTCGCCGACCACGTGCGCTCCGGCGCGTGGACGGGCTACACGGGGAAGCCGATCCGGAACGTGGTCAACATCGGGATCGGCGGCTCCGACCTCGGTCCGGTGATGGCCTACGAGGCGCTCCGCCACTACGCGCGGCGCGACATGACGTTTCGCTTCGTCTCGAACGTCGACTCGACCGACTTCGTCGAGGCGACCCGCGACCTCTCCGCCGAGGAGACGCTGTTCGTCGTCTCGTCGAAGACGTTCACGACGCTCGAGACGATGACGAACGCCCGCACGGCGCGGGCCTGGGCGCTCGCTGCGCTCGGCGACGAGGCGGCGATCGCGAAGCACTTCGTCGCGGTGTCGACGAACGCGGACGAGGTCGCGGCGTTCGGCATCGACACGGAGAACATGTTCGGCTTCTGGGACTGGGTCGGCGGGCGCTACTCGATGGACTCGGCGATCGGGCTCTCGACGATGCTCGCGATCGGGCCGGAGCGCTTCCACGAGCTGCTCGCGGGGTTCCACGCGATGGACGAGCACTTCCGCACCACGCCGCACGAGCGGAACCTCCCCGTGCTGATGGGGCTCCTCTGCGTCTGGTACGCCGACTTCTTCGACGCCCAGACAGTCGGCGTGATGCCCTACGAGCAGTACCTGAAGCGGTTCCCGGCCTACCTCCAGCAGCTGACGATGGAGTCGAACGGCAAGCACGTGACGCTCGACGGGCGCCACGTCGACTACGAGACGGGTGCCGTCTTCTGGGGCGAGCCGGGAACGAACGGCCAGCACAGCTTCTACCAGCTGATCCACCAGGGGACGAAGCTGATCCCCGTCGACCTGATCGGCTTCTCGCGGACGCTGAACCCGCTCGGCGACCACCACGACATCCTCATGTCGAACGTCTTCGCGCAGGCCGAGGCGCTCGCCTTCGGCAAGACGGAGGCTCAGGTGCGCGCCGAGGGGACCGCCGAGGAGGTCGTGCCGCACCGTGTGTTCGAGGGAAACCGGCCGACGAACGTGCTCCTCGTCGAGGAGCTGACGCCGTTCTCGCTCGGCGCGCTCGTCGCGCTCTACGAGCACAGCGTCTTCACGCAGGGCACCGTGTGGGGCATCAACTCGTTCGACCAGTGGGGCGTCGAGCTCGGCAAGGCGCTCGCGCAGCGGATCATCCCGGAGCTCCAGAGCGCGGACGAGCCCGAGCTCGCGCACGACTCGTCGACGAACGCGCTGATCCGCCGCTACCGGGCGACCAAGTGATCCGCCTCGTGCTCTCCGACGTCGACGGGACGCTCGTCCGGTCGGACAAGTCGCTCAGCGAGCGCTCGATCGCGGCCGTCGGCGAGCTCCACGCGGCCGGGATCCGGTTCGCCGTGACGAGCGGGCGGCCGCCGCGCGGCATGTCGATGCTCGTCGAGCCGCTCGATCTCGAGTCGCCGATCGCCGCCTTCAACGGCGGGCTGATCGTCGAGCCCGACCTGAGCGTCGTCGAGGACCGGGCCGTGGCGCCCGGCCGCGTCGCCGAGACGATCGAGCTCCTCGAGTCGTTCGCCCTCGACGTCTGGGTCTACCGCGGCACCGACTGGCTCGTCGTCGACCCCGACGGCCCGCACGTCGCGCACGAGGCGACGACGGTGGAGTTCGAGCCCACCGTAGTCGACAGCTTCGACGGCATCGAGACCGGTGTCGCCAAGATCGTCGGTGTGAGCGACGACCACGACGCCGTGGCGGCGGCCGAGCAGCGTGCGCACGCCGAGCTGGGCGACCACGTCTCCGCGTCGCGGTCGCAGCCCTACTACCTCGACGTGACCCATCCGCGGGCGAACAAGGGCGCCGTAGCGCAGTTCCTGTCACGGCGCTACGACCTGGAGCCCGAGGAGATCGCCACCATCGGCGACATGCCCAACGACGTGCTGATGTTCGCGCACTCGGGCCTCTCGATCGCGATGGGCAACGCCGACCGCGAGGTGCAGCGGGCGGCCCGGCGAGTGACCACCTCGAACGACGACGACGGGTTCGCGAACGCGGTCGAGCGGTTCATCCTGCGAGAAGGGAGTGCGTAGTGCCCACGGATACCCCCATGCAGCTCGGAATGGTCGGCCTCGGTCGGATGGGCGCCGGGATCGTGCGCCGCCTGATGAAGGACGGCCATCGGTGCGTCGGCTACGACGTCTCCCCCGACGCCGTGAAGGCGCTCGAGGCCGACGGCGCGACGGGCTCGACCTCGCTCGCGGACTTCGTCGCCAAGCTCGAGAAGCCGCGCTCGGTGTGGGTGATGGTCCCCGCCGGAGCGATCACCGACACGACGATCGACGCGCTCGCGGACGTCCTCGAGCCGGGCGACGTCGTGATCGACGGCGGTAACACGCACTACGTCGACGACATCCGGCACGCCGACTCGCTGCGCGAGCAGGGGATCCACCACGTCGACTGCGGCACGAGCGGCGGCGTCTGGGGCTTCGCGCGCGGCTTCTGCCTGATGATCGGCGGCGAGACGGAGGTCGTCGACCGGCTCAGCCCGATCTTCGCGACCATCGCCCCGGGGGTCGAAGCGGCGCCGCGGACGCCGGGCCGCACCGGCGGCCCGAGCCAGGCAGAGCACGGCTACTACCACTGCGGCCCGAACGGCGCCGGCCACTTCGTGAAGATGGTGCACAACGGGATCGAGTACGGGCTCATGGCCGCGTACGCCGAGGGGCTCAACATCATCGCGAACGCCGACATGGGGATGCGGACGCGGGATGCGGACGCCGAGACCGCTCCGTTGGAGCGCCCGGAGCTGTACGAGTACGACATCGACACGCGCGAGGTGGCAGAGGTCTGGCGCCGAGGCAGCGTCGTCGGCTCGTGGCTCCTCGACCTGACCGCGCAGGCGCTGCACGAGTCGCCGACCCTCGAGGGGTTCGCGGGCCGGGTCTCCGACTCGGGCGAGGGCCGCTGGACGTCGATCGCCGCGATCGAGGAGGGCGTTCCTGCGCCCGTCCTCACGACCGCGCTCTACTCGCGCTTCGCCTCGCGGGGGGCGGACGACTTCGCGAACCGGCTCCTCTCGGCGATGCGCAAGCAGTTCGGCGGCCACGACGAGAAGACGGTGTAGTGCCCCTTCCAGCAATGCCCTCCTGGTCCCTGGCGCGCGACGAGCGGCGCCATGCGTCGTCCTCGGTCGCCCCGATACCTCATCTCGGTATCGGGGCTCCCTGCGTCCTAGCCTGCCTTGCTCCTCGCACGCCAGGAACGAGGCCGCATCACTGGAAGGGGCACTAGCGTGGCCTTCGAGGTCGAGGTGCTCCCGGACGCCGCGGCCGTCGCGCGGCGCGGTGCGGACGTCGTGTCCGCGGCTGCCGCAGCGGCGATCGCGGCGCGCGGCCGCTTCACCTTCGCCGTTTCGGGCGGTCACACGCCGTGGGCGATGTTCGCCGAGCTGCCCGGCACGCTCGAGTGGCAGAAGGTCACGATCTTCCAGGTCGACGAGCGAGTGGCACCCGACGGCGATCCCGACCGGAACCTCACGCATCTCCTCGCGAGCCTCCCCGCCGACGCCGGAGCCGACGTGCGGGCGATGCCCGTCGGCGCGGACGACCTCGACGCGGCGGCGGCGAGCTACTCGGGCTCGCTCCCCGACGGCTTCGACCTCGTCCACCTCGGGCTGGGGCCGGACGGGCACACCGCCTCGCTGGTGCCGGGCGATCCCGTGCTCGCCGTGACCGACCGGGACGTCGCCGTCACCGGCGTCTATCAGGGGCGGCGGCGGATGACGCTGACATACCCGGTCCTGAATCGCGCGCGGCGTATCCTGTGGCTCGTGACAGGTGACGACAAGCTCGATGCGCTCCGCCGCCTCCGCGACGGCGACCCGTCGATCCCCGGCGGGCGCGTGAGCCGCGAGCAGGCGCTCGTCGTCGCGGACGCCGCGGCTGCGGGAGCCGGCTAGTGGGCGAGAGGCGCTATCCGGTCGAGCCCCGGGCGCCCGCGGTCATCACCGTCGACGTCGGCGGCTCGCACGTCAAGGTGGTGCTCAACGGCCTCGACGAGCGCCGGCGCTTCGTCTCCGGCACGAAGCTCACCGGGAAGCAGATGGTCGACGGCGTGCTCGAGCTCACCGCGGACTGGGAGTACAGCGGCGTCTCCGTCGGCGTCCCGGCCCCGGTGGTCGCCGGCCGGATGCTCCACGACCCGGTCAATCTCGGCAAGGGCTGGGCGGAGCTCGACTACGAGACGGCGTTCGGCAAGCCGACGAAGGTCATCAACGACGCCGCCATGCAGGCGTTCGGCAGCTACGAGGGCGGGCGGATGCTGTTCCTCGGTCTCGGCACCGGCCTCGGGTCGACCATGATCCTGGAGGGGACGATCGCACCGATGGAGCTCGGCCACCTCCCGTTCCGCAAGGCGACCTACGAGGACTACGTCGGCGAGCGGGGACGTGAGCGGCTCGGTGACAAGCGATGGCGGAAGGCTGTGCTCGAGACGATCCAGCAGCTGTCGGCAGGGCTGCTCCCGGACTACGTCGTCGTCGGCGGCGGCAATGCTGAGCGCCTCGACGAGCTGCCGGCGAACTGCCGACTCGGGCACAACGAGGCTGCGTTCCTGGGCGGCTTCCGCCTCTGGCTCGATCAGGCGTAGCCGAGCTCGGCGAGCTCGGCGCCGGCCTCGCGCTCCACGTCTGCGAGCTGGTCGGGCGTCAGGCCGCTGCGCCAGCGACCTGCCGAGGCGTCGTGCGCCTGTGCGAAGACCGCCGTGACGAGCTCCGGGTCGACGCCGAGCCTCGCGGCCACCGGGGCGGCGGCGGCCGCGGGCTCGGTGACGAGCTGCTCGTAGCGGACCACCACGGTGCGCTCCGGGGCGGCGCCCGCCGCGGTCACGTACCGGCGCCAGGCCCAGGCGGCGCGGGTCGCGTCGGAGACCCGCGTGAACTCCTCCTCCCGGCCCGCCTCGACCCAGAAGCGGGCATGTGACCCGAACGGCAGGCGCGCGTCGTCGGCCCCGGTGCGCTCGGCGCTCAGCCAGCCGCGCTCGAGGAGCGACGTCGCGACGTCACGGCCGTCGCGGACGACGTGGACCGCGACGGCGTCCGGGTAGGCGCGCAGCGCGGCGGCGAGGACGAAGCTCGTTTCCGGCGTCTGCTCGACGCCGCGGAGGCCCCCGGCGAGCCCGAGGATCCGGACACGCTGGAGGATCCGCCGGAGGCGCTGCGCCACCACCTCGTCGGGCTTCCCGAGCAGCTCCGGGATCGCCGCCTTCCAGGGCTGCACCTCGTCGAGGTCGACGAAGCCCGGGAGCGAGCCGAGCGTGCGACCCGTGAAGGTCGTCCCCGAGCGTGGCGATCCGACCACGAACACGAGCCGCTCCTCCGAGCCGAGCCTCCTCCGCCTGCGCGCGACCCGCACCGCGCTGCGCCCGTAGAGCGCGGCGGTGCGGGCGATGTCGGGCGGGCGCCGCACCGCGGGAGGTTAGCCCGCGTAGGTCGCCGCGAGCTCGTCGATCCGGGCGGCACTGCGCTCCAGCGGCGTCCTGGGCAGGCGCCCAGCACGAGCCTCGGCGAGCAGCGCGTCGTACACGCCCGCAGTCGAGCGCTCCGAGCCGACGAAGAGGAGCAGGTCGACGCCGGCCCGGGCGGCGCCGATCGCCGCCTGCGCGAGCGTGACGCCGTGCGTCGTCGCCAGCGGCTCGAGGGCGTCCGTGATCGTCACGCCCGTGAATCCCAGCCCGCGCAGCAACGCGAGGACGCGCGGCGACCAGGCCGCCGGCCGGCCGCCGTAGGCGGTGTATGCCGCGTTCGAGATCATCACGAGCGGCGCGACACCCGCCGCGATCGCGCGCCGGTAGGGGAGCAGCCCCGGTGCGAGCGCGGTCGCCTCGGCGTCGATCGTCACGGCCGCTTCGTCGGTGGACGTGGTCGCGAGGCCGAGCCCGGGGAAGTGCTTGAGCGTCGGCGCGATGCCGCCGTCCAGCAAGGCCTGCCGAGAAGGCCGTCACGTCCTTCGCGGTCCTCGTCGGTAGGGGCGAGAACCCGCGCTGCTGCCTCGCGATGAACGAGCCCGGGACACCGGGCACGTCCGCCACGGGCGCGAGGTCGACGTCGACGCCGAGCCGCTCGAGCGCCGTCGCCGTGCCGTGCCCCCGACGGCGGATCGCGGCCTCGCCGAGGCGTCCCATCTCCTCGGCCGAGGCGGCCGGCGGCGCCCAGCCGAAGCGGCGCACCGCGCCGCCCTCCTGGTCGGTCACGACGAGGAGCGGATGCCCCCCCGCCGTCGCCGCCCCGCGGAGCGCCGCGGTCAAGGCGCGAGCCTGCGACGCGTTGCGCACGTTGCGACCCATGAGGATCACGCCGCCGACCTGGCCGCGGCGGATCCGCTCGAGGAGCGACGGGGTCGCCGTCGTGCCGTCGATCCCCACCACGAGGCGAGCGCCGACCAGCCGCGCGAGAGGAGCACCCGTCGCCCCCGGCGCGGCGGCCACGCCCGCGGCGAGGCCGGCCAGCACTGCGGCTGCGGCGAGGACGAGTCTTCGGGTCATGCGGGCATCCTGGCAGCGGCGGACGCCGCACCGCCGCGGCCGCGCACTAGAGGTCCAAGAGGCCGTTCTCCTCCTCGAGCCGCACGGAGAACGGCAGCCGCCAGTCGTCGTCGGCCTCGCCGTCGATCGTGAGGCGCCACTCGTAGCGGCCGGGCTCGAGCGGCATCGGTCCCGAGTTGACGGCGACGGGGAAGTCGAGCGGCGTCCCAGGCTTGAGCCCCGCCGGCCGCCCGACCTCGAACGGGACGTCGTCGAAGAACACGACCGGCTCGGAGCCGTCGTCCGTGTCCATCTCGACCTGGTTGCCGTCCGCGTCGAGCAGCTCCAGGCGCATGACGTGACGCCGGTTCGCCTGATCCCACGGCACCCGGATCAGGATCGCGATCCCGAACGGGACGGGCTCCGGCCCGGTGAGCGACCACCCGCCGCCGACGACGGTGAGCTTGCCGTCGGACACCTGGGCGAAGTCGGCCAGGAGCATGGTCACGCGCACACAGCGAGTCTCGCATAGCCGGGTCCGGCGGAGCCGGGCTTGCCCGGCTACGCGGCGATGCTGGTGAGGCTGGCGGCGGCCACGAGCTCGACCGTCACCGCGGCGAGCTGCTCGCGCAGCGCCGCGTCCGGCTCGGCGAGCCTGCGGTCGGCCTTTGCGACCGGGAGCTCGACGTCGAGCACCCTGGCGCCCATCAGGCCGAGCACCTTCTTCAGCTCCCGCTGCGCCCAGACGGCACCGAATGCGCCGGTCGAGGCCCCGATCACTGCCACCGGCTTGCTGCGGATCGGCGTCTCGGCGATCGGGCGCGAGACCCAGTCGAGCGCGTTCTTGAGCGCGCCAGGGATCGACCCGTTGTACTCGGGGGTGGCGACGAGGATCGCGTCCGCCTCGGAGATGGCCGTCTTCAACTCGTCGACGGCGTCCGGGGCGAGATCCTCGAGATCCGGGTCGTAGGCGGGGATCTCGGCGAGCCCGTCGAACACGACGAGCTCGACGCCCTGCGGCAGCTCCTCCGCGGCGAGGCGAAGGAGCTGCGCGTTGTGCGAGCCGGCGCGAAGGCTGCCGGCGATGCCCAGGATGGTCACCTACGACTCGCTTCCCGGCCGGACGAAGACGAGCGTTGCGTTCAGGTCCACCTCGTCGGCGAGCATCGAGCCGCCCTCGGGCAGCGGGGCGTTCCAGGTGAGCCCGACCGCGTTCCTGTCGACCGATCCCTCGAGCGTGAGGCCGAGCTTGCTGTTGCCCCACGGATCGGTGACGGGGTCGGTGATCGTCCCGGTGAGGGTGATCGGCGCCCGGTTGCCCTTGATCTCGAGCGTGCCGTCGAGCGTCACGCCGTTGCCGTCGCGCTCGATCGACCCGGCCTCGAAGGAGAGCTCGGGGTAGGTCGCGGTGTCGAAGAAGTCGGGCGAGGCCAGGTGCTCCGCCAGCTGGTCCGAGTCCACGTCGATGCTCGACGCCTGCGCCTTGCCCTTGAGGCCGGTCTCGTCGAGGCTCGCCTCGAACGAGCGAAATGCGCCCGAGAACGGGGCGACGCCCATGTAGACGACCGTGAAGCCGACCGAGGAGTGGGTCGGGTCGAACGTCCAGGTCCCGGTCGGGATCGCCGTCGTGTCGATCGTGCTGCTCATGTCTCTGCCTCCCTTGTTCCGCGTTACTTGCGTTCAGAATAATTGATACAGCAAGTAACGCGCGGGTGTCAGGCGCTATTCCCGGCTGTCGCAAGCGCCTGGAGCGCCGGTGCGATCCGCTCGCGATCCGCGAGCTGCAGCGGGAACATGGGGGAGACGACGAGCACTTTCGCGCCATCGGCGTGGGCGGACGCGAGGCGGATCGCCTCGTCGAGAGTCGCGGCGCGCGCGGTCGATCGGCTGTCGAAGCTGCGGGCGAGGCGGGCGGCGGCGGGGCCGAAGAGGACGACGAAGCGCGCGACGCGGCGCGCCTCGGCGCACGCCTCCTCGAGCAGGGCTTGCTCCTCGTGAGATGCGTGGACCGGAAGCCCGCCACTCTCGAGCTCACCGCCGGCGACGAGGACGACGGACGCGTCCGGATACTCGTGCAGGGCCGACGCCGTCTTCGTCGGGGTCGCGGCCATCCCGTCGTCGATCAGCTCCGTGTCGCCGAGCCGGCCCACGCGGGCCGCCCGGTACGGAGCGGAATCGGGCGCACGGAGCTTCTCCGGCAGCGCGCCGGCCGCGAGCGCAGTCGCCGCTGCGGCGAGCAGCGCCTGGAGACGCGGGGCGTCGAGGTGCGGCGGGAGCCGGAACGACCGCTCGCCCGACGCATCGCGCAGCACCATCACGCGACCGTGGACGAACGCGCCGGCCTCGACCTCGCGGCGGGCCGAGAACCCGAAGCGGTGGCCGGGGGAGAGGCTCGCCATCGCCGCCGCGTCGCCGTCGTCCTCGTTCGCGACGACGACGTCGTTCGGCCGCTGGCGGCGAACGATCGCCTCCTTGGCGGCGCGGTAGCGCTCCAGCGAGCCGTGCAGCTCGAGGTGGTCGGGCCAAAAGCACGTGATCACCGCGATCGTCGGGCTCCGCGTCGTGAAGCAGAGGTGGGAGCTCGTCAGCTCCAGCAGGACCACGCCGTCCTCGGGCGGCGGCAAGAGCTCGACGGTCGGCCACAGGTTCCCCGCGGGCGCCGTCGTGCTCGTGTGGACTGCGACCCCGGCGCTGCGCAGGAGGTAGGCGAGAAACGCCGTCGTCGTCGTCTTTCCTGCGGTGCCGGTCACTCCGACCGTCGGCACCGTCGAGCGCTCGAGCACGAGGTCACCGAGGCATCGCACGACGCAGTCGCTCTCGCGGAGCAGGGCGACCCGCGGTGCGACCTCCGGCGTCCAGACGTCGAGGAACGCCTCGTCGTGGTGCCCCGGCTCGGTGTCGAGGCTCGCTCGTGCGCGCACGACGACGCCGGAGGCGCGGAGCTCGAGTGCCTGCTGCGATGCGTCCCCCGGCCCGGCGAGCGTGACGCGATGCCCTTCGCGTGCGAGCGTTCGGGCGAGCACGACGGCGTCGCGATCGAACCCCTCGACGAGGATCCGCTTCATGATCGAGCCGGCCGGGGCGACGCCGCAGACCCGCCCCGGCCGACAGATGCCGATTCTGCACGTCGGCGGCCCGACCGGTCAACGGTCGCACCGGGCTGTGCAACTCCGGTCAACGTGTCTGCGGGAACCCCAGATCGACCTTGCTCGTCGCAGGATCGGGCCACCGCGACGTCACCACCTTGCCCCGCGTGTAGAAATGGATCGACTCCGGCCCGTACGCGTGCGAGTCGCCGAAGAGCGACGCCTTCCAGCCGCCGAACGAGTAGTAGGCGACCGGCACCGGGATCGGCACGTTGATGCCGACCATCCCCGCGGTGACGTCGAACTGGAACTGGCGCGCGACGCCGCCGTCGCGGGTGAACAGCGCGACGCCGTTGCCGTACGGGTTGTCGTTGACGAGCCCCACGGCCTCGTCGTAGGTCTTCGCCCGGACGACGGAGAGCACGGGCCCAAAGATCTCGTCCCGGTACGCGTCCATCTCCGTCGTGACGTTGTCGAGCAGCGACACGCCGAGGAAGAACCCGTCGCCGTCGGGCGCGGTCTCGCGGCCGTCCGCGACGACGGTGGCGCCCTGGTCCGAGCCCGCCGCGATGTACGACGCCACCTTGTCGCGATGCTCGCGCGTGACGAGCGGCCCCATCTCCGAGTCCGGCTCGAGGCCGTTCCCGACCTTCACCTTCGGCAGCCGCTGCTGGATCGCCGCGACGAGCGGATCGGCGACGTCGCCGACCGCCACGAGCACCGAGACCGCCATGCAGCGCTCGCCCGCGGAGCCGTAGCCCGCCGAGACGGCCGCGTCGGCGGCCATGTCGACGTCGGCGTCCGGGAGCACGATCATGTGGTTCTTCGCCCCGCCGAGCGCCTGGACGCGCTTGCCGTGCTTCGTCCCCGTCTCGTAGATGTACCGGGCGATCGGTGTCGAGCCCACGAACGAGACCGCGGCGACGCCCGGGTGCTCGAGCAGCGCGTCGACGGCGACCTTGTCGCCGTGGACGACGTTGAACACACCGTCGGGCAGACCCGCCTCCTTGAGCAGCTCTGCCGTCAGGAGCGACGCGGACGGGTCCTTCTCCGACGGCTTCAGGACGAAGCAGTTACCGCACGCAATCGCCGGAGCCCACATCCACATGGGCACCATCGCGGGGAAGTTGAACGGCGTGATGCCGGCGACGACGCCGAGCGGCTGCCGGATCGAGTAGACGTCGATCCCGGTCGAGGCCTGCTCCGAGAACTCGCCCTTGATCAGGGTCGGAATCCCACAGGCGTACTCGATCACCTCGAGCCCGCGCGCGACCTCGCCCAGCGCGTCGGAGAGCACCTTGCCGTGCTCCGCCGTGAGGAGCTTCGCGAGGTCCTCGCGGTGCGTGTGGAAGAGCTCGCGGATCCGGAAGAAAAGCTCGGCGCGCTTGGCGAGAGACACCGTACGCCACGACTCCCAGGCCTCCGCGGCATTCCGCACCGCGGCGTCGATCTCCTCGGCCGAGGCGAGGTCGACCGCACCCGACTGGACGCCGAGCGCTGGGTTGTAGACCGGCCCGCTGCGTCCCGACGTGCCGTCGACCCGCTTCCCGCCGATCCAGTGCGGGATCCTGGTGATCGCCCCGTCGCGCTCGACGGCAGGCGCCTCCGCAAGCTCCGTCATGGCTGACTCCTCTCGAAAAGCGTGTCCTCGGAGGGTATCGCGGCACGGCCCTCGGGCGCCGCGCCCGCCCCGCGGGTCGCGCGTCAAGGGGAAACCGGGCCGAGTTCGTGCCGATCTGTCCAAAGAGCGGCGTTCCGCTCGATCGGCCGGCCCGCGCCCCTAGCTAGAGAGAGACGTCGCTCGTGTCGCAGTCGCCGGGCTTGCCGGAGTCGAACCCCGTGCGGAACCACTGCGCGCGGAGCGCGGACGAGCCGTGCGTCCATTGCTCGGGACTGCGTGCGCCGAGCCGGTCGTCGCCGACCGCGGCGGCGGCCTTCAGCCCTTCCTCGATGTCGCCCGGATCGAGAATGCCCCGGTCGTAGGTCGAGCGGCCCCACACGCCGGCGAAGCAGTCGGCCTGGAGCTCGAGCTGGACCGCGTACGTGTTCGCATGGGACGGGTCGTCCTGCTGCTTCCGGCGGATCTCGTCCTCGATGCCGAGCTCGCTCTGGATGTGATGGCCGATCTCGTGCGCGATCACGTATGCGGCCGCGAAGTCGCCCGGAGCGCCGAAGCGCCGCGACAGCTCCCGGAAGAAGGAGAGGTCCAGATACACCTTGTGGTCGGCGGGGCAGTAGAAGGGGCCGGTCGCCGCCGACGCCGGCCCGCAGCCGCTCTGCGTGCCCGACGTGAAGATCACGACCGGCGCGCGCGCGTACTGCTTGCCGGACCGCTGGAAGATCTGCGTCCACATGTCCTGCGCGTCGCTCGACACGAACTTCGCGAACTCGAGCGCGTCGTCACTGCTCGCGGCCGAGCCGCCCGTGTTCTCGTCGCCGGGCGCCGCTCCGGACGGTGCCGGCGGGACGGTCTCGTCGATCCCGCCCGGCGACAGCGTCCCGCCGCCGTCGCCACCGCCGAGGACGTTCCCGCCGAAGAGCAGTGCGAGCACCACGATGACGATCAGGCCGATTCCTCCGCCTCCGACGCCCATCGGGATCGGAAGCCCGCCTCCGCCACCGAACGGGCCGCTCGACTGCCCGCGGCGGTCCTCTATGTCGCCCTGGCCCTCGACCTTCTTCCAGCGCACGCGCCGAGCCTACCCCCGGCCGCAATTCCCGACACGCCTACGTCGCGAGGCCGGACTCGGCCAGCGGCCTGCGCGCCCACGCGAGCGTCGTCGCGTACCAGCCCTGGAGCGGCTGGAGCGTGACGCCGCCGCTCGAGGAGTGGACGAACCAGCCGTTTCCGACGTAGATCCCCATGTGCCCGATCTCCGACGGCTTCGACGCCGGCCCGCGGGAGCCGAAGAAGACGACGTCCCCCGGCTCGATCGAGGCCCTGTCGATGCGCTCGGCCTTCGGCACCTCGCCGCTCATCACGTACGTCGTCCGCCCGCGCAGCACCGCGGCGAGCGCCGGGGCGTCGGGATAGGGCTCGAGCTTGTACACGCGCCAGACGAAGCCCGAGCAGTCGAACCCGCCCGGGACCGTGATCGTGTTGCCCGGTGCCGTCGCGCTCCACAGCTTCTGCGTCTGCTCGGACATCCCCGCGAAGACATACGGGTAGCCGACGAATCGCAGCGCGCGGGCCAGGACGTCGCGCTGGAGCTCGGTCAGCGTCGGGACGGCGAAGCTCGCCGCCAGCTCCTGGATCGCAGCGACACGCGCGGGATCGACCAGGCGCAGCTTCGCGAGCGAGTACGCGGCCTCGGCGCGCGACGCCGCCTGCTTGGGCGAGCGCTCGAGATCCTCGCTCCCCTGCGGGTGGTTCACGCGCAGCCCGAGGAGGCGCGCGATCGTCTCGGTGCCGAGCATGTCGGTCGGATCGAGGCCGGCGTCGCGCGCCGCGAGCCGGATCGCCCGCGCCGCGGGAAGCAGGCCGGCGGCCGCGACCAGCTGGGCGTCGAGCTCCCGGATCGTCACGATCCGCGTCGGGTCGGTGGGTGCCTGGTGCGGCCTCCCGAGCGCGACGATCGCCTCGTGCAGCTCCTCGCGCGTGAGCGGGTCGTCGGGCCGGAACGCGACGACGCTCGGCCCCATCGTGCCGGACAGGACGAGCGAGGCGATCTGCGGTGCAGCCCAGCTCGGCGACTGCGGCTGCGCCGCCGGCGTGGCGAGAGCCGGGCTCGGGTCGGACGCGCCGGCCGCCGCCGGCAGGATCAGCGCGGCGAGCGAGCCCGCGAGCGCGCAGAGCAGACGTCCTGCACCCATACCTACCCGTATCGGACGACGGTTCGGCAGCCTTGATCGCGGTCCTCCGGATGTCAACGGAATCCGAACATTCCGCCACGGCACGCCTTTCGATTCCCGCTGCGATAGAACCCGCATCGTGGCGCGGGAGACGATCCGCGACTGGGTGCGCTCCGTGGAGCGGGCCGAGCCGGCCGAGCAATGGACCATGCTCTGCTTCTTCGCCGGGCGACGGGTCACGATCGACGACGACGAGCTGAACGCGGCCGTCCGCCGGGCAGAGCTCCTGCTCGCGGCGGGCGGCGACCCGCGTCGGCCGCTCGACCCGTTCGGCCGCGCTGCCGCGGCGCTCGCCGACGACCTCGACACGCCGAAGCGGCGGACACAGCTCCTCGCCGGGCTCGGCGCGCTGCTGCCCGAGGTCGAGGGGCTCCGCGGCGCCCGCGAGTCGCTCACGCTCCTGCGCTCGGACCACGACCTCGCGTGGAGGGCCTACGCGACGTCGCTCCTCGCCGAGGCGCTGGCCGGCGACTGAGCCTCCGCTCAGGTCAGCCGGCGAGGCGCGCGATCAGCTTGAGCGGGCCGCGCGCGACGCCCCGCGCGTCGGCCGGGTGCGCGACGTCGCCGCAGAGGAGCCCGGCCACCACCTTGAACACCCCGGGCGCGCGCGCGGCCGCGAAGACGGTGCGCGGGTAGCGGTCGAACGCGCGCTTCGCGGCCCACGAGGCGGCTGCGTGCCGGTCGAGCGCCACCGAGAGCGCGGCGGTGTAGCCGTCGAGGTCGCCCGAGGCGACGGCGTCCGCCGCCAGCCGCGCCGAGACGAACGCCTCGTACATCCCGTCGCCGGACAACGGGTCGACGAGCCCGGCGGCGTCACCGACGAGGAGCGTCCGTCCGGCGCCGGCCGGCGTGCCGAGCCGCCGCATCGGCAGCCGATGGCCTCGGATCTCGGTCAGTGCCTCCGGGTCGACGCCGTGCGCGCGGGCGAGACGCGCGAGATGGTCTCGCAGTCGAGGCCCCTCGCTTCCCCAGCCGCCGACGCCGAGGTTCGCGTGGTCGCCCTTCGGGAACACCCAGCCGTAGCCGCCGGGGAGCGCCGCGAGCTCGATCACCGCCGTCCGCTCGAGGTCGTGGCTGTGGAGCGCGCCGAGCGGTATGTTGCCTTCAAGGGCAACTCCGCGAACGATCGTATCGTCGATGCCGATCGTCCGCGCGACGATCCCGTTCGCGCCGTCGGCGCCGACGAGCACGCCTGCGTGCGCCCGCGTGCCGCCGATCCGCGCCGCGACGCCGGTCTCGGACGGCTCGATTGCCTCGACCCGCACGCCGTCGCGGAGCTCGGCGCCGGCGGAGACTGCCTGTCCCACGAGAAAGGCGTCGAGCCTGCGCCGCTGGGTCATCCGGATCAGCGGCGCGTCGTGGCCGCGCACGAAGCTCGAGCCGTAGCGGAGACGGAGCTCGAAGCGGTCGACGTCGCGCTCGACGACAGGGGACGGGTCGACCGGGATCCGCTGCAGCGCACGCCCGGTGAGGCCGCCGCCGCAGGGCTTGTCGCGCGGGAACCGCGCCTTGTCGACGAGCAGCACCCGCGCGCCGGATCGCGCGAGGTGGATCGCGGTCGACGACCCGGCAGGGCCTGCCCCGACGACGAGCGCGTCGTACGCCTGCATGCGTCGAGTGTAGGGCCGTCAGGCGGCTGCGACCGCGGGCGGCCGCGTGAGCTGCACCTGCGTCTCCTGCTCGACGAAGCCGAGCGCGCGGTAGATCCCGATCGCGTGATAGGAGGGGTCGGCCACGATCACGAGCGTCGTCGCGCGGCCGTCGAGCGCAGTGCGACCCGCATGCTCGACGAGCGCGCTCGCGAGGCCGCGCCGACGCGCTTCGGGGTGTGTCTCCACCGACTGGAACCGGGCGAGCCCGGCGCCGTCCGTGACGATGCCGAGCCACGACAGCAGTCGCCCCTCCGTGAAGGCGCCGTACCACGTCGCGTCCGGCTTCTCGGAGAGCGCGCGGTAGCCGGCGACCTGAGCGGTGAGGAACCGGTCGGTCACGCGTCCGTCGTCGCGGTCGACGCAGGCGAGATGCAGCGCGAGCGCCTGCAGCCAGTCCTCCTCGCCGGCGAGCGGCCGCAGTTCGGCGTCCACTCGCCGGTCGGGCGACCGGAGCGACGTCGCGGCGAGCACGGCGTCGCGGCTCACCTCGAAGCCCGCACGAGTCAGCTCGGACTCGTCGCCGGCGTTGCCGTCCACCGAGTCGATGCCCCACGCGACGTGCTCGGCGCCGGGATGCTCGGCCGCGAAGAGCTCGAGGCGCGCGGGCACCTCGCCCGGCCGGAGCGGGTCAGCGAAGAGGACGAAGTTGCCCCACCAGTACGTCGGGTTCGCGCGCGTGCGGACGACGACGTGCCGGTCGCGGTGCTCGATCTCGCTCCCGCCGAGCGAGAGCACGGCCAGATCGGTGCGGAACCCGAGCGAGACGACGTCCACGGTGCGATTCTCGTCGACGCGCTTCACCCGTGCCGGACAGTGCAGGGAGGAGGATTCGAACCTCCGAAGGCTGAGCCAGCGGGTTTACAGCCCGCCCCCTTTGGCCACTCGGGAATCCCTGCGGGGGGACGCGATTGTAGCCGTGCCCCCGAACCGCCACGCGCGCGGCTGGTGTCCGACATCGTGTCGGACACCAAGGGCCGACGGCAGCCGTCAGGCGCTCACGGCGAGGTCCGGATCTGCGGCTAGCCGCTCGGCTCGCTCCTTGAGCCCGTGCAGCATCTTGCGTTCCATGACGAGCGAGCCCGGCTCCATCACCGCCATCCCGATCCGGTCGCCGAGCGACGCGTCCGGCAGCGCGATCCGGTTCCGGCTCAGCAGCCGCGTCCGGCCGCCGAGGTCGTCGAGCGAGAACGCCCACACCCACGTCCCGTCCTCCGACCGCGTCACGAGCGCCCGCTCCGGCTCGAGCGCCTCGACGCGCATGCCGGGCAGGCTCGCGCGACCGGGGATCACGTCGCCCACGGCGAGCGTCTGCCACTCGGGGTGGATCGTGTGCGCGCTCTTCATGCCGAGGCCGAAGAGGTTCTCGATCCAGTCGTACGTGTAGGCGCCGCCGCGACCCGAGCCCATCTGGACGAGCCACGGCCAGACCGCCGACGGCGGCGCGTCGATGGTGACCGCACGCGTCGAGACGACGTCCGCCACTGAAAGCAGATCGTCGCCCGGCAGCGCGCGTTCGGCCTCTTCCGCCGTGGCGCCCCACGTCAGGACCGGCCGGCGGACGACGCGGCGGGTCGTCTCGAGTGCCACGGCCGTGCCTGCCGCGGTCGCCAGCACCTTCGTCGCCGTCCTCATCGCGTACCTCCTTCCGGGATTCTCCGAAAGAGTGTCGCGCCGGGCGGAAAGGCGCATCGGCGCAGACCCGGATCGGGCCTGCGCCGATCTACCGACTAGCCGTAGTCGTACCCGCCGCCTGGCGGTGTGGTGTCCGTCGGCGTCGTCTCGGTCGGCGGCGCGGCCGGTTCCTCGGCCGCCGCCGCGCGCCTCACGAGCTTGCCGGTCGGCGCGATGACGTACCACTCCTTGGCGAGGCCCTGTCCCTTCACCTCGCCGGCCTTCTTGTCCGGCGCGTACCGGTACAGCGGGTAGCCGTTGTAGGTCACCTGGGTGCCGCCGTCCGGGCGCTTGATCGTGCCCAGCTTCGCGGCGCTGAGACCGGGGCCAACTGTGGGCTTCGCGCCGGCCTTCACGAGGAGCGGCGGCCAGACCTTGGCGCACCCGCCCTTGCAGTCGATCTTGCCGCCCTTCTCGTCCGTGTAGTGGTAGAGGGTGAACCCGCCCGAGGTCGCGAGCAGCTTGCCGAGGCTCGTGGCCTGCATGACTTTCACCGTCGGGTGGGACGAGGCGGCCATCGCACCTGCCGCCACGACGCCTGCGACGACCGCCACCGCGAGCAGCAGCGGCACCAGGCGCCGATCGAGTCGTTTCCGCATCTCCGAGCTCCTTCTCCGAGAATGGTGTCTCAGAGGTCTACGGTCGTGTCGCCGCCCCGGTTTTCGACGGCGCCTCGGACGAGCAGCTCGTCGGACGGCCCGAACTGCTCCCCGGTCTCGGTGCCGACGCGGAGCTCTGGGTGCGGTGCTCCGATCCGGCGCACTACGATTGCCGCATGGCGCCGTTCTTCGTCGTCGAGCGCCGCTCCGGGCCCGACTGGCAGCCGGGACGTCCGCTAGAGGAGCAGCGTGGCTGGGACGCACACGCCGCGTTCATGGACGGGCTCGTCGAGACGGGGTTCGTCGTGCTCGGCGGGCCGCTCGCGGACGAGCATCGCGTGATCCTCGCCGTCGAGGCCGCGTCCGAGGACGACGTCCGCGCGACCCTCGCCCGCGACCCGTGGGCTGGGTCGCACCTCGTCGTCGAATCCGTCGAGCTGTGGACGATCCGCCTCGACGGCCGCGGACGCGATAGCGCTACCGCGGCGTCGGGTCGGGGCTAGACTCCGACCCGCGCCCTCTTAGCTCAGTTGGTAGAGCACCTCCATGGTAAGGAGGGGGTCGACGGTTCGAGTCCGTCAGAGGGCTTGGCTTGAACACAGGGCTTGCGGCACGATCGGGGCCACTTCCGGGGCTCGATCGGGGCAGATGTCAGGTCTGTGTCAGGTTTCGTCGCCGCGGCGTTCCATCACGGCCTCGCAGAGCACCTGTTCGATGAGCCGCCAGTCGCATCGCCTGCCGCAGCCCCAGTAGAAGAGCCTGAGGATCGGTCCGAACGCCTGATGGTGCGCGTACCTCTCGGCAGCCGCTACGGCTTGAGAGAGGGTCGAGAACTCGGTGCCTGCGTGCCCGCCGCCGTGCTCGCTCTCCGCCATGCGATATCCCTCGACGGCAGGGCCAGAGAACAGCACGCGCTCTCCGTCCTTGACGTAGACCTCGAAGGTCGAGGGGAAGTAGTACCCCTTGTCGCCAGTTGGGCGGATCTCGATGTTCTCAGACCGCACGCTGTTGAACTTGGGATCCCACTGCCCGTTCTTCCTCTTGGGGCAGAAGGAGCCACGCAGCACCGTGCTCCCGGCCTCCCAGTGGATCGTGTCCCGCCGCCTCACGACTCGACCCCCTCCAGGATCGAGCCGAGGACGGTATCCGCGCTATTGCCGCGCTGCTGCTCGAAGACGTGGGCACACAAGTTCAATGCGATGCTCACCATCGCATGTCGGTGACCCGCGAGACCGTCACCGGGTCGACGCCAGGTTCTTTCCGGATCCGCCCCGTCTCGGTTCCCGTGTCGAACGGTCGCTACGGGAGAGCGATACCGCCGCGGCGCCTGGTCGTCAGCACGACACCCGCGATGCCGGCGGCGAGCAGAGCCGTCATGCCTGCCCCAAGCCCGAACCACGACCAATCGACGCCGTCACTCGCAGACGACGCGATCGGCAGCGTGACCGTCCCGGGGCGCTGTCCCCGGTGAGCCCCGCGGAACTGAAGAGCCGACGAGCGCGTCAGCGCCTGAGGAGCAGACGAGCGCCACAGCGTCTGAGGAGCCGACGAGCGCGTCAGCGCCGAGTCGCCGATGAGTCCCGACCCAAACGCGCGATGCTCGATCGCCTTCACCGTCGGCGCCCCACCGCCAGAGCCTCCCTCGTCCAACATCTTCGCGTTCGCGCTGCCGGCGAACACCACTGCGAAAGCGGCAAGTGCCGCAGTCGACAGCAACATCCTCATGGTGGTCATGTTGCTCATGTCCCGTCTCCTCCTCGACCGTTCGACCATGGGCCGAGCCTAGGAGGCGGCCCCTCCGCCGTCGTCGTCGCACGCGGCACAGGGTGTGTACTGCCTGCTACAGAGGGCGCATTGACCCAATCATGTCCTATACGACCCCACCGGCCGCATCTACGGTGGCCGATGCGAGCTCGGTGCCGGGGTACCCGCGGCAGCAAGGTGGCTGGAGCCCGCCTTGCAAGGGGGTATTCGGCGGCGCACCCCTGCCGCAGGCGGGGCCTGCGGCGGGCTCGCGATCCGCTGCGCGAGAGACCCGTACCCCCACGGTGCGAGTCTCTCTCGCGCGGCGTCCTTTGTCTGGCGCTCGTAGACCTCTCGACGGCGTCAACCTGTGCGCTCAGATGGGCTCAGCCTACCGACCGAGCAACGAGCAGCAAGAGCCGGTTGCTCACACCAGATCAGGAACCCATTTGAGTTCCCCCGCGGCCGGCCCACCTGCGCTTCCCTTCTCCGGAAATCGGGGAGGGAAATGGTGTGGGCGCGGTCAAGTTGGCCGTCACGTCCTATGAACGCTCCTCCAATCTTGGAGGCGGACGCTCGCCCACCCCGCTGCCGCGTTGGCTCAGGGCTGGCGGATGGCGACGTAAACCTGGGTGTTCTCGTCGATTCCGGCGTGGACGTCGACGGTCGCAAAGCCAGCGTCGCGGAACAGCGGCAGGAGTTCGTCCCGGTACCACTGGCGCATTGTCAGCGCGTACTCCTCGCGCCGCCCGTCACGCGTCTCGGCACGGATCGTCATGTGGATGCAGCGGTCGTCGTCGTCGACCGCGTCGACGCGGCTGCGCAACGAGATCTCCCCTTCGGACGGCTCGTTCCAACCTCGGACGCGCCAACGGAACGGCTTTTCCTCGTTGTCGAGGACTAGCGTTCCGCCGGGAAGCAAGGCGTCGTACAGCCTTCCGATTGCCTGGACGTCCTGCTCGCGGGTGCTGCCGAGACCCAGGACGCCGCTGCAGACGATCGTCGCGTAGCGTCGTGGTGGGTCGAGCTCGTGCAGGAGCGACACCCACAGCGTCGCGTCCGGCACCCGCTCCCGACAACGCTCGATCATGTCAGTGGACGCGTCACAGCCGTCGACGTCGAACTCCTGTCGCCGCAGCGGGCCGAGCAGCCTTCCCGCCCCGCAGCCGGCGTCGAGGATTGGGCTGCGCAGGTAGCGCCGATAGAGGTCGAGCTCAGGCGCGTCGAGGTTGACGACCGCCCAGTATTCGGCCACCAGGCCGTGATGCCACGTGCTCGGTGCGTGCAAGACCACTCCTTCGCGTGAAGAACGGAAACGTTCGCTGCGAAGCAACCCGACTTACGCGCGTCCGATCCTAGGCTCCGGCGCATCACCTAGCCAGAGTTCAGCACCGGGCCGCAACGCGAGTCGAGCAGCTGGGGCGGGTCGATCACGAGTCCACGGCGGGTCCAGACGAGGGCCCGTCCATTCAGGTCGTTCCGCCGGAAACTGACCAATCGTGTCCCGTGCAGCCCCGCCCCGCGCCAGCGCCGGGGAGAGGGGGATGCGGTCACGGCCCGACCCGGTGTCGGGAACCACTTCCACACTCCCGTCCGCCGCATCGACGGACCTGCTCCCCCGTTACCCCTCTCCCCGTTGCTAGCCAGGAGTGTTCCACGGGAATGGTCACGTCGTCAACGAACCCGGCCGATGCATGGGTCCATACGAAGGGGACGCTTTCGCGAGAACACGAACAGGACTGTCCCGAGGAGTTGGTGGAGCTGCGAGCGACCCTTCTCCAAGAGCACGTCTGGCGGCAGCGCGAAGGGCTCTAATTGACCCGTCTATGTCAACGACCGGCCGTCTCAACGCCCGTATCGTGGCCAAGTAGAACGACGACAACCTCACACCCGTCGAGACGCGGTACCCGCGTCGCAGTTCGGCCCGGAGGTGTGCGGTTTCAAGAGACGAAAGGAAGACGCATGTCGCGTACGGCCGTCGCTGTTGCTAAGCCCGATCGGGCCATCTACCTGGCTCCCGGTCGGCCCGAGTCGGCCGACTTCAACTTCGTATTGCTTGCCGCCCTTGCGGTGTGCGTCGCTTTCTGGGTTTTTGTTGCCCTGACCGTTTACTGGTTGATCTAGCGACGTTCTGGCTCGAGGACTGCCCCGAGGAGCTGGCGCAGCTGCCGGCGACGCTGCTGAAGGAGCATATTTGGCGACAGCGCGAAGGGCTCGCGTGGAACTGCTCGGCGGTCGCGCGCGACAGCCCGTTAGATCGTTATTAGCAGCGGCCGCGACAATCCCGCCATGAAGAATCGGGGTGTTCGGTTGTCTGGCGCTTCGGCGACGGGCTTCGCGTCGGTCGTGCTCGGGTGCGTGGCGGCCGCCGTTGCAGTAGCCTCGAACTCGACCGATCCGCGTCCAATACCAAGGACCCAGTATCCGCGCCGCAGACGGCCTTCCGGGCCACTCGGCACTATCCTGAATTCGACCTGCCAGGAAATGGTGGAGAGTGTGACGCGTCCACGCAACGGTCAGCGCAGAACGAAGGCGACGACCAACACGAGCGTGAATCCGGCGGCCGCGGCCCAGAACCTGCGGGCGGCAGGGGGCATCGGGTGGCGGCGCTTCCGGCCGGGCTCGAGAACGCTCACGACGTTCGCGCCTACCCGCCGGCGTTCTCTGTCAAACAGAGATGGGACCGTCTAGCCGACCACCTAGCCAGGGGCCGCGATGTGCGCACACCGCCGCTCCACCTTTGGCGTTCCGTGCTCGTGACCGTCTGTGTCGATCGCAGAGGCGCGCTCTGAGCCCGAGAAGCGCCGCTGCTACCGCAGAGGGGGCGGGTGCTGCTCGGGGCGCAAACCCGCAGCCTGCATACATCAATTTCCAGGATTCGGTTTCGCGCGGCAGAGGTTGCGCCTTTGTAGACGCCGTGTCGAACCCGTTCTGCCGACCGTGGGTACGGGCTCCCGATGCTAGATGGGCGCCGGCACAGTCGCTGTGCGTCCTTCGCGGGCGCGCCAGCGCTCGGTGAGGATTGCGGCCACTGCGAAGCAGACGAGCGCGAGCGGGCCGACTGGCGGCGGATGGATGGCGAACACGGCGGCGAGCCCGACGAGCACCGTCGCAACCCGTGACCAACTCGACGAACTGCGCAAGAGGCCCCGTGAACAAGCCGGAGCGGCGCACACAAGGTGCGCGCCGCTCACGCCTGCCCGCTCAGCGGAGTGACCTGAACGCCGCTCGCAGCTCCGATGAGAAGATGTCCGGCTCTTCCCACGCGGCGAAGTGGCCGCCCTTGTCGACCTCGTTGAAGTAGATGACGTTCGGGTAGCTCGCCTCGACCCAGCTGCGCGGCGTCCGCCAGATCTCGCCCGGGAACGTCGTGAAGCCGAACGGGATCGCCGGCGGTGGCAGGGCCTGACGGCCCGCGGCAGGGGCGTCGGGCCCGTAGGCCTCCCAGTACGACCGAGCCGCGGAGGCGCCCGTGCCGGTCAGCCAGTACAGCGTGATGTTGTCGAGGATGTGGTCGCGCGTAAGGTTGCCCGAGGGCTGCCCGTCGACGAAGGCGCGCGCGATCTTGTAGTAGGCGTCTGTGTCGTGGTCTGCCATCCAGGCGGCGAGGGCGACGGGAGAGTCGAGCAGGGCGTAACCGATCGTCTGCGGTCGGGTGGCCATCTCGACGAAGTAGCCGTTTCCGGACTGCTGGAAGGTGGCGATCTGCGCGGCCGCGGCGCGTTCCTCGTCTGTGTGCGTCGGCATGGTGCCGCTCAGCGCCGGCACGAGCAGGTTCGTGTGGATGCCGACCAGGCCCTCGGGTGCCTGGCGGCCCATCGCGTCGGTGACCCCGGCGCCCACGTCGCCGCCCTGGGCCACGTAGCGGGTGTAGCCGATTCGGCGCATGAGCTCGGCCCAGGCCGTTGCCGTCCGCGCCAGATCCCAGCCGACCTCGACCGGCTCGCCGGAGAGCCCGTACCCGGGCAGGGAGGGCAGTACGAGATGGAAGGCATCCTCGGCGCTGCCGCCGTGCGCGGTCGGGTCCGTCAGCGGGCCGACGGAGTCGAGCAGCTCGAACACGGAGCCGGGCCAGCCGTGGGTCATGATCAGCGGTAGCGCGTGCTTGTGCGGCGACGTCACATGGATGACGTGGATGTCCACGCCGTCGATCTCTGTGACGAACTGCGGCAGCGTGTTCAGCCGCGCCTCGGCCTTGCGCCAGTCGTAGTCGGTCGTCCAGTAGCGCGCGAGCGCCTGCAACGTCGCCAGCTGCACGCCCTGCGACCGGTCTTCGACGAGCTCCTTGCTGGGCCAGCGCGTCGCGTCGATGCGGCGACGCAGCTCGGCGAGCTCCTCATCGGGAATGTCGACGCGGAAGGGACGGATGTCGGTGGCGATCTGAACGGTGGTACTCATGACAACCTCCGTCGTTCGTGAGTGCGGTTTCTATGACCTCCTCTCCGGGGCGGGGGACTCAAGCTCGAGACTACGCCTGCCGCTGGGGGCTGAGCAACGAGGGTCGCCAGACCGCCACGATCATCGCCCCGCCGTCGAGCAAGGCTCCGTCTCTCGCGCAATCGCGCGCGTGCGCGCGATGGATTGACGAGGTTGGCGTCCGGCCCTCGGGAGATCGCCACCCAGTTGTTCATCAGCCCGAGCGCGGTCGAGTACCGCCTGCTCAAGGTGTTCCGCAAGCTCGGAGTGAAGTCGCCCTTGCACGCCGGATTGCGTGATCGTTTTCGGGCTCAGTTCCGGAGCGGCGAGGGTGGGATGCGCGTCGTGCCGCGAAGGTTGTCGAGGACGAATGCGACCTCATCGAGGTAACACCAGTTCCAGTCTTCGCCGGGCTCGAGCGAGCGGAGGATCGGGTGCGAGGTGGCGTGGGCGTGGGCTGTTGCGTGCCGGTTGGGTGAGTCATCGCAGCAGGCGACGTGGCTGCAGGTGAGGCAGATCCGGAGGTGGAGCCACTTGCCGCCGGTTCGGAGACAGTCCTCACATCCCTCGACGGACGCCGGCAGCTCGCGAACCGCGATTTGGTCGAGGTGCGTGCAGACAGTGTTGCTCACGTCACTTCCCCGACGGCGGGGGTACGGGTGAGGTGTCCGTGGACGAATTGGACGGCCATTGCGCCTTCGCCGACGGCGGTGGCGCAGCGTTTGGTGGAGCCGGAGCGGACGTCTCCGGCCGCGAACACGCCGGGAATGTCGGTTTCGAGCAGGTTGTCGGTGTTGACTGCGGCGCCGGTGAGAATGAAGCCGTGGTGGTCGCGGGCGACGGTGTCGTCGAGCCACTCGGTGCAGGGCAGCGCGCCGAGGAAGAGGAACAGGAACGAGAAGGAAAGGCGTTCGCCGCCGATCAGTGTGACGGCCGCGAGGTGCCCGTCGGTGCCGTGGAGAGCGGCGATCTCGCTTCGGTCGCGGATCGCGACTCCGTAGCGCTCGAGCTCGTGGATCAGGTAGTCGGACATCGTCTCGCGGAGCTCGGCGCGGCGGTGGAGAAGGGTGACGAGCGCGCCGCCGCGGGCGAGCCAGACGGCTGCCTGGCCGGCGGAGTTGCCGCCGCCGACGACCGCGACGCGGGAGCCTGCGCAGAGCTGGGCCTCGGGCGCCCCGGCGGCGTAGAAGACCGTCAGTCCCTCGTATTCCGTGAGGCGCTCGACGGGTGGCCGCCGGTACTGAGCGCCCGTCGCGAGTAGGACAGCACGCGCGGCGATCTCGCGGTCATCCTCGAGGCGGACGAGGTGCCGCCCGTTCCCTCGCTCGAGTGAGAGGGCGCGGTACGGGGTCGCGGTGCGCGCGCTGAACTTGCGCGCCTGTGTCACCGCTCGGCTGGTCAGCTCGGTGCCGCTGATCCCGGCCGGGAAGCCGAGGTAGTTCTCGATCCGACGAGACGACCCGGCCTGGCCGCCGAGCGCGGTGCTCTCGACGACCAGCGTGTCAAGCCCTTCGGAAGCGCCGTAGACCGCGGCCGCGAGCCCTGCCGGGCCGGCGCCCACGATCAGCAGGTCGACCTCCTCACGCCGCGCGAGCTCGAGTCCGATCCCGAGAGCGCGCAGCACCTGGCCGGTGCTCGGGCCGTGCAGCTCGCCGCCGCCCGGCAGCCGCACGAGCGGCAACGCCCCGCCGTCGGGCGGGGCTGTCTCCTGCCAGGTGTATGGGAGCCGGTTCGCGCGCGCGAACTCGAGCATCCACATCGTCGGCTCCGAACCGTGCGGACCGACGATCTCCAGACCGATCCCCTGCACGCTCTGCAACGCCTCACGCCGGGAGATGAAGGTGGAGAGGAGCAGGTCGCTGAGGGGGCCGTCCTCGTTGAGGAGCGATCGCAGCGCCACGCGCTCGACCGCGATGTACCGCAGCGGCGCCATGACACGCGCGTTGACGAAGACCGTCTGCCCCGACAGGAGGTTCAGCTCCCCGAGGAAGCCCGACGGGCCGTGCCTGATGAGCTCGTTCCCGGCGGCGTCGATGATCGCGACCTCTCCTTCGAGGATCGCAATGAACGGATACGTCCGATCGCCGACCCGGTACAGCAGCTCACCGGCCGGCGCCGCGCGCTCCTCGCCGATCGCGGCCAGAGCAGCGAGTTGCGATGGGGAGAGCAATGGGCTCGCGGGTGTTGACACGTTCGCTCCTCCGTGACGGCGATTGGCGCCGATGCCGACAATCGTGTCGTCTGGGGTCCGGACCCCGGGTCGCGGTTGCTTCTCGCTCCAGTCGAGGAGGAGCTTCCGCTCGGCGAAGTGCCAGCCACCGTCAATCTTGGCGAAGATGTCAAGGTATCGGAGCGAGGCGATCATGATCCTGCGGTTGCCTTCGGCGCGACGATTCTCGTGTGCTGGACGCAGTTGTGGGGTTGCTGTCGGATCTCGTGAGGATCGACTCGGTCAACCCGTCGCTGGTGGAGGGTGGCGCCGGCGAGGGGGCGATCGCTGCGTTTGTTGCCGGTTGGGCGTCGTACCACGGCCTTGAGGTCGATTGGTTTGAGGAGACGGCCGTTAGGCCGCGCGGACTTCGAGATTCGCCTCTCCGGCCAAACGTCCGACCAGATCAGGGCCGAAGTCAACGACCGGACACGGGATCGGCATCAGCACGCTTCTGTATCGGACTATGAGGCGTCGGTATGCAGATTGGCTCCGCTTCTCACTTGGCGACTCGCGAGTGGGCAGGCCAAGACGCGTCCCGCGACGGGTGTGCTTCCCGTTCGATGTTCTCCACGACGTCGGCGTGATCGACCCCGGCTACGACGAAGCCGGGACGCCACTCGAGGCCGCGGCCGAGCTCGCCTACGAACTCGACCCGGGGGACGCGTGGACGCTCACGCAGATCGCCGGGCGGATCACGTGCGGCTGGACACTGGCCGACGGCGCGACCGCGGCAGGCATCACCCTCTTCCGGGCGAAACGCCAGCTCGACGATCTCCAAGACCCACTCGCAGACCTATCGCCCGCCCCGTGCGCTCCCGAGCGATGGACGCGGATCCAGCGGCCAAAGGCTCTCGCCTAGGCGCCGGGCCGGCCGCGCGACACACGACACGGGCGACTCCCCGGGGACACCCGCCATCGCCCGGCAGACGCCGATCCCGAAACGAAAGGGGCCCGGCAAGCCGGGCCCCATTTCGTCCAATGCGGTGCGGTCGAGCTACGCGGCGACCAGGACGCGGTCGCTGTGAACGACAACCTTGCCGCTCGTGATCTTGGGCTCGTTGGGGAGGATCGTGTCGAGCTTCTCGTCGCGCAACCAGCTGGCGACGAACTTCGTCGACTCCATCCCCTGCTCACGCGTCTCGAAGAGACTGAGCGAGCTGAAGACGCCGTTCCCGGCCTCGATCAGGTAGTAGCCCGCGAAGCCCGAGAGCTTCTCCAGCTTCGGGACGAGCGTCTCGTTGACCTTGCGGGTCAACTCGGTCGAACGATTCTGGTCCACACCGTCATAACGACGAATGATCGCAAACATGTGAGGCTCCTTCTTTCCCTACAGGACAGGGAGTCCGAACGAACTCTCTGCTGCGCTCAGGTCGGTGGTGACAATCGAAGAGGAACGTACAAAACCCTCGACGCCGTCAAAGACGACTAACGCGCTGAACCAGTATTGCCCGATTCGTCTAGCTTGAAACCTTCCGTCGACGCGCAGCGCGGGGCTGAGTTCACCTCCTGGCCCAGCTGCGACGAGGTCAAGGAGCGGCTCAGCTCGAGCGTCTAGCGATGGCCGCGTCGGCACCGTTCACACCGCGTGACCCCCGAACGGACGTCCCCGCAGGGTTCCACTGGCCGCGGCAACTCGAGCAGGTATCGAGCCGAACCCCCGCATAGCACCGCTGGATCTCTGCCTTCTGTCTCCCATGACGGGTCGAATGTGAATCCTGGCATTTCGCGCAGCTCGCCGAGCGCCCGCGGAATACGAGACCACAACCATCCCGCCCATCAAATCGAAACCACTGCTCGCCGCGTCCGTCGCCGATGTCGATCTTGCGCGAGATCTGCCCTACGCACACCGAGAGGCGCGGCTTCAGCGTGAACGACCCGACGGCGTGCTGTTCCGTCTCGAGAGCCCCGAGCTTGCCGCCAACCTGCAGGGCAGAAGCGACGACCCCGCTGCCGCCGAGTGGCAGGCCGAAGCAGACCGCGCGCAAGCGCAGCTGGACGAGCTCTCGACCGCCTACGCTGAGCAGCTGATCGGGTTGCAGGAGTGGCTGACCGCGCGCAGCGCGATCGAGCAGCGCCTCCAGACGGCCCGCAAGAAGCTCGCCACCCTGAACCGGGTGACGGCGCTCGACGGCTACCTCGGCAACGCAAGCGAACTGCGGGAGGAGTGGCCTGCGATG